>NZ_CP033827.1:0-4096 GCF_003812845.1 Klebsiella sp. FDAARGOS_511 | reverse complement strand
GTCATGTGCTATTTCCCCGCCAGTATCATCCAGCTCGAATCCTCTCCGAACCGTCCCGCGTCCGGGTTCACCCTCACGCAGCGGCGTCGTTCCTCTCCGCAGGTCGTGAGCTGCACGCCGCTGTTCCTCTCGGACAGCATGGCCTGCGTGCTCTTCTGCTCCCGGATGGTCGTGTAATTGTCGAGTATCTGCTGCCCCTGCCACCATAGAATGCCCGCACTTGAGGCTATCAGCAGCACGGAGACCAGGACGATGGTCAGCCACGTCTGGCTGACCATGCGCAGCATCCCTTTCGTACGCTGGCTCATGGCTGAGGACAGCATCCGGTCGTGGTCGTGGATGGCGGCGCTGATTCTCTTCTCGCTTTCGTTCAGTTCCGCTCTGACAGACTTCTCGTGCTCGCTGAATGCGGCTTTCAGCATCTCGCCGGTAGTCTGCTGCTGCACTTTCGATTTCTGCTCTAAGTCCTTCGCCAGCGTTAAAAGACTGTTCATAGATGGCTCCCTTCAGTCGGATGTTTCGCCCCCCGTCCGGGTCGGCAATGCTGATGCTGCTTTTTGTGGTGCGAACCACCTCAAAACCTGCGCTTTCCAGCGCCTCAGTGACGTCCTGACGCGTTTTCAGCTCCCCGGACGAGGCTAAGGCCAGTAAACCCCGCGTAATCGCCTGAGCGGCTTCCTGCTTCGTTTCCGGCAGCGCGGACGGCGTGACCAGTGCCCGCCGGTTTTCCGGCGCGTTCGGGTCGTGCAGCCCCAGACTGCCGTTCACGATGGTCTGCCAGGCATCAATGCGAGGACGGTCGGCGCGGTCATAGTATGGCTGGAGCCGTTTGCCGGTCAGCAGCTCCGTGTTCGGGATCAGGAAGTTCAGCTCCAGCCGCCCCTTGTCCCGGTGCTCAACCCACAGCACGCTGTACTGGTCTTTATCGAGTCCGGGCATCAGAACCCGCTCGAAGCTCGCCATCAGCGTTTCACGCTGCCCGGGCGGTAAGTCCTGTTCGGCAAAGGACAGCACCCCGGAGGTGTACTTTTTGGCGTAGGGCGAGGCGTCGATAAGCTCCCGGACTTCCTCCGGCTTCCCCTGAAGAACGCTGGCACCGTCGCGCTGGCGGTCTTTCCCCAGCAGATAATCAACCGGGCCGGCACCGCCTCCGCGTCCCCGGGGATGAAACTTAACGATCATCGTCAGCCCCCTTTTCCAGTACGGCATGCCGCAGCCGCTCGAGTCCGGCATCGATGGCCATCAGCGCGGCGACGACCTGCACGCGGTCGAGACCGCTACTGCCACCGGCGTTAACCTGGCGGGCAATCTGGTTGAGGTTGTTCCCCATGCCGGCAAGCTGACGAAGCAGCGCCGGCGAGATCGAGGGAAGTTTGCCGGCCCGGGCGGGCTTCTCGTCCAGGCACGTCTGCCGCATCCAGGCCGCGAGCTGTTTACCGTCGCAGCGTTCCAGCAGACGGCGGTGCTCATCTTCTGTTACCCACATCGTGAGCATTTTGCTGCGTTTGTCTGCCAATCCGGCCTCCTGATAACGCCGGGACGGGCGGGAAATCTTTTCCCGGTCGGCGCGGTGTTGGGCAAGCCGCAGGCGCGTCAGTGGCATTTAGCGGGTTTCGGGGCGCAGCCCTGAACCAGTCACGTAGCGCTAGCGGAGTGTATACTGGCTTACTATGGTGGCACGACGGGAATCGGGATGAAATAGTCAGTCATGAAAACTGTGAGATGAGGCTCAGGTGCGTAAGAGGCTGATGCCTGTCCCGGTGGATATTCCGCTTCCTCGCTCACTGACTCGCTACGCTCGGTCGTTCGGCTGCGGCGAGCGGTACGGACTCACGGATAAAGACGTGGCGGGGAAATACGTGAATGCAGGAGGGGAAGAAAGGATGCGCCGCTGCCGGTTTTCCATAGGCTCCGCCCCCCTGACAAGCATCACAGAATCTGACGCTCAAATCAGTGGTGGCGAAACCCGATGCGGCTTAAAGATACCAGGCGTTTCCCCCTGATGGCTCCCTCGTGCTCCCCCGCATTCCTGCCTTTCGGTTTACCGGTGTCATTCCGCTGTTATGGCCGCGGTTTCTCATTCCACGCCTGACACTCAGTTCCGCGAAGGCAGTTCGCTCCAGGATTGACTGTATGCACGAACCCCCCGTTCAGTCCGACTGCTGCGCCTTATCCGGTAACTATCGTCTTGAGTCCAACCCGGAAAGACACGAAAAATCGCTACTGGCAGCAGCCATTAGTAACTGGAGGTATACGAGAGACAAATTAAGAGGTCTTGAAGTATGGGCCTGAGAGAGGCTACACTGAAAGAACAGTTTTGGTTTCTGCGGTCTCGTATACCCAGTTACCTGGTTAAGCAGTTCCCCAACTGACTTAACCTTCGATCAAACCACCTCCCCAGGTGGTTTTTTCGTTTTCAGAGCAAGAGATTACGACTGTAACGACAGGATCACAAGAAGATCATTTACTCAGAGAGACTAACTACCACTATGTTTGCCTATCAACATACTTAGGAAACATTACTTGAGTTAACGACTCCACCTTACTTTTAGTATCTCGCAATGAATCTTCCGACCGCCGTTGTGTTGAAGTTCTATTGCGCCACCGGGGTATAAATCACTTTCGTTTAACTCAATTAAAAGCTCGTTCTTGTGAGCATCCTCTAAATAAAGGTAATAACACCCACCATAAAGGTTCTGCGTATCTGGCACGGCAACAAAAGATTTCTTTCCGAACAGTAAAACAGCCTCTTTTTCTCCATGCTCTGTCAGCAATAATCGAAATTCTTGTCCATTCAATCCTCTTTTCGCATGAAAAAACGACCTATACTTAGATGGTTAGTGACCATATCCACTTTACCTTTAAGCAGGGAACCTATTATGAATAAAAAAACGCTGTTGGCGGCCATGATGGTCGCGTTGGTGACCTTTGCCGCTGCTGGATGTTCTTCAAACCAAGAAATAAAAACCACAGATGATCGCACTATCGTTACAGACGGCAAACCCAAAGTTGACAGTGATACGGGATTAGTATCCTACAAAGATGCCCATACAGGCCGAACCGAACAGATCAACCGTGACAAAATTACCAACATGAGTGAACTAGACAACTGATACGGATAAAAGGAGCTGGCTTTGAAAAAGATTTTTGTTTCAGTGTTCGCAGCGGCAGTTGCGCTTTCAGCCCTAACCGGCTGCACGCGCACAAGCTATGCCATCCACACCAACGACGGGCGTACAATTGTCAGCGACGGCAAGCCTACAGAATCAGACTCAGGCCTGCTGGGCTATAAAGACGCAAATGGTGTCAAACAGCAGATCAATAAAGCCGACGTTAAAGAAGTCTCTGAAATTCCGCATTGAGGCATCGCTCTCTCCGAAAAGGGCCGCTAATGCGGCCCTTTTCTTTATCTGCCCCAACAACAGGCAAAAAAAGCCCCCGCTGGGGGCCAAATACCTGCAGTGGCTGGATAGTACTGCATTCCTGATGAAGGAGACGAATAAGTATGGGCCGGATTTTTGCGTCTGCAGGCTCGGTCGCCACAATTTTTCCGTACCCGCCAGGCATCATGCTTTTACCATAACATCCCTTGCCCGCACCTCTCCGGACGGGTTCAGCGCGAATGCGGCGTCAGTCCTGCAAAACCGACAGTAAACCACCCCGCAAACCGTGCATTCTGCGCCTGATAAATCTCACCCGACTGCATAGCCATGCAGCCGGGTGAATGGCACCGGGTTTCGGCGCAGATCCTCAATGAAAGCCCCGTTTTATCCGGTTATCACAGCGACGGACCGTCATACTCCTGCTGACGCTGCGATCGTTCCAGCTCCAGCGCTTTCTGGTGCTGCGCTGCGCGCTCCTGCTCCCGGTGTGCCTCGATGTCGTTCAGCCTTACGACAACCGGCGCAGCTGCTCGCTTAAACTCAGCACCTGCGTGCTCAAGTCCGTGACGCGCTCGCTCAGCGCTGCGTTCTCCCGTTGCATAAGACCACACATCGTCCGCCATTCCGCGAAGGCGCTCTCCCACTCGTCCAGCCTTTTCGAGTAGTCCTGCTGTAGCTGCTCTAATGCGCTCAGCAACTGTTTTTCCAGTTCC
>NZ_CP033826.1:0-5907 GCF_003812845.1 Klebsiella sp. FDAARGOS_511 | reverse complement strand
TGACCGCGCCGACCGCCCCCGCGTCAACGCATGGCAGACCCTGACCAACGACCGGCTGGGGCTGCGCGACCCGAACGACCCGACTTACCGCCGCCCGCTGACGCAGGCCAGCGATCTGCCCCGCGACAAACAGCAGGCGGCAGAGAAAATCACCGCCGGCCTGATGAACCTGATGCAGCAGGGTGTGATCCGCAGCCGGCAGGACGTAGTGACGCAGCTGGAAAGCTACGGCCTGACCGTGGCGCGGGAAACGAAAAGCAGCATCAGCATTGCCGATCCGGACGGCGGCCGAAATATCCGGCTGAAAGGAATGATTTATGAGCGAGATTTTAAATTTGGCGAAGGGCTTCGAGGAGAAATCGAAGCAGCAGGCGCAGGATACCGAGCAGAGCGTGAAGCGCGAGTTCGTGAGGCTGGAGACGTCTATCAGCGCGGAACTGCAATCAAGCTCGCAGAGCATCAGCAACGCTATCCGCGAGCAGAACGGCAGGCTGACGGGCATGCTCAGGAAGTCAGTCTCAACAGCGATGGCGTGGATATTCTTCTGCTTCGCACTGCTGATCGGCATCATGGGCGGGATAATCTGGTTTCAGGGCACGATCATCACCTCGCGCCTGAGCGAGATGGACAGCTACAGCCAGCAGCTGGCGAACCTGAAAGCGAAAAGCGGCGCGGGCGTGACGATTTACAGCGACGACACGCGCCGGAACACCTACCTGGTGGTGCTGCCGAAGCAGGCGCACGGCGTGGAAACCTACACGTCGACGACCGACAACACCGTGGTGAAATACACAGCGAAATAACCCCTCCAGAGCGCCCTGAAACGCCACAGCGCGTTTTTAACACTGAGGACGACCAAAACCATGACCGAGATGGAAAAACAGCTTCTGAGCGCCTTAGAGAGCTTACAGACAAGCTACGAGCAACAGCAGCAGGCGTGGCAGGACAGCTACAGCAGTTTGCAGCACATGTTCGAGGCTACCTCACAGGCGCTCACGCACAGCGACCGGGTGTGTCAGCACTTGAGCAGTCAGGTGGACAGCTTGCGCGCGCAGGTCGAGAGCTTGAGCAGGAACGTCAGCCGCTTGATGCGCTGATCAGGCAGCACGACCGCGCCTACGCCGAGAAGCTGCGTGAGCAGCAGCCAGAGCCGGAGCCGCAGAAAAAACCGACCCGCTACTATGGCCCCTCGATGTGACCGCTTTTCCGGAATCAGAATTAGGTGTACTATGTACTCCATTAAAAACAGGAGACAGCCGTGAGTCACGCGATTGAGTTTATCGAGACCCCGATGTTTACCCGTCAGATAAAACAGATCGCCACGGATGAAGAGCTCAGGGAGCTGCAAAAGACGCTGATTGAGTCGCCGGACAAAGGCGATATCATCCAGAAAACCGGCGGGCTGCGAAAAGTCAGGATGGCGACGGGCAATCAGGGAAAAAGCGGCAGTGCGAGGGTAATTTATTTTCTGGCCACAGCCGAGGTGATTTATCTGGTGATGGCCTACCCGAAAAGCACCAAAGACAGCCTGACGGACGCGGAGAAAGCCGCGCTGAAGACGCTGACCCAACAACTGAAAGACGAGGTGTGACATGAGTTTTTTTGACGAGCTGAAAGCATCGCTGGAAGAAGCCGTTGAAATCAAAAACGGCGTCAGAGAGCCTGCCCGCGTCACCCGTTACGAGCTGGCAGACGTGAAGGCCATCAGGGCACAGCTGAACGTTTCACAGAGCGAGATGGCGAAAGTGCTGGGAACCAGCCTCGACACTATCAAGAGCTGGGAAACCGGACGCCGTAATCCGACCGGACTGGCGGCGAAGGTGCTGGCAACCATCCAGGCGAATCCGAAATTCTTCCAGGAACTGGCGGCGCACTAAGCCGTTGTGACAGAAGGATTCGACATGCGAGGCCGTTCGCGTGTAATTTAACGGCAACAGAAAAAACAAAGCCCCGGAAATCATGCTCATTCTTGGCGGAGCGACATGATAACCAGGGCCAGGTACGAAACCTTGAAAGGATATTAGCACATGAACCGTGCCAGACAACAGACCGCCATAAGCGCAGGGCGCATTGCATAACGCTGCACTCGAACTCTTCAACGAGCGCTTACCGCACAAGCCGTACTTTTCGGACGATCTGCATTTTGGTGTACGGATTGCCGGTAAGGAACGCGCCATTCTGGCGAAATATATCCAGTTCAATCAGCCTCATGCCATGTTCTGGCTGGGATTCGACGTTGATCGCGCCGGTGCCGCCATCGACTGGAGCGACCGCAACGCGCCCGCGCCCACGCTGACCATTACCAACCCCGACAACGGACATGCGCACCTGCTGTATGCGCTGAAAACCTCGATACGCACCGCGCCGGACGGAAAAATGAAGCCTCTGCGCTACGCTGCCGCCGTGGAGAACGCGCTACGCAAAAAATTAGAGGCTGACGCGGGGTATTCAGGTCTAATCTGCAAAAATCCGAACCACGGCCACTGGAAAATTGCCGTGTGGCAGCCGGAACTCTACACGCTGGACTGGCTGGCCGACTTTCTCGACTTAAACGCAGCGAATGACAAAGAAATCGTCGCCGACTACGGCTTAGGCCGTAACTGCACCCTGTTCGACAGAACCCGGAAGTGGGCATATCGCGCCATCCGTCAGGGCTGGCCTGAGTACGACCAGTGGCTACAAGCCTGCTATGAACGTGCCTGCGTTTATAACCTGCAATTTGCAGCGCCTCTGGATGAAAATGAGGTTAGTGCGATAGCTAAAAGTATTGCGAAGTGGACTGGTAAAAACTTTTCAAAAGAAACCTTTTCTTCTTATGTTAAGAAAACTCACTCATCTTCCATTCAATCATTGAGGGGGCGAATTGGAGGAAGTAAGAGTAGAGGCGGAGGAAGATATATAGATGATTTCAGTGAAAGAACTCTGGAACCATGGTTAGACATGGGGATCAGCCGAGCTACCTACTACAGAAGGAAGAAAAAAAGTGGCATTTGAAAAAAAAGACATCACAGCTAAACACAAGTTAAGAAGACCACAGACCGAGGCATTCGGTAAGATAAGAGAACACTACGAAAAAAAAGAATTGAAAGAAGTTGGGCTCATACTGCCGGTTGGTTGCGGGAAGTCTGGTCTTATATCAATAACTCCATATGCAACAGAATCTAGCCGTGTTCTTATAATTGCGCCTGGTAAAAAAATAAGAGACCAGTTAGCTAAAGACATGAAGTTTAATGAGCCTGATAATTTTTACAACAAGTGCGAATTTTTTGATTTGGTAGATGACTATCCAGAAGTTTGCATAATTGAGGCAGGTGGTAAGACTAATATACACGACATTAGGTCAAGTGATATTGTCGTTTCCAATATCCAACAAATAGCTGGAGATGAGAATAAATGGCTTGAGCAGTTGGATGCTGACTTCTTTGATTTGATTATTGTTGATGAAGCCCACCACAACAAGGCAAGCACATGGGTTAAGGTTAAAGAAAAGTTCCCAAATGCGAAGGTGATAAACTATAGCGCCACTCCAATGAGGAGTGATGGCCAGTTGATGAGCGGTGAAATTATATATAGTTTCCCTGTGGTTGAAGCAATTAGGGAAGGGTATATTAAAAGGCTTCACGCCAAGATGATTAGTCCATCAAAGTTGGTATATGTTGATAGTGATGGTAATGAAATAACCTTAACAAACCCTGAGGATATTAAAAGATTAGGTGAGGAAGAAGCATCATTTAGGCGCGGCGTTCTCATGTCTGATGAAACACTTAGTACATTGGTAGATCTTTCTATTAAGGAACTAAATAGACTTCGAGAAGAGTCTGGGGAAAAAAGGTTAAAAATCATTGCATCTGCACTGAATTACGGTCATTGCATTCAGATAAAAGAAGCATTTCTGGCTAGAAACCTACGAGCTGATTATGTTCACTCTAACGAAGATGGGGCTGTTAATGATAGGGTTTTCTCTAAACTAGAGAATCATGAGCTAGACGTTATTGTTCAATCGAAAATGCTTGGTGAAGGGTTTGACCACAAATTTTTATCTGTAGCTATGGTTGGTAGCGTTTTTTCTAATTTGAGCCCATTTGTTCAGTTTGTTGGCCGAGTAATGCGAGTAGTAAAACAAAATTCCCCCGGCGATTTAGTTAACAGAGGAGTTGTTGTTTTCCATGTTGGTGCAAACATTGCCAATCGGTGGAGTGACTTTAGGAATTTCAGTCAGGCCGATCAGGACTTCTTCGCTGACTTGTTACCAGAAGTTGAAGATGTTGATTTTGGCTCCGATGGCACAAGTGACAGGGATCCTGATGAGACAGGGGGTAGTAACCAGCTTATACCTGTCGAGGTTACTAGCACTGATGGTGTAACGGCTTCCGAGTTAGATCCAATCGGAGATTTCCAAGAGCTTAAAAAAGAACTGGCATCTTTAGGTATGACAACTAATGAGGCGATAGAGATTTTGCGTAGGTCTAGGTTGAGCAAACAAGATCAGAGAAGAGCTGGAAGACAGGCTATTAACGATCTTGTTAATCATCATGCGGGCTTGCTCATTAATCAACTTGGGTTCAAACCGAAAGGCCGAAATTTCAACAAGTCTCAAGATAACTACTCATGGGTTGTAAGAGAGTTGCATAATCGAGTTAACGAACATATTGGGTGTAACAGCGGTGATAGAGAAAATCTTAGTTTAGAGCAGGTTGATGAAGCTAAATCAGCTGTGCCTAACCTTGCAGAAGACATCCGACAGGAATGGTCTAATGGCTAAATTCAAGTCTCTTATTGTTGGCGCCAAGTTTGAGGTTGCCTCTAGGAAAACCACCTGTAAACATGACAAAAAGCATGTGATTACAAAAGGTGAGTTCAGGCTAAGCGTAAAGAATTCGACGCAAGGTGAATCTTACTATTGCCTCTCCTGTGCCAAAACGATGGTTACTGAAAGCCAGGCCAAACTAGAAGGTCTCAAAAGCGAGCTCGATTCCCTCTCACTTTAGGTGAGACCATAACAAGCCTATATCAGATAACAGCCCTCTCTAGCAGAGGGCTTTTTTTTTGCAGCCAGTATATAATCTGACATACTGCATCATACTCTAAGCCAGTACACACAGCGTCCCCTCTATCGAGGTGCCTCCGTGACTGGTTCAGGGGGCTCGCCGCCCCCCGAAACCCCTGGCATCCACTGCGAAAAATTCTCACGGTGGTGCGAATTTTCTCTCAGCGGAGCCTATGGAAAAGCGAACGAAAGAGATCAAAATCCGGCTCACCGAAACCGAGCATCAGCGACTGCTTGATCGCTGCGACCGGACTCACCTTGCGGAGTGGCTGCGTCAGCTAGGTCTGGGTGAACACACCTCACGCAAGCGCCGTGTGCCTGATGTGGCGCCCGAACTGCTTCGACAGGTCAGCGGGATTGGCAACAACCTGAACCAGATTGCCCGCCGCCTGAACCAGACTGATTCCCTGACGCCTTCTGAACGTGCTTCGCTGCTCGTCGTACTGACCAGCCTTGACCGTCAGCTTGGCGACCTGCTGGAGCAGAACCGTGATCGTTAAAATTCACTCACGCGGTGCAGGTTCCGGCAGTGGTCCTGTGGATTACCTGCTTGGAAAAGACCGTCAGCGCGAACAGGCCAGCGTACTGCGCGGCAACCCCGAACATGTGCGCGAGCTGATAGACGGCTGCGACTTTGCCCGCGCCTATACCTCCGGCGTGCTGTCGTTTCAGGAGCCGGACATTGCAGATGCCGAGAAATCACGCCTGATGGACGAATGGGAGCACACGCTGCTGCCTGGCCTCGACCGTGACCAGTACGCCTGCCTGTGGGTGGAGCACCGCGACAAGGGACGGCTTGAGCTGAATTTTGTTATCCCGAACATCGAATTACAGAGCGGCAAGCGCCTGCAACCCTACTT
>NZ_CP033825.1:0-3897 GCF_003812845.1 Klebsiella sp. FDAARGOS_511 | reverse complement strand
CACGCCTGACACTCAGTTCCGGGTAGGCAGTTCGCTCCAAGCTGGACTGTATGCACGAACCCCCCGTTCAGTCCGACTGCTGCGCCTTTTCGGTAACTATCAACTTGAGTCCAACCCGAAAAGACACGACTTATCACCACTGGCAGCAGCCACTGGTAACGCATTCGCAGAACAAAGAAGTGTTGAAGTGTGAGGTAAACTACAGCTACACTGTTAGAACTAATTCGGTTTCTGTGCTCTGCGAAAGCCAGTTACCACGGTTCAGAAACTTGCCGGTTAATGAACCTTCGAAAAAACCACCTTGCCGGGTGGTTTTTTCGTTTACAGAGCAAAGATTACGACTATCCGCTAAGGATCTCAAGAAGATCCTATGGGTTGCGAACTCGACGTTCTTATATCTGAAGAAGCTGATGGAGCAACAGTTCCTCCTTTTACGTCCCTAATATAGTTAGCTTGGCAGGCAGCCAACAATATAATTACACAAATAGAAATTGGAAAAGACTTTTTTAAAAGGCATAAACAACACCGTAAATTTATTTTTATTTAAATAAAAAGATCATATCAATTGATAAAGATCCATAATCTTTAACAACTTTCGGATATGATAAACCCTTATCTTTAGCAACTTTTTTTATTAGCTCATTATTTAATTTTTGACATGATTGTTTTTTATTATCAGCTAGTTCATCATAAGTAAACACTTGAGTCAAAACAGGATCAGATGGAGCCGTATTCCCAGTTGTTATTGATATTTTACAGACATCGCCACGATACTTCTTAAATTCACTTTCACTGAAAACATCAGACACTCTATCGTTAACAATACCAATATATTTTTTTAACTCATTGCTAATTTTTGGGTCTTTATCAACATCAACTTTAGTATTATTTTTTTTCAGCTCATCTAAATAATGATTAATTTCACTAGTAGAATTTGTTTCATAATTTAGATCGTTAGGCGCTATAAAAACATTGATATCAGCAAAAGCTCCTTTAATTGTCAAGATTGAAATAAAAGCAGCAATCACAAAACGAATCATAATACCACCCATAAAATATAAGATTAGAAACCTCATGACTTAGTTTTAATATCGTGAGGACACTCCTGCCATTTGATGGCAGGAGTTGTAAATCTAAATCATTACCGATTATAACGCAATTGATCTGCCGTATCTTTATTACGCTTATCACCTCTTTGATTAAGATCTCGATGACTTTCATCTGCAGCAACATTCCAATCACCACGATTAACTGCATCGTTAAACTTCGGAAATTTAGACTTAAGCGTAGGAATACCAAGATTAAAACCCATATCTACCAATGCTGTTTTTCGTGGATCTGAAAAACGATCATAACCTGGGTAAAGTCCACGCAAACCATTTTCAGTAGTTTGAACATCCTTAATACACTGACCTATTACATCAGCATTTGAAAGATGCATACTAGGAACATCTCTTGGGTTTGATTTGTATGCATTAAATGCTGAAGCTATATCAGACTTAGATACGGCGACCTCACTTTCAAGATCATCACCATGCACATGCATAACTTTTGTTCGATTAAAAGGTAATGCCTGAGCCATCTCAGCAGAACCAAGGTAATGACCAATACCAACGGTAATATTACCTTTAGAGTCTCTATACATTGTATTAATTGAACCTTCATGGTCTTTAAGATTATTTAAACACATAGACATATATCTACCGTTATAATCTTTTGTTGTCGCGATATCTACCCATGTATTTGCAGTAAGACCGGTATGCCCACCACCAGCATTCCCTCCAGTTCCACCACCTCCATACGTACCAGTATCACCATCATAGCTGTGAATAGTGCCATAAGGAGTATCATGATCATGCCATCCTGGCCCCTGATTTGAATTTTCAATACCCATAAACATTACCTCTTTGACAAAAAAACAACTGTATAAATAAACAGTATAAATTTATTCATCTTCTTTGAATCTGTCAATACTTTTAGAAAAATTCTCACTATAACTTCCTTGACACTCTCAAAAAAATATTGATGTTTTATTCTTATCTACATAACTGTTGGATAAATATCTATTTCACATAAATTTTTAGTTATCGAAGTTGTACGCCTGAAAAGACGAAATTTAAATGATTGAGTTCAAAATATGAGTTTTAACAGGCTAGTAGAGCCGATGCCAAGTAAGCTTTTCGTGGCTGTTTGCGGCAATGATTTAACATAAAGCCATAATTGTACGCACCGCTAAAACGGCCTCAGGGCGTTTCTGACGGGAAACCGGTAAAACAGGCAACAAACCACCCGAAAACCCGCCAGAAACGCGCAGGCTCTGTTTTTAAGGCATGCATGAGTATGCACGCAAGTGCATAGCGAGAAAATTCACGCCATTCAGCCAGGGTAAGTCCTGTTTCCGGCGTTCTTCCCATCCGAAAACGGTGAACGGGGACGCAATTTATTGCGTGGCCGTGAAGCGTTGCCGGCGCAGCCGGAAAACCAGTTTTCAGCACGTTCAGGAATCGGGTTCGTCGACGGCCGGCAATCACGTTATGGCAAGTCGCCGGACGACTCACCACACGATTCACCGGCGACTCCTCACTAGAGTCGTACCCAGAGTTGCCGCGTCTAAAAAACAACCAAACGGGGAGTCGGGTCTAGAGTCGGGTCGTTATTAACTCATTGTTTTTATAGTCCTGAGTCGTTACCGACTCTATGACGACTCGCCGGGGACTCTATGACGAGTCGTCATAGAGTCGGATCTATGTAAATAAAATTTAAAAAACGAAATTTCATGAAAGTAAACTACTGATATTAAATACAAATCTGCAAAATTTTAATTTTGCGTAGTGTGTGGGTATTTTTAGTGGTGAAGAGCGTTCAGAGATCTGGCGATTTTTGGGAAGGTTCAGGAACTCCCCGGGATGGCCGGAGAGGAAAACTGAAGCACGACGGGGTCAGGATTTTTTCCAGAATTTCCACCATGGCGCCGGGGATTCAGTTAATTTTGCCTGGTGATTTTCAAGAAGGAGCATGGCCTGTTTCAGGCTGTCAATGTGCGAATCCTTGGACAAAAGTAAGGTATTCAGGTGTTCAATCTCCTGTTTCAGATGACGAATCACCTGTTCACTATGGTCAGCAGAGGCTGTATCACGCTGTTCAGACACCAGTCCAGAATGGTGTTCACCCTTCGGTTGCTCAAAGGGACCAAAGACACGTAAAAGCTCTGAAGTATCTACCATTTTTGCATTGCGTTCACCGCTACAGGTGGACAGGTCACCTGCTTTAATTAACCTGTGCAGTGTTGTTCTACTCTTACCCGTCAGTCGGGCAGCCTCACTAATAGACACTCTGGCCATCAGTTACCATCCTGTAATGCATCCAGTCTCGAGGACAGTGTACGGAAAAGATGCTCCGCATCATCGTGGAGTTTCTCACAAAGGTCGGCCTCAACATCGAGATCAAGCTCGTTAAGCTTCTCCAGCAAGAGCAGAGACTGATTCTGGATGAATTTAGCCATGTTCAGCGCTGTTTTCTGTTGTTTCGTCATAAGAGGCCTCAGAGCGTCAGTGCTCAGTATAGGGATGTTCTCTTTTCCGCTTCCTCGCTCACTCAGTCGCTACGCTTCCGCCGTTCGGCTGCGGCGAGCGGCAGGAGCATCCGTATAAAAGCTCGAGAAAGCAGAGCGTTCAACGGAGGAGAGGAAGGAAAGGCCGCAAGGCGGCCGTTTTTCCATAGGCTCCGCCCCCCTGACGAGCATCACGGAATCTGACGCTCAAATCAGTGGTGGCGAAACCCGACAGGACTATAAAGATACCAGGCGTTTCCCCCTGATGGCTCCCTCGTGCGCTCTCCTGTTCCTGCCATTCGGTTTACCGGTGTCATTCCGCTGTTATGGCCGCGTTTATCTCATTC
>NZ_CP033823.1:0-186836 GCF_003812845.1 Klebsiella sp. FDAARGOS_511 | reverse complement strand
CTCTTTACTGCGCCGCACGTTCAGGTCGTGCATCAGCTGTGCCCGTCCGGTGAAACTCAGCAAACCATCGTGCGTGGCCAGTGCCTCGAAACGCAGATGATGACCTTCTGCCAGAAACGCAGCATGCCTTGCAGGACTGAGCCAGCTGAGAGCCTCCAGCATATCTTTCCATGCCCGACGCAACAGCTGCAGGGACGCCTGAAGACCATATACCGGGCGGTTGTAATCCGGCGCACCGGTAACCGGATCTTCCTCCTGGAATTTCCAGACTGCTTCATGGTGCGCCAGGCGGTTACGCAAGTCACGGATACGGGTAAATTTCTTTTCCAGCACGTGACGGGGGGTGCCGGCCGGGGCGCCGGGGAACACCGACGGAAGCAACTGGGGCCACAGGAGCGAGCGGTTCCGCGGTTCATCGTAGTTTTTCGTGAGAAAATTGGTCCAGAAACCAAAGTCCAGACCGGAGATCACCCGCTCTGCCGTCGGCGCCTTGCCCGCAGCACGGATACGTTTTGACACCTTACGGATACAGTCTTCTTCCCAGGCTGTCCGGTCATAAACCGGTTTCCCGTGATGCATGAGCTTCTGGCCACGGGCATCGGTTTTGTAGCGCTTGTTCTGGCGTATCCAGGTCTTGTCACCGATATAGCGGGGTAAATCAAAGATCCAGTTGGTATCGGTTCGCCAGTGTCCGGCAGCGCCGGGCAGCCGGGCATGGCGAATACTGTAATCGATGGCGTTACGCAGCGTCACCTCAAGGCAGTGCATCAGCGGCTGCATGGCGGCGGAAACGGCTTTGTTCCAGTTATACCCGCCCAGTTCTTCACCAGGTTTCAGCTTCAGCACGTCAGTGTAAATGTTCAGCCGCCCGGCCGAGATATAGTCTTCCAGCTGCATACAGCCCTCCCGGGCTAAACTGAGGGGCAGGTTGACGGGCGTACCAGTAACTGGTAGATTTATCCCATCAAGGCGCGGATTTCTTCGGACCCGTGCGTTAAAGTTAGTACCGGAAAAGCCATCCCTCGGGGTGGCTTTTCTCGTTTATATCTGTCTCAGATAAGCGACCATTCAAAAGCGTCCATGCGCATTGCCTTTCGCAGTTCATTAATCATTTCCTGAAAAACAGTTTCCGGGAACATATTAAAAAGTGACCGGTGAAGCGCCTGTACCGTCTCTTCATCCCGGGACGCCCCGTTGACCAGCAGTGCGGCATACAGGGAGTTCCCCCTTGCCAGGCTGTCAATCCCTCTCAGCTGTCCGGCGCGGATCTGAAGGTATGGCATCCCCGCGAGCATAATGCGCTGCAAATCATCGTTGTTTTTTATCCCGAGAATACGGCAGAACTCCCGGTGGCCGGCCTGAGTCATCTCCAGATCATAAACATGCTCGCTCAGTACTGTTCCGGCCATCCTCGCCATTTCCTGGTCCATCAGGGCAACCAGTTCACTGGTGCGGATGAAATTGCCGATCAGATCGCCAAATGTTGCCGTCAGAAACTCCTGCACAAAATCACTCTTTGATTTGCCGGCGGCTTTAGCCTGCCTCGTGATAGCTTCATCAACATCAGCTGGCACATTACGCACCGTAATGGTGTTAAATAACTCAGAGAGGTCTTTTGATTTAGCATCTTTCATTACTGGCATCCTGTTAACAACTTCTGACTGCGATCTGGTGTCAGCATCTCATATGTAAAATTTTGATGCAATATTTTATATCTGCATTTTTAAGGCTAAATTTGATGCATAAGATAGGTTATGATTCCAGCGTCACTCTCTTCATTTTGCACAGATCCGAAAAAAGGCAAAGTCGGATCTCCTGACTATAGCCGGGGTATTTTGGCTAATATGCCGGATATGGAAGCAGGGGAGTAACCTGATATAATGATGTAAGAACAAATCTTACATTAAGAAACGGAGGGGTTATGGCCCGTACGATGACGGTGGACGTAGGCGACGAGCTGCGTGAATTTATCGATTCCTTGGTTAAGGCCGGTGATTATCGTACCCAGAGCGAGGTCATGCGTGACGCGCTGCGTCTGCTGCGCGAGAAGCAGGCTGAATCACGCCTTCAGCAACTGCGCGACCTGCTGGCCGAAGGGCTCAGCAGCGGCGAGGCGAAACCATGGAACAAGGATGCATTCCTGAATAATGTCAGGGCCAGGATGGCAAATGAAAGAGATTGAGCTGACCCCCAAAGCATAAGAAGATCTGGAGGCTATCTGGGACTACAGCTTCAGACAGTTCGGGATTGTTCAGGCGGATGCGTATATCGGCCGAATAGCCGCAGTGTTTGATGTGCTGGCCAAGCATGACATCGGCACGCATCGCGCAGAGTTGGGAGAGGATATCTTCTCGCTGCCGGTAGAACAGCATATGATTTATTTTGTGCCATCACTTACGGTAGTTACGATCATTCATATTCTCAGCCAGTCTCAGGATACGGCGCGGCATAAGCCCTGGAGATGATCGTAAAGAAATCAATTAATTTGTTATATTTCAATGACTTGGTTTGCATAATCTATCTTATGTTAAATTTAGTCCGTCGTTCATTTAGTTCATAACAGGCCGCAGACTACGATTAATCATACACAGACATAATCTTTCATTTGGTTTAAAAAAAACGCTCCCGATCGGGAGCGTAAGCCAGTGACTTCGGCGTCAAATGAGGGTCAGACAAGTGGAGCTGCGGGTTAATTCTGGGTGATCTGGCTGCGATGCTTTTCAGCCTGCTGCTGATGAATAACGGAAGATTGACCATTATTCGCCTTCTCATGCACAACAGCGGCTTTCTCATGCTCGTTCATTTCGGAAAATGATTTTGCTGTTTCGTTAGAAGCTGCTGGCTTGGATTTCATCATTTTTTTATGCATTTCAGCCATGTCCTGATGGGCAGCAGAATTGCCGTTTTGCATCATTTCATGGGACATTGCGGCCTGATCGTGACCGCTCATATCCATCATTTTCATGCTCTCCCCCTGAACTGCACTTTTTTCAGCGGATGATTGCATCTGATGGGCAGGCGCCTGGGCATTATTTACCTGGTCATGCATGTTCATTGTCTCTGCAGCCCAGGCAGATGAAGCGACAGCCATCATGGCAATAAAGGATACAAGGATCTTTTTCATGGTTGGGTCTCCGGTGTTTTCATACCCGAACAATCAATGCTTATAACAGAGAAAGCATTTGATCTCAGGGCTGGTTGATCATCACGCCAGGAACCGGGCGATTGAATTATCACGCTGTCCTGATTTATGGCTGATTATAAAAAACCGCCTCTGTTTATCGCGTGACTGAACGATGACATTTTTGTCACCTTCCGGGTTTCTCCTGAATAACGGTATTAATCCATTAACAGACGCACACTGAACACAATTTCCCGCCCCTGCTGTTCTGCTGACAGCTCGCCGCCGTGAGCATGAATGATCGACCTTGTAATTGATAATCCCAGCCCCGCGCCTTCCGTGTTGTAGAACCTTGATGAGTCTGCGCGATAGAACCGGTCAAACAAACGTTCCAGATTAGCGGGAACCTGGCCGGACATCGTATTCGTAATCATCACGTTCACACAGTCACTGTCACGCTCAAGGTGTATCGCTGTACAGGTGTTATCGGGAGAATACTTGATTGCATTGGAAAGCAGGTTACTGAAAGCACGTCGGAGCATATCGCTGTCTCCGGCAACAACGCCCTCTCCTTCAACCGTGATTGTCTTTCCTGTTTCGTCTGCCAGGGGCTCGAACAACTCACGTAATTCATTCAGTTCGGCTGCCAGATCCACATCATGTTTATCCAGCCGCAGCAGACCATGCTCTGAACGTGCCAGAAAAAGCATGTCACTGGTCATTCGTGACAACCTTTTCAGTTCTTCCAGGTTAGCGAATAAAATTTCGCGGTAATGCGAAACATCCCTTTCCTTAGCCAGTGCAAACTGCGTCTGCATCATCAGATTACTGACTGGTGTGCGCAGCTCATGCGCGATGTCAGACGAGAAATCTGACAGTTTCCGGAATGCCCCCTCCAGGCGATCAAACATATTATTGAACTCCTGCATGGTCTCAGAGATTTCCGGCGGAGCCAGATCGGGATTTAGACGCTGATCCAGGCTGTGTACGGTCATGGAGGAAGCCAGACTGGTCATTTCCCGTAGCGGTTTCAGACCAATACGTGTGGTCAGCCAGCCCAGAAAAACAGAAATAAAGACCAGACCGATATTGAACCAGAACAGCCAGGTACTGAGTTTGTCCATAAACAGGGTGTGATACCCAGTATCCGTGGCAACCGTAATGATGACATGTTTGCTTTTACCCTGTTCCGGCGTCACGGCAACCCGCCGCGAGATACTGCGGTACACGGTGTTATTTTCTTCCGTCTGGATCATATAGTCGAGAATATCACCCGACTTATTAAGCAGGACCGCTGGAACAACAGAATTTTTGGCATAGAGTTCAACAATTTTTTCATTTTCCATGTTTTTTATAGAAATGAATAAGCCATTGTGCCCCACCATCGCATCGTTTATTTTTTCTGATAATGACTTAATATCCGTTTTGTTCCTGAACGTCTCTGTTTTAAGAAACTCTTCGGTGAGCTGAAGTTTACCTGTCAGAAAATCGCGGTCCTGATTATCGAAATAGCCATTCAGGGTGCTAATCAGGATAAAACTTGATAACCACCATACCGTAAGCATCACCGCAGAAAAAATCAGGCTCAGGCGTGTGGTCAGGGAAATTTTGAACCTCACTCTTCTCTGATCTCCAGGACATATCCGGCACCGCGAACGGTATGGATCAGTTTTGGCTCAAAGTCATCATCAATTTTACTTCTCAGACGTCTCACGGCGACATCAATCACATTCGTATCACTGTCAAAATTCATGTTCCAGACCAGGGACGAGATAAGACTCCTGGGTAACACTTCTCCGGTGCGTTGCAGCAGCAACTCAAGCAGAACGTATTCTTTACCGGTGAGATGGATCTTCTTCCCCGAACGGATCACGGTCCGGCGCACCATATCAACGGTCATATCGGCGATGGTGCAGACTGTTGCGGCCTGCGAGCGTGCCCGGCGCAGTAGGGTTCTTACACGTGCAACCAGCTCCGTAAAATCAAAGGGCTTAATCAGGTAGTCATCTGCGCCAAGCTCCAGTCCTTTCACTTTGTCCCGCACGTTGTCCTTTGCGGTTAAAAACAGGACCGGTTCTTCGTGCCCGGACTCCCTCAGTGCGCTGATGATTTGCCACCCGTCGAGGAAAGGCAGCATCACGTCCAGTATTATCAAATCATACTGTCCCTTCGACGCGGCCCCGAGACCATCGCGGCCATTATTAAAGAGATCGGCCTGATAGCCTTCCTCAACCAGTCCCTGCTGCAGGTAACGACCTGTTTTTTGTTCGTCTTCAACGATTAAAATACGCTGCATGGTCAACTCGCTGATATGAAAGTAAAAATCTCACGCATGAGCTTTGGCTGTCCCCTAGCTGATCTGAGACGGAGCAAGCATTCCAAGCCACGCTACGGCGCCCAGAATGATAATCGCAACAACGAATTCTGTCAGGATGCTGTTTCGCATCAGGGCAACGCTGCGATCATAATTCCCTTCCCTGACCATAACTTCAAGCCGGGGACCCAGGTGAAACCGGTTTGCTGCAGCCAGAAGAAGCATCAGAACAAACAGAGCCGTCTTGGCAAGCAATATCCTCCCCCAGGAACTGTTGAATAAGGGAGTTAAGTTACCCTCAGCAATATACAGATAGTTGACCAGCGCACTCAGGATCAGGGCTACAACAATCACCGTTCCTGCCGTGGCAAATTTTGCCAGGGAGTCAGATATCACAATGACGCTCTGTGCATTATGCTCGTTTCTGCGCATCAGCAGGATAGCAAATGCAACCAGAGCACCTGTCCAGGCACCTGCAGCGCCGAGATGGGTCAGATCGCTCAGTAAATGGAGATAGTAATGCAGACCGTCATGCATAACGGCGTGTCCTCCCCAGGCAAGTGTAGCCAGCGCCACGCCCCCACTCATCGTCATCAGCAGGCAGGACAATACTCTCTTATTAGTGTAAAGGAACAAAGCACCGAGTGTGGTAAACAGGGCACAGAGCCTGACAATCCAGCTAATACCCACATCAGTTTCTTCTATCACCATCTCGATAACATGGATGGATAATTCTCTGAGGTCAGTTACTCCACTCATGGCATTAGATACCAGGAGCATATTAATGCCAGTAAGAATGATGCCTGTAACAACAGCAAAGGTTATAAACGACCTGAAATTAGTCAGGTTATAGGTTTCATGTCTGACACCGCTTATTCCATATATCTGAAAAAATGGCAATCCAAATATTACCATCAAATCCAGATAAAGAAGAAAACGAATAACAATCATAATCAGGTCGTTCATAATATTACTTCACTGTAAAGGTGTAATTACCGGTAATAGGGTGCGTATCTGAAGAAACCGCGCGCCAGTCAACACGATAAGTGCCAGCGGGTAAAGGCTCTCGCGGAATAATGACCATCGATTTAGGGTCAGCGCCTGGCGCCACTTTTGCCGCGACCGGCATCGGAGAATGTGATGACATGCCTTTCATACCCGTCATCGTTAATTTTGCACCTGAGAATTTCACGGTCAGATTTTCCGAGAAATTAAGCTGAATCTTTTCCGGGGCCGCTACGGCTGAATCAGCCTGTGGCACAGAGCTTTTTAATTCCGGATGGGCCATAGCAGAGAAAGCAACGCCCATAACGAGGCCACCTGTAAGAATGGCTTTATTTAAAATCGACATTTTATTTACCTGTTTAGTTGAGTGTTTTATATCAGTGCGTTAAAACCAGATTCTGGCTCCCGCCAGGAATACTACCTGATGGTCTTTCTCACCTTCTCTTTTCGCCATATCGGATGTTTTCCCGTAAAGTTGATTCCAGGAAACGCCTATATAGGGTGCAAACTCACGGCGTATTTCATAGCGCAGCCGGAGCCCCAGCTCTGTGTCAGTCAGTCCCCTGCCGCGACCCCGCGATTCATCATCCTGACTGTAGAAATTCACCTCATAGGATGGCTGGAGTATGAGCCGGTTAGTCAGTAAAACGTCGTATTCTCCTCCCAGACGAAGGGCTGCTTTTCCGCCATTACTGACAAAACCCGTAATTTCAGACTCAAAATTATAGAGTGCCAGCCCCTGAAAACCGACAGCAGCCCAGGTCCGGGCAGAAGCAGGTCTGAAATCCTGCCTGACACCCGCAACCAAATCCCACCATGGGCCAACCGCATGTCCCCAGAGTAACTGCGCTTCAGCCGCCTCCGTTTCCCCATTGCTTCGTTCACCTTCACTCTTTAGCCAAATCCGATCTGTGTCGCCTCCAATCCAGCTGTTAACACTCCAGCTGAAATTGTTGGTGTTATCCGACCGTTGCCATTCCAGTTGATCCAGCAGAACCAGATAATTAATCGCACTGTCGTGAATCGCATGCCCCTGTAAATTGCCGAATGCAGCCTTCCGGTCGGCATCGGTAACAGGCGGAATTGGCGTTCTGCTCTCAGTTACAATGGGCTCCATTGACGTCATCTCAGTGAAATTCTCATCTGCTGGCATCTGCATGGCAGACATGTCGTGCCCGGCGTGGGGATCTGCAGAGACGGAGCCCGCCGCAATAGAAAGCTGTGAGGTAAACAAACCGGCGACCAGAACAGGTATGGCCTTCAAATTTCTCTTCATTCGCATCATTCCTCCACCCGGACTTCACGAAACATTCCCATTTCCATGTGATAGAGCAAATGGCAGTGATACGCCCAGCGGCCAAGCGCATCTGCTGTCACTCTGTAACTGCGTTTTGTACCAGGGGGAACATCTATTGTGTGTTTACGAACCATGAAATTACCGTTTTCATCTTCCAGATCGCTCCACATACCATGCAGGTGAATGGGGTGAGTCATCATGGTATCGTTGATCAGCGTGATCCTGAGCCGCTCACCGTATTTCAGCAGCACCGGTGCGGCATCTGAAAACTTGATTCCGTTAAATGACCAGGCAAACTTTTCCATGTGGCCGGTTAAATGCAGTTCTATGGTACGGCCAGGTTCACGTCCGTCAGGATCCTCAAAGCGGCTTTTCAAATCCGCGTACGTGAGAACCTTTCTTCCGTTATTTCGAAGACCAATACCCGGATCATTTAATTTCGGAGAGACGCTCATCGCCTGCATATCAACCAGTGGGTTATCCGTTTCTGACGCAGGATGACTTTGCATACCCGGCATTCCGGCCATCCGGGAATGATCCATACCGGCCATCCGGGAATGATCCATACCGGCCATGCTGCTGTGATCCATGGGCGCGGAGGATGTCCCGCTATCCGGAAGGTCAGCACCGTCCATAGACATCATCTCTCCGCTGTTATCCATGCCTCCCATCTGGCTGTGGTCCATTCCTGCCATATCATGTCCCATTCCCCCCATACCCATATCTTCCATGGTCAACAGAGGACGGGGATCGAGGGGGGGAACGGCAGCACTTAACCCCTCTCTCGTGGCCAGTGTCCCTCGAGCGTAACCGGTCCTGTCCATGGATTGTGCGAAGATGGTATAGGCCTCACCCTGAGGCTCCACAATGACATCATAGGTTTCGGCAACGGCAATCCTGAATTCGTCAACGGTAACCGGGTTTACATACTGGCCATCTGCAGCCACGACCGTCATTTTCAGCCCGGGGATACGGATATCGAAATAGGTCATTGCCGAGCCGTTGATAAACCGTAAGCGTATCTTTTCACCGGGACGGAACAGTCCGGTCCAGTTTTTCAGCGGGGCCTGCCCGTTCATGAGATAGGTGTAGGTGTAGCCACTGACATCCGCGAGGTCAGTCGGATTCATTTTCATTTCAGCCCACATTTTCCGATCGGCAATGGTGGCTGACAGCCCCCTGGTATTCACGTCGCGGAAAAAAGAGCCAACGGTTGGTTTATTGAAATTGTAGTAATCCGACTGTTTTTTTAATTTTTTCAGCAGGCTGTGAGGATTTTCATCGGTCCAGTCAGACAACATGACCACATGCTCACGATCGTAAGCAAACGGTTCTGGCTCCCTGGCATCGATGATAATGGCACCGTATACCCCCTCCTGTTCCTGCAGACCGGAATGGCTGTGGTACCAGTAAGTCCCGTTCTGCTTAACCTTAAAGGTGTAAACGTAGGTATCATCAGGCTCTATGCCCATAAAACTCAGCCCCGGAACACCATCCATATTGGCCGGAAGAATAATGCCGTGCCAGTGAATGGACGTCTGTTCATTAAGACGGTTTTTGACCTTCAGGGTAATGGTGTCACCTTCTTTCCAGCGAAGAACGGGCCCCGGCAGGCCTCCATTGATTGTTTTGGCCTGACGCTCACTGCCCGTGATATTGACGGCCGTTTCACCAATGGTCAGGTCAAACTGAGTACCCTGCAGGGATGCGGCAACTGGCAGGCTCAGACTGGAACGCGCATTGAAACTCCATACGCCAAGACTTCCGGCTACGCCAGAGAGGGTTAACCCCTTCAGGAAAGTTCGTCGAGACGTTTTCAACAGCATGCGCATTCCCTTATTTAAAGCATGGTTACTGACAGAATTCGAGAACCGATTTAAATTAAATTACTGGTTCATCCACTTACAATGAAATGAATCTAGCACACCTTAAGAAACAAATTCATTACAATCGTGTAATGTACATAGCTGTATTACATTTACGTCATCTTCCCCACAGGTTGATTATTTTTATATATGATCATAAGGACATCTTTTATGTACCTCAGAAGGTAATTACACATGAATATATTAATCACGACCACTGCGTTTACAGCTTTATTTTGTGGGGCAGCTTTTGCTCAGTCCAGTGATATTGCCCATGAAGCACATCGATTTGTTAATAATGCCTCAGCCGTCAGTCATGTGAATTACTCGACGCATGAAAACTTACCGGACAGGGTTAATAAAAACAACACGCCCTCATTCTCTGAAATGAATGAACATGAAAGGGCCATTGTTGCTCATTCATTTATGAACAACAGCGCGTCCTATGCGCATCAGAAAATGATTGAGGAACATAAAAAAATGCTGTCCGGCAGTGATGCAAATTCAAAGACCTCGTCTTCTTCTTTTAACGAACTGAATGCCGGAGAAAAAGCCGCTCTCGTGCATGAGCAGGTCAATAATGCCGGTGCGGAAGCACATCAGACGCAGGCAAGAAAGCTTCGCGGGCTGTATTCGACCAGGTAACTGCAGGCGGGTTAGTGCTTAGCGTCAGGTGCGCAGCAGGGCTTTACTGACGGGTTACGTAGCAGGACATGAGCCCCATATTGCTCTGCCGTAACCTGTTTCAGTCCCGTTAATCATCACCGTCGGGCTGGTCATACAGTTCCCAGAGCTTCAGGAGCAAACGGGAAACAAGATATGTTACAAAAATGACGACCATCAACGGTGCTCCCGATTAACTGACAGATGACACGCCTCCTGAAAACCCCTAGCATACGCCGCAGTGTTCATGCTAACGGCGAATTCCAGTAAATGTATTCTACCGATGTCGTAAAAGAAAATGCCTACCTTTCAGCCACCCGCTCGGGGCTGGAATCGAACGAGATCGCTACTCTTCAGCGCTCCTTGCCTTCCCGGTTTAATCTGCGGCATTTGAAAAAAAATGAATCATTAAAACTCGTACTGCAAAAGAAAGCGGGAAAATCACGTGTCGTGGCCTATAAATTTACGTCCGGTTCATTTAATTACACGGCGTATCGTATATCAGATAAAAAGTTCTATAACCTTTCCGATACTTCCGGGAAAGGCAGTCTCGATTATCCGTTACCGGCCACAGCAAGACTCAGTTCGCCTTTCAATCCTGCAAGACTTAACCCGGTATCGGGAAAAGTGAGTCCCCATAATGGCATTGATTATTCCATGCCCATGAACACGAAAATAGTCAGCGTCATCGACGGAAAAATCACCCGGGCCGAATACAACAGTACCATGGGATATTTTGTTGAAGTAACGGGAAAAGCCGGTGTTAAAACTCGCTATCTCCACCTCAATAAAATACTCGTTACTAAAGGGGCCAGGGTTACACGGGGAGGTGCTATTGCGTTATCCGGTAACAGCGGACGTTCATCCGGTCCTCATCTGCATTACGAGCTGGTCATCAATAACAACCCTGTTAACTCTCTGGCGTTCCGGGCAGCGGCACCCGCTGATAACAAACTCGAACAGCATGCCTTTGCGCATGCCAGAGACTACGAACGATACCTGGACTGATAACGGGACCGCGACGCGGCCCCGTCTGCCGGATTAATTTTTTTTATCGTTTTCACTTCCGTGATGTTGATGATCTCCATGCCCTCCGTGGCCGTGGAAAAGATGCATTAGCGGGCAGACCAGCAATAACAGATATGGCCAGTAACCTGCCACATGTGACCAGTGTTCGCGCAGGAGGGCAAATGCCGCGATCGCGGCGACAGCAATAAGCGCAT
This sequence comes from Klebsiella sp. FDAARGOS_511, assembly GCF_003812845.1. NCBI lineage: Bacteria > Pseudomonadati > Pseudomonadota > Gammaproteobacteria > Enterobacterales > Enterobacteriaceae > Klebsiella > Klebsiella sp. FDAARGOS_511. The sequence goes on along the minus strand of NZ_CP033823.1, from coordinate 175,348 downwards.
AGGTGGTACTTTTCATACTGGACTCCTTCTGTTCGTAACTGACCCTTCACTCAGTGTTATTTCCCGAGCCTGACACTTTTCAGACGCAACGCATTCACAATGACGCTGACGGAGGAAAGAGCCATGGCCGCCGCCGCAATAACTGGCGACAGCAGTATTCCATACACAGGATAAAGCAGACCTGCAGCCACAGGCACGCCAAGTGCGTTGTAGATAAATGCAAAAAACAGATTCTGTCGGATATTTTTCATGGTGATCTCTGACAGATGACGGGCCCTGTTCAGTATCATCAAGTCGCCTTTGAGAAGGGTGACTCCGGCACTTTCAATTGCCACATCTGTACCCGTTCCCATAGCTATGCCCACGTCAGCCGCTGCCAGCGCCGGGGCATCATTTACACCGTCCCCCGCCATCGCAACCACATGACCAGACGCTTTCAGTCGGGTTATCACTGCTTTTTTGCCGTCAGGCAGAACCCCGGCTTCAACCTCATCTATTCCCAGTTTCCGTGCGACTGCTTCAGCAGTAAGCTGGTTATCCCCGGTGAGCATAACAATGCGGATCCCCGCCTGACGCAAAGCTTTAAGCGCATCCGGCGTGGTTGCTTTCACGGGATCCGAGATAGCTATCAGGCCTGCAAGGTACCCATCTGTGGCCACATAGATAACGGTAGCGCCTTCCATCCGCAACGTATCCGCAACGGCCTTTTGATTATCAATAACGATACTGTTTTCCTGCATAGCCAGTTCATTACCAATAACAACCCGTTGACCTTCAACATCGCCTGAAACACCTTTCCCCGACGGAGCGTTGAAATCACTGACTGCGGGTATCATGATCCCCCTGTGCTGGGCTGCCCGGACTACAGCCATACCCAGCGGATGCTGCGAGCCTTTTTCCACTGCGGCCGCTACACGTAAAAGAGATGCTTCCCCACCCGGATTGAGACTGATAATCCCTGTCACCGTAGGCGAACCTTCCGTGAGCGTGCCTGTTTTGTCGACAACCAGCGTGTCCACTTTTTCAAGACGCTCAAGGGCTTCGGCATTCCTGATTAACACCCCGGCCTGGGCTCCTTTGCCTACCCCCACCATTATCGACATCGGTGTGGCCAGCCCCAGTGCGCAGGGGCAGGCAATAATCAGGACCGACACAGCCGCAATCAGACCGTGCGCCATCCTGGGCTCGGGCCCCCAGACAGACCAGATCACGAAAGCAACAACCGCGATAAGTATCACCAGAGGAACAAACCAGCCTGAAACGCTGTCAGCCATTCTCTGGATGGGGGCACGCGAACGCTGTGCATCAGCGACCATCTGAACAATTCGTGAGAGCATCGTTTCATCACCGACTTTCTCTGCACGGATGATAAGACTACCTGTCTGATTAATCGTCCCCCCAATGACAGGGTCACCCTTCGTTTTGGTAACCGGCATAGACTCCCCGGTCACCATCGATTCATCAACGGTTGTTTTGCCTTCGATCACGATACCGTCGACCGGAATACTCTCTCCAGGTCTGATGCGGAGCTTATCGCCAGGCAGGACATCTTCCGCATTAATATCCGTTTCATGACCGTCATGATCCAGCCGTCTGGCGGTTTTGGGGGCAAGGTTCAGAAGCGCAGTAATGGCGCCTGAGGTTTGTTCCCGTGCCCGCAGCTCAAGAACCTGTCCCAGCAGAACAAGCACCGTAATAACTGCTGCGGCTTCAAAATAAACGGCCACCAGGCCATCCATGTTTCTGAACGATGCAGGAAACCAGGAGGGGAAGACGGTTGCAATGACGCTGTAAACCCAGGCTACGCCGGTCCCCATTGCAACAAGGGTAAACATATTCAGGGAGCGGTTACGTAACGACATTCCGGCCCGGGCGAAGAATGGCCAGCCACACCACAACACGACAGGGGAGGCCAGAAGCAACTGCAGCCATGTGTTGTACTGTGGCGGTACTGTATTCCTCAAGTCGGGAAACAGATGAGATCCCATTTCGAGTACCAGAACCGGAAACGCCAGCAACAACCCCAGCCAGAAGCGTCTTGTCATGTCGTGAAGTTCATCACTCGGCCCCGTGGATGCCGTAGCTACGAGCGGCTCCAGTGCCATTCCACAGACAGGACAGCTTCCGGGACCACTGCGGCGTATCTCCGGGTGCATCGGACATGTCCACACACCTTCAGAATTCTCTTTTTCCGCCTGGTGGTGAGGCTGTTTTATCTGATCAGGGCTGACTTCGTGATGATCGTGGTGATGGTGATGGGAATGTTCACTGGCATCTTCGGTAAGATAACGATCGGGATGGGCTTTAAATTTACTCTCACAGCTGGCGGAGCAGAAATAAAGTTGATGGTCCTGGTATCGAATGCTGCTGTGCGCCCTGTCGGGCAGGATGGCCATCCCGCACACGGGATCTCTCACCTTATGCAATACGTGGCCCTCGTCCGGGGATAATGTCTGCTCAGAAGCAGTCTGGTTGTTGTGTTGCACTGCATTGTCATTTTTCACAGTAACTCTCCTTATGCATACCGAAGCATCTTCTGTCTTCAGGGTATGTCATGGATGCGATTACCACGAATATCGCCGGCACAGGAGTGCCTGCTACCGGCGTCCCGTTATCAGCCGTTCCGCTGACTATTCGATTCGCTGGAAGACTTTTTTACTTCCATCCGGTGAGAATGCGATAACATCGTAAGCCTCTTTTCGGGCTCCCATCTCCATTCCAGGACTTCCTGCTGGCATACCGGGGGTGGCGAGACCGTATATACCCGAACCAGACTGCATTGCCTTATGTATCGTTGTCGCAGGCACATGGCCTTCAATGATCAAATTACCGGCAACCGCGGTATGACAACTTCGTAGTCCTGCAGGAATAGCATGCTTTTCTTTCAGGGCTGACAGCGCCTGATCATTCATGACGTGAGTTCGTACTTCAAACCCGTCTTTTTCCATCGCTTTGCCCCACAGGGAACAACAGCCACAGTTTTCAGATTTGTACATATCAATCACTTTTTCACTCGCCATTGCGGGCAGTGAAAGGCCGAGAGCCAGGGCCACCAGGACCACTTTTTTCATACTCACCTCTGTATATTATCGATATAACCCCTGACGTCAGGATGAATCAGTACAGAAGGGCACCCACAGAGGATGCCCTTACAGGGTTATGACACGCTTTTTTTATGTCTGCGCAGCCAGATTAATTTGTAGGCGGCAGGAATTATGAACAGGGACAGCAGCGGAGCCGTGATCATCCCACCAATCATGGGTGCCGCGATACGGCTCATGACTTCTGAACCTGCACCGGTTCCCCAGAGTATTGGCAGCAGACCCGCAATGATCACCGCCACGGTCATGGCTTTCGGCCGGACACGCAGCACGGCACCATGATAGAGGGCTTCATCAAGACCTTCCGGTGTGAACGTCTCTTTACGGGACAATTCCGGGTGCACTTCAATGGCATGACGCAGATACATCAGCATGACCACGCCAAACTCTGCTGCCACCCCGGCCAGAGCGATAAACCCCGTTCCGGTTGCGACAGACATATGGAAGCCCTGCCAGTACAGGAACCATATCCCGCCAACCAGGGCGAACGGCAGGCTCATCAGGATCAGCAGGGCTTCATCAACCCGGCGGAATGCCAGATACAACAGGATGAAGATGATCATCACCGTCATCGGCACCATCAGCTTCAGTTTCTTGTTGGCATGCTCAAGCAGTTCAAACTGTCCGGAGAATGACACGCTGGTACCCGGTCTCAGTTTCACTTTCTGACTGATCGCCGTTTTAATGTCATTAACCACCGACACCATATCCCTGCCGCGCGCGTCAATGTAAATCCAGCTGGCTGGACGGGCATTTTCCGTTTTCAGCATGGTTGGTCCGGAAACGACCTTAATATCCGCAACATCGCCCAGCGTGATCTGCTGCTTCATCGGGGTCAGGATCGGCATCTGTTTCAGAGCCTGCGGGCTGTTCCGGTAATCCTGCGGATAGCGGATATTAATCGGGTACCGGGCCACGCCTTCAACCGTTTCCCCTACCGTCGCGCCGCCGATGGCTGATGAGATGAACAGCTGCACATCGCCCACCGTCATTCCGTAGCGGGAAGCTTTTTCCCGGTTGATATCGATATCGATGTAGCGCCCACCCTCAAGTCGCTCAGCCAGGGCAGACACCACGCCCGGTACCGTTTTGGCTACCGCTTCGATACTCTGCGCCGTTGCATCGATATCGGACAGAACCGTTCCGGACACCTTGATACCTATCGGGCTTTTGATCCCGGTTGAGAGCATATCAATACGGTTACGGATTGGCGGCACCCAGAGGTTTGCCAGCCCCGGTAAACGGACGGTCCTGTCGAGTTCTTCAATAATCTTGTCAATCGTCATGCCAGGACGCCACTGATCCTCAGGTTTGAGCTGGATCGTGGTTTCAACCATTTCGAGCGGTGCGGAATCCGTTGCGGTCTCTGCTTTACCAGTCTTGCCAAATACAGAGGCCACTTCAGGAACGCTTTTGATTAACTTGTCCGTCGTCTGCAGGAGCGCTGCAGCTTCTGCCGGAGAGACGCCCGGCAGGGTCGACGGCATATACAACAGGTCGCCCTCGTTAATCTTTGGCAGAAACTCACCACCCACCTGACTCAGTGGCCAGATAACGGTGAAAATGGACAAGGCCGCAACCAGCAGGGTTGTTTTTGGCCAGTGGAGGACCCGCAATAGTAATGGATGATACGCTTTTATCAGCATCCGGTTCAGGGGGTTACTGGTCTCGGCAGGAATTTTCCCCCGGATCCAGAATCCCATCAGAATCGGAATGACGATGATGGCCAGCGCGGCCGCGCCAGCCATGGAGTACGTTTTCGTGAATGCCAGCGGGCCAAACAGACGTCCTTCCTGACCTTCCAGGGTAAAGATAGGAATAAAGGACAGGGTGATGATCAGCAGGCTGATAAACAGTGCGGGTCCCACTTCCACGGAGGCGTCGGTAATCACCTTCCAGCGGGTGGCGTTGTCAATCTGCTCACCCGGATGCTGGTGATCCCACTCCTCAAGCCGTTTATGCGCATTCTCAATCATCACAATGGCGGCATCCACCATCGCACCGACGGCAATCGCTATTCCTCCCAGAGACATGATATTGGCGTTAAGTCCCTGGAAGTGCATGACGATAAAGGCGATACACAGGCCAAGCGGCAGGGAGATAATCGCCACCAGGGCAGAACGAACGTGCCACAGGAACAGGGCACAGACGATGGCCACCACGATAAACTCTTCCAGAAGTTTGGAGCTGAGGTTATCAATTGCCCGGTCGATTAACTGGCTGCGATCGTAGGTGGTCACGATTTCAACGCCTTCAGGCAGGCTGGCCTTCAGCGTCTCAAGTTTATCCCTCACTGCCGTGATAACGTCGCGCGCATTTTTACCCGATCGCAGGATCACCACGCCGCCTGCAACTTCTCCCTGGCCGTTCAGCTCGGCAATACCACGCCGCATTTCGGGCCCGGTCTGCACGCGGGCAACATCCCGCAGATAAACCGGCACGCCGTTCTCGCCTGTTTTCAGGACGATGTTATTAAAATCATCAATGCTCTGAAGATAACCGCTGGCACGGACCATATACTCCGCTTCGGCCATTTCAACGGATGAGCCACCGGCCTCCTGGTTAGACGATTCAAGTGCCTGTTTCACTTCGGGCAGGCTGATACCGTACTGGGACAGTTTTACCGGATTGACCTGAATCTGGTACTGTTTCACCACGCCGCCAACCGAAGCGACCTCAGCCACGTTCGGGATGGTTTTCAGCTCAAATTTCAGGAACCAGTCCTGCAGAGAGCGCAGTTCTGAAAGGTCGTGTTTTCCGTTGCGATCGACAAGGGCATATTCAAATATCCAGCCCACTCCCGTGGCGTCCGGGCCGATTTCAGAGCTCACACCCGCAGGCAGTTTGCCCTGAACCTGATTCAGGTATTCCAGCACGCGCGAACGGGCCCAGTACAGATCGGTGCCGTCTTCAAAAATGACATACACATACGAATCACCGAACTGTGAAAAGCCACGCACGGTTTTTGCGCCAGGTACGGACAGCATGGTGGTGGTAAGCGGATAGGTGACCTGGTTTTCTACAATCTGCGGGGCCTGTCCGGGATAGCTGGTTTTAATAATGACCTGCACATCTGACAGGTCAGGCAGCGCATCGACCGGCGTGTTAATTATCGTCCATGTGCCCCAGATGCTGAGAAACAGTGCGCCCATCATGACCAGGAAACGGTTGGCGACAGAGCGCCGGATAATCCATTCAATCATCGTCGTCTCCTCAGTGCCCTGAATGCATATTTACAGGCTGCTCAGACATTGCTGGCATACTGTTTTCTGTTTTTTCAGGGTGGCGCATACGTTCCAGCGCGCCCGTAATATTGGCTTCGGAGTCAATGAGGAACAGGCCACTGACCACCACGGTATCGCCTTCATTCAGGCCGGAGCCAATGCCGGACTGTTGCTGTGATTCATGCAGAACGTGGATCTGTTTCGGCACAAACTTGCCTTCATCATCAACAGTAATCACGCGCTGTTCTTTGCCGGTATCGATAACGGCCTGGCTTGGTATCAGCAGCATCTCCTGGCTCCTGGTATTCAGTTTCAGATAGGCATTCATGCCCGGCTTGAGAAACTCATCCTTATTAGAAACCTGGAGACGGACCTGAAGCGTACGGGTTGTCTGATCCACGCTGGGAAGAATGTTCCATTTTTCGACATGGAATGTTTTATCCGGATAAGCCGGTACCGAAATTTCAAACTGCGACGTATCTTTCAGCAGATATGCGATAGATTCTGGCACTGCAGCGCTGATCCAGACCGGGTCCATCCCCTGAATCTGAGCCACTACTTTATCTTTCGAAATATTCATTCCGGTGCGCAGGTCAAACGCAGTAATGACACCATCAATAGGTGCTTTAATGGTAAAACGGGTCTGGATTGTGCGGGTTGAACGCAGCCTTTGAATATCCTCTTCCGGCATACCAGCCAGACGAAGTCGCTCCAGAACCCCTTTTATCTGGGTTGACGTACCGCCTGTACCGGATAACAGCAGGAACTCACTTTGTGCCTCAACCCATTCAGGAATGGTGATATCGATAAGCGGAGTGCCTTTCTTCACATGATCGCCAATCGTCAGGGGATACACTTTTTCGACGAAACCGTCAGAGCGCGCCTGCACAATGACAAACTGATACTCGTTGTAACTGACATTAGCCGGGATTGTCTGAGAATAATTCAGCATTCCTCGCGTGACTTTTTGCGTTTTTAATCCCAGATTCTGAACCTGCGTTGGATCGATACGGATCCCGCCACTGCTTTTATCGCCGCTTTCATCAGCATATTTTGGCACCAGGTCCATATCCATAAAGGGAGATTTTCCGGGTTTATCAAATTTGGTATCCGGTTTCATCGGGTCATACCAGAAAAGTACCTTTCGCTCCGGTGCCTTTTGTTCGGTTTGTACTGTTTTTTGTGATGAGTTTACATACTGCCAGGCAGTAACCGATATCAGCCCTCCTGCTATGAGGCTGCTGATAATTATTGCAGCATATTTTATCTTTAAAGAAGCCATACAATTTCTCGCTGAAAAATCAAAACACCTGGCATATGCGCCCGATCATTCATTCACAGTAATCCCTTAATGAATGTTCAGGCGCACTGGATGTATTCGCTCCGGACTGATAATCAGGATTGCGTAACGTTAATGCTTTTGAGTAAGGAGATATTGCCCTGCTGAATAAACGAGAAATCGACATGGTTGCCGGTTTTCAGGGCATTGATAGCGTCGTCTGCATTAACAAAAGTGAAGCGCATGGTCATTGCAGGCCAGCCCACAGCAGGGATTGCTTCGTGCGAAATGGTAATCTTTTTACTATTCATATCAATGTTTTTAACGACACCGGTGCCCTTGATAACCTGCTGTACCGAAGCATCACTGGCAGCATTCATATCGCCATGCTGATGTGTTTCAGCATGAAGACCGGCAGAAAACATGACAGAGAAGGCACCAAATAAAACGGCTTTAAGTGAATTACGCATTTTTAATTTCCTGATTAATTAAATAAATTTACTCTACCCAACCGCCACCCAGCGCGGTAAACAGATTAATTTCGTTAACCTGTCGGGAATAGGTAAGATCGAGAATGGTTTGCTGCGTAGCGAAGAGGGAACGTTCTGCATCCAGCACTTCGATGTAACTGACAGCACCACTTGCATATAATCCTCTGGCACGCTGGAGAGTTATCTGAAGTGAATCAAGATAACGCTGCTGTGACTCAAGTTGCTGGCTAAGGCTGTCGCGCAGCGCAAGCGTGTCGGAAACATCCTTAAAGGCTGACTGAATTTTTTGTTCGTAATTAACCACCGATTGTTGCTGGCGAATTTCAGCCAGCTTCAGATTGGCTTTATTCCTGCCAGCATTAAAAATAGGAATTTCAATTTTAGGGATAAAATTCCACATTCCACTTCCTGACGTAAACAGGCTGGACAGCTCCGTACTGCTTGCGGAAAGACCACTGGTCAGGGTAATGGAGGGGAAAAAGGCCGCTCGCGCTGCGCCAATATTGGCATCAGCCGCTTTCAGCTGATATTCCGCTTCCATAATATCCGGTCGCTGCAGCAAAATTTGTGAAGATAGATTTGGTGGCAATTTTACTGGTGCGATCTCCCCGCCTTTCATCCCTTTTTCTGACGGAAGTGCGCGGTACGTTCCCAGCACCAGTTGCAGGGCATTGTTTGCCTGAGCCAGATCGCCTTCTCGTTTGGCTATTTCGGCGCGGGTACTTTCGATTTGTCCTCTCGCCTGTTCAAGTGCCAGAACGTTCGTACTCCCGGTCACGAGCTGTTGCTCAACGAAAGCATAGGACTGTTCATAATTTTTCAGCGTTTCCCGCGCAATACGGAGTTGTTCGTACGCCAGTTGCTGGCTGAAATAGCTCTGTGAAACGTTGGAGACCAGCAGGATGTGTACGGCCCGACGGGATTCTTCGCTGGCAAAGTAGTTCTGGCGGTCAGCATCACTCATGTTCTTAAGTTTGCCGAAAAAATCGAGCTCATAGCTGAGCTCCAGTCTCGCGTCGTACTCCTGTGTGGTCGGCTTGTCACCTTTCAGACCACCGCTGTATGTTATCCCGGATGAGGCATTCAGCTGGGGATAACGATCTGCATCCGTGACGTTGAACTGGGCTCGGGCCTCTTCAACCTTCAGGGCAGCCATTCTCAAATCACGGTTATTAGTCAGAGCTTCACCGATCAACCGGGTAACCTGGGGATCGACAAAAAAGTTACGCCAGCCCGTATCCTGATAGCCATTTACCGCTGGCGTCAGGCTGTTATGGGACAGTGAAAACTGCTGGGGTACCGGTGCTGCGGGCCGCTGATATTCAGGCGCAAGCGACACGCAGCCTGCCAGGATGAATATCGTGCTAATGCTGAGTAATTTTAATTTGAACATAACGCTTCTCGTCCAGGCAGACCTGGTAAATGGTTCAAATGAAGTCCAGAGTATTGATAGGGGTACTTTACCTAACGCTCTCTGTTTGCCGGGTGACAGGATAATGACAATGTTGTCATTTTTGCTGTAATCCGTTGATAACGATCGTGGGCGCAATAGAATGACATTAGCAGCCAGCCGGGGAGCAAGATGAAAATATTGATCGTCGAAGACGAAATTAAAACAGGTGAATATCTCAGCAAAGGGCTTACAGAGGCAGGGTTCGTAGTGGATCACGCTGATAATGGTCTTACCGGATATCATCTCGCCATGACAGCCGAGTATGATTTAGTCATTCTGGATATCATGCTACCTGATGTGAACGGCTGGGATATCATCCGCATGCTGCGCACTGCCGGAAAGGGTATGCCGGTCTTACTGCTGACAGCCCTCGGCACGATCGAACATAGGGTCAAAGGACTGGAACTGGGTGCGGACGATTATCTGGTTAAACCCTTTGCGTTTGCCGAACTGCTCGCCCGGGTGAGAACCCTTCTGAGGCGGGGAAACACGATGATCACGGAAAGCCAGTTTAAGGTGGCTGACCTCTCGATTGATCTCGTATCCAGAAAAGTCAGTCGCGCCGGAAACCGCATTGTGCTCACCAGTAAAGAGTTCAGCCTGCTGGAATTTTTCATTCGCCATCAGGGAGAGGTTCTTCCCCGCTCCCTGATTGCCTCTCAGGTCTGGGACATGAATTTTGACAGCGACACTAATGCGATCGATGTCGCAGTAAAGCGACTCCGCGCTAAAATAGACAACGATTACGAGACAAAGCTGATCCAGACAGTCCGGGGCGTGGGCTACATGCTGGAGGTCCCGGATGCATAGCAAACCGTCCAGACGCCCTTTCTCACTCGCTCTGCGGCTGACCTTTTTTATCAGCCTGTCCACGATACTGGCTTTTATCGCCTTCACCTGGTTTATGCTGCATTCTGTTGAAAATCATTTTGCCGAGCAGGATGTCAGCGATCTTCAACAAATCAGCACCACACTGAACCGTATACTGCAGTCCCCGGTGGATCCGGATGATAAAAAAATAAGCAAAATAAAGGAATCAATTGCCAGCTACCGCAACGTTGCCCTTTTGCTCCTCAATCCCAGGGGTGAAGTGCTCTTTAGCTCAGCTCAGGGGGCGGCACTACGCCCGGCAGTGAATTCAGCAGATTTTAGCGAGCACAGCCGCGCACGGGATGTCTTTCTCTGGACGGTGGAGGATCCTGCGGGACCGATGGATACCGGGTCCGAAATGAAGATGGAAACATACAGGATTATCGCCTCCTCTGGTCAGGCGATATTTCAGGGCAAACAGCAGAACTATGTCATGCTGACTGGCCTATCCATTAATTTCCATCTCCATTACCTCGATGCGCTGAAAAAGAACCTGATTGCGATTGCCGTCGTGATAAGCCTGTTGATTGTTCTGATCATTCGAATCGCTGTCCGTCAGGGGCACCTGCCCCTTCGTAATGTCAGCAATGCCATTAAAAACATCACCTCCGAGAATCTTGATGCGCGACTGGAACCGACACGCGTTCCCATTGAGCTGGAGCAACTGGTTATCTCGTTCAATCATATGATTGGAAAGATTGAGGATGTCTTTACCCGCCAGGCCAATTTCTCTGCCGATATCGCGCATGAGATCAGAACGCCCATCACCAATCTGGTGACGCAGACTGAAATCGCACTGAGTCAGGATCGAACCCAGAGGGAACTTGAGGATGTCCTCTATTCCAGTCTTGAAGAGTATAACCGGATGACCAAAATGGTCAGCGATATGCTGTTCCTGGCACAGGCAGATAATAATCAGCTGATACCTGACAGGGTCATGTTTGACCTCAGAGCGGAAGTCATGAAAGTCTTCGAGTTTTTCGAAGCCTGGGCCGAAGAACGCAATATCACGCTCAAATTTAACGGGATGCCCTGCCTGGTTGAGGGAGATCCACAAATGTTCAGAAGGGCGATCAATAATCTGTTATCCAATGCCCTGCGTTATACCCCGGAGGGACAGGCAATCACCGTCTCAATAAGAGAGCAGGAGAGCTTTTTTGACCTTGTGATTGAAAATCCGGGGAAACCAATCCCTGAAGAGCATTTATCAAGGCTGTTTGACCGTTTTTATCGGGTAGATCCGTCCAGACAACGAAAAGGAGAAGGCAGCGGCATCGGCCTTGCGATTGTGAAGTCCATCGTGGAAGCACATCACGGAAGAGTGCAGGTGGAATCGGACGTACGTTCAACTCGTTTTATCCTATCCGTGCCCAGACTGGAGAAAATGATTCCGGAAACCCAGTACTGAGAATAAAGATTTAAATGACAAAGATGTCATTAGCCTGTCATGCAGCAAACAGAAGCCATTCGATATAATTAGTGCAACTTATCAGGAAGGCATTATTACTTCATCCATACACGGCATCAGCACAAGCCAGGAGTTGTATTAAAGCCTCATCCCGGCGGAATAAGGTCTGTAGAGTTGTCAGTTGTACTACTGAGGACACAGATCGAAATTCACGGACATCACTAATTCAGAAATGGAGAGTTACCATGAAAAATATCGTCTTAGCATCAGTGTTAGGTTTGAGCTTAATTTCTACGGCCTGGGCCACTGAAACTGTAAATATCCATGAGCGTGTCAATAATGCTCAGGCTCCGGCCCATCAGATGCAGTCTTCTTCAACTCCAGCCGCCATCCAGGGGGCAGCTCCACGGATGGCCGGTATGGATCAGCATGAACAGGCTATTATTGTTCATGAAACCATGAACAATGGTTCAGCAGATGCACATAAAAAAATGGCGGAAAGTCATCAGAAGATGATGGGAACTGGCACCGTTAACGCTTCCCGTCCGGCGACTTCGTTTGCGGCAATGAATGAGCATGAAAGAGCTGCAGTTGCCCATGAATTTATGAATAACGGTCAGTCCGGCCCACATCAGGCCATGGCCGAAGCGCATCGTCGTATGCTCAATGCAGGCTGACGGCGATGGTAGTATCTTTGCAGTCCTGATTTCCTTGATAGATTTTTCCGTAACCGGATATATTGCAACATCTTTGCCCCCTACAGGGGGCATTTTTATCAGATTCTGCTACAGTTAACGGGTATCAACGCTAAAAGGATATTTTTTATGAAAGCCAGAAACACTTTATTTGCAGTATTAATGTTATCCCTGCCAGCGATTTCAGCAGAACATTCAGAAATGAAAATGACTGATATGTCTACCTCAGCTTCGTCACAGGAATATATGGCTGGCATGAAAGACATGCATGACAAAATGATGACTGCTGTAAATGAATCCGATCCCGACAAGGCTTTTGCGAAAGGCATGGTAGCACACCATGAAGGGGCAATAGCAATGGCTGAGACTGAGCTAAAATACGGAAAAGATCCCGAAATGAGAAAGCTCGCGCAGGACATCATTAAAGCTCAAAAAGGTGAAATTGAGCAGATGAATAAATGGCTTGATACTCAAAAGTAAAATTTGCAGAAATGTCACGATAAGCGTGATTTTACATCATTCCTGGACACAGGAGTCTGTTAATCGTTAAATAATTCAAACCCGATTAATTTCGGGTTTTGTATTTTTACGCGCCAAATCGGTAACTGCCAGGAAATAATGACATTCTCTGTAAGTAAGGTAAAAGCATTACTATTGAATAACATTCACCTGTTCTGTCCTTTATAATAGCGAATCAAATCCTCCAGAGATATATCGATAGCTACCTGTTTTAACAACTCCTTTCTCTCATTATATATTTTCTCAAGCATTTCTTCATATCCCTGTCCGAGGTGAATTTGCTTATGGCAATTGCAACACAGCGATATTATATTTTCTTCGACGTCAAGCGAAGTGTTAAAGTCATCCTGCCTGGACATAGGTACAATGTGATGAGGTTCAGTATAATTCAGGGGAGAGTTACGCCTTCTGAAGGTTGGGTGTTCGCCATCGACTTCACATCTGTAACCTGCTTTGTTCAGTGCATTTTTTGAAACCCCTTTACTTCTTGGGTACGAGACGCCATTTTTTACTTCTGTTGCATGTTTCTTTGGTTTAGCTTCCCCTGTATATTCAAATGTCTGCGCGACATCAAATGTATTATTCGCCTCCATGGCGTTGATCAACTCATCGTCTGAGTAATACTCATTGGTGGTTATTTCTTCCGACCCAAAAAAATCCAGTTCTTTAATTGCCTGAACAAGTTCATCACGAATAGTCCATAAGTATCTTTTTGGTTTTTCACCGGTTTCTTTACTCTTCATGACTGTAATGAATTTTGTGCCGGGTGCTATATTGCCGATCCCTTTAACTTCAAATCTGCCAAGCTCTTTTTGAACTCTACCACCGAGCCCGTTAATAACGCCATTAGCACTCATACTGTGCTGTTCGTACTTTTTGCCTATATCGAAACATGTGCAGGAATGATTTGGTTCAACATACCATTTTTTTAACGCCTCAATACTTTTAGAGTCAAAAACCTTTTCATTCATTAACAGAGCTTTCCATTCTTCCACACTGATATCAATGTCGCAGACGTACTCCCCGTCAATTACCTGGCAAATCTTATTGATCACGATCATCCCCCTGTAATAAAAAAATCATCACAATACACAGTTCGTTACCCGGTATGAGTGCGGCCGGGTAACATCTGCAGTATGCCATATTCACAGCTCAGGTAAATCAGAAAAACTATTTTTACAGTACCACAAATGAAATTGTTTCATAAATGACAGAATCTCAGCATCCATAACCAACCATTCCATGTTTTCAGCCTGCCCCAGATATAGTGGACAGATAATTCTGCTCATTATCCGCGACGATGAAACAGTCTCCGGTCAACAAAACCGTACAATACTTTCAATGATCTGCACTTTTAACTGCACAAGCGACATACCATTCAGAACTTAAAAAGTTAACAATGTTTTCATACTGGCGTGTATGCCACATTATTATCATTTTGCGAATAAAAATAACTGGCATAATTGTATTTAATGATAATGTTACATATTGTTAGCCAGGTTCCGGAAAGCGAGAACCGGAACCGCACCTGTCCAGCCGGTATTCCCGTCGATGACCCTCGCTTTTTACTGATTTGTGCCCGACTGAGAAGTCGGTAACTCAGTTTCGGAATCGGCGCAGATGAGTTTCGGGAACAAAATAAATGTTGCCGCGCGCCCGTGAGCATGCCACGTACAGCCTGTTACGGGACGACGGTGGAAGGGTTGCCAGTTCCTGACGGGTCAGAAGCTTCCAGTGGGAGGATCCCATCACAATGCAGACATCCTGAAAGTGATCGAGCCCTTTACTGGCGCCCCAGTTCATGGAATAGCAGCCGTAACGGTGATGTTCACGATAGAAGAGCTTAATCACCGTATTATCGGCGTGCAGGGTGGCTGAGCGCTCTGTATCTGCGATCGTTTCAATCAGGGAGGCATGTATCCCATGGGCAGCGATACGGATGTTCAGTTGCCCGGTGATAAACTCGCACACTGAAGCTGAGCAACGCCATGTCCGGTTGAGCGTGTCCCGGTCAACCGCGAAACCTGCTGCGTCGAAGCGGGCCTCATATCGCGTGATGTCGTCGTGCAGCGTTGAATTAACGTTGCCGTCATGGCTTGTATCAAAGGTATGCTGATAAAAATCGCCGCAACAGAGCACAGTGATTTCCGCGCGGCAGAGCTCCAGCAGAAAATTAAAGTCATGTCCGGCAAAGTCCTGGACTTCATCGACAAGCAGTTCATCATAGTAACGGGCAAGCCGGATACGGATATCCGGCAGCAACCCCCGGGCTGTCAGTAAATGTGCGAGCCTCCGGTGATACAGCCGTCCGGCGGGATCCTGATAATGCCGGGCATTCGTGCGCGGTATTCTGGGTGGGGGCTGGTCGAAGCTCAGGCCACGCGATGCCAGCTGCTCCTGCAGGAAAGGCCGGAAGCAAAAACCGTGCAGAAACTCAAACCAGGTCATCACCCTGATCCCTTCCGGGATAAAGCCAAAACGTCTGATAATCTGTGCCCGCAGATGCGCTTCATTATTCACGGTGAAGGTCAGGAGCAGCGTCCTCCTGTCCTCACTCAACCGTCGTATCAGCAGCGTGGTCTTGCCCGAGCCGGCAACCGCAAATATCACTCTCTTATCCATGCCAGTGCCTCCTGAATATAATCAGGTACGGTCAGCTCTCCGGCGTGCAGCTGTAACAGCCGGAATGCTGCTTCTGCCTTATTGGCCAGCATGTATTCCTGCACCGTGAGTGTCCGGCGGGGTCCGCGGAAAAGCGTATCACACAGATCAGCGTTATCCTGATACAGGCTGATTTCAAATGTGGATCGGGTGTTATCGCGATCAGCAAATACCCGGGAGCGGGAACAAATCACGTCAGCATAGCGTTCATCGCAGTTTTGCTGATAGTTGCCGTCATTATCACGAAGGGCCGCGACGCGATTTTCCAGAAGACGGGCCAGTTCAAGATAACGACGGAAACTCGTTCCGCCGATAGCGATGATGTGAACTCCGTCTTCCTCCGGTGCCCTGCCATACAGGCGGCGATAAAAGGCCTCGATCAGAATAAACTCAGCATCCCCCTCCACGAGCAGCACACGTCTGGCCAGCGCAAATTCCAGTACGTTATTATCCGGTGCTTTCATGAAGAAGGCGGCAGTTTCAGCGGAAAGTTCATTCATCAGTACCGGCCGGGCAGACCCGAGGAGGATTGCCTTACGCAGATCGAGGCGGGAGGAGATATGGCTGCTGTGTGTGGCAATAAACACCTGCGTCTGCCGTTCAGTGGCAAGCTGATTAACCAGCCTCTTCATACTGACATGGCTGAGATGATTTTCCGGCTCCTCAAGCAACAGTACGTGGAGCTCTCCCTGCTGCTGATGCCGCTGCAGCGCAAACTCCGTTTTGATGAAGCACTGCCTTCCTTTTCCACGGTGACGAATGGAAATACCGTCCTCGGTAATGTCCAGATTCGCCTCAAGCCCTGATTTAGCACCGGAACGCACGCCAAACTGATACGTTTCCAGCGTGTCGTTTATGGCTGACAGATGCCGGGTGCAGAAGTGCATTTTCTGTTGCCGGTAACTGTTTTCAAGCCGGTACCGATCGGCCACCGGCACATTGACGCTGTAAACTGTGCGCGTATATTCCTGTGCGGCGTGCTCGTTATCGATGCGTGCACTGTCTAAGAGCAGATGGCGCAGATAGCGTCTGAAGCTGGCGAAATGACCACCGGAGAAGGTGCTGAACCGCACGGAATAGTATTCATAGGGAAAATTATCGGGATCCTGCTGTAGTACATTGTGAATATCCTGGCCGTATTCCTCCGTCATTGGTGCAATACGCATTCTGAGACCATCCGCATTGATACCCGCCAGATTTTGCCTGCCGTTCAGGTCAGGATCTCCCCCATTACTCAGGAAAACGTCAGCTGTCAGCACGGGTAACTGATCGGCGCGGCGCTCACCTTCCTGAAACTGCCTTACTGCTGACTGGGACAGGAGCGATTCCACACCCAATGCCTCGACCCGGTGCCGGCTGTCACTCAGCACAAGGTCAAGGGCCAGCAGAATCGTGCTTTTCCCGGACTCATTGTCCCCGACCAGAATGTTACGGTCATGAGTGAAGCGCAGGTCCAGTTCCGGAAACTTTTTAAAGTTTTGCAGCATAAGCCGCGTGATCAGAGGCATCTTTTATTCCTTTATATACCGCTGACTGAAAGAGTGTCCGGCTGCGCCAGACCGCCTGTTTTGTTTTACAGCGTTATCTTACCCAGTCTTCCAGCACAAGACCCGGTACCCGCTCAAATTCCCGCGTATTATTCGTCACCAGCACGGCACCGGCGGCGATGGCGTGCCCGGCAATGGCCGTGTCGTTCGGGCCGATCGGCGTCCCGGCCATTCGCAGCGCCACCTTAATCTCCGTGGTGGCGTCCACCGCAGCGCGATCCCAGGGCAGGATGGCATCGAGGCGGGCGCAGAACGCGTCGACCAGCTCGACGTGGCGCGGGGAGGCCTTCGGGCCGGTGGCCCCGAAGCGCATTTCAGAATAAGTGATGGCCGAGACAACGATGCGCTGGCCGCGCAGCACCGCCAGCTCCAGGCGCTTCAGGACGGCTTCCGGCTGCTCGCGCATGATGAACGAGCAGATACAGGTGTCGAGCATATAGGTCTTGTTCACAGGTTAAATCGTCCTTCGTCGCTGACAACGTCCTCGCGCTCCGCCATAAAGTCCGGGTCTGCCTTCTCGAACTGCGCGAACGAGCCCCAGGTCGGCCGGACGGGACGCAAAATAATGCTGTCCCCTTCCCGGACGATCTCCAGCTCGCTCACTCCTTCAAAATCCAGATCGCGGGGCAGACGAATGGCGCGGTTATTGCCGTTTTTAAAAATGGATACAGTTCTCATCATTTCCTCCTGGCCGACCGGCCTGTATGACTATGTTCAGTATATGCAGATGCAAAGCATATGTATAGCCATAGCATATGCAGATGGTAAGTATATGCGTATGCCACACCTATGCAGATGCCCGGCATATGGATATGTTGAACCTATGTTGTATTCTCTCTTTTCCCGGTCAGATCCGAAAAAAGGTAGTTCCGGATCTGCCGGAGCCACCCTGGCGCGCAGCGGCACGGCAACACAAGATGTAGCAGTATTCTCAGTTGAAAATGACGCTATATGTTGTGTCTCTCCCCTGCCCCGTGACTGCCTGCTCACCACCATAAAAGGGCGCTTTGCTTATTCCCTGACCATGGTACACTTCCGGAAACTTATCCAAACGTGAAAAGTCGGATCCGGACGAAACGGCAGTCCGGTAATTTAGTGGCGTGACTGTATTTCTAATTATTGTAAGATGAGTTACTATAACTCTTTGCGTCAACGCAAACAGGAAGGATGCGTCAGGAGGGGGGGCATGGCGGGATTATTAATATAGAGGATAGTTAATTGCACACCTCAATTATTCAGGCTTGGGATTATCTGACACACCTATGTGGTCATAAATGGTTATGGGTAAAATTGAATCAATTACCTCGTGGATATACAGGTTCCACTTATAAACATAAATTAGCCATTTACAGTCAAAGCGGCCGCATTTTAGGGACTCTCGATCCGTTCAGAGGTATATGGGTGTATTCAAGTTTCACACCACGCTGTATTCCCGCAGATAAAATACTTACTGGGTTTCAAGACGCTCTGCTTCTGGATCGAGATCTAGCGTCACATTTTCGTTCACAAGGATACTGATCCCTGACATCTGAAATAGGCATTAAGTAACTCAATTGTAGGCGGGATTTCTCAACAGATCATCGGTACAGAAAACCTATGAAAAAGAAAAAAGCGTCAGAACCGGTGTTACTGACAAGCGACAGCGACTGGCACAATAATGCATGTTTAAATTACATGTCGGATCACGGCACAGCGTACACCGAAGGTTACCGGCGGGCTGGTGACATTGATGTGTCTGGACGGGTTCAGAATTTTCTGGTTTATCCGGTGTTGTTTCTCTACAGGCATCACATCGAACTCCTTATCAAACAAATTGTCGGACTGGCTTTGGTACTATCAGAGGTGCCGGATACAGACCAGTACAAAAAAGATAACCATAACCTGAATACCTTATGGCTGCTGGCAAAGAAACTTCTCCCTGAAGTTAATGACAGCCATCGATCTTCTAATTTTCGACTCATCAAGGAAGTCGTTAAAAAGCTTCACAATGCGCACAGGCTAGTAACGGATTTGCGTTATGCCCGGTGAAATGACGACACGCGGAGCTTTGAAGGAATTCAGGATGTCAACACCAGTTGCTTTAGAGAAAAATGGAAACGGCTTCCTATTCACTAGATGCAATAGATAGCGGTCCTCGTTATCTGCTGAAGCAAATATTGGAATTGCATTCAACCCTCAACGACTTCTGATTTTCAAGACAGTGTCTACTTGTACATAACACATATCTGCAGCACTGTGCTGAATTAGGGCCAGATGGCACTCCAGCCCCCTGAGGTAGGGACACATCTTCAAAGATTCCAGGTTTTTTTCTACTACTTTCATCAATGCCATCTCTGGAAGGCGCTGAGTAGTTATCCGCAGCAACCAGCAGAGTTATGTTGCAGACGAATAATGCTGTCTACCGGATACTGGCAGCCCCGACTCCTCTGTACTATGAGACAAAGCTCGCTCATCTCAGTAAATATTACATTCGGTGTTCCGTGTTTTTGCATCAAATCACATCCTGGTTTCTCTGTTATTTAAGCAGTTCAGAACGACTTTTCAGTAACGCTTTCCCCTGCGCCAGCAGCAGGTGATTACACTGCCCTTCAATTTCTACCAGCTGATCGGCAAGCAATTGCTGAGTGTTTGCGCTGAAAGTGCCGTCAGTTCAATTCCCGGATGGTAAGTTTTCTCGCTTCTTCCAGCGGAAGCGCTCTGGAGTAATACCAGCCCTGAGCATAACTCTGTGGCCAGAACGTCTTCAGATAGTTCACCTGCTCCTGAGTCTCTACACCCTCAAACACAATCTTATCTGCAATGGAGCGGAACATCTCATGCAGTCCGGGAAGAAGATCATATCGTAAAGATTCAGTACCAATAGCACTAGTTAGCGATTTGTCTATTTTTATTTCATCTACATCAAGCGCAGCTACCAGATTAAGATTAGAATATCCTGTCCCAAAGTCATCGATGGCAAACCTGACACCATGATTTTTATATTTATCAATGTGAATTTTCATACCTTCAAAATCCCCTCCTTGACGCTCCGTAATTTCAAGAAGGATTGTTTTATATGGGATGTTATATTCAGAAATTAATCCTAGTAGTTTATCCCTGAATTTTTCTGAGTCAAGATCGCTTGGATTAATGTTAACGCTCAAAAATATTTCATTCTGAATAGCAGTATGGATAAATTCTCGGATAGCATGGTTAATGACGAATAAAGTCACATCCTCCTGCAACCCTTCCCTTTCAGAAAGCGGTATAAATACTTCAGGGCTAATATTCCCGAGTCTTTCATCTTTCCATCTGAGCAAGGCCTCAAATCCGCAGATCTGTCCGTCTTCAATTCTGTAAATAGGTTGATAGACCAGCGACAGGGCTTCATTTTTCAAAGCCTTTACAAACCTTGCAGATAGTGAACTATTGAGTTCTGCTCTGTTCATAATGAGAATATAAATCATTAAACCGGAAAGTAGTGACACTGTTACTAATAACATTTGTATGCTCCAGTGCTCTGAAAATATCCCCGTAAAATACCCACCTCCTGCAACACAGAGATCATAATGTAGGCTACATGCCCTAAACACTCTAAACCTTAGTGGAACGCTATCATGCCGATCAAGAAGAGGAGCATCAGGTCCTATATTGAAGTAATGCCTGTCATGCTTACTATTTCCGACAACAGCGCTAAAGTTTTTTGAATACATATCAGTTTCGAATCGTCTGAAGACAAATGGTGATAGGGTCACCATAATACCTTCAGAAATATATCCATTGACGGATATATCATCCATAAGCTTAATACCAAAAAGCCACACTCCTTCCCGCGAAGGCCATTTTTTATCAAAATGTTCCAGACTTAAGGTGGGACGTAAACTCCCCCACAGAGCACTACAGGCTAATTCTCCTTTTATGATGTAGCCAACATCTTTAATCAACGGATAGGGCCATACTACAACCCGAAGATGTAGGATATTTTCATTAGTACATGGACTGTCGCCTATATTCACATGTGACTTTGCAGCAGTCTTGACAGATTCAGTCTGAACTAGGAGCGATTCAGAGCGAACAAGCACATCGGAAGTATAGTCTTTAATTTTATCCCGAAAAATCAGGTAAGCTACGCTCTCAGATAATACAAAAAAAAATATACCAGTTGAAAGAATCGATAAAGAGAGGGCTGATAGATTATGTATCCACTTTCCAGGGCTAATCAAACGTTCCAGCTTACGACTAACCATGCAGATCTCCCCTCAAATTGAAAAGATATAAAGCTATATTTTCGCCAACTTCACTGACCGATAAGCTGGCACTGAACATACTATTCCAGTATACCTATTCTTGCCTTACTCATCACGGGTATGAATCAAATAATGTGACATGGTTCGGATAGATACTGGTTATGATTTACAGAGAGAATTCATGCGTGATTAATAGCCTTGTGAAGGCTCCAGATTTATTGCGCAACTTTTAAGCAATGCATGTAATGCGGTTTTTTACTCGCTATTATAGAACGAATATTGATTTTTTGCTGGGCGATCGCCCCCTAATGTGTGCACCAAAACAAAGGTACTCTTTTTTTTAAAAAAAACAGAGTAAAATGTTGTGTGGTGCCGGCATTACAAAACGAAAGATTATGTTATAATCGGGTTATTGTTGATAATGTTTCGCATTACAATGTGTAACCAGATATCTGCATTTGGGTGGAGATAGCTTAAGATGGATAAAAAATATGATTTTTCGCTCAGCTATGAAGCCTTGACACGAGTATGTGAAAATGCAATATGTGAACATATTCGCAGAGCAGGTTCTCTGGAAGGGTTAGGTTTCGCACTTGAATATACCAAGGCCTATGCCATCCTGGAAGTATGGTCTCTGCTGGCAGCTACTGGCGATACATTTCCAGCTCTCATTGAGAAAGACAGAATATATCTATTGCAGCTAATTTCCGGGAAAAATAATATAGAACTACATTAGATCATATATTATTTGGCAGATCTTCTCAGTTTTTACTAAACGCACGTCAGAATCAGTGAAGTGAGGAAAAGAAAATTTGTTGTGCAATAATAATTCTGATTATTCTGGTCAGTCGGATTGGCCGTAGATTTTCAGTATTCTTGTGCAATGACAAGACGGGATAACTACCGTCATCGCGCCCTGTCTGGAATCAATGACTTCAGTTTTAGATATAAAGACACATTAGATAAAAGTGAGAACAACTCGTCCTGTATAACATGAGGTAAAGTATTTATCATTAACTTACTGAAGACGGAATAACTACATTTATACCCGAAAGCTATTCTCTTTGAATCTACATTAGATTTCTATTATTCCTGATTGCCATAGGCTTTTTTACAGTGCCCTGTGATTTCCTTGATTTCACTTTATATTTTATTATCATCCCATATAATAAAACCAGCGAAATAGATAAAACAACATAGAATAACATAAAAATACCTGTGTTAACAATTAAAAAGGGATATTAGGTCGAGTCCGTGAGGGATTTTAACATATGCGCGAATTGATACAACTCATATATGCTAGCCAGTTTCATCTTTTTCTTTATTTCTTTTATATGATATTTTATAGTATTGACAGTAACTTTGTTTAGTGAAGATGGTAATGCTGCCAACTTACTGATTTAGTGTATGATGGTGATTTTAAGGTGCTTGCGTGGCTTCCATTTCCATCAGATGTCCTTCCTGCTCCGCTACTGAAGGCGTGGTGCGTAACGGCAAAAGCACTGCCGGACATCAGCGCTATCTCTGCTCTCATTGCCGTAAAACATGGCAACTACAGTTCACTTACACCGCCTCTCAGCCCGGTACGCACCAGAAAATCATTGATATGGCCATGTATGGCGTCGGATGTCGCGCCAGTGCACGCATTATGGGCGTTGGCCTCAACACGGTTTTACGTCACTTAAAAAACTCAGGCCGCAGTCGGTAACCTCGCGCATACAACCGGGCAGTGATGTGATTGTCTGCGCTGAAATGGACGAACAGTGGGGCTACGTCGGTGCTAAATCACGTCAGCGCTGGCTGTTTTACGCGTATGACAGGATACGGAGGACGGTTGTGGCGCACGTCTTCGGTGAACGCACTCTGGCCACACTGGAGCGACTTCTGAGCCTGCTGTCGGCCTTTGAGGTCGTGGTATGGATGACGGATGGCTGGCCGCTGTATGAATCCCGCCTGAAGGGAAAGCTGCACGTTATCAGCAAGCGTTACACTCAGCGCATTGAGCGACATAACCTGAATCTGAGACAACATCTGGCAAGGCTGGGACGGAAGTCACTGTCGTTCTCAAAATCGGTGGAGCTGCATGACAAGGTCATCGGGCATTATCTGAACATAAAACACTATCAGTAAGTTGGAGTCATTACCCAAATTGCCTTCTCTCAAACTTACAGAATAGATAAAGAAAATGTAATATTTGGTAGCGAAAGCTTATATAAAGAACACAAAGAGAGAATTATTATGCTTGGTCTGCTAACTGAAGCAATTCGCGAAAACCAATTTGTTGTTTATTATCAACCTAAATATAGTTTTATTAATTCTGATGTAGCCGGCGCAGAAGCATTAATACGATGGTATCATCCAAATTATGGTTTCATACCACCAGACAATTTTATTCCTTTTGCTGAGAAAGTAGATTTAATACATTCTATAACTGCAATGGTTATCACAACGGTCTTCAGTTTCTCACAACAGGTGAATAGCATTTCTTTCTCGATTAATTTATCTGGTAAGGATTTTGAAAATAGTACCCTTCTTAATCATATAGACAAAATGGCTGAACTATATGAAGTCAATCCTTGCAGAATAATTTTTGAAATTACTGAGAGCGAAATGATAACTAATCCAACTTTAGCTTTAAACAACCTGATTAAACTTAAAGAAAAAGGATATAAAATTCACATTGATGATTTTGGGACTGGATATTCCTCTCTCAACTATCTTAGAGAATTTCCATTTGATGCGATTAAGTTAGACAGAACTTTCATTAGTGGTATTGCTTACGATGCACGGGACTTATCTATTGTAAGAAGCATAGTGTCTCTTGGAAAAGCTTTCAGTTTAGGTATAGTAGCAGAAGGTGTGGAAAATAATGAACAGTTTGAATTGCTTAAAAATATGAATTGCGATGAATTTCAAGGTTATTATTATTCGAAGCCTTTGTCAGGTGATCAACTGATTGATTTTTTGAGGGGCCAAAAAAAATAGGGCTGTATGCCCTATTTTTTCATATACTATCGTTTTCCCTTTTTAATTTCATACATTCTTTCGTCTGCATCCTGCATGATAGCAGAGCGTTCAGTATGAATTTTCTCATCATATTCAATAATCCCTGCAGAAAAATCTATGTTGTATTTTTTTTGAGAATTAAGATTGTAGCTGGTAATCCCGGCCCTCAATTTATGAAGGAATTCTTCTGCTTCTTTATAGGTTGACTCGGGTAATAGAACACCAAATTCATCACCTCCTAATCTTGCAACAACGCTTTTTGAACTACTAAGATCTTCCAGCATATCTGCAAAATTGCAAAGTACTTCATTACCTTCTGAATGACCGAAGTTATCATTGATTGGTTTAAAATTATCGAGATCTATGATCAGAACACAGAATGTTTTTTTCTTTTTTTTGGCTTTTCTTAACGATTCATCCGTCATTAGGGCGAAAGAACGCCGGTTACATATACCTGTCAAAGGATCAGTAGTTGCTTCGTTTATTATTCTAAACTCATCCTCTACGATTTCTGCTAAATCTTTAAGCAATAAGAAGTCATCTCTGGTTAATACTCTTGGTTCTGTATCAATAATACATATTGTTCCAGCTATCTCACCATCTGGCAGTCTTACGGGATGCCCTGCATAAAACCGGATATAAGGATCATTTTTAACTAATTTATTTTCTTTGAATCTTGGATCAAGGCTTGCATCGGGCACTATTAATGGTTCACTAAGATCTACTGCTATTGTACAAAATGAATCACTTCTATCTGTCTCTTTTATCTTCAGCCCATAACATGACTTAAACCATTGCCTGTCTCTATCAATTAATGAAACAAGTGCTATTGGTACATCAAAGAGTTTGGTGGCAATCCTCGTCAATCTGTCAAATCGTTCTTCAGATTTTGTATCAAGGATCCCCATAGAATATAATGATAATAACCTGTTCTCTTCTTTATGGTTTGTCATAATTTTCATCTTGAGTGGTTATTGCAGGGTAGTGTTGGTTATCGCTATCTTATCAGAATTGTCCTGGAACTCAATAATCCCAATATCTCATAATCATATAAAACTTAACAAGTTTCCAATACATCATGATGAATAGTGAACTGTTACATCTAATCATCTGTGACCTGAAGCGCTCATTATACACTTCCATGTATTCAGAATGCATAATGATTTGTATATTAAAAATCGCCATAACTTACAATGACTTATTTTTGTGGCACAATTAAAGCGCATCTGTTCAAATGAATGTAAAGACATTAATGCTTGATCTTCATGGTTTCTTATGAAAACCAGTGGCTGAAGAAACGTATGGCAGTTCTGAATCTGAACAAGACGAAACGGCATGAAAGGCTCAAGAAAATTGTCCAGGAAGGTGCATAGTTTCCTTATCCAATATTTTCTACTGAGGGTATATTGTATCAGCTTAAGACAGGAACTGTTGATACAGAACAGAAAAGTTCAACACAGCCTGAATCTGCGCGACGCTAAATTTTTTCCTTCTGGCGAACCAACAAACAGCCCGTTTATAGATAGATTCTGCAGACGACAAAAGGATTAACCCCTGAAATTGCACTGAATTGTCACCTGAAGATGTGCAGGACAAGCCAGATTACTCTGACAAGGGATACCATCGTAATTTAGCAAAAACACCTAAGACCTAAACGACAGCTAAGTACATAGTGCCGGACGGATCATGATTTTTTATTTAACTTACGGACTTCATTTTTCAGCAAATATCTTTTCTCTTCTGTTGTAAACTTATGAAAGCGTTACGCGAAATCCCGCAAGGTTACAGGGGTGTACCAGGCCGGAAATCGCGTAGCGCTCTCTTCTCTTCTTTTTCCTGCCTAACATGTACATCCTGGCATTACTCCAATAATACATATTGTTCCAGCTATCTCACCATCTGGCAGTCTTACGGGATGCCCTGCATAAAACCGGATATAAGGATCATTTTTAACTAATTTATTTTCTTTGAATCTTGGATCAAGGCTTGCATCGGGCACTATTAATGGTTCACTAAGATCTACTGCTATTGTACAAAATGAATCACTTCTATCTGTCTCTTTTATCTTCAGCCCATAACATGACTTAAACCATTGCCTGTCTCTATCAATTAATGAAACAAGTGCTATTGGTACATCAAAGAGTTTGGTGGCAATCCTCGTCAATCTGTCAAATCGTTCTTCAGATTTTGTATCAAGGATCCCCATAGAATATAATGATAATAACCTGTTCTCTTCTTTATGGTTTGTCATAATTTTCATCTTGAGTGGTTATTGCAGGGTAGTGTTGGTTATCGCTATCTTATCAGAATTGTCCTGGAACTCAATAATCCCAATATCTCATAATCATATAAAACTTAACAAGTTTCCAATACATCATGATGAATAGTGAACTGTTACATCTAATCATCTGTGACCTGAAGCGCTCATTATACACTTCCATGTATTCAGAATGCATAATGATTTGTATATTAAAAATCGCCATAACTTACAATGACTTATTTTTTGTGGCACAATTAAAGCGCATCTGTTCAAATGAATGTAAAGACATTAATGCTTGATCTTCATGGTTTCTTATGAAAACCAGTGGCTGAAGAAACGTATGGCAGTTCTGAATCTGAACAAGACGAAACGGCATGAAAGGCTCAAGAAAATTGTCCAGGAAGGTGCATAGTTTCCTTATCCAATATTTTCTACTGAGGGTATATTGTATCAGCTTAAGACAGGAACTGTTGATACAGAACAGAAAAGTTCAACACAGCCTGAATCTGCGCGACGCTAAATTTTTTCCTTCTGGCGAACCAACAAACAGCCCGTTTATAGATAGATTCTGCAGACGACAAAAGGATTAACCCCTGAAATTGCACTGAATTGTCACCTGAAGATGTGCAGGACAAGCCAGATTACTCTGACAAGG
Source organism: Klebsiella sp. FDAARGOS_511 (assembly GCF_003812845.1). Taxonomy (NCBI): domain Bacteria; kingdom Pseudomonadati; phylum Pseudomonadota; class Gammaproteobacteria; order Enterobacterales; family Enterobacteriaceae; genus Klebsiella; species Klebsiella sp. FDAARGOS_511. The sequence goes on along the minus strand of NZ_CP033823.1, from coordinate 147,953 downwards.
GATACCATCGTAATTTAGCAAAAACACCTAAGACCTAAACGACAGCTAAGTACATAGTGCCGGACGGATCATGATTTTTTATTTAACTTACGGACTTCATTTTTCAGCAAATATCTTTTCTCTTCTGTTGTAAACTTATGAAAGCGTTACGCGAAATCCCGCAAGGTTACAGGGGTGTACCAGGCCGGAAATCGCGTAGCGCTCTCTTCTCTTCTTTTTCCTGCCTAACATGTACATCCTGGCATTACTCCAATTCTCCCAAAAACCGTAAAACAGCCATCAACCCGCGTCATGACTGGCTTCATGGAGGATCTGAGCAAAAAAAGGATCCTTTACGTATTTGGTTTTACCCGCAATAATGCGGGATAAGACAACAAAAGGATCCGCGCGCTGCGATTTATTGTCATGGCAGGATCGGCCCGTCAGGTGCAAAATACCTGTATCCATAAACAGTGCGTGCGCTACGTGAAAAATAACTCATGAACAGCATCATTCCCCTGCAGAATTCACCAGAACGCGTCTCCCTGCTGCCGATCGCCCCGGGCGTTGATTTTGCGACCGCGGTGGCACTCCGGCGGATGGCCACCTCAACAGGTGCCACGCCGGCTTACCTCCTGGCGCCGGAAGTGAGCGCCCTCCTCTGGTATATGCCTGACCAGCGTCACCACATGTTGTTCGCCACCATGTGGAATACCGGGATCCGTATCGGTGAAGCCCGGACGCTCACCCCGGAATCGTTCGACCTGGATGGTCTGCGCCCGTTTGTTAGGGTGCTGTCGGAGAAAGTGCGCGCGCGGCGCGGGCGGCCACCAAAAGATGAAGTGCGACTGGTGCCGCTGACGGATGCCAGTTTTGTGCGTCAGATGGAAAGCTGGATGGTCACCACCCGCCCCCGCCGGCGTGAGCCGTTATGGCCGGTCACGGATGAGACAATGCGCAACTGGCTGAAACAGGCGGTGAAGCGGGCTGAAGCTGACGGCGTGCATTTTTCGATCCCCGTGACGCCGCATACTTTCCGCCACAGCTATATTATGCACATGCTTTATCACCGGCAGCCCAGGAAGGTCATCCAGGCACTGGCCGGGCATAAGGATCCGCGCTCGATGGAAGTCTATACCCGGGTATTTGCGCTGGACATGGCTGCCACCCTGGCCGTTCCCTTTACCGGTGACGGTCGCGATGCCGCGGAGATCCTTCGCTCCCTGCCCCCGGCCGGCTGAGATTGGCACGCCTGGCATGACGTCCTGTATTCCGCTAATACGGAATACAGGAGCAGAGCGCATTCAGCCCCCTCCCTGCTCCAGCACACCAGTCCATCATGCTGATGACTGAACCGCCGTAGTCTTTCCCGGTGAGCTGCAATCCTGCAGGCATCAACATACCGCAGACAAGACAGGGCACAATGCAGGCATTCTGGCCGTGCATCCCACGGTGCGTTATTTCCTGAAAGCTCAGCGAATCATCCCGTTAACTGCGACAGTCATTGACCATCTGTGGCCCACATTTTTCTGCCATCCGGCTCCCGTTTCCTGATCGCATTTAGCAGCGTGAAGCTGGCGCCGGGTTATACAAACAGCTGCAGTCTCATCCTGCCGGGCTAAATCTGCAGTACACAGGGGAACGGATACCATCAGGTAACATGACCGTCTCAGCATCCGATTGAGATCTTCGTAAGGGGTATAGAGCTTTACTGAAAAATTGACTGTGGCATGTTATCACCCATGAAATAGTGAACAGACCAGGGAATACCCCCGTTAAACCCGCATGCCGTAGTCAATATCTGCGTATCAAGACCCGAAATCACATATTACAGTCAATATTGTTCGATCCGGGCAGACATGATAGAGAATAAATATTGACTGCGGTATGCGTGATGCATATCACAGTCAATGGAATGTCCTTAGCGGCATACGGCAGTCATGATATGCATATCGCAGTCAATTTTCTGGCTTCATCGCTGAGAGGGCTTCAGCCAGTTTAAGAGGATCGATGCCCGCAGCCTTCAGCGCCTTAATGACTTCGTCATAATTTTGCTCTGGCGCCTTCTCTTCTTCCTCATTGCGCGGAACCTTCACAGGGGCACTGATGAGTTTGGGGTTGCGATAATGCACGCTGAAATAGGTGGCTCGGCCACGTTTAAACTCGGTGTAATCCAGATAACCAATATCCCGCAGCTGCTCCATCGCCTTACGCACCGTGTGGTTCTGCGTATAGACATTTGAGGTGAGATTCAGCCGCTCACGCATCCGTTTCATGGAAATAGGTGCAGGATTCTGGGGAAGACTTTCGATGTAGGTATAAAGCGCCTGGGCTGATTCCTTGCGCTGCAGGGCGTCAATGGCTTTCAGCCGCAGCAGTACCCTTCTGTCCATGTGGTAAAGCTCAAACAGCTTAGGTTCAGCCTTGATCTCAACGATATCCTCGTTGATGTCATAATAGGCTGACTGCACCAGATGGGTGGTCCATCCTTTGGTCTCGCTCTGGAACTTCAACGTAACCGAGGCGAGTTTAAACAGGGAATTACTGATGCGATCGCGCATTTTTTTGTTTGAACGACGGGAGTCAAATCCGCACATCTTAACGAATTCGACGAACGACAGTTCCAGGGTGTCACTTTTTACCCCATACTCCGACATGGAGCGAATTATCCCCAGCCAGACTTTAAAATCCGTGTCCATATCAAGACGCGAACCGGTGATCTTAACGTCAATGTACCCTTCGCTTTTGGCAATGGACAGCTGTACAAGCTCCTCAGTCGCGTCTGTAACGTTTTTCCGGTTCGCCTTGCTCTTCCCTGTTGATTTCAGAGTTGGGACGAAGAGACCGAGTCTCATGAGCGCTACTGGCTGCACGGTACTGGTGCTGTTGACATCCAGCTTAACAACTTCGCCGGTTGTCTTATCAACTTCCTGAAGGTTCAGAAGTAAGCTGTTATTTTCGCTCGTCATCTTGATCCTCAACGGTTATCCACAAAAGGATGTAGTAATACGTATCGCAGTCAACGGATATACATACCTCTGTAAATACCGTTGCATATCACAGTATTAGATTATGCATATAACAGTCAACATTTTACATTCCGCAGTCGATCCAGACAGACGTTAAAGCCAGTTACAGCGCATGCTGGAGCGATCCGGGGATCTCTTTTGGATCTCACTATGATCTCCTTGGGATCAATTATTGGATCGAGACCATGAATAACCCAGATACAAGGCCGGAAGCGCCATACCAGATATCCAGAACCCTGGCCTGATTTTCCTGAATACGCTCTGGAAGATTGAGATCTACAGGTACAACAATGAAACATTGACTGCGGTATGCTGAGTCGTCTTTCCTCTTTCTCGACACAGATGCGGTAAGCATCATACCATAGTCAATATATTACATACCGCAGTCAATTTCATTATAACTGGCTTATCCAGAGCCATCTTTAGCAACCCGACGTACGTGCAATCTGTGAATTCTGTGATTTTCCGCTTCCTCGCCGCTTTCTCACTCCGTGAGATCGCTTACTGCGGCGAGCGGCAGTGATTAATATTGACTGCGGTATGTACTCTTTTGTAATCCCCTGCGTTCTTTGCATCACCCAATGCGGTTCACTTTGCACTTTTTCGTGCACTTTGCGTTTTTATTGTTGCTTTGCAATAAATTCCAAGATTTAATAAAATAATGCAAAGTGAAGATTAAAGGATGTTCAGTATGGGACTCATGGATACACTCAACCAGTGCATAAGTGCTGGTCATGAAATGACGAAAGCAATCGCCATTGCGCAGTTTAATGATGACAGTCCGGAAGCCCGGAAAATAACCCGGCGCTGGAGGATTGGTGAAGCAGCTGATTTAGTTGGCGTGTCATCTCAGGCTATCAGGGATGCCGAGAAAGCTGGCCGGCTGCCGCACCCTGATATGGAAACCCGTGGGAGAGTTGAGCAACGCGTTGGTTATACCATCGAGCAAATCAATCACATGCGGGATGTATTTGGTACACGACTGCGCCGTGCTGAAGATGCGTTTCCGCCGGTGATTGGTGTTGCTGCTCACAAAGGTGGTGTTTACAAAACCTCAGTATCCGTTCACCTGGCTCAGGATCTTGCTCTGAAAGGACTCCGTGTTCTGCTTGTTGAAGGCAATGACCCACAGGGAACTGCTTCTATGTATCACGGATGGGTGCCCGATCTTCATATTCATGCTGAGGACACTCTCCTGCCCTTTTATCTTGGGGAAAAGGATGACGCCAGCTACGCTATAAAGCCCACCTGCTGGCCTGGCCTTGATATCATCCCGTCCTGTCTGGCACTGCACCGCATTGAAACCGAGCTGATGGGGAAATTTGACGAAGGCAAATTACCTGCTGACCCGCACCTGATGCTCCGTCTGGCCATTGAAACTATCGCTCATGATTATGACGTGATAGTTATCGACAGTGCACCCAACCTTGGTATCGGTACGATAAATGTTGTATGCGCTGCTGATGTACTGATTGTCCCTACTCCGGCAGAGCTTTTTGACTACACCTCCGCACTGCAGTTTTTCGATATGCTGCGTGACCTGCTTAAGAACGTGGATCTTAAAGGCTTTGAGCCAGATGTCCGTATTCTGCTTACTAAATACAGTAATAATAACGGCTCGCAGTCCCCGTGGATGGAAGAACAAATTCGGGATGCCTGGGGAAGCATGGTCCTTAAAAATGTTGTGCGCGAAACGGATGAAGTCGGTAAAGGTCAGATCCGTATGAGAACCGTTTTTGAACAGGCTATTGATCAACGTTCTTCAACTGGCGCCTGGCGTAATGCCCTCTCTATATGGGAACCTGTTTGCAATGAGATTTTTGATCGTCTGATTAAACCACGCTGGGAGATTAGATAATGAAGCGTGCTCCTGTCATTCCAAGACATACCACACATACTCAATCGACTGAAGATACTTCATCACCGGCGCCAGCCGCACCTATGGTGGATTCATTAATTGCGCGCGTGGGTGCTATGGCCCGAGGTAATGCTATCTCTCTTCCGGTATGTGGACGGGAAGTAAAATTTACCCTTGAGGTGCTCCGGGGAGACTCTGTTGAGAGCGCTTCACGCGTATGGTCAGGCAATGAGCGCGATCAGGAACTACTTACCGAAGATGCTCTGGATGATCTCATTCCTTCATTTTTACTGACCGGTCAGCAGACTCCAGCTTTCGGCCGCCGGGTTTCTGATGTCATAGAAATTGCAGACGGCAGCCGTCGCCGTAAAGCCGCAATCCTGACGGAAAGTGATTATCGCGTTCTGGTTGGTGAACTGGACGATGAGCAGATGGCTGCATTGTCCCGACTGGGTAACGATTATCGGCCGACGAGTGCTTATGAACGTGGCCTGCGTTATACAAGCCGGCTGCAGAATGAGTTTGCAGGAAATATTTCTGCGCTTGCCGATGCGGAAAACATCTCTCGTAAGATCATTACCCGCTGTATTAATACGGCCAAACTGCCTAAATCCGTTGTTGCCCTGTTTGCACATCCTGGAGAACTGTCTGCCCGGTCAGGTGAAGCCCTTCAGAAGGCTTTTGCAGATAAAGAAGAATTACTGAAGCAGCAGGCTGAGACTCTCCACGATCAGAAGAAAGCGGGACTAATCTTTGAAGCTGAAGAGGTCATTAGTCTTTTAACATCCGTACTGAAACAATCTCCCTCTCCAAGGGTTAATCTGAGCTCACGTCATCAGTTTGCTCCAGGGGCAACAGCATTGTATAAGGGCGATAAAATGGTGCTTAATCTGGATAGGTCCCGCATTCCTGTGGAGTGTATAGAGAAAATAGAAGCCATTCTTAAGGAGCTTGAGAAACCAGGAGTCTGATGCGGACACGCTTTAGTCTACGGTTATCTCCCTTTACTTCATTTCCTTTCTCACAGGCCAGAAAACATAACTGGCCTAAATATTCTCTCTGAGATCACGGTCCCACCTGCATCGTCGGTCAGGTTATCTTTCTGGGACCACGGTCCCACCTGCGTCGTCGGTCAGCTTAGCTGCCTGGGACCACGGTCCCACCTGCGTCGTCGGTCAGGTTATCTTTCTGGGACCACGGTCCCACCTGCATCGTCGGTCAGGTTATCTTTCTGGGACCACGGTCCCACCTGCATCGTCGGTCAGCTTAGCTGCCTGGGACCACGGTCCCACCTGCATCGTCGGTCAGGTTATCTTTCTGGGACCACGGTCCCACCTGCGTCGTCGGTCAGCTTAGCTGCCTGGGACCACGGTCCCACCTGCATCATTGTTTAGGTTTCCAGCCTGGGACCACGGTCCCACCTGCATCGTTGGTCAGGTTATCAGCCTGGGACCATGGTTGCATTGATGTCAATGACGAACTGATTTTTGACATGATTGCATCACGAAGAGCGGAATAATCTTGCAGCAGAACTGAAATATCTGGCGATTGAATAGTAATGGATCGGGATTAGAGCCGAGTATACTGAGTACAATTTGTCAAATTTCGCAGTGTATTCGGTTTAATCTCCTCCAGTTTTTAAAGGTCAATTGCTGCCGCTACGCGCTGTTCAGACCTTCGTCCGGCAAGTAACCAATCCAGGCTATTTTCACAACCCAGGGTGAATAACATCATTCCGTCATCAGCATAGCCACATCATGCATTTCGTCACACTGTATGATCTGGGGATTTCAGAGACATTACTTATCACAGGTTATGCAGATGAATAAGACTCAATAGATTGTTTATCCACAGTGACGGGGATATACATGTGGGTAGCTTCTTGAAAGACTTATGATGTAAATCCAGCCTCTTGACTCTCACATTGCCAATATATAGCTCGTGACCTGCTCCCCGTTGATTAGTACACCCCGATGTTAGTAATGTCTTCATAAGCCACATGAGGACATCCCCATGAAGAAGCGTTTTTCCGACGAACAGATCATCAGTATTCTCCGCGAAGCCGAAGCTGGGGTACCCGCCCGTGAACTCTGCCGCAAGCATGCCATTTCCGATGCCACGTTTTACACCTGGCGTAAGAAGTATGGCGGTATGGAGGTGCCTGAAGTTAAGCGCCTGAAGTCGCTTGAGGAAGAGAACGCCAGACTCAAGAAGCTGCTTGCCGAAGCCATGCTGGATAAAGAGGCGCTTCAGGTGGCTCTTGGGCGAAAGTACTGACGACAGACCAGAAGCGGGAAGCCGTGATGCTGATGTGTGATGCGACCGGTATGTCGCAACGTCGTGCCTGCAGGCTTACAGGTTTATCCCTGTCGACCTGCCGCTATGAGGCTCACCGTCCGGCTGCTGATGCGCATTTATCAGGGCGCATCACTGAGCTGGCACTGGAGCGCAGGCGTTTTGGCTACCGTCGTATTTGGCAGTTGCTGCGCCGTGAAGGGCTTCATGTTAATCATAAGCGCGTGTACCGGCTTTATCACCTCAGTGGCCTGGGCGTAAAACGCAGAAGACGTCGTAAAGTGCTGGCAACAGAACGTCTGCCGCTGCTCCGTCCGGCGGCGCCCAATCTGACCTGGTCGATGGATTTCGTCATGGACGCACTTTCCACCGGTCGCAGGATCAAGTGTCTTACCTGCGTCGATGATTTCACAAAGGAATGCCTGACGGTCACTGTTGCCTTTGGGATTTCAGGCGTTCAGGTCTCGCGTATTCTGGACAGCATTGCACTGTTTCGAGGCTATCCGGCGACGATAAGAACTGACCAGGGGCCGGAGTTCACTTGCCGTGCACTGGATCAATGGGCCTTTGAGCATGGTGTTGAGTTGCGCTTAATCCAGCCGGGAAGCCAACGCAGAACGGATTTATTGAGAGCTTTAACGGACGATTTCGCGATGAATGCCTGAATGAGCACTGGTTCAGCGATATCGTTCACGCAAGGAAAATCATTAATGACTGGCGGCAGGATTATAACGAGTGTCGTCCACATTCAGCACTGAATTATCAGACGCCATCAGAGTTTGCAGCACGGTGGCGAAATGGAAAATGTGAAGGTAAACAAACCGACCTTACTAACTGACGGTTGTATCTAATCCTGGGGGCAGGTCACTCGACTAACTTCATAATGGCGCGCCAAAAATTAGTAAAAAATTACCATATGGCTGTCATTGAATTTGTGAAGGTGAGTACCATGCCGACATCGGCAAAGGTACAAAAGAGTAGTATTGTTCCAATGTTAGAGCTAAAGCATGTCTAAAGTAGCAATTGCTGGGATAATGCTAAGGCAGCATCGTTTCTTGTTTACTCATATAAGTGCGTGTAAGGAAGTGAATATATCAAGCCCGGGCCATGGCCCGGCAGGATATATTTGATTACATTGAAGTGCCCTGCAATCATATCTGACGCCACAACTTCCTCTATGGATTAAGCCCGAAGACTTTCTAATAGGCCTCTCTGCGAGGATGAAATTTGTCTACGGATGAGGGGACAGTACAACAAGCAAACAGGACCTCATATTACTGGCTGGAAGCCAAGCTTTCTTTTACCGGGTATTGAATTTTGTTTTACAGTATATGCAAGCGCTTTAACGGGATATCGTCCGCTTTGTGAAAAAAGCGGAAGTAGCTAATCACAGTTTGAGTGGAGCAACTGAATGAAGGTCCTGTTTGTTCTGCGTACCAGACACAATCACTCAGACAGTGGCTTATTTAAAATATGTTAATGAAACCTAAGCAAGAGAACTGAAATGGACAAATTGTTAAATATGCTGCGTTATAAGAGTGAGGGGTCTGATATTGACTTCAAATCTACCCAGTACCGCTTTAACAATGGTTCTGAGGGTAATGACTCCAACTTATTGATAGTGTTTTATGTTCAGATAATGCCCGATGACTTTGTCATGCAGCTCCACCGATTTTGAGAACGACAGCGACTTCCGTCCCAGCCGTGCCAGGTGCTGCCTCAGATTCAGGTTATGCCGCTCAATTCGCTGCGTATATCGCTTGCTGATTACGTGCAGCTTTCCCTTCAGGCGGGATTCATACAGCGGCCAGCCATCCGTCATCCATATCACCACGTCAAAGGGTGACAGCAGGCTCATAAGACGCCCCAGCGTCGGCATAGTGCGTTCACCGAATACGTGCGCAAACCGTCTTCCGGAGCCTGTCATACGCGTAAAACAGCCAGCGCTGGCGCGATTTAGCCCCGACATAGCCCCACTGTTCGTCCATTTCCGCGCAGACGATGACGTCACTGCCCGGCTGTATGCGCGAGGTTACCGACTGCGGCCTGAGTTTTTTAAGTGACGTAAAATCGTGTTGAGGCCAACGCCCATAATGCGGGCGGTTGCCCGGCATCCAACACCATTCATGGCCATATCAATGATTTTCTGGTGCGTACCGGGTTGAGAAGCGGTGTAAGTGAACTGCAGTTGCCATGTTTTACGGCAGTGAGAGCAGAGATAGCGCTGATGTCCGGCGGTGCTTTTGCCGTTACGCACCACCCCGTCAGTAGCTGAACAGGAGGGACAGCTGATAGAAACAGAAGCCACTGGAGCACCTCAAAAACACCATCATACACTAAATCAGTAAGTTGGCAGCATCACCGAAGATCGCGGGCGGAAACATCCAGATCACCGTCACCTCAGTTCGCAATGGAAACGTGAAATTCCAGCACGTTCAGGTGCATTATGAGCCGAACACGATCTATGGCCATGCAGACTTTACTGCGAACCTCTCTAAAGCCCAGCAAACGACGCTGCGGCAGCTCTATGACGGCTGCAACCCGCGCCCGATGCGCGACCTACTGCGTGGTGGAGCCGATCGCCTGCAAGTCGGGGCGATGGAGTTTCAGTGCTCCCCTGAAGAGCTATTGTCGGGATTGATTGAAACGATCTACGCTATGCGAAACGCCCTACTACACGGCGAAGTAGACCCCGACCCGAGGGTACTGTCTTGCTATGAGCCAGCTTATCGGATCGTAATGCTGTTTCTAGGCTGCGTGAGATAAGCAGGAGATGTACCCTGTGTTCATATTTTTTAGATATGGCATTAGTCATGGCATTGATATTTTATTTGATATTTAATCTAAGTAAATTAATATGATATATAGGCAGTTGATAATAGAGTGGGAGTGAGGCTATTATTTAGCCTATTGTTTTATTTGATTTAGTGAGTGCCATTGATGATATGACTGCATTATCAATGGCATTTTTTATGGTTTAAGGCCGACGCTGAATCGAAGATATAGCAAATACCATGTGACCGTATCAGCAAATGCCATGGTATCGACAACCGGGTGCATTGCAGCGCTGTGCTGATGCCATCGATGCTCGCTTTGATCAGAACCGCTCTCTCGACCCATGCCCCAGATCGTTAAATATGCGCCAGAGGAGCACCTCGTGATAGAAATTGTGAACAAGACAGCCGCCACTCGGAATCGAAGTATCCATATAGGTGAATAAAGTTTGCGGAAAATACGCTGAGAAAATAGAAAAGCGTCAATGAAGGGACATAGGAATGGCGATTAACGGAGAGAACGGTGTTAGTGCAGTCACCGTGGATGAACTACTCAAGCAAGGCCTTCGGATACCGAACTATCAACGCCCATACAGTTGGGATGTATCGACTGCTCTACAACTGGTGGATGATATCAGCGAAGCTCTTCGAGATACCGAACGAAAAGATATTCCCTATGTTTTGGGTGCAATCATTCTTCACGATGATGGTGAGTATCTCAATGTAGTCGACGGGCAGCAGCGCCTGCTGACTTTGCGAATGATTCTTGCGGCCTTAGATCCGATAAATCATCAAATTTCGATGTCTGGTAACAGCGACACTCCTGTCTCCCTAGTTTGGATAGAGCTTCAAAGGCGCCTGTCGCAGTTGGAAGATAAAAAAGAGTTTTTGGATTTTATCTGTCACAAATGTCAGTTGGTGCGTATTGTGACGGACGATATTGATGAGGCATTTCGTGTCTTTGATTCCCAGAACTATCGCGGCAAACCGCTTGCCCCTCACGACTTGCTCAAAGCACACCACCTGCGCGAAATGCACGATGAGTCCGCTGCTATGAAAGTGGCTGTCGTTGAGGCTTGGGAAGCCGTAAACGATGAGGATCTGGACAGGCTTTTTTCTACTTTTTTATACCGGATATCCAAGTGGTCACGAGGCGAAAGCTCGCTCGAATTTACTATTCGGGACATCGGCATGTTCAAGGGCATTTCATCACGATCCCACAGGTCATTTTCGCCAAATCTGCGATATCACCTTGCAGCACAAGCCGCTATGCCACTTCTAAGTGCATGGTCGGTATCCTCTACACATGATGCACGAAATGCCGGGCGCAGCCGCTTTCAGCTTGATGCCCCGATAATCGCAGGACGCTCATTTTTCGAGATGGTGACATTCATGCTTGACGAATTGAAGATACTGGAACAAGAGGTTATTGACAGAGGTTTCAAAAACTTTGGCCCATCTCAAAGTCGCTACCGCTACGTGTACGAATTGTTCATTGCCGCGCTGCTTTGCTATACAAACAAGTTTGGCGATGAAGATGTAGATGAAGTGCGAAATAGGTTATTCGCATGGGCATATGCCTTGCGGGTCGAGTTACTTCGTGTGCAATTTGTATCTGCTGACAACCGAGCGCGAGGTAAAAACGATGCAAATAAATCGCCTTTTGTTTTGCTACGTAATGCGATGACTGGAAGTGTTGTCCGCAAACTTCCAATAACAAGTAAGCCATACAGCGATAACCACGAAAAGGAACTCGTTGCTTTTATCAAGGGGCTGCAATGAGCAAGAAGGAGTTGAAACCTGAACTGTTAACAGTAGGCAAGTTATTCACTGACAATTATCTGATTCCTATTTATCAACGGAACTATGCTTGGCGGGCCGAACAGATTGAGCAACTTATTAGCGATATTCAAGACTCGGTGGTAGGGGGCCAGGACAACTATTTTCTTGGGAACCTTGTTGTAATCAAGCGGGGTAGAGAGGATGAGTTCGAGGTCATAGATGGACAACAACGACTTACAACCCTCTATCTGCTTCTTACCTTCCTGGAGCAAGACGGTGAGGGTGAGAAGCCGTCGGTTGGCCATGCAGGCCACTTGCAATATGAGTCGCGCGCACGGGCAACTGAGGCCCTGCTGCGAGTAGCACAGGAGGCGGCTAAGGAGCACGTTCGACCGCAGGGCTCCACGAGTAATGCAGATGCTGGCATTCATGAAGGCTACAGCATCATCAATCAGTTCTTCAAACAAAATGAAAACCTTAATCGCTCACGCGAAAAATTCTCCGATTTCTTGCTAACGAAGGTGACTGTCGTCCGTGCCTCGCTGCCACCCAATACCGACCTCAATCGCTACTTCGAGATCATGAACACTCGTGGGCAGCAACTCAAGCAGGTTGATATTGTTAAGGCTCGCCTGATGAGCAAACTGCCCAATCAATATGAACGCGAATGCTTTGCGTGGGTTTGGGATTCCTGTGCTGACATGGATTCTTATGTCCAGATGTCTCTGACCCGTGGTGACACAAGTTTGCGAAACAAAGTATTTGGTGATGAATGGTCCTGGCTGGAGGTGACCAGCTTCTCTTCGCTAATGGAAAGTCGTCCGCAATCCGGCATCAATTCATCAAGGCAATCCTCCGAAGGGGTATCGTTGTCCTTGGATGAGGCGTTGTCAAAATACGCTAAAGAGCTCGAGTCAAATTCCACTGAAGACGAGGGCAACGAGCGGTTTCGTTCGACTATTGAGTTTCCGGCCTTTCTGCTACACGTTCTAAGAATTATGAAAGGCGATGAGGTCGAAGACGAAGGCCTGCTTGACGACAAGCGCCTCATCAAGTCATTTGACGACGCCGTAAATAATGTACCCGATGCTAAAGCCGATTGGGTGCGTAGTTTTGCATTTATGCTTCTCAAGTGCCGCAACCTCTTCGATGGCTTCATCTTGAAGCGTCAATTCACGGCAAACATCGGTGACGATGGCGATTGGTCTCTCCAGCGACTGAAAAAAGGAGGCGGGGACAAGAAGCCAACCCCGACGTACATCCATGTTTTCTCGGCCAGCAATGGAAGCTTAGAGGAGGACGGGAGTGCTGACCCACATACCCGAGATGTATTGCTGCTTCAGTCCATGCTTCGGATTACCTACACTTCTCCGCGAACGATGCACTGGATTACCAAAGTTCTTCGCTGGCTCTCCGTTAAAGCCCCTCGAGACGTGAAACATGCGGATCTTGCCGATTTGTTGAAGGGATATGCCCGCAGCAAGGTTAAAGAGACATTCTCCTTTGAGAAAGATCAGCAACCACAAGGGTTTGGTATCAGCCGTATCGTCTTTTCGTATCTCGACTATCTTCTGTTGAGTGACTCCTCAAAACGAGATTTCAAATTTCAGTTCAGAACTTCCATTGAGCACTTCTATCCACAGCATCCTGACAAAGAACAGTCGGGCGCGGTTGTTTCAGGTTCTAGCCTTAACCTGCTTGGCAACCTCGCGCTCGTAAGCGTCAGCGCGAACTCAAAATTCAGCAATAGCCTCCCCAGAGCAAAGGCCGAAAACTTCAAGGATACAATTGAACTTCAAAGTCCCAAGCTCAAGAGAATGGCGGAAATCACCCGAAATACAAACTGGGACGATCAGCAGATAACAGCACATCATGAAGCGATGGTGACATTGCTTCGTGATGATGTAAGTCTGGTGGAGGCAAGCGGAAGATCCAACCCAGGGCGTTGACTTCTTTGAATAACTGCTTTTGGATGAATATCCTTTGTGGTGTGCAAGTTGTCAGTCTAAAAGCGTTTTGCGTCGGGCGACACGATCAGTACAGTCTCCAAGTTTTCTTACCATGGTATTTTGTATGGTATCGACATGCAGATATAATTCTATTTTATTGATTTTATAGTGTTTTAAGACAGCATTGATCATCGAGTGGGTAACATAGGCTTAATACATTCCTTGCTCCTCGCACCGGAGCACATCACAGATACTGATTGAGATCCACTTCACGCAGCGGCTGGTTTTGACGTTCTGTTATCATTTGCACTAGGTCTTTTTCGTCCAGCTCATCGAGCATTTGTTCATACAGAGCCGCGGGCACACAATAAAAAACAGGGCGGTTGCGGTCAATAATCGCGACCGGGTAGCCGCCGCCGGCACTGGCGGTGGCCACCGGATCGTTTTTAAGTTCGCTGATGCTGGCAGTCACATCACACAGAATGATATTTGTCATGGTCCCCCCCTGAGACAAGTCATCTGTATGATCGGTAAAGTAAGCTCTTGCGGCAAGTCCCGTCTGTCATTTCGACGGTCAGAAACGGGCAACCGGCAGCTCCTTCCAGCGGGTGGTATATGCCGGTGACAGCATCTCCCGTTTCATCTGCCAGTCCGGCGCAATACCCCGTCCGGCAAACCAGACTTTCCCGAGTCCGGAATGATTAATGCCGTCGAGTACCTTCATCAGCGCATCGCTGTGCGGCCGTGGCTGCACGTCATCGAACAGATTCAGCTGCGCGACGCCGTTCGGACTGAAATCATTGAGCATTATCCCCGCTTTTGCGTAGCGGTGGCCATCGAGCCAGATCCTGTCCAGAGACCTGACCGCAGCCGCGATAATGTCCCGGGTGTCACGGGTAGGGGTGTGCAGTTTTTCCGTGGCCACGTTACCGTAATACGGCTCATTAACCGCAAAAGGGGATGTCTTGATGAAGGTGCTGATATGCCGGCAGTACTGTCGCTCACCGCGCAACTTTTCCGCCGCGCGCTCGGCATACTGGCAGACGGCCTGGCGCATTTCTTCGTAGGTGGTGATCCGCTGCCCGAAGCTGCGACTGCAGACAATCTGCTGTTTCGGCGGCGGCGCTTCCTCCAGTGAAATGCAACTCTCGCCGTTCAGCTCACGTACCGTGCGCTCCAGCACTACGTTGAAGTTTTTCCGGATAAATGTAGGGTTCGTCAGCGACAGCTGTAGGGCGGTGGTGATCCCCATAACGTGCAGCTTTTTCGCTATCCGGTTCCCCACGCCCCAGATTTCTTCCACCGGCTGCAGGCTGAGTAATTTTGCCGTTCTGCGTGGATTATCGGGCGACAGCGCCAGCACCCCCCTGAATTGTGGCCATTCCTTTGACGCCCACTGCGCCGATTTGGCCAGTGTTTTTGTGGCGCCGAAGCCGACACCGATCGTCAGTCCGGTTCCACTGAGAACATGCCCACGCAGCTGCCTGCCAAAATCCTCCAGATCCATACAGTGGCCAATTCCCCGGGCATCCAGGAAACATTCGTCAATTGAGTATTGTTCGACGCGGGGCGACAGCTCTTCCAGCAGGGCGACCACACGGTTACTCAGGCTCGCGTAGAGCTCGTAGTTGCTGGAAAAAACGTACAATTTTTCAGGAAACTGCGCCTCTTTGAGCTGGAACCAGGGGGTTCCCATCTTTATACCCAGCAGTTTGGCTTCAGCACTCCGGGCAATAACGCAGCCATCGTTGTTACTGAGAACGACGACAGGTTTGCCGCGCAAATCCGGCCTGAAAACCTTCTCGCAACTGGCGTAGAAGGAGTTGACGTCAGCCAGGGCGAACATCAGTCTGCCCTCCGGGTTTTATGAATGAAGGCTGTCACCACGCCGAAAATTTGCAGCGTTTCCGGATCCGGGTACAGGGAAGGGAAGTCCGGGTTCATCGCCTGCAGGGCTGGCCGCGGCGTCAGAAGCAGGCGTTTTACCGTAAATTCACCCTCAATTTCCGCGATAACAATATCCCCGTGCCGCGGCTGTTCTGCTTTATCCACGACCAACAGATCGCCGGAATAGAGGCCAATATCAGTCATTGAGTTGCCAATCGCCCTGACAAAATAGGTGGAGTGGCGCCGGTGAATGCAGTACTCATTCAGATCCAGTTCAGACTCAGTGTAGTCTGCTGCCGGTGACGGAAAACCCGCAGGGCATCGCTCTGTGAACAAAGGAATTTTTACTATGCTGGCTTCTGATACTGCAGGAATGAACTTCATCGTTTTTTCCCTCGCTTAAGGCTGTATATATATACAGTGTGCGCCGGGAGACCGGTAAAGATCAAGGGGTGAAAGTCCCCGACCATTGAAGGACCAGCAATCCACAGGGTCCCCGAGTCATGCGTTGTATACCGTGAGGTATGGGGCGAAGCGTTGACAGGGGTGTTGACAGGCCAGCCATTGAGCCACGAAATGTATATTAAATTCCCGGGTGCCGACGTTGTACTGTTTACGGAAGGCAACATCATAGGGTGCGTTACTGCGAGTGCCATATGGACCCGGCGGGGTCTGAGACCCTGGCATGTCAATACGATCTTTACGCGGGAACCGGGAGATCTCCCCTCTGACCATCTGCCAGTGCCGGAGATGGCCCGCACCGGGAAGGCGAGGAGCCGAAGCCGGTGATGTACGGAGAGGAGAAGTCGGACTCGCTCATAGTAGCTGCGAATCTGGCGAACAATCCGCAAGGAGCGGAGTCAGTGGAGCGAAGGAGCGGGGCCAAGGGAAACGCGGAACAGCCACACATGCGCCGGACGCAGAGCCGGGAAAGTATGTCACAGAGGCTGTCACGCGTGCGGGAAGCTGCGAAGCAGCGGAAGAAAGAACGGTTTACCGCATTGTTCCACCTCCTGACAGCAGAGGCACTGGAGAACGCATTCCTCTCCCTGAGCAGGAAAGCGGCTGCCGGAGTTGATGGTGTCAGGTGGAAGGACTACGCCGAAAACCTGAAGGTCAACATAGCAGATCTGCACCGGAGGCTTCATCAGGGTAGTTACAGGGCTCAGCCCGGCAGGCGGCACTACATCCCGAAAGCGGATGGAAAACAGCGCCCGCTCGGCATCGCCTCACTGGAGGACAAAATCGTCCAGTATGCGCTGGTTAAGATCCTGAATGCAGTCTACGAAAATGACTTTATGGGGTTTTCATACGGGTTCAGACCCGGGCGAAGCCAGCACAATGCGCTGGACGCACTGGCCACAGGGCTGGTTCGGACCAATGTAAACTGGGTACTGGATGCCGATATCAGTCAGTTCTTCGACAAGGTAAGCCATGAATGGCTAATCAGGTTCATAGAACACAGAATCGGCGACCAGAGGGTAATCAGGCTCATACGAAAGTGGCTCACAGCCGGGACCTCAGAGGAAGGAGAATGGCGGGCATAGGAGGAAGGCACCCCACAGGGTGCGGTTATCTCGCCGCTGCTGGCAAACATCTACCTCCACTATGTCTTCGATCTGTGGGCGCATCAGTGGCGACGCCGCCATGCCACAGGCAATGTGGTCATGGTCAGATACGCAGATGACATAGTCATCGGGTTCGACAAGCGAATCGACGCTCAATGCTTTCGTATAGCCATGCAGCGCAGACTGAAGGAGTTCGGACTCACGGTACATCCGAAGAAAACCCGACTGACGGAGTTCGGCCGCTTCGCAGCCGAAAACCGCGCCAGCAGGGGAAAAGGTAAACCAGAAACGTTCAACTTCCTCGGGTTCACGCATATCAGTGGGAAAGATCGTAGTGGCAGGTTCATGCTGATACGAAAGACACGCCGGGACAGGATGACGGCGACACTGAAAGCGATCAAGGGCGGACTACGAAAGCGCTGGCATTACTCAATCCCCGAACAGGGAAAATGGCTCAGGAGAGTGGTTCAGGGATACCTGAACTACCACTCAGTCCCGGGCAACTATCCCATGATGCGGAAGTTCAGGATATACGTAACAGACCTCTGGCGACGGGCGCTGAGGCGCAGGAGCCAGCAGGATGATACGACATGGACGAAAGCAAACAGACTGGCAGCCGTATGGCTGCCGAAGGTTCGGGTTCTGCATCCATGGCCTGTGGAGCGGTTCACCGCCAGACACCCAAGGCAGGAGCCCGGTGCGTGAATAGCGCACGCCGGGATCTGTGCGGGGGGTACCCGGTAACGGGTATCCCTACCGCGACATTATTTTGCGGAGGCCGTTTTTTTTCAAGTCATCTTGTTGCCGTTGTCTGTAACCATTTGCTGTTCCTGCAAAAACAGGGAAATTTCAGAAGGATCGCTGCCAGTCCGGAGAATCGTTATCTAATAAAATGTAATATACTGACGTACAGTGCATTTATTCTGAGTGGAGTGATTATGAATACGGGTTTAAGGCAGGTTCTGCGATATGCAGGCGTCCCGGTTGACGCCGCTGAACCGGTGCGCCGGCAATTCGGTAGCCGCCTGATTTTAATCGTGACGGTTGCTCTTCTTCCGCTGTTGATTGTTGACGTCCCTCAGTGGCTATTTGTGCTCTCTCAGATTATCTGGGGAAGCGGTATGTACATTGGTATCTCCGTGGCCAGTGATAAACCAGATCGCCGATAAGCTCAGAACGAGAGGTCTCCCGGGCCGCCTGGTGACGGGCAGCTGATAAACTGGCGCCATGCCATCAACACCGGATAAGGACGTCGCCGGCTTGTCTTTGCCGCCGGCTCCGCTTTGTCCGGCCCCCTCCCTCCGGTCTGCGGCCTTTATACGCAGCCATCGCGTCGCGATGCCAGCTTCTGCTTTTCTCCCTGCGCTCGTAAACCGCGACAGGGGACCTCATGTTGTATCTCCTGCATCGCTTCGGGTAGTGCCGTGCCTTCACTTTAGCCCGGCCGCTGCAGATGCAAGGGTTCGCTGGCGCCGCCATCCTCGCCCGGTCACAGTTTTTTTAGGAAGCTCGCCGTTCTTCCCGTCGTTTTCTCGCTCAGGTTCGCTCTAAAACCGTCCAGACCAGCTTCGTGCTTTATCTGCGCTGCGGCCTCCGGTGTCGCCCTTGCATCTTCCGCTTTCCGCCGGGCTGTCGTGTCGGCACGGCACAACCCGGTGCCGCAATCTTATGAACCTGTGGAGGTTGCTATGTATCATGCCCGTCAAACCATGCTGAATGTAGAGGAGTCCGACCGTCTCTCGTTCCTGCCGGATCTGTTTGGTAACGATTTTCTGGCCGGAGAGATGCAGGTCTATGCGCTCGCTGAGAAACACATCACCGATTACTGCGGAGGCTTCTGGCATTTCATCCGTATTCCGGAGGGCGGCGGCTACATGATGCCTGACGGTGACCGTTTCCATCTGACTAACCCGGATAACTGGTTTGATCGGTCCGTCAGCGCGGATGCGGCCGGAGTTATCATTACGGCGCTGGCGATCAACCGCCGTATCTGGCTGCACCATGAACGCGGTGATGCTGCCCTGACACGCCACCTGATGCTGCGGGAATCGCAGCTGTGGAATTTCATTGACTCTCATGACGAATGCGCTGCTATTTACGCGGCTCTGGACTGATACTATATCGGGGCGCCCGACGCCCCGTTTAAGGTCAGAGACGGCACGATCTGTGAGGAGCTTACCCGGCTTCGCAGATCGGTGCGGCCGCGCGAAAATCCTGGCAGGCTTCGCCTGCCAGTGAGGCGGTTCGCCACACCTGCGGCGCTGCGTACTGGCCTCACCTCAACAGGTCGCCAGTTAAGGATTAAGAGCGTAATATCTGCGTACCTTTTCTTCTTTTGCTGATTTTGCGTATGTCGCAGTGGAATATTGCCTCTTTTTCAAAGGAGGAGCAGGACAAAGTTGCCGTCGATAAGGTGGCTGCTGATGTTGCCTGGCAGGAGCGCATGAACAAGCCCGTCATGCCGGAACTTGTTGAACGGGAACAGCCTGAACACCTGCGCGAATATTTCCATGAACGGTTCCGCGTACATCGACTGAACAGTCAGCAGCTGCCGCGCGCAAATGCACCCGAATATAATAAACCGGGCGATGATCAGCAGAATTGATTTTCTTACTCAGTGTGTCCAGGGAGGGTAATCTGTGCGTATGTCTCTGATGTTTGCTGCCGTGACGCTTTTAACCGGTATTAACCTGTTTTTTATTCCGTTTCAGCCTGTTCCGGCTCTGTGGGGGGCTATCCTGGCCGTTGCTTTTGTTCTGATTAATGTCGTGGCGGATAAGCTGCGCCTCTGGAGTGGTATTGCGTGGATTATCGTTGCCGGCATCATCATAACGCTGATGCTGAAGGGGAAAGAGCCGGGTGACGAATTTCGTGTCCTGATCACCGTTTTCGCTTTCCTGGCTTCAATCTGGTATAGCGTTGCGCAGTTCAGGAAGGAAAATAAGCTCCGTTCCTGACGCCCCGTCTGGTATGCCGCCGGTTTATCATGGCTTCTTTCCGGCGGCATGAAAAACATATTCTCTCCAGCCTGCATCTTTACGTTTCCGGCTTGCTCCCTGCTGTCTGTCTGCTTTCTCTTCTTCTTCCTGCTGTGATGTCTCTTTTTAACCCTTAAAGGCTTTAAAAGCACACCCGCACTGGACACCTTCGGCTCCCGGCCAGCTGCGCTGTCCAGTCGTCGAGCCACACTCCGCTAACCGCGAAAAGACGCGGTAAACTCCGCCGAACCCGCTACGCGGTTTCGGGCCTGGCGGCTAGTGTCTGATGTCTGAAGTCAAGGTCAACGGCAGCGCTTGCTGCGACCGTTCCGGCCGCGCCGCTTTCACCGTGCCGGCGATAAAGCTGCCGGCACTCTGCAGGGCAACGCCGTTTCGCGCCCGCGCTCTTCGTCGTTGCGGCGGGTGCCTGCTCCTTCCCCCTGGCGCCGTATCACCCGTTTGAGTCCATTCGCCGGGGCTGAGACAAGCACAGTCGCCATCATCCGTCCAGGGTAAATGGCACGCGGTAAACCGCGCCCTGGACAGCTGCCGTCGCCCGTGCTCGTTTACGCCCTTGCGGCGAACGGCTCTCAAACGGGTGAAGTTAATACCAGGGGGCAGGTTCAGCAGGTCCCCGCACAAAGTCAAAACCGCGGCCCCGGCAACTCAACGGGTGATGTTCTTTAAAAATCAGGAAAAAGAAAAATGCAGGATCCTTCATTGCGAACGTATCGGATCGCATTTCTGGGAAGCAATGCCAGCGGCAATCTGCCGATGTTTACCCGGGTGCAGGCCACGACCGGAAAACGGGCGATAAAAGCGTTTATTGAACGCTGTGAACCCGTCAAAGGCTGGTTTCTGGGCGCACCGGAAGACATTACCGATCAGGTTCAGAAGGAGGAAGAAGAGGCGGGAAGCAAACCGCAGGTATGAAAAAAGCAGGGTAAACCCTGCTTCTCCCACGCCGTAAAAATCGCACGAACGGTTTTTCCGGCTTCGTTAACTACCATAAGGAGTCAACTTTATGATCGTTTCTATTTTTTCACCTTCCGCAGGCGCTGTAAAGCCCCGTCGTCATTCGCGCATTCTGCGCGCAGATATCACCGCACCGGAGATTGATCCCGCTCTCAGAGCTTTCGGGCGTCATATCGCCAGAAGTCACCGCAAAGGGCGCGGTGTCCACATCCCCGCGATGAAAAATACCGCCCTCGGGCAGGTACTCCGCACGCTGGAACTGAAACGCGCATTTAAATGATGAGGTGAGCCGCCCCGCGAGGGGCGGCAACTGCAGGAAGGAGAAAACACAATGACACCGACTACCGCACAGATCATGACGGAAAATACCGTCAGCCAGACTTACCGGGCAACCTATTCACCCGATGATAATAAATTGCGACTTTACGCATCATTACGGCTCGATGAAGAAACGTATTCCCTGATCAACAAAGCAGGCTTTCGCTGGGCGCCCAAACAGAAACTCTTTGTGGCGCCAGCCTGGACGCCGGGGCGGGAGGATGTCCTGCTTTCGCTCGCCGGTGATATCGAGGACGAGGACAGCACCCTGTTTGATCGCCAGGAGCAGCGCGCCGGGCGGTTCAGTGACTACAGTGACCGGCGGGCGGTTGAATCGGAGCAGGCGCTTGCGCATGTTGATTCGCTGGCATCGGCTGTCCCGCTGGGACAGCCGATCCTGGTAGGCCACCACAGCGAGCGCCGCGCGCGCCGGCATGCGCAGAAAATTGAGAGCGGCATGAAACGTGCCGTGATGCTGTTCGAGCGTGCGGAATACTGGGAACAGCGCGCGCAGGCCTCTCTGCGGCACGCAAAATACAAGGAGCGTCCGGATGTGCGTTACCGCCGTATCAAAAAAATCGAGGCGGAATTACGCAAGTCCCAAAAGCACATTGCCCGGTCTGAAAAGTATATGACGATGTGGCGTGCGCAGACGCTCGATCTGAAAATGGCGTTACTGGTCAGTAATTATGATCATATTCATGCCTGCTTCACGCTCGACAAATACCCCCGCCCGGCAGAGAAAAGCCAGTATGAGGGCTCGATGTCTCTCCATTCTGCCCTGTCGGAGGAGATCATTACTTTTGAACAGGCGCGTGATATTGCGATCCGCTGTCATGAGCGCACGATTAACCACCAACAGCGCTGGGTTAATCATTACCAGAACCGCCTGGCCTACGAACGCGCGATGCTCAATGAAAACGGTGGCGTTGTCACCCGAACACAGGAATTTGAACCAGGCGGGCAGGTACTGAGCCGGGGAGAATGGTTAACCATTCTCCGGGTTAACCGGAGTAAGGGGGAGGTGAGTTCAGTCGAAACGCCCGGTTATCGCTTTCTGGGCTACAGCGGCACGATGAAACTCACGCCCGACCGTATCACGGACTACAAAGCCCCGACAGCGGAGGAAGCCAGCGACGCGAAGAAAGCGGCGAAGCGCCCACCGATCGTCAATTATCCGGGGGAAGGGTTCCGGGAAATGACAAAAGCCGAGTGGGCGAAATTACCCGCTGATTATAAAGGCGTGCGGGGTGCTGCAGAAACCGAAACACACGGCGCCTACCGCTTCCGCCGGTGCATGACGCACGGTTGTACGCTCGTGAATGTGTATATCACAGACATGAAAACCGTTGAAATTCCGAAAAAATAGCAGGAAGGCTCCCCGGCATCTTGCCGGGGAGGTCAGGGAGTACATTCATGCATCATGACCTTAAACACCGTATTCAGGCGATGCGGGTCAAACTGGAAGGGCGCGCCCCTGTCGCTGAAATTCGGGGTAGCTCGCAACTTTTTGTCACCCCCTCCCCGGAATGTCGCCGGTTGGTTGAGCTGGCTGATGTCCGGGAAACCGATCGCATTCTGGAACCCAGTGCCGGAACGGGCGCCATACTGCAGGCGATCAGGGATGCAGTCCCCCGGGCGAAGTGTGACGCCGTGGAGCTGCACGCCGGGTTAGCCCGTCACCTGCAGGCTCATTTCCCGGAGGTCCGGATCTGGTGCGGAGATTTTCTCGAATATCATCCGGAGCGCCGGTATACACGAATTATCATGAATCCGCCGTTTAATCGCGGTGATGATATCCGGCATATCCGGCGGGCATTAACTCTGCTTGAGCCTGGCGGGATTCTGACGGGCATATGTCTGGACGGGCCGCGTCAGCAAAAGGCGCTGGAGTCCCTGGCGGACGTCTGGGAGCCGTTGCCACGGGGAACATTCACGTATACCCAGGTAGCGACCGCCATTCTCAGAATAACCGTCTGATGACACGTTAAGCCGGCGGGGCACCTGTCCCCGTCTGGCCGCGCCTCGAAAGACCGCGCGCCTGCGGCGCCGGGAAAACCGGGCCGCGCTGACGCGCCGCCCGCATTTCCTTTCCGCGTCTTCCCTGTTTGCTGCCTGCTGTTTGCCTGCTTCCTCTCCTTCTCCCTGCTGTGATGCCTCTTTTTAAACCTTAAAGGCTTTAAAAGCATACCCACACTGGACACCTTCGGCTCCCGGCCAGCTGCGCTGTCCGGTCGTCGAGCCACACTCCGCCAGGGCAGCTGCTTCGCACCCGCCGGGCTCCGCCGAACCCGCTACGCGCTTTCGGGCCTGACGGCTAGTGTCTGATGTCTGAGGTCAAAGTCAACGGCAGCGCTTGCTGCGGCCGTTCCGGCCGCGCCGCTTTCACCGTGCCGGCGAAGGACTGCCGGCACTCTGCGGGGCAACGCCGTTTCGCGCCCGCGCTCTTCGTCGTTGCGGCGGGTGCCTGCTCCTTTCCCCTGGTACCCGCATCACCCGTTTGAGTCCATTCGCCGGGGCTGAGACAAGCACAACCCGTCTTGCTGTCCAGGGGACGGCAGAGCCTTTCGCAATAAATTTTTCCCGGCCATTCCGCTGCGCTTCATTAGACCGAAAAAAATTTCCCGCTCACCCCCGGACATCTGCACCGGGCCGTGCTCGTTTACGCCCTTGCGGCGAACGGCTCTCAAACGGGTGAAGGTTATATCCAGGGGCAGGTTCAGCAGGTCCCCGCACAAAGTCAAAACCGCGGCCCCGGCAACTCAACGGGTGATGGTTAAAAAATTAAACAGGTGAAGGAGAATAATATGCGTTTAGCATCCCGATTTGGACTTACTCATTCCATTCGTCAGGAACGCCCACTGACTAACGATGAATTGGTCAAGGTTGTACCTTCTGTGTTTTCAGAAGAAAAGCATAATTCACGTAGTGATCGCTATACCTATATTCCAACCATTACACTGCTGGATAAATTACGTGAAGAAGGTTTCCAGCCATTTTTTGCCTGTCAGTCACGAGTAAGGGATGAGGATAAACGGGGGCATACTAAGCATATGGTAAGACTTCGCCGTGAAGGGGCCAATAAAGGAACAGAAGTACCCGAAATCATTCTTCTTAACTCGCATGATGGATCGTCCAGTTATCAAATGATCCCGGGTATGTTCCGTTTTGTATGCACAAATGGCCTTGTGTGCGGTACGTCGTTTGGTGAGATTCGTGTACCTCATAAAGGTGATATTGTGGGAAGGGTTATCGAAGGTGCTTACGAAGTTTTGGGAATTTTCGATAAAATAACTGAAGGCGTTGATGTCATGAAGTCTATTACCTTAACCAAGGAAGAACAGCGTCTGTTTGGACAAGCTGCATTAACCTACCGATATGAAGATGAAAATAAATCTCCGGTCAGTATTGAACAGATAATTCATCCGCGCCGTTATGAAGATAAAAAAGATGACATCTGGACTACATATCAAAGGGTCCAGGAAAATCTGATTAAAGGCGGTTTGCCTGGCCGAACTGAAAAAGGGAAAAGAACAACAACCCGGCCAGTAAAAGCAATTGATGGTGATGTCAAACTCAATAAGGCATTGTGGTTAATTGCGGAGAAATTCCGCACTCTTAAAGGCTAATTATAAGCGCCGGGCAGCTGTCCGGCGTTTTGATGGTGGGAATACTTATGTTTGAATTTAAAGCTGTCTGTATCAGTATTTCACATATGGAAGAAGGTGATATCAGAGTTCTTCAGGTGCTTTCATCAACAACCAATTATCTAACTTGCGATAGTTACTTAGAGTGGATACATGATACACCTTATGGTTGTGTTATAAGGATGTATGATTTCAAACGCCATCTTCTGGCGCTAAAAAGAGGTGGGGTGTCAAAATTTTTACGCAAAAATCTCATACTAATGCACCGGGAGGGCGGGTATCTGCTTTTTCATTTTGATAGTGATGCCGATTATTATCCAGGTATAGATGCCGTAGATTTTTAAGAAATTCAAGCCTTCTTATATCAGAAGGCTTTTTAGTTCATGGCGATTTTCTGATCTTTAGAAGAAGTTCGTTTGCTTGCTTTGATAGCCGTGTAGTAGTAATGGATCTTCTTCGCATACTCGTAACGTCTTGCTGCCTGGCGCGGGGTCTTTTTGAAGCCTGCATTGTATGCCCCGACTGCATCCCACGAAACGCCCCACTTTTTAAACGCCTGAGCCAGATAATAGGCTCCGGTGTAGATGTTAAGACAAGCATCGCTAAGAAGATGATCCGGTTTTATTCCATATCGCGACAGTTCGTTGAAATGCTGCGAGTCAATTTGCATCAAGCCTGATCCATAACCCGTAACAGGATTACGACCAATCGCATCAATTTTAAATCGTGATTCTTGCCATGATATAGCACGCAGGAGATCCGGATCAATTTTGTAATCCCTGCCAGCCATATCAAAGCAGTCTGCTGCCATTGATGACAATGGTATTAAAGACAGGATGATACCAAACGCTGCTCCCTTCATGAATTCCCCTCCGTGCCAAATCCCGGAATAACCTTAACCCATCCAAGACCGAGACTCAACATATATGCACTCCTCACCACAAAATGACCACACCCCACGCAAAATTAAAATTTTGCAGATTAATATTTTACTTCAGTGGGTTAGCTATGGTTACATTATTTTATATTATATAAGTTTATATGAATGCGAGTTGTCGGCAATTCACCAATGAGTTGTAGGTGAGTCTTTAGGGACTTACCTACAACTCATTCATTTATTTTCAGATGGTTATGATGACTTGACTCTAGGCTTAAGTCGCTATATGACTTGTGTTATAAGTTGTTTAGAGTTTTGACTTAAGTTTAGAGTTGTAATTACTTAAAACACGGGTTATCTTCATCTGATAATATTAAGTTTATAGCATGGTTCAATAAAGGAACAGTCATGGCCAGGGTGCAAGCATATCCCAGTGATGAGGTTGTGCAGAAAATTAATGCGATAGTTGAAAAGCGCAGAACTGAGGGGGCTAAGGAGAAGGATATCAGCTTCTCAAGTGTTACGACGATGCTACTTGAATTAGGCCTCAGGGTTTATGAAGCGCAAATGGAGCGAAAAGAATCAGGTTTCAATCAAATGGAATTTAATAAAATATTACTTGAGAATGTTATGAAGACGCAGTTCTCCATGTCAAAGGTTCTGGCTATGGAGTCACTTAGTCCGCACATTGTTGGTGACGAAAGATTCCAGTTCAAAAATATGGTCCGGGATATCATCGATGATGCAGGGGATGTAGTAACAATGTTCTTTCCTCGGCAGGATGATTCTGAGGAAAATGAATAAGTCTGAACTCTACGATATAGAGTTTACATCTTTAGTTTGGTATTAAAAAAGAATAAAGATCTAGTCACTGGAAGTGACAGGGAAGGTAATGGACTATAAACTAGGTATTGCGAATTAAACAAAATTTATTGAAGCGTTGACGCCTGGGGCTGGTACCCCCTGACGTCAACTATCCATAGTGTCCTTTCGAGGAGGCGCCTATGTGTGCGAAGGATCGTAGTCAAATTGCTGTACGCCGTCAAACAGAATCCATTCAGAATGTTGCCGAAATGCTTAACATTTCGTCGAGTCCTTCTTTTATTCGTAACTCCTCTGGTGAGTTCATCTATTCCAGCCCCCTTTTTGATCAAATTTTTTTAACAAAATACGATCGTAAATCATGGTTTTCCTCCATTTCCGTCGATGCAGGTATGGAGTTGATTCATTCAGAGCTAAAAGCATTAACATCAAGAAATGCTTGCTTGGTGAAAAATGTAAAGGCTGAAAAGCAAATATGGTCAGTATTTATAGAATGCATCACTTTGAATAATGAAGTTTTCACGAAATGGGTTTTTTTAAATGAGGTTAATAGTGTTATCGATCGTTCTGGGAAGCATGGTGCATTTTCTTCAAAGATGGATAAATATTTAGCGAAGGTTGCAAATATGGCTAGTTCTGAATGGGCTGTTCTGAATCTTTACTCTGTAGGGTTCACTCATTCAACTATTTCTAAAATAACAGGATTGGAAGAGCAAACCTCTAAGAACGTTGTTCATAAGATGAGGAAAGAATTAAACTATCCCGACAGAGACTACCTTATATTATCTTTATTGCACTCTTGTAGTTACAGCAAGATCTTACAAAATGTTATTGAAGTGCTAAGAGTACACTGTTAATGATTTGTAAATTTTAAAAGTACGAAGCGTACTCTTTATTTGTAAAAATAATTTACGCATTGTTTTTGTGTAAATAGTTTACTTTTTATTGTGTCAATGTAAGATTTATTAAGTTTTATTAAACTTTACCATTGGAGGACGATTGGGAAGAGCGATTAGGAGTAACGCGCGACCAGCACCAGGACAACATGTGCTTCTAAGGTTAGATGAAGATACTAATCGTCGTCTAATTAAAGCAAAAGACAGGAGTCGAAGAAGTAAGACTTCTGAGGCATATCTGCGTTTGAAAGATCATCTTGAAAGATTTCCCGACTTTTATAATTCCGATATCACTGAGCCAGGAGGTAAGCAGACATAAAGAATTAATTGAAGTGACATAATCGTTTTAAACTAATCATTCTTTTTAAAGGAAATAAATATGAATGCTGTATTAAGTGTTCAGGGCACTGCTGTCTCTGAAGAAACTAAGCCGTCTTTTCTGTCCCGTGTTTTCAACAAAAAGAATGCGCTGAAAATGACAAAAGCTGTCGTACCTGTTGCGGCGCTGGCGTCGTTCTTTCCAGACTTAGCCATGGCTACCACAACTGACCTGATGAAGTCCGGTGATACCACGGTCAAAGGCACCTTCGGTAAGTCTTCCAGCGTGGTCAAGTGGGTGGTGCTTGCGGAAGTTATCGTCGGGGCCATCATGTATATGACCACCAAGAACATTAAGTTTCTGGCTGGTTTCGCCATTCTGTCTGTTTTTATCAGCGTCGGCATGACCGTCGCCGGTTACTGACAGGAAATACGTGATGACGGGAGACGAATTAAAAAAATACCGTTTCCCGGGAACACTGACTAACCAGTCCCGCTGGTTTGGTTTATATCTAGATGAACTTATCCCGGCCGTCATTTGTCTCGGCTGGGGTTTCTGGACCAGCAAGTTCATATTTGGTATGGCTGCAGCGGCACTGGTTTTCTGGGGTATCAAAAAACTGAAAAAAGGGCGCGGCAGTTCCTGGCTACGCGATCTGATTTACTGGTATCTGCCAACCTCCCTTCTTAAAGGTTTTTTTCATGATGTTCCGGACTCCTGTTTCCGGCAGTGGATTAAATAAATCAACGGGGAAATAACATATGGAACATGGTGCCAGACAAAGTACCACGCGTGTTATCGCCGTGGGATTTATCTGTCTGGGGACGTTTTTTACCCTCAGCCTTGCGACAAATATCATTCAGGGTATTAATAACTATCGTCTTCAGACAGAACAGAAAGTCGCGGTGACACCGATGTTATTCAGTGCGCCGTTTGCCGTTTCGCAGAATCAGGCGGACGCCTCTTATCTTGAGCAACTGGGCCTGAGCTTTATTGCGCTGCGCCTTAATGTCACGCCGGAAACGGTTGATGCCCAGCATCAGCAACTTCTCCGGTATGTATTTCCTGCCTCGCAGAACAGTCTTAAGATTCAGCTGGCTGAAGATGCTAAGCGCATCAGGGAAAATAATGTTAACGCTACCTTCTATATGACGTTTATCCGTGCATATCCGGCAGAGAACCGCGTTGATATCCGGGGCGAGCTGAAAACATGGATAGGGGATTCGAAGCCCTATAGTGAAATTAAACATTATGTTCTGCAGTTCAGTCGAGTCGATGGTGTCAGCTGGCTGGCGCGTTTTGGAGAAATAAATAATGAAAATGATTAACCCGTTATTTATTTCAGGATGCCTGTTATTTACGGTACCCGCGATGTCGGCCCCCCTCAGCGGTACGCTGTCACCGACAGTGGTCCCTTTGGCGAACGGCGGTCAGGCCAATATTGCGGTGAGTAACACCGATCCGAACCTCTTTACCGTGCCCGGGGACCGCATCACGGCGATTAACAGTCTCGATGGTGGCCTGACTAACCAGGAGCAGACCGACAGCGGCGGTGCGATTCTGGCGACCATCAGCAAGAAGCCGTTCACCTTTATTGTGGAAACCGAGCGCGGCTTCAACTTCTCCATCCGCGCGGTTCCCCGCGTGGGTGTCGGCCGCACAATCCAGCTGGTTAGTGAACTCACAGGTACACCCGGTCCGGCAAAAGCCTGGGAGGAATCAAATCCGTATGAATCGGTGCTGGTCACCCTTAACCGTGCCGTGCGGCAGGGAAGCGTCCCGGATGACTATCAGGCGGTTCCTGTTACGTCAGAAACACTCACGGTACCCGCTGGCCTGCGTGCCACGGCAGAGAAAGTCTGGACCGGTCATCACCTGAAGGTCGTCCGTTACAGCCTGGACAATGTCTCTCTGTCGCCTCGTGTGGTGCGTGAGAGCGATTTCTGGCAGCCCGGCACACGTGCCGTCATGCTCAGTACGCCTGCAGGTCTGCTGACCACCGGTGGCCGGATGCAGGTCTGGGTGACCACCTCTGATACAGGGGAGAGCCGCTGATGGCGAACTTCAACACGCTGATTAAACGCAAGCAGTACCTCTGGCTGGGGCTCATTCTGGTTGGCGGCGCGGCTGCCGTCGGTGGGGGCCTCTATCTGTCTGAACTGAATCTGAGCACCGATGAGGAAGCGCCTGTGCAGGGAGAGCCGGCGCCGGACATGACCGGTGTGGTCGACAGCCACTTCAATACCAAAGTGGAGCAACACGCAACCACGGAGATGCAGGCCACTGCATCCGACCTGAAAAAGAGCTTTGATGGTCTGCGCAATGAAGTGGACCTGCTCAGTAAAGCCCGTACCGCCGACCAGATACGTATCGACAGACTCAGCAATGAGAATGCGGCCATGCAGGAACAGCTGAAGGTGCTGGGTGTGAAACCTGCCGTCTCCGGTGGCGAACCGGCGCCCGCGCCGTCCTCACCGCCTCCGGGACCGGAAGGGGAGCCTCAGCCTCTGAGCTATCCACCACAGTCTGGCGCAGCGGTACCCCCACCCACCGCCTTTTATCCGGGCAATGGCGTGACACCGCCTCCGCAGGTCAGCTACCAGTCTGTGCCGGTACCGAATCAGATACAGCGCAAGACGTTTAACTACAACAAAGGGAAAAAGAGCAAAGAGCTGCCTTACATTCCGTCCGGCAGTTTCGCGAAAAGCATCCTGATTGAAGGGGCCGATGCGAATGCTTCTGTCACGGGTAACGAATCCACGGTGCCGATGCAGCTGCGCGTGGTGGGCCTGGTGGAGATGCCGAACAGCAAAACCTATGACCTCACCGGCTGCTTTGTCGGTCTCGAGGCCTGGGGGGATGTCTCCAGTGAGCGTGCCATCGTCCGCACCCGGAACATCAGTTGCATCAAGGGCGATAAAACCATCGACCAGCCGATAGCCGGGCACGTCTCTTTCATGGGCAAGAACGGGGTGAAAGGGGAGGTCGTGATGCGTAACGGCAAAATCCTCGGCTGGGCATGGGGCGCAGGCTTTGTTGACGGTATCGGTCAGGGGATGGAGCGGGCGTCACAGCCGTCCGTTGGCCTCGGCGCCACGGCGTCAGTGGGCGCCGGGGATGTGTTCAAAATGGGGATTGGCGGCGGGGCGTCGAAAGCCGCGCAGACGCTGAGCGAGTACTACATCAAACGTGCCGAACAGTATCACCCGGTTATCCCGATTGGTGCCGGCAATGAAGTCACCGTGGTCTTTCAGGATGGTTTTCAGCTGAAAACCATCGAAGAGCTGGACGCAGAAAAGAACGGACAACAACAGGCGCACAACCAGGAGCCGGTCGCGCAGTCTGAAGCGCAGCAGTCAGACAGTAACCTGAACGGGTTTAACACTGACGAGATGCTGAAAAAACTGGGCAAGCTGGACCCGCGCCAGTTCTCACCAGGCGGAGAAGCACAGGGAGAAAACCATGGTTAAGTCCTGCGCCGCTCACAGCACTGGCAAAGAAGCAGGTTACAGGCAACGTTCAGCGCGGGCCTGAATTAATATCAGAAAAATGACGGGAAATATCATGAAGGAATTAATGCTGTTAATTCCTCTGGGCAGCGCTTTGCTCTTAACCGGGTGCGCGGGCACAGAGACGGAATTCGAATGTAATGCCACGACATCGGATACCTGTATGACGATGGAGCAGGCGAATGAGAAAGCTAAGGCACGGGAGGAAAGCGCCGCAGCAAAGCCGGCTGCGGCCGGGTTGCCACGACTGGCTGACGGCAACTTCAGAACGCCGTCGCAGGTATCTTACCCGCTGCCGCCGCAACCGACCCTCTCTGTAACCGGCACAACTACAGTGTCAACGGCGGCAGTGAAACCGGCAGGCATGCTGAGCGCGCCGCCAGTACACCCGGTGCAAAACGCCAGCAACCAGACCGCGCCGCCCACTGCCACACCGGTCAGCCAGACGGCATTTCGCTCACCTGCAACGCTGCCGGGCAATTATCCCCGCCCACTCAGGAAGGGAGAACAGACGGCCTCCCTCTGGATAGCGCCGTATATCGATGCTGAAGACGTCTATCACCAGCCCACCACGGTGTTATTTGTGGTGATGCCATCGGCATGGGGCCAGCCCCGAATTAACTGATCAACAGTGTCGTTAATGGCGCTGTGAATACTGAATGAACACCGAATTTAAAACGAGTGCCCTCTGCGTTGAAAGGGATGGGCGGTAGCGTGCTTTATACCTCGCGCTTGTTGTCTGAAAATTTATGAAGAATGGAGTCGTTTTTTATGATTAAGTTTCAGGATTTTAAAAAAGATAAAAAAACATCTGGCGATGAGGAGTTTGACTGTGTCCGTAAAATGAATGACTGGATTGAAAACAAGAATATTCAGGTGGTTTCAGTTGAAACCCTGTTCGAAGTTACTGGCGACGGTTTCTCTACCGACACCAGTTTTATAATGTTCAGACTCTGGTATAAGGAACTCTGTTAAGTCCAACGGAGTCAAGTATCAAATTCGGGCAAGGATTGATGATGACCCGCTACCTTCCTGTTAAGTACAGGCCAGAGGGCATTTCATCTGAAAAGAAACAGAGTAAATTGCATTGAATTTAGTAACCGAAAGGTCAGGCTGATTATGAGTGAATTATTCAAATGGAGTCTCGCGCTGGTCATTTTAGTGGCCGTATACGTTGTAATCTTTGCTTCAGGAAGTCATACCGTATCCGACGCACAGTCTCAATACTGGATAAATAACTGCCGGTTGCTTGAGGTTAATATTGACAGGGGGTTCCTCTCTCCCGCACAAAACCGGCTTCAGTGTGGTGATGTTATTGAAAATGTCAGCAAGGCTGATTATGACAGCGCGGTAAATGGCGGTAAGAAAATAACAACTATCAAAGCATTACTCGAAGAACTATTCGGTCGTTAATTTATAAACGGAGACAATAAGGTATGCATACCTTCATTTTTCTGGTGCTGATGACGCCGAGTAGCGGCGGCGGAGTCTGGAACCTTACTCCCATGCCCAATACGGATGTCTGCCTCAAAATGCTGCGGGCAGTCGAAGCGCGTGGAGGCAGGGGCTACGGAAGTAACACAGGGGAGTGCATTGAGGTTAAAACGCGCGAGCCCCTGAACAGTACGATGGAAACACTGAACGGAGGCAGTCAATGAGAGCCTACTACCTTGAAGGAGATAATATTGAGTGGCTTATTGGTGTGTGCCTGATCCTTTTTGTTATCGGTGTTGTTGGTGCTCTGGCCATGTTTGTTATCCCTGAAAAGATTAATCTGCGAGTCTGCAGGGCTAATGTATTTTTCTTTAGTGCGCTTATGGCAGTGGTTGCGTTTGTCATACTTATCGTCTTTACCAGTCGGTCATTCACGATGGATGAGCTGGAAGCCGGGGGGCACTGGAAAAACGACTGTAAACTTCTGGAGGTCAACTTTCCGATGGGCACATTTACCGAACCTGTTAATAAACTGGATTGTGCCGGCGTCATTATTAACATACCGAAGGTTCAGTATGATGAGTATATTCGCCAGTGGGGGTTGTATGAAGGGAAAACAAAATGAAGCTTTATGTTTTTGGCGCTTTATCGATACTTTTATTGTCATCCTTTATAAGCGGCAGCCTCTACGATCTTTATATCAGACAGACGGTTCATATCGCAACAGATGATGAGTTGTTAATCATTTCGAGAGAATCACCCTGTGCAGCCGAAGAATTCCGTAATGCGCTGGCCCCGTCAGGCGACTCAATCAGTAAACCTCTGACAATCCGCGATGCACACAACCTCGCATCAGAATGTACGGCCAGGGACGAGCAAAATGGTTTGCGCGAAAAACAACTAAAAGCATTGAATGAATTCCCCCCTGATAAAAAAGGTCAGCAGTAATTTCCTGTTAAACGACTTCCGTCGATTTTTGTCTGTGATTTTATGCATGAGATCTCGTGATATATCCACGACCCGCAGCCTGATATTTCTCTGATTTTCTAAAATGTATTAAGGAATGCTCGCATGAGTAATAACATCATGGATACCGTCGCGCAGGCCGTGAATTCACTGGTCTCTGCGCTGAAGCTGCCCGACGAATCCGCCAAAGCCAACGACATGCTGGGTAGCATGAATTTTCCACAGTTCAGCCGTATACTGCCCTATAAGGATTATGACTCCGCCACCGGGCTGTTTATTAATAACAAAACGGTTGGTTTTATGTTTGAGGCGCGACCTCTTCCAGGTGCGGATAAAGATATCGTCGCCACGCTTGAGCATTTACTGCGCAGCAAGCTTCCCCGTGGTGTACCGGTCAGTTTTCATCTCGTCTCCAGTAAGCTGGTCGGGAATGATATCGACTACGGTCTGCGTGAGTTCCGCTGGAGCGGCAAGCAGGCTAAGAAGTTTAACTCCATCACCCGCGCATACTACCTCCGTGCGGCGGAGACGCAGTTTCCCCTGCCCGACAGTCTGGATTTGCCTCTTACGTTGCGCAACTATCGCGTCTACATCTCCTGTTGCGTGCCCCGGAAGAAAAACTCCGCCACGCAAATTGTGGAGCTGGAGAACCAGATAAAAATCCTGCGGGCATCGCTCGGCGGGGCCTATATCCCGACGCGTATCCTCGATGCTGCCGGGCTGGTCGAACTGATGCGGGAGCTGATAAACCCTGACCCGCATGAGATGTACCGCGTACCGTACAAGCTGGACCCGTATCAGGACCTCAATTACCAGTGCGTGGATGACAGCTTTGATATGCAGGTCACCGCCGGTCATCTGAAAATCGGCCGCCTGGGGCGCGACGGGAAAGAGTGCGTGACCCGGGTGACTAACTACCATCTGGAATGCGATCCGGAAATCGCCTTCCTCTGGACCACCGCCGATAACTACGCCAACCTGCTTAACCCGGAACTCTCCATCTCCTGCCCCTTTGTTATCACGCTGACGTTGATGGTCGAGGATCAGGTGAAGACTCAGAACGAAGCCAACCTGAAGTTCATGGACGTGGAGAAGAAAAGCAAAACGTCCTACGCGAAGTATTTTCCAAACGTGATAAAGGAAGTGCAGGAGTGGGGCGATATCCGCCAGCGGCTTGCGACCAACCAGACCTCTCTGGTGTCCTACTTCTTTAACATCACCACGTATACCGCAGACAACGCAGAAGCTTCACTCACCACTGAACAGCAGGTACTCAACAGCTACCGTAAGGGAGGCTTCCAGCTTATCCCGGCTCGCTATCATCATCTGCGTAACTTTTTGGCTATGCTGCCGTTTAAGTGCGGGGAAGGGCTGTTCAAAGAGCTACAGGCCGCAGGTGTGGTTAAACGGGCTGAGACGTTTCAGGTGGCCAACCTTCTGCCGGTTGTTGCTGACAGCCCACTGGCACCTGCGGGACTGCTGGCGCCAACCTACCGTAACCAGCTGGCGTTTATCGATCTGTTCTACGAGGGGATGAACAACACCAACTTCAATATGGCTGTTTGTGGGACGTCCGGCGCAGGGAAGACGGGATTAATACAGCCCCTTATTCGTAGCGTACTGGACTCAGGCGGGTTTGCCTGGGTGTTCGACATGGGCGACGGCTATAAGTCCCTGTGTGAAAACATGGGCGGCGTGTATCTCGACGGCGACTCCCTGAAGTTTAATCCGTTCGCCAATATTCTTGATGACGCGAACTTTGACCTGTCCGCCGAGCGTATCCGCGACCAGATGTCGGTGATGGCCAGCCCCAACGGTAACCTGGATGAAGTACACGAAGGTCTTCTCCTGCAGGCGGTCCGGGCTGCCTGGCTGAGTAAGCGCAACAAGGCGCGCATCGATGATGTGGTGGCCTTCCTCCAGAGCGAGAAAGACAGTGAGGAATATGCCGACTCGCCGGGGGTGCGCAGCCGTCTTGATGACATGATCATCCTGCTCGACCAGTACACCGTGAACGGGCTGTACGGGGAGTATTTCAACTCCGATGAGCCGTCCCTGCATGACGATGCCCGGATGGTGGTGCTTGAGCTGGGCGGGCTGGAGTCGCGCCAGTCCCTGCTGGTCGCGGTGATGTTCTCGCTCATCATCTATATCGAGAACCGGATGTACCAGTCTCCCCGCAGCCTGAAAAAACTCAACGTTATCGATGAAGGCTGGCGACTGCTGGACTTCAAAAACGAGAAGGTCGGGACCTTTATTGAGAAGGGCTACCGGACGGCGCGCCGGCACACCGGGGCCTATATCACCATCACCCAGAACATCGTCGACTTCGACTCCCCGACCGCATCGAGCGCTGCACGCGCCGCCTGGGGGAACTCATCTTACAAGGCCATTCTGAAGCAGTCAGCGAAGGAGTTTGCCAAATATAACCAGCTGTACCCGGACCAGTTCAGCAAGCTTGAGAAAGACATGATTAACGGTTTCGGCTCGGCCAAAGAGCAGTGGTTCTCCTCCTTCATGCTGCAGGTGGAGGCGAACTGCTCCTGGCACCGCCTGTTTGTCGACCCGCTCAGCCGGGCGATGTACTCCTCTAAAGGTCCGGATTTTGAGTACATGAAAGCGCGCCGGGCAGAAGGTGTCGATATTCACGATGCGGTGTACGGTCTGGCTTGCCGGAACTTTGAGAAGGAGATGGCTGAGCTTGAATCCCGGATATCTGAAAACGACACAGAGGAAAACCGCTGATGGAAGAGAATACAGAGCAACAACCGGAGCAGCTGCAACAGCAGCAATCACAGAAACCGGAACCACAGAAGGATAAAGCGACATCGCGCACTTTCCGGCGGGTGCTGGTCATCACCGCCCTTGTCGTTTTTACCCTGGCCTGCAACGTCATGCTCACGCGGGTAATGCTGGCGTACACCACACCACGGGTAGTGGCCTTCGATATGAAAAAGACGCTCGACAGCTTTATGGACAGCGTCAGCCAGAAGCAACTGACGGAAGCGCAGTCGAAAGCGCTCTCGGACAGGTTTAACGACGCGCTGGAGAAGAGCCTGGCGGACTATCAGCAACAGCATCGTGTGCTCATTCTGGTCTCACCCGCGGTGGTTCAGGGCGCATCCGATGTGACCCGTACTATTCAGCACGACATCGCCCGCCGGATGAAGGGGGACCGTGAATGACAACGCTTCGTGCTTATCTGCTCGTCGGTTGTCTGTTGTCGCCGCTGACACAGGCTGCTGATCTCGGGACGTGGGGGGATTTATGGCCCGTCCGTGAACAGGACATGTTGCAGCTCATCACGCAACGTCTGCAGACGCTGCAGACCACAGGAAAGTGGGACCAGACGATGGATGAGTTTAAACAGCGTGTCATTGAAAACAGCCAGCGCCCGGCCCCGGTGGAGGGGATTAAACGGGCAGAGAAGTATGAGCAACGCTGGTTTGACCCCAGTATCCGCCTGACCGAAGACCTGAAGGACAATAAGGGCCGGGTGTTTGCCCGAAAGGGAGATGTGGTGAATCCCCTGAAAACCGTGCCGTTTGTGCAGACCCTGTACTTTATCAACGGGGATGATGCCGACCAGATAGCGTGGATGAAGCGCCAGGTGCCGGAAACCCTGATGAGCAAGATTATCCTGGTGCGGGGCAGCGTCCCTGAGACCTCTGCTGTGCTGGACAGCCGGATTTATTTCGACCAGAACGGCGTATTGAGCCAGCGCTTTGGCCTGACCACGGTGCCGGCGCGTATCACCCCGGCGCCTTCCGGTGAACGGCTGAATATTGAGACCTTCCCTGTTAAATAAGGATGTTTTTGTGAGAACCCTGACTCTGTTCCTGAGTGCCCTGACATTGTGGGGGTACAGCCTCAGTGCGGCTGCTGACTCTTCCTGTGAGGGGCGATTCGTTAACCCGATCACCGATGTGTGCTGGCGCTGTATCTTCCCCCTGTCGCTCGGCAGTGTGCAGGTCGGCAAAGGCGACCAGCCAGATACCAGCAATCCCGGGAGTCCCCTGCAGCTTTGCCCGGCTCCACCACCGTTGTTTGTTCGCCCCGGCCTGGCCATCGGGTACTGGGAGCCGATGGCCATGACGGACGTCAGCCGTTCGCCGGGCTGCATGGTCAATCTGGGCGGATTCAGTATCAACCTCGGTAAGACCGGCATGGGGACGGCGAAAAAGGACGACAAACAGGTGAACGGGGCCTTCTATCACGTTCACTGGTACAAGTATCCGCTGACGTACTGGCTGAACATCATCACGTCAGCGGGCTGCCTGGAAGGGGGAGATATGGATATTGCGTATCTCTCCGAGATTGACCCGACCTGGGTGGACAGCAGTCTGACTACCATCCTGAATCCGGAAGCCATTCTGTTTGCCAATCCCATTGCGCAGGGTGCCTGCGCTGCGGATGCGATGGCCAGCGCGTTTCATATGCCGCTGGATGTTCTGTTCTGGTGTGCCGGCTCCCAGGGCTCGATGTATCCCTTTAGCGGCTGGGTCAGCAATGAGTCCAGTCCGCTGCAGTCCTCGTTACTGGTCAGTGAGCGCATGGCCTACAAGCTTCACCGACAGGGACAGATCATGGAGAGCATCGGCAAAGACAAGGCGGTCTGCTATGAGTATCCGTCCCCGATCATTCCTAAAGAGCGCTGGCGTTATCAGATGGTGAACATGTATCCGGACAGCAGCCAGTGTCACCCTCTGGGGCGCAGCGTGATGCGCTGGGAAACCGGAAGAAACCCGCCCAATACGCGTAAAAACTACGGCTATCTGATGTGGCGTAAACGTAACTGCGTCTTCCTCTGACAGGAGTCTTCGATGAAATTTATCAATGCGATGATAGTGATGGCCTTACTGACCATGAAGGTGTGTGGGGCCGTTGGCCCGACAACCGAAGACAGAGACTGGCTGAAACAGCAGGAGAATTTAAGCGAGCAGCTGCGCCAGCATCCCGACAGACAGCTGCAACAGGAGCTGGAAGCGCAGATCAAGCGCAATCCACTCAACCGCTCAGACAGCCAGTTTATCGATAATCTTCTGAGCCAGCAGAAAGCAGCGAATCAGGAAAAGCCGACAGAAGGGGCGCTGTACTTTGTCTCCTTCTCGATACCGGAAGAGGGGCTGAAGCGCATGCTGCATGAAACCCGCCAGTACGGTATTCCGGCAACACTGCGGGGACTTATCAATAACGATATGAAGACCACCACTGACGCGGTGCTGCAGCTGGTAAAGGATGGCGTTACCGACGGCATTCAAATAGATCCGACGCTGTACTCACAGTACAACATCCGGAGTGTGCCGGCCCTGGTGGTCCGGTGTCAGACGGGGTTCGACGTGGTGCGCGGCAATATTCGCCTGAAACAGGCGCTGGAGAAAGTGGCGGAAACAGGTGACTGCGCACAGACAGCCAGAACAATGCTGGGAGGTATCCGGTGAAAGAACTCCCGCTCATTCTGACACTACACGCCTCTGTCCTCAGTGCCTTCATCTGGCTGGCATCACCGGCCTGTGCTGACAGCGGTACCGACTATAAAGCCGGGTCGGATTTTGCGAAGCAGGTGCAGGGCAGCGGGATTGACTCGCTGAAAAACTTCAGCGGCGAGCAAAACCTGCCGGGGTATACCGACAGCCCGGACCAGACAAAATACTACGGTGGCGTCACTGCCAGCGGAGACAGTTCCCTGAAAGGTGACTCGGCCTCTGAGTTCAGCCAGGGCGAGACCGGCAAAATCATTACCGAATCGTTCACAAACCGGCCACCGGACCTGATTTCCCCGGATGCACCGTTTATTCAGTCGGCAAAAGACATCGAATCCCGGGCGGATACGATTGTCGGGGATACCGGCCAGGCCTGTATGGCACAGGTAGTGAACCGCAGCGAATTCACGAACCACACCTGTGAGCGCGACCTTCAGGTTGAGCAGTACTGCATGCGGACAGCGACCATTACCGGTCACTATAACGATACGACGACGACAGATGTTTACAGCGTGGCGCTGAAGGATGCGTGGCAGGAAGGCGACCAGGTAAAAGTCCGCTTCAGCTTCGGTGTGACAGGGACGCTTATTCATGCAGAGGCGCAGTATTTCATTACCAGCCTGCCGAATTATGCGCCTCCGGGGCAGGCAAGGACGCTCTATGCCCTTGGCGGTTCGGTTCGTGTGGAAGGGGGGCAGGAGTGGAAAACCCTTTCCGGTGGCGGTTATCAGGTTGTGGAAGGCCGGGATGAAATTATGACCATTAAGCTGCATGACAGCTATTCGGTCAGCTACTTCGCCGGCGTGCTGGCCCGGAATCTCCGCTCCGGTTACATCACGCTGAACATCCGCGCCACAATGCAGGTCGCCTCAAAAGAATGGGAACCTGACATCACCTGGGTTGAGAACTGCGCCTTTAACAAAGATGAAGGAAACAAAACATCGTCAGAATGTACTGAGCCAGGAGGTACGAAAGAGGTCTGGCAGGATGGTAAAGCATATTCGGTGCATCAGGCCTGCTGGGCTTACAGGGACACTTACATTACTCAGCCTGCAGATTTTGGCGCCTGCCAGTCTCTGATGGATAACAAAGCCTGCACCCTGTCATTCCGGCAGTGTGCGTTCTCCAGTGAAGAGGGAACCTGTCTTCATGAATACGCCACGTACTCCTGTGAGACGCGGACCAGCGGGAAGCAGATGATTTGTGGCGGGGATGTGTTCTGTCTCGATGGCGAATGCGATAAGGCGGCCTCCGGGAAGAACAATGATTTTGGTCAGGCAGTCTCCGAACTGGCGGCACTCGCGGCAGCTGGTAAGGACGTGGCTGAGATGGACGGCGTAAATGTCAGGGCCTTCACCGGCAACGCGAAATACTGCAAAAAGTTCGCGGCCGGATTCAGTAACTGCTGCAAGGACAGTGGCTGGGGCCAGGATGTGGGACTGGCCCGCTGCAGCAGCGAAGAGAAAGCGCTGGCCAAAGCGAAAACCAACAAGCTGACCATCAGCATCGGGGAGTTCTGTTCGAAAAAAGTCCTGGGTGTCTGTCTGGAGAAAAAGCGCAGCTACTGTCAGTTCGATTCAAAACTCGCGCAGATTGTTCAGCAGCAGGGACGTAACGGCCAGCTGCATATCGGATTTGGCGGCGCGAAAAGCCCGGACTGTCGGGGTATCAGCGTGGACGAACTTCAGCGTATCAACTTTGACCAGCTGGATTTCACAAACTTCATGGAGGATTTAATGAATAACCAGGCCATCCCCGAGAACGCAGAGCTGACAGAAAAAACGAAAGAACGCATCAAAGAGCTTCTCACGCAGTCTTCAGCAAAGTAACTCCTCATTAATAACATATCAAAGGTGACTAAATGGCTGCGTCCCTGATGGTCGTTGTTCTGCTTGTGGTCTTTCTTTTTATTCCGGCCTGTATTGCCCTGTTCATGTCAGGTCGCAGTCTGCTCATGATATTCCTGGGTGCCCTGGCGTGCCAGGCGGCTGTTGCCGTTGCGTTTGCCGTACTGTCTGCCCGGGGCGGGTCTGAATCGATGGGGATGGGGGCGGCATCACTCATCTTCTACGTTATCGGGCTGCACAAGGTTGACGGTATAAAACAGAATATACATAACGGGAGAGAAAAGAATGAAAGTTAATTTTCACAAATATCCTGCCATTGATTTCTCGCTGAGGCTGGTACTGACCCTCATTATTATTTCCCCGGTGGTGTATTTCTCATGGGATGCGGTCACCGGGACATCGGGCAGCGATTATGTCGTGAGCGTTATCTTTATTCTGGTTACAGGTGGTATCGGTCTGGTGAATTATCTGTTTGTTTCTGCCCTGCTCGGGCTTTTACAGAAGGTGAAAAAATGAAGCGGGCGGGCACAATCCAAAAAATAAAAAAATGGCGAAAAGGTGCAGGAGTGGCTCTCGTTCTTGTTTTGCTGCCGGTATGCATAGCTAAGTTACTCACGAGTGACGATGCATTTGTGGTCGCTCAGTCTCTTGTCTGCATTATTTTGCTCATGATTTTAGCCAGACGACTTCTGCCATAACGGCAGGTTTTTACATCGTTAATCGGCAGAATAAACAGGAGTGTTCATGGAAGAGAAAAAGGGAGATGGCCTGATGATGTTCTGCGTCGCGGCCTTCGTTATTTTTCTGGTCAGTATCATGTCCTTCAGCCTGTGGCGGGACAAACAGATTAATGCGTTTATGGCGACCAACCGTGCATGGGGTATCCAGTGCGACAGGGTCTCCCAGGCCGCGTGGGTGGTCCAGGACGGGGAGCGGGTTAATTTAACGATAAACGATTTCCCCCTTTACTGCAGCGGCTACCGCTTTGAACTGCGCAATGGTCAGGGTGAAGTCATTCACCT
This sequence comes from Klebsiella sp. FDAARGOS_511, assembly GCF_003812845.1. Lineage (NCBI taxonomy): Bacteria > Pseudomonadati > Pseudomonadota > Gammaproteobacteria > Enterobacterales > Enterobacteriaceae > Klebsiella > Klebsiella sp. FDAARGOS_511. Next base: position 105,739 of record NZ_CP033823.1, on the reverse strand, counting down.
GCTCGATAAACACGCTGCCTACCGGCAACTTTCCCGCCAGCCACACTGATTAAAACAGGTATTTATCATGCGAAAAACACACACCGCCCTTCTGGCGGGGTGCCTTTGCTGCACCCTGTTGCCGGCTTTCGCCAAAGATGCGGGCTGGCAGTGGTACAACGAGAAACAGAAGCCCCGGGAAGCTGAAAAGCCGCCAATACCGGCGGCCCCGCCACCGCAAATGGATATTCTCCAGAAGCAGGCTCTCCTGCAGCAGGCGACGAAGAAAGCCCTAGCGGAAGCGATTATGTATCCCTCAGTACCGGCCTTTGTGAAGTACTTCCGGCTGCAGAACTACTGGACGCAGCAGGCCGGCCTGTTCTCGATGAGCGCGAAGAAAGCCATGCTGGCGCACCCGGAACTCGATTACAACCTGCAGTACAGCCACTACAACGGCACGGTAAAAAACCAGCTGGCCGCCGATTATGCCGAACAGCGCCGGGCTATCTCCACCCTCGCGCAGCATTTTGGCGTGATGTTCTTTTACCGGGGCCGCGAAGCCATTGACGGCCAGCTGGTCCAGGTGATTCAGAACTTCCGAGAAACCTACGGCCTGAGCGTAATACCTGTGTCGGTCGACGGCGTTATTAACCCCATGCTGCCCGACAGCCGGACTGACCAGGGACAGGCCGCACAACTCGGCGTGAAGTACTTCCCCGCGATGATGCTGGTCGACCCGAAAAGCGGCCAGGTGAAGCCGTTGAGTTACGGCTTCATCAGCCAGGACGACCTGGCGAAGCAGTTCCTCTATGTCTCCAGCGACTTTAAACCCAATTTTTAAGGAATGAGTGATGCGAAAGATTCGTTTCCCCGATTTAGATATCACCGGGATGTGGGTGCTGGCTGTGGGAGTGTTTTTTCACCTGATAGCCAGGCTTGTCAGGAAACAGCCTGAAATGGCCATGCAGGCCGCAGAAATTCTGGGTTTAGGAATGGTCATCTTCGGCGGGTACCGCATTCTCAACGCCCTCATTGCCGAAGCCGAAAAGGAGGAAAAAAACCGTGAAAAACAACCTGAAGAACACAACTAAAACAGCAATCAAAACGGCGGCCTTACTCCTGACCCTTTCCGGCATGGGGCACGGAGGGACGCTTGATGAGGTGAAGTCGCTCTGGGACCCGCAGGGTATCTCCGGTGCTTCATCTGCCTCCCGGCGGGATGGCGCTCCGCACGCGGTGACGCCGGCTTCTCAGCCCCGCTGGTTTCGGCTCAGCAACGGCAGGCAGGTGGACCTTCGGGACTGGAAAGTCGTGCTGTTCATGCAGGGGAAGTGCCCGTACTGCCATAAGTTTGACCCGGTCCTGAAGCAGCTGGCCACGCAGTACGGCTTCTCTGTCTTCCCCTATACCATTGACGGACAGGGCGATGAGGCATTTCCCGAGGCGCTGCCGGTACCGCCTGAGGTGATGCAGACCTTTTTCCCCAATATCCCGGTGGCCACGCCGACCACGTTTCTGGTCAACGTGAATACGCTGGCCGCTTACCCGGTTCTGCAGGGTGCCACAGATGCGCAGGGTTTTATGGCGCGAGTGGATACGGTATTTCAGATGATGGGGGCGACCGGGAATGGGCAACATTAAAAGGGCCGCGCTGGCGGGCGGTTTTTTGCTGGGGTTGTCTCTCCCGGCCGCCGCCGATGTGAACGGCGATATGAACAACTTCTTCAACAAGCTGGGGTTCGCGTCCAATACCAGCCAGCCGCAGGTCTGGCAGGGGCAGGCAGCGGGCTACGCCTCCGGCGGTTCGCTGTATGCCAGAACACAGGTGAAAACGATCCAGCTGGTCAGCATGACCCTGCCGGATATTAACGCTGGCTGCGGCGGCATCGATGCGTACCTGGGCTCATTCAGCTTCATTAACAGCGAGCAGCTGCAGCGCTTCGGCAAACAAATCATGTCCAACGCCGCGGGCTACTTCTTTGACCTTGCCCTGCAGACCACGGTACCCGAAATCAAAACTGCCAAAGACTTCCTGCAGAAGATGGCCAGCGACATTAACAGCATGAACCTCAGTTCGTGCCAGGCCGCACAGGGCATTGTGGGTGGTCTGTTCCCCCGCACCCAGGTGGCGCAGCAGAAAGTCTGCCAGGACATTGCCGGCGAGAGCAATATCTTTGCCGACTGGGCGGCGTCTCGTCAGGGCTGTTCGGTCGGCGGGCAGATGGGCAAGGTGCAGGACAAAGCCAGCGACAAGGACAAGGAGCGCGTCATGAAGAACATCAATATCATGTGGAACGCCCTGTCCAAAAACCGGCTTTTTGACGGAAACAAAGAGCTGAAAGAGTTTGTGATGACGCTGACCGGGACGCTGATTTTTGGTGAGAACAGTGAAATTACTCCACTGCCGGCGCGCACCACAGACCAGGACCTGATTAAAGCCATGATGGAAGGTGGTACTGCTAAAATCTACCACTGCAATGATTCTGAAAAATGCCTGAAAGTAGTCGCCGACGCAACGGTCTCCATCGCCTCAGACAAAGCGCTGAAAAACCAGATTTCTGCTCTCCTGAGCAGTATTCAGAATAAGGCCGTTGCAGACCAGCCGCTCACAGAAATGGAAAAAGGCTTTATCAGCAGCACGACCATCCCGGTATTCAAATATCTTGTCGACCCGCAGATGCTCGGTGTGTCTAATACGCTCATCTACCAGCTGACGGACTATATCGGCTACGACATTCTGCTGCAGTACATTCAGGAGCTCATCCAGCAGGCCCGGGCGATGGTCTCAACCGGTAACTACCCGCAGTCGACAATGGATTTAATTCTGGAAAACCTGAATCAGGCGAGTGTGCAGATTGCTGCTTTCCAGTCCCGAGTGCAGGTCCAGCAGGACGCGTTGCTGGTTGTTGACCGGCAGATGAGTTACATGCGCCAGCAAGTCTCCGCCCGCATGATGACCCGCTACCAGAACAACTACCATTTCGGAGGGAGCCTCTGATGACGCCACTTGAAATCTACACCATCGCCGGCGGCGACTGGCTGCGGGGTAATCTCAATGCCATCGCGGCGTTCATGGGGACCGCCACCTGGTCGTCCATTGAGAAAATGTGCATCGCGTTTTCGGTGCTGATTGTGGCCGTCAGCTGGGTGAAAAAACACAACATCATGGACCTTGTCGGTTGGGTGTTTTCCCTGACCCTGGTCTCGATGCTGGTTATCGTCCGTACACCTGTACAGATAATCGACTACAGCAACGTGGCGCAGGTCTACAAAGTGGATAACGTCCCGGTTGGCCTGGCCATTCCGGCGTCGCTGACCACGCGTGTGGGTAATGCCCTGGTACAGAGCTACGAGATGATTTTCTCCCTGCCCGACAGTGTCACCTACAGTAAGACCGGGATGCTATTTGGCGGAAACCTGGTGGCGAAAAGCACGGATTTTGTTTCGCAGAACCCCGAAATTACCACGCTGTTCTCCGACTATGTCCAGAACTGCGTGATGGGTGACATCTTTCTCAATGGCAAATACACCCTTGAAGAACTGATGAACTCGCCCGACCCGTACACACTGGTGTTTTCTAATCCCAGCCCGCTGAGAGGGGTATTCGATAAAAACAACAAGTTCCAGACCTGTCTGGAGGCTTCACGTGATTTGAAGTCAGCGTTAGCACTCGACTCTCAGACCGGCGGGAAAACATGGAGTTATTATGTACGCCAGCTGTTTGGTGGCAAACCGAATCCGGACCTGCTGTTCAGCCAGATGATAGGCGACAGTTACAGCTACTTCTACAGCTCAGGCCAGAATGCCGGGCAGATTATCCGGCAGAATGTCACCATGAATGCGCTGCGCAACGGCATCCAGAGTTACGCGGCCCGCAGCGGCGACACGGCAAGTCTGGTGAACATCGCCAACACCACGTCGCTGGAGAAACAACGCCTGGCCCAGGCCACGATGGGGCATCAGGCCCTGCGCTCCCTGCCAATGATGCAGACGGTGATCATGGGTATCATGATTGGGTTGTTCCCCATACTGATTATGAGCGCGATGTTCAACATGATGACGCTGCAGGTGATAAAGGGCTACGCGTTTGCCCTGATATGGCTGCAGTCCTGGCCACTTGTCTTCTCCATCCTGAACAGCGCGATGGCCTACTACGCAAAACAGAACGGTGTCCCTGTGGTTCTCTCTGAGCTCTCTCAGGTGCAGTTGAAGAATTCGGATATTGCGACAACGGCCGGGTATATCTCGATGATGATACCGCCGCTCACCTGGTATATGGTCAAAAATATCGGTGCCGGCTTCTCCAGCGCATACAGCCACTTTGCCTCCTCGGGACTCAGCTCGACGTCTCAGGCTTCATCGGGAGTTGTGGATGGTAATTACTCCTTCTCAAACATGCAGATGGAAAACGTCAGCGGCTACAGCTGGGGTACCAACAGCACGACCAGCTTCGGGCAGATGTCGCGGCAGCTGGGGAATGGGGCAATGAGCACGCAGACCAGGGATGGCTCAATGGTCTGGGACAGTGGTGGTGCAATGTCAAAACTGCCGGTGGATATCAACGTCGGTCGTCAGATAGCCAGTGCGCAGCAGCAGATGGCCAGAGAGTCGGATGTGCAGGCTGAAAGTGCTCTGCATGGTTATAACAGCAGCGTGACAAGTGCCTGGAACAGCCTGCAGCAGTTCGGCACAAATAAAGGGAACAGCGCGTCGACAACAACCGGGGCCGATAATACTGAGTCGTCGCAGGACTCAATGGCCAGAAGCAAAATGTGGAATGCCGTTGTTTCAAATGCGAAGGCCAATAACATCAGCAATGAAGAGTCATTCCAGCAGTTGATGGATAAGTCAACGAAAGGGTCTGTATCAGGTGAGATGTATGGTAATGCAAAATGGAGTACTGGTGATCAGCTGGCCGGGAAACTGGGTAAATGGGCTACAGGCCTGTCTGCTGAGGGGGGAGCAAAAATTAGTGCTGGATTGAATGCATCAAGTGGCTCTACTGATTCGACAAACGAATCTGGAAGGTCATCTCATGACAGTCGACATGATACCAGCAGTCAGGCTGCCAGAGATTTTAAAGAAGCATCTGACTACTTTACCAGCCGCAAAACCACCATATCTGGTAATATTACCGATAATAATGCCAGTTCGCGTGTTGAGCAGTTTGCTGCATCACTCTCTAGCGCAAAAAATAGTTATGACCAGTATACGAACAGCCGGACTCGTAGCCATGAATACAGTGAGATGGCATCCCGTACAGAGAGCATGAGCGGCCAGATGAACGAGAACCTGACTCAGCAGTTTGCTAACTTTGTCCAACAGCGCTCTCCGCAGAATGCAGAAGCCATTCTGACCGACACAAGTTCGCCAGAAGTCGCTGCACAGCGTGAAGCACTGGCGCGTGAATTCGTCAAAGCGCAGGTTGAACCAAAAGTTAATGGTGCTTATCAGCAGGGCCGCGAAAGCATCGGTCAGAACATGTCCGGTGTATCAGGTGGTGGTGATCGTGGTTCGGTAATGGCTGACTACGGACATAATGCCGGCAATATCGAAGCGATGACACGAGATGCGGGGATTAAGGATAATGTGGGGCAGAAAGTGGATGGGATGATAGCACAGAATAACCAACAGCATCAGGAATCCCGTGAAGGCATACAACAGCAAGGCGGTGAGGTGAAAAAAGAGAATGCTGAACTGGAAAATGAACACAAAACAAAAGGAAATGATTTCAAAAGCTCTTATAATGATATGAAGGATAACCAGATTAAATTGCCTGGTGCGGATACAACTAAAGAACTTTTGGATAAAGCAAACAAATTAGAAAAAGACGAATCAAAGAGGTAGGGAGAATAGGATGTTAACCCATCAAATAATACAAAGTGAAATCGAAGAACTAAAACAGATCCTGACTCATAAGGACTTGACGATCCCCTCATTCTGGAGCTGTATCTGGCCCGGCATAGTATGCATGTTATGGTTTTTTCTTTCATCATATTTCTCCTATGGGATAAGTGATCTTTCTACTGGACTTGATAGGATCGCAGCAATGGTTTTTGCTGGGGCTGTGGGCGTATTTTCTATCATTGCAACTGCGAATACCCGATCGCTCTTCCTTTCTTTACCTGAATCTTTCAGGAAAGAATCGTTATTTTTTGGTTTTTTAGCTAAGAAATGCAAAGTGTATGGTATGGTGGTTTTTGTTATATTCTCATGCTTGGCATTTTTCTTTGCATACAACGGAATTAATGCGATTATCTTTATTGTTGTTACAGGATTTAGCCTTATACTAACAATTATGATAATGAATATCGATCTTGGTCGATATCAATTAGCAACACTCACGTCAGTTGTTGAGTCTTTCAGAAATAAAGAGGCTAAGTCGGTACAATAACTTGAGTTCTGTTATTAACCAACCGGCATTTTTAACTTGGCTGGTTAATTCTCATAATTTTCAATGTGTTATTTAAGTGTTTTAATTCAAACGGTGAGCAGGTGCGCAATTTATTTGTGCATCTGTTAGGCGTTGCCGCCATCGGCGGAATAATTCAATGACGTAATACACTATTGTTGGATATTTTCCTGATATCCGGCCTCTCTTCCTCAATGGTTTTTTGACGGACTATTGCCATGAGTTTTAATGCCAAAGATATGACCCAGGGCGGTCAGATCGCGAATATGCGTTTCCGTATGTTCGGTCAGATTGCCAATATCATGCTCTACGTGCTGTTTATTCTCTTCTGGGGCCTGTGCGGCCTGCTGCTGATGTTCCGCCTCAGCTGGCAGACCTTTGTGAACGGCAGCGTGTACTGGTGGTGCACGACGCTCGCACCGATGCGCGACATCATGCGCTCTCAGCCGGTCTACACCATTCAGTATTACGGACATTCACTGGAGTTCACCGCCGAGCAGATTCTTTCCGACAAATACACGGTCTGGTGTGGCGAACAGCTGTGGACAAGTTTTGTTTTCGCTGCCGTGGTATCGCTCATTATCTGCATTATTGCCTTCTTCGTTGCCAGCTGGGTGCTGGGCCGTCAGGGGAAACAGCAAAGCGAGGATGAGAATACCGGCGGGCGCCAGTTGTCCGACAAGCCCAAAGAGGTCGCCCGGCAGATGAAGCGCGACGGCATGGCCTCGGATATTAAAATTGGCGACCTGCCGATACTGCTGAACTCTGAAATCCAGAACTTCTGTCTGCACGGGACCGTGGGCTCCGGTAAATCCGAAGTGATACGCCGTCTCCTGAACTACGTCCGCGCCCGGGGCGATATGGCCATCATCTACGACCGCTCCTGTGAGTTCGTCAAAAGCTATTACGACCCTTCGCTCGATAAAATCCTCAACCCTCTGGATTCGCGCTGTGCGGCATGGGACTTATGGAAAGAGTGCCTGTCGCTGCCAGATTTTGACAACATCTCCAACACCCTTATTCCTATGGGGACCAAAGAGGACCCGTTCTGGCAGGGCTCAGGGCGCACCATCTTTGCCGAAGGTGCCTACCTGATGCGTGAAGACAATGACCGTAGCTACGAGAAGCTGGTTGATACCATGCTCTCTATCAAAATTGACAAGCTGCGCGCCTATCTGCAGAACACCCCGGCGGCGAACCTGGTGGAAGAGAAGATTGAGAAGACCGCTATCAGTATCCGTGCGGTACTCACTAACTACGTTAAGGCCATCCGCTATCTGCAGGGGATTGAGAAGAACGGCGAGCCGTTCACTATCCGGGACTGGATGCGCGGTGTCCGTGAGGACCGACCCAACGGCTGGCTGTTTATCTCCTCCAACGCTGACACTCATGCCTCCCTGAAGCCGGTTATATCTATGTGGCTGTCGATTGCCATCCGCGGCCTGCTGGCGATGGGGGAGAACCGTAACCGGCGCGTGTGGATTTTTGCTGACGAACTGCCAACGCTGCACAAGCTGCCGGACCTGGTCGAAATCCTGCCGGAAGCGCGTAAATTCGGCGGCTGCTATGTCTTTGGTATCCAGTCCTATGCCCAGCTGGAAGATATCTACGGCGTGAAACCCGCCGCCACGCTCTTTGACGTTATGAACACCCGGGCCTTCTTCCGCTCCCCGAGTAAAGAGATTGCCGAGTTTGCCGCCGGTGAGATTGGTGAGAAAGAAATCCTCAAGGCCAGCGAGCAGTACTCCTACGGTGCAGACCCGGTTCGTGATGGTGTGTCGACCGGGAAAGAAAAAGAGCGTGAAACGCTGGTCAGCTATTCCGATATTCAGACACTCCCGGACCTGTCCTGTTACGTCACGCTGCCCGGACCGTACCCGGCCGTGAAGCTGGCCCTGAAGTACAAACCGCGCCCGAAAATTGCCGAGGGATTTATTCAGCGCACTCTCGATACGCGGGTGGATGCACGGCTTAGTGCTCTGCTGGAAGCGCGGGAGGCCGAAGGCAGTCTGGCACGGGCGCTTTTCACGCCGGATGCGCCGGAGCCTGAACAGAGTGATGCAGACAGCAGGACATCGCCCGGACAGCCAGAGCCGGAAAGCGCCCCGGTCTCACCTGCACCCGTGAAGTCCGCGTCGACAGCTGAAACGCTGGCCGCACCGCCATCCGTTAAGGCGTCAGAAGCGCCACAGGCTACAGTCACGACCGTACCGTTAACCCGCCCGGCACCGGCAGCGACTCCTGCTGCTTCCAGCGCGACGGCGTCCACGACCGGCGGCACCGAACAGGAGTTGGCTCAGCAGCCTGCAGAGCAGGGACAGGAGATGATGCCGGCTGGCATGAATGAGGACGGTGAAATCGAAGACATGCAGGTGTATGACGCCTGGCTGGCTGATGAGCAGACGCAGCGCGAGATGCAGCGGCGTGAAGAAGTCAACATTAACCACAGCCACCGCCGCGATGAGCAGGATGATATTGAGATTGGAGGGAATTTCTGATGATGTCGATTGGCTCCGTCAAGTCGGCCGGGAGTGCCGGTAATTACTATACAGACAAAGACAATTACTACGTCATCGGCAGCATGGAGGAACGCTGGCAGGGCAAAGGGGCGGAAGCGCTGGGTCTGGACGGAAAAGCGGTCGACAAGGCCGTGTTCACCGAACTACTGAAAGGGAAACTGCCGGATGGCAGCGACCTGACCCGGATGCAGGACGGCGCCAATAAGCACCGGCCGGGTTATGACCTGACCTTTTCGGCGCCCAAGAGCGTGTCGGTGATGGCGATGCTGGGCGGTGATAAACGTCTTATCGATGCCCACAACCAGGCGGTGACGGTAGCCGTGAAGCAGCTGGAGACTCTGGCGGCAACCCGTGTCATGACGGACGGAAAAAGCGAAACGGTACTGACCGGCAATCTGATTGTGGCGAAATTCAACCACGATACGAACCGTAATCAGGAGCCGCAGCTGCACACCCATGCCGTCGTTATCAATGCCACGCAGAACGGGGACAAGTGGCAGTCTCTCGGCACCGATACGGTTGGTAAAACGGGTTTTATCGAGAATGTGTACGCTAACCAGATAGCCTTCGGGAAACTCTACCGGGAGGCGCTGAAACCCCTGGTGGAAAAGCTCGGGTATGAGACAGAGGTGGTGGGCAAGCACGGCATGTGGGAGATGAAGGACGTGCTGGTCGAGCCGTTTTCCACGCGCAGTCAGGAGCTCAGGGAGGCGGCAGGACCCGATGCGTCGCTCAAATCCCGCGATGTGGCTGCGCTCGATACCCGCAAGTCAAAGGAAGCCATCGACCCGGCAGAGAAGATGGTGGAGTGGATGAACACGCTGAAGGAGACCGGGTTTGACATCCAGGGCTACCGAGAAGCCGCTGATACCAGAGCGGAAGAAATAGCCCGTGCACCTGCAGCGCCGGTGCAAACCGACGGGCTGGATATCGCGGATGTGGTGACGAAAGCGATTGCCGGTCTCAGCGACCGTAAGGTGCAGTTTACGTATGCCGATGTGCTGGCGCGCACGGTAGGCCAGCTGGAGGCAAAGCCCGGCGTCTTTGAACTGGCGAGAACGGGCATCGATGCGGCGATTGAACGGGAGCAGCTTATCCCGCTCGACCGGGAGAAAGGCCTCTTCACCTCAAACATTCACGTCCTTGATGAGCTTTCCGTGAAAGCGCTCAGCCAGGAAATCCAGCGCCAGAACCACGTCTCCGTCACGCCGGATGCAGGTGTGGTGCGCGAAAAACCCTTCAGCGATGCGGTCAGCGTCCTGGCGCAGGACCGTCCGGCGATGGGGATTGTTGCCGGTCAGGGCGGGGCTGCGGGCCAACGGGAGCGGGTGGCCGAGCTGACGCTGATGGCCCGGGAGCAGGGACGCGACGTGCATATCCTCGCTGCCGATAATCGCTCCCGTGATTTTCTCGCCGGGGATGCGCGACTGGCCGGAGAAACCGTAACCGGCAAGTCAGCCCTGCAGGACGGGACGGCGTTTATCCCGGGCGGGACATTAATTGTCGACCAGGCGGAGAAGCTGAGCCTGAAGGAGACGATTTCCCTGCTCGATGGCGCCATGCGCCATAACGTGCAGGTCCTGCTCTCCGATAGCGGCAAGCGCAGCGGAACCGGGAGCGCGCTGACGGTCCTGAAAGACAGCGGCGTAAACACCTACAGGTGGCAGGGCGGAAAGCAGGCGACGGCAGACATCATCAGCGAGCCGGACAAGAGTGCGCGCTACAGCCGGCTGGCACAGGAGTTCGCCGTCAGCGTGCGCGAGGGGCAGGAAAGTGTGGCGCAAATCAGCGGCACGCGTGAGCAGAATGTCCTGAACAGCGTTATCCGTGACACCCTCAAAAATGAGGGAGCGCTCGGCAGCCGGGACATGACGGTGACCGCGCTGACGCCAGTCTGGCTTGACAGTAAGAGTCGGGGCGTGCGGGACTATTACCGTGAGGGCATGGTCATGGAGCGGTGGGACCCTGAGGCCCGGAAGCATGACCGCTTTGTCATTGACCGGGTGACGGCCAGCAGCAACATGCTGACCCTGAAAGACCGTGAGGGAGAGCGTCTGGACCTGAAGGTCTCCGTCGTCGACAGCCAGTGGACGCTGTTTCGCACGGATAAGCTGCCGGTGGCAGAGGGCGAACGTCTGGCGGTACTCGGGAAAATCCCCGACACGCGCCTGAAGGGCGGGGAAAGTGTCACGGTGCTGAAAGCGGAAGCCGGGCAGCTGACGGTTCAGCGTCCCGGACAGAAAACCACCCAGACGCTTCTTGTCGGCAGCAGCCCGTTCGACGGGATTAAGGTCGGCCACGGCTGGGTGGAGAGTCCCGGCCGGTCGGTCAGCGAAACGGCGACCGTCTTTGCCTCCGTCACGCAACGCGAACTCGACAATGCCACGCTCAACCAGCTGGCACAGAGTGGAAGCCATATCCGGCTGTACTCCGCACAGGATAAAGCCCGCACGACAGAGAAGCTGGCGCGTCACACTGCGTTCAGCGTGGTCTCAGAGCAGCTGAAGGCCCGCTCGGGAGAAGCAGACCTGGAGGCGGCCATCGCACAACAGAAAGCCGGACTGCACACCCCGGCAGAGCAGGCGATTCACCTTTCCATCCCGCTGTTGGAGAGCAACAGTCTGACCTTCACGCGCCCGCAGCTGCTGGCCACGGCGCTGGAAACCGGCGGCGGTAAGGTTCCGATGAAGGACATCGAGGCAACCATACAGGCGCAGATTAAGGCCGGCAGCCTGCTGAATGTCCCGGTGGCCTCCGGCCATGGCAACGACATGCTGATTTCCCGCCAGACCTGGGACGCCGAAAAAAGCGTCCTGACCCGGGTGCTGGAAGGTAAGGATGCGGTGGCACCGTTAATGGACCGGGTGCCGGGCAGTCTGATGACGGACCTGACCGCCGGACAGCGGGCGGCAACCCGGATGATACTCGAGACCCCGGACCGGTTCACCGTGGTCCAGGGGTATGCCGGGGTGGGGAAAACCACGCAGTTCAAAGCTGTGATGAGCGCCATCAACCTGCTGCCGGAAGAGACCCGCCCGCGCGTCATTGGTCTGGGACCGACACACCGCGCCGTGGGCGAGATGCAGAGCGCCGGCGTTGACGCGCAGACCACCGCCTCATTCCTGCATGACACGCAGCTGCAGCAGCGCAACGGCCAGACGCCGGATTTCAGCAACACGCTGTTCCTGCTCGATGAGAGCTCGATGGTCGGGCTGGCAGACACCGCGAAAGCGCTCTCCCTGATTGCGGCCGGGGGAGGCCGTGCCGTACTCAGCGGCGATACCGACCAGCTGCAGTCCATCGCGCCGGGGCAGCCGTTCCGGCTGATGCAGCAGCGCAGCGCGGCCGACGTCGCCATCATGAAAGAAATCGTGCGCCAGGTGCCTGAGCTGAGACCGGCGGTCTACAGCCTGATTGACCGGGATGTCAGCCGTGCGCTGTCCACAATTGAACAGGTCACGCCGGAGCAGGTGCCCAGAAAGGACGGCGCCTGGGTACCTGAAAACTCGGTCACAGAATTCACGCCGGCACAGGAGAAAGCGATACAGGATGCGCTGAAGGAGGGTAAGGAAATACCGCCTGTCACGCCAGTGTCCCTCCATGATGCGATTGTGAAGGACTACACCGGGCGCACCCCGGCGGCGCAGGCGAACACGCTCATCATCACGCATCTGAACGCAGACCGCCGGGCACTGAACGGGCTCATCCATGATGCGCGGGTACAGAATGGCGAAGTCAGCAAAGATGAGGTGACCCTGCCGGTACTGGTCACGAGCAACATCCGTGACGGCGAGCTGCGCAAACTGTCCACGTGGTCAGAGCATCAGGGCGCCGTGGCCCTTCTCGATAACACGTATCAGCGCATTGAGAGCGTCGATAAAGAAAACCAGCTCATCACCCTGAAGGACAGCGAGGGGAATACCCGGTTTCTCTCTCCCCGGGAGGCATCGGCAGAGGGCGTCACGCTATATCGCCCGGAGCACGTCACCGTGTCACAGGGTGACCGGATGCGCTTCAGCAAAAGCGACCCGGAGCGGGGTTATGTCGCCAACAGCGTGTGGGAGGTGAAAGCGGTCTCGGGTGACAGTGTCACGCTGTCTGACGGTAAAACCACCCGGACACTGAACCCGAAGGCCGATGAAGCGCAGCGCCACATCGACCTTGCCTACGCCATCACCGCCCACGGCGCGCAGGGGGCCAGTGAACCTTTCGCCATCGCACTCGAAGGCATGGAAGGGCGCCGGAAAGCAATGGTCAGCTTTGAGTCGGCCTACGTAGCGCTGTCGCGCATGAAACAGCACGCGCAGGTGTATACCGACAACCGGGAGGGGTGGACCACGGCGGTCAGCCGTTCTCAGGAGAAGGCCAGCGCACATGACGTGCTCGAACCGCAGAACGCCCGGGCGGTGAGGAATGCCGGTCAGCTCTATGGTCGAGCACAGCCGCTGGATGAAACCGCCGCAGGCCGGGCTGCCCTGCAACAGTCAGGTCTGGCCAGAGGCCGCTCTCCGGGTAAATTCATCTCACCCGGTAAAAAATATCCGCAGCCACATGTGGCCCTGCCGGCATTCGATAAAAACGGCAAGGAGGCCGGTATCTGGCTCAGTCCGCTGACCGACAGGGACGGGCGGCTGGAGGCCATCGGGGGCGAGGGGCGGATTATGGGGGACGAAACGGCCCGGTTCGTCGCTCTGCAGAACAGCCGCAACGGCGAGAGTCTGCTGGCCGGGAACATGGGCGAGGGCGTCAGAGCAGCCCGTAACCATCCCGACAGCGGGGTGATAGTACGCCTTGCCGGCGACGACCGGCCCTGGAATCCGGAAGCCATCACCGGCGGGCGCATCTGGGCTGCCCCCCTGCCGAATCTTCCGCTGCCTGACACCGGTGCGGATACCACACCCCCTCCGGATGTGCTGGCACAGCGGGCTGCAGAAGAGGCACAGCGCCGGGAGCTGGAGAGACAGACAGAGCAGGCGACCCGGGAAGTCGCCGGCGAGGAGAAGAAAGCGGGCGAGCCGGGCGAGCGGATAAAAGAGGTTATCGGGGACGTCATTCGTGGTCTGGAGCGTGACCGCCCGGGTGAAGAGAAAACACCGCTGCCGGATGACCCTCAGACCCGGCGCCAGGAGGCCGCGATACAGCAGGTCGCCTCAGAGAGCTTGCAGCGTGAACGCCTGCAGCAGATGGAACGGGACATGGTACGTGACCTGAACCGGGAGAAAACCCTCGGGGGCGACTGACGCGCCTGCAGCATTTATCAGGCACAGTAATATCAGGGATAAATAAGGAAATCACGATGACAACACACGTATTACGCGTCAGCGCCGCAGACCGCTGGCTTAAGGCTCTGCTGACCTTGACGCACGGACAGGCGGATGTGATTAAAACGGTGGCCCTGCTTCTGATGGTCACCGACCATGCCGGCCTGTTGCTGGCAGATAACAACGAGCTTATGCGTCTTCTGGGAAGAGGCTGCTTTCCGCTGTTCGGTCTGGTCTGGGGGATGAATCTGGCCCGACACGCGGATATCCGCCAGTCGCAGTTGAACAGCCTCTGGGGCTGGGCGCTGGTCGCCCAGGTGCCGTTCATGCTTATCGGGTATCCGTGGTACGCGGGAAATATCCTGTTCGCCTTTGCCGTCACCGGTCAGGCACTGCGGTGGTTCAGCCTGCCGTTCTGGCGTTATACCTTCGCCGCCATGGCCATCGTTGCCGTCTGGATACCGTTCTCCTGTGGCAGCTACGGCATGGCCGGGGTGGCCATGCTCACCGTCAGCTGGCTGCTCTGCCGCGCACAGGCTCCCCGGGAGCGACTCGGGTGCGGGGTGTTGTGGGCCATCATGGTGTTACTGATGAACCCGAATGACGTCTGTGAATCACTGGCCGGACTGGCGATTGCCTTGCTGACGCTGATGGTGTGTTCATCTGCCGGGGAAGGAGTGAAGCGTTTCTGGCCACGGCATTTCTTTGTGCTGTTCTATGCGCTGCACCTGTCGGTGCTGGAGATAGTGGCGACGATGTAAAAAAAACCGGACAGAGGTCCGGTGGGCGGGAACATTGCCCGTAAACGTGACAAAGGGAACATCATCGCTGTGTCCACTGTTTCCTGAGGTGAAACGATGATGCCGTTAGCGTATCGTATACCCCAGACCTGAAGTTTTTATTGATATGGCCCCTTATGAGTGAAGAAAAACGCCCTGTACTGAGTCTGAAACGAAAACCGGCGCCGGACAGCACGCCTGCTCCCGGGAGCGATGCCACGCCTGGTGTGGTTCGTCGGAAGAAGGTGGTGGTGGTGTCAGCCCCGCCGGCCTGGAAGGTCAAAAAAGAGAAGCTGGAGCAGGCGAAAAAGGCTGCCGAAGCCGCCGCACGCCAGGCTGTGGCAGAACCGGTCAAAGCAGCAAAGGTTCCGCCTCCTGTGCGTTATCTTCAGCTGCTTCCGCCGGAGCAGGCTATCATGACCCTGAAAGCGTTCTGGCCGCAGCTGTTTGATAACAACTCGCCACGCCTTCTGGCCACGGGGATGCGTGAACAGCTGTTTGCCGATATCGAGAGGCGAGACCTGCCGCTGTCGCATAAGCAGGTGATTAAGTGTCTCAAAAGCCTGACCCGGTCAGCAGGCTATCTGTCCCGGATGCGGGAAGGGGCCTCCCGCTATGACCTGCAGGGAAATGTTGTGTCCACCGTCACTGCTGAGGAAGCGCGCTACGCCAGTGAGCGCATGATGAAAGAGCTGTTGCGGGCCGAGCGTAAGATGAGCCAGACGATTTAATTCTTTTATCTCTTTCGAATTAAATATATCAGTCATTAAGCAGCTAATGGATACTGACTCCATTAGCTGACAGCATTCGTCGTTAATGAGAGGGAATAATATGAGAGTCTGGGTTGATACGGATAAGATTTGTGAGGATACACAAAACATTATTAAAATGTTATCAGCGTCGGATGTGAATAAATTCAGTTGTGTCAGCGAAAAAATCATATTACTGGAGGAGTGCCTCGATGAGGAAGAATACGAATGTGGCTGGTTCTCAGATGCTGCGTTTAAACTTATGAAGGCCTTGCTCAGAGTCCGCATTAAACTCAGAAGGACAGATCCTGTTCACCACCTTGTTCCGGTACTGACTCAGGCTGTCGATGGTCTGAAAGAGCAGCTCAGGTTAAACAGGAGGCACGCTAATGAGTTGATTGAAGTGCATGTGTTCTCGGGACATGCCCGCAACTTTTTCTGGCTTGGTTGTGCTACAGCAATGATACTTGTACTTGCCGCAATCATTTATATGACATGAAGCCAGCTAATATCTTCTGCACAGTAGTGATAATCGGATTTTTCAACAAGTACACCTGCAAATTAAATCTTCACGCGATTGATATATATCAGGTCGGTAAATAAAAGCAGTAAATAAATCACTTATTCTTCAGGTTGAATATTTAAAGGGACGTTAAACATGTTTCGATATTTCGCTCTGCGTTTTGAACAGCAGTTGCTGTGTTATTTATCCGGCGGTGTGCTGGCGGTATTTCTGACAATACTCATTCCGTCTGTAACGGTCATGGTTTTCGCGCTCATCCTGGTACTGTCGACGGCGGTTTGCTGGACCGCGCTGGCTCTGTATATCTGCGACACCGACCAGGTGAGAAAAACGGAGGTGTCCCCCCAGGTCCGTATACGTGACGGTATTCAGGTGGTGGCCATCCTGCCGCGTCATGAGAAGGCCCGGATTGAGTGGGACATTCTCCGGGATGATGAGGTGTTTCGCCAGCAAAGTCGGGAGCTCGCAGCCCTGACCGGGCGGGTTATCCGTCGGGGGCTGTTGTATGCGCCGGTGGTGATGCTGGCGGGTACGGGCATTCTCGCCTGCAGTTTTACGCAGGACGCCGTCCGGCTGGTCAGTGCGCTTCGGACTCTGCCTGCGGCAGAACTGGTACATCAGACCGGATTCGCTCTGCGCAGTGTTCTGCTGATTTCCGTGGTATCGGTGCTGACAGCTGACGTGGTGGCCGGAAGAGGTTTGCCGAATGCCTTTCGCCGCGCATTGCTCGACAGGCTGCCGGCAGAGGCCTGGCATATCAGAAGAGGGACAGAGCGATGAGAAAATCGCCCGGCAAACGCACCGGGACAGACAGTGAGATAAGGGAACACAAAACATGGCAAAGATACTAATGATGGCAGGCATTGCTGTCGTTCTGATGAGTCTGCTGGGATTCGCGGTGCTGCTTCTGAGAGGTCGGATAATGGCCGGGACGTCACCGGTCCTGATGTCACTGAAAGCACTGGGGATTCGGCCCTCAGAAGCGGAGAAGCGGCTGTGTCGCGAGCGGGTCTGGGTGGGCAACGACACGCTGATGACGTTACGGGAACAGCATTTTTACCGGGCATTGCTGGGGCATACCAGCCAGAAGCGCTGGCTCCTGTGCCCGCAGGTCCGGGTGGCGGATATCGCCACACTCGCTCCTCACATCCGGCCTCGCTCCCGGGCCTGGTGGCAACTTTTCCGGATGGCGTCTCAGTGGCACTGTGACGTGGTCATCGTTGATATCCGGACCTTCGCCATCGTCGCTGCTATTGAACTTGATGATGCCTCACACCTGAAAAGGCATCGTATCCGGCGCGATATCCTGCTGGAAGAGGTTCTGAGGCAGGCCGGTATTCCGCTGCTGCGCGACCGGGATTCAGAGAAGCTGGTCAGAAGAATCAGAGAGTTTCTCAGGCACCATGAAACCGACACTGACATCATATCCACTGGCGGTATGGCGCCATCAACAGAACAGACTGAACCCGGGGAGAAAGCAAAATGATAGTTGCCACTGACGTAAAACGTGATGAGCAGGGGTACTGGACGCATCCTGCGCTGGCGCGCAGTGGCTGCGAAACCCCGGCTGAATTCCGCTACTGGCTGAAAACCCACGGGCTCCAGTGCTTCGTGATGATAATGCGCGATGAAGCGCCTGAGGTCTACGCAGCCGGATTGACTGATGAAGCCCCGGATGCCCGTGACTGGATACCTGAGCCGCCGGATGAGGATGGCTGGTTCCTCGGCTCCGTCCATGCTACCGGCGACGGGCCTGTCTGCTACTGGTTCCGCCAGACCACAATAGCCTGACGCCTCCGAATGGCGTCGTTGTCCAACGCCGGAGGCGGGGGAAAACCAGTTTCCCCCGCCCCCGGCGTTTCTCAAAAACAGTGAAGGAAATACTGTGAAAATAAATCGTACTCTCCGCAGATGGTGTCTGCCCGGGCTGGTCAGCCTGAGCCTGTGCGCTCCCTTACCCGCCGTTTATGCCGCGAACATCGAGACCGGGTTTTCCCCGGAAGGGACGGCCCTGCAGCTGGTTCTGAAAACCATTGCGACCGCACAACAGGAAATCCGGCTGATGGGCTATTACTTCACGTCTCCGGATGTGGCCGGCGCGCTGGTCAGAGCCAGACAGCGGGGCGTGGATGTGAAGGTCGTTCTGGACCACAAAGCCAATACCGGCGAGCGCAACAAGGTCAGTCGGGCCGCCATGAATCTGCTGGTCAGCGCGGGTATTCCTGTCCGGACGGTGGATACCTATAAGCTCCTCCACGACAAAGTGATCATCGCTGACGGGCGGAATACCGAGGTCGGTTCGTTCAACTTCAGCAGCGTGACCGATCGTGCCAATTCAGAGAATGTGCTTGTTGTATGGGATCACACTGCTGTTGCTCAACGCTATCTGCAGCACTGGTCATCCCACTGGTCGAAGGGTACGGACTGGAAACAGACCTACTGATACCGCTTTAAACGATCCCCGGACGTAAACCGTGCGCCAACGCGGGTTACGTTCATAAAGTAAGTCGCTGATTTAAATATTCTGTAGTATTCTCTGCAAACGATCCTTTTTTAGATCCTTGATGAGGCAGAGATGTCGCAGAACGATAATGCAGTGACTTCCGCTTCTAAAAATAAGCGGGCCTATCGAAAAGGTAGCCCAATGTCAGACTCTGAAAAACAGATGGCTGCAGTTGCAAGAAAGCGCGTCACACATAAAGAAATCAAAGTCTTTGTACGTAACCCATTGAAAGATATTCTTATTGAGCTCTGTAACCGTGATGGAATAACGCAAGCCCAATTTGTTGAAAAATTGCTCGAAAAGGAATTCAAAGCTCAGGGGTTATTTAAGTAAAGTCTTTACTTTTATTCGAAGCGTGCTAGATTACTGATCGTTTAAAGAATTTTGATGGCTGGCCACGCCGTAAGGTGGCAGGGAACTGGTTCTGATGAGGTGTCTACCCGGGACCAGAAAAGCAAAAACCCCGATAATCTTCATCTAGTTTGGCGACGAGGAGAAGATTAACGGGGTCTACTTAAACTGTATAGAAGCTGTTGCTCTATGCAGGGAGTATAGTTTTATGCTCAGAAAACTGCAATACCCGTTTCTGTGCCATTTGCTCTTTCCGTGCAACATAAGCGCGGGAAGGCGTGACTGAACAGCACAATCCGCAACACTGGAGTCAGCTGGATACGGAAGAACAGATCCGTTTCTGGCAGGGCATTGATGATGGCCATGTCGGGTCTTTTCTGGTTTCTCCGGAGAAGAAGCGTACCCGTCGCCGTCGCGGTGAACACTCCACTAAACCCAAATGCGAAAACCCGTCCTGGTTCCGGCCGTCTCACTATAAGGCGCTGGGTGGACAGCTGGGTCACGCCTATAACCGTCTGGTGGAAAAAGATCCGGCCACGGGCCAGTCCAGACTCCGCATGCACATGTCACTGCATCCTTTCTACGTCCGGGAACGGCAGCGCGCGGGGCGCAGGTATGCTTTCCGTCCGGAAAAACAACGTCTTCTCGATGCGCTCTGGCCGGTACTGGTCAGTTTCTGCGATGCCGGTAAACACACGATAGGAATGAGTGTGTCCAGACTGGCCAGAGAACTCAGCCCGAAAGATGCCCGAGGGGAAGTTATTTCCGGAACGGAAGTCACTGTTCGCCGGATTTCGGCATTAATCGCCGAGCAGGTCCGCTTTGGTGTACTTGGCGTATCAGAAGAAACTCTGTGGGACAGGGAATCACGGAAGCGACTGCCGAAATATGTCTGGATCACGCCCGTTGGCTGGAAAATGCTGGGCGTTGATTTGATGAAGCTGCAGGAGCAGCAGCTTAGAAAACTGCGGGAATGTGAGGAACGTCAGGCGCTCATTAAAGAGGGGCTGTTAGGCGAACATGAGGAGATTTCTGTTCTGAGGGCGCGTAAACGCTGGTATGAGCAGCGCAGCCGTGAAGCCCTGCAGTATCGCCGTGCAAAAGGCGCCGCACGTAAGCGTGCAAACCGCCTGGCCAGAATGCCCCGGGACCGTCAGGTCTACGAAATGACCTGCTGGCTGAAGAAAACGCTGCCGGCAGATGAGCTCTATGGTTATTCTGCAGATAAACTTGAGCAGCTGGCCGTGCGGCATCTCTACCAGCTGGAGTTGTCACTGAACCCTTCCCCGCCTCATTAGTCAGGCAAATCACAATTTGCGTTAAAAACGGCCCCTCCGGGGCTTTTCGTGCTGGATTTTTTCAGCCATTTTCACCACTCAAATATTCTGCCGCCCTGATTACTCACTTTTCCTGATGATTTTGCCACCATCATGGGCATAGCGCGCACTTCGCTGAATACTTATCCACATAAATCCGCAAACAGATAATATACATATTCCGGAAACAGATAACGGGAAATCTGCAAAACAGTCTTAACCCAGTTATTAATCCCCTGCATAACAAGCAGCAGGGAGATCCTTTATCTCTGTCACTTCAGTGAAGAGTCACATTAAGGCCTTCGCTCGCGGCGACCGCAAGCGTTCGCGCCGCTCAGAAACTAAGTACCTCCCACCGCCATGCGGCGGGCCTGTCAGCAACACTTCATTATTTAGTTACATCATCCAAGTAAATCCCCTGAGAACCACACCCGTGCTGTCCTCGACATCGCATCACACACTAAAAAACAGCAAAAACCTCACCTCTCACCACCGGAGAACGCTGACGCTTCAATTGCACCTGTGCCCACCTGACCGCCACTGAAAAGCGGCGCCCACCCCGGCCACCGGCCGGGGTAATGCATCGCTTTAAAATGGCGGATGTTGTAACTAGATTTCGTGGTTGCTGCAGGTAGTGTTGCTTTGAGTTCTGGCATACACGCTCGTAAGCGGCCCTTACGGCCCGCTAACGCGGAGATACGCCCCGACTGCGGCTATCGCCTTGTCGTGACCACTCCGACCGCGCACAGCAGCTTCTGAATCGTTTTCAGCGGGTTTGGTTGGGCTTAGCAGGGTGGGGGATTATTACGGCTGAAGCCGTAATGCTTTTTTCGTCCTCGCTTCGCTGCGGGGGTCTCCGGCGCATAGCGCCTCCCATGCGCTCACGCGCATCTTAAAACCGTCCCCGGCATACCCTGAGCGTGAAGCGTGTTCAAGCAGGACTGAGAGGCCAGCAGGGTAATGTCAGAAAGCCATTGTTGGTTTTCTGTTAAAAAATCGGTGACATTTTCTTCTATCTCATTCGCTTTTTCTGTTCAGAACCATGAATTATTTGACGCCAGAGTCGGGATATCAGACTTATGCATGTAAAATACGTGCCCGGAGCTGAACGGAAACAGAGCAGAGAATGAACCGCAAACAATTTATTCAGAGCCGGGGCGCCAACTGTCGTAACTGGACCTGGAGCTGGTCTTTTATTAATCATGACGACCAGCTGGTCATCTTCGGGGCATGGGACGTTGAGCGCGACCAGGAGCGCGCTGTCATCCTGCGGGAAGAATGGGAGTACAACGCCAGACTCAGAAAGAATCCCGGCTACACCCAGGCGGTTGAGCATATCGGCTACATCCTCGGGGGATACGACCTGTACACCTTCAACATGGTGCAGGCCACCAGTCCGGATGCGCCGGACGTCGCGGTCATTCAGGATTTTGAGCGCCGGCTGGAAAAACGCTTTCTGAGAAAAGAGGGCGCCGTCTGGTACGCCGACTTCACGGCCAGTCCGTACCCTGAGGAACTGTCCGTTGCCGGCAGTTACAGTGAGGGTGCTACAAAAACCATCACCGTTAATGCATACGAACGCGACCCGGCCGCCCGGCGGGCCTGTATTGCACATCATGGTGCTGTCTGTCAGTGCTGCGGATTCGATTTTGAGAAAACCTGGGGCGAGCACGGGAAAGGATTCATCCACGTTCATCATATCCGGCCGCTGAGAACGCTCGGGGCTGACTATCAGATTGACCCGGTAAACGAGCTGGTCCCGTTGTGCCCGAACTGCCACGCCATGATTCATCGGGGCAATGAGGCAAAGCCGTTGTCCGTTGAAGAACTTCGCGCCATGATGAGGCCCGCCGGCTGAATGCCGGCATTCTTACAGACACGAAATACTGTTAACCGGAGCCCTGCATGCGCGTTGCCGAACATATCCTCCTCGATGCCCTCACTCGCGGAGGATGCATCAAAACCTTTTACCGCATATCCTCACGACAGGCTGCTGAATCGGCCACGCGGATACCTGAGGGGTATATTCTGGAGTCTCCCGGCGACCGGGAAGATATTGTACTCAGCCATGCGGACTTTCATGCGCTGGAGAAGCTGCTGGAGCAGAAGGATACCTGGGAGCAGATGGTCGGGGTGACCTGTTTTGGTGGGGCAACCTGGAAGCTGAGAGCCGGGTCCATGTGATGAGTGGCTGGGGTGCTGAAATAATTCTTTTATTTCAGCAGTGGCATTCCTGCAGTCCAAGACTACAGTCTTCTTACCGGATGCATTGTGTCTGTCCCACACTCCGGGGATTTCCCTTTGACGGACTACAATTGTGTCTGGCCAGCGCCCTTCAGGCTGGCTTTTTTTCGCACAAACCTGTTCAGACTAGGTCTGAATGGTTGTCTCCCTGCCCTGCCCGTTTACGCTGATGGCCAGACAGGGAGTGCCAGGAAAGAATGGTTAGTGGCGGATCTGCGCCAGGTCGTCTTCCGTCAGACCGGTCATTTTCATCACGGTACTGCGGTCAATGCCGTTCTGCAGCATGGTACGGGCAATTTTCAGAGTCGCTTCGCGCTCACCTTCTGAACGGCCTTTTTCAATACCCCGTTTTTCACCCAACTGGATGCCCTGCTCAATACCCTGCTCAATACCCTGCTGGATACCCTTCTCAATACCTTTCTGCTCGAGCTGTTGTGCGATGGTCATGAGTGCGTCTCCGTGTTGCGGCACAC
This sequence comes from Klebsiella sp. FDAARGOS_511, assembly GCF_003812845.1. NCBI lineage: Bacteria > Pseudomonadati > Pseudomonadota > Gammaproteobacteria > Enterobacterales > Enterobacteriaceae > Klebsiella > Klebsiella sp. FDAARGOS_511. The sequence continues at coordinate 82,630 of NZ_CP033823.1, read as the reverse complement.
GCTGTGCCAGTTCGCGAACAAAGGTTTCGGCGTCGGCTGTCTCGCCTGCCTGGACTATATAGTTTACCAGTGATATGACCTGGGATGAAGACAGGTATCCGGCCAGCAAAATGGGCGCCAGACGGTCAACCAGTTCAGCGAGGTCGCGCTGATGAATATGTTTCTGAAGCAGCGTCAGGGCGGCCATGCTGCGATGGCCAGCGATGTCATCATCCGGAATAACGGTCACATCAACCAGCGGGAAAGCGTTGCTGTAGAGTGTGCCTGCCAGCGCTGGGTCGTCAAACTCATCCAGCCAGCGGGTAGAGTACGGATACGGACTGCGTTTACCGGTATAGAACAGGACCGGTATCACCAGGGGGAGCTTCTTATGGCCCGCTTCCAGATGGCGCTGCATGGCGGCCACCGCGTAACGTATCAGGCGAAACGCCATATGTTTGTCGGGTGAGGACTGATGCTCAATGAGCACGTGAACGTAGCCATCCCCGGCGGTGGTTTTCAGGCTGTAGAGGACGTCGCTGAAATACTGGCGGAGGTCATCCTCAACGAACGAGCCGGATTCGAGTTTCAGCGTGCTGAGGTCACAGATGGCCTGCAGTTCTGCCGGGAGATGCAATTCCATGAAATCCCGGGCAATATCGGGTTGCGTCAGGAACTGCCGGAATGTCGCATCGTGAGGAGTGGGTGTGCTGTTTTTCTTCTTCATCAGCCCTGGCTCTGAAAAATGACCCGGATATGCTATCACAGGCAGGAGCAGCACATAATGGCCAGTCAGATGATGATATAGGGGTCAGTTTGGATATAGAGAATTATTGTACGGTAAGCCTGTTTTTTGAACAGACTTACCTATAGCAATAGGGTGTACTCCCGCGCTATACGGCATTTTCAGAGGTTTGACCTTAATCGGATAACCTAAATGCGATACTGCAAGAGCGACAACTTAAAAGCGATAGCCACTGACGCAAAATCAACCCCTTACGAACCAAGATTGGTTAAATAATGCGCTTAACGTACAAAAATTTCCGATCTCCAAACTGACCCCAATAGCGTCATTAACGAGGTTTTCGCGTTGATTGTAGAAAAATTGCGACATAACAGTTTCCTGAGCTTAGGGTGTGACACATCTGCACAGTGAACTGCGCAGCGCGTGTCAGAGAGTGAACGGGTCGTTACTGTCTGGTATTCAGACGGTTTAACGTGAGTGGGTCGCCGTTGTGCAGGTTATCAAAGGCGGTACCCTGCTGGCACAGCCAGGGAATACCGCCCTGACGGGCAATAATCGCGCCGTGGGCTAATGGGCTGCCGTGCTGCAGGCAGATAGCGGCGGTGTTGCTGGCGTCGAGTTGCAACACAACGGACGGGTAGATGTCATCGGCAATCAGGATGGTGCGATGTAGCAGAACAGGGGCGTTGTCGGTCACATCCGTCAGATGCCCCAGCGTGCGATGCATAATGTCTTCGACGTCGATATAGCGCGCCTGAAGATAGGCATCATCAAGCTCACGATACTGCTGGCTGAGGGCCATCATGGTCTCTTGCCAGGCACGCTCGGCGCTGCATTTCCGCTGACGCAGCGTCTCGCTGGCGCTGTTCAGCAGGTCGGGATCGTCAAGCAGGGTATGCTGGCCCGAGAAGATGGCGGCAATGTCGTCCGAATATTTTTCAGCTGCCAGGCGAGTTAAGTCGATGAGATCGTCCAGGGTATGACTTACCGCTATTTTCAGACGACGAAACTCCTCTTCCTGCGTACCGCCTGCAAGATCATCGAAGTGATGATTAATGGGGTGGTAATGCAGCACCTGTCCACTCACCGTTGTCAGCGCGGGTTGTGCGTTATCAACCTCAGCGTCTGCCTGGCAATGTTCGCCAAAATTGTCGGCGGCCAGCGCCTGAAATGCGATCAAGGCGTCTGCGGCCTGAGGCCCTTTGGCTACCAGCCGAACCCGATCGTGGCAGCGAACTTTCAACAGTGCAATTTGATTGATGCTGTCAGGTTTGACGCATTTGCCCTCTTTTTCCAGCAGTAGCACCGCATCAAACCCGGAAAGCCCCTCAACCAGCCGGGCGGCAGGGCGAACGTGCAGGCCGTTAGGGTTGTTAATCTCCACCGTAACGGACTCGGCCTGCGCATCGCAAGCATCGATTTCTGCGGACGAAAGGCTATTACGGGACTCTTCCAGCGCGGGGAAACCGAGCTGAACACGCTTTGCCTGCAGCGCACTTTGCGCATCTTCGATAACCTTATCGATGCTCGCGCCACTGGCGGCACTGACCGTGGCGGCCAGTGCGCCCTCGACCAGCGGGGCCGGGCATAAATGCACGCGTGCGGCCACCTCCGGTTCCAGCAGGTCGAGCGCGGTTTCGGCACTCAACAGTGCGCTGCCCATATCCATTAACACCAGAATCGCGTCCGTATCCGCCACGGAGAGGATTGCGTCCATCACCTTAATCGGATCGGTGCCGATAGGATTGGTTGGGTCGTCAATGCCTGCGGCGATAGCCAGCTTACAGCTATCACCCCTTAACATCTGGCGAGCCAGTTCCCCGACGCCCTGGCCCAGTTGGGCACTGTGCGAGACAATTACCAGGTTTACCATCGCCTTATCCTCTGTATTACGCGTTAGCCGCAGCAGCCAGCATTTGCACCATAAACAGCGCTGATGTGGCGCCCGGATCCTGATGACCAATACTGCGTTCCCCCAGGTAGCTGGCACGTCCTTTACGCGCCTGCATGGTAATGGTGGATTGCGCGGCCTGTTCTGCCACCTCGCAGGCCGCTTCCAGCGCGGCGGTCATTGATAAATGGTTTTCGCTGGCGTGACGCAGTGAATCCGCCACCGGGAGCCAGACGTCACACATGGTTTTATCACCTCGTTCGGCTTTCCCCCTGCTCACCACACCGTCAGCACCTTCGCGGATCATCAAATAGAGCTCCTCAACGCTGAGGTTCTGACGAGCCTGGGTAACCTGGGCTGCGCGGATAAAAAAGGTTCCGAACAGCGGGCCACTGGCTCCCCCCACGTTGGAAAGCAGCACCATGCCTGTATTCTTCAGAATAAAGCCAATGTCTTTGTCGGCAATGGAGGGTAATTTTTCTACCACCTTGCTGAACCCGCGGTGCATATTCAGGCCGTGATCGGCGTCGCCGATATCGCGGTCGAGGCCGGTAAGAAAATCGCTCTGGGTGGTGAAAATTTCTCCACAGCGATACAACCAGTCGACAATGTTATTTCTGTTCAGTGACATCGCAGATCTCCTTAATGACCCCAGTTGAAGGCAGGGGTGTGAACGGGGGCATCCCAAAGAGCGAGCGTTTCAGCATCGGCTTTCAGCAACGTAATAGAAAAACCGGACATATCCAGCGAGGTACACCAGGAACCGACCAGACTGCGGGCAAGAGTGATTCCGGCGTCATCGCACAGTGTTTCCAGGCGGTTATAAACGCCGTAGAGTTCGGAAAGCGGGGTTGCACCAAGGTTGTTGACCAGCGCAATCACCTGATCTCCCTGTTGCAGCGCCTGTTTGGTCTGGGTAACTTCCTGCCAGTTGCCTTTTACCGGGTCCCACTGGCGTAACGTACGGCTGTAATTGCCGTTCTCCAGCAGGGTGGTAAACATGGCGTCAACGGTGTCGTTCAGCGAGGTGAAGGGGCGGCGGTCGATGCCTGGTTCGCCGTGGATCCCCACGCCAAACTCCATTTCGTTATCATTGAGTTCAAACGATGGTTTTCCGGCGGCGGGGACGGTACATGCGCCAAGCGCAATGCCGATAGAGTGACCCTGATTGTTCAGCCTGCGGCCCAGGCTGGCACAGGCTTCAAGGCTGTCACCACGTTCTGCGGCTGCGCCCACCAGTTTTTCGATAAGCACCGTGTTCGCCACGCCGCGCCGACCGGCAGTATAGAGGCTGTCTTTGACGGCGACATCATCATCGACCACCACCGTGGTGACTTTTACGCCGCTCTCGTGGAGTAGCTCGGTGGCGGTTTCAAAGTTCAGCACATCGCCGGTGTAGTTTTTGATGATCAGCAGCACGCCTTCGCCACCGTCGATATGCATCGCGCATTCAAACATTTTATCCGGGGTCGGAGAGGTGAAAATTTCTCCCGGGCAGGCACCACTCAGCATCCCCATACCAATAAACCCGCAGTGCATTGGCTCATGGCCGCTTCCGCCGCCGGAAAGCAGGGCCACTTTACCCGCGACGGGCGCATCTGCCCGGGTAACATAGACCGGGTCCTGGTGTAGTTTCAGTTCAGGGTGCGCTTTCGCCATCCCGGCAAGTTGTTCAGTCAGTACATCTTCCACACGGTTAATCAGTTTTTTCATTATGCATACTCCGCTGGATGTTATTGGGCCACCTGGTCAGTGAGCCCGTTGTAGGGTTTCGGCTGCGGTATTGGCGTTTCCAGTATCCTGGCCGATGAATTGATTCTCCCCTGGCGGGTAAAAAAGAAAATCCCTGTTGATTTTGGTTTCAAGTCGGAACGGAAATAGGTGAAAACGTTCCATATTGGAACGATATTAATGGGTTGTCGCTAAAAGTGAGAAGCCGGACAATATTTCAAGGTGTGTTTCGGTATTCGTCGGAGACGATGAGCGTCGCAGAGACTATTTTTTTTTGCCCATTAGGGTCAAAATGGCGGTGATACAGAATTTTCTGTCGTTGAATTGTGTGATAGCGATCCAGACCTTGATCTCAATCCTGATGTTTTGTCGTGGTTAATGTTCCATTTTGAAACGTTATTTTCTGAATCGCGTTCCGATGTGGAACCAAACAGTGAAGCATTTTTTTGTTCTGCGCCCGCTCTACAGTGAGTGCTACCGCGTCGGTCGTGCTCAATCTACCGTTGGAAACGCGATAAACAGGAGCGAGCGTCACCCGGCGTCATCATGGAAACGAGTTCAATGTGAGGGTGTAGAGAATGCTACAAGTTATTCAGTCTCCGGCAAAATATCTTCAGGGTCCTGATGCAGCTGCGTTGTTCGGCGAGTATGCCAAAAACCTGGCAGACAGTTTTTTTGTGACTGCCGATGATTTCGTCATGAAACTGGCGGGTGACAAGGTACTGAATGGTCTGCATGAAAACGGCATAAGCTGCCATGCAGAACGCTTTAACGGCGAATGCAGCCATGCGGAAATCAATCGCCTTGGCGCGATTTTGCAGCAGAAAGGGTGCAAAGGCGTGGTGGGTATTGGCGGCGGGAAAACGCTCGATACCGCAAAAGCCATTGGCTATTACCATAAACTGCCGGTTGTGGTTATCCCGACCATCGCCTCTACGGATGCGCCGACCAGCGCGCTGTCGGTTATTTATACCGAAGCCGGGGAATTTGAAGAGTATCTGATCTACCCGAAAAACCCCGATATGGTGGTGATGGATACGGCGATTATTGCCAAAGCCCCCGTACGATTACTGGTTTCGGGTATGGGTGATGCACTCTCTACCTGGTTTGAAGCGAAAGCCTGCTACGACGCACGTGCGGTCAGTATGGCGGGAGGTCAGTCAACGGCCGCCGCATTGAGTCTTGCACGCTTGTGTTACGACACCTTGCTGGCGGAAGGCGAAAAAGCACGTCTGGCAGCCGAAGCGGGTGTCGTTACCGTTGCGCTGGAACGCATCGTTGAAGCCAATACCTATCTGAGCGGCATTGGTTTCGAAAGCAGTGGCCTGGCAGCGGCTCACGCCATTCACAATGGCTTCACCATTCTGGAAGAGTGTCACCATCTGTATCACGGTGAGAAAGTGGCTTTCGGTACTCTGGCCCAACTGGTGCTGCAAAACAGCCCAATGGAAGAAATCGAGACGGTACTCCGTTTCTGCCAGAAAGTGGGCTTACCGATGACGCTGGCGCAGATGGGCGTGAAAGAAGGCATTGAGGAGAAAATCCTCGCGGTGGCAAAAGCGACCTGCGCGGAAGGGGAAACCATCCACAATATGCCGTTCCCGGTGAGCCCGGAAAGCGTTTACGGCGCGATCCTGACGGCCGATCGCCTGGGCGCACAATGGTTGGCTACTGAGTAACGATTACCGCTGGTCGCTAATCCGGCCAGCGTTCCACCTGCGTTGTGGATCTCCCCTGGCGTTGCCGTTACCGGTGCCGGGGGTTGTTGTTTTTATGGACCGGCCTTTTCAGGCAGGCAGAGAAGAGAGTAATAAGGCTATGACCACGCAGAATGAGCACGTCGAACAGGCCCTGACGTCATTTATTGACCAGTCCTGGCACCGCTGCGGCAAGATGATGAAGCGCGAATTCTGGAGTACGCCGCATCAGGCTAAGGGGCTGACGTTCCAGTCTATCTGCCGTCGTAAGACTGCGCTGCTGACCATCGGCCAGGCGGCGCTGGAGGATGCCTGGGAGTATATGGACGGTCGCCCGTGCGCCCTGTTTATTCTGGATGAGTCTGCTTGTGTTCTGACCCGCTGCGGCCACCCGGATACCCTGGAGGCGCTGGATTCTCTGGGGTTCATGGCCGGTAGTTACTGCGCGGAAAGTATTATTGGTACCTGTTCTCTCTCTCTGGCGTCAATGATCGGGCAGCCGGTAAAAACTCTGGGCGATCAACACTTTAAACAGGCCTTATTCCCCTGGGCATTCTGCTCTACGCCCATTTTTGATAACAATGGGCGTTTATTTGGCTCGATTGCCCTGTGTTGTCTGGCTGAGGACTCGGGCGTGGCAGATCTCTCTTTGACCCTGGCGATGACCAGAGAAGTGGGGAATTCGTTGCTGACGGATAGCTTACTGGCGGAGTCTAACCGCCATCTCAATCAGATGTACGGCCTGCTCGAGAGCATGGATGACGGTGTGATGGCCTGGAATGAGCAGGGCATATTACAGTTTCTTAATCCCCAGGCGGCGCGGTTATTACACCTCGATGCGCAGGCGTGTCAGGGGAAAAATATTAACGATCTGGTGACGCTGCCCGCCCTGCTTCGGCGGGCCACCAAACAGGCGCGCTCCCTCAGCCACGCCGAAGTCACGTTCGAAAGCCAGCACCAGTTTGTCGATGCGGTCATCACGCTAAAACCGATTGTCGAAGCGCAGGGAACCAGTTTCATTCTGCTGCTCCATCCGGTTGAACAAATGCGCCAGTTAATGACCAGCCAGTTGGGTAAGGTGAGCCATACGTTTTCTCAGATGTCGGCGGACGATCCGGAGACCCGGCGGTTGATTCATTTTGGTCGTCAGGCTGCGCGGGGCAATTTCCCGGTACTCATGTGCGGGGAAGAGGGGGTTGGTAAAGAGTTAATCGCGCAGGCAATTCATAACGAAAGCGAACGGGCGGCGGGCCCGTTTATTGCCGTTAACTGCCAGTTATATGCTGATAATGCCCTTGGCGTAGATTTCATGGGCAGTTCGGCAACGGAAGAAGAGAACGGGCGTCTGAGTCGCCTTGAGCTGGCGTCCGGTGGCACACTTTTTCTGGAGAAGATCGAATATCTGGCCCCGGAGCTACAGTCCATTTTACTTCAGGTGATCAAGCAGGGTGTGGTGACGCGTCTGGATGCACGGCGGTTGATTCCGGTGGATGTTAAAGTGATTGCCACCACGACGATGGATCTCGGCAATCTGGTGGAACAAAACCGTTTTAGCCGCCAGCTTTATTACGCATTACACTCGTTTGAGATCAGTATTCCACCGTTGCGTGAACGGCGGAACAGTATCCCGTCGCTGGTGCATAGCCGCTTGCGCACGCTGGAGCGGCGTTTCTCATCTCGGCTAAAAGTTGACGACGATGCGCTGGCGCATCTGGTGGCCTATTCGTGGCCGGGAAATGATTTTGAGCTGAACAGCATCGTGGAGAATATTGCTATCAGCAGCGAGCACGGGCACATCCGCTTAAGCAATCTGCCAGGGTGGCTATTCAGCGAACACCCCGGTGTGGCGGGAAACAGTACATTAATGCCCGCCAGTATGAGCATTTCGGCAATAGAGAAAGAAGCGATTATTCACGCCGCCAGAGTGACCAGTGGGCGCGTACAGGAGATGTCACGGTTGCTGAATATTGGCCGCACCACCCTGTGGCGTAAACTGAAGCAGTTTGATATTGATGTCACTCAGTTCAAGCATCGACATCAGGATTAAGGTTCTCCTCTGGCTGGCACTCCGCCACGCGCGCCATCGCAAACAACGCATCAGACAGACGGTTGATGTAACTTTTTAACGATTCGCGCAGGGGCACAGTTCTGTCCATTGCCACCAGAATCCTTTCAAGTTGTCGGGCCTGCGTGCGCGCCACATGCAGGTAAGCCGAAGCCAGGTTCTTGCCGGGGATGACGAACGCTTTTAGTGGGCCCGTTGCGGTCATATTGCGGTCGATCTCTTGTTCCAGTCGGTTAATATCCGCCTGATCGATAACGCGGCTAAGACGAGTAATCCCCCTTTCATCGCAGGCCAGTTCAGCGCCCACCACAAACAACTCCTCCTGAATGCGGTGCAGCCCGGCACGCAGGTCAGGATCGTCGTTGGCAGCATGACAGACGCCCAGCAGTGAAATTAGCGTATCCACACTGCCGTAGGCTTCTACTCTGATATCGTCTTTATTGATTCGGCTACCGCCAAACAGCGCCGTCGTGCCTTTATCACCGGTTCGGGTATAGATGCGATACATGTTATAGCGCCTCGCTAAAGGGGATGACTTTCACCAACTGGCCCGCATTCGCGCCGAGATTACGTAAACGGGCGTAGCCACTGTCAGGAGGGCAGTGACGCAGGGGGCGATCGGCAGGGTACTGGGCATGTGTCAGTACGGTATCGCCGCTGGCGGAAACGCCGATCCCGGTGCGGAGCGCGGAGTGCTGCGCGGCCTGATGGGCAAGCGCCAGTGCGTTATCGATGTCAGCACAGGAGATGGTTCGGCAAGGTACACCCTGTTCCTCAAGACCGAGGCTTATCTGACGCAGCGTTTCGCTGTCGTGCAGGCCTGGATGGTAAAACAGATGCACTGCGGGTGAGCCGGGAATACCAGGGTTTTGCATACGCGTTCTCCACGTCAGTTAAATCACAAAAGCGGGCACAGCGGCCCGCGAATGGTTTGGTGACGTGCTTCAGAACGCCTGACGGAAAATCTCAACAATCTCTTTCTCATTCCCTTTACGCGGGTTAGAGAACGCGTTGCCGTCTTTAAGCGCCATCTCCGCCATATATGGGAAGTCAGCCTCTTTTACGCCAAGTTCATTCAGGTGCTGAGGGATGCCAACGTCTTTGGACAAACGGGCAATGGCGTTAATTGCGCACTCAGCGGCATCCATCGTGGAGAGCCCGGTGGTATTTTCGCCCATAAAGGTGGCGATATCGGCAAATTTTTCCGGGTTGGCTATCAGGTTGTAGCGGCAGACGTGCGGTAACAGCACGGCGTTTGCCACACCGTGAGCCATGTCGTACAGGCCGCCAAGTTGGTGAGCCATCGCATGGACATAACCGAGGTTAGCATTGTTAAACGCCATCCCGGCAAGCAGTGACGCGCAGGCCATATTTTCACGCGCTTTGATGTTGGTGCCCAGCGCCACGGCCTGACGAAGGTTAGTCGCAATCAGTTTAATAGCCTGGATAGCAGACGCATCCGTCACCGGGTTGGCATCTTTGGAGATATAGGCTTCCACGGCATGAGTCAGCGCATCCATCCCGGTTGCGGCGGTCAAACCGGCAGGTTTGCCAACCATCAACAGCGGATCATTGATGGAAACAGAAGGCAGGTTACGCCAGCTCACAATAACGAATTTCACTTTGGTTTTGGTATTCGTCAGTACGCAGTGACGGGTGACTTCGCTGGCGGTGCCGGCGGTGGTGTTGACGGCAATAATCGGTGGCAGCGCATGGGTCAGGGTTTCGATACCCGCATAGCTATAAAGGTCGCCTGGGTGGGTCGCGGCGATACCGATACCTTTCCCGCAGTCATGAGGACTGCCGCCGCCCACGGTGATTATCATGTCGCAATGCTCTTTCTGGAAGACCGCCAGACCATCACGCACGTTGGTGTCTTTCGGGTTCGGTTCGACACCATCAAAAATTACCACGTCAATACCGGCTTCGCGCAGATGTTTTACGGTCTGATCGACTGCGCCGTCTTTAATGGCGCGCAGGCCTTTATCGGTCACCAACAGGGCTTTTTTCCCGCCCAACAGTTTGCAGCGTTCGCCCACAACAGACACCGCGCCCGGGCCGAAGAAGTTCACATTTGGAACAAGAAAGTCATACATACGATCGCTCATAATAAGCCTCAGAAAATTGAGTTAGAAATAAAGTTGATTAATGCTTGTCGAAATAGTCGAGCGCTGACCTGGCTATTTCCATATCCTGTTCAACCGTGCCACCACTGACGCCGATTGCGCCAATAACCTGATTGTTTTCAATAATGGGGAAACCACCGCCAAAAATAACAATTCGCTGCTGATTGGTAAGCTGCAAACCATAGAGTGACTGGCCCGGTTGAACGCCTGCGGTAATTTCATGCGTCGGTTGTTGCAGGCAGCAGGCAGACCACGCCTTGTTCAGCGAAATATCACAACTGGTGACAAAGGCTTCGTCCATTCGCTGCATTATCAGCGGGTTTGCTCCGCCATCGACGATGGATATGACCACTGGTACATTGATTTCACTGGCTTTACTCTCAGCGGCTGCCGTCATCGCTTTTGCCATGGCAAGGCTGACGGTGGCGCGGGGAAGGCTTTTAATCATACATACTCCTGAAATCATCCACAGAGTGTTAATGGGAGTGGTGTTAATTTAATAAAAAATTAAATGCTGGATGATTAATGGATGAAAATCACATTAATCCTTTGGTGTTATTTTTGCTTTTAATGAACGTAAGTCAACAGGGAGTAATGGGCGGGTGATTTTATAGAAAATGCTTTTTTAGCACTATTTTGATTTGACGTCGGTCGTGTATCACATTTATTTGTGAGGCTGTTTTAATGCGTTCCACTGTGAAACGGATTAACAAAAAGATGTCCCAAAATAAAACCAAATTTATTTAATTTTTTTATTGCGCTGCGCCCTTTAAGTTGCCGGTAATTCTCACCCGGAGAGCACTACCGGGCACAATTTTTTAATCTTATGAGCCAGAGCAAAATGAGACGATCAAAACGATTCGAAGTCCTCGAAAAGCGGCCAGTTAACCAGGATGGCCTGATTGGTGAATGGCCTGAAGAAGGGCTGATTGCAATGGGTAGCCCCTGGGACCCGCCATCTTCCGTGAAAGTCGAAAACGGGCGCATTGTTGAACTGGACGGCAAAGCCCGTGCCGATTTCGACATGATTGATCGGTTTATCGCCGATTACGCCATCAACATTGAACAGACAGAACGCGCAATGGCCCTGGATGCGTTGACGATTTCACGCATGCTGGTGGATATCAACGTGGGGCGGGCAGAAATCATTAACATCACCACCGCCATTACCCCGGCGAAAGCGGTGGAAGTGATGGCCCACATGAACGTGGTGGAAATGATGATGGCGTTGCAGAAAATGCGCGCGCGGCGTACGCCTTCCAATCAGTGCCATGTAACCAACCTGAAAGACAACCCGGTGCAAATTGCGGCGGATGCAGCCGAAGCGGGGATCCGCGGATTCTCCGAACAGGAAACCACCGTCGGCATTGCCCGCTATGCGCCGTTTAATGCCCTGGCGTTGTTGGTGGGCTCGCAATCTGGCCGTCCTGGCGTATTAACCCAGTGCTCAGTGGAAGAAGCCACCGAACTGGAGCTGGGTATGCGCGGGTTTACCAGCTATGCGGAAACCGTCTCCGTGTACGGTACTGAAGCGGTGTTCACCGATGGCGATGACACACCGTGGTCGAAAGCCTTTCTGGCGTCTGCCTACGCGTCTCGCGGGCTGAAAATGCGCTACACGTCTGGCACAGGCTCGGAAGCGCTGATGGGATATTCCGAGAGCAAATCGATGCTTTACCTGGAGTCGCGCTGCATCTTTATCACCAAAGGTGCCGGGGTGCAGGGGCTGCAAAATGGCGCGGTAAGCTGCATTGGCATGACCGGGGCGGTACCTTCCGGTATTCGTGCGGTGCTGGCGGAAAACCTGATTGCCTCCATGCTCGACCTGGAAGTGGCCTCAGCCAATGACCAGACGTTCTCCCACTCTGATATTCGCCGCACGGCACGCACGCTGATGCAGATGCTGCCGGGGACGGACTTTATCTTCTCAGGCTATAGCGCCGTACCGAACTACGACAACATGTTTGCCGGGTCGAATTTCGACGCCGAAGACTTTGACGATTACAACATTCTGCAACGCGACCTGATGGTCGATGGCGGTCTGCGTCCGGTATCGGAAGAAGAGACCATCGCCATCCGCAATAAAGCGGCCCGCGCGGTACAGGCCGTATTCCGTGAACTGGGGCTGCCTGCGGTGACCGATGAAGAAGTGACGGCGGCGACCTATGCGCACGGCAGTAAAGACATGCCGCCGCGTAATGTGGTGGAAGATCTGGGCGCAGTGGAAGAGATGATGAAACGCAATATCACCGGGCTGGATATTGTTAAGGCCCTGAGCGTTAACGGATTTGATGATGTGGCCGACAATATTCTCAATATGCTGCGCCAGCGTGTGACCGGGGATTATCTGCAAACCTCCGCGATCCTCGACCGTGATTTTGACGTGGTCAGCGCCGTAAACGATGTCAACGATTACCAGGGGCCGGGTACGGGCTATCGAATTTCCCCGGAACGCTGGGAAGAGATCAAAAACATTGCCACGGTTATCCAGCCTGACAGCATCGAGTAAGGGGAACTGCATCATGGAAACGAAACAGAAAAAGAGCCCGGTTTTTACCCTGACGCTGGTTGAAAACGGCGTTGCCGGTGCGGGTGAACGTGCCGATGAAGTCGTCATTGGCGTTGGCCCGGCATTTGATAAATTTCAGCATCAAACCCTCATTGATATGCCGCATAAAGCAATTATCAAAGAGCTGGTGGCGGGCGTTGAGGAAGAGGGGCTGCATGCCAGAGTGGTCAGGATCCTGCGCACCTCGGATGTCTCTTTTATGTCCTGGGATGCGGCAAATCTCAGCGGCTCGGGGATTGGAATCGGTATCCAGTCTAAAGGGACAACCGTTATCCACCAACGCGATCTGTTGCCGCTCAGTAATCTGGAGCTGTTTTCTCAGGCTCCGCTGTTAACGCTCGAAACCTATCGTCAGATTGGCAAAAACGCCGCGCGCTATGCCCGTAAAGAATCGCCCTCGCCGGTGCCGGTGGTGAATGACCAGATGGTGCGCCCGAAATTTATGGCGAAGGCGGCATTGTTCCACATCAAAGAGACAAAACATGTGGTGCCGGATGCCAAACCCGTTGCGCTGAATATTGAAATTATCCGGGAGGAAAAATGACCACCAAAACCACAATGACGGCCGCAGATTACCCGCTGGCAACCCGCTGCCCGGAGCGTATCCAGACGCCGACCGGAAAACCGCTTACCGATATCACGCTTGAAAATGTTCTCGCCGGAAAGATAGGCCCACAGGATGTGCGTATCTCACGAGAAACTCTGGAGTATCAGGCGCAAATCGCAGAACAGATGCAGCGCCATGCTATCGCCCGCAACCTGCGTCGCGCCGGGGAGTTAATTGCCATTCCTGATAGCCGGATCCTCGAAATCTACAATGCGCTGCGCCCGTATCGTTCTTCCACTGAGGAGCTGCTGGCGATTGCCGATGAACTGGAATACCAGTATCAGGCGACGATCAACGCCGCGTTTATTCGCGAATCGGCAGAAGTCTATCGCCAGCGCGATAAGCTGCGTAAAAAAGAAGCATAAGGGCGAGCTGATATGGCATTGATTGCGGGGATTGATATTGGCAACGCCACGACAGAGGTCGCCCTGGCTGAGTCCACCAGTCAGGGGCTGCGGTTTCTTACCAGCGGAATTGTGCCGACGACCGGAACGAAAGGGACACGGGACAACATCAGCGGGGTGATTGGCTCACTCATGCAGGCGCTGGATAAAGCCGGGCGCAGTCAGCAGGATGTGGCGCTCATTTGCCTGAATGAGGCCGCGCCGGTCATTGGCGATGTGGCGATGGAGACCATTACCGAAACGATTATCACCGAATCGACGATGATTGGTCATAACCCCCAGACGCCGGGCGGTGAGGGACTGGGCGTTGGAACCACGATCCGTCTGGAAAATCTGGACGCGCTGACGCCCGAAGAATACAGCAGTGGATGGATACCGCTGGTGGACCATCAGGTCGATTTTATGGATGCCGCCTGGCAACTGAATGAGGCGCTCACGCGGGGCATCAACGTGGTGGCGGTGATCCTCCAGCAGGATGATGGTGTGCTGATCAATAATCGCCTGCAGCGTACCTTGCCGATTGTTGATGAAGTGACGCTTATCGACCAGGTACCCGAAGGCGTGCTGGCGGCGGTAGAAGTGGCGGCGACCGGGCAGGTGATTTCGCTGTTGTCTAATCCCTATGGCATCGCCACCTGGTTTGCGCTCACCCCGGAAGAGACACGGATGATTGTGCCCGTGGCGAGAGCGCTTATCGGCAACCGTTCGGCGGTGGTGCTGAAAACTCCGAAAGGCGATGTGAAATCGCGGGTGATCCCGGCGGGGCATATCACCGTGCGTGGGGAAAAACGTACCGTCCAGGCGGATGTGGCACGTGGAGCCGAGTCGATTATGCACGCGGTCGCCGGGTGTGCCCCAATTTGCGATATTCGCGGTGAACCCGGCACCCACGCTGGTGGGATGCTGGAACGGGTGCGCCAGGTGATGGCTTCCCTGAGCGGTCACGGTGCTCATGAGGTCTTTATTCAGGATTTACTTGCCGTGGACACATTCATTCCCTGCAAGGTTCAGGGCGGGCTGGCGAATGAGTTCTCGATGGAAAATGCCGTGGGCATTGCGGCTATGGTGAAATCTGACCGACTGCAAATGGAGGTCATTGCGCGCGAACTCAGCCAACGTTTAAACACCCGTGTGGAAGTGGGCGGCGTGGAGGCCAATATGGCGATTGCCGGGGCGCTCACCACACCGGGGAGCGACACACCGCTGGCTATCCTGGATTTAGGCGCGGGTTCCACGGATGCCGCCACCATCAATGGAGCAGGGCAGATAAAATCGGTGCATCTGGCGGGGGCGGGCAATATGGTCAGCCTGCTTATCAAAACCGAGCTTGGATTAAGCGATTTGACGCTGGCGGAGGAGATTAAGAAATACCCGCTCGCCAAAGTTGAAAGCCTGTTCAGTATTCGCCATGAAAATGGGGCGGTAGAGTTTTTCCGCGAACCGCTCAGCCCGGCCGTGTTCGCTAAAGTGGTGTATATCAAAAACGGCACCCTGATCCCGATTGATAATCACACTTCGCTGGAAAAAATCCGTCTGGTGCGCCGACAGGCAAAAGAAAAAGTTTTTGTGACCAACTGCTTGCGGGCTCTGCGGCAGGTCTCGCCGGGGGGCGAAATCCGTGACATGGCCTTTGTGGTGCTGGTAGGCGGATCATCGCTGGACTTCGAAATCCCGCAAATGATCACCGATGCGTTATCCCATTATGGTGTGGTCGCCGGGCAGGGCAACATTCGCGGAACGGAAGGCCCGCGTAATGCGGTGGCAACCGGACTCGTGTATCGCTGCGATACAGATAATGACCGGGTTTGCGATGACAGATAAATATAAGTTAGGGAAGGTGCGAACAAGTCCCTGATATGAGATCATGTTTGTCATCTGGAGCCATGGAACAGGGTTCATCATGAGTCATCAACTTACCTTCGCCGACAGTGAATTCAGCAGTAAGCGCCGTCAGACCAGAAAAGAGATTTTCTTGTCCCGTATGGAGCAGATTCTGCCATGGCAAAACATGGTGGAAGTCATCGAGCCGTTTTACCCCAAGGCTGGTAATGGCCGGCGACCTTATCCGCTGGAAACCATGCTACGCATTCACTGCATGCAGCATTGGTACAACCTGAGCGATGGCGCGATGGAAGATGCTCTGTACGAAATCGCCTCCATGCGTCGGTTTGCCCGGTTATCCCTGGATAGCGCCTTGCCTGACCGCACCACCATCATGAATTTCCTCCACCTGCTGGAGCAGCATCAACTGGCCCGCCAATTGTTCAAGACCATCAATCGCTGGCTGGCCGAAGCAGGCGTCATGATGACTCAAGGCACCTTGGTCGATGCCACCATCATTGAGGCACCCAGCTCGACCAAGAACAAAGAGCAGCAACGCGATCCGGAGATGCATCAGACCAAGAAAGGCAATCAGTGGCACTTTGGCATGAAGGCCCACATTGGTGTCGATGCCAAGAGTGGCCTGACCCACAGCCTAGTCACCACCGCGGCCAACGAGCATGACCTCAATCAGCTGGGTAATCTGCTGCATGGAGAGGAGCAATTTGTCTCAGCCGATGCCGGCTACCAAGGGGCGCCACAGCGCGAGGAGCTGGCCGAGGTGGATGTGGACTGGCTGATCGCCGAGCGCCCCGGCAAGGTAAGAACCTTGAAACAGCATCCACGCAAGAACAAAACGGCCATCAACATCGAATACATGAAAGCCAGCATCCGGGCCAAGGTGGAGCACCCATTTCGCATCATCAAGCGACAGTTCGGCTTCGTGAAAGCCAGATACAAGGGGTTGCTGAAAAACGATAACCAACTGGCGATGTTATTCACGCTGGCCAACCTGTTTCGGGCGGACCAAATGATACGTCAGTGGGAGAGATCTCACTAAAAACTGGGGATAACGCCTTAAATGGCGAAGAAACGGTCTAAATAGGCTGATTCAAGGCATTTACGGGAGAAAAAATCGGCTCAAACATGAAGAAATGAAATGACTGAGTCAGCCGAGAAGAATTTCCCCGCTTATTCGCACCTTCCTTAACATTCCGTCCTGATAAGTTGGTCGGATAAGGCGCTCGCGCCGTATCCGACATTAATTTCTTAAGCGACTTCATTCACCTGGCGACGCAGCAGGGAAAGTGGGCCGGGGCCGCTAAGCGTGAACACGGAAATTAAGGTGAAGCCCAGCGCCACCAGACCCAGCACCAGGTAAGCGCCCTGGAAACCGATGCTTTCATACATATTGCCCGCCAGAATAGACATAAAAATCATCGCCAGTTGCTTAAAGAAGCAGAAACAGACCAGATAAATCGTCGCTGAAAAACGCACTTCAAACTGGCTGGTAATATATTTAAAGCAGCCCACCAGCAGGAACGGTACTTCAAACATATGCAGCGTTTTCAGAATAACCACTTCCAGTGCTGAGGTAGCGAACGATGAGCCAATAATACGTACTGACATAATAGTGCCAGCCAGCAGCAGGGCGTTTTTCCCACCGATGCGATTAATGATCAGTGGCGCAAAAAACATAATCGAGGCGTTAAGTAATTCGCCCATTGTCGTTACGTAGCCAAATACCCGCGTACCCTGTTCACCGGTAGCAAAGAACGAAGTAAAGAAATTAGCAAACTGTTGGTCAAAAACATCGTAGGTGCAGGAAACGCCAATAACATACAGTGACAAAAACCACAGTTTTGGCTGTCTGAACAGTTCCAGCGCCAGCTTAAGGCTAAATGCCGAATGGTTGGCACCTACCGCATTGGCAACCGTGGCAGAAGAGGGCGCATCCGTTTTGGCGAAAAAGAGTAAAACGGCGAGGATGAATGCACAGCCAGAACCCAGCCAGAAAACAAACTGATTATTGATGGTGAACATGATGCCGACAATCGAGGCACACAGCGCCCAGCCAACACAGCCAAACATCCGCGCGCGACCAAATTCGAAATTACTGCGACGGCTGACTTTCTCGATAAATGCCTCTACTGCTGGCGCACCGGCGTTAAAACAAAAGCCTAGATAAATACCACCAACAATCGATCCTACTAAAATGTTGTATTGTAACAGTGGCCCGAAGATAAAAATAAAGAACGGCGCAAACATCACTAACATGCCGGTAATAATCCACAGCAGGTATTTGCGCAGCCCGAGTTTGTCAGAAAGCAGACCAAACAGCGGTTGGAATAATAGCGAGAACAGAGAAATAGCGGCAAAAATAATACCCGTATCACTTTTGCTGATATGGTTGATGTCATGTAGCCAAATCGGGAAAAACGGGAAGTAGGCTCCCATGATAAAAAAGTAAAAGAAAAAGAATAAACCGAACATCCAAAAGTTTGTGTTTTTTAAATAGTACATAATGGATTTCCTTACGCGAAATACGGGCAGACATGGCCTGCCCGGTTATTATTATTTTTGACACCAGAGCAACTGGTAATGGTAGCTACCGGCGCTAAGCTGGAATTCCGCCGACACTGACGGGCTCCAGGAGTCGTCGCCACCAATCCCCATATGGAAACCGTCGATATTCAGCCATGTGCCTTCTTCCGCGTGCAGCAGATGGCGATGGCTGGTTTCCATCAGTTGCTGTTGACTGTAGCGGCTGATGTTGAACTGGAAGTCGCCGCGCCACTGGTGTGGGCCATAATTCAATTCGCGCGTCCCGCAGCGCAGACCGTTTTCGCTCGGGAAGACGTACGGGGTATACATGTCTGACAATGGCAGATCCCAGCGGTCAAAACAGGCCGCAGTAAGGCGGTCGGGATAGTTTTCTTGCGGCCCTAATCCGAGCCAGTTTACCCGCTCTGCTACCTGCGCCAGCTGGCAGGTCAGGCCAATCCGCGCCGGATGTGGCGTATTGCTCGCCACTTCAACATCAACGGTAATCGCCATTTGACCACTTCCATCAATCCGGTAGGTTTTCCGGCTGATAAATAAGGTTTTCCCCTGATGCTGCCACGCGTGGACCGTGGTAATCAGCACCGCGTCGGCAAGCGTATCTGCCGTGCACTGCAACAACGCTGCTTCGGCCTGGTAATGGCCCGCCGCCTTCCAGCGTTCGACCCAGGCGTTAGGGTCAATGCGGGTCGCTTCACTTACGCCAATGTCGTTATCCAGCGGTGCGCGGGTGAACTGATCGCGCAGCGGCGTCAGCAGTTGTTTTTTATCGCCAATCCACATCTGTGAAAGAAAGCCTGACTGGCGGTTAAATTGCCAACGCTTATTATCCAGCTCGATGCAAAAATCCGTTTCGCTGGTGGTCAGTTGCGGGATGGCGTGGGGCGCGGAGGGGAGTGTCACGCTGAGGTTTTCCGCCAGACGCCACTGCTGCCAGGCGCTGATGTGTCCGGCTGCTGACCATGTGGTCGCGTTCGGTTGCACTACGTGAACCGTTAGCCAGAGTTGTCCGGCGCTCTTCGGCTGCGGTAGTCCAGGCAGTTCAATCAACTGTTTACCTTGTGGAGCGACATCCAGAGGCACTTCACCGCTTGCCAGCGGCTTGCCATCCAGCGCCACCATCCAGTGCAGGAGCTCGTTATCGCTATGACGAAACAGGTATTCGCTGGTCACTTCGATGGTTCGCCCGGATAAACTGAACTGGAAAAACTGCTGCTGGTGTTTTGCTTCCGTCAGCGCCGGATGCGGCGTGCGGTCGGCAAAGACCAGACCGTTCATGCAGAACTGGCGATCATTCGGCGTATCGCCAAAATCACCGCCGTAAGCCGACCACGGATTGCCATTTTCATCATATTTAATCAGCGACTGATCCACCCAGTCCCAGACGAAGCCGCCCTGTAAACGGGGGTACTGACGAAACGCCTGCCAGTATTTAGCGAAGCCGCCAAGACTGTTACCCATCGCGTGGGCGTATTCGCAAAGGATCAGCGGGCGCGTCTCTCCAGGCAACGAAAGCCATTTTTTGATGGACCATTTCGGCACAGCCGGGAAGGGCTGGTCTTCATCCACGCGCGCGTACATCGGGCAAATAATATCGGTTGCGAGGGTGTCGGCTCCGCCGCCTTCATACTGTACCGGGCGGGAAGGATCGACAGATTTGATCCAGCGATAGAGTGCGTCGTGATTAGCGCCGTGGCCTGATTCATTCCCCAGCGACCAGATGATCACACTCGGGTGATTACGATCGCGCTGCACCATTCGCGTTACGCGTTCGCTCATCGCGGGTAGCCAGCGCGGATCATCGGTCAGACGATTCATTGGCACCATGCCGTGGGTTTCAATGTTGGCTTCATCCACCACATACAGGCCGTAGTGGTCGCACAGCGTGTACCACAGCGGATGGTTCGGATAATGCGAACAGCGCACGGCGTTAAAGTTGTTCTGCTTCATCAGCAGGATATCCTGCACCATCGTCTGCTCATCCATGACCTGACCATGCAGAGGATGATGCTCGTGACGGTTAACGCCGCGAATCAGCAACGGCTTGCCGTTCAGCAGCAGCAGACCATTTTCAATCCGCACCTCGCGGAAACCGACATCGCAGGCTTCTGCTTCAATCAGCGTGCCGTCGGCGGTGTGCAGTTCAACCACCGCACGATAGAGATTCGGGATTTCGGCGCTCCACAGTTTCGGGTTTTCGACGTTCAGACGTAGGGTGACGTGATCGGCATAACCACCACGCTCATCGATAATTTCACCGCCGAAAGGCGCGGTGCCGCTGGCGACCTGCGTTTCACCCTGCCACAAAGAAACCGTCACCCGCAGCTCATCGCGCAGCTCGCCGTACATCTGAACGTCTGCCTCCAGTACAGCGCGGCTGAAATCATCATTAAAGTGAGTGGCTACATGGAAATCGCTGATTTGCGTGCTCGGTTTATGCAGCAACGA
The DNA here is from genome assembly GCF_003812845.1 of Klebsiella sp. FDAARGOS_511. NCBI lineage: Bacteria > Pseudomonadati > Pseudomonadota > Gammaproteobacteria > Enterobacterales > Enterobacteriaceae > Klebsiella > Klebsiella sp. FDAARGOS_511. The sequence goes on along the minus strand of NZ_CP033823.1, from coordinate 61,985 downwards.
GACGTCACGGAAAATGCCGCTCATCCGCCACATATCCTGATCTTCCAGATAACTGCCGTCACTCCAGCGCAGCACCATCACCGCGAGGCGGTTTTCTCCGGCGTGTAAAAATGCGCTCAGGTCAAATTCAGACGGCAAACGACTGTCCTGTCCGTAACCGACCCAGCGCCCGTTGCACCACAAATGAAACGCCGAGTTAACACCATCAAAAATAATTCGCGTCTGGCCTTCCTGTAGCCAGCTTTCATCAATATTAAATGTGAGCGAGTAACAACCCGTCGGATTCTCCGTGGGAACATACGGCGGATTGACCGCAATGGGATAGGTCACGTTGGTGTAGATAGGCGCATCGTAACCGTGCATCTGCCAGTTTGAGGGGACGATGACAGTATCGGCGTCAGGAAGATCGCGCTCCAGCCAGCTTTCTGGTACCGCTTCTGGTGCCGGAAACCAGGCAAAGCGCCATTCACCATTCAGGCTGCGCGACTCTTGGGAAGGGCGATCGGTGCGAGCCTCTTCGCTATTACGCCAGCTGGCGAAAGGGGGATGTGCCGCAAGGCGATTAAGTTGGGTAACGCCAGGGTTTTCCCAGTCACGACGTTGTAATACGACGGCCAGTGAATCCGTAATCATTGTCATAGTTGTATCCTGCGTGAATTGTTATCCGCTCACATTTTCGCATAACATACGAGCCGGACACATAGAGTGTAAAGCCTGGGGTGCCTAATGAGTGAGCTGACTCACATTAATTGCGTTGCGCTCACTGCCCGCTTTCAAGTCGGGAAACTTGTCGTGCCAGCTGCATTAAGGAATCTGCCAACGTGCGGGGAGAGGTGGTTTGCGTATTGGGCGGTAGGGTGGTTTTTCTTTTCACCAGTGAGACGGGCAACAGCTGATTGCTCTTCACCGCCTGGCCCTGAGAGAGTTTCAGCAAGCGGTCCACGCTAGTTTTCCCCAGCAGGCGAAAATCCTGTTTGATGGTGGTTAACGGCGGGATATAACACGAGCTGTCTTCGGTATCGTCGTATCCCACTACCGAGATATCCGCACCAACGCGCAGCCCGGACTCGGTAATAGCGCGCATTGCGCCCAGCGCCATCTGATCGTTGGCAACCAGCATCGCAGTGGGAACGATGCCCTCATTCAGCATTTGCATAGTTTGTTGAAAACCGGACATGGCACTCCAGTCGCCTTCCAGTTCCGCTATCGGATGAATTTGATTGCGTGTGAGATATTTATGCCAGTCCGCCAGACGCAGACGCGCCGAGACAGAACTTAATGGACCGGCTAACAACGCGATTTGCTGGTGACCCAATGCGATCAGATGCTCCACGCCCAGTCGCGTACCGTCTTCATGGGAAAAAATAATACTGTTGATGGGAGTCTGGTCAGAGACATCAAGAAATAGGGCCGGAACATTAGCGCAGGCAGCTTCCACAGCAATGGCATCCTCGTCATCCAGCGGATAGTTAATGATCAGACCACTGACGCGTTGCGCGAGAAGGTTATGTACCGCCGCTTTACAGGCTTCGACGCTGCTTCGTTCTACCATCGACACCACCACGCTGGCACCCAGTTGATCGGCGCGAGATTTAATCGCCGCGACAATTTGCGACGGCGCGTGCAGGGCCAGACTGGAGGTAGCAACGCCAATCAGCAACGACTGTTTGCCCGCCAGTTGTTGTGCCACGCGGTTGGGAATGTAGTTCAGCTGCGCCATCGCCGCTTCCACCTTTTCCCGCGTTTTCGCAGAGACGTGGCTGGCCTGGTTCACCACGCGGGAAACGGTCTGATAAGAGACACCGGCATACTCTGCGACATCGTATAGCGTTACTGGTTTCACATTTACCACCCTGAATTGACTCTCTTCGGGTGCTATCATGCCATACCACGAAATGTTTTGCGCCATTCGGAGGGGGCACGCCGAAGTGAGATTCAAAATGCCGACGTCAGTTCACAGGTGGGTAATGATACCAACGTGTTGATTTCGTATTTTCACTGACACCAGGATCATCCTGATGTTACAAGGATTGAATGACAACAGATTAAAATAGTCATCAACAGGTTGACAGCATTACCGACTGACCTTATCCATAGCGGTAACCTGACCGTTAACGAAATTAACCGCTCAGCCGGATTTCTCATCAACAGTTTTGATTTGCCGGGCATTGGTATATTCATGGGCATCAGCGCCCGCTTTCTGCGTATTTTTCGATTTGCACTGCCGGGGGCACTGGCGGGTATCGCGTTCCGCACACTTTTACATTTATTTATCTGGTGACTGACCTTTTTAAGGAGACAGAATGAAAGCCGTTGGTTTCTGGCAACCCGGGGAAAGTACATCCGTTATTGAAGATTTGTCGCTTCCCCACCCATCCATGCCCAAGGGGCGTGATCTTTTGATCAGAGTCAGGGCGGTCGCGGTTAACCCACGGGACCTGAAAAGCCGGCGAAACATCAGCCCCTCTGCAGGCAATCCGGTAGTTATGGGATACGACGCTTCCGGTGTTGTTGAAGCAACCGGACCAGATGTGACGCTGTTCAGGCCAGGTGACCACGTTTTCTATGCCGGTGTGCTCGATCGCCAGGGAGCCAACGCAGAGTTTCAGCTGGTTGACGAACGCATTACGGGGATAAAGCCGGCAGCACTAAGTTTTGAAGCTGCAGCGTCGGTTCCTCTGACCGGTCTGACAGCCTGGGAAATGTTATTTGATCGTCTGCAGTTGTCAGTGAACGGAGATGCTGATCAGACCCTGTTGATGCTTGGCGGTGCGGGCGGAGTCCCTTGTATGGCTATACAGCTTGCCCGCACTCTGAGTCGGGTGAACATCATCGGGACTGCCTCCCGGCAGGAGAGTGTCAGAGCGGTTCGCGGGTTTGGTGCGCATTATGTCCTGGATCATTCATGTGCGCTTGCGCCACAGGTTGCCAGCCTTGCTGGACTCCCTCCCATTACCCGGATTTTCTCAACGTACACCACGCCATCTGCCTGGGAAAATATGGCCGAAATTATTGCCCCACAAGGCCGTATCGAACTCATCGACGACCCTGAACCACTGGATCTGCGTTTGATCAAATTTAAGAGCGTTTCTGTTCACTGGGAGGCAATGTTTACCCGCCCCATGCATGCTACTGCGGACATGTCTAAACAGCATGATATTCTTAACAAACTCTCATGCATGCTGGATTCCGGTAAGCTCAAACCTCCGTTGCTGGCAGAGTATGGCAGGCTGAATGCTAAAGCACTTCGCCGGGCTCATGAGGACATGGAAAATAAAAATGTGAACGGGAAAATTGTTTTTTCAGGGTTCTGATGAACAGGCCTGTCAGAGTAAAAAAAGATTCGGGTTCAGCACAATGCTGAATTCTGTCTGGCTATAGAGTAAGAATCGTACCGGAATTGAGCATTTACCCTCAGTACCTGCGGATGAAAAAGCAGTCTGCCCTGACATACTGAATAATCCCTTCTCATAAGATGCCTCTCTTTTGCTGTTTAAAGAGCTGAGCAGTCCGGGCGGAGACTGACCTCGTTCCGCTTTCCAAGCGACCCCCTTGTTGAAAGTGCGACAAAAGAGATAGGGCGAATGACTATACTTCGCTCATAGCTGCCCGTCATGCCAGCTCAAAAAACAGGCTTAACGTAGGATATTTTCCGTTTTCCAAGCGGCCCCCATATTGAATGGCTGACGGTACTGGATTTCGATGAGATAAAAATAGACCGTATTTTTATTGCCAATATTGATGACCCGGTGAAGCGAGCGCTACTTGTTTCTGTGGTGAAAGGGTTACGTGGTACTGGCAAACCACTGGTGTTTGAAGGGGTGGAAACGCCAGGACAGTTTGAATTCGTCCGTTCTCTTGGCCCCGGTTACCTAGTTCAGGGCTGGTATACCGGAAAACCCGAAACAATATCTGCGATGAATATTCAGGGTTAAAACGATACGGGGCCCGGCCCGTATCGGCAACCCGACCCGTCAGCGTATCGCTTTCTGTCTGAAGCCGGTTCAGGTCGGCTTCTATCTGCGCGATGCGGCGGGAGATTTATTCAGAATGACTGCCGAAGTTCATTCGGCGAAGCTTATCCAGCTGCGCCTGCAGATGGTCTATTTCGCGCTCCCGGTCGGCCTGCTTTTCCAGCAGGGCGCGGTTCAGCGCTTCCTGTTCGGACAGGCGCTGTTTCAGCAGAAGGATGTCGTCAGGGGGAGGTGTTGTTCATAAGCCCGCATTTTACCAGGCTTATTCAACGACAACCAGGATAAAGAGGCCTACAACATGGTCAGGGACGTAAGCAGTCTTTTAGGCTGCCGCCAGTCGATGCCTTCCAGAAGCATTGCCAGCTGCGCCGGGGTCAGGAACACTTTGCCATCGCGGGCAGAGGGCCAGGCGAAGCGGCCGCGTTCCAGCCGTTTGGTCAGCAGGCACAGCCCGTCGCCGGTGGACCACAGCAGTTTGACCTTACTGCCGCTGCGGCCCCGGAAGATGAAGACATGGCCGGACATCGGGTCATCTTTCAGCATCGTCTGCACCTTTGCGGCGAGACCATTGAAGCCGTTGCGCATGTCGGTGATACCGGCAACCAGCCAGATTTTGGTGCCTGTTGGCAGGTGGTTATCACTTCCTTTATCTGTCCTGTGATGATCCTTATCACTTCGCCAGACTACTTCACCACACACATGGGTCTGCCAGATACCGGTTCGGGATGGATTTCCGCTTCTACGCTGAACACCGTCTTTAGAAGCTCTGGTTTCATCACTGCTTCCGGAGCACCTTGCGCCATCACGCGACCGCTTGCCAGTACCACCAGATGATCGCAATAGCGGCTGGCCTGATTCAGATCGTGGAGTACCGTCACTACGGTTTTCCCCTGCCTTTTGAGTTCAACCATCAGGCGCATCAGTTCAACCTGATGATTGATATCGAGGTAGGTCGTAGGCTCATCAAGAAGAATGAGTGGGGTATCCTGTGCCAGCACCATCGCCAGAAACGCACGCTGGCGCTGGCCGCCGGAAAGCTGGGTTAACCTGCGGTCAGCCAGATTGCGCGTCCGGGTCTGACTCATTGCCACGTTGACCCGCTCGTTGTCTTCCGCGGAGAGTCGCCCCCACAACGACAGCCACGGGCTGCGGCCGTAGGAAACCAGTTCCCGTACAGTGATCCCCTCGGGGGATAAATGGTGTTGCGGCAGTAAAGCCAGGCGGCGAGCCAGCTGGCGGGCGGAAAAACCGGCTATGGGTTTTTCATCAAGCAATATCTCGCCAGAGTCTGGTGTTAACAGGCGAGAAAAACAGTTCAACAGCGTCGATTTCCCGCAACCGTTAGGGCCGAGCAGGGCCGTGATTTTTCCGGCAGGCAGGGCGAGAGAAAGTCCATCCAGCACGGTTTGTGCGCCATAGCTGACGGTCAGATTTTCAGTACGTAATCTCATTTATCGCATTCTCACAAGCAGCCAGACAAACCACGGTGCGCCGATAATGGCGGTCAGCACGCCTGCCGGAAGCTCCAGCGGCGGATGAATGATTCGTGCCAGCAGATCGGCAATGACCAGCAACAACGCGCCCGTCAGGGCCGAAACGGGCATCAGCCAGCGGTGACGCCCGCCGGCGATCCTGCGCACCATGTGCGGCACGACGAGACCAATAAAACTTATCGGGCCACAGACGGCCACGCCGGTTGCTGTCATCGCGACAGCCAGCATCAGCCCCTGGAACCGGGTGCGCTGAACCGACACGCCGAGCGTGGCTGCTCGTGCATCGCCCAGCGCCAGCAGGTCGAGATCGCGACAAAAGCGCAGGCTCAGCGGCAAAAACAGAATGAGCAACGGCACGGCAATCTTCACAAAGTGCCAGTCGCGCCCCCATAAGCTACCCGTCAGCCACAGCAGGGCACTGTTTACATCCTGCGGGTGCAGGAGCATCAGGTAATCCGTCAGGCTCGCCCAGCAGGCGGAAAGCGCCACGCCGGTGAGCGCCAGCTTCATCGGCTGGTGGGTCTTTGCCAGCATCTTCAGCAAGATCAACCCCGCCATACCGCCCGCAAAGGCCAGCAGCGGCAGCACCATCACGGATAGTGATGGCATAAGAAGCAGTGCTCCCACAGAGGCAAGGCTGGCGGCATGGTTAATGCCGAGAATATCCGGTGATGCTAGCGGGTTACGCACAATCCCCTGTACCAGCACGCCCGCCACGGCGAGGGCTGCACCGACAAACAGTGCCAGCAGCAAGCGCGGCAGTCGGTACTCCATCAATACATAATAATGCTCGCGTCCGTCCTGCCAGTCGGTCAGCAGCGCGCGCCACGGCACGGGGATCACCCCCATATGGAGTGATAACAGCGCACAGCCTGCCAGGGCAAGGGTGATGAAAATGACCAGCGCAATTTTCATCCTCGCCTCCTCACCAGCCAGACAAAGCAAGGACTGCCAATCAGCGCCAGCACTGCGCCTGCGGGCAGATCGCCGGGGAAGGCCAGCGCGCGTGCGAGTACATCTGCCATCAGCATCAGCGTGGCCCCCAGCAGCATGCTCACCGGCAGTACGTTGCGCTGATCGAAGCCTGCCCAGAAGCGCGCCAGATGTGGCACCAGCAGGCTGATAAACGCCACCGGACCTGCCACACTGACGCACGCGCCAACCAGAAGCAGCACTAACATATTGATGATCAAACGTAGTCTCGGCAGGTTCACTCCCAGCGTATGGGCGGTACTGTCGCTGACGTTGAGCAGGTTCAGTTGATTCGCCAGCAGCAACACGACAGGGACTGCAGTGACCACCACCGGCAAGAGCTGCCAGACATCCTGCCAGTGGGCGTGGGACACTCCGCCTGCCAGCCAGTAAAAGATGCCGTAAGCATGATCTTCGGCCAGCAGCAGGGTGAAGCGGGTCAGGGCCATACAAAAGGCCGACAGCGCGATACCCGCGAGGATCAGTTTGTTTCTGTCCTGGGTATGACGAAACCCGCCTCCTGCGGTCATGACCAGCAGCCAGCTCACGCCGCCCCCGCATGCCGCGATGAACGACAGGGAATAGCCTGCAACCGGCGTCGGACTCAGCGCGCTGGTAAGCGCCATAGCCAGCGCCGCGCCGCTGTTAATGCCGAGCAGTGAAGGAGAGGCCATTGGGTTGTGGGTCAGGGTTTGCAGCAGCGTGCCCGCGAGCGCCAGGCTTGCGCCGATCAGAACGGCGACCAAGCTTCGCGGCAAACGAAGGTTTTGCACCAGCGCTTCTGGTAGCGTTGGCGTGTGTCCAGGCAGCAGGGCGCGGATTGCGTCTGCTCCGGAAACAGGAATGGCCGAGTAGCAAAACAGACTCAGCCAGAAAATAATAATAAGTACTGCAACGGGAAGCCCCCACAGCAGCACCGGGTGTTTTAGCGCGGTCATTTCACATCGGTAAGCGGCTGATGGTGGAAGATTTTTACCGTGTCAGCGGCAATACGCTCTGCGGCAAAAATACCGCGCATCCGCGCCCAGGCGTTACTGTCGACTGAAGCAACCTGCTGCTTCTGCGCGGCGGTTAATATCTGCCAGAGCGGATCTTGTTGCCAGCGTTTAACAATGCTCTCTTCGCGATAGTGGGCAACCAGCAGCCAGGCAGGATTGACCGCCAGCAGTTGCTCCAGGCCGATGGACGGCATGGACGCGCCCGCCATCGCAGCGGGAACGTTCAGCCCCAGAGAAGCCAGCACGCTGCCGGTCCAGGTCTCCTGGGTATGCAGGTTGAATAGCTGTTCGCGTGATGTGCCAAAGGCCACGCGTGTCCCTGTGGGAAGCTGGCTGGCCCACTGCGCCATCTTCTCTTTATGTTGTTCCAGACGCGCCTGCATCTCTCGTTTTTTACCTACCACTTCGCCGATGATAGCCGCTGAGTGCAAATTTTCAGCGTAGGTTTCGTTGCGGGACTTAAGCAGCAGTACCGGCGCGATTTGCTGCAAGGCGGTGTAAATCCCCGCATGGCGACTGCTGTCGGCAATGATCAGGTCTGGTTTCAGGGCAGCAATGGCTTCCAGGCTCGGCTGCGCGCGCGTTCCGACGGACTGCCACGGTTTCAGGTGCGCACGCACTTCGGGCAGGATGCGTTTTGCATCGTTATCGTCGGCAATACCGATCGGGCTGACGTCCACGGCGGCCAGCGCATCGGCGAACGAGAGTTCCAGCACCACAATCCGTTGTGGCGTTTTATCGAGTGTAAACGTGCCGTGTTCGTCCTGAACCGTGGCGGCAAAGGCGTGGCCGATCACCAGCAGCAGGCCTGCAAAAATAAAACGGATAAATGCCAACATAGTCACATTCCAGCTAAAAGCCCGGCAAGCCGGGCGTTAACACATCAGAACTTCAACGACCCCTGCATATACAGCGTGCGCGGCTGGCCTGCGTAGATGCCTTTGTTGTTGTCGTCATAAGAGCGGATGAAGTAGTCCTGGTCGAAGATGTTTTTCACACCGAACGCCAGGTTCAGATCTGCCATCTGCGGGCCAAAGTCATACGCCACGCGTGCGCCCCAGAGCATGAAGCCGGGAATGCGGCCGGTACTGCCGTCGGCGCTCTCTTTCACCGTATTGGCGTTATCCGCAAACTGGCTGGACTGGAAATCGCTGTTCAGATTGAACGTCCAGTTGCCCGGCTTGTAGTCCACGCCCAGCGTGCCTTTATGTTTCGGGGAGAATGGCACCTGATTGCCATAGGTGTCGCCTTTCTCGCGGATTTCCGCGTTCACATACGCATAGCTGGCGTAGACGGAAACGTTATCAAGCGTTGGCGTTAGCGTACCCAGGTCGTAACGTGCCTGCGTTTCCAGCCCGGTATGGCGCGTTTTGCCACGTGCAGTGACGGTGTCGTTGGTCTGGTTGGAGTCGTACTGATTGTTAAAGTTAATCAGGAACAGCCCCATTTCCGCCGTCAGCGCGCCGTCGTCGTAGCGGGTACCGAGTTCCCAGGTTCGCGCTTTTTCCGGTTCCACATTGCCGCTTTGCACAGCCTTGCCAATCTGGCTGTACTGTACGGTGCCGAACGAGCCTTCAGTGTTTGCATAAAGATTCCAGCTATCAGTCAGGTGATAGAGCACGTTCAACGCCGGAAGCGGTGCGTTATAGCTCACCTCTTCGTGCGTGCCTTTGATGGCGTTGTTCTGGTATGACTCGATATGTTCGAAACGCATACCCGGCGTGATGGTCCAGTTGCCGATGTCGATTTTGTCATCCAGATACCAGGCGTGCGCCTCGGTGCCGGAACGCGTGTCGCGGTCGTAAGGGCTTGAGCCGGACGGCAACTGCCCGCTGCTGGTGGCGGTGTAGTAACGCATTTCATGCGTTGATTCATTCACATAGCGATAGCCCACGCCCACTTCGTGCGCGGAAGGGCCGATCATAAAGCTCTGGCTGTAGCGTGGCTCAATACCGCGCACCCAGTAGTTACGCGGCGAGAGGGTGATGCGTTTGCCTTGCTCCAGGTAGCCGCTGCGCAGGGTTTGGGTGTAGAACCCCTGAATGTTGAATTTATGCTGGCTGTCCGGCTGGAACTGGTAGCCCAGGCTCGCCAGCTTGCGACGGCCCCAGAAGCGGTCATACGGGCGGGTGGATTGCCAGCGATCGGCGTCGTAATCCGCGCGGGACAGGCCGCCGGGCATGTCGGCTTCACCATCGTAATATTGCAGCAGGCTGTTGAAGGTGTGCACCTCATTCGGCGCATATTTGCTTTTCAGCATCAGGTCGTCGATGCGGGTGGCGCTGTGCTCGCGCCAGTCACTGCCGCGCGTGCCGGAGTAGAGCAGCGCGGTGCCAAAACCGTTGTCCGCTGTGCCGCCCACCATCAGGTTGTGCGTCTCTTTCGGGTTGTTTTGTGAAGAGGTTGGGCTGAGCTGACCTTCCACCCCCGCCTCGATACCAAAGTCCTGCGGAATGGCGCGGGTAACAAAGTTCACCACGCCGCCCACGCTCTGCGGTCCGTAACGCACCGCACCACCACCGCGCACCACGTCAATGGCATCCATGTTGCCGAGCGAAACGGGAGCCAGTGAAAGCTGCGGCTGACCGTAAGGGGCAAAGGGGACGGGGATGCCGTCCATCAGGACGGTCGAGCGGCTGGCGAGGCGTGGGTTCAGGCCCCGGATGCCAAAGTTCATCGCCAGGTCGTGGCTGCCGGTGCCGTTGTTTTCCGGCGCGCTGACGCCAGGGATGCGGTTAAGCACCTCACGCATGGTGGTTGCGCCGGTTTTGGCGAAATCCTCACGGCGGATCACGTCACGCGCGCCAGCATGTTCAAATACGTCGTTTTCACGCGCATCGCCCAGCCAGTCGCCGACCACGGTCAGGGCATCTTCTTTTGGCGCGGGCGCGGTCTCCAGCGTCCAGCTGTTATTTCCCAGCGGTTTTACCTGCAGTCCGCTGCCGTCCAGCAGCTGTTGCAGGCCGCTCTCGACGTCGTAATCTCCGTGCAGGCCGTTGCTCTGCTTGCCGCGCGTCAGGCTGGCGTCAACCGAGAGGGTAATTCTGCTGTGTGCGGCATACTGATTGAGCGCTTTGTCGAGCGATCCCGGTGCGATATCAACCTGTGCAGCAAAAGCGGAAAACGAGAGACCGGCCAGCGGCAGCAGGCTCAGGCGAATGGCGTTAACCAAAGGAGTTGTTTTACGAAAAACGCGTAACGGCGTCATACCTTCTCCATCATCATTTTTGTTGTGTTCAGCTATGAGTCGAACGAGAAGGGTAAAAAGGACAATCGAAATGAGAATTATTTTTCTTACAGCGGTGAAATGTTTATCCAGTACCGCGTAATAGACTGAATTTTAACGGGAAGCGTTTGAGCGATAACGTTCAGGATCGCATCGGTATTTTTCAGCGGGAACGTCCCGCTCAGGCGCAGCCCGGCAACGGCGGGATCGCAGCGCAGCACGCCGTTGCGGTAACGGCTTAGCGTGGCTATCACCTCACCCAGCGGTTTATCGCTGAAGCTCAGGATGCCCTTCGTCCAGCTTGTACTCTCGTCATCCAGCGGTTTCACTGCGCCAAACTCAGAGGCGCTGAACTGCAGGCTTTCACCAGCGTTCACGATGCGTTTTTGCGCGGGGGCACTGGCGAGAAGCACTTCCACGGCGTGCTGCTGCACGTCAAGCTGCGTGAAATTATCATGCTGGCGGACGGTAAATTCTGTCCCTAAAGCGGTGAGTTGGCCCTGACGGGTCAGGACGCGGAAGGGGCGTTGCTGCGCATCTTTCGCGGTAGTAATGGCGATTTCACCGTACCAGAGCCGGACGGTGCGCTGATGCGCATCAAAACGCACATCCGCCGCGCTTTGGGTATTCAGCGTGAGCAGGGAGCCATCTTCCAGTTGCTGACGGCTGACTGCGCCTTTGGCGGTGCGGTAATCTGCCCGCAGACCTTCGCCGGTTTCCGACTGCCAGAGTTGCCAGCCTCCGCCAGCGCCGAGCAACAGCAGTAATCCTTTCATCACGTGACGGCGGGTGAGGCGGGTATCGTGCAGCGCCCGGCTGGCAACGTCGCCAGGCACACCGCCAAGCTGGTTGCGCAGGTTTTCAACCTGCTGCCAGGCCCACTGGTTATCCTGATCCTGTTCATACCACTGTTGCCAGCGCGCTTCCTGTTGTGGGCTGACGCGCTCGCCGCTTAGCACGGCATACCAGTGGGAAGCTGAACGCAGCGCCTGACGGCGGGAATCGGTTAACGAAGGATTCATAACCCATGCTCCAGACGAAACAGCAGGCAGTGCTCGACGGCTTTCGCCACGTATTTTTTCACGGAGCTGACGGAAACACCGAGTTTGTGCGCAATCTCGCTGTATGTCAGGCCATCCAGTTGCGAAAGCAGAAACGCTTCACGTGTTTTTCCGTTTAGCCCGTCCAGCATGCTGTCGACGAGTTGTAGGGTCTCGAGCTGGCTTTCGCGTTCCTCAGGTGAAGGCGCTACCCCCTCCGGCATAAGCGCCAGCATCTCCAGATACGCTTTTTCCAGCGCGTTTCGGCGAAACAGGTCCACCATCACGCGTTTGGCGATAGTGCACAGGAAAGAGCGAGGATCGCGGATCGTCGAGAGCGTTTCGCTGCTCATTACCCGCAAAAAAGTGTCCTGGGCAATGTCATCTGCATCAAAGGCAGACTGGAGTTTGCGCGTCAGCCAACTTTTCAACCAGCCGTGATGGGTGCCATAAAGCGACTCGAACGTTAAGGAAGCTGTGGTAGTGGCACGGTCAGACATGCGGAGTGCATCAAAAGTTAATTATCACGTAGCCATATTAATATGAGAATGGTTATCATTACAATTGGAAATAAAATTGTTTCCAATAAACATTTTTAACATGTTGTTTTTCTAAGTGTTATAAGGTAGGTATAAAATGGGATGGATCCTCTGCTTCTGGCATCTGTCGGTCAGAATGACATCATGATGTGGTCTGCTATTATTGACATCCTCCCCGCCCTTTAGGGCGGGGAGGATGTCAACTATGAGTGTTGCCTGAAATGTCGCCAGCCCCCGGTACAGCAGAAGTATCTCGGGCTTTCTGCGTTTGCTCCTGGTGGGTATGGCCCCCGCAAGCGGGGGTTATTGCTAACTGTCGTTTCAACAAAAAGTAACTTTTTTCACTTTGCCCCTCAGTACAAATTAGGGGCTTGCCGCGGATGTACCATGCCTGAATATCTTCGAGTGATGATTTGGTGCGGCTTTGTTGAATAAATCAGATTTCGGGTTCCACCTGACTGACCTGCTGCCAGAGCGGGGCGTGATGCTCCGGCACGGTCTGCCAGCCGGATGCAGCCGAACAGAGACGGTGCGATGCCATCTGCTGCTCATTATTTTCTTATCAAGGCGCAGCACAGGAGTCATTCGGCATGCTTATATATTAGCTGCAATAATATTATGCTCAGGACCATAGGGGAAATGAGTTATGTTCTCTGCTGCCATTTCGGTTACGACCAGGATATCGTGTTCGCGGTAACCACCGTGCCCCGGCATGCTCTCCGGCAGCATGATCATCGGCTCCATCGAGACAACCATTCCTGGTGCCAAAACGGTCTCAATATCCTCGCGCAATTCTAAACCGGCTTCACGACCATAATAGTGACTCAGTACGCCGAACGAATGACCATAACCAAAGGTCCGGTACTGCAGAAGACCATGCTCGCGATAAATTTCATTAAGCGAGGCGGCAATGTCGCAACAACGTGTGCCTGGACGGATTAACTCCTGCCCACGGCGGTGCACTTCGCAGTTGATCTCCCAGCAACGTAGTTGCTCATCGCTGGGCTGACCGAAGAACAGTGTTCGTTCCAGCGCGGTATAGTAGCCGGCAATCATTGGAAAACAGTTCAGCGATAAAATATCGCCTGCCTTGAGACGACGGGATGTCACCGGATGGTGTGCTCCATCAGTATTCAAGCCAGACTGAAACCACGTCCAGGTATCACGCAATTCAACATGCGGCAGGCGTTTCGCGATTTCCCGGGTCATCGCTGACGTGGCCGCCAGTGCGATTTCATACTCGGGAACATTTTCGGCAATCGCCTCGATACATGCCGCACCCCCGAGGTCGGCGACCTGGGCACCAAATTTAATAAGCGCGATCTCTTCGGCAGACTTAATCATGCGCATACGCATCGTCGCCGGGGCAATATCAACAAACTCTGTCTGGGTTAAGTAATGACAAAATTTAGCACGCTGTTCGATCGTCACATGGTCGCCTTCAAGGGCAATCCGCCGGCTATCATCAGGAACCACTTTGCGCACTGCCCGGTAATAGTTATCACGCTGCCAGTCCGTGTAAACGATATTTGCACCGTAGCTACGACGCCATCCCTGGCCGCCATCGATATTGGTGGTAATTAAAAATGACTGGCTCGGCGTCACCACCAGGGCATACTGGCGTCCAAAGCTACAATATAAAAAATCGCCGTAATAATTAATATTATGAACCGAGGTTAAAATAACTGCATCAATACTATCTGCCTCCATGATGGCGCGTAATCCTGACAGTCGGCGCTGCATTTCATGGGTGCTGAACGTTCCTTTTACTTTTTGTCCATTAGCTAATTCAATAATATCTGGCATGCTCATGATAAACTCCGTTGTTGATAATGGCGTGTTGTCATCATCTGGAAAACGATATCTTGCGACAAACGGAGATTATTAATTTGTCGTCATTAGCTGGCCTTATGCAGTGTATATTCACTGAGGATTTGCTTGCGTTCTGCAATATGACGCGCGGTTTCCTCCGTCAGCCAGTTGATCAACGCCTGAACGCGTGGCCGTTTCTCATTATTACGCGGACAGGTTAACCACACCTGTCCGTCTTCGACGATATCTGTAAAAGGGCGTATCAGTGCGCCATTGCGAACCTCCGTTGCACACAAAGAGTGACGACTTAAGGCGACCCCTTGTCCGGCGCAGGCGGCCTGGAGCACGAGGTCGGCACGGGAAAAGCCGGTTCCAGCCTCAACATCCAGGTCATAGAGCCCGAGGCGGGCAAAATAAGATCGCCAGTGGGTGCTATAGGCATTTTGCGGCATGGAATCATGTAGTAAGCGTAAACCGCAGAGATCGCTGTAATTTTTCAGAGGTCGGTTTTTCATCAAATCCGGGCTGATCACAGGATAGATCACATCATTGAACAGGTGTCGTTGAATTAAATTTTTATCGTCAACCCAAAAAGGAGTAATGGCGATATCGACTGCGTCAGATTTAAAATTGGCGGGTGTCATATCGGCATCAATTTCCAGACTGACAGGGTACTGCTCATAAAACTGATGTAATCGGGGAAGCAGCCATTTGGTTGCAAAGGACGGCATAACCCGAATCTTTATGGTGCCCTCAAGAGTTTCTTCACCGGTTTGGTGCAGCGTGGTTTCAAGGATGGAAAATGCCTGATGCACCCCGATAAACAGCTGTTCACCCTGCGGGGTTAAGCGTAACCCTGCGGGAGTCCGGCGAAAGACAAGATAGCCAAGATGTTGTTCAAGTAATTGAATTTTCTGGCTTACCGCACTCTGAGTAAGAAAAAGTTCCTGCGCGGCACGGGTAAAACTAAGATTACGCGCCGCGGCATCAAAGTAGCGCAAACCGTCCAGGGACGGCAAACCTGGTTTAGGTTGCATCATCGGTTTCTCTGTTGCTAAATAACCTGCAATAAGCACTATTCATGCCAAAGGCACCATTAGCCGTGCTAATAGTTATCAGTTAGAAACCACCGTTTGTCGCCGCTAAGAGAATGAATAAATATTATCAGCGTCATTCAAATTCGCGGAGAAATCTCATGAAAAATAAACTGTGGCTGTTACTGTCAATGTCTGTCATACAACTTTCACCATTAATGATACCCACTGCCCAGGCTGATTTGCTGGATGATATTAAGCAAAAAAAAGAAATAGTGATTGCCACAGAAGCGCGCTATGCCCCTTTTGAAATGCTTGAAGATGGCAAAATAGTCGGTCTGGGAAAAGATATTCTCACGGAAGTCATGAAGGGATTACCCGGGGTGAAAGTGGTTCAGCTGGATATTCCATTTCAGGGGATTTTACCCGGACTGGAAAGCAAACGATTCGACTTTGTGGCAACCTCTTTAACCATCACCCGCGATCGTGAAGCTAAATTCGCCTTTACCGCTCCCTTTTCTGACGCCAGCGTAGCCATTCTGAAACGCAAAGGGGATAGCCGTATTAACAGCGCCAAAGATCTCCAGGGCATGATTGTCGCCAGTCAGGCCGGGGCGCCGCAGATTGCTGTGCTAAAAGAGTATGAAGCATCGGTACTTAAACCCACCACCGGTCACGGCGTTAAAGAAATAAAAGCCTTTATTGATTATAACGAAGCTTACGCGGCATTGGCGGCACATCGTGTTGACGCGGTTGTGCAATCGCTGCCGAACCTCGCGCCGTTGGTGAAGACACGTGGTGATACGTTTGAAATTGTACGCCCGCCGTTTGGCCCGGCCACCTGGTATGCATGGGCCGGAAGAAAAGATGCGGATAGCGCCTCACTGGTCAAATTTGTCAGCGACGGCATTGTGCAGTTGAATAAATCGGGAAAACTGGCGCAGCTACAAACCAAATGGCTGGGTTTTTCTATGGCCGTTCCAGAGCAAGTTCCAACCCCGGCAAACTAATTTGATGGATACTGGAGGGCAATATGTTTGATATTTCGGTGGTGTTTCCCTATTTCCCTCAGCTATTAATCGGCGTGCTCAGTACTCTGGCTGTATCACTGAGCGCAATTGTCACAGGATTGATCCTCGGTTGGTTAATTTGTCTGGGGTTAAATTCTCCGCAGCGTCTCGTGCGCTGTTTTTGCAAAATCTATGTCAGTTTTTACCGTGGCACGCCGTTACTGGTCCAGTTGATATTAATATTTTATGCTTTGCCGGCCGTGGGGATCACGCTTTCGCCATTGCTGGCGGCGGTTGTTGCCCTCTCATTAAATACCGCGGCCTTTCAGGGGGAGATTCTTCGGGCCGGTTTTAACATGTTACCCAAAGGCCAGCTGGAGGCAGCACGAGATTTTGGCTTTTCAGCGGCGCAAACCCTGTTTTATATTCAGATGCCGCAGGTGTTGCGTACCATGATGCCGGCATTGATTAATGAAACCATTGATATTATCAAAAATTCGGCACTGGTCTCGGTGGTGGCGGTCCATGAGTTGATGAGAGTGACGCAAACGTTGGCCTCAACCACCTATCGGCCGCTGGAGTTTTATACGGCATGTGGGCTCCTTTATTTCCTGACCTCATGGGGGCTGAGTATCGCTGGCGTCAGGTTAGAGAAAAACCGCTCATCTTCGGCTAAAAGGGTATTAGCAAAATGAATGTTGAGATACTTTTTACCTATAAAGATGCCATCGCCGCCGGTATTTTAATGACCCTAAAAATGAGCCTCGGCGGTATCCTGCTGGGGCTGGCGATCGGTCTGTGTTTTTTTCTCCTCGAAAGACAAAAACCAGCGCTACTTAATGTGATATACCATACATGGATTAATGTTTTTCGCGGCACGCCGTTACTGGTACAGCTATTTTTAGTCTTTTATGGTGGGCCCTATATTGGTATTAACCTCGAGGCCCAACAGGTCGGAGTACTGTGCCTGGGCTGTTATGGTTCCGCTTATTTTTCGGAAATATTCCGTGCAGGTCGCAATGCTGTCTCTGGCGGACAAAGCGAAGCGGCGGCAGACCTTGGTTTAAGTCCGTGGCAAATATTTACTTTCATTGTCTGGCCGCAAATGTTCGCGAGAATTATCCAGCCACTTATTGGTCAGAGCGTTATTCTGGTAAAAGAGTCGTCGATGCTGTCGATTATTACGGTTGGTGAACTCACCAATACCGCCATGGCCATTGCCAACCAGACCTATGCGATGGTTGAAATCTACTCCTTAATGGCCATTGTCTATTGGGGAATCGCGATCGGTATCTCCCGTTTGGGTAATAAAATAGAGCGTCATTATTCTTATTCTCAATTAAGCCGAGGTTAATAGTATGCGTGATTATGCTATTGAGATTAACAGCCTCAATAAATATTATGGCGAAAACCATGTTTTACGTGGCATCAATGTCAGCATTACTCCCGGAGAAGTCATTTGCGTGATTGGCGGCTCAGGGTCGGGTAAATCCACGCTGTTACGCTGCATTAACTTTTTGGAGGATTACAGCTCCGGCAGCATTGTGGTGAATGGCGAGTGCGTCGGCTATGAACCACTCAGCGGCGAAAAACGCCGGCGTTTAAGCGACAAGGAAAACCGTAAGGCGTTACGCGACGTCTGTATGGTCTTTCAGCAGTTTAATCTGTGGCCGCATATGACGGTACTCGATAACGTAGCCACGCCGTTGCGACGGGTTAAAAAGGTCTCCCGTGAAGCAGCCTACGCCGAAGCGAAAAAGCAGCTGGCGCGGGTTGGTCTGGCAGACAAAGCCGATAGCTGGCCCGCGATGCTATCCGGTGGTCAGCAGCAGCGCGTTGCCATCGCCCGGGCATTGACCATGAAACCCGCCATTATGTTGTTCGATGAACCGACTTCAGCGCTTGATCCGGAGCTGGTCGGGGAGGTGCTAAAGGTCATCCGAAATCTTGCCGATGATGGTATGACCATGATGATTGTGACCCATGAGATGGGGTTTGCCGCAAAAGTCTCCGATCGTGTGCTGTTTCTTGCCGATGGCTGCATTGAAGAGCAGGGACCGCCGGCGCAACTGTTCCATCGGCCGAAAAGCCCGCGGCTGCAGTATTTTTTGTCGTCGTGGAGTGAGCGTCAGTCGGGGACGAGATTACCTGAAACGGCATTTCAGGAGTCAGCATGAAGCAGGGGATTATATTTGGCGCCCTGGCTGGCGCATGCTGGGGATTCATCTTCCTGCCACCGGTACTGCTACCCGAGATCTCACCACTGCTGTTAACCTGCGGTCGCTTTGCTACCTATGGAATACTGGCGGCAATATTACTTATACCTCAATGGCGCAACATTGCCCGCGTCTGGCATCATCGCGATCTGCTGACGCTGATCCGTCTTTCGCTGATGAGCAATGTCCTCTATTTTCTGCTCGTCGCGGTGGCCGTAAAGCAGGTCGGTATTGCCGCGACATCGTTAGTGATAGG
This sequence comes from Klebsiella sp. FDAARGOS_511, assembly GCF_003812845.1. Lineage (NCBI taxonomy): Bacteria > Pseudomonadati > Pseudomonadota > Gammaproteobacteria > Enterobacterales > Enterobacteriaceae > Klebsiella > Klebsiella sp. FDAARGOS_511. The sequence continues at coordinate 43,415 of NZ_CP033823.1, read as the reverse complement.
TTTAATTCCGGTGATGGTTCCGGTGCTTGGTCGCAGGGACCAGCATGCGCCGCCCTTCAGGCAATTATTGCTGCCGATGGCGGCTATCATTGCCGGAGTGGTGCTGATTAATCTGCATGCGCTACAAACATCCTCGCACCAAGTTACAGAAGGAAAACGGCAGATGCTGGGGATGCTTTGTGCCTTCGCTGCATTACTGTGCTGGAGCCGTTACGCTGTCGAGAACTCCCGCTGTCTGAAAAACCTCCCTTACAACAGCAACCAGTGGTCGCTCCTGATAGGCCTGTGTACGGGATGTATTTCGGTACTGCTGTGGCTCATCGCCAGTATATTCAGGTTTTCTGCAGTTGACTTGTCGTTACCGGAACACACTCAAACGCTCTTTTGGATAACGAACATGATGTTAGCCGTGGTCTCCTCATGGCTGGGATATCTGGCGTGGAATCTCTGTTCCCGGCGTCTTCCGGTATCACTGACAGGGCAGATGGTGGTTTTTGAAACCCTTTTCGCGCTGCTATATGGTTTTATCTATTCACAGCGCATTCCGGATCTGCAGGAAACTGCCGCCATTTTACTGTTGCTGGGCGGGGTTCTGGTCACGGTACATTACCATCAGCTCAGCCGTCGCGGCTACGCAGGTAATAGTCCGGAAGTCAAGGGTAGCTGATGATGGCTTAATCAGATTCGCGTACATGTACAGAATGTATACTGCACAAATTCACTTAACAAATCATTCAGCGCTCTCCGTACAGACAGCGAAGTCCGGTCAGGGCCCCGTCCAAAGAACCCTCTTCACATTTCGTGGTGAATTCCCGGACCAGTGTCTCAAACGCCTCAGCCGTCAAGAAAATTCACAGCCAGCCCCGGTATCCAGTTGCTGCACATGCAGTGAAAGACCACACGGTCGTGGCCTTTACAGAAACTACCTCTGATTTACCGGGATGGTTGCAGCGTAGGCCCGCAGGGGAGCATCAACATTACTGACGAGCGCTTCCGCCACTTCCGTCAGTGTCTGGGTAGCCCCGAGCCGGGCGTCCTCCACAGTGTAGCAGTGCATGGAGCAGGTTCCTTCCCGGAAGCGGAACCCCAGGCCGAGTACATTGTTGAGAAAAACAACGGGGGCGCCATAGCCCGGATCAGGCACCAGAATGTGACCATTACAGAACGGCAACTCAAACTGATCGAACTCGCCTGCCGGCAGCGCCTGCGTATTCTCTGTGCGAAGGGTCAGCAGCACCTGACTGTGTCCTTTCTGGCCGCTTTCATCCTGAAACACTGCGACCCGGCTGTAAACGCCCACCGCATGCGCCTCGCTGAGACCATTCGCCGGCGCCTTGCCCATGACTCCGCGCAGCTGGTTGATCTGCTGATAATAATCCTGCCGACGATACCAGGCTCCCCAGAAACGCGCGATACTGGCCCAGAAGGCTTCAATCGTCTGTTCATCACGACCGGCGACATCGCAGAACAGGGCAAAATACAGCGCAGTCCCGCCGTAGAACTGCTGTCCCCGTGGCAGAACCTGGCTGGTTCGCATGCGGAGGTACTGTGCATTACGCAGCAAAATCCGGGTCAGATCATCTTCTGTACGGATGGAAAGCAGGTCGCGGTAGGCCGCTTCAAACTGAGGGGGCTACATCAAGGTGATTACACTGCCCTTCAATTTCTACCAGCTGATCGGCAAGCAATTGCTGAGTGTTTGCGCTGAAAGTGCCGGTCAGTTCAATTCCCGGATGGTAAGTTTTCTCGCTTCTTCCAGCGGAAGCGCTCTGGAGTAATACCAGCCCTGAGCATAACTCTGTGGCCAGAACGTCTTCAGATAGTTCACCTGCTCCTGAGTCTCTACACCCTCAAACACAATCTTATCTGCAATGGAGCGGAACATCTCATGCAGTCCGGGAAGAAGATCATATCGTAAAGATTCAGTACCAATAGCACTAGTTAGCGATTTGTCTATTTTTATTTCATCTACATCAAGCGCAGCTACCAGATTAAGATTAGAATATCCTGTCCCAAAGTCATCGATGGCAAACCTGACACCATGATTTTTATATTTATCAATGTGAATTTTCATACCTTCAAAATCCCCTCCTTGACGCTCCGTAATTTCAAGAAGGATTGTTTTATATGGGATATTATATTCAGAAATTAATCCTAGTAGTTTATCCCTGAATTTTTCTGAGTCAAGATCGCTTGGATTAATGTTTACGCTTAAAAATATTTCATTCTGAATAGCAGTATGGATAAATTCTCGGATAGCATGGTCAATGACGAATAAAGTCACATCCTCCTGCAACCCTTCCCTTTCAGAAAGCGGTATAAATACTTCAGGGTTAATATTCCCGAGTCTTTCATCTTTCCATCTGAGCAAGGCCTCAAATCCGCAGATCTGTCCGTCTTCAATTCTGTAAATAGGTTGATAGACCAGCGACAGGGCTTCATTTTTCAAAGCCTTTACAAACCTTGCAGATAGTGAACTATTGAGTTCTGCTCTGTTCATAATGAGAATATAAATCATTAAACCGGAAAGTAGTGACACTGTTACTAATAACATTTGTATGCTCCAGTGCTCTGAAAATATCCCCGTAAAATACCCACCTCCTGCAACACAGAGATCATAATGTAGGCTACATGCCCTAAACACTCTAAACCTTAGTGGAACGCTATCATGCCGATCAAGAAGAGGAGCATCAGGTCCTATATTGAAGTAATGCCTGTCATGCTTACTATTTCCGACAACAGCGCTAAAGTTTTTTGAATACATATCAGTTTCGAATCGTCTGAAGACAAATGGTGATAGGGTCACCATAATACCTTCAGAAATATATCCATTGACGGATATATCATCCATAAGCTTAATACCAAAAAGCCACACTCCTTCCCGCGAAGTGGATTTGCCTGATGTAGCCCCCTGAAACACCGGACAGTAGCTGTATCTCCAGATAAGAGGTAGGCTTGAATATATGTCTAACACTAACGCCAATTTTGAGATGACCGGGATCCTGTTAGGGCAAGAAGTCCGTAAACGTAAAACTCCTCAGGAGAAGATCGCCATTATCCAGCAGACGATGGAGCCGGGTATGAATGTCTCCCATGTCGCCCGCCTGCATGGTATCCAGCCCAGCCTGCTGTTTAAGTGGAAGAAGCAATATCAGGAAGGCAGCCTCACCGCCGTTGCGGCTGGAGAGGAAGTCGTTCCTGCTTCTGAGCTTACTGCTGCTCTGAAGCAGGTCCGGGAGCTTCAGCGCCTTCTGGGCAAGAAGACGATGGAAGTTGAGATCCTGAAAGAAGCCGTGGAGTACGGTCAGTCGCGAAAATGGATAGCGCACGCGCCCTTGTTGCCAAAGGACGGGGAATAGCCATGGTCAGCCGGACCATGGGCGTGTCGCGTGCGCAACTGTCACTGCGGATTAACCGTTCTGCCGACTGGCAGGACAGGCGCTGTAACCGGCGTAATGAAGAAGCAGACGCAGAAATACTGTCGGCTATCCTCAACATTATCAGCGATATGCCGAGTTATGGTTATCGACGCGTGTGGGGCATCCTGCGCAAGCAACGTCGCACAGAGGGACAGCCACCTGTGAATGCCAAACGGCTTTACAGGATAATGAGCGAGCCCTGTGTAGTACGCCGTCTGCGTTTCTCCGGCCCTAAGACATCAATCATCTGTTCTCCAATGACTAGTCTAAAAACTAGTATTAAGACTATCACTTATTTAAGTGATATTGGTTGTCTGGAGATTCAGGGGCCAGTCTAAAAACAGCACAATGCATCTTTCTGGGCCGTCAGTCAGGGATATGCTTATTCGTTACGCAGAGGAAAATGATGTCGATTTGATAATCATGGGGTCTACGGCCATTCCAGATTGCGGCGATTCTTAATCGGTAGCCATACCGCTGGAATGCTGCAAAATACCTCACAACCGCTTCTGATCATCCGTTAGCACTGATTTTTTATATAAAAATGGGCGAGTTCTTCTCGCCCTTCATCACCAGACCGCATTTATTTCAGTCTGTTACCTGCATCATCAACGACTTTTTCACCGTCTTCCTTGGTGAAAGCCGCTTTCTGGGCATCAGGAAGGATATCCAGAACCACCTCCGAAGGACGGCAAAGTTTAGTTCCCAGTGGCGTCACTACAATCGGACGGTTAATCAGAATCGGATGTTGCAGCATAAAGTCGATGAGCTGGTCGTCAGTAAATTTATCTTCTGCAAGACCCAGTTCCTCATACGGCTCGACATTCTTACGAAGCAACGCCCGGACGGAAATGCCCATATCTGCAATTAGTTTGACCAGCTCATAGCGTGAAGGTGGAGTCTCAAGATAAAGAATAACGGTCGGTTCAGTACCGCTGTTGCGGATCATCTCTAGCGTATTACGCGACGTGCCGCAGGCTGGGTTGTGATAGATGGTAATGTTGCTCATATCAGTATCTCATTACAAAGTGATAGAGAGACGTAGCGCCAGCGCGGCCAGCGTTACAAACAGCACAGGCAGAGTCATGACGATCCCGGTGCGGAAATAGTATCCCCAGGTGATGGTCATGTTCTTCTGTGAAAGGACATGCAGCCAGAGCAGCGTTGCCAGGCTACCAATAGGTGTAATTTTCGGTCCCAGATCGCAGCCAATCACGTTGGCATAAATCATCGCCTCTTTGATAACGCCTGTTGCAGTGCTGCCATCAATAGAGAGAGCACCAACCAGCACGGTAGGCATATTGTTCATTATGGAAGACAGGAAAGCCGTCAGGAAGCCGGTACCAAACGTCGCTGCCCAAAGTCCTTTATCTGCCAGCACGTTCAGTACACCGGAGAGGTATTCTGTTAGTCCGGCATTACGCAGACCATAGACCACCAGATACATTCCCAAAGAGAATATGACGATCTGCCATGGCGCACCGCGAAGCACTTTGCCTGTGTTAATGGCATGGCCTCGCTTCGCCACCATAAACAGAATGACAGCCCCTACAGCAGCAATCGCGCTGACCGGGATACCCAACGGCTCAAGGACGAAAAAGCCAACCAGAAGAAGGCTCAACACTATCCAGCCGGTTCTGAAGGTTGCCAGATCTTTAATCGCTTTTGCCGGTGCTTTCAGGAGAGCCAGGTCGTAAGTCGGCGGAATATCTTCGCGGAAGAACAGATGCAGCATCACCAGCGTAGCGATAATAGCGGCAATATCCACCGGCACCATTACCGACGCATACTCAGTGAAGCCCAGTCCAAAGAAGTCCGCCGAGACGATATTCACCAGGTTCGACACGATAAGCGGCAGGCTGGCCGTATCGGCAATAAACCCGGCCGCCATGACGAATGCCAGCATGGTGCCTTTGCTGAACCCTAATGCCAGCAGCATGGCGATGACTATCGGCGTCAGAATAAGTGCCGCCCCATCGTTGGCAAACAGTGCCGCCACCGCTGCACCGAGCAGAACGATATACGTAAAGAGCAAACGGCCACGACCGTTACCCCAGCGCGAAACATGCAATGCCGCCCATTCGAAAAAGCCTGATTCATCAAGCAGCAGGCTGATAATAATCACGGCAATAAAGGTCGCCGTCGCGTTCCAGACAATATTCCACACCACCGGAATATCGCCCACATGCACAACGCCAGATATCAGAGCCAGTCCTGCGCCCAGCATTGCACTCCAGCCGATCCCTAATCCCTTTGGTTGCCAGATAACCAAAACAATGGTCAGGACAAAAATAGCGCCTGCCAGTAACATAAATCCTCCAGACAGGACTGCTCTGCCGCCCTGTGTATGCCAAAAAATTAAACTGCCAACTCTCTGAGTTTCTCGATGCCATTAGGCTCTGATGCCATTAGGGGTACTAACGCTATGCGCCTTGCATGCTGGTTCTTCACAGCCTCGATCTGAGGAAGTTCTTGTTGAGCACGCAGACACAGCAGTGGTGAATGAGTCTGTGCAATAGAGAGGCTGTTATTGATAATCCAGCCCCAGGGATGAATCCCCGCACGCTCAAGATCGGACTGCAGGTTTGCCGCTTCCAGTACCGGAGTGGTTTCAGGCAGAGTAACCAGCAGGACTTTGGTGCGTTCCGGGTCCTGAAGCTGCATCATCGGAGTGGTAAAATGAACTTTATTCCCCATCTTCTTAGCAATCTCACGGTGATAAGCCCCGGTAGCATCAAGCAGTAATAGCGTATGCCCGGTCGGTGCCGTATCCATGACCACAAACCGTTTGCCTGCTTCACGGATTACGCGTGAGAACGCCTGGAACACCGCAATCTCTTCTGTGCAAGGAGAACGTAAATCCTCTTCGAGCAGCCGCTTTCCGGCCTCATCAAGATCCCTGCCTTTCGTCTCCAGAACATGCTGACGATAGCGTTCGGTTTCATCTTGAGGGTTGATTCGGCTGACCTGCAGATTTTTGAGGCTGCCATTCAGCGTTGTACTGAGATGTGCAGCAGGATCTGAGGTGGTTAGATGCACATCAAAACCCTTATCCGCCAGACTGATGGCGATAGCCGCAGCCATTGTGGTTTTACCCACACCGCCTTTGCCCATCAGCATAATCAGACCGTGTTCACTGCGGGCGATATCATCGACCAGGACAGAGAACGACATATTCTCTGGTTTGTTTTGTATGCTTTGTTCAGGAAGCAATGCTATCTCAGCGTGTTCGTTGAGCAGGCCTTTCAATGCGGGCACACCAACCATGTTCAGCGGCTGAAGGTATAAGTTGTCTGTCGGCAAATCAGATAACCCGGTAGGAAGATTTGCCAGCGCCTCTTGCTCTCGTTGCCATATTACGGCGGCCAGTGCATCACGTTCTGCTTCGCTAGCTGGCAGAACACCGTTAATGACTAAATACTGATTTTTAAGGCCAATAGCTGATAATTCGTCATGAGTACGCCCGACTTCCTGTAGTGTTGATTTTTGCAATCGCGTGACCAGCACCAGGCGAGTTCGTTCAGGATCGGATAATGCTTCAACGGCATGAGCGTATTGTTCGCGTTGCTTTTCCAGCCCCGCCATCGGCCCAAGACAGGAGGCACCATCAGGGTTACTTTCAATGAAGCTGCTCCAGGCTCCGGGAAGCTGAAGAAGACGAATAGTGTGGCCGGTTGGGGCAGTATCAAAAATGATGTGATCGAAGCGGGTCAGCAGAGAAGTATCGGTCAGTAAGCCAGTAAACTCGTCGAACGCAGCAATCTCTGTCGTACAAGCTCCTGAAAGCTGTTCACTGATGCTGTTAACAACGTCATCAGGCAAAAGACCTTTAATAGGGGTCGTCTCAGAAAACGGAAAATAAAGCACGCTAAGCGTGCGTGGAGGCTGGCACCCAGCGGTACAGCGTCGGAATGGACACGCCGAGGTTCTTGGCCACGTCCTTGGGCGGCACCCCGCTGGCCAGCAGCTTCTTGGCCGACTCGATCTTGCTGTCGGTCATCTTCGGCTTGCGGCCGCCTTTGCGGCCGAGCTGCTTGGCGACTTCCAGCCCGGCGCGGGTGCGCTCGACGGTCAGCTCGCGCTCCATTTCGGCAAGGCTCGCCATGACGTGGAAGAAGAACCGCCCGGATGGTGTGCCGGTGTCGATGGAGTCGGTGAGGCTCCTGAACTGGACACCGTGCTTGTGCAGATCGCCGACCAGATCGACCAGTTGCTTGACCGACCGGCCCAGCCGGTCGAGCTTCCAGACGACCAAAGTATCGCCTTCGCGCAGCATTTCGAGCGTCTTGGCCAAGCCAGGCCGGTCTGCCCGCGTGCCACTCACCTTGTCCTCGAAGACCTTTTTACATCCGGCCTTGCTCAAGGCTTCGCGTTGCAGCTCCAGGTTCTGATCCTGCGTCGAGACGCGCGCATAGCCAATCAACATGGCTTGTCTCGCGCCCGGTCGATGCGTTCCTGCATCGCCTGCATCACTTCTTCGTGGGTGTACGATCTGGCGTTGGCGTCGGTGGCTTGCCGCAGGGCTTCCTCAACCTCGCGCGTCATCCGCTCGTAATCCTCCGGCCACAGCGCTTGCTCCATGCGCAGCGACGCCTGACCCAGCAGGTGCAGCAGGCTGAACAGCCGCATGTCGTTGGTGGCGACGATGCGCTCCCGAATCTGCTCCTGAATAGCTTCGCTAGCCCGATGCGCTTGTGGTGTGGCAGTCCCCTCGTAGTCAGCGGGGAATTCCGCTTCCTCGGCAATCCTTGCCCAGGCGCTGGCCAGCGCCTCGATGGTTGACGTGCTCATTTCCGCCGCTCCTGTGCTCTTTGGCGAATCAACCGGCCAAGGGGCCTCGACGCGAAAACCAGCAGCATCACGCCTATCGGATACCAGGTCGAGAAGACCACCAAGGCATCGAAGGCTGGCCGTCCGGTGTTGGTAGGCAGTACGGCGGTCACAGCCATCAACCCGCCGACCGTCCAGATGATGCGCCACACGTAGGGCATCACGCGGGGCACGTAGCCGTCATCGAAAGCGGTCTGGTAGTAGCGGCGCAGGCCGCGCTCGGCAAGCGCCTGGCGCTGCCGCTCCGACAGCGCATCCGTCCGGCCATACCAGCGCCGGAATGGTGGACAGCGCAGCAGCAAAGGGGTGAAGAGGATCATCACCGCCACGATCGCGACACCCCACGCCATGACGGCGCCGGCATCGGGCCGCTTGGCGTTCTCGATCACGGGCGCGAAGACGCCCGGAGCACCGATCATCCAGAACAGCGCAATGTGCTGATGGAAGGAGAGCTTCATTTGCTCATCCACTTGCGCAGCAGGCGCTTTTTCAGGGAGGCGCGTTCTTGCGGGTTGCGTCCCTTGTGATTGGCGATGCGATCCGCCGTGGCGGCCTGGCGCTTGACGGGCCAGTAGGAGCGGCCATCCTTGCCCATCGACCAGACGCTGCTGGCCTGGTTTTCCAGCAGGGGCAGATGGGCGCTCAGGGCTTCGGGCGACGCGCTGGTCAGCGCCGTGCGCTCACGGGTGCGCCAGCGCTGATGCCAGAGCTTCTTGTCCTCGCGCTCGCTGCCGCAGGTCGTGTGCCCGACGATGGGTGTTTTGCGGCGGCTGCGGCTCATAACGTAGTGGTCTCCAAGAACATTCAGGACTGATCCCAGGCGTCGATGGTCAAGACCTGATCGGCAGGACAGGCGGCTACGCGGTCGGGAACTGGATGGTGTTCAGTCTCATGCCGACCCCATTCGATTGATCGCGTCGCTTGCGGCACGCTGCGACGCAAGGAGGTTTGCGACCTGGTTTAGCAGCCGTGTCCGCTGCATGTCTGTTACCTATCTCCCCGACCGCTCATTGGACCAACTCCAGAGATTGGGCTCTATCGCTCAGCCAATACGAAACCGGCATTGGCTGATGCCACAACCGAGACTAACACAAATGGCTCGGTACCTGTATTTCGCGCCCCGTGCACTTGGCCCGGTCTTGCCACGGCTATCTCACCTTCCCTGAGGGCACGAACAATCCCATTGCCCTGAAAGTAATCAGCCATTCCCGACAAAACAGTCCACGTGTCTTGGCCGTGAGGATGAATGTGAGCCGCAATTTCCTGCCCGGGATGGACATGCCAAACCACGATAATTGAGTCTCGGGTTTCAAGCACAACGGAACGAATAGGCTCGCCTTCGGACGGCTGAACATACTCGGCTACAGAAAATATTCTCGATTCAACAGTCATCGGAGATCCCTCTTTCACAGTTGTCGTTACGGTCTTCATCGTCGGCATCCTGACGCACGGCGGGCAATTGCTGGAGCAACGCCGGCAGCCATTCCTGTACCGTCTCCCACACCACATCGAGGTTGATGTCGAAATAGCCGTGAGCCATGCGATTACGCATATTGCGCATGCTGCGCCACGGCACGTCGGCATGCGCCTGGGTGAACTCGACGTAGCCATCCATCACCTTTGTGGCCGCCTCGCCGATGACGATCAGGCTCATGATGACGGCCTGCTGGGTGCGCTTGTCGGCCAAGAAGTCGTCCTTGGCCATCCCTTCCACGAAGCTGCGCGCATCGGTTGCGGCCTGCTGAATGTGGTCGAGGTAATCGGGCAGGCGGTTCTCGCTCATATCGGTTGCGCCTCCGCGAGCACCTTGGCCCGGAACTTCGGCGGCAGGTCGCCGGGAGTCAGCAGATCGACGTCAACGCCGAGCAGCGATTTCAGTTCTTCTTCCAAATCGCCCAAGTCCAACAACGTGGCACCGGGCAGCGCATCGACCAACAGGTCGAGGTCGCTGCCATCCCGGTCGGTGCCATGCAGCACCGAGCCGAAGACGCGCGGGTTCGCGGCGCGAAAGCGGCCTACCGCTTCACGCACTGCGCTTCGCTTCATGTCAAGCACAACAGACGGTCGCATGCGCATCCTTTCTTATCGAAACTCGTTGAGATGATATGCAATCAAGAATAGAATTTCAAGAACTATTTTCGAGAATCGCAATGCCTTGATTCCCGTGCCGCGCCGGTTGCCTTGGCGGGCTTGTCACAAACCTACGTTTTCAAGAAGAAGGAAACCGCATGCCCCGCCGTTCGATCCTCTCCGCCGCCGAGCGCGAAAGCCTGCTGGCGTTGCCGGACACCAAGGATGAGTTGATCCGTCACTACACGTTCAGCGAAAGCGACCTCTCCATCATCCGGCAGCGGCGCGGCCCGGCCAATCGGCTGGGCTTCGCGGTGCAGCTCTGCTACCTGCGCTTTCCCGGCGTCATCCTTGGCGCTGATGAGCCACCGTTCCCGCCATTGCTGAGACTGGTCGCCAACCAGCTCAAGGTCGGCATCGAAAGCTGGGACGAGTACGGGCAGCGTGAGCAGACCCGACGCGAGCACCTGGTCGAGCTGCAAACGGTGTTCGGCTTCCAGCCGTTCACGATTGGCCACTACCGGCAGGCTGTCCAGTTGCTGACCGAGCTGGCCATGCAAACCGACAAGGGCATCGTGCTGGCCAGAGCCTTGATCGAGCACCTGCGGCGGCAGTCGGTCATTGTGCCCGCCCTCAACGCCGTCGAGCGGGCGAGCGCCGAAGCGATTACCCGCGCCAACCGGCGTCTCTACGACGCCTTGGCTGAGCCGCTGACGGACGTGCATCGCCGTCGCCTCGACGATCTGCTCAAGCGCCGCGACAACGGCAAGACGACGTGGCTGGCCTGGCTGCGGCAATCCCCGGTCAAACCGAACTCGCGGCACATGCTGGAACACATCGAACGCCTCAAGGCGTGGCAGGCGCTCGACCTGCCCTCCGGCATCGAGCGGCTGGTTCACCAGAACCGGCTGCTCAAGATCGCCCGCGAGGGCGGCCAGATGACGCCCGCCGACCTGGCGAAGTTCGAGCCGCAGCGGCGTTACGCGACCCTGGTGGCGCTCGCCATCGAGGGCATGGCCACCGTCACCGACGAAATCATCGACCTGCATGACCGCATCCTGGGCAAGCTGTTCAATGCCGCCAAGAACAAGCATCAGCAGCAGTTCCAGGCATCCGGCAAGGCGATCAATGCCAAGGTGCGGCTGTTCGGGCGCATCGGCCAGGCGCTGATCGAGGCCAAGCAAGCGGGCCGCGATCCGTTCGCCGCCATCGAGGCCGTCATGTCCTGGGATGCTTTCGCCGAGAGCGTCACCGAAGCGCAGCGGCTCGCGCAACCCGAGGACTTCGATTTCCTGCACCGCATCGGCGAGAGCTACGCCACGCTGCGCCGCTACGCGCCGGAATTTCTCGACGTGCTCAAGTTGCGGGCCGCGCCCGCCGCCAAGGACGTACTCGACGCCATCGAGGTGCTGCGCAGCATGAACAGCGACAACGCCCGCAAGGTGCCCACCGACGCGCCGACCGAGTTCATCAAGCCGCGCTGGCAGAAGCTGGTGATGACCGACACCGGCATCGACCGGCGCTACTACGAACTGTGCGCGCTGTCGGAGCTGAAGAACGCGCTGCGCTCCGGCGACATCTGGGTGCAAGGCTCGCGCCAGTTCAAGGACTTCGAGGACTACCTGGTGCCGCCCGCGAAATTCGCCAGCCTCAAGCAGGCCAGCGAATTGCCGCTGGCCGTGGCCACCGATTGCGACCAGTACCTGCATGACCGGCTGACGCTGCTGGAAACGCAGCTCGCCACCGTCAACCGCATGGCGCTGGCCAACGAGCTGCCGGACGCCATCATCACGGAGTCGGGCCTGAAGATCACGCCGCTCGATGCGGCGGTGCCCGATACCGCACAGGCCCTGATCGACCAGACGGCGATGATCCTACCGCACGTCAAGATCACCGAATTGCTGCTGGAGGTAGACGAATGGACGGGCTTCACCCGGCACTTCGCCCACCTGAAGTCAGGCGACCTGGCCAAGGACAAAAACCTGTTGCTGACCACGATCCTCGCCGACGCGATCAACCTGGGCCTGACCAAGATGGCGGAATCGTGCCCCGGCACGACCTACGCCAAGCTGGCCTGGCTGCAAGCCTGGCACATCCGCGACGAAACCTACGGGGCGGCACTGGCCGAGCTGGTCAACGCGCAGTTCCGACATCCCTTCGCCGAGCATTGGGGCGACGGCACCACGTCATCGTCGGACGGCCAGAACTTCCGCACCGGCAGCAAGGCCGAGAGCACCGGCCACATCAATCCGAAATACGGCAGCAGCCCAGGGCGGACGTTCTACACCCATATCTCCGACCAGTACGCGCCGTTCCACACCAAGGTCGTGAACGTCGGCGTGCGCGACTCGACCTACGTGCTCGACGGCCTGCTGTATCACGAATCCGACCTGCGGATCGAGGAGCACTACACCGACACGACAGGGTTCACGGACCACGTCTTCGCGTTGATGCACCTGCTGGGCTTCCGCTTCGCCCCGCGCATTCGTGACCTGGGCGACACCAAGCTCTACATCCCGAAGGGCGATGCCACCTACGAGGCGTTGAAACCGATGATCGGCGGCACGCTCAACATCAAGCACGTCCGCGCCCATTGGGATGAAATCCTGCGGATGGCCACCTCGATCAAGCAGGGCACGGCGACGGCCTCGCTGATGCTCAGGAAGCTTGGCAGCTACCCGCGCCAGAACGGCCTGGCCGTCGCCCTGCGTGAGCTGGGACGCATCGAGCGCACACTGTTCATCCTGGACTGGCTGCAAAGCGTCGAGCTGCGCCGCCGCGTGCATGCCGGGCTGAACAAAGGCGAGGCGCGCAACGCGCTGGCCCGCGCCGTGTTCTTCAACCGCCTGGGGGAAATCCGCGACCGCAGCTTCGAGCAGCAGCGCTACCGGGCCAGCGGCCTCAACCTGGTGACGGCGGCCATCGTGCTATGGAACACGGTCTATCTGGAGCGGGCCGCGAACGCCTTGCGTGGCCACGGTCAAGCCGTCGATGACGGCCTGTTGCAGTACCTGTCGCCGCTCGGCTGGGAGCACATCAACCTGACCGGCGATTACCTCTGGCGCAGCAGCGCCAAGATCGGCGCGGGCAAGTTCAGGCCGCTACGGCCGCTGCAACCGGCTTAGCGTGCTTTATTTTCCGTTTTCTGAGACGACCCCGGGTAAAACAGCTGTTCGGGGGTTCACTGACGCTGCGTGACTACGATGGTCAGGTTGCGGAGGCTATGGCCCTGGTACGAGCGCTGAACAAAATGACGAAAGCAGGTATGCCTGAAAGCGTGCGTATTGCCTGAAAACACAACCCGCTACGGGGGAGACTTACCCGAAATCTGATTTATTCAACAAAGCCTCATATTGGTTCAAATGAGTCATGTGGTTTATCACTCACATTTAATAAATATTGCTTTCTTCATTTATTCTAATATATGAAAAAGGCAGCCAGGTCATCATATTCAAGTGGCAGATGCACATCAAAGTCATGTCGAGGAATTTTGACAAAGCGCCGATTATAATCGTACACAGTAAAACATCCGCAGCCCCCAACTAGACATTAGCATTGAGCCTTTACAGTATTTGTCTAGCCAATGTTGAAATGTCGTGCTCAAAACAAGTCAGAGATGACGTCTGGGAGAATCTGGAAAATTCCTTCTTTAGTCTTAGTCAGGCCTGGAGGATGGTCGCGGATGCCAGGCTTTCTCAGTAATCATCAGTTTCCGAACGGTCTCTTTTGAAATCCGGACACTGTATTCTGTGGTCAGTATTCGCCAGATTGCTGTCGGATTCATACCCCGGCCGCGTGAGCGAATAAGCTGCAGGGCCTGGTCTCTGATGGTGGTGTTTAACTGATGGTTGCCGGGCTTTCCACGGCGCCGGCTGACCAGACCAGCTGGCCCCAGCTCACAATAGCGTTTAATCAGGCGGGAGCACTGACGACGGGTGAGCTCCATGGATTCCGCCACTTCTGCCAGCGTAATTTCCCGCGCCACATAGGCCTCAATCAAATCCAGGCGCAACGCTTCATGTAATGTCAGAAGCACTGGTTTTTTGTCGTCCATTTTTCTCTCATCATTCAGCCGTGTCAGATCTGCAGGTGAGGGAAGGGCTCATCGCTTCAGGCTGGGGACAAAATCCTGCGGGCTGGCCAGCACCGGATTGATCGCCCTTAGCTCTTCCAGTACGCGCTCCTGGGCACGCCTGCGGGGCATTTTTTTGCTGCGCATTCGCTTTCCTTCAGCCTCCAGCTCGTCCTGTTTCTGCTGCGCCAGTTTCAAAACGGCACCCAGTCGTTTGTTGTCAACAACCGCACCCTGATCAACGCAGGCGAGTTTATCGAAAATCTTATAGCCCAGTGGCCGGTGCAGATGCCGGAAAGCAATGCTTCCGTCAGGGTAATCATAAACGGTAATTTTTTCACCTGCTATGCGCGAATTTTGTTCAGTGGGTTCAATGATATACATCACTTTATCATACTGAAAAGTCAGTGCTTTCGATAAGGTCCGCAGCTCCTGCCAGGCGAAGATATCATTCAACTCCAGTGGACTCTGTGTGACCGGACGGTGCAGATCTTTAGGGTATTTTGCCGGCCGGGAGAAACGACGGTTAAAATCGGACATGAAATGTTCAATCCACTGATTGGCTTCAGCAACCGAGCTGATGTTCTGCAGGCGCATCTCTTTAATCAGGCGATCCTGGAGCGTTTTATTTACCCGTTCCACGCGACCTTTTGCCTGGCTGCTGTTGGCACAAATCAATTCGATCGCCAGTTCCCGGAGAGCCCGTCCGAACTGGGTTGTGCCGGTACGTCGGCTTTCCGGTCCGCTGACCCTGAACACCGCATGCTTGTCGCTGTAAAATGCGACAGGTTTACCATGTTTATCAATGTATTGCCGGGTAGCCATCATGTAGTCAAACGCGTTTTCTGAATCACAGAATCGCAGGTGCATCAGGCGACCGGTGGCATCATCCATGAAGACCAGAAGACAGCATTTTGGGGCTCTGCCTTCGAACCAGTCATGGTGAGAGCCATCGATCTGAACCAGTTCGCCGAGACAGTCGCGACGATAGCGTGGCTGGTAAACCCGGGTTCGCCGGCGGGAATGAGGACGCCAGAGACCTTCGGCTGTCATCCAGTTACGGACGGTTTCACCAGAGAGATGAATATGATGGCGTTCAGCCAGTTTTTCGGTTGCGAGCGTTGGGCCAAAATCTGAATAGTGGCACCGGATCAAATCCAGGGCTTTACAGCGTGTTTCTTCATCGATCCGGTTGTTTGCAGGACGTCCACGGCGGGAAGATGCAAACGCGGTTGCGCCATCTGTCCGGTACAGGCGCACAAGACGCTGCACCTGACGAACACTGAGTTCAAGAATATCTGCAGCGTCGCGCTGAAGCAAAGCCCGGTCAAATACTCGCTGAATGATGCCAAGCCGGTAAAGTTCTTTGTCTGTCATAGTCACCAACATAAGATCGCGGTCCTGTGCTGAGCAAAATGAAGGCTTAGCGTACACGACGCGTGTGAATTGTGCTGAGACGACAATAACGCTTTGTGCTGACAACCTTAGTGCGCTTAACAAAGATTATGTTAAATGTTGAAATAAATGATATGATAATCAATATGTTACGTCGGTGTCAGTCACTTCCCCACTCCAGTAACCAGTCATGGAAGTTTAAGGAACAGAGTCCGCTCATGAGTTTGTGATGCCTTAAATCCATGGTGAACATAGAAGCCTTTGGCTTCTTCAGTAAGCGCGTGAACCATTATCGCACGAACGCCAATATTCTCAGCTACGCGATAACAGCGTAGAACCGCATCGTGAAGTAAATCGGCGCCAACCCCTTTTACGTGCAATGAGATATCTACCGCCAGGCGAGCGAGTATAATCACCGGTATAGGATCTGGCATGTTACGCCGAAGACTACCTGTCGCTTCCGTATGGTTAACGCTACCGGTGGCCAGAGAGTAAAAACCAGCTACTTGCTTCGTACCCGTCTTGCAAACAACGAACGTTCGGGCAGCGCCAAGAGCCTGATTTTTTAAACCTCTCTGTTTTAGCCATTCATCGAGTACCGTTTCTCCACTGACGAACTCTGCCAGTTGATGGGCGCTGGATAACGGCTCGGGCGCTGTTATACATCCCACTGAGGTTTCCTTGCCAGTAGTTTATTAATGGCGGGCTCATCCTCGACTGGTGCATCGAGCATATCGATGAACTCTGCATACTGTTCGTCGTTAAAATTGAAAACACGGCGATCAAGGATCACGTTCTCCGCAGCCTTGCAGGCCATCTCAAGAATGAAGTCGGTTCGCGATTTATGAAGGATTTCTGCAGCGGCATCGATGAGTGCCCTCTGAGACTCTTTAGCTCTTAGGTTGAGTTGAACATCTGATTTCATACACACCTCTTTTGTATAGCGATTGCTATACAAGCATAACACAACACGAACGTATAGCAAATGCTATGCACCTCAAAGTGCCGAAAATGAGTTTTATATTAAATATCAACAGGTTGAAACATAACAGCAAGACTGGAAGCAACATTAAAGTGTATCCTCAACAATCCCACCATTAAGGTGAAAACACGGAATGTGGCCCCCAAGGTCTTTTCAGCAAAAGCCATCTCAAACTTCATTTCTATAGTCTGAAATCAAGATCGGCATTTTTGACCCTCTGATATGTTTCGTCATCTGGTGCGGCGGGTATTTTTGCTCGTGTAATCGCTGAAATGGCTGCTTTACACAATTTTGCATCACCCTCTTTTGCTGTCGCACTGTTCACTGAACCATCAGGCTGAAGAGAGATACGGATAGAGCAGGTTTGTCCTTTATGCGCATCGGGTTCATACATTTCGGCAACAATGGCATTCCTTATTTGTGTCGCATATCCGAGTATTTTTGAATGCTCCGGGGGAACTGTTGGAGATCGTAGGCCACCTAAAAGATCATCAACTTCCGCAGATTTATCGCTGTCGGGCATAACCCTGACGTTTGTTTTTTGAGTATGGTTTGAACAGGCAGTTATAAGTAGAAAAAGGGTGAGTATGGGCGCTGACAACACTCTTAAATACATGTTAAAACTCCTGTTTTCATCTCCAGGTGGCTTTGTTGAATAAATCGAACTTTTACTGAGTTGAAGGATCATATCACGCATCTTCCCGACAACGCAGACCGTTCCGTGGCAAAGCAAAAGTTCAAAATCACCAACTGGCCCACCTACAATAAAGCCCTCATCAACCGTGGCTCCATAACTTTCTGGCTGGATGATGAAGCTATTCAGGCCTGGTATGAGTCGGCAACGCCTTCATCACGGGGAAGACCTCAGCGCTATTCTGATCTCGCCATCACCACCGTTCTGGTCATTAAACGCGTGTTCAGGTTGACCCTGCGGGCTGCACAGGGTTTTATTGATTCCATTTTTACACTGATGAATGTTCCGTTGCGTTGCCCGGATTACACCAGTGTCAGCAAGCGAGCAAAGTCGGTTAATGTCAGTTTCAAAACGTTCACCCGAGGTGAAATCGCGCATATGGTGATTGATTCCACCGGGCTGAAGGTCTTTGGTGAAGGCGAATGGAAAGTCAAAAAGCATGGCCAGGAACGCCGCCGTATCTGGCGTAAGCTGCATCTCGCCGTTGACAGTAAAACACATGAAATCATCTGCGCTGACCTGTCGCTGAACAATGTGACGGACTCAGAAGCCTTCCCGGGTCTTATCCGGCAGACTCACAGAAAAATCAGGGCAGCATCGGCAGACGGCGCTTACGACACCCGGCTCTGTCACGATGAACTGCGGCGTAAGAAAATCAGCGCGCTTATCCCTCCCCGAAAAGGTGCGGGTTACTGGCCCGGTGAATATGCAGACCGTAACCGTGCAGTGGCTAATCAGCGAATGACCGGGAGTAATGCGCGGTGGAAATGGACAACAGATTACAACCGTCGCTCGATAGCGGAAACGGCGATGTACCGGGTAAAACAGCTGTTCGGGGGTTCACTGACGCTGCGTGACTACGATGGTCAGGTTGCGGAGGCTATGGCCCAGGTACGAGCGCTGAACAAAATGACGAAAGCAGGTATGCCTGAAAGCGTGCGTATTGCCTGAAAACACAACCCGCTACGGGGGAGACTTACCCGAAATCTGATTTATTCATAGATGGTCGCCTCCTGTTTGCCAAGCTAAATATGTTGTGGTGGCTTTACTGGTCATCGATTGCAGCCATAGATCCGGACTTTGCCGAGGTGATGTAAAATACCTCTGTCCCTGATGGAATACGCTGATGGAGGCCTCTATCAACAAAGCGCTCTTTCAGGAGCCTTGAATAAACCGGGTTTTCCCCATCGCGGTCTGACCTGTCTTGCCATCACTTCATGCTTGCCTGGGCAATCGGTGGTGTTGTTTCTGTCTTACTGATTAAGCAACTTAAGCGCTTATTATTGGTGCACAATACTCCCGCTCTTTGGCCAGGAGCGCCCACACAGTCCGCGCATTCTTGTTAGCCAATGCTACCGAGGCAATGTTGTTATTCCGGCGCGCCATTAGCTGGTTAGCCCAGCTCGATACGGCATCCTGTTTATGTTTGGCCGACTGCAATACCGCCCTGGCACCATGGATAAGCAAGGTCCTCAAATAGGTATCACCTCGCTTGCTTATCCCGAGCAGGACTTGTTTACCCCCACTGGAGTGCTGACGTGGAACCAATCCGAGCCAGGCAGCCAGTTGTCGGCCATTCTCGAAATTGTTGGCTTTACCAATGGTCGCAATCAGCGCGCTGGCGGTAACAGGGCCAATACCAGGGATCTTGCCGATACGCTGGCAGAGAGCATTTTGCCGATAGCACTGCTCAATCTGCTTGTCGAGTGTAGCGATGACATCGAACAGGTACGCCATGTGGTGCTGTAGTAGACTCAGCTGTGTACGAAACAGGACGGGTAACGGGTTATCCGCATCTTCCACGAGCTCAGGTAATCGTCGCTGTAGCTGCTGGATACCTCGGGGGACGACAATGCCAAATTCGGCCAATAACCCCCTGATTTGATTGGCTTGTGCGGTTCGCTGTTTGATGAAGCTCTGACGACTCCGGTGAAGTGCCAATACGGCTTGCTGCTCAGCGGTTTTGACCGGCACGAACCGCATGTTAGGTCGAGTGACGGCTTCACAAATAGCTTCAGCGTCTGCAGCATCATGCTTATTGGTTTTAACATAGGGTTTGACGAACTGAGGGGCCATCAGTTTGACATTATGGCCCATCGATATCAGTTTATTGGCCCAGAAATGAGCAGATGCACAGGCCTCCATGCCGATCAAACAGGGTGGGATGTTGGCAAAAAAGGAGGCCATTTGTGCCCGTCTGAGTTGTTTGTTGAACAACCGTTTTCCGTGCTCGTCAACCCCATGGATCGGCTTTGTTGAATAAATCGAACTTTTGCTGAGTTGAAGGATCAGATCACGCATCTTCCCGACAACGCAGACCGTTCCGTGGCAAAGCAAAAGTTCAAAATCACCAACTGGCCCACCTACAATAAAGCCCTCATCAACCGTGGCTCCATAACTTTCTGGCTGGATGATGAAGCTATTCAGGCCTGGTATGAGTCGGCAACGCCTTCATCACGGGGAAGACCTCAGCGCTATTCTGATCTCGCCATCACCACCGTTCTGGTCATTAAACGCGTGTTCAGGTTGACCCTGCGGGCTGCACAGGGTTTTATTGATTCCATTTTTACACTGATGAATGTTCCGTTGCGCTGCCCGGATTACACCAGTGTCAGCAAGCGCGCAAAGTCGGTTAATGTCAGTTTCAAAACGTTCACCCGGGGTGAAATCGCGCATCTGGTGATTGATTCCACCGGGCTGAAGGTCTTCGGTGAAGGCGAGTGGAAAGTCAAAAAGCATGGCCAGGAACGCCGTCGTATATGGCGAAAGTTGCATCTGGCAGTTGACAGCAACACACATGAAATCATCTGTGCAGACCTGTCGCTGAACAATGTGACGGACTCAGAAGCCTTCCCGGGTCTTATCCGGCAGACTCACAGAAAAATCAGGGCAGCATCGGCAGACGGCGCTTACGACACCCGGCTCTGTCACGATGAACTGCGGCGTAAGAAAATCAGCGCGCTTATCCCACCCCGAAAAGGTGCGGGTTACTGGCCCGGTGAATATGCAGACCGTAACCGTGCAGTGGCTAATCAGCGGCTGACCGGGAGTAATGCGTGGTGGAAATGGACAACAGATTACAACCGTCGCTCGATAGCGGAAACGGCGATGTACCGGGTAAAACAGCTGTTCGGGGGTTCACTGACGCTGCGTGACTACGATGGTCAGGTTGCGGAGGCTATGGCCCTGGTACGAGCGCTGAACAAAATGACGAAAGCAGGTATGCCTGAAAGCGTGCGTATTGCCTGAAAACACAACCCGCTACGGGGGAGACTTACCCGAAATCTGATTTATTCAACAAAGCCCCATGGATCTGGAAAACGTTTTTTGCCAAATCGATTCCAATAGTTTTAACGTTCATGATAGCAGCGCTCCGTTCAATGAGTGACGATTTATCGTCCCACTGTGGCACAAGAGATGGGAGGCGACCATTCCATTAACAAAGCCCTTCAACTCAGCAAAAGTTCGATTTATTCAACAAAGCCTTTTTTTATATACGATCTGACGAATTCAGCAGAAGGAAACTCATCATTCGTGACGAAATAAAAATTAGTTTCCCCATTAATATAGAAATGAGTGTTTACTCACAGAAAGAAAATCAGGAGTAATTATTCTGAAGACAGATAATACAGAAGTCGTACAGCGCATTTAACTCACTTCTCAGGAGGTTAATCACTCTCTATTTGTGGACAACCGACATGTCTTAAGGCTCTGGAATAACGTGTTGATATTTCGATGCGTAGCATGCAGCGGAATATTACCGGATCAATAAAGCAGGAAGAGGCGTTTTAATTCTTTCCGCAGGATGATAGTAGGGTGACTGCCATGTCTGATTATAATGAAAAAAGTGCGATCTCCGCACTTCTCGCAGGTCATTGTTCCGATCCATTTTCCGTGCTTGGCATGCACTCAACCGATGCGGGTCTGGAAGTGCGCGCATTATTACCCGATGCCACCGATGTATGGGTGATTGAACCGAAAACCGGGCGCAAAGTCGGTAAACTCGAATGCCTCGACACACGCGGGTTCTTTAGCGGCGTTCTGCCGCGCCGGAAAAATCCTTTTCGTTACCAGCTGGCCGTCACCTGGCACGGTCAGCAAAACCTGATTGACGACCCCTATCGCTTTGGCCCGCTGCTGCAGGAGCTTGATGCCTGGCTGCTCGCTGAAGGGACTCATCTGCGGCCCTACGAGACGCTGGGAGCCCATGCCGACACCATGGACGGCGTCACCGGGACGCGTTTTTCCGTCTGGGCGCCGAACGCCCGTCGTGTGTCGGTGGTCGGACAGTTCAACTACTGGGACGGCCGCCGCCACCCGATGCGTCTGCGCAAAGAGTCCGGCATCTGGGAGCTGTTTGTCCCCGGCGCGCATAACGGCCAGCTGTATAAGTTCGAGCTGATTGACGCCCACGGCCACCTGCGGGTGAAATCCGACCCGTATGCCTTTGAGGCACAGATGCGCCCGGAAAGCGCGTCGCTTATCTGCGGCATGCCGGAAAAGGTCGAACAGCCACAGTCCCGTCAGCAGGCCAACCAGTTTGATGCACCGATTTCGATTTATGAAGTGCACCTTGGCTCGTGGCGCCGCCACGCCGATAACCATTTCTGGCTCAGCTACCGCGAGCTGGCGGACCAGCTGGTGCCTTACGCGAAGTGGATGGGCTTCACCCATCTGGAGCTGCTGCCGGTAAACGAACATCCGTTCGACGGCAGCTGGGGCTATCAGCCCACCGGGCTGTACGCGCCGACCCGCCGTTTTGGTACCCGTGAAGACTTCCGCTACTTCCTGAATGCTGCCCATGCCGCGGGTCTGAACGTGATCCTCGACTGGGTGCCGGGCCACTTCCCGTCGGATGACTTTGCGCTGGCATCGTTCGACGGCACCGCGTTGTATGAACACAGCGACCCGCGAGAAGGTTATCACCAGGACTGGAATACGCTGATCTACAACTACGGTCGCCGTGAAGTCAGCAACTTTCTGGTCGGGAACGCGCTGTACTGGATTGAACGCTTCGGGATCGACGCCCTGCGCGTGGATGCGGTTGCGTCAATGATCTACCGCGACTACAGCCGCAAAGAGGGGGAGTGGGTGCCCAATGAGTACGGCGGCCGGGAAAACCTCGAAGCGATTGAATTTCTGCGCAATACCAACCGTGTGCTCGGTGAGCAGACGCCGGGAGCGGTCACGATGGCGGAGGAGTCCACCGACTTCGCCGGGGTTACACGACCGTCTTCTACGGGCGGTCTTGGCTTCTGGTTCAAATGGAACCTCGGCTGGATGCATGACACCCTCGACTATATGCAGCTCGATCCCATCTATCGTCGTTATCATCACGACAAGATGACCTTCGGGATGCTCTACAACTACACCGAAAACTTCGTGTTGCCGCTGTCACACGATGAAGTGGTTCACGGCAAAAAATCGATTCTTGACCGGATGCCTGGCGATGCCTGGCAGAAGTTCGCCAACCTGCGCGCCTACTACGGCTGGCTGTTTGCCTTCCCCGGTAAAAAGCTGCTGTTTATGGGCAACGAGTTTGCCCAGGGGCGGGAGTGGAACCACGACGCCAGCCTCGACTGGCATCTGCTGGAAGGGGGCGACAACTGGCATCACGGGGTGCAGCGTCTGGTGCGCGATCTGAACCATACCTATCGCCACCATAAGGCACTGCACGAACTGGATTTTGACCCCTACGGCTTTGAATGGCTTGTTGTGGATGACCACGAACGGTCGGTGTTTATCTTTGTCCGTCGCGATAAAGCCGGGAACGAGATAATCGTGGCGAGCAACTTCACGCCAGTACCGCGTCACGGCTATCGCTTCGGGATTAACCAGCCGGGGCGCTGGCGTGAAGAGCTGAACACCGACTCGATGCACTACCACGGGAGCAACACCGGCAACGGCGGCTGCGTGGCAAGCGAGGCGATCGCCAGCCACGGTCGGGAGCATTCGCTGTCGGTGACTCTGCCGCCGCTGGCGACAATCTGGCTGGTACGGGAATCTGCAGGGCAATAAAACGCGCAGCTGATTTATTGCAGCTGACTTATTACCGGAGGTGATCACTTCTGAATTATTTTGCAGAAGAGTGAGGCTTTTTCTTCATTATTTTCTTTTATGGCTTTTATTTAATGGCAGGACATTATTATGAGTAAACTTGAATATACTGACAACTTAATGCTGTCGCGCCAGTTACCGCTTAAATCCGTGGCCCTGATCCTCGCCGGCGGACGTGGCACACGATTAAAAGACCTGACCACTATTCGCGCAAAACCTGCGGTGCATTTCGGCGGTAAATTCAGAATTATTGATTTTGCTTTATCGAATTGTATTAACTCCGGAATAAGACGTATCGGGGTCATTACACAATATCAGTCCCATTCACTGGTGCAGCATATTCAACGCGGCTGGGCATTCTTTAACGAAGAAATGAATGAGTTCGTGGATTTATTACCGGCGCAGCAGCGGGTGCATGGTGAGAACTGGTATCGGGGGACGGCGGATGCCGTGACCCAGAATCTGGATATTATCCGCCGCTATGATGCGGAATATGTCGTTATTCTGGCCGGGGACCATATCTATAAACAAGATTATTCGCGGATGCTGCTCGATCACGTTGAAAAAGGGGCGCGCTGTACCGTGGCCTGCCTGCCGGTCCCGGTTGAAGAGGCAAGCGCTTTTGGCGTCATGGCCGTGGATGAGAATGACAAAATCATTGAATTTGTTGAAAAACCGGCTAATCCGCCCACCATTCCTGGCGATGAAACCCGCTCGCTTGCCAGTATGGGCATTTATGTGTTTGATGCGGAATATCTCTACCAGCTGCTGGAAGACGACGATCGGGATGAACACTCCACCCATGATTTTGGCAAAGATATTATTCCCAGGATAACGGCGGCAGGTGAAGCGTATGCGCATCCGTTCCCGCGCTCCTGCGTTCAGTCGGATAATAATGCCGAGCCATACTGGCGCGATGTCGGAACCCTGGAGGCGTACTGGAAAGCGAATCTGGATTTAGCCTCAGTAGTGCCAGAGCTGGACGTTTATGACCGTAACTGGCCTATCCGTACCTATGTCGAATCGCTGCCCAGCGCCAAATTTGTTCAGGACCGTTCCGGCAGTCATGGCATGACCATGAATTCTCTGGTCTCCGGCGGCTGTATTATTTCTGGCTCGGTGGTGGTGCAGTCGGTTCTATTTTCCAGAGTTCGGATTAACTCGTTCTGTAATATTGATTCGTCGGTTTTATTACCGGGCGTCTGGGTCGGTCGCTCCTGCAGGATAAGACGCTGCGTGATCGACCGGGGATGCGTTATTCCGGAGGGGACGGTGATTGGCGAAAATGCCGTTGAGGATGCGCGACGCTTTTATCGTTCGGAAGAAGGCATCGTTCTGGTTACCAAAGAAATGCTGGACAAACTTGAGGTATGAGCCCATTTGCGGAAAAAGCGTGTCCGGCGGCAGAGAAAATATTGCCCTGTCGCGGGTCGTCTCTGTGGCTGAATAATAAGGAGCATACATGCAAGTTTTACATGTAGGAGCAGAGATGTTCCCGCTGTTAAAAACGGGCGGACTGGCCGACGTCACCGGCGCGCTCCCGGCGGCGCAAATTGCCGAGGGGCTGGATACCCGCGTGCTGCTGCCTGGGTTTCCGGCGATCCGCAACGGGGTTCAGGATCCGCAGGTGGTGGCCAGCAGGGAGACATTCGCCGGGCGGATGACGCTGCTGTTTGGCCATTTTAACGGTGTGGGCATCTATCTGATTGATGCCCCGCATCTCTATGACCGGACGGGTAATCCTTATCATAACCAGCAGATGCAGGATTATCCTGATAACGTCCTGCGTTTCGCGTTGCTGAGCTGGGTCGGGGCCGAGCTTGCCGGTGGTCTTGACCCGTTCTGGCGTCCTGAAATCGTCCACGCCCATGACTGGCACGCGGGTCTCACCCCGGCTTATCTGGCCACCCGCGGCAACCCGGCCAAATCGGTGTTTACGGTGCACAACATTGCCTATCAGGGGTTGTTTCAGGCCCGGCATATGGCGGAGATCGCGTTACCGTGGTCGTTCTTCCAGATGCACGGGGTGGAGTTTAATGGGCAAATCTCCTTCCTTAAGGCGGGTCTCTATTTCGCTGACCATATCACCACCGTCAGCCCGACATATGCCCGTGAAATTACCGAACCACAGTACGCGTTTGGTCTGGAAGAGCTGCTGCGGCAACGTCAGCGGGAAGGGCGACTGTCGGGGATCCTGAACGGGGTTGACAAAAATATCTGGGATCCGCGCCGCGATCCGCTGCTGGCAGCGCCTTACGACCAGAATTCACTGGCGGAGAAAGCGAAGAACAAGCAGCAGCTGCAGACGTCGCTGGGGCTGAAGGCGGACGATCGGGCGCTGCTGTTCACCGTTGTGAGCCGGCTGACCAGCCAGAAGGGGCTGGATCTTCTGTTTGGCGCGCTGCCGGGAATTATATCTAAGGGAGGGCAGCTGGCGCTGCTGGGATCCGGGGACCCGGATTTGCAGGCCCGTTTTCTGACCGCCGAGGCGCAATACCCCGGGCAGGTGAGTATCCGGATCGGCTACGACGAGGCGCTGTCGCATCAGATGATTGGCGGCGCCGACGTCATCCTGGTGCCCAGCCGTTTTGAACCCTGCGGTCTGACCCAGCTTTATGGTCTGCGCTACGGCACATTACCGCTGGTTCGCCGTACCGGCGGACTGGCGGATACCGTCGCCGACTGTTCGCTCGAAAACCTTGTTGACGGGCTCGCGACCGGATTTGTGTTTACCGACAGCGAGACGGAATCGTTATTACATGCTATCCACCGGGCCAGTGTCCTGTGGTCGCGTCCCTCGCTGTGGCGTTACGTGCAGCGGCAGGCGATGAGCATGGATTTTAGCTGGCAAAGTGCCGCAAAGTCTTTCCACCTGTTGTATCAGCGTATTATTTAATTGCTACGGATAAGAAAAATGGGCTATTTGCATTCTAGGGTTGGAATTCATCCATTCTAACCCTTGATTCTTAGTCGGACAAAAAGCTGCTTCTGGTTGGATTTCTCTGTTTTTCAGCACCCTGCGAAAATCTAACATTGGTTGGATTCTCAGACGCGCCCTCTCTCGCGTTAATCCAACTCTCCACCTTCTGCCTGCTTCAACAATGTCGGAATGTGCGGTCCATACTCGACCTTGCCTCGTCCTGCTCGAATACCACTGCCAACCTTGCGGGCTTCTTTGGAGTACAACGTCTTTGCACGGATGATCTCATAGCTATAACCCCGACCTAACCGGTTGGACATCTTGATCAAACCGTTGAGCCCTTCGGTATAGCCATTGGTGAGTGAGAACGGCGCATCCCAGTAGGCAAAGATGTCGTCGTAATGGTTGTGTACCGTTTTTACCAGTTTTTTGAAAGGCTCCATGCCATAAGGCGGCAGGCTGTTCTTCCAAGCCTCAAAGGCGTTCTGAGCACTCTGCTTGTCGGGTTCGTCGTAGATGCAGAAGAAGGCTTCCTTGAAGTCATAGGCCATGGCAAGTGCTGGGATCGCCTGCTTTACAACCTCCAGCGCCTTTTGCTCTGCGGGCGTCAGGTTGCCGGGTCGCTTCAGGGTAAGCCAGCGAATGGACTTTTTGACGTAAATGCGATCTTCTTTGCTTAACTGTGCCTGATAGTTCTTGCGCTCCGCTTCCAGGGCTTCAGAGGCAATCTTGACGACATGGAACTTATCGATCACCAGTTTGGCGTTGGGCAGATACTGAGCAAAGGAACGCTTGAAGGGTCGCCACATATCCGTACAGACCCATTCCACCTTGTCAGCATCCGGCAAATCCTTGAAGAAGGGATTCAAATGCTCTTGAGTACGATGCTCCAACATATCAAAGACGTTGTTGGTTGCCAGATTGGTGATTACACAGCGATACCCTCCGGCCAGGTTCACTTCGTCAATACCCATGATGACAGGGGTTTCGTAACGAACGGTTTGGGAGAGTTCCTCAATGAGATCGTGAGCGATGTTCTTGACGGTGTTCACCGCCACACCGGTTTGCTCGGCTAAAGCATGGAAGGTGGTTCCCAGGCACTGTTGCCGAATAACATCGACCAGCCGTTTGGTGGCTCGGCGTTTGTCATCCAGAAAACTCAACTCCGGCATGGACATTTTTCCGCACGACTCACAGCGAAAGCGCGGGCGCTGAACTTCAAGGCGGACGGGCTCCATGTACAACGGCGTGTCCATGAACTTGTTTTTGCGCGTACCGTGTCTGTGCATAGGGATGTTGCAGTCCCCACATAACGGCACCTGGACCGTTACCGGCTCAGCAACTATCACAAGGCACTTGCCTTCGTGGCGCATATCGACCGGCTTGATGCCTGGCAGATTCAGCAGGTCGAGCATCGGCTTAATCCATACCCAGATCGATGTCTTTGCCTTCACGCAGCAGGTCATACACCATATCAACCAATGCGGTCATGCCCTGACGGTCAGACTTGAGCACCTGGGTTGCCAGCTTCTGATGACTGGACAAAGCACGAACAACCGCTTGCTGCACAGCACCGGGGAGGTTGCCTTTCATAGCCTGCTCACGGGTGTTGCTTTCCACCTGAGCCATGACGACATCGCTTTCACCGGTAATCGCTGAAATCTGATTAACGAAAGCAACCTGATCCTGGATCGGCGTCGCCTCACCAAACAGGCTGTTGAGCTTCTCGATAATCTCTTTGACGAATTTCGGCTTGTCGCCTGCCGCGCCACCACCGCCTGCACCTGCTGGTTGCAATACCGGGGTTTTGCCTTCGTCTTCTACGTCATCGGGTCGAGCATTGATGTCAAAGCCAGTAAGCACCAGGCCTGTCAAGTCCACGGTTTCCGGTGCTTCGTGCTGAAGGCGCTTTTGCAGCAGCTTGGCGAAAGCGGCAAAGTTCTCCAACTCCGGGTCGCCAAAATCAATCAGTTGGGCGATATAGGAATAGGTACGGCAGAAGCGCCCCAGGTCCGACTTGAAGCCCATCAGCGCCTTGATTTGCTCGGCATACTCATCCTGGTGGTGATCGGCAGACTTCATGCCCGCCTCATCACCCTTGGCGCGGGCCTTCTCAAACGCTGCTTCCCAGGTTGCCATGCCACCGCGCAACATTTTCATCTTGTCGTTATACAAGGCCGTCGCTCCAGCTGTAGCGGCATACAGCGCCTTGTGCTGTGGCGATTTAGTATGGGTGATGTCACGTATGGTTTTGAAGCGGGCTTCTTTGAACGCGGCCAAGTCCTTCTCGTCGTACAGGCCGTGCTCGTCCAGTCGCTCCTTGATCTCGTAGACCACATTGAGGTCTTGCACTTCGCCGATGTGAGCGCCCTTGTCATAGGTGGCAAAGGCCTTGCGCACGTTCTCTGGATCGTTCACGAAGTCGATGATAAAGACTTCATCCTTCCCGGGCGCCGTCCGGTTCAGGCGGGCGAAGGTCTGCACAATCTCCACATGGTTGGCGATTTTCTTGTCCACGTACATGGCGACCAGTTTGGGCTGGTCAAAGCCAGTCTGGAACTTGTCGGCCACCAACATCACCCGGTATTCCGGGCGGTCAAAGGCAAAGCGCAAATCCTGCCCGTGGACATCCGGGTTCATGCTCTGCTCGGTGAATTCCTCGTTCTCATCGACGATAAACACATCATCCTTGAACTCGCTGTCATCCTGGTGCATCACCTGCTTACCGGTCATCTTGCCGGAGAAGGCCACCAGTGAATGAATAAAGCCGTACTCGCTGTGCTGCTCGATATAGCGGTCAAACGCCTTTTTGTAGCGAATGGCAGCGGCACGGGAGCTGGTCACGACCATCGCCTTGGCCTTGCCATCCAGCCGGTGGGCGACGTTTTTGGTGAAGTGCTCAACGATAAACTGTACCTTCTGGGTCACATTGGTGGGATGCAATGACATCCACTGTGCCAGGGCGCGTTTGGCGGCCTTGCCGCTTACCCGCTTGCTGTCTTCAAGCTGCTTGGAAAGGTTGAAGGCCGTTTTGTAGGGCACATAGCCGTTCAACACATCGAGAATGAATTTCTCCTCAATGGCCTGGCGCATGGTGTACAGATGGAAGGCTTGCGGCGGGTTATCGTCCGAGATCGGTTGGCTTGGATCTGTCGGGCGACCAAACAGCATCAAAGTGGAGTGCTTGGGCGTGCCGGTAAAGGCGAAGTAGCTGATATTGTCCGGGCGGGCGCGGGACTTTTGCAGTTGCTCCAGTAGTTCATCCACCGTCATGGTGGACATCTTGCCTTGTCCGCTCATCCCCAGCGCGGCTTGCAGCTTAGCGGCGGTAGAGCCAGTCTGCGAGTTATGCGCCTCATCAATGATCACAGCAAAGTTTTTCCCTTTCAGGGCCTTGTCAGTGATGATGGCTTCCATCGCGTAGGGGAAGGTCTGGATCGTGACTACCACAATCGGCGTGCCAGACAACAAGGCATCCGAGAGCTGTTTGCTCTTGGACTTGGATGACTTCTGCCGGTCAATGGCGGCGATCACACCAAACTGATGGTCAATCTGCTTCACCGCGTCCTGAAGCTGGCCGTCCAGCACATTACGGTCGGTGACAATGATCACGCTGTTAAACACCGCGTCGCCGTTATCTTCGCGCAGTTTCACCAAGTCATGGGCCGTCCAGGAAATGGTGCTGGTCTTGCCGGAACCTGCGCTGTGGTCACACAGGTAGGTCATGCCTGCGCCATTTTCGCGAGCATCGGCCAGCATCTGGTTCACTGCCGTCCATTGGTGAAAGCGCGGGAAAATCAGGGTTTCTTTCTTCGACCAGTTGCCCTGAATATCCACCACGTCCTTTTTCTCGACGTAGACAAAGCTATGGAAAATCCGCAGCCAGGCATTCGGCTGGCAGACCTCCTCCCAGAAGTAGGCTACAGGGTATTCCTGAGTACCATCGGCCTTAATCTCACCTGGCGGGTTACCCGCATGTACCGTGCCGCTTTCGTCCTTGCGCCCCTTATTGAACGGCAGAAAGAAGGTGTTTTCTCCATCCAGCTTGGTCGCCATCATGATTTCAGAGTCGGACATGGCGAAATGTACCACAGCCCCACGCTTGAAGGTCAGCAGCGGTTCCCTGCGTTTGGTCTTGGCGTCATATGGCAGGCGATTATTGCGGTACTGATCCATGGCCGCTTCGCAGGACTGGGTGAAGTCGGTCTTCAGTTCGACGGTTGCCACCGGCAGACCGTTGATAAACAGCACCAGATCAATGGCAAATTCACGGGCCGGGTGATACTTCAGCTCCGGCACCACGCGCAGGATATTGGCCTGGTAGCGCTCAATGACTGCTGCATTGCGCTTGTCTTCCGGTGCGACCTCGGTCATCTCGATCAGGCCGCAACCGGCAATAGAAAAGCCCTGGCGCAACACCTGCATGGTGCCTTGTTTCTCCAGTGCTTTATCTAGGCGGTCCATCAGCACTTCAAGGGTTTTGGCCCCGTTGAGCCGTTCCAGCTTGTCCCATTTTTCCTGCTGGCCGCTGGTTTTGATCCAGCTTTCCAGGTCTTCGGGGTACACCGCCCGCTCGGTGTCGTAGAACTTGGAATCACCCAGCTTCCAGCCCTGATCTACCAACCGGTCAATGATGTATTGCTGGAAGTGTTTTTCCTGATGTGCTGCTGATTGCATTTATTGTTTTCCTCGCAAATCAATCTGGCCGGTGACAGCGGCGGTGATAAAGGCGGCGCGGCGTTCTTTGAGCAGGGTGATACTTTGTTCCGCCTTGCTAATCAGAGCATCAATGCGGGCGGTTTCGCGGTCGAGGGAGGTTAGTATTTTCGCTTGCTCAGGCTGATCTGGGTATACAACTTCAATTGAACCGATATGCCCCCAATCTGCACGAGGCATTTTCGCTCCCTCGCATCCTGACACTATTTGATGCGTTACATCAGGAGTTAAAAGCCATTCTTGCAGCCATCTGGGTTCTGTTTTTTCAGCCCTCAGAACCAAAAATTCTGTTGAGCAGCACCCTGCCATCTCTGAAATAATGGCTTTTCGCAAATATGGACGCAGCTTACCGTACAGGACATCCCCTTCATAAAAGATGCCTACAGTTGAATCTTCTGATTGACGGGAGCTTCCATTCGTTGGCTTGTACTGCCCTGATCCTGCTTCTACATCCTCAAGTCCGATATAAATGGTATCAGTAGATACATCATTTCGTCGTTCATTGCGCAATGACGCCAGTCGCTTGACTCTCGCTACCTTCCAATGCTCAGGCACCTGCCCAATCCACTCAATGCCGGAATCCTTCATCTTCACGTTGGGGTCTAGCCCCTTGGTGACAGCATGGGTAATCAGCGCCTGGCGCTTTTCATTCAGTAGCTCGATAAAGCGGGTTTTCTTCTCGATAAGCGCATCAATGCGGGCGGTTTCGCGGTCGAGGGAGGTTAGTATTTTCGCTTGCTCAGGCTGATCTGGGTATACAACTTCAATTGAACCGATATGCCCCCAATCTGCACGAGGCATTTTCGCTCCCTCGCATCCTGACACTATTTGATGCGTTACATCAGGAGTTAAAAGCCATTCTTGCAGCCATCTGGGTTCTGTTTTTTCAGCCCTCAGAACCAAAAATTCTGTTGAGCAGCACCCTGCCATCTCTGAAATAATGGCTTTTCGCAAATATGGACGCAGCTTACCGTACAGGACATCCCCTTCATAAAAGATGCCTACAGTTGAATCTTCTGATTGACGGGAGCTTCCATTCGTTGGCTTGTACTGCCCTGATCCTGCTTCTACATCCTCAAGTCCGATATAAATGGTATCAGTAGATACATCATTTCGTCGTTCATTGCGCAATGACGCCAGTCGCTTGACTCTCGCTACCTTCCAATGCTCAGGCACCTGCCCAATCCACTCAACGCCGGAATCCTTATACGCGGGATATGCTCTGTACTGGCTCATTCGCTGGCCACCTCCGCCAGTAGCGCGGCAATCTCGGCTTCTACCTGCTTCAGGTCTTCATCAATATCATGCAGCTTGCGCGGAGGCTGGTACTGGTAGAAGAAGCGGTTGAAGTTGATCTCGTAGCCAACGCGGCCCAATTGGCCATCCCTTGCATCGGTAAAGCTCTCATCCAGCCAGGCATCCGGCACATGAGGAAGCACTTCGCGGGTAAAGTAGTCGTCGATGTCCTCCAGATAGGGGACGTTCTCGTAATCAGTTAAATCTGTGTCTGGCACCAGCTCGCCGTTTGAATCCGTGACTGGCTCGGCTTTCGGGTCTTTGTGACCAAAGGCGTTGATCAGCGCGGTGATCAATGTCTTGCTGGATTTGACCTTGAGCTGCTTGGCTTCGACGGACTTGATCGCGTCCCTGACAAAGGTTTCTGCCCAGCTATAGGGCTGCGTTTGCCCGATCAACGGCTTGAGGGCTTCGCGCCAGAATGTCTGATGCGCCTCAGAGAGCTTTTCCCAGGCAGCTTCGGCTTCCAGCCGCTCCATGCCCACCTTATCAAGCTCCAGGGTCATGCGCAGCGGACGCAAGACCTTGATACGGCGGTAGCCAAAGGTACGGTAGTCCAGCATACGGGAAAGCGTACCGGTTTCGCATGCGGCGTAGATGTCCAGAATCTGGCGGCGCTGCTCATCGCTGACAATACGGCGCTTGTTACCCTCGTTGCGGATTGAAGTCCACAGGTCGGTGGCGTTGATCAACTGCACCTTGCCTTTGCGCTCCTGCGGCTTCTTGTTGGACAGAATCCACAGGTAGGTGGCGATATTGGTGCGGAAGAACAGATCCGTTGGCAGAGCCACAATGGCTTCAATCAGGTCGTCTTCCAGCAACCAACGGCGGATTTCCGATTCGCCAGACGCGGCACCGCCGTTAAACAGTGGCGAACCCGACAGCACGATAGCGGCGCGGCCACCGCCGTTGATCGGCAGTTCTAGCTTGCTCGCCAGGTGCATCAAAAACAGCATGGAGCCATCGCTAATTTTCGGCAGGCCCGGCCCAAACCGGCCCAGCTCGCCTTTTTTGTGTTCCGCTTCGACGGCGGTTTTGTCCTTCTCCCATTTCTTGCCAAAAGGCGGATTGGACAGGCAGTAGTGGAAACGCTCACCGGCAAACTGGTCATTGGACAGCGTGCTGCCCTGACGAATGTTCTTCGACAGATCTCGGCCAGGGTCGGACTCCAAACGGCGGATCAGCATACCGGCCACACAAACCGCATGGGTTTCCGGCTCCAACTCCTGCCCGTGCGGCACCAGCACTGGCGGGATCTTGTCGCGGTTACCGTAGTCGCCCACATGGTTCATGGCATCGGTGAGGAAGCCACCCGTGCCACAGGTCGGGTCATACAGAGTACGAATCAAACCGGGGCTGGCCTCAAACAGGGCATCATCCGGGTCAAGCAGCAATGCGGTCGCCAGGTGAACGATGTCACGCGGCGTCATGAAGTCCTCGGCCCCTTCATTGACCTCGGCACCAAAGCGGCGAATCAGGTGTTCGTAGATGTTACTCATCACCCGATCCGGCACCACGTCCGGGTGCAGGTCGATCTTGGCAAAGTTCTGGCAAATCTTGTACAGCAAGCCCGCTTTCTCCAGCCGGATCACCGTATTGCCAAACTCAAACTCCTCGAAGATAGCGCGGGCGTTATCCGAAAACAGGGCGATGTAGTCTTCCAGATTGCGGCGCGTCTTGGTACTACCCAGGGTGCCAAGGGAGTATTCAGAGGTGTTGTAGAAGGGGTATTCAGCGGTTGAGCGCAGAATGGTATCCAGCTCAACATCTGCATCCTTGAAAGCGTCATGCGCTTCTCTCACCGCCTCGCGGGTCGGCTCCAGCGCACACTCCAGGCGGCGCAGCAAGGTAAACGGCAAAATGATCTTGCCAAAGTCCGTATGCTTGAAGTCCCCCCAAAGGTCTTCCGCATTCTTCCAAATAAAGTCAGCCTGTGAAGCTGCCGATCCCGTAAATTCGTTCATTTTGGACTCCAACCACCTTTTGCACGGAACGGTAATGTAGTCAATCTGCGAATGTCAACCAGATTTTGCACAAAAGGGGATGTATTTCAATTCCTAGCTAAATTTGCGATCCTACCTCAGAATGCAAATAGCCGAAAAATGGAACCACGCATAAGTTATATTTCACCCAGGCTGAATGAAGAAGCGCTGCAGCATGCTATCGCTTATAAGCTCATGTTTATTCTCGGTAAAGACCCTTCACTTGCCAATAAGCATGAATGGCTCAATGCTACGCTGTTCGCCGTGCGCGATCGGCTGGTTGAGCGCTGGTTGCGGGCGCATCGGGCGCGGATCTCGCAGCAGGCGCGCCAGGTATATTATCTGTCGATGGAGTTTCTCATCGGCCGTACCCTCTCGAATGCCTTACTGTCGCTGGGCATCTATGAGGATGTGAAAACAGCGCTGGCCGGGATGGGTCTGGATCTGGAAGAGCTGATTGACGAAGAGAATGACCCGGGCCTGGGCAACGGCGGTCTCGGTCGTCTGGCAGCCTGTTTTCTCGACTCCCTGGCCACGCTGGGGCTGCCAGGACGCGGTTACGGCATCCGCTACGACTACGGCATGTTCAAGCAAAACATCATCGACGGCCGGCAGATGGAGTCACCGGACTACTGGCTGGAGTACGGTAACCCCTGGGAATTCGAGCGCCATAAAACCCGCTATACCGTGCGCTTTGGCGGGCGCATTCAGCATGAGGGGAAAAACTCGCGCTGGCTGGAAACCGAAGAGATCATCGCGGTGGCCTACGATCAGATTATCCCGGGTTATGAAACCGATGCCACCAACACCCTGCGCTTGTGGAGCGCCCAGGCCAGCAGCGAGATTAACCTCGGTAAATTTAATCAGGGAGATTACTTCGCGGCGGTAGAAGATAAAAACCATTCCGAAAACGTCTCCCGGGTACTGTATCCGGACGACTCGACCTACTCCGGGCGCGAGCTGCGCCTGCGTCAGGAATATTTCCTCGTTTCGGCGACGGTGCAGGATATTCTTTTTCGCCATTACCAGTTGTATCAAACCTATGACAACCTGGCAGATAAAATTGCTATCCACCTCAACGACACCCATCCGGTGCTGTCGATCCCGGAGCTGATGCGTCTGCTGATTGACGAACACCGCTTCAGCTGGGATGACGCTTTCGGGGTGACCTGTCAGGTCTTCTCCTACACCAACCATACCCTGATGAGCGAGGCGCTGGAGACCTGGCCGGTCGAGATGCTGGGGAAAATCCTGCCGCGCCATTTGCAGATTATTTTCGAGATTAATGACTATTTTCTGAAAACCATGCAGGAGCACTATCCCGATGATATTGCGTTGCTGAGCCGGACCTCGATTATCGATGAATCCAACGACCGTCGCGTACGGATGGCCTGGCTGGCGGTGGTGGTCAGTCACAAGGTGAACGGCGTGTCGGAACTGCACTCCCGGCTGATGGTGGAGTCGCTGTTTGCCGATTTCGCCAGAATCTTTCCGCGCCGCTTCACCAACGTGACTAACGGCGTCACGCCGCGCCGCTGGCTGGCTGCCGCTAACTCCTGCGTTTTGACGGAACGCCGTGGTCGACCGACAAAGACGGGATCATCATGTGCCTGCTGGCGGCGGAAATCACCGCCGTCACCGGTAAAAACCCGCAGGAGCACTACGACGAACTGGCCGCCCGCTTCGGCGCGCCGAGCTATAACCGGCTGCAGGCTTCGGCCACTTCCGCACAGAAAGCGGTGCTGTCGAAGCTGTCGCCGGAAATGGTCAGGGCCAGTCAGCTGGCGGGTGACCCGATCACTGCGCGTCTGACCGCCGCGCCGGGCAACGGCGCATCGATTGGTGGCCTGAAAGTGATGACCGACAACGGCTGGTTCGCCGCCCGACCGTCAGGTACGGAAGACGCTTACAAGATCTACTGCGAGAGCTTCCTCGGGGAAGCACATCGCAAGCAGATCGAGAAAGAAGCGGTGGAAATCGTGAATAGCGTGCTAGCGGCGCACCAGTAGAGCAGTTGACGTACTCCGCTGAGCCGGAGTACGTCATAGTTACCCGGCGACACCAATACAGGCACCACTTTGTCAGAACATAAGGAACGGGACGCTTCGCAAAAGGTATTGCTGCGGGGACTATATGAATATCTATGTTATTACCAATAATAATTTCATGCTTGTAGGTCTGAAATGTATGTTCAGCGACAACAGCCTCTCCGTCAACAGGGTTGTGTTTTCACGGGTCAGCGATATTGCCTTCAGCAACAGCGATGTGGTGATTGTGGAGTCAGAGCTGAACACCGGCGATGTCGAACGTCTCAAGTACCTACACATTTCACCGGTCAATCTTATCTTTTTATTAAAACCGGCGTCAGGAATGAGCGGGACAGGGCGTGAAGCGGTATGCATTGACACTGAATTAAGCGGTAATGAATATCTCATGATGAGGCAGGCGTTTAAAAAAATGGGGATCAATCTGAAGAGGGACAAGTTGTCATTTACCAAAAGAGAAACACATGTTATCAATATGATTTTAAATGGTTATTCGATAGATGAAATTTCCCGTAGCCTGCTGATCTCCAAAAAAACGGTTCAGTCTTTTGTCGGTATTGTTTTGCATAAACTGAATACCACCAAAATAAGTGGAATATACCGCAAAAAAAATCTCATCATCGACAGTTTTGCCAGGAGGAGCCTGCATCGTTAGGATGCCCTATAAACTAATGATCTGCTTATGGAAAGTCACTATTTCATATATTAAGTTTCAACTAAATTTGTTATAAATTATTTTATGTTGTTATGTTGAACGGGGTTTGATTATTGGTATGCTTCAGAAAAAATAAACATACATCATGGGTGCTAACATGATGAAAATATATGAAACTATAGTCATCAAATGATTTAAGCATACAATAAATAATATAGGATTATATCCTCTATCTGTGAATGGTGGGCGGCAGAGGAAAAACGGGATATATATTTATGCATTTCATCTTTTTATTATAAAAAACTGTTATGTAAATTCTGTAGCGGGAGGGGGTATGTTTAGTGAAGACGCACACTATGAATTTCTAAAAAGATATTACAGAGCGGAGTTTTTTGAAGGAAGAAATGGTTCCATTTGGGGAATAAATTATTCTTACAATTTGGCAAGGGTGGGTATGAATATGCTTGAAAGATATGGCTATGGGATAATATTAAAGCATGAA
This sequence comes from Klebsiella sp. FDAARGOS_511, assembly GCF_003812845.1. Lineage (NCBI taxonomy): Bacteria > Pseudomonadati > Pseudomonadota > Gammaproteobacteria > Enterobacterales > Enterobacteriaceae > Klebsiella > Klebsiella sp. FDAARGOS_511. The sequence continues at coordinate 5,780 of NZ_CP033823.1, read as the reverse complement.
TCTATCACTGGTGAAACCATTTACTATGATCGTAGTCTGACGATACTATTTGGTGACAGAATTACACAGGCCCTGGGAGGTCAGTATTGCAACAGAGAAATGAGAGAATAATGATTTAATATATTTTTTAATCGCTCGTTAAACATTGGAACTTTTCTCAGAACGTGACTGCAATGTCTTCAACGCATCTAACATGTCGTCGCCGTTCAGTGAGCGCTGCGATTATTTCTCTGTTGGTTTTCTGCGCCGCCGCAAAGAGCCATCACCGGCAGGGATCGCCTGTGAACGGTTGTTATCGCGTTTATCCTGAACATCAATCTAAATTGAAATGTCCGCATGTAGGTTATGTTTCAGCCTTTGCCGAAGATGTCTTTACTCCGGGTCTGAAGTTGCTGCAGGGCTTCCAGCATGTCGTTATGGTCCAGACTTCGTTGTGATTTCTTGCCGGGTTGTTTCTTTCTGCGTGAGGTCTGGCCGTCCAGTGATGGCAGGGCCTGTGAGCGGGTGTTGTCCCGTTTGTCCTGAACCAGCTTTATCATTTCCAGGGCACGTCCCAGACGCTTGTTGTCGATGATGGCGCCCTGGTCCAGTTCTCCCAGTCGGTCGTAAGTGGTAAAGGGCAGGGAAGTGCCGCTGGCCCGGAGCTCAATGTCACCATCCGGGTATTGCCATACCTCGATGTACTTCCCCTGAAAACGCCGGTTTTCTTCATTATCTTCAAGCAGATAAAGCTTTTTATCATACTGTAATGTCAGGTTTTTCGAGACCTTACGCTGCTCGCGCCAGGTGAATGTCGCCTGCAGGTTTTCGCCATTATCCAGCTGGCGATGTACGTCAAAATCGTGACGTGGCGGCTTTGCAAACCGACGGTTGTAATCTTCCATGAACTCATCAGCAAAGGCGTTTGCAGCCTCAGGTGTGCTGATACCGCGGAGCCGCAGTTCCTTGACCAGGCGGTCCTGTAATGTCAGATGAGCCCGTTCAACACGCCCCTTGGCTGAACTGGTGTTGGCACAGATACCAGTGATATTCAGCTCGTTCATGGCACGACCAAACTGAGTCTGGCCATCTCCGCCGGTGGCCTGCTTGTTGTTGATCCTGAAGACGCTGGCTTTGTCGCTGTAGAATGCCAGAGGCTTACCGTAGCGCTCCAGATATCCCCGGGTGGCTTCAAAATAGGTGAACGTGGACTCCGAACTGACGAACAGAAGCTGCATCAACCGACTTGTTGCATCATCAACGTAAACGAGCAGCGTGCAGGCCGGACCACGGTCCTTTAGCTGTTACACTGTAACTTCGCTTAATGCGTTTTATGTTAAATATCATGCACTTAATGTCAAGTTATGGCTATTCTTCTGCAATGGCCTGCTCACTATCACTGCCGGCACGGCTTCAGTCGGGATAGATGGATTCTTTTCTGGCATTAATGCCATAAAGACAAACACGGTTTTTTTCAGGCAAATGGATACCCATCAGGCGAAGAATAAAGCCGCGCCACCCCCGATTAACCTGACGGTTATGGTCATACAGGTCTGCATTTTCTTTTGTAAGTTTTGACCATTCATGCATGAGTGTTAGTGCATCGAGCTCGGTGATGTGCTTTACTTCATCGCCGATACGTACTGTGTTAATGCCTCTTCCCGTCATGATGATCCCCTCCGGCAATATCAGTTTCAGAATAACGCTGTTGTGATTATGATTTAACTACACACTAAAGGCAATCTGACGTTTAATCATACCTCTAATCGCTACCGGGTAAGCCGTCAGGCATTTCCCGGTTTAAAAAGATATGCTGACAGTTCTGCTGCAGTTATATCAAACTCGAGTTTCTGGATTAATTCTGCAAGTTTTTTCTCTGCAGTATCACGATCAAACTGATTTTGTACTATCTGGATAGCAACCTGTTTTAGCTCAGGAGGGAGGTGTTCCAGATTGATATGATTATCACCCGAAATGTCATCATCCGGACTTTCGAAGAGCCAGCCGTAACTCATAAGGTCACCTGTTCTATTTCACAAATTTCCAGACACCTGGCGGTACCCGGTCATACAACTTTCCCATCGTCATCTCCGCCAGCCGGTGATCAACCGCGGCATTGAAATGCTCAAGCTCATCATCTGACAGAGAATATTTATTTTTTTCTATAACCCTTTCCAGGGTTTCCTTCGATGTACAGCGCCGTAGTCGTAAAATCCATTCCTGTTTCGTCATTAGTTTTTTATATCCTGAGGCTTCCCTGGTATTTAATTTTACAAATAACGCAAATTTCTTTCAGGCGTTATGGCCCGTGCCGTTCTGTGTAAGATAATCACTGATGCTCAGACCGGACAAGCGAATGTTATCCGAAATCTCCCTGAACTGCTCCTCCCAGCCGTCCTGCAGCTCCCTGATTGCCGCGATCTGGAAAGCAACACTGAAAGGCGTTCTGCCCAGTTTCTCGGAAAGCCAGAACAGATGCTTGCCAATCTCTTCGTCCGGTACCGAATCGAGCGCATCACTCAGTAAGGTTTTTTCGTCTTCCTGCCAGGGATGACCGGCTCGCGGAAAACGCGGATCAGGTTGGCGGTCTTTTTTCTCCCTTTTTTCCCGTCTGGCAACGGTCGGCGCATCGCCTTTTTTCAAGCCGACGCGCGCTTTCATGGCGCCGATAGCGGCGACGGCCAGTACCAGCGTTTCACGCTCCTGGCGCGTGAGCAGGCTGTCCTCGCAAATCAGGGTGTTCAGGTTATCGATCAGCTTATTCAGCCCGGGTTCAGTGACTTTCATTTTATGCTCATATTCCTTGTGTGGTGGCGATCAGTCCCGGCTCTCATTCACTTGGACGGTGACCGGCAGGCCTGCATCAAAACAGGTCTGATACCAGCTGGCCACCTGCAGGGGATCGCCCTCTTTTATCCGGCGTATGCCGCCGGCATCCGTCAGCTGCAGGCAGGTGGTACCGTCCAGACGGATCACGTAGGCCGCTTCCCGCAGGGAGTAATGACCGTCACCCAGCTGCAGCTCCACCGCGTCACCGGCAGCCGTCTGGCGTAACGGCAGACGCCGGACGTCTGTCAGTCGTTGTCGTGCCGTTTCAGCCTCGCGTTCTGCCTGGAAGAGCGGTTCTGCAATGCCGCGACCGGCCTCCGTCAGCTCGACGGCCAGCTGCAGGTTCGGGGCGCGCAGGGTGCGCAGCCAGCCCGCGGCTTCCATGCGCCGGCAGGAGGCGCGCAGGTTCGGCCCGTACACCGGGGCATCCCCGCCCTGCTCCAGCACCCGCTCGATATCCCGCGTCGCCACCGGCCCCGGACGTTTCGCATCGAGGGCGGCCAGCACAATCAGCACCCGCCGCTGCAGCGGCGATGGTCGGCGCGCCTGAGTCATTGCTTGTCCGCCTCCGGCCAGATGAGTTGTCTGAGGCGCAGGTGATCGGCGTCTATGAGCTCTTGTCTCTTTATGGCATTCACTGAGGCATAGCCATTTATGGCCAGTTCATACCAATAGCTCAGCACGGCACCGGCCTTGGCTGACTCGCTGATGTAAATCGCGCCCTGGCTGTCCAGATTGCATTCACGGATACGCTCTTCCGCTATCCGGGTCAGCTGCTCATAGCTGAGTGAAAAATTCACTTCTTTCTCATCCATCCTGCTCGCTCCGTCTGAACATGTCCGGTTAGGTTAAAAATCATATCATGTATGATTTCTTACTAATAATTCAAATGTCATATCAGATATTATTGTGTGTTTAATGCTAAATATCACATTCAGTATGATTTTATGTGTTTGGTTTGATTATCATATCCTTTGCGCGTTTCCCGCCGCGCAGATCCGGTTTCTGGCTAAGTAGGAAGCAAGGATTATCACATGCCTGTATTAGGCTCCAGAGCGTGAAAAGGCGCACAATGTGGCCTTCTTAGTACAGGAGAACATGGCAATGACTGGATTGGCCCCTATATTTCCAGACACTTTTTATCGCTTTACCCATTACTGGTTCGCCGCCGCAGATATTCCCGTGGCGAACGATATCCCAGTGCACTGTGCGGATGCCATTCGTTGTAATGTTCGAAGGCCTCCGCAAGGTTCTTTGCCGCTGTTAACCCGTCAGGTTTTGGCATGATGCTGATGTAGTCGCGCTTCATCGTTTTCACGAAGCTCTCCGCCATTCCGTTGCTTTCTGGACTACGTACCGCCGTATGTTTTGGCTCCAGTCCTACCATTCTGGCGAACTGACGCGTCTGATGAGAACGGTAGGCTGAACCGTTGTCTGTCAGCCACTCAACGGGGGATGTCGGCAGCCTGTTACCGAAGCGACGCTCTACTGCACCCAGCATGACGTCCTGCACGGTTTCACTGTCATATCCACCGGTACTTGCCGCCCAGTGAAGTGCCTCGCGATCGCAACAGTCCAGTGCGAACGTGACCCGCAGTTTTTCACCGTTATCACAGCTGAACTCGAAGCCGTCGGAGCACCACCGCTGGTTACTTTCTCCAACGGCCACTTTCCCTCTATGCGCCCGCTTCGAGGGCGGTATTGCCGGTTTACGCTCAAGCAGCAGCGCATTCTGACGCATGATGCGGTATACGCGTTTGGCATTGATCACCGCCATGTCGTCAGTTTCTGATTGTCTGCGCAGCAGTGCCCATACACGACGATAACCATAGGTGGGCAGATCGTCGATAACGGTATGGATACGAGCCAGCGCTTCAGTATCATCAGGCTTGCGCTTGCACCGACGATCCTGCCAGCCCTTCGACCGACGGGCCATGGCATGCAGTTGCGCACGTGAGACCCGGAGGCAACGACTGACAAGGCTTATTCGCCATCCTCCGGCAACAAGGGCACGTGCGCTATCCACTTTTTTTGTCGGCCATATTCAACGGCTTCTTTCAGCAGCTCGTTTTCCATGGTTTTTTTGCCCAGCAGGCGCTGTAACTCTTTAATTTGCTTCATTGCAGATGCCAGCTCCGACGCGGGTACAACCTGTTCACCCGCGGCAACCGCAGTGAGACTGCCTTCCTGATATTGCTTACGCCACAGGAACAGCTGACTGGCAGCAACGCCATGCTGACGGGCGACCAGCGACACGGTCATTCCGGGCTCAAAGCTCTGCTGAACAATGGCGATTTTTTCCTGAACGCTGCGCCGTCTGCGCTTCTCTGGACCTAGAACATCAATCATTCGGACTCCAACGACTAGTCTAAAACTAGTATTAAGACTATCACTAATTTAAGTGATACCAACTGTCTGGAGATTCATGGGGCCAGTCTAATGATTTTGACCCGCTTATTAATTCCTTCTTTCGACTGACAGATTCCAGCCTCTGGGTGGAAATTACCAACCCGAAACTCGGAAAGGCCATACTGCATATCGCAAAAGGATGGCCTGTTTCACCGGTCCTGTTATCTGTGCACGAAGATGGTGGATTTCATTTCGGGGACGGGACCCATCGTTATGAGGTACTGAAGCGGTCTGGAACACCTCATTTTTACTTTCTGGCTATGCCGGATGATGTATCTGCCATTAATAAGCAACTTACGGTTCAGTGGATGAGCGACTAACGCTTTGCGTCAGCATGGCATGTCTGGCTATGCGGAAAGCAAGTGGGACGTGCCTCATGTCCTGCTGAAAATGGCAACGGAAGCCGTTCAGCTTTCAGTGTTTTATGAAAAATCCCCTGCCACAAGGGAGGGGAAAGGTCAGAGGGTACGGATAAAATCGGGACCAATAATAGCAATGATCCGGGTACGGCTGGTCAGGCGGATGATTTTTTGCTGTCCGAGCCCCCGCAATAATTTTCTGAT
>NZ_CP033824.1:4800000-6089457 GCF_003812845.1 Klebsiella sp. FDAARGOS_511 | reverse complement strand
TGCTTTACTCCATGAAGCAGGGGAATAAGGTCGAGCGCTATCAGCCGCCGCAGGATCTGCCGCAGGTTGGCGATCCGCGTTCGCCCTACTGGGGCGTGGTGCGTAACGGCATGTACGGCATGGCGAACCTGCCAAACGGCACCGGCTATAAGCTGTTCCATACCGCGCCGTACCAAATCGCCGCCAAGTCCGGGACGTCCCAGGTCTTCAGCCTGAAGGAGAACCAGACCTATAACGCGAAAATGATCCCGGTGCGCCTGCGTGACCATATTTTCTACACCCTGTTTGCGCCGTATCAGCATCCGAAGGTGGCGATGGCGCTGATTCTGGAGAACGGCGGCGGCGATGGCGTGGTAGCGGGACCGACGGCGCGCGCCATCCTCGACCATATCTTCGACCCGGCCAACGCGCCGGCGGTACAGGGCGCGACGTCGACGGTACCGCAGGTGGAGAGCGCCGACGCGCAGTAGCGGTTATTCGCGGAGAGCATAAGCGTTGGCGGATTGGTTATTTGCCGCCGCCGGCGCTTTTGCGCATAGTAGCGTTCTGTGTTGCTGTGAAAAAGGCGCTCTGATGTCGTTAAGCCGAAATACGCTTCTTCTTGTCCAGACCGGGACTCCGCCGGATGAAATCGTCTCCGACCACGGCGATCTTCCCCTCTGGTTTGGCAATCTGCTGGCGCCGTGGCGCAATAAAATCAGCGTCGCGCGGGTGTATGCCGGCGAGCCGCTTCCCGCGCCGGACAATTATACCGTGGCGGTGATTACCGGATCCTGGGATATGGTCACGGAGCGCCTGCCGTGGAGCGAAATGACCGCCGCATGGATCCGCGAGGCGATGGCAATTGACATGCCGCTGTTTGGCGTCTGCTACGGGCATCAGCTGATGGCGCACGCGCTGGGCGGCGAGGTGGACTACCATCCAGCCGGACGCGAAGCGGGAAGTAAAACCATTTCACTGTCCGCACACGGCCTGGCGGATTGTCTGCTGGCTGACCACCCGGCGCCGTTCAGCGCGCACCTCACGCATATGCAAACGGTCACCCGATTACCGCCAGGGGCGAAGGTGCTGGCTTCGTCGCAGCACGACCCTCACCAGATTGTTCGCTACGGCGCACATGCCGTATCTACGCAGTTTCATCCGGAGATCACCCCGGCGATTGCCCGCTCGCTGATCGCGTTCCGCCAGGCGGCGCTGCGCAACGAGGGGGTTGACCCGGACAGGCTGAGTCGTGACGTTGCGGAGAGTCCGGTGGCCTCGGCGATTTTGACCCGCTTTGTCGCAGGCTACCTGCAGCCAGACCTCAAGCCGGCTTAACGTTAGCGCTGTTTTTCCGCGAGCCAGGCCGCCGTTTCAGCCAGGATTTCGTCGGAAAACGCCGAATCCGCGGTCATCCGCGCCAGAATCAACGCGCCGACCATGGCCGACCAGCTGCCTATCGCCGCACGGCGGCGGGCTTCAGCGTCTTGATCATCCATCGCTTCACTGAGCTGCGCTATCTGCTGCTGCAGCCGCGCGCTCATTTCGTCGCGCGCGGGTTCGGACTGGCGGATGGTCTCAGCCGCCAGCGCCGCCAGCGGGCAGCCACTGGCAAAATTATCCCGATGTTCGGGGGAAAGATAACGCTCGATTTGCGCGACGAGGCCATTTTTCGCCGCGTCGTTCTCTATCTTCAGTTCCGCGAGGGTTTGGGCGATCAGGTCATCCTTCGATTTGAAGTAGCCGTAGAATCCGCCGTGGGTCAGACCGGCTGATTTCATAATATCGGTGACCGTGACCGCGTCAAAACCCCGCTCGCGAAACAAGCGTCCAGCGGCGGTCAGGATTGTCTGCTTATTCTCTTCAACCTGTTTTCTGCTCACTCTCATGGCGTCGTCCTGCTGCGAAATTATTTATGATGGCCATCATATAACATTATTTACAGCATACCCAGCCCGTGCCATTATACATGACGACCATCATGTATAAATTAAGGAGTACACCTATGAGCAGTAAATCAGCCGTGCTGGTAACCGGCGCATCGACCGGAATTGGCGCAGTCTATGCCGAACGTTTTGCCCGTCGTGGCCACGACCTGGTGCTGGTCGCGCGTAACCGCGAGCGTCTGACGGCGCTGGCCGAGCGACTGCGCGGTGAAACCGGCGTTCAGGTCGACATCCTGCAGGCCGACTTAACCCAGGATAGCGACATCACCGCCGTGGAGAAGCGGCTGCGGGAAGACGCGCGTATTGGGATTCTGGTCAACAATGCCGGCACCTCGATTCCCGGTGATTTCCTCCACCAGAGCAGTGACGACATCACTCGCCTGATTACCCTCAACGTGACCTCAGTGGCTCGCCTGGCGAACGCCATCGCGCCGCGTCTGGCCGAAGCCGGAGAGGGGGCGATTGTCAACATCGCGTCGGTCGTTGGGCTGGGTCCGGAAATGGGGTTGACCGTCTACGGCGCCACGAAAGCCTTTGTGCTGTTTCTCTCGCAGGGGCTCGATGTTGAGCTGAGCGCGAAAGGCGTATACGTCCAGGCGGTACTGCCGGCGGCGACGCGCACCGAGATTTGGCAGCACAGCGGCAAAGATGTGGATACCATCCCCGGCGTCATGGAGGTGGATAAACTGGTGGATGCCGCCCTGGTAGGGTTCGACCGCCGTGAATCGGTGACCATTCCGCCGCTGCATGATGAAACGCAGTGGCAGGCGCTCAACGCGACGCGTCAGGCCATGCTCCCCGGCTTTGCGCAATCTGAACCGGCGGCGCGTTATCTGGACTGATCGTGCGTTTGTCTCACCGTATATCGGAAAGGAGAGTCGATACACGGTGCGACAACATCCCGCCATGTCACGCCTGGCGCAGATACCACGCAGCGGGAAAAATCGTGACAACGTCACAAGTCGAGGGCGAATAACCAATAAAAAAGCCGATAAGGTGAGTTATCGGCTTTCAAGGTTAATGCGAAAACAAATTTACTGCGCCAGCAGCTCCTGAGCGGTACGTTCTACCAGGCTCAGCAGCACCTTCACGTCCTCTAACGTCACGATCGGGTTCAGCAGCGTCAGCTTCAGGCAGGTGACGCCGTTGTGCTCAGTCACGCCGACGTTAGCGCGACCGGAAGCCAGCAGCGCATCGCCAACCCGCTGGTTGAGCAGGGCGATCGCGGCATCGTCGCTGCCCGCCATCTGCTGCGGACGTGAACGGAACAGCACGCTCGCCAGCTGCGGCTGCATGACCAGTTCCAGCGTCGGCTGCGTTGCGACGTAATCCGCCACGTTCAGCGCCATCGTCACGCCGTGGTCGATGATTTCCGCGTACTGCTTCTGGCCCAGCGCTTCCAGACCCATCCATAGCTTCAGCGCGTCGAAGCGGCGGGTGGTCTGCAGCGATTTGGATACCAGGTTCGGTACGCCGTGCTCTTCATCGAACTCGGAGTTCAGATAGGCCGCCTGATAGCGCATCAGCTCATAGTGACGGGCTTCTTTTAACAGAAACGCGCCGCAGCTGATGGTCTGGAAGAACTGCTTGTGGAAATCCAGGGTGATGGAGTCCACTAACTCAATGCCGTCCAGACGGTCGCGATACTTCTCGGACATCAACAGCGCGCCGCCCCAGGCCGCGTCGACGTGCAGCCAGATCTGGTGCTCTGCCGCGACGGCCGCAATCTCGCGAAGCGGGTCGATTGCCCCGGCGTCGGTGGTGCCGGCGGTGGCGACGATCGCCATAATCTGCTCGCCGTTAGCCTGCGCCTCGGCGATTTTCGCTTTCAGATCCGCCACGTCCATCCGCGCGAATTCGTCGGTTTTCACCAGCGTCACGGAGCGGTAGCCGAGGCCCATCAGCGCCATATTCTTCTGCACCGAGAAGTGGGCGTTTTCTGAACACAGCACTTTGTACTGACGAATATCGCCCGGCAGACCATCCTGCTGGATGGAGTGACCCCGGCGGGCGAAGAAGGCATCGCGCGCCAGCATCAGACCCATCATATTGCTCTGGGTGCCGCCGCTGGTGAAAACGCCAGCATCGCCAGCGCCGTAGCCGACCTGGGCGCGCAGCCATTCAATCAGCTTGATCTCGATGATGGTCGCTGACGGGCTTTGATCCCAGGAGTCCATGCTCTGGTTGGTGGCGTTAATCAGCACTTCCGCCGCCTGGCTAATTACCAGGCTCGGGCAGTGCAGATGCGCCACGCACTGCGGGTGATGTACCGACAGGCTGTCTTTCAGGAAGTACTCGATCGCACGTTCAATCGCCGCCTGGTTGCCCAGACCCTGTTCGTTGAAATCAAGGGTGATACGCTCACGCAGTTCGTCAACGCTTTTCCCCTGATACATTTCAGGCTGTTGCAGCCACTGCGCTACCGCCTGGCTGGTCTGGGCGATCGCTTGCTGGTAGGCATCAATACTTTGCGCGGAACCAGCAAGAATCGGATTCAATTTGGACATTGCGGTCACTTACTCCACTCAGACCGGTTTTACGCCGGCGGCCAGCAGGGCCTGTTCAAATTTGTCGAAGAAAATTTCCAGCTCAGCGTTGCTGATCAGCAGGGACGGCAGCAGACGCAGCACGCAGCCGTGGCGGCCACCGCGCTCGAGGATCAGACCCGCTTCGAAGCATTTCTTCTGCAGCAGCGCGGAGAGTTCTCCGTCCGCCGGGTAGCAGCCCATGTGGTCCGGCGCTTCGTTCGGTTTAACGATCTCGATGCCGATCATCAGGCCCAGACCGCGAACGTGGCCGATAACCGGATAGCGTTTCTGCATCTCGGCCAGCTTGCCTTTCAACCATTCGCCCTGAGCGGCGGTTTTATCCGCAATCTTATTGTCTTTCAGGTGACGCAGGGTGGTCAGACCGGTGGCCATCGCCAGCTGGTTGCCGCGGAAGGTGCCAGTGTGGTGACCCGGTTCCCAGGCGTCGAACTGCTTTTTGATACCGAGAACGGCCAGCGGCAGACCGCCGCCAACGGCTTTCGACATCACGATAATGTCCGGCTCAATGCCAGCGTGTTCAAAGGCGAAGAATTTACCAGTACGGGCAAAGCCAGCCTGAACTTCATCGATGATCAGCAGAATACCGTGTTCCTGAGTCACTTTACGGATGCGCTGCAGCCACTCGACCGGAGCCGGGTTGACGCCGCCTTCACCCTGAACGGCTTCAAGAATCACCGCCGCCGGTTTACGCACGCCGCTTTCGACGTCATTGATCAGGTTTTCGAAGTAGTAGGTCAGTGCTTTCACACCGGCTTCACCGCCGATACCCAGCGGGCAGCGGTACTGATGCGGGTAAGGCATAAACTGCACTTCCGGCATCATGCCGTTAACCGCCGCTTTTGGCGACAGGTTGCCGGTGACCGACAGCGCGCCGTGGGTCATGCCGTGGTAGCCGCCGGAGAAGCTGATCACGGAAGAGCGACCGGTGTATTTTTTCGCCAGCTTCAGCGCCGCTTCCACGGCGTCAGCGCCGGACGGACCGGTAAACTGCAGGCAGTATTCTTTGCCTTCGCCCGGCAGCAGGGAGAGCAGGTATTCAGAAAAGCGATCTTTTAACGGTGTCGTCAGATCGAGAGTATGTAACGGCAAGCCGCTGGTAATGACACTTTGGATGCTCTGCAGCACGTCAGGATGGTTGTGGCCGAGTGCCAGAGTACCGGCGCCGGCAAGGCAGTCCAGATACTGTTTGTTATCCGCATCGGTCAGCCAGACGCCTTCCGCTTTGGTAATCGCAAGGGGCAGCTTGCGCGGGTAGCTCCTGACATTCGATTCGAATTCAGCCTGACGGGCCAAAAAGGTATCGTTGTTTGCATCTAATAAATCTGCGCCTAAAGTATCAATACGGACTTTATCCGTCATCATATCACTCCCACAACCAGCGTTACGGTTGAGCGCTGGTTGAATAAATTGGTGTAAGAAATTGAATCGCCATGCATTAAAGCGGGCACAATATATGGCTTTTTAGATACGCATTCAACGTTTTATTGATTAAGGTATATTTACGTTATTTTTACACTGCCAAAAACCATCATAACAAATTGATTTTAAAGTAATATTTTAAAGCATGAAAGACCTTTAAAATTGTAATTATTAGTGAGGAAGTTTCTCGATTTTTATTAACGTTGCGCGGATATTGCTGGCGAAAAGTTTCCGCCAGCAATGGCATGACTCAATGCAGCTCAACCGCATAATTCGTTAAAGGTGTGACTTTTTTCACCAACTTATTGTTATATAAAAACTGTTCATAAGCTTCATAGCGAGGTTTATCCAACGCCGCCGGATCGCTGGCAAACAGAGGAAGTGTTTTCAGCCATGCCTGCTTGTTCAGTTCGGTGTTGAGCTCGGGATGCGCGGCGGCAAACGCCTGCCAGGTCTCCTGCGGGTGAGCGCGCAGGTAAGCGACGCCTTTTTGCAGCGCCGTGAGGAACGCCTTAATCTTCGGCGCGTTGGCTTCATCCCGGTTGGCGACAATCACCAGCTCGTCGTAGGCTGGTACGCCGTAATCCTCAACGTTCATCACCTGCGGATCTTTCCCCTGTAGCTTCAGCTCCAGCGCTTCGATATTACGATAGCCGCCAATCACCGCGTCGACCTGACCGGCCAGCAGGGCGCTGGTCAGCTGGAAGTTCACGTTGATGAGCTTGATGCTTTTGGGGTCGATGTGCGCATGCTGCGCCATGGTGGCCAGCGTCGCCTGTTCGATACCGCTCACCGAGTAACCCACTTTTTTGCCCTGCAGATCGGCGGGAGATTTTATGCTTTTATCCAGCGCGATCACCGTGTTCAGCGGTGAATTAATCAGGGTGCCGACGCGGACCAGCGGCAGTCCTTCATCAGCAAAAAAATGGACCTGCGGCTGGTAGGTAATCGCCAGGTCCGCCTGGCGTGCAGCGACTAAGCGCGGCGGCAGCGCCGGGTCGGACGGCGGCACAATTTTGACGTCCAGCCCCGCGTCTTTAAAGGCGCCGATCTGTTCGGCCACCACGATCGGCGCGTGGTCGGGATTGATATACCAGTCCAGCACCAGGGTGAGTTTCTCGTTGGCCAGCGCCTGACCGCTGAACAGCACCCCAAGGGCCATTCCGCTATAAAGATGTTTACGCATGGTTATTCCTTCTGTTTAAAATCGTTATTCCGGCGTCCAGTCGATCAGCCGGCGTAAAAAAGCATCCACCGCCAGCCAGAGCAGGACGGTCAGCACCACCAAAATGAACAGGGCTGCGAAGCAGATATCGGTTTGCAGGCGGGCGTTGGCGTTAAGCATGACGTAGCCCAGACCTTCGGCTGAACCGACCCATTCGCCGATAATCGCCCCAATGGGGGCAACGGCGGCGGCCATCCGCAGGCCCGAACCGAGGGCCGGAAGGGCGGCCATCATGCGAACGTGGCGCAGCTGCGCGCCAAAAGAGGCCCCCATGGTGCGCGCCAGATCGAGATAGTCGCGATTAACCCGGCGTAGACCGTCAAAAAACGCCGAGGTGACGGGAAAGAAAATCACCAGCACCGCCATCATGACCTTGGCGCCCATGCCAAAACCGAACCACAGCACCAGCAGCGGGGCGAGGGCAAAGACCGGGATCGCCTGGCTGGTCAGCACCAGCGGCATCAGCCAGCGCTGAAGGCGAGGCGAGACAATCATGCACAGCGCTAGCGTCACTCCGAGGAGAGCGCCAAGCATGAGGCCGCTGAGGATCTCGCTCAATGTGATCAGCGTGTGTTGGCCGAGGTACGTGCGGTTGACCCACAAAGCCCTTGCCACCGCCGAGGGTGAAGGCAGCAGAAAAGCGGGAATGCCGCTGCGGCTCGCCAGCCACCAGAGCAGCAGCAGGCCGCAGAACACTACGGCGGCGCGAAACAGTTTTGCGCTCATCCGTTAGCCCTTATGAGCTGTTGCAGCAGCTCCGCCTGGCTGGCCAACAGCGCCGGATCGTCCGGCGCGCGCGGCGGCATACCGGAGAGGTGATGCGCATCGTCAATCCCGCCGGGAGCGGGGGAAAGGACCAGCAGACGATGGCTCAGGCGGCAGGCTTCCATCGGATCATGGGTAATCAGCACCACGGTGCGGTTCACCAGCAGTTCCGCAGCCAGGGTCTGAATGCGCGTGCGGGTAAGGGTATCGAGGGCGGAAAAGGGCTCGTCCATCAGCACAATGGGGCGGTCTTCATAGAGCGTGCGCGCCAGCGCCGCACGCTGGCGCATGCCGCCTGAGAGGGCGGCCGGGCGGTCGCCGGCGCAGTGTTCAAGGCCAACCTGCTGTAACAGCGCGGCAACCCGCCGATGGTCTACGCGCTCTCCGCGCAGACGCGCGCCAAGCGAGACGTTGTCGCGCACGCTTAACCATGGATAAAGCAGATCTTTTTGTCCCATCCACGCCAGCCGTTTATCTATTGGCTGCCCGTCGCTGGCGCGAACGTCACCGGCGGTAGCTTTTGCCAGCCCGGCGATAATACGCAACAGGCTGGTCTTTCCAGCGCCGCTGGCCCCCAGCAGCGATACCCACTGGCCGCCGGGGATATCGAACGTCAGATTGTCGAATATCCACCGCGCGCCAAAGCGCAGGCTCAGACCGCGCACCTCGATACCGGGTGCCGTCACGCCGGGCGCTCCGCGACGGCGTTGAGGCCCATCTGCCAGAAGTTTGCCTCCAGACGCGTGGCGGTAGTGAAAATAGCGCTGAGTTCAGCGAAGCGCGCCTCGCCGCCGCGCTGCCGCCAGAGGGTTTCCAGCAGGCCGATAGCGTTAGTGACGCCGTTCAGGTAACCCTCATCGCCGTAGTTGCGGATCCAGGAGGCATATGGATTGGCGGTCAGCCTGGTCGCCGGATCGTGCAGCAGGCCGAGGCCGATTTCCGCGTAGCCGGCAACGCAGGGCATCAGCGCTGCCAGCAGATCCAGGGCGTCGCCGGAGTGGCCGATGTCCAGCACGTAGCGGGTGTAGTTGACGGTTTCCGCGGCTTCCGTTTCGGCGGCCATCGTCGCTTCATCCAGCCCCCATTCCCGACAGTAGCCAACGTGCAGCGGCAGCTCGTCAATAATAGCGTTCATCGACGCGGCGGCCGCGCGCATTTCCGCCAGAGTACGCAGCTTGCTGACCAACAGCGCGTAGCTGCGGGCGAAGTGGATCAGAAACAGGTAATCCTGGGTCAGATAGCGGCGGAAGGCGGGTTCGGCCAGGGTGCCATCGGCGAGCTGGCGCAGGAAAGGGTGGGCGACGTAGTGCTGCCAGTCGGCGCCGGCCTGCTGACGCAGACGGCCATAAATACCTTGGGTAAACGCGGGAAGAATCACAGGACCTCCTGAAACAAGGGAGATCCGGGCGTGCTGAATGAAGTGTGAACAGGCAGTGGCGCAAAACTGGCGGAAATGCCAACCCGTCCCTTCGCTGGCATGACCCAGATCAGGTTCAAAGGGTTCGGCTTACGCCATCTCAGCCCTCACGGGACACCCCTCGGTTTGGCCCCTGTTATACGACATTCCTTTTTTGATTACAATGCTGTGAATTTTATGAGAAAAGGTGACGTTGTCACGGATGAATGTCGCGTGAAAGGGCTTTTGTGCATCGTGGTAGCCCGGCGGCGGCTGATGCCTTACCGGGCGCGTATTATCAAAGGATCAGTGAAACTCTACCCAGCTGGCGCCGCTGTCTGCTGAACGTACGCACTTCTCGACCCAGTGCACGCCGAGCGCCCCGGCTTTGGCATCCGGATACCAGAAGTTTTCCAGCAAAGCAGCGTCGCGGCGGTCGGTCGCATCCATGGCGATGGCAAAGCGGCGATACAGATTCGACCAGGCCTCAAACAGCCCTTCGGGATGGCCGCCGCCGATCCGGTCATCCTGCAGGGCCAGCGGGTCAAGATAGGACATTCCGCGTTCGAGGATGCGCACCGGCTCGCCCTGAATTTCGTAGCGCAGCTGGTTCGGCTGTTCATCCCACCACTCCAGGCTGGCTTTCTCCCCGACGATGCGCACTTTCTGTCCGTGCATTGAGCCGCTGTTGACCGCCGAGCACCACATCGACCCTACGGCGCCGTTGTCGTACTCCATCAGCACATGCGCGTTATCTTCCAGCGGCGCGCGGCTTTTGACAAAGCTCTGACGGGAGCACATCAGGCGAGTGATATTAAGCTTCGGCGCCATCGTCTCCGCCAGGAACAGCGGGTGGGTGGCCAGATCGCCCAGCACGTAGCTGGGACCAACAAATTTCGGGTCCACCCGCCAGCGGGTGCTGGGGTTATCCTGCTCTACCGGCTGGTTATGGAAACCGTGGGCGAACTGCATATTGATGATGCGGATCTCGCCAAGCAGCCCCTGTTCAATCATCTGCCGTGCCTGCAGAATCAGCTGATGCCCGGCGTAGCCGTAGGTGACGCCGATGATTTTGTGCTGTTTTTCGCTCAGGGCCACCAGCGCATCGGCCTCTTCGCCGGTAAAACAGAGCGGTTTTTCGCAGACCACATGCAGTCCGGCCTCAAGCGCCGCGCGGCAAATGGCATAGTGGGTGTTATTCGGCGTGGCGATAGAAACCGCTTCAATGCCGTCTTCCCGCGCCGCTTCTTCGCGAAACAACGTTTCGTAGTCGGGGTAACAGCGACCGGCCTCGACGCCCAGCTGCTGGCCAAACTCGCGCCCGCGCTCAGCGTCAATATCAAAAGCCCCGGCCAGCAGGGTAAACGAACCGTCGCGCAGCGCCGCGGAGCGGTGAATATAGCCAATCTGGCTGCTTCCGCCGCCGCCCACCATGCCCCAGCGTAAGGAGCGGCCAACAGGTTTAATACCGTTAATCATCTGTTTTCTCCCGATTAAAACCCAACGGAGCGCAGGTAGCGCAGGCTTTCCGTGACCGCCTGCAGGCTGCCCTCGACGTTGCGCGGATCGCGCTCTTGCTCAATGGTGATCCAGCCCTGATAGCCGCGCTTATCGAGAAAGGCGCGCACCGCCGGATAGTCAATGGCGCCGCTGCCGAGCGGGCACATCACCCCCTCTGCGCAGGCGGAGAAGAAGTCGATGTCGCGGGAAATCACGCTCGCGAACACCTTCGGGTCAACATCTTTAAAGTGCAGGTAGTCAAGACGGTCAAAATGGCGATCCAGCCAGATAATGGGGTCCATGCCCGAATAGTAGAGGTGGCCAGTGTCGAGACACAAACCGGCCACCTTATGGGGAATTTGCGTCGCCAGCAGGTCGATTTCATCGGCAAACTCGATGCAGCCGCCGGCATGCGGATGGATTACCGGACGCACGCCGTACTCCTGCCACGCCAGTTTGCTGATAGTGATAATGTGGTCGATCATCCGCTGCCAGTCGGCGGGTGACAGACGGGGGGCCAGCTCGCCGCGTCCGGCATATTTCGCCCGCTGCGGATTGCCGAAATCAATAATGACCAGATAAGGCGGCTGAAAGGGGTTGCCCGGCGTCTTTTCCGCGGCCGGTACCTGCGACAGATTGCGGCAGAGGTTATGCGTCAGTTCGACAATATTCGCGAAGTTCTCTTCGCTAACCAGATCGTCAAAGATCGTTCCGGCAACCAGCGACAGCCCCTGTTTAGTCAGCGCGGCGCTGAGTTCATCGGCTCGGGTCGGCAGATAGCTCCACGGGCCCAGTTCAATGCTTTTATAACCGGCCGTCGCCGCTTCTTCCAGCACCTTGGACCATGGCGGCAGGTACGGGTTTTTGGGATCATCGACGCCCCAGCTGCACGGCGCGTTGGCAATATGTATGGTCATGATGGCTTCCTTTTCTGATGAGGAGAAAACATGACCAGTATTGAATGAAAATTTCATATTCAACAATGATGAAACTTAAATTCTTTGATGGGATTCAAGATTTATTTTGATAGTTTAAATGATGGTTTTTTATCAAATATAGGGCTGAAGCGGGGCGCGGCGACTAACCCGCGCCTGCGGCAATCAGAGGTTTTCTTTGGTGAGGAGGTCAAACGGCTGCAGAGCGTTGATAAACGTCGCCTGCGGTTGGCTGGCCGCCTGCATAAAGGCGTTAATTGTGGCCGCAGCGAAGTCGCTAAGCCGGTGCGCAAGCATAAGATCGACGGTGCCGTCGATTAACGCCAGCTCGCCGTTGTCTATCGGGCCATGGCAAATCAGGGTGACCTGGTGTTGGCGTTGGCGAGCACGCAGGGCGTCGACAATACCTTCCACGCCGCCGCAGGGCGCGTAAATGGCCTTCAGATCGGGGTACTGTTGCAGCATCTCTTCCGTCACCTGGCGCGCGACATCGGCGCGTTCGTGGTTGCGCACAGGTTCAAGCACCCGATCGCCTTTGCCCTGTTCGCGCAGGTAGGAGCGGAAACTTATCTCGCAGCTTTCCTGACAAATAAACCGATTATCGCCGACGATAATCCCAATTTTGCCGTCGCCGTGACAGAGCCTGTCCACCGCCCAGCCGGCGGTGCGGCCTGCTTTCTGGTTATCCAGCCCGATATAGCCGGTACGCTGGGGAATGCTCATATCGGAGAGCAGGGTGAAGACGTGCACCCCTTTATCAATCGCCTGAATGAGGGCATGGCGGATAAGCGGATTATCCAGCGCCACAATGCCGATCACATCCACTTCAGCGCTCAGGCGGGCGATCGCGGCGGCCATATCGTCGATGGCGTTAATATCATAATGCAGAAAAACGGGGGCCTGCGTCGGGCTATGCCACGCGAGAGCCGCCTGTTCAAGCGCCTGCGCCAGCTGTTGATAAAACGAGTGTGATGGCTGCAGCAGGATAAACCCCATTCTGAGGGCTATCGCCGGCCGGCCGGCAGCCAGCCGATAGTGGGATTGCTCAAGCGCGAAACCTAATCGCCGCGCGGACTCGAGTACTTTACGTTCGGTGCTCTCTTTGACCGCGGCCCGTTTATTGAGCACTCTGTCTACCGTCGCAATACCCACTCCGGCGTCTCTGGCTATGTCGGTCATGGTCACTTTTTTCGCTGACATCGGTCTCTTCCTTTGAGGTTATTGATAAAAATCTATCATTATTTGCGCGCGCAAAAAGCGAAGCCACTCAGGGTTTATAAAAAAATGGCGAAGCGTCTGCTTCATTGAGCTGATATTCAGACGGCGGGGACTACACTAAGTGAATCACTAACAATGGAACAGGATGCCATGACCTATTCACTCTCGAGAAAATTCCTCGCCGCCACCTCCGCGCTGCTGCTGCTTTCAATGAGCGCGGTACCGGCTAGCGCTGGCGACAGCACCGACGCTGTCTCTCCGCTCAACGCCGCGAATGGCTTAAGCGAAGCGGCAAAGCAGTACCTCCTGCATTATCCCTCCCGCAGCGGCGTTGACGGTAAAACCGTCCGCGAAGATACCGCCGCGGTATTTATTCCCTTTGGCGCGACGCCGGAAGGGGGATGGCCGGTGGTGGTCTGGGCTCACGGTACCGTGGGCGTGGCGAACCACTGCGCGCCGTCATTAAACCCGCGCAGCGATCGCGATAAGCAGTATCTGAATACCTGGCTGTCGCTGGGCTACGCGGTGGTTGCGCCGGATTACGCCGGGCTGGGCTCTGCTGGCCTGCACCATTATCTTAACGCCCGTGGCGAAGCGTGGAGCGTTCTTGATGGCGTTCGCGCCGCCCTGAAGCAGTTTCCGCTTAAGAATGAGCTTATTCTGGTAGGGCAGTCGCAGGGCGCTCACGCCGCGTTCGCCAGCGCGGGCTATCAGCCGGAATATGCGCCGGAACTGAACGTTCGCGCGACGGTACTGACCGGTACGCCTTATTTTGAGAAAGGAACCACCGCCGCCGACGTGCTTCCACCGGCAGGCGGCAAAGCGCCGACCGGTGGCGACCCGAAAATACCTTATATTTTCTATATTTATCTTTCTGCCGCCGACAGCAACCCGCAGCTTAATCCGGCTGATTATTTCCAGGATAACGCGCTGCCGCTGCTTAAAGAGGCGAGCAATTTATGCATTACGCCGTTAAACGATGAGGTCATGAAGGCCGGTCTTAATGCCGCTAACTCACTTAAGCCGGGAATAGATTCCCTGTTAAACGCCAGCGTGGGCAGCATGCTTTATCCGACCCTGAAAATCGATCATCCGGTGTTTATCGGTATTGGCGGCGCGGATATCAACGTGCCGACGGCGATGCAAAAACGCTTTGCCGATGCGGTAAAAAGCGCGGGAACCCGGGCGGAGGTACATATTTACGAAGGCCTGGATCATAGCGGTACGGTTAACCCGTCTTTACGCGACTCGGTGCCGTTTCTGATTAAGACGCTGAACGATAAGCGATAGTGCCGGCAAGCCGCCCTGAGCGATAGGGCGGACTTCGATTACCAGTATTTGGGGATCAGATACCCATACATCACGACCGCGACAACAATCATGAGCGTAATAATCAGCCAGTCCGCTTTTAGTGTTTTTACTGCGTTCATAAGTTCCTCTTTTTTCAATGAATCATCGTGCAACCTTATCGCCGCCGCACGCGATAGAAGGTGATGAAGATCACACATTAAAAATTGTCATACAAATAAAGCGTGTCGATTTTTAAATATTGTTAGCAATATTTTGTCCGCTCATTCGTCTACCTCAGCACAGGCTAATATTCACGAGCATTATGAGGAAAACAGAAGATGAGAGATTTCGATATGCACGGTCAGCACCACCATCAGCGCTTTGGCCGTCACAGAATGGCAAAACCGCTTATTATCGGCGTGGCGTTAATCGCCGTACTCGGGCTGGTGGTAATGTCGCTGTGGAATGCGCTGCTGCCGGCAATTCTAGGTGTGAAGAGCATCGGTTTCTGGCAGGCGTTAGGGATTCTGGCGCTGTCGCGGATCCTGTTCGGCGGCCTCGGTTTTCGGCCGGGCATGTTTGGCATGGGGCACGCCCGGCGTCGGATGCACGAACGCTGGATGAACATGAGCCCCGAGCAGCGCGAGGAGTTTGCTCAGCGCTTCGGCCGCCGCGGGCATCACGGCCCCTGCGGCTGGCGCGACCGCCGCGGCGAGCATGGGCCGCAGCAAGAGAGTCCGGCTAAAAACGCGGATCCCGAGTGAACACAATGAAAAACGGCATCGTGGCGGAGTCACGGCTTGTTTCCGCCCTCAACGCCTGCCGTTCGCGGCTGAAGGCTTTTATCCGCGGACGGACCCCGCTGCGCGATGAGGCGGACGATATCCTGCAGGAAGTGACGTATCAGCTCATTCGCGTCGAGCAACCGGTGGAGAATATCGCCGCCTGGTTGTTCCGGGCGGCGCGCAACGAAATGACCGACAGGGCGAGGAAAAAACGCGAGCTGCCGCTGGCGGGTGGCTTCAGCGAGGAGGAAGAGGGCGATTTTCCCGAGGACGAGCTGGCCGAAACGCTGTTTGGCGTGCCGCAAACGCCGGAGGATGAGTATCTGAAAGCGCTGCTCTGGGAGGAGCTAAACCAGGCGCTTTCGGAGCTGCCGCCCGCCCAGCGTGAGGCATTTGAGAAAACCGAACTGCAGGGGTATAGCTACCGGGAGCTGGCCGAAGAGTCCGGCGTCAGCGAACAGGCGCTGCTCTCGCGTAAGCATAAAGCCGTTCTCTACCTTCGCACCCGCCTGCGTAGCCTGTACGATGAGCTCCTGGCCGGTTAGGCGTATTCCGGCCCCTTTCACAGGGCGCCGGATGATGATGGCTTATAGCCCCAGGCCGTGAGGAACACGCTAATCGCGCACTCGGCGAGAGGCTCCAGCGTTTCTGCCGCCAGCGCATTTTGCGCAATTAAGGCTCCCGGCAGCGGATAGCCCATAATCGCGCCGAGAAACGCCGTCGCCTGGAGCTGCGGGTCGCTGAGGGTCAGCTGACCCTGATCTCGTTTCTTAGCGAGGATATCGCTGAGCGCCTGCAATACGCGTCCTGAGGGGCGTTGTTCGAGCGTGACGTAAAGCTCGGGCTTCTGCACCAGCACCTGGATAAGCAGGCGTTGAAAGTGAATATTCTCCGGCGCATAAAAGTGTTGTTGCACCACTTTCGCAAACCCCCGCAGCAGCGCCGGCAGATCCTGCTGGCTGTCCTGTAGAAGCTGTTGCAGGGGCGGCTGCATAGCGTCGTTGAGAAAGGCGAACGTCTCCAGCAGCAGCGCGTCTTTTCCGCCGGGGAAATGGCTGTACAGCGTCGGTCGCGTGGTTCCCGCTTCGGCGGCGATGGTATCGAGAGACACATCAAGACCGTGCTGCAGAAACAGCGCCCGGGCGGTTTGTAAAATGCGTGGGCGGGCTTTCATCGGCCGCCCGCGTTGATTTCCCATCAGTTGAGTCCTTACCGTTTGCGCCCTTTAAGGCGCATCATTCCTTGCTGTACCAGCAGGAAAAAGAGTGGAGCGAAAAACAAGGTCAGCTGCGTCCCGGTGAGTATGCCGCCGATGACCGCGGCGCCTGTCTCTCGTTGGCTGGAAGCCCACGCGCCGGTAGAGAGTACCAGAGGGATTACGCCAACAACAAATGCGAGTGAGGTCATCACGATGGGGCGCAGGCGCGCGCTTCAGAGCCGCGTCGGGCAGTTTTTTCCTTGCTGAAACTGCGCCAGGGCGAATTCAACGATCACCCGGCTCAGCGGCTCCTGCAGGGAGCTGACGAGAAAGTGGCTCATATCGAGGCTGGTTGCGAGGGGGGATGAGCAGGAAACGCCTGCTCAGGATTTAAAACATGCCGTTGCCGCTGGCGGTTTTTTGCGGAACGTTCTGAGTCACGTCCCAGTGTTCAACGATTTTATGCTGCTCGTCGACGCGGAAGATATCGATAATCGCCCGCGTCACGCCCGGCTCGCGACCGGTGACCTCAACGTGCAGGATCACATGATCGCCATCGACAAACGCCTGCTTAATTTCACTGTGGGAGTCGGGATATTTGTTCTTGAGGAAGGCGATAAACTGCTGAAAGCCCTCCACGCCGTCTTTCGCCATCGGGTTATGCTGTATGTAGCGGTCTCCGAGATAGGGTCTGGCGGCGGCAAAATCTTTGTCATTTAACGCTTTATTATAAAAATCAATGACATTCTTTTTATTCAGCTGTTCATTTTCACTGTTTCCCGCAAAAACGACGGGCGTCAGAGCGCAGAACAAGGAAAAGGCGACGATCGATTTTTTCAACATAACATTCTCCGGTAGAGGCAGGTATGGGAATCAACCTCCCCAACGGCTTTTCAGGTAGTTAACGGCCTGCTGGGTTTGCGGCTGATTGAGGTAATTCTCTCTGAACAAAATCGTGCCCTGAATTTGCGGCATGGATTCATTCAGATCAAGCTGCTTTTTCAATTCCGGCACGCCGCCGTTAATCATCCAGTCGGGTTCGTTCTTCGACGGTTCGCCCACCTTGTACAGTGCCACGCCGATATAGAGGCGGGTATGGGTGGGTTTCACCACGTCAGCCCACCACTTTGCCAGCACGTCGTAGCGGGCCGCATCGCGGGCGAAGGGCCAGTAAATCTGCGGCGCGATGTAGTCCAGCCATCCCTGCTGCACCCAGAGACGGGTATCGGCATAGGACTCATCGTAGGCCGCCGCGCCGCGGGTGTCGGAACCGGCCGGATCGTGGGAGCGGTTGCGCCAGACGCCTGCCGGGCTGACGCCGAATTCAACCTCGGGGTTCAACTGCTTGATGGTGCGGGAAACCTGCTCGATCAGCAGCTGGGTATTATGCCGCCGCCAGTCCGCCTTCGCGGCAAATCCCTGACCGTACTGCTGGAACGTCCGGCTGTCGTTCAGCGCCGATCCCGGCGATTCGGTGTAGAAATAGTCGTCGAACTGGACGCCGTCAACCGGGTAATGCTCCACGACTTCCGCCACGATACTGGTTATCCAGTCGCGCACTTCCGGGATGCCCGGATCGAGCACGAAGCGATCGCCGGAGGTGCGTATCCACTCGGGGTGCAGAACGTATACGCTGGCGGGAACCTTCGATAGCGTGCCGTTAAGCTCGGTGACGGTTTTCGGCCGGGTGTTGACCGAAACGCGATAGGGGTTAAACCAGGCATGAACGCGCATCCCGCGCTTATGGGCCTCGTCCAGCATGAATTTGAGCGGATCGTAGCCCGGATCCTCGCCGATTTTCCCGGTCAGCATATCGGACCACGGCAGGATCTTCGATGGCCAGAGCGCTGTGCCATCCGGTTTCACCTGGAAGAAGACGGTATTAATGCCGAGGCTCTTTAAATTGTCCAGCTTGGCAATCAGCGCCTGCTGCTGGAGGGCGATACGTCGGTCGCCCGTAATGCCGCCATTCACCGATTCCAGCGGCGGCCAGTCGAGGCGCGAAACGGTTGTCAGCCACACGCCGCGTACCGGCTCATGGCTTTTGGGTAACGTCGGTTGTCTGGTCGCGGGCGGCATGGGCGTGACGAGAGAAACGGGCGGTTTGCTGCCGCAGTGGGCCAACAGCAGCGCAGCAGCTATTGCTACGGCGGATATTTTCACCTTGTCCAGGAGAAACTTACGAGAGCGGATCGTCATGATATTAGCCAGTTTTTCTGGTCAGCGCACAAAAGAGTCATTTTCGTATTATTTGACCTTAAGTCAATAGTTTAGCCACGGATGCAGCGGCGAAAGCACGCAAGCTTCAGACGAATAAAACGCCTCTCGCGTCACGCAACGGTTTGCCATGATATATCATTGATATGCATTAAAACTTGATCCGTTCAGGGCGAGTATAAACAGGATTTATTAAAATTTGGTCAAACTATTGACCGTCAGCCCGCTGCGGCGAGTCAAACTGGATTAGCACAATGAACGACTCCTTATCACGCCATCATCTGTGGATATTCTTATTTTTAATTGCGGTGCTGAGCCTCGGTACAGGGCTTTGTTACTGGCAAATGCAAAAAAAAGTGGATAACGATATTCATGCGCGACTCCAACAGGCGATAGCCAGCCTTGATGTAACCGTTTCTCATGCGGAGCAGGCCGCTAATATGGCTGAGCCGTACTATGGGAAAAGCTGTAATGAGAATGTCCTGACGGAACTACGCACGCTGGTGGCCACTATTCCCGATGTGCGCACGGTGAATTTAGGTAAGGATAATGAAATATACTGCACCTCGGTTTATGGCGGACGAAAATTTCAGTTCGATCGCCGACAATATACGCATGGCGCTTTACGTCTGCTGAGCGGCAGTGAAATCACGCCGCTCCATCCTTTGATGGTTTACAGCGAACAGGACGGACGGGGAAATACGATTCTGGTGGGCGTGGATGGCTATTATTTATACAACATTTTAAACGTTCTCGACGGCGACGCTCATCTGTATCTTCAGGTTGGCGACCGGGTAATGACCCACAAGGGGGAAGTGACGACAACCCCGGGTATTCTCGTTCCCGTACGCATGGAATCAGAGCAGTTTCACTATTCGGTTATTGCCGACCGCCACTACGCGTCCGGCCCCGGCGCATTTATCCGTTATGCACAACACACCCTTATCGCGATTATTCTGGCCTCCTTGCTGCTGACATTTTTGTTCAGAAACTACCTCCGCTACCGGAATACGATCGAGTATCAGCTCAGGCAGGCTATCGAACTTAAACAGCTCAAACCCTATATTCAGCCGATTATCGGCAACGACACCGGTCAGATCGTCGGCGGTGAAGTGCTGGTGCGCTGGGAGCATCCAAAACAGGGGTTTATTGCGCCGGATAAATTTATCTCCGTCGCCGAACAGACCGGCCTTATCAAAGAAGTGACGGCGATTTGTTTTGCTGAGGTGAGTCGCCAGCTCCGGCGACAGCAGTCCGTCATTCCCGCGGGGCTGTTTATCTGCTTTAACACCAGCTCGGTAAATTTTCAGGACGACGAAATTGTGACCCTGTGCCAGACGTTTACCCAGCAGATGAAAGCGGAAAAAGTACGCCTTGTCCTGGAAATAACCGAGCGGGAGTCGATTGCAAATACCCTGCAGACGTCAGCGGTGACGGACCAACTCAGGCGTATTGGCGTGCAGTTTTCGCTGGATGATTTTGGTACCGGGCACGCAAACTACAGCTACATCCAGCAGTTTAATCCGGAGATTATCAAAATCGATAAGGTATTTACCTTCAACATTGTGACCAATAACGCTTCAGCGCTGGTGGTGATGAATATGGTCAATCTGGCGAAAAAATTTCATTGCCAGATTATTGCTGAGGGCGTTGAGGATAAGGAGCAGCTTGAGATGCTTAAAAATATGGGCATTACTCTCTACCAGGGCTACTACTTTTCAAAACCGGTGCCGGTTGATGAATTTATTAAGATGCTTCCGCGCACGTTTCTCCAGCGGAGAGAGGGCGAGTAAAGGCGGCTGTCCCGCCTTATCAAAACTCAGGAAATTAAAAGGTGATCGACTCGGCAAAACCGAGTCTTTATTGCCTCTTGCACCTGAAAGTTTGGCATGATTGAGAAACAACTCAACAACATGGAGGTTGTCTTGTTTGAATCTCATCTCAATATTTTTATCCGCGCGGTTTTTGTCGAGAATATGGCGCTTAATTTTTTCCTCGGTATGTGTACTTTTCTCGCTATCTCCAAAAAAATTGATGTCGCATTTCGTCTCGGCGTGACGGTAACCGCGCTGCTGGCCATAGCGACGCCGATTAACAACCTGATTTACAATCATCTGCTGAAAGAGAACGCCCTGATCGAAGGGGTCGATCTGAGCTTCCTCGATTTTATCACTTTTATCGGCGTTCTCGCGGCGCTGGTGCAGATCCTCGAGATGGTCATCGATAAATACTTTCATGCGTTGAACCATGCTTTAGGCCCGTTTCTGCCGTTATTAACCATTCACTGCGCCATTTTCGGCGCGACCATTTTTATGGTGCAGCGTGAATACAGCTTCTTTGAGTCACTCACTTACGGTACCGGGTGCGGTATTGGCTGGGCGCTGGCGATCGTGGCGCTGGCCGGCATTCGCGAAAAGCTGAAATACGCCAATATGCCGAAGGGGGTGCGCGGGTTAGGCAGCGTATTTATTACCGCCGGGCTAATGTCGCTGGGGTTTATGTCGTTCGCCGGCATCTCATTGTAACCGGAAAGGGAGGTTATTCTGCCGTCCAGACCCGGGGTCAGAGCGGCAGAATAGGTTTGACCGGATTACCGTTCCGGCCACAGACGTCAGTTTTGAGCTACCGGCTACTGCTGAAAGTTAAATGCGTCGGGATGGTTTTCCAGACTGCCGCTCAGGGCGGCAAAGAGCACCGTTTTACCATCGATGGAAAGATCGTCGCTAACGTTAAGCCAGGTCAGTTTCTCCTGGGCGGTTTTCTCATCAACGCTAGAGAAAAGACCGGTCATCTGTCTGGATTTTTCAGACCATAGCACTGCGAAGCGTTCCGCCGCGCAATCATGCGGTTTACAGACGCTGAGTACCTGGTAAGTCTCCGCGCCAAGCTTCACTGTTCTGGCTGGCGAGGCGGTACCGCCCGTACTTATCCAGGCGGGCAGAGTGTGACCTTTTACCATTTGACTAAAGGCTGCCGGTTCCTTTTTGACCAGACTGTCCAGCGTAATATCGTCTTGTGCCATGGCGTTGGTTGCTGCAGCCAGCAAAATGATAGCGGTTAATTGTTTAAGCATAAAATAGCTCCTGCGAACTTTCTGATTCCGTTTAATGTCCGGGGATAGCCCGGCGAGCGCCGGAATGCCGGGAGTCAAACTATAAGACATTTCTTATTAGGTGTTTTTGGTTTGAACCCAAAAAGCGTGAATAAGCCCTGGAATATAGCCGAGGATAGTTAAAATAATATTGAGAATGAAAGCCCAGCCGAACCCTTTACCCAGCAGCACGCCGAGTGGGGGTAGAATAATCGTCAAAACAATTCGCCAAAAACCCATAATATCTCCCTGCTTAGTGAGTTAGCTCATGTTTATTTTAGCGGTTACGTCTGGTTTTGCAAATTTTAACTTTTTGAATAATAAGACTGCTAATATTACCAGCACCCCCGATACTACATATTTAATAAAGAGAAAAGTCGCAATTCACCAATCTGACATATATAAGATTATTCTATAATATCGCTTACATCAATCGTGCTGACGGAGCAAGAGTGCTCCAGAGTAAACATGTTTAAACGTCAATAAGGAATGCAGGTAACGAGGCGGGAAGTGCGCTACACTCGCAGGCAGTTTTATCCAATCGTGAAATGGCGGCGGCATGGACAACATCATCCTGTATAAAGTTATCGTCATCATAGTCATTGTCTGGTGGGGCTGGAGCATACTGAAAAGTAAGCAGAAACAGAGGAGCCTGGAGCCCGCCATTGCGCAGGCGAATGCCAGAGAGAGTTATCAGTGGCGTTATTTCAGATGGGGCTGGAGAGTTTTGCAAATCGTCTGCGGTTTGTATTTGCTGATCATCCTTATCCAGTTCCTTGTACGCTGCTAGCGTTTGTCGCTGCGGCGTGCGAATAGAGCACGACACAGCGACGATCTCTCTTATGCTACCCCGGTGCCGCCGTCAGAGCACCAGACCTGACCAGAAGCGTAGGAGCAGGCGTCGGAAGCCAGGAGTACGTAAAGGGGCGCTATCTCAACCGGCTGTCCCGGTCTGCCGAGCGGCGTATCCCCGCCAAACTGCTGAACCTTCTCCTGCGGCTGGCCGCCGCTTGACTGCAGAGGCGTCCAGTAGGGGCCCGGCGCCACGGCATTAACGCGGATACCGCGCGGACCCAGCTGCTTGGCCAGCGATTTCGTAAACGCAACGTTGCAGGCTTTGGTCTGGGCGTAATCCAGCAGGATCTCGCTGGGTTTAAACGCCTGGACGGAAGAGGTGTTGATGATAGCCGCGCCCTCAGACAGATGGCGGAGCGCGGCTTTTGTTATCCAGAATGGCGCATAAACGTTGGTTTTAAAGGTCGCGTCAAAGGCGGCGGTACTCAACGCCTCGATAGATTCACAATACTGCTGCCTGCCGGCGTTGTTAACCAGAATATCCAGCCCGCCAAGCTCCGCGACCGCTTTTTCGACCAGGGTATCGCAAAATGATTCAACCCGGATATCGCCGGGAATAGCGACGGCTTTTCTGCCCTCGGCCTGTATCAGCGCGATAACGGCAGCCGCGTCGGACTCCTCCTCCGGCAGGTAGCCGATCGCGACATCCGCACCTTCGCGCGCGAAGGCGATAGCCACTGCCCGGCCAATACCCGAATCACCGCCGGTAACCAGCGCTTTTTTCCCCACAAGCTTCCCGGAACCGATGTAGCTGGTTTCGCCGTGGTCGGGAAGGGGCTTCATTTCAGATGCCAGCCCCGGTGGTTGCTGCGGCTGCTCGACAAACGGCGGAAGTGGATAGTGTAGCGTTGAATTATTTCCTGTTGTCATACCGGCCTCCTTAATAAATGAAATTTAAGATTAGTCAATTATTGCGTCCGGGGGATATCCGGGGGATAAAAGAAGCGTAAACCAGGAATAATTAACGACTTAAAACCAGGAATTATTTACCTGACTTTTAAGTCAACATGCATTACAGACAAGGTATTTATAAATAATACACTTAACGCCACCAGCGCACTTGGCGCATCCTGGTCTAATCTTATATTTCGTGCCGCGTTATCTGAATAAGTCGCCTGAGGACATTGAATGGAATCCATATCGTTTCACAAGCATTGGGGGGCGGAGTTTATTGCCGCTGACACTGTCCGTTTTCGCCTCTGGGCTGAAGGTCAAAAGAGAATGATGCTGAGCCTGAAGACGCGGGATATACCGATGGAAGCCGCGGGTGAGGGCTGGTTCCAGATTGACGTCCCCGGCGTAAAGCATGGCGATGAATATATGTTCCTTTTAGCCGACGGCAGGCGTATTCCCGATCCGGCCACGCGCGCGCAGCGCGATGATGTTAACGGTCCCTCGGTGGTTATCGACCCCAGGCTTTTTCAGCCGGTTAACGATGGCTGGCAAGGGCGGCCATGGGAAGAAACCGTCATCTATGAACTCCATCCGGGCACCTTTACGCCAGAAGGCACCTTTCTGGCCGCCATCGATAAGCTGCCTTATCTGGCAGAGTTGGGGATCACCCAGATAGAGATTATGCCCGTTGCCCAGTTTGGCGGTTCCCGAGGCTGGGGTTATGACGGCGTATTACTTTACGCGCCGCACGCCGCGTACGGCGCGCCGGGGGATTTTCACGCCTTTATTGACGCCGCCCACGGGTTAGGGCTTTCGGTGGTTCTCGATATCGTTCTCAACCATTTTGGTCCGGAGGGCAACTATCTCTCTTTGCTGTCGCCGGGCTTTTTTCATCAGAACCGGATGACCCCCTGGGGTAACGCTATCGCCTATGAAACCGAGGCCGTGCGGCAGTATATTACCGAGGCGCCGCTATTCTGGCTTACCGAGTACCATCTTGATGGGCTGCGCTTTGATGCCATCGATCAGATTGAAGATCGCTCCGCCAGGCATGTGCTGATAGAGATCGCCGAAAATATCCGCAAAGCCATCCCCGACCGCCATATCCACCTCACCACCGAAGACAGCCGGAACGTCATTTTCCTCCATCCGCGCGATGAGGACGGCCAAACGCCGCTATTTACCGCCGAGTGGAATGATGATTTTCATAACGCCGCCCACGTTTTCGCCACCGGCGAGACGCACGCCTATTATCAGGATTTTGCGCATCAGCCCGCCAGTAAGCTCGCAAGGGCGCTGGCCGAGGGATTTGTCTACCAGGGTGAGATTTCTGCGCAAACCGGGAAGCCCCGCGGCGTGTCCTGCGCAGCGCAACCGCCGCAGTTTTTTGTCGACTTTATTCAGAATCACGATCAGACCGGGAACCGTGCGCAGGGGGAAAGGTTGATCTCCCTTGCCGGCGCCGGGAAAACGCGCGTTTTGCTTGCCGCGTTGCTTCTGTCTCCGCATATTCCTTTGCTGTTTATGGGCGAGGAGTTCGGCGAGACCAATCCCTTTTTGTTCTTTACCGATTTTCAGGGTTCCCTCGCGAAGGCGGTACGGGAAGGGCGGGCGAAAGAGTTTGCCGGACACGCGGGACATGACGAATCCGTCCCGGACCCGAACGATCCCCGGACCTTTATCCGTTCTAAGCTCGACTGGCAGAAGGCGGCAAGCGAGGAGGGGAAATCCTGGCTGCGCTTCACGCGCAACCTCATCTTGCTGCGCCATCGCTATATCGTCCCGCTGTTGGCGGCAGGGGGCGCCGTCGAGGGCAAGATCCTGCACACGGAACCACAGGCGCTGGCCGTAAGCTGGCAATTTGCCGGCGGGACGCTCTCTGTGGCGCTGAATATCGGCGAGGAGCCGCTTGCGCTGCCGGCAATACCCGGCGAGGTCATTTTTAGCTGGCCGGAACAGCAGGAGGCATTAATGCCAAACAGTATTGTTGTCCGTTTTGCACATGGAGAAGCCTCAGTATGATCCCTTCTGCGACTTATCGTATTCAGTTCCGTAACGGCATGACTTTCGATCGCGCGGCGGCGCTGGCCCCCTATCTTCAGGGGCTCGGTATCAGCCATCTTTACGCCTCGCCGATATTTACGGCTACCACCGGCTCCACCCATGGCTATGATATTACCGATCCTAACGAGATCGACCCGGCCATAGGGGGCCGCGAAGGGTTTGACCGGATGGTAAAGGCGCTGCGAAATGCGCAAATTGGTCTAATCCTGGATATTGTGCCTAACCATATGGCGACCTCGCTGGAAAATCGCTGGTGGCGGGACGTTATCGAGCAGGGCAAGAACAGCCACTGGGCGAATTATTTCGACATTGACTGGACGCGTCCCGTTACGCTGCCGTTTCTGGGAGATACCTTTGAGGCGGAGCTGGAGAGCGGGGCGCTCGCACTGAAACGCGACCCTGAAACCGGGAAACCGGCGTTCATCTACTATGACCAGGCGTGGCCCCTGAATCCTCAAACCCTGGCGACAGGTGAGCAACTACTAACATCCCCTGAACGCGACGCTATTCTGGCGCTGCATGAGGCGCAAAGCTGGCGGCTGATGTCCTGGCGGGAAGCGCCCAGGCAGCTCTCCTGGCGGCGTTTTTTTGAAATTACCGGCCTGATTGGCGTCAGGGTTGAAGACCCGGCGGTATTTGACGACACCCATCGACTTATCCTTGAACTGGTGCATTCCGGCATCGTCGATGGTCTGCGTATTGACCATATCGATGGCCTTGCCGACCCGCTGGGGTATCTGCAGCGACTGCGCCAGGCAACCGGGCCAGAGTGCTACATTACGGTGGAAAAAATCCTCGCGAAGGGCGAACAGCTGCCCGCCGACTGGCCGGTGTCCGGCACCACAGGGTATGAGTTTATCGCTTCGCTGGCGGAAGTACTGGTGGATGACAATAACCTCGACCAGCTGCAGCAGGTACATGACGACGCGCTCGGCGGAACGGTGGATCGCCGCAAAGCGCTGCGCGAGGCGAAAGGCCTGATGGCGGATCGCAATTTTGAGGGGGAATTTACCACCTTATTGAACCTGGCTCGCGAACTGGCGCAGCGTAACGGCATGGCGGTCGAGAGCGACGCGCTGCGCCACGCCCTGCGCGAACTGCTGCTGGCCTTCCCGGTCTATCGTACCTACGGCACCGCCGAAGGGCTGACCGCAGGCGATATTACGCTGTTAAACCGGGTGGTTGACCAGGTGAACGCCGAAGAAAACCGCCCCGATGCCAACGCGCTTAACGTTATTATCGCTATCCTGACCGGCAATCTGCAGGAGAGCTGCCTCGACATCGCTTCACACTTCAGGACCCGTTTTCAGCAGCTCACCGGGCCGTTAATGGCGAAATCGGTCGAGGATACGCTGTTCTTTCGCCATAACCTCGACCTGGCGCTGAATGAAGTTGGGGCCGATCCTACGCCTCGCGCCTTCTCTTTGTCTCGCTTTCATCAGGAGATGCGCATCCGTCTTGCCCGCCAGCCCGATGCGCTGCTGGGGACGTCGACGCACGATACGAAACGCGGGGAAGATGCGCGCGCCCGGCTTTACACCTTAACGGAAGCCCCGCAGCTGTGGGGGGAAAACC
Organism: Klebsiella sp. FDAARGOS_511; assembly: GCF_003812845.1. NCBI lineage: Bacteria > Pseudomonadati > Pseudomonadota > Gammaproteobacteria > Enterobacterales > Enterobacteriaceae > Klebsiella > Klebsiella sp. FDAARGOS_511. Next base: position 6,062,556 of record NZ_CP033824.1, on the reverse strand, counting down.
TTGCGCGCTGGCGTCAGATGAATCAAACCCAGGTGCGTTTTTTGAACGACGGCACGGCGCCGAACGCGGCGGATACGTGGATGATCTATCAGGCGCTGGCGGGCGCATGGCCTGCAACGCTGTTGCCGGACGATGCCGAAGGGCTGAAATCGCTCGAAGCGCGTTTTCTCGCTTTTATGGAAAAAGCGCTGCGCGAGGCCAAGCAGAGAACCGACTGGATCGACAGCAATGAAAGCTATGAAAGCGTGGTGCTTAATTATGCGCAGCAGCTATTTTCTGCGGATAATTCGCGTTTTCTCAACGATTTTCACACCGCCTTACAGCCTTTTATCCGTGCCGGACTGGTAAACAGCCTCAGCCAGACGGTGATAAAACTGACCGCGCCCGGCGTGCCGGACATTTATCAGGGGAGCGAGGCGCTGAACTTCAGCCTTGTCGATCCGGATAACCGACGTGAACCCGATTTCGCCGTCCTTGCGCAAAACCTTCATACCGGGAATGCGGATCTGTTCACCCGCGAATCCGCCTGGCGAGACGGGCGCCTGAAACAGTACGTTACCGTTTCTTTTCTCCGATTGAGACAGCGGCATTCAGCGCTCTTCCATTATGGTGACTGGGTACCATTAAAAGTCTCCGGGGAGAGGGAGGATAATCTTATTGCCTACGCGCGCATCAGCGAAGAGGAGGCCCTGATCGTGGTGGTTCCTCGCCTGGCGTTTGACGTTGCGGCGCACGGATTGGCGGAATCTTCCGCAAGGTTATGGGGCAATACTGCGGTAACAATACCAGACGATCTGGCCGGGAAATGTTTTCGCGATGTGTTAAGCGGCGAGCGCCGCCTGGTGGAAACGTCGCTAGATCTGGCGTCAACTTCCGGGTGGTTGTTGACGCTTATTAGCGATGAGCAACGGGGAGAATAACGATGCGCAAGGAAAAAGCTTTTGAAATACGGCCCGGTGTCAGCCAGCAGCTGGGGGCTAATTTTGACGGAAAAGGCGTTAACTTCGCGCTCTTCTCCGCGCACGCTGAACGGGTTGAGCTGTGCCTGTTTGATCCTTCAGGGAAAACGGAAATAGCCCGGCTGGAACTGCCGGAATATACGCACGAAATCTGGCACGGCTACGTGCCCGATCTTCAGCCTGGGGCGTTATATGGTTATCGGGTTTACGGCCCGTACGATCCGGAAAACGGGCATCGCTTTAACCCAAATAAACTGCTTATCGATCCCTACGCGCGGGAGCTGGCAGGCGATATCGCGTGGAACGAGGCGCATTTCGGTTACGAGCTGGGCCATGAGGAGAAAGACCTCAGCTTTGATACCCGCGATAGCGCGCCTTTTACGCCAAAATGTAAGGTTGTCGACCCGGATGCGTTCGACTGGCAGGGGGAAAATCGCCCCGACATTCGCTGGCCGAATACGGTGATTTACGAAACGCATGTGAAAGGGTTTACCCAACTTAATCCGGCGCTCCCCCCCGAGCTGCGCGGCACATTCGAGGGGCTTGGGCATCAGGCCTCCGTCGAGTATATCAAGAGCCTCGGCATCACTTCCGTTGAGCTGCTGCCCGTTCACTGGTTTCCCGATGACCAGCATCTGCTTGACAGGGGACTAAAAAACTTCTGGGGTTACAATACGCTGGGCTTTTTTGCCCCCGCGTCCCGTTACTATGGGCCCGCAGGTATTGCCGGATTCCGCAATATGGTGCGCGCTTTTCATGATGCCGGTATTGAGGTGATCCTTGACGTGGTTTACAACCATACCGCGGAGGGAAATGAGCTGGGCCCGACGCTCTCATTTAAGGGCATCGATAATTTCTCCTACTACCGGACGATGCCGGATCGGCATCGTTATTACATCAATGATACCGGGACGGGAAATACGGTGAATACGTCCCATCCCCGGGTACTGCAGATGGTGATGGATTCGCTACGCTATTGGGCTCAGTCCATGCACGTTGACGGCTTTCGTTTTGATCTTGGAACTATTCTAGGCCGTGAACCGGAAGGGTTCGATCCGCGAGGCGGTTTTTTTGACGCCATAACCCAGGATCCCGTGCTGGCAAAACTTAAACTGATCGGCGAGCCCTGGGATATCGGCCCCGGCGGCTATCAGGTTGGCGGTTTTCCGCCAGGCTGGGGCGAGTGGAACGACAAATACCGCGATACGGTGCGGGAATACTGGAAGGGAGATAACGTATCTACCGATTTTGCCGCCCGTTTGCTGGGATCGGGGGATCTGTACGATTTACGCGGCCGCCGCCCGTGGGCCAGCGTCAATTTTATTACCGCTCATGACGGCTTCACGTTAAACGATCTGGTTTCGTATAACGAGAAGCATAATGAAGCCAACGGTGAGGGTAATAACGACGGGCACAATGATAACCGTTCCTGCAATTATGGCGAGGAAGGGCCGACGGAAAATCAGGCTATCGTCGCGGTCCGCGAACGCCAGAAGCGTAACTTCCTCACCACGCTATTGTTCTCCCACGGCACCCCGATGCTACTGGCCGGGGACGAATTTGGCCGTACGCAGCAGGGAAATAATAATGGCTACTGTCAGGACAGCGAGATTTCATGGATCAACTGGGAAGCGCTGTCCGAAGATGACCACGCATTACGCCATTTCACCCAGCGCCTGATTGCGCTACGCGCGGAACAACCGCTTTTACGGCGTGAAAGCTGGCGCGATGGGCTCGGGATACGCTGGTTTAACGCCGGCGGCGGCTTGCAGCAATCTGAGCAGTGGGATGAAGGGTCAACGTTAGGCCTTGCCATCAGTCGACCCGACCTCGAAGAGGAGAAAGGGATCTGGCACGACGTTCTGATACTCTTCAATCCCTTTGAGGGCGATGTTGCGTTCCAGATACCGCAGTTCGGCGAAGGCGGCTGGGTTCTTGAGCTGTCGACCGCTGAAGAGAAAAGTGACGGCGTCACTATTACGGAAGCGATTGATTTTATTCTGGCCGGGCGCAGCATTGCGCTATTCAGACGGCCTTAGCGCACAGATAAACCCGGCGTTGAATGCCGGGTTTGTATTGTCATTATTGATGCAGCGGATGACCACTGGCAGCAAGGATGGATTCATGCATGGCTTCAGAAAGCGTGGGATGAGCAAAGATCATCGATAAGAGACTCTCATCTGTGGCCTCCAGATGATGCGCGATACCAAAACCCTGGATCTGTTCAGTGACCTGCTCGCCAACCATATGCGCGCCCAGCAGTTCGCCGGTTTCGGCGTCGAAAATAGTCTTAACAAAACCCTCCGTCTCACCGCTGGCCAGCGCCTTACCATTCCCCTGATACGCGAACTTACCAATCTTGATCGGCCGTCCCGTCTCGCGAGCCTTCGCCTCTGTCAAGCCCAGGCTGGCAACCTGCGGCCGGGCATAGGTACAACCGGGCACGTAGTCGCGGTTAAGAGGGCGTATGCCTTCGATACCAGCCAGCGCCTCGACGCAGATCATGCCTTCGTGGCTGGCTTTGTGCGCCAGACACGGCGGGCCGGCCACATCGCCGATAGCATAGAGCCCAAAGACGTTGGTTCGGCAGGCGGCATCCGTCTTGATAAACCCGCGGTCCAACTCGACTCCCAGCGCTTCCAGCCCCAGGCCTTCCACATTAGGCTGTACGCCCGCTGCCAACAGCACACGTTCGACTTCCAGGGTCTGTTCGGCGCCGGTGGTTTTCAGGGCGCAGCGCACGCCCGTATCGGTGCGCTTTACCTGCGTCAGCAGAGTTTGGCTATGGACGTGTATACCGCGTCGTTCGAACGATTTACGCACGGTCGCGGATACTTCGGCGTCTTCAAGGGGCAGAATCTGCGCGGCTTGTTCGACCAGCGTCACTTTGCTGCCAAGATCGTTATAAAGGCTGGCGAACTCCACTCCGATGGCCCCTGACCCGATAATTAATAGAGACTCCGGTAAGCGCTCAGGCTGCAGGGCCTCGAAATAGGTCCAGATTCGCTCGCCATCTGGCTCTACTCCGGGCAACGCTCGCGGCCGGGCGCCAGTCGCAAGGATCACATGATCTGCGCGATAGTCTCGCTCTTCCCCCTGGGGATAGGCGACCGTGACTTGCCCCTTACCACGCAGCCGGGCGGTGCCGGCTATGACCGTCACGCCATTTTTCTTCAACAGGTACTCGACACCTCCGGTAAGCTGTTGCGACACGGCGCGGCTAAACTGCACCAGTTTCTGCAGATCGAAACTCACCTCGCTGAGACTAAAACCCAGCCGATCGGCATGCGCAATACTGTGCGCCACCTCTGCGCCATGCAGCAGCGCCTTGGTTGGAATGCATCCCCAGTTCAGGCAGATGCCCCCTAAATGCTGCTTCTCCACTAATGCGGTACGAAGCCCTAGCTGGCCGGCACGAATGGCGGCGACATACCCCCCAGGCCCGCCACCTACTATCAGTACATCATATTTGTCGTGCATAGCTCGTCTCCCCGATAAACAACAGCGTCGGTGTTTCCACCAACCGCTTGAGCGCCTGGAGAAAAGCCGCGCCTGACGCCCCATCGATGACCCGGTGATCGCAGGACAGCGATACGGTCAGTTGATGGCGGACGACGATCTGTCCGTCGCGAACTACCGCTCGGGGCTCACCTGCGCCAATCGCAAGGATCGCGCCCTGGGGTGGGTTGATGATGGCGTCAAACTGCCTTACTCCGAGCATGCCCAGGTTTGACACGCTAAAGGTGCCGCCCTGGAACTCTTCGGGCTTGAGCATGCCCGCCCGGGCTTTGGTTATCAGAGAATGAACTTCGTTTGATATGTCGCTTATCGACCTGCTATTGGCCGAACGTACGATAGGAGTAATTAACCCGTCTGGCAGCGCAACCGCCACGGAAATGTCGGCATCGGCAAAACGGCGTATGCTCTGGGTAGCCTCATCAAACTGTATGTTAACGTCCGGCACGGCTATCAGCGCCATGGCGCAGGCTTTAACCAGCATATCGTTAACCGAAATCTTGACGCCGGGTACTTCGCTGTTGATTTCCTTACGTAAGGCTAAGAGTCGATCCAGGTCGAGATCGACGGTCAAACGGAAATGAGGTGCATTTTGCTTGGACATTTGCAAACGACCAGCGATCGCTCGCCGCATGCTGGACATCGGCAACGTCTCAAAGGCTGTCGCTGACGTGGTTTGTGGAGCCCCGGTCTGGGGTAGCCCATCCAGCAGCAAAGCGGCCGCCAGCACATCATCGCGACTCACCCGTCCAAGTGAACCGCTTTTGCGGCAGTCGTGCAGGTTGATCCCCAGTTTTTTGGCCAGACGGCGCGCCAACGGGGTTGCCGATACCTGGCTATCATCGGTATGCGAACGCGGCGCTTTGCCGGAACGAACTGGCGGCGGCGGAGAGGCGATGCGGCCGCCTGCGGCAACGATCGCGCTCTCCAGGTCAGCCACGGAGATACGCTCGCCGCGCCCGCTACCGTGGACCTTTTTCAAGTCAACGCCCAACCGCGCGGACAGACGTAACGCATGGGGAGTGGCATTCACCTGAGTCGGATCGGTTTTGCCTTGTAAGCTGATGGGTACCTCGGTCAGCCCAATGGATGCCGCAGGCTTATTGGCGGGGGCCGGTACAAAGGAGGGCGCCGCGGTCGCTACAGCAGGCTCGGTTGTCTGCATGACAGGAGCTGCTGGCTGCGCCGCGCCCAGACTGGCCGCGAAGGCATCCAGTTCAGCCTCGCTTACCGAAGAGTCAGCGACCAACGCTAAAACAGCGCCGACCGGGAGGGTATCTCCCACTCGGGCGATTATCCGCCGTAGCGTACCGGCGAAGGGGGCCTCCAGAACATTGACGATTTTACTGGTCTCAATTTCACAGATTTCCTGCCCTTTGGCGAAACTGTCACCCTCCTGGATGGCCCACCGTGCGAGCACGCCTTCCTCCATTGAAAGACCCCACTTCGGCATTTCAAGTGTCCTGATATCGCTCATAGCTTAATCCTCCAGCACTTGACGGACGGCAGCTTCGATACGTTCAACGCCAGGGATCCAGAGTTTTTCGAGAGCAGGGGAGAACGGTACCGGGGTGTGTGGTGGTGTTACCAGAACAATAGGCGCTTTGAGGAAATGGAATGCCTGGGAAGCAATCAGCGCGGCGACATCATGAGCAAAGCCAAAACGCGCAGCTGACTCGTCGACAATGACCACGCGGCCTGTAGAAGCCACTGATTCCAGAATACCTTCTTCGTCCAGAGGCGAAATTGTACGTGGATCGACCACCTCCACCGAGATCCCCTCGCTGGCCAGTTTGTCGGCGACCTGGTTTGCTTTATGTACCATTGCCGACAACGCGATGATGGTGACATCCTCACCTTCACGGGTATAGTTGGCGACGCCCAGGGGAATGGTATAAATCTCGTCCGGTACCTCGCCCTTGAGGTCATAAAGCATTTTATGCTCGCAGAACACCACCGGATCGTCGTCGCGAATCGACTGGATCAGCAGCCCTTTGACATCATAAGGCGTCGATGGCACGACCACCTTGAGCCCCGGTGTGGTCGCAAAAATATTATAGGGTGACTGCGAATGCTGGGCTGCAGCAGAAAAACCAGCGCCGATCATGCCCCGCATCACCAGCGGCGCCTTCGCCTTGCCGCCAAACATATAGCGGAACTTTGCGGCCTGGTTGTACAGTGCATCATGGCTAACACCGAAAAAATCCATAAACATCAGCTCTGCCACCGGCCGCAGACCCGTTGCTGCGGCGCCGGCAGCCATGCCGACGATCGCCGACTCCGTAATGGGGGTGTCGATCACCCGCTCGGAGCCGAACTGCGTCCACAGCCCTTTAGTAACGCCGAGCACGCCTCCAAAGGCCTCTATCCTTGCTTCTTCGGGCGCATTTCCGCCGTGACCGCCACGCAAGTCTTCACCAATCAGAACGACACGTTCGTCGTGCTCCATTTCCTGGGCCAGGGCTTCCTTGACCGCTTCTCGATAGGTTTTTATAGGCATTGTGATCACCCTCAGTATGAGACGTAAACGTCTGTAAGCAGGTCTTCCGGAGCCGGGTAGGCAGCGGCGCGGGCTTTGAATACAGCATCATCGACAAGTGCTTCAACTGCCGCATCGATCGCCGCCAGTTCCTCAAGGGAGATGTGTTGTTCGACCCTGGCAGTGAAAATCTTCAGCGGATCATGTTGTTCGCGCAGACGTTGAACTTCGCCCTCAGCACGGTAAAGCGCCGGATCGCCCTCAAAGTGACCGTGCCAGCGGAAAGCTTTGGCCTCAATGACGCTTGGGCCTCCACCATCTCGGGCGCGCTTGACCGCCTCTGCGGTGGCATCGTAAACGGCAAAGAAATCGGTGCCATCAACCGTCACTGCCGGTAAACCGAAGCCCGCGGCGCGCCCGGCGATATCACGACCACCGACGGCGTAGTCATGGCCCGTTCCTTCGCCATAACCGTTGTTCTCGAAAATAAAGATGGCAGGGAGTTGCAGCACGACTGCCATGTTAATGGCTTCAAATACCAGACCCTGATTAGAACCGCCGTCACCAGTAAAAGAGACCCCAACGTTCCCGGTCTTAAGGGTTTTGGCCGTCAGCGCAGCGCCGATGGCTAACGGAGGGGCGCCACCCACAATAGCGTTTGCACCCAGCATACCTTTCGACAGATCGGCAATATGCATAGAGCCCCCCTTGCCCCGGCATAATCCGCTGTCCTTACCGAATATTTCAGCCATCATGCCGTGAATATCGCAGCCTTTGGCAATACAGTGGCCATGTCCACGGTGCGTGGACCCAATAAAATCAGCGTTAGTCAGATTTTCGCAGACCCCCACCGCAATGGCTTCCTCACCGGTATAAAGGTGAATGAAGCCCGGAATATCACCACTGGTGTTTTCCTGATGCAAACGCTCCTCAAACGTCCGGATTTCGCGCATCTTACGGTAAGCCTGGAGTAAAGCCTGTTTGTTAAGCATCACTTAATTCTCCTCAGTAACGGTCGTCAGGCGGGCAGGCTGAAAGCCCTTAACCACGCCGATGCAATGAATCTACGAGTGTGACGAGGAGGTGCGAAGCCACCTTCATGGGGGGGTAGGAGGGGGTTTACATGCTTGAGGTCAAACTTTATAAATTTTATGTATCTATCGAGAGGGACGGTTCCATGTCATCCCGGGCTCTGGCGTACAATTGATAAAAAAATACGAGTAGATAACTACGGATGAAGCCATCGGATTTTAAAAGTCGTCAGGCAACTTCACTGGTCTCCGGGCCATTGCGGCTGACGAGAGATTTGCCGCTAATCCTGACCAAATTCGTCCCACCACGCTCTTCGATACGGCTGCTACAGCGCTCACGGCTTCTTCTGCTCCTCGATCGCATGCAGCGACGCCGTCTGGGTGTCGTTTGCGCGGGAGCTGGATTTGGCAAAACCACCCTGTTGGCGCAGTGGTATCAGCAAATGATTGCCCAGGGCGAACGCGTTGCCTGGCTTAGCCTCGATGAGGATGATGATGGCGTATGGCAGTTCATTCCTTATCTACTGCAAGCATTGCGGCCGCTCTATGGCGATTGGGACGCCGACTTTTGGCGCAACATAGAAGAACAGACGCCCTCCAGTTCGCAACAGCTGCTGGCCGGGTTGATTAACCAACTGCATTACTGTCCGCACGACCTGTATCTGATCGTTGATGACTTCCATATGATCAATGATGCCGGTGTATATGAAGCCCTGGGATATTTGCTCAAGCATGCTCCTGCCGCCTTGCATCTAATCATTGGCAGCCGTTTCCACCCCAGTCTGTCCCTGAGCCTGCTTCAGGCGCAGGACCAGCTGGTGGAAATTTATGATCGAGACCTCCAATTTACGCTCGAAGAAACCAGAAACTATTTCAGCCAGACGATTGATGTACCACTCAGTAATCAGCATGTACAGCGGCTACGTTCCGCGACAGAGGGGTGGATCGCCGGCATGAAAATCGCTTCGTTGTCCCCAGAATTGCTCAATGATCCAGAACATCTGCTGCGCAATATTCGTGGTGGAACCCGCGCCATCGCCCGTTATCTGAAAGAGGTGGTACTTGACCCATTGCCTGCGGAAATTTTTGATTTTCTTGTCAAAACATCGTTTCTTAATCGTTTAAATGCCGGGTTATGTAATGGGGTTACAGGGCGTGATGATAGTGAAGCGATACTGGCATGGATTGAGCGGCACAATCTTTTTTTGTCAGCCCTTGACGAACAAGGCTGCTGGTTTCGCTACCATCCTCTTTTGCAGGAAACCCTGCGAACGATATTGCAGCAGAACAACGATATCAACCTCAAGCATTTACATGAATTAGCCAGTCATTGGTTCGTTGAACAGAGATTGTGGTCCGAAGCGGTACGCCACGCACTTGCAGCGGGCAAGCCGATCCATAACCCCGGGCAGGATGGTGCAGGAGCGCAGTCACTGGCGGAAGAAGGGGATATAGATACCCTGGTTTCCTGGATGCATCACTTACCCGCAAGTACTGACCCTTCGCGCATTGACCTGCAAATCAATTTGGCCTGGGCGCTGGCGCACTATTTCCGCTTCGATGAATCAAGGCAGTTGCTGGATAATCTTGACCAAATGGTCGTTAATCACCGTGATGATATAACCCCCAACGCCTGGCTCAAATTACGTGTCGTGCGCGCAATTTGCGAAGCTTTTGCCGAGAAAATCCCGGAAAGCCTGGCGATTGTTGAGCCGTTGCTGGCTAAAGTGCCCTGCGGAGACACCTGGGTCGATGGCCTCATTTGCAATATTCTGAGCTACTGCCACGTGGTTAACCAGCGCTATACCGACGCTCTTGAGGTTCAACGGCATATGCCTTGCCCGGAAAGCCCGCTCGACAATCTGTTTGTCTCGGTTTATCGCGCTTTTATCATTACTCAGTGCCATCTTGGTCAGGGTGACCTGGAGAACGCCTGGGGGTATGCAGAGAATGCATTGCGCCAGGCTGAGCGTTTTACCGGCCCTCAGTCGACCAGCGGCGCGACGCTTGCGCCGCTGCTGGCGGAAATAGCTTACGAACGTAAGAACCTGGACTCATTAAATACGCTGTTAGCAGACAGACTCGAATTTATCGATCGGTTTGGTCCACCCGATGCCTTGAGTCGCTGCTATACCTATCTTGCGCGCCAGGCCTTAAATGACGATATGCCGCATGAGGCAGAACGGCTGCTGGAACACGCGCAACGACTAGCGGTGTCTCGCGGATGGCAACGGCCGCAGGCTTTATTGTTAGCAGAGCAGGCGAGAGTGCGCCTACAGCGCGCGAATTATCCAGGCGCAGAGCAGCTGCAACGGCAACTCGAACAACTGGCCGCCCATGCCACAATTGATGCCGAAAATCCCTGTCAACGCGCAATAGCTCAGCATGCAATCGTCAGCCGCAGCCGCCTTCTTCTGGCGTCAGGCCAGGCCCCACAAGCCAGACTTTTACTGGGCGAACTCGTGACTGAGCAGGAGCGTCGGGGCGACCGGCTATCCGCAGCGCGTCTTCGTACGCTATGGTCATTATCCTTGTGGGATAGTGGCGAAAACGCGGCTGCCGTGGCTGCATTGCAGCCCACCTTGCAATTAGCGGCACAACAGCATCTCAAACGAATTTTTCTTGATGCTGGCGAGGCATTGCAGCTTCTGCTTGTCCATGTACGCGAAACCTCAGCAGCCAGCGAAGGGGATGACCATTTGCCCATGAAAAGGAGCGAGTCTGAAGGCAAGCGGATTCAGCGTGAAAATAGTGATGTTAACCTGGATCTCAGTGAGCGAGAGCAGCAGATATTACAGCTGATTGCTGATGGTCAGATGAACAAGGAAATCGCTCGCTCTTTGACTATCTCTACTGAGACGGTGAAATGGCACATCAAGAACATCTACGCCAAGCTCAAAGTCAATAGTCGTACGCAAGCCATGAGTCGGGCTCTGGAAATGAAGTTACTGGATTAATAATGTGAGTAATGTGCAAATCTAATCAAAAAGTGAATATGTCAATGGCATCTATTAGCTGACTTTTTACGGGCTGCCCGACGAGGGCTGTCTGATTTTGAGTTCAGGTCTTTAACTTCTCCTACAGCCTTTACGTACAATAGATTTTACCGGGGGAGGCAGAGCAAAGCAGAATTTACTAAAGCTTACCAGCAGACTTTCTCAGCATAGTAATATCCCTCTTAGGTGATTCCCCGAACATCCGCGTATATTCCCGGCTGAAATGAGATAAGCTTTCGTAACCGACAGCATAGGCTGCTGTGGTAACATCGTAATGTTCATTCAGCATCAGTCGCCTGGCTTCATTGAGGCGCAGCCATTTCTGATACCGGAGCGGGCTCATTCCCGCAAGCTGCCTGAAATGTTGGTGGAAAGAGGGCGTGCTCATTTGCACGCGGTTTGCCAGCTCCTCGACACGTAAAGGTGATGCAATATTGGTCTTTAACCAGTCGATAGCTTTACCGATACGGTAGCCATGGCCGTCTACTGCTGCAATCTGTCTGAGATGATCGGACCGATCGCTCATCAAAAGCCTGTAATGTATCTCTCTTTGAATCAGCGGCCCGAGAACAGGAATGGCTTCAGGCTCGTCAAGCAAAGAAAGCAGACGGCAGAAAGGCTCCAGCAATACATCAGTCATGGTCCCTATCCCTACACCCGTTCCCGCGTCTCGTTTTTTGACCGGCGGCAGGCTTCCCTGTGCAATTAATTCCATCAGCACGCGCTGGTCAAGTTTATAGGCGACGCCGACACAGGGCCGGGATGTCGAAGCCTGCAATACTTCCGAACTGGCTGGCAGATCAAGAGACGTGATCAGGAATTTTTCCGCATTATATTCATATGGTTCACCGCCAACCCACATGATCTTCGCGCCACTGGCCACCAGAACGATACTCGGAGGAACCAGGCAGCTCACCGGAGGAGCGGGTTCGTTTCGGCGGAATAATTCCAGTCCTTCTACGGCTGTAGGGAAATCACCGGTGCCGGGCGTGCGCTGAGCAATATCCCGGGAGAGCTCGCCGAGTCGTCTATCAATCGATTTGTCTGAAATCATTCCATCACCCCCCATATTTGTTAAGTCTGTGCGACGTTGCCAACTTACCCGTTATGAAAAGTGAAATATACGCTTTGGCATCATGTTAATAGGATCAGGCAAATAATGCAGAGTATTTTAATAACAGATTTCATTAGCGACATCCAAAATAGACATACCGAAATGAGACGCTGACTACAACCCAATCCGCATCCAATTTGAATGAAGGTATGACTATCATGACGCTAAAAACTTCAACCCGTTTTTTTAATGGCGCACTCCTTGCCGGAACGCTGGCCATGATTTCAACAGAAGCTGCGGTCGCCCAGCCGGCAGCAGGCACAGCTGATTCTTCAGTCCATCTGGTTCAGACGTGGGATAAAACTTTCTCAAGGAGCGACAAAGTGGATCATCAAAAAGTGACTTTTAAAAACCGTTACGGCATTACGCTGGCCGCAGATGTATATCTTCCTGAAGATCGCGGAAACAGGAAGCTTGCTGCGCTTGTTATTTCCGGGCCTTTTGGTGCGGTAAAAGAGCAGGCATCAGGTCTGTATGCTCAGACCTTAGCAGAGCGCGGATTCGTGACGCTGGCATTTGATCCGTCTTATACCGGTGAAAGCAGTGGTGAACCGCGCAATATTGCTTCACCTGATATCAATACCGAAGACTTTATGGCAGCCGTCGATTTTATTGGACTGCAACCTTATGTGGATCGTGAACGTATCGGTGTCATCGGTATCTGCGGCATGGGGGGGATTGCCCTGAACGCTGTTGCCGTGGATAAACGCGTAAAAGCGGTCGTTGCCAGCACCATGTATGATATGAGCCGCGTGATGTCGAAAGGCTACAATGACAGCGTAACGACGGAGCAACGCGAGCAGGCGCTGGAGAAGATGAGTCTTCAGCGCTGGGAGGATGCGGCAAACGGCAAACCTGCATACCAGCCAGACTATAATAAACTGAAGGGCGGTGAAGCACAGTTTCTCGTGGACTATGCGAACTACTACATGACCAAACGCGGATATCATCCACGAGCCGTCAACTCCGGCAATTCATGGTCCGTGACAACGCCGATGGCATTTATGAATTTCCCGCTCATGACCTATATTAAGGAAATTTCTCCGCGCCCGATCCTGTTCATTCATGGCGAAAGAGCGCATTCGCTGTACTTCTCCAAAACGGCTTATGAAGCGGCAAATCAGCCAAAAGAGCTTTTGATTGTAAAAGATGCCACCCATGTTGATTTATATGATCGCATGGACAAGATCCCGTTCGATAACATCACGGCATTTTTTAACAAATACCTTAATAAATAAATCATAACACCGTCCGATATTCTACGAATCAGTGTTATCGTTTTATGTCCTTAATATACGAAATAACGTAGACAAAAGAGGAAAAGTTTATGCTCTGGAACCGCGAGCTCTTAGCAAAAATAGATGCAGCGGACGACCTAAAAATCGCGCCGTACCGTCCCGATATGAATACCACCGGCACGCCAACATGGATTTGGGAAGTGACGGTGGATAACCGACTTTTTGTCCGCGCCTATAGTGGTACCCGTTCAAAATGGTATCAGGCAGCACTAACTCGACGGGCGGGTAAGATAGTGGCTATCGGACAGGAATTCGACGTGCGGTTCGTAAAACCGTCGGACCCGGTTCTTGAAAGTAAAATCGATCGGGCCTACCAGATAAAATATTCCAGCAGTAGCTATGTTTCCGCAATGACGGGAGCTCGCGCCAGAGCGGCCACGGTTGAGATATTACCTTCGTGAATGCCATGCCGCAGAAATGTGACAGACCTCCGTCCGCTGGCTGAACGTGGTCTATTCACCATTGATGTGGCCCTTCAATAAACATAAATTCCAGCGCCGTCCGTCGCTGCGCAACTCGGTGATGCTGAGCGGGTGGATGTCGATGCGTGCAAATGAGTGAAGTGGGGCGCCGAGAACATCGACGATCATGGCGCGGATTATGGCGGCTGGCGCAATGGCACAGTGCCGACCTTGAATATCGACGTGTTTAGCCAGCCAGCTGCCACAGCGCGCCAGCAGCTGTGCGCGCGACTCTCCGCCCGGCGGAGAGTCACCCTCAAGCCATGCCCGGAATGCTTCGGCGTCTTGCGTCATCACCTCACGTAATGACCGACCCGCCCAGATGCCGTAGTCGGGTTCGGCCAGTTCCGTTACCTGAGTACCCGGTAAAGAGAGCGCAGCTGCGGTTTGCCGGGCGGCGGTGTCTGGGGAGATCCAGACGCGTTGATAACGGGCAGTACCGCTTTGTAACTGATGTGCCCGTTGCCACTCCCGTGCCTCCAGAGGATCATCACAGGGGAAGTGTGAACCTCTGGAAGCTGCCGTTTCTCCCTGGCAAATTAGCGTTAGCGACGCTCTCATGATGTTAACCGCGCCAGAAGGCCAGTCGCTGTCCGCGTGTCGCCGGCGGGCGTTCGGCTAAGGCGCCGAAAACCACACCGATGACGCTCCAGAGCACAAGATGCGTGCCGAAGGAGCTTATGCGGAAACGCCATAGCAGGTCAGCCGGGAAGTGGTCGGATACTTCGTTCACGGTCGGCATCAGGGCACAAACCACGAGCATCAGCGCCACGGCGAACAGCGTTGCCCACATCATCGCATCTGCTCTGCCGAGGCGCGGCATTAGCTGATGTGATAACCACGCGGCCGCGATGACGATGCCGATGGAAAGTAACATCATGACGAAGTACAGCCCGGTACGATAGCCGATGGTTTCCGGGTTGCCGACTGCGGGCGGATTGGGCGGGTATTTCAGACCTGGCATCAGGCTCATTGCCAGAAAGCCACCCAGCGCCAGGCACAACGCCAGCACACGCGGGTTCGATGGCCCAAAGCGCTGGTAGCTAAAGGCCCACGCCAGCGCCAGACCGCCGCCCAGTGCTGCGCCAAACAGCGCCATGCCGGTCATCAGGCCGATCCCGGACTGGGTCTGTCGGCTAAACACCTCTTCTTCTTCGCTGTCTGCTGACGCGCCGTGTTGGTGAGCATGAGCTGACATGCTTTTTTCCAGCCCAATCGCGCGGTCGACCTGCGGCTCGCCGAAATGGTGCGCAAAAGCAAACGCCATCAGTCCCGCCAGAATGCCGGCCATCATCCCTTTAAATAACAGTTTCCCAATCATTTCCGCCTCCTCAGTGGCAGGGAAAACCCAGCAGATGACGTGCGTCGTGGAAGAATTCATGCACCTGAGTGCCGGAAAACATCGACGTCGCGCCTTGTTCCGCGCCAACAAAATAGATTGCCAGCAGCGCCAGCAGGGCGGTGAACAGCGCCCAGGGCAGCAGTTTCGCAACAGGAATTGGGGCGGCCGGGATGTGGGTGTTAAGGGTGATATCACTCATGGTGTAACTCCGTTATCGATTTTACTGTTGGAAACGAGAGCCGGACTCACCGTTACCGGCACGCCCAGCGAAAGGTGATGATGGCTATGTGCTGGCGGGCAACTGGCGTTCGCCAGTACAATCGGCTGACCGTGGGGCGTGTTGAGATACGCCTGGCGCCACTCCTGCGTCCGTCGGCTGATATCATCCGGCACAGCCAGGTTGAGTGCAGTCACCATGTTTTCCATCGCCGCCGTCCACTGACGATAGTAGGCATCATTCACGCTTTCACCCGGTTGCGCCGGCGCCGCTTTGATCTCTTTACTGAATGTCTGTACCCATTCTGCCCACGGGAACAGCCCGGCCCGGTGGAGATGGACTATCAGAGAGAATGCTTTTGCCTGCCAGGGCTTATCGAACACCGGCCCTTCCTCATCGCGCGGTAACCCGATGGCGGCGTAATCGTGTTGAGTCGCAGTATTCATGCTTCCTCCAGATAATCATCCCACAGATCGATGAACACCTTGTCCGGACGCGGCTCGCCCCACAGTTCCTGTGCGGTGAAACTGACGCTGTAGACATGCTGGGGATGTTCACCCAGGCCGTGCGCGGCAGTATCTGGCGTGATAAACACACCGTGAGCGAGCTCTATGCGACCGACTTTATCGCGTGCGTAGCGTGGCAGACGGGTATGTGTGGTCGGATTGAAATTTTTCGTTCGTACCCGATCGCCCACCCGGAAGCGGGGCGTAACATCATGACTGACGCGAGCAGACCCGCCGGTGCTAACGACCTTCGATACCATATCCTGCGTCAGCACAGGCGTGCCAGGCATACAGGGGGTAGGCTTCGCGCCTCCCCACAACTCTTCAACGGTGATCACCCCCTTTGACAGCAGCAGCGTTTCGAATGCATGCAGCCAGTGCTCGTAGTAGCTCGACTGCAGATATTCTGTCGGCGCCATACCTTCGATAGCGTGGCGGAATTCATCGACGTTAAAGTGTCCGCCGACGAATAACGAGGCAAACAGAGGAAATACCCTGCGTTCCCACTCATGATGGAAATAGGGCTCGTTTTCCTCAGTAGGGATCGGGCCAAGGCCGTGCATTCCCCCCAAATCATGTATCCCGTTCATGGTTTTCTCCTTTCGTTATGGTGCGCTAACCACACCGGTGCCAATCATCGAATCGCGGGTGACCAGCTCGATTAACTGCGTTTCGCTCCAGCCGTCGGTCCCCGCCGGACGTTCTGGCAGGACCAGATAGCGCAGCTCGGCGCTGCTGTCCCAGACGCGGATCTCTTTGCTTTCTGGAATGTGTAACCCGAACTCGGCGAGAACGCCGCGCGGGTCGATGACGATACGTGAACGATAGGGCGCTGATTTGTACCACACAGGCGGCAGCCCCAGAACCGGCCAGGGGTAGCAGGAACACAGCGTACAAACGGTGACGTTGTGCACGTCCGGCGTGTTCTCCACGACCAGCATGTCTTCGCCCTGTATTCCGGAGAAGCCAAGTTCAGCAATGGCGGCGGTGGCGTTTTCCATCAGACGACGTTTGTATTCCGGGTCACTCCACGCTCTGGCGACAACCTGTGCGCCGTTTCGGGGGCCGACTTTGTGCTCGTAGGTGTCAATCAACTCATCCAGCGCAGCCGGGTCGATCAGGCCTTTTTCCTGTAACAAGGATTCCAGTGCGCGGACACGTAGCTCGATGTCTACAGGTGGTTGGGTATGGTCGTGGTCGTGTTTATGGCTCATTTTATGCTTCCCGAGAGTTAAGGTTAAAAATTCCGCCAGTCACCGCAGGCCTCGAAAGCGGCGGCGGCCTGATAGATAGTGTTTTCAGCGTAATGACGTCCTACCAGCATCATGCCCACCGGGAGTCCGTCGACCATGCCACAGGGAATAGACATCGCCGGGTGACCGGTGATGTCCTGCGGGGCGGTGTTACCGATCATTTCGAAAGCGCGCGAAATATATTCGGTGATTGAGCAGTCTGGGTCTGGCATCGGCTGAGCGAGGATAGGTACGGTAGGCATCACCAGCAGATCGAAATCGCTCAGCGCGCGGTCGTAGCCGGCACGGGCCCGACGCGCAATATTCTGCGCCCTTGCGTAGTAGCGACCGTTATAGCGTTCCAGCCCATACTGGCCGACGAACATGCAGACTTTGAGCGATGGGGAGAGGGCATTCGCGCAGTCGCGCCATTGCGCGTGTTTGTCCAGCAGGCCGACGTCGTACTGGCCTTCCCAGTTAAAGCCCATGCCGTTGCCGTGCATCATCTGGGCGGTCAGACCTTCGCAGCCGATAGGCGACCAAAGCGCGCCCGCCAGATTGTGTTCCGGCACGGAAATTTCGCTAACGATGGCCCCAAGCGCTTGCAGGCGGGCGATAGCGGCTCGTACCTTCGCTTCTACCTGCGGGTCCATATTCGGCAACTGGAATCCCTCGGTCAGAATGCCGATTTTCAGGCCGTGCGCGCCTTTGCTGAGGGCGGCGGTATAAGTTTCTACAACCGGCGCGTACTGACGCGGATCAAGCCCATCACTCCCGGCGATGGTTTCCAGCATTAGCGCGTTGTCGCGCACGTTGGCAGTGATGGGACCGGCGTGGTCGATGGTCGCCTCAATCGGCATGATGCCCGTATAAGGCACCAGACCGTGGGTCGGTTTCATGCCGTAGGTACCACAGAAGGCGGAAGGGATACGTATGGAACCACCCTGATCGCAGCCTATCGCCATGTCCACTTCGCCAATCGCTACCAGTACGGCGCTGCCTGAGGACGAACCGCCGGAGCAATAGCCATGACGATGGGGATTGTGTACCGGGGCCGGGTCGGAAGTGTGGCTGCCGCCGGAGAGGCAGAAGTGCTCGCAGGTGGCTTTGCCGAGAATAGTCGCCCCGGCATCCAGCAGGCGGGTGGCCACGGTTGCGTCGTAGGATGGGACGAAACCTTCGAGGGTGGAGGTTCCGTTCATCATCGGTACGCCGGCCAGCGAGACATTGTCTTTAAGGGCGATGGTCCGCCCGGCCAGCGCCCCAGTCGCCGCACCTTTTACCTCGGTTTTGTAATACCAGGCGTTGAGCGGATTGTCCTCGCCAGTGGGACGGTATCCGGCGGCGCGTGGATAGCGGACCTCCGGGATGTCGTCAGGAAGAGAGTCGACCAGATCGTAGGCGTCGAAGTTAGCCTGCATCAGCGCGAGATATTCTTCAGCCTGCGCCGGCGTCAGGTTGATATGCAGCCGACTGGCAAGCTCTTGCAGTTCTTCGGCAGTGGGACGTTGAATAGCCATGTTTTTTCCTTTTTCCTGTGTTTGCTCATGCATCAGTCTTGAACATAAGCCCGGAATGCCATCCAGACTTGGTTATCCGGGTCAGTCGTTTGGCTGAAATGGACACCCACCCAGCCAGTGGGTGTCCGTAAGGTGTTAAGACGGCTTATCGGCTTTAGGCCAGTGGATACCGACACTTTTCATGCCCTTGGTCACGTCCATGTCAGGGTGTGAGAGCACTACATCGCGGTACGAAGGACTGCCGATAACGGCGGGCTTGAACTGGGTCAGGAAGGCAGTGACCTCTTCACGAATATCCTGCGGCACGTTGAAGTTTTCATAACACTCATCGATAGATTCGAACACGGCTTTCCAGTGCACCTCGGTCAGCCCCATGCCGCGGTGCGCGGTCACCATATCTCGTCCCCGATAGACGGTGTTGCCACCCCAGTGCTTGCACAAGAAATCAACGAAGTTGATATGTTCTTTCTGGAATGAAGACTCGGACACGTGCGCCCAGATATGGCCGATGTCGGGATGCTTCATACAGGTCTTCAACACTTCGCCTGCGAAGGCGTAGACGGCGTCATACCCGCCGAGACGTTCATACAGGGACGGCTTTTGCTGCTGTTCGTTCATGGTGGATTTCTCCGTAACATGTGAGTGGAAGGGGATGTTGCGGTCTCTGTTCAATCAGAACAGTTTCATCACGCGCAGGGTGGTGTGGAGATCTTCCTTAAAACCGCCATCAACGTTGATATCGCGTTGGAGCAAGCCCTGCACTTGCACCGTAGGGGTGATGAATTTCGACAATTCCAGCCTTACCTGATCCGAACGCGTCGCTTGTCCGTTCTCGACGCCGTCAATCTGCTGTTTACCGCCCCACGATTTGGCGTAACCGGCAGAGACGGTCCAGGTGTTGTCTGCGGGCGGCGTCCAGCTTATCCAGCCCTGAAATTGATAGGTGTTGTCTTGTTTGAGGCGGCCGGTGCCGATGCCCGTGGCATCGTCGTTGTCGCCATACCACAGCGCATCAGCAGACAGCTGGGTGGCGAAACCGTTACCAAGCTGCTGCACGCCGCCAAGCTGCAGGTCGAACTTCCAGCGGTTCTCACCGACGTTGAGCGTACGCCCGGCATCGTAGGAACCGGCAGGGACGTACAGGTAGGGCACGAGGGCGAAGGTGGTGCCGGGGTTGTTCACCAGCCAGACAGGGGCGGTCAAAATAGGGTCGCCCAGGCCGCTGGCGGAATCGAGGCGGGCGCCGCCCAGGGAGCCGTTATAAAGACGTCCGTAGGGCATCAGCACCTGCGGCGCGACGGTGAAGCCAGCCACATCCATATAGTGGACGTAACGAAAGATGCTGACGAAGGAATCCAGCCCGGTGCCTTGCTTAATTTCGTCGCCGCCTGTGGGGGTAAAGCTGTCTCGCGTGGCGTAGGTGAAATACGCCAGAATGGCATCGGTACCGGCAGGCGCCGGAATGAGATCCTGTGAGTTGAGATCGACCGCATGGGCCGGGCTCGTCGCCAGCCAGAGCGTGCAGGCGACCAGGCTGATGCGAGATGTGGTGCCACTAACAGTCATAACGTTACCCTCATGTCTGATATCTCTTGTTTATTTCCCGGTACCAACGTGGCCGGACGACATTACGGTTACTGATATTAGGGAGAAATTTGCGGCGTACTTGTTTCATAAGGACAGTCGTTTGGCTGGCAGGGACAACGGGCGGGCAGGGTGAAAAGGTTCATAGCGTGATGCTCCGTCGTAGCGCAGATGTGCACGCCTGGAGTGCGATTATCGCTATTTCGACGCCATTCGCGACGTGGGACGCCAGGCGCGTCGACGCATTTTCCGCCATATTTCCGCAGCCTTAGCGCAGATGCTCGTGATAGACGGAGGCGAAATCTGTGTGCTGGCACGATAGTTGCTGCCCGTCACACCGTGTCTGTTGTTTATGCGGGAATCAAGGCGCGAGGTGAGTAATAATGAATAGCATCATGCAATCTGCGGGCAGCTCCCACTATTCGACCGTTGGCGTTGCCGAGTCGCGCCGCTTCGAGTACTGGAACGATGTGGTGTTGCGTCACTGCATCCCGGCCGCCAGTGTGCCCATGGCTGGGGTCGACTTTGATGCCCGGCTTGCGGTACGCGGTGTGGGTATGGTGGATATCTGTTCGTTGTCTGCGCCGTTGCACCGCTGGGAACGCACCGCGCGTTATCTGAGACAGGGCCCAGACGACGATCTGTGGCTGGGCTATATGCAGGGAGGGTACGGCCAGCTTGAACAGGGGGGACGCAGGGCGGCGCTGACGGCGGATAGTCTGGTGCTATACGATGCCGCCCAGACTTTCAGCTTTAGCCTGGGTGGGCGCGATAACCATCTGGTACGGGTCCCGCGGCATCTGTTGAGCGGTCGTTTGCCGAGAATTGAAAACCTCACCGCGATGGTACTGGACGACGGTCGCCCCGGCGTGATCCCACTGCGCGAAATGCTGCGTCAGGCAACAGCGATGCCAGACTGCCTGGTCAATCCAGATATTTCTGGTCGTTTCTCCCAGACAATGCTGGATCTGCTGGTGCTGAGTCTGGAATTGCAGGATCTGGATAACGTTAGCGCTGAGCGCGATCTCTACGCGCGGATGATGATTTACATTCGGCGGCAACTTGTCGATCCAGATTTGAACATTGAGAGCCTGGCGCAGGCGCACCACGTTTCCGTTCGCACCGTCACGCGGGCTTTCGCCCGTCACAAAAAAACGCCGATGGCCGTAATTTGGCAGGAGAGGTTGCGAGCGAGCCGGGAGGCCCTCGAACGCGGACGAGTCAGTAGCGTTTCCCAGGCAGCGCTGGATTTTGGCTTCTCCGATTTCTCTCATTTTAGCCATGCCTTCCGCAAAGCCTTCGGTATCTCGCCTCGCTCACTGCTGCCCAGGGAGCGGCAAAATTTGTGATGCGCTATTGCGCAGTGCTGATCCATAACGATGAGTGAAACTGCGCGTGACGAAAGGGGCTATATCCAGGCGTTGCGGCGGCAGGTGGATGACAAGATGGTGTTAGTTCTTGAGAAACTAGAATGATTTGAATAATCCCGGTTAGGCGGGCGATATGGCTACTGGGGCGAATTGCGGCAACTCGGCCTTTCGAATGGCATTTAACATAATATACATTATGCGCACCATGATAGAAGCCGCAAGATTATGCGATTTTGATCAGAACTCAGTTAACCATCCTGGGATTCTGCTCATGGCCCATTCAGCGCAGTTTTTTACTTTGGATGAAGTTAACCCCATTCAAGATGTTGTCGACCGGCACCTAACAACGCAGATGGCCGCGCAGCGCCTGGGTATCTCCGCTCGTCAGCGCCGACGTCTTCTCGCGTTACCGTGAATCTGGCCCGCCTGGTAAACCGCCGTCGAGTAAAACCCAGCAATAACCAGCGGCCTGATGGCCTTGCACAGTACGCGCTCAATATTATCCGAGAACGCTATACCGACTTTGGCCGATGCTGGCGTGTGAAAAGCTTGCAGAACTGCACGATGTCCACCTGTACAAAGAAACTGTCCGGTCGCTTATGGTTAAAGCCGGTCTCTCGATCCCCCGCAAACAACGTGCGCCGAAAATTCAGCAATCGTCTTGCCTGTTGTGGTGAGTTGATCCAGATTGATGGCTGCGACCATCACTGGTTCGAGAACCGTGCACCCGACTGTACCGCACTGGTCTACGTCGACGACGCGACGAGCCACCTGATGCAGCTTCGATTTGTAAAATCGGAATCGACATTCACCTATTTTGAGGCCATCCGGGGTTACCTGGAAAAGCAGGATCACATTATACGATGGCGTAAAGATTCCACAGATTGGTTAAGGGAAGTTATTATGCTTCCCTTAATGCATACTTCAAGCAATTTGCAAACTACTCATAAAAAGTATATATGAATTTTATTCAATAGGTAAATTGTGCAGTTTTAAGAAAGATAGCTTATCCCAATAGCCTCTTTGAAATATAATTTTATTATTTACTATTTGAAAAAAACCGCAACCTCTTAAACCTGATGGGGCACGCCACTCTAAAATTGCCCATTGTCCATCTTCGAAAATGTTTTCAACGATACAAACCATTTCTGGAATAGAAAAGTCTTGTTCAAACATTTTCTTTATAGCCTCTTTCCCAATAACTGGCTCATTGGCTACCTGATGGTTTATTGCATTATCATCATATAATTCTGAAATAATTTCTACATCTGCATTATTAAATGCGTCAACCCATTGGCAAAGTATTTCTTTTGGCGTCATATAAATCACCTCCAGACCTGTAACTAATTCTTTTCCATAGCATAACATCAAAATCCTATCAAGCTCAAAATTTATTGGCACGCACGATGCCATGTTCCTCGACTACGAAGCGGCCAAAGATTATGCGACCCGCTTCAGGCTGGTCACGTCGGCGAATATCCCTTCTTTCGACGCGCCATTGACCATGCTGGCTTCCCTGCTCTACCTACGAACGCCTCTCGGAAATCGTTCAGGGAACAATCGCAGATGTAAGAAACCGCCACGCCATGATGGTAACGTTCACCGTCCTGTGTAAAACCCAGTCATTGCCTCTGGTCATGACTGTGTAGTAAATTTGGCTGTTGATTAGGTGCAGAGCAATGATAGAGCGTTTTCTGCGACACGATAATTTTACGCACTATGAAGGTTAAATTTTGAAAGCAACAAATTTTTCGGAACTAATAAAGATAGCCGCTCTGCAGCTTTTTAGAGAAAAAGGATTCAACAATGTCTCCACCCGCGATCTTACACGAAAGCTTAATATTTCAAGGAGCCACATCTATCATTATTATAGTAACTGGGAAACATTAAAAAAATCGGCCATAAAATATATGTTTGATAATGACATCGAGGAATATCATGCAACGTTTAATGCCTCGGAAAGTATGAGCCCAACTGACAGGGTCAGGCTGTATATCAAAACGCTGTTACCTGATGCGCCATCAGCGCACTGGCTGCTCTACCTTGAACTCTGGCCGATGGCCGCGCGCGACGATGATTATGCTAATTTGGTCCATAATCAATCACTCCAATGGATCAATATACTCGAAGAAATCATCGACTCCGGAATTAATGAGGGCGAGTTTTCCTCGATAAACGCTTCGGTATCCGCCAGACAAATAAATGCATTAATAGATGGATACTCGAGTATGCTGATCCTCGATTATTCAAAAGAAAAAAGAACCGCTTTTCTTAATGAAATATATGAGATTTCTTTTAAAATCCTTGGCAAATCCTTCTGAAACGCATGAAAAACCCGCAGTAGAAATTAGCGCTTGTTTATGCCCAGATAGCTTAAAATGCGTTTCATTTTACTTTCCGCGGTGGTGTTACCCGCAACTCGGGCATCTATCCATGTCTCATCGGCTTCAGGGTGAGGGCCTGATAATATGACATGCCCTTCCCCATATTTATATCTGGCGATAGCGACATCCCCATTGTCGTAATAAGCTATCGCCTGGAACCCAGCGTTTGAGGTTGTGTTATTCAGATAGGGGCCATCCTGATAGTAAAAAGGTTCCTGTTTATTATTCCATTTCACTTGCAAGGTGTAATCCCCCTCATCATAGGCGCGTGAACCAGGTCTTCCCACTTCTGACTCAAGGGGAGCATCAATGAGCCCAATCCAGTCTTTATCGGCAAGATACGCCCCCATGCAAATGCCAATAAAATCTTTGCCGCTTTTCACAAATTGACGGATAGCCTCAGCGCCATCATCACCAATGACGTCATAAGAACCGGGTATATCCTGACCGCCGCCGGGTTGAATGTAGATATCGAATTTTTTAAGCGTTTGCTCATTCACTTTCAGCGTTTCTTTTTCACCCACATAAGCGATATTCAGGGGCAGGCCAGTACCGACGAGCGATTTCACCACCATTTCTGAACACCCCGCGCACCCGGCGTCTCCCCTATAAACAGCGATACGATAAGTTTTTGATGGTGAGGCATTTGCTGAGGTTGGTGTAGAAAAAATAGAGAAAGTAAAAGCCAGAGCAAGGGTAATCATATTTGCTCTCATCAACTGAGTGTCCTGGAAAAAAGTGGCATTACGCTATTCCCCTTGTCATAGAGTGTTTTGTAAATCATTAAGAACCATTTTTACCATTCTAAATGCATGACATAAAATTAGAGCAGTCGCTCAAATTTAACTTTGGCGTTGATTTTGTCAAGCGTTTTTAAGCGCAGAAAAAAAAGTTAATACGTAAAAAAGTGTAACTCTGACAAAGTTGTATAAATTTTTTAGAGAGATGCAGGCGACATACGAAAGGATAAAAAAGCAGAAACAGCAGTAACCTTGAAATAATCAACTAAGGTATAAGGGCTAATTAACAGGCGCTGTCCTGTAAGCCATACTTAACTGAACAAGACATTTTGTTTTTCGTGTATGTCCGCGAGAGTATGCATCGGCGCGCACGAGGCAGATGAGAAACGGCGATGGCCCGAATCGTATAGAGACGCAAACCTGAATATTCCGGACACCGCGCTTCAGGACATCGCTCAAGACGCCGATAGCGGGCAGTATCCGGACGGTACTATTGAACGCCGGGGCAACGGTACTACCCTGCCCTTTATGACTGACGACCGGCTATCTCACCCACGCACTTCTCCCTGAAATTTAGCATCGTCGCGGTTAATGTCGAAAATTTGCCACCTGACGTGGTTGGCATCGAGGGTGAAAACTGCCGTGGCAAGGGTGTTCTCCTCATCCGGATCGTCGGCAGCCAGCCGATAAATTGGCAGTTCGGCGTCATGGGTATCTGAGAGAATGGTTTTTGCCGCCGCGGCGTCAAACGGAGGTTGCGTTTCCCGCCACTGCATAAGGCGTAACTGCCGCGACGCTGAACTGTCAGTAACGATCTGCTCAACGCCAGCCAGTGCCGCATGCACCAGATGGTTGGCATGCCCCGTTACCGTCGTCAGGGGTAGAACGGAACAGCCTTGACCGGTGGCCTCAACGCTGAACAGCCGCGCATCGCCCAGTTGCCCGAGCGTATGGTGAAACGCCCCGGATCGCGGCTGGCCGGTAAGTATAGTGATTGCCTCGTCGAGGGTGTTCGCATTCAGCGAGGCGCGAGCCAGGATCTGACGCGGTAATCCCTGCGGACGATGCACTGCACGGATGTTATTCACCGTGTTAACGACACCTTTTTCATTCACCGCAAAGGTGTGGCCGCAAATCGACCCCGGATAGGCAAAACTCGTAAAGCTCAGACCGCGACTCGGGGT
The DNA here is from genome assembly GCF_003812845.1 of Klebsiella sp. FDAARGOS_511. Taxonomy (NCBI): domain Bacteria; kingdom Pseudomonadati; phylum Pseudomonadota; class Gammaproteobacteria; order Enterobacterales; family Enterobacteriaceae; genus Klebsiella; species Klebsiella sp. FDAARGOS_511. The sequence continues at coordinate 6,036,623 of NZ_CP033824.1, read as the reverse complement.
AATGGTAGCCAGCAAGCATTCATCCCGTAACTGAGGAAAACCGTCTTCATTGTGCGCGATAATCCGCTCGCCTGCGGCGTTTACCCCGGCCACCGTCGTACAGCCATCCGACGTTGAGCGCACCAGATCGCCACGGCAGTTCCAGGCAAAGACCTGATCAACAGTGGCCTCCAGCCCCTGCGCCAACCCCTGCAGCTCCTGCCAGATGTGCGGATAATGCCGCTGTACCTCGGCGCGCATTAACCGGGTCTCAGGGGATGCCTGCAGAGTCATCACCGTTTGCCACAATGACGTGAGCCTCAGTTTCTGATGCCATGCTTCACGGCCAAGCTCGCCAAGGCGCAGGCCAATCTCAAACGGGGAACCACTGATGTCGATTTTCTTCATGTAATGGATTCACTTATGTTCATGAAACGTGCTGTAAAAATTCTCTCAGGCGCGGATTGCTACTGGCATTCAGCAGGATATCAGGTGGGCCATCTTCAGCAATGGTTCCACCATCGATAAAAATCAATCGAGAGGCCACATCGCGTGCAAAGCCAATCTCGTGCGTCACTATAATCATGGTCATCCCTTCATCCGCCAGTGAATGCATCACTTTTAATACTTCGTGGCGCAACTCCGGATCGAGCGCAGAGGTTGGCTCATCAAACAGCATCATTTTCGGTTTCACCGCCAGCGCGCGAGCGATAGCCACGCGCTGCTGCTGGCCGCCTGAAAGCTCTGATGGATAGTGCTCGGCTCGTTCGCGTAGGCCGACACGTTCCAGCAGCGCCAGCGCCTGTTCGCGGGCTGCCGCTTGACTCATTCTGCGTACGCGGATAGGTCCAAACATCACATTTTCCAGCGCCGTAAGATGCGGAAACAGATGAAATTGCTGGAATACCATCCCCGCTTCGCGGCGGATTTCGCACTCGTTGACGTGAGGATCGGTCAGGTGCATCCCGGCAACCAGCAAGGTGCCGGAGGAGATCGCTTCCAACTTGTTGATACAACGCAGCAGCGTCGATTTACCTGAACCTGAAGGACCGATAATCACGACCACTTCACCGGCATCAATTCTCAGATTGATATCGTGCAGCACCTGCGTGGTGCCGAAATGTTTAGCGACCGCGCTAAATTCAACCATGCTCATAAAATATGGATCCTTTTCTCCAGTTGCTTCAGCAGGAAGCTCAGGCACAGGGTGACGGCAAGATAGATCAGGGCTACCGCTGTCCAGACCTCAAGGGCGCGGAAGTTCCCGGCGATGATCTCCTGCCCCTGGCGCGTTAATTCCGCGACGCCGATAACGATGAACAGCGAGGTGTCTTTAATGCTGATAATCCACTGGTTGCCCAACGCCGGGATCATGCGGCGCAGGGCCAGCGGCATAATCACGTGCCATAGCGTTGCGCGCTGCGATAATCCCATTGCCAGACTGGCTTCTTTAAACCCTCTATTGATGGACAAAATTGCACCACGCGTAATTTCCGCAATATACGCGCCGGAGTTAATGATAATGGTGACCATCGCGGCCGTGATGGGGTCGATACGAACGGGCAGAATCATTGGCAAGGCAAAATAGATAAACATCACCTGTACCATAATTGGCGTACCGCGAATCAACTCAACAAAAATTAATGATAACGTTTTCGCGATGCCGCCTCCCAGCGCACGGCAGATTCCTGCCAGCAGACCGATGATAAAGCCGCCCGCCAAACCGACCATAGAGATCAATATTGTCAGCTGCAGCCCTTGTAATAATAGCGGCAGCGATTCCCATATATATTTCGTTTCGAAATTCATAATGCGGTCTATTACTCACGGTTCTGGCCGGAGTTACCCGGCCCGGCTGGTATTATTTAGGTTGTTTGTTAAACCATTTAAAATAAATCTTGTCATAGGTGCCATCCGCGCGTAATGCCTTTAACGCGGCATCGACCTTCGGCGTCAGGCTGCTGTTTTTCTGCAGGGCAAAACCGTATTTCTGCGGCAGAATGCTGTCCGTTTCACCGGTGGATTTTACCTTACCGCCACCTGCTGTTTTCACGTAGTAGAGTACGTTCGGGGAGTCGTGAACGACCGCGTCCAGGTTGCCAGCCTGCAGGTCGAGATAGGCGTTATCAATATTGGGGAATTCGACATAGTTGGCTTTATATTTGGATTTCATAAAACTCGCCGCGGCGGTGCCCTGCTTCAGCCCCACTTTTTTACCGGTCAGATCGCTGAATTTGGTAATGGAATTATCACCGCTCTTCACCGCCATTAAGAGATCCGCATCGTAGTAACCCTCGCTGAAATCAACGACCTGTTTGCGAGCATCGGTAATGGTGATCCCGGCCATTGCCACATCTAAATTACGCGATTGCAGACCAGGAATTAAGCCGCCGAAATCCATAGGGCGTAATTCGTAGCTGACATTCATTTTCTTCGCAATGGCTTGCCATAAATCGATATCAAAACCAACATATTTATTGCCTTGCTTAAATTCAAAGGGAACGAAGGCAGTATCCACACCGACTAATAATTTATCTTGTGCCATGACGGTAAAACTCGCCGAACAGGCAACCAGTGCCAGGGTAATCTTTAATTTTTTCAATAATGCAGACATAATAATCCTCAGCGTAATTAAGACAGCAGACAGGAGTTTTCGCGCAATACCCTAAAACTGATATTGGCGTTGAGAATTAAAACAGTATCCCTACATTCGCACGCGATATAAAAATAAAGGCGTGCGAATTATTTATGCGGGAAGAATAAAATCCCTGGTGTCGGGTACTGGCGTCTGCGCGCCGTTCATGATCATTGAAAGAAAGCTGTAATAACCGTTGATGCCAATCAGATCGACAACGCCCTTTTCCCCCCAGAGATCGATTGCCTGTTGCCAGATATCATCACTGACTTTTTTATGCTGATGCAGCTGCTGGCAAAAATGGTAAACCACCCATTCATCAGCCGCCAGCGCCTCTGGTTGACGCTGTTCATTAATTGCCTGCACCGCTTGCGCCGGGATCCCTTTTTCCCTGGCTATTGGCGCATGAATGGCCCATTCAACCGGCTGCGACCAGTGACGTGCGGTCAGCAGGATGGCCAATTCCGACAACCGCTGCCCCAGCGCGCTACGGTAGCGCAGATACTCCCCCATTCGCTGCGCATGGGCCATCAGTTCCGGGCTGCGCAACAACGGTTCAAACGGCGGCAGCAGCGCGCCGCGCGGCCCGTTGATAATCTCCTCCGCAAGCTGGCGTTGTTCATCGCTCCACTGCTGTTTTGTCAGTGCAGGTAAACGATTCATGGCTGACGTCTCATCAGTTTATGCGTCTCTTCGCTGATGACCTTGTGCAGGGTATCCACTACAAAATCGAGTTCGGACCGGCTGACAATAAACGGCGGCGCAATCAGGATATGATCGCCCCGCTGGCCATCAATGGTTCCGCCCATCGGATAGACCAGCAGCCCGTGCGCCATGCACTGCGCTTTAATAGCGGCATGCAGCTTCAGTATCGGATCGAATGCCGTTTTGCGCTCTTTATCGCATACCAGCTCCACGCCGGCGAATAAACCGCGACCGCGCGTATCACCGACATACGGTAATCCGCCCAGCACATCATGCAGCGCCTGCTGCAAATACGCGCCCTGCTGCTGCACCTGCTCGAGCAAACGATCTCGCTCGATAACCTGCTGCACGGCCAGCGCAGCGGCTGCGGCTGTCGGGTGGCAGATGTAGGTGTGACCATGCTGGAACATACCGCTACCGGCTTGCAGCGCGGCGACGATTTGCTCACTGGCCAGCACTGCGCCTATGGGCTGATAACCCCCGCCTAAACCTTTTGCGATGGTCACGATGTCAGGGACAACGCCATCCTGTTCAAAGGCGTGCAACGTACCGGTACGGCCCATGCCGCACATCACCTCATCGGCGATATACAGAATGCCGTATTTATCACACAACCGACGAACGCCTTGCAGATAACCCGGCGTAGGCGGCATTGCGCCGGTGGTTGCGCCAACCACAGTTTCAGCGATAAAACCGATAATTTTTTGCGGCCCGGCCTCCAGAATTGCCGCTTCGAGTTCGCCAAGTAAGCGCTCGGTGTATTGCTGCTGGCTTTCGCCCGCCTCACGGTCACGGTACTCATTACAGGCCGATACGCGCACCACATCCATCAGCAGCGGCGCGAACTGGCGGCGGCGCCACTCGTTACCGCCAACGGCCAGCGCTCCTAGCGTATTGCCATGGTAGCTTTGTTTACGGGCAATAAACAGCGTGCGATCCGGCTGCCCGATCTCAACAAAGTACTGGCGCGCCAGCTTCAGCGCCGTTTCAACCGCTTCCGATCCGCCGGAGACGAAATAGGCATAGTTCAGCGAACCGGGCGCGGTGCGGACAAGCTGCTCAGCCAGTTGTTCCACCGTATCGGTGGTGAAAAAACTGGTGTGGGCATAGGCCAACCGATCGATCTGCCGATGCATCGCCGCCAGCACATCCGGGTGGGCGTGCCCCAGACAAGAAACCGCCGCCCCGCCGCAGGCGTCCAGATAGCGATGACCACTGGCATCCGTGATGTAAGCGCCCTGGGCACTGACTGCCACTGCCGGGGTAGTACGGAGGCTGCGGTGAATGATATGACTCATGCTTTTACCCTGCTTTAGAAATCGCTTTCGCGTAAATTGAAAGCATCTTGCAGGATCCATTTGAATCTCGTCAATTCAATAATGATTCAAATGTGTTTAATTTTCTTATGATAAAAGCAAATGAATCATTTATCAGGGTTTATCGGGCATCACATACGCCCCGGAGCGTTGCAGATAACGTTCTGCGCTCTCAATCTTATTCACCGCCTCCCGACCGTGGCGGGCAACCAGCATCGCCAGCAAACACTCGGCAACGCCCATACCGGAAACTATCGAAGGGAAAAAAGACGGGCTGCTGAGGGAGAAAAGCAACGTGCAGTCCGCCGTTTGCGCCAGCGGCGAAACCGGTGAGTCGGTGATGGCGATAATCCGCGCCCCGGCCTGTCTGGCTGCATTGAGAACGTCGAGAGATTCACGGGAATAGGGAGAAAAGCTGGTCAATAGCAGACAGTCTTCCGCGTTGATCTCACGGGTGAATACTTCGATATTACTGGCCAATCCGTCAATCAGCGACACCTGGCGATTGAACAATCGGTAGACATAAAACAACGACCAGGCAATAGGAAAGCTGGCGCGGAAGCCGCAAATATAGACCTGCTTCGCTTCATCCAGCAACGTAATCGCTTGCTGCATAGCGTGTTGATTCTCTGCCTGAGTGAATGCCAGATTGGCCTGATGCGCGAGGAAAACCTCTTCGTACAGCTCGGGCTGCGTTCCTTTAGCGATCAATTTTTCAGCCTTAGATACATATGTATCATTTCCTAAGCCGAGATCGTCGATAAATGCGCTTTTCAGTTCCCGCCAACCGTTATAGCCCAGACGCTGCGCCAGGCGTAGTAGCGTGGCAGGCTTAACGCCGGCTTCCGCGGCGAAGGCACGCATTGATTGCACCACCAGTTGGTTGGCATTTTGCAGGGAAAATTCCGCCGCGCGCTGGAGTTCGGGCGACAGCAGGCTGAATTGGCTCACAATGTTTTCACGAAGATTCATGGCGTATCGTTATCATCCGTAAGAGTGGCTGCGGCGAAACCTGGCCGCAGAAAGGGATATATATAACCGCAATTCGCCGTAATTGCATTATGGCAGAGAGAGGCGCATCCCTGCGCCACGGTGTATCGCCCCAGGCGATTAATCCGAAGTCCCTTTATTCGGCGCCTGAATCCACTGGATTCGCGGGAACGACCGTATATCCAACTCGTTGATGGCATTGGTAAAAAACATTGTCGTCGCTATCGCAAAAGAGAAATTATTCGCTTTATTTATAAATTGGCTTGCGGAATAATTAGTCAGGTTTTATTACGCAGTAGAGGAATTAAGATGCGTTTCAGTACCATGCCCGACAGTGAAATTATTTCTGAACTGTGCCGAAGAATTAAAGAAACGCGTATACAGCTGGGGCTATCACAGATTGAGCTTGCCGAACGCGCCCAGGTCGGCGCGGCAACCATTAAACGCGTTGAACTAGGTGAGTCCGTCACTCTCAGTACGCTGATTGGTATTTTGCGCGGCCTCGACCGACTACATCAACTGGAGTCAATTTTATTTGATTCACATATGCGCACCTTTAAAGCGCAAATTAATTCCGGGGCCCCTTCCCGTATCCGTATTCGGAAAAAAACGCATCAGCCAAAAGAGAAACAGGCCGCCGCGGCGCAGACCAGCGAGTCAAACGCCACCATTAACGAATGGTACACCTCATCGGCTTCTAACAGCGTGGTATGGTCTTTTCAGCCGCCTGACGGAGAGAAAAAAAAGCCCTAAACTGTAGGGCCTGCACCACCGGGGAAAGAAAAAACGCCTGTCGTTAAACAGGCGTTTTTTATGGGACTCAGGATTCACACACCGCGACTTTAATCGCCAGACCGCCTCGGGCGGTTTCACGGTATTTGGCGTTCATGTCTTTGCCCGTCTCAAACATCGTTTCGATGACTTTATCCAGTGAGACTTTCGGATCGCTGGTACGGTACATCGCCATACTGGCCGAGTTAATCGCCTTCACCGCCGCAATCGCGTTACGCTCAATGCAGGGTACCTGGACCTGGCCGGCCACCGGATCGCAGGTCAGGCCAAGGTTATGCTCCATACCGATCTCCGCGGCGATGCACACCTTCTCCGGACTGCCCCCCAACAGCTCGGCCAGTCCGGCGGACGCCATCGAGCAGGCCACGCCCACTTCGCCCTGGCAACCGACCTCAGCCCCGGAAATGGAGGCGTTCATCTTATAAAGAATGCCGATCGCGCCCGCCGTCAGGAAATAGCGCATAGAGATTTCCGGCGTCACCTCTTTGATAAACCGATCGTAATAGGCCAGCACCGCCGGGACAATGCCGCAGGCGCCGTTGGTCGGCGCGGTCACGACTCGCCCACCCGCCGCGTTCTCTTCTCCGACCGCCATGGCGAACATATTGACCCAATCCATCGCGCTCAGCGGCGTAATCGACTGGCTCTGCGGCGCCAGCACACGGTGCAGCGCAGAAGCGCGGCGCGGCACCTTCAGCGGCCCCGGTAAAATACCTTCCGTATTCATCCCCCGATTAATGGCGTTTCTCATGGTCTCCCATATTTTCGCCATATTTTGCTCAACGCTCTCCCTGCCGTGGCGGGCGATCTCGTTTTTCATCATCACCGCGGAAATCGACAGGCAGTTGTCCTGGCAGTGCGCCAGCAGGTTGCGAGCGGAATAGAACGGGAACGGAATATCGACATCCGCGCCCTGACTCTTGCCAAAGTTTTCCTCGGTCACGATAAAACCGCCGCCGATGGAATAATAAGTCTGGAAATGGGCGATTTTGCCGTCGCAAAACGCGGTAATGCTCATGCCATTTTCATGCAGCGGCAGAAATTCATTGTGAAAACGCATGCATTCCGCCACCGGAAACTCAATTTCGCGCTGGCCTTCTTCAATAAACAGACGATGCATGGCGTTGACATCGCGAATAATGCCGGGAATGGCGTCGATATCCACGGTATCCGGTAAATACCCGGACAGTCCAAGAATAATGGCGATATCGGTATGGTGGCCTTTACCCGTTAATGAAAGAGAACCATACACGTCCACCACCAGACGGGTGACTTTATGCAGCAGGCCTTTTTCCTGCAGGGTATCAACAAAATGTTTTCCTGCTTTCATCGGCCCAACGGTATGGGAACTGGACGGCCCGATGCTGATTTTGAAAATATCGAAAACGCTAATCATGTGGCACCCATGCGGTTACATAGCAAAACGAATGCGCCGCCGGTGAGCGGCGGCGCTGAAACTTAGCTGAATAGAGAGAAGAAAATGGCGGAGATGGCAATCAGTCCCATCACAACCACGAACGCGTTGCTGATGTGACCGCTATATTTGCGCATAGCCGGTACTTTGTTGATGGCATACATCGGCATCAGGAACAGGATCATCGCGATGACCGGGCCACCCAGCGTTTCAATCATGCCCAGAATGCTCGGGTTCAGGGTCGCGACAATCCAGGTGGTCACCAGCATGAACAGCGCGGTGATCTTGTTCAGTTTGTTGATTTCGATCGATTTGCCTTTACCGCGCAGAGACTTAATCACCATGCCGTTGAAACCTTCACGCGCCCCGAGATAGTGGCCGAGGAAGGATTTGGTAATCGCAATCATCGCGATGATCGGTGCCATCCAGGCAATCACCGGCGCGTTAAAGTGGTTCGCCAGGTAAGAAAGGATGGAGATGTTCTGTGCTTTCGCTTCCGCCAGGTTTTCCGGGGAGAGGCTCAGCACGCAGCTGAACACGAAGAACATCACGGTCAGCACCATCATAATGTGGGCAAAGCCCAGGATACGGGAGCATTTGCGCTCGGCGTCCTCGCCGTATTCTTCACGCTTTGCCACTGCAAAAGAGGAGATAATCGGCGAGTGGTTGAAGGAGAAAACCATCACCGGGATAGCCAGCCACAGGGTCATCCACAGCCCATTCCCCGTAGCCGAAGCGCCGCTCAGCGACAGGGTATCCAGAACCGCGCCATTCCATTGCGGTATCAAATACAGCGCCAGTATCATTAACGCAAACACGAACGGAAATACCAGTACGCTCATGGCCTTAACAATCATTTTTTCGCCAAAGCGGACAATACCCATCATCCCGACAATTAAAATCAACGATAAAATGGCGCGCGGCGGAGACACCAGCCCCAGCTGGTGAGTAATAAAGCTATCGACCGTGTTGGTAATGGCGACACTATAGACCAGCAGAATCGGATAAATAGCAAAGAAATAGAGCAGCGTAATGAGTTTACCTGCCCCGGTACCGAAATGCTCTTCCACCACTTCGGTAATATCTTCCCCCGGATTTTTTCCTGACAGCACAAAACGGGTTAAACCGCGGTGGGCGAAAAAGGTCATTGGAAAGGCAAGAATTGCCATGATAATTAACGGAATTAAGCCGCCAACCCCGGCGTTAATCGGCAGGAAAAGCACCCCTGCGCCTATCGCGGTACCGTACAGGCCCAGCATCCAGACGGTATCACTCTTTCTCCAGCCGCTGCTCTCGCGAGCGACGAGGGTATTTTGAACGGTTTCCATAATATGGCCTCAGTAATAAAAATAGGGTCAGAATTTATTGATTCTGATGCAGGTAATAAAAACGCTGTGTTTATTTGGCTATTTTATTAAATGCGACTATGCTAATTCGCTAACAGCGATCACATAACCTGATGGATAGCGGTGACTTTTAACGCATCAAAATTAATACTGAAATTTTTATATTTTTTAAAGTATCATTTTTAAGACGTTATTATTTATATGGGTGTGCTTAAGGTGCTGGATATTTATATAATTCACGTGCAGAGATAACAACCACTATTTGTCATACGATTAATAAAACGCAAAAAATCAGGGGCAAGGAAATAAACGCCCTCCCCCTCAATTATTTAAAACAATCAGTCGTCAACTTTTGCCTGTCGTTTTACCATGAGTAGTCATCCTGTCCCGATTAATTATTTCCGTAAGAGGATCGTTTAGCGGACAGTGAAAATGAGTTTTGTATCTTGGAGAAATTCATTGCTGACGCTGTTTTATATAACTGGTACGATATCAATCTCTTTGACGGCCCCTTATACGTACATATCTATGACAGAAATACGCATTGGCTATGCCCGATGTTCAACTGACCGACAGGATCTGGCTGCACAGCAAGAGGTCCTCATCGGTCTGGGCGTTTCTCCGGACCGGATTTATTCCGATAAGGGGTTGACTGGTTCAAATCGCCAGCGACGCGGTCTGGTTCAGGCTCTGGCGTCTGTTCGCCAGGGAGATGCGCTGGTCGTACCGAAACTATCGGACGCTTTCCTGTGGAAAATAATGGAAAACCGGATTTAATGAAAATCAGCAAGGAGCGATTATGTACAACAACAATGAAGTCATCAGTTACCTACAAGCCAACAAGATTCTTGCACTGAAGCTCGATCATGCTGTTTCTGCTGTCGGCGAAAAGGTCAGAAACCAGGTTGATGCATTAGGGAAGGGGGCAACCCGCCTGCTGTATTACACGTCCTGTTTCACCGATGAATACAACGATGTTTGCCAGCAGCAAAAGACAGAAGATTTGCGCTTCAGGAATGCTGTTATACGCATTATCCAGCATGGTGACGTTGTCTTTGAAATGCTTCGGGCCTACTTTGAGGAAATATTCAAATACAAAACTAATGCTCAATTAGAGCATATTAAAAAAGCGCTTATGGCCGTGAATATCCATATCGCTGCCAACACCCTTACAGGTGCAGGGTACGCTTTAGCGGTCGCTACCAGCATTCGTATTGGATTGAATCTAAATATGCAACTCAGTGCCCTTACGGGACGCGCTGCGGGTACGGTTGCGGGGGTTTTGGCTACATATGGTCTGGTTCAGAAAGCGGCGGATAGCGCCCATCGTTTACACGTCCAATACCCAGCCTATTATTCAGCACTTTACATGCAACAACTAGAAATGATGTATTTTTTGATTGAACCCCTATTCGAGCGCGCAGGTGCCTTTGAAGCGCAATGGATGTCTGATTCTGGCATAGCAAATATTATCACCCGGATGATTAGATAATCATGATTCAATCACTAAAGAAATTTCTACTGTGGCAACTCAGGTTTTTATCATCGTTGTACGGACCTGTGATCCTCACGATTATTTTTGCGCTGCTTCAGGGGTATTTTTTTCCTGAGAGCCCTGTTTGGCCTATAGGCGTATTTGCCATGATTATGATTGTTGTTTTTACGCGTTATTGTAGATGGTGACAGGGTGAAGATCACTGTTATTAAATCATCACTGATAAGGAAATTATATGGCTACTCCCACTCATTTATGGCTTGAAGATGAAAACGGATCGCCGATTGTTGGCAGTTGTTTAATGCCCCTGCGTTTAGGTTCTATCGAATTAAAATCATTTTCGCACGGTGTAACCATTCCAGTAGACCCCAGTTGGGGCAAACTTACTGGAACGCGCGTTCATAGCCCGATCACGATAGTGAAAGAATTTGACCAAACGACACCTGTTCTGTATCGCGCCGTATGTGAAGGCCGAACACTGAAAAAAGCAACAATCAAGATGTACCGAATACTGGAATCGGGCATTGAATCAGAATATTTCAATATCATCCTGGAAAACGTCAAAATCACGACGGTTTCCCCATACCTTGCCCCTAATGGCATGAGTAGCACACATCTGGAAACAATCGAATTGCGTTATGAGGCGATTACCTGGAAGTATACGGAGGGTAATATTATTTATCGTGATTCATGGAACGATCGTTGTTGTGCCTAATGACGAAGTTTCTGACCTCCGTGCAGCCCATGGATGCTGGCGCTGGCCGACGCACGATAAACGCCTGAATCCGGGAAAGAAAGTGCCAGCTTGCTGGCACTTTTCACCTTAAACAGGGTCGATGACCGTCATGCGGGCACCTTTAAATAGGGCGCAATGCTCGCTAATTTCTCCCGGGTTTCCGTCAGTTCGCGCTCCGGCGTAGATTGCGCGATGATACCCGCCCCCGCCTGTATCCAGCAGCGCTGGCTATCCTGAAACACGGAACGCAGCACTAACGCCGCATCGAAGCACGTATCTTCCAGAAGCAGGATTGCGCCTGAATAGAGCTCCCGCGGCGTTTTTTCAATTTGCATGATCGCGTTGAGGGCCGCTTTTTTAGGGATACCTGACGCGGTAATTGACGGAAACAGCACGGTAAACGCATCCCAGGCATCCTTATCTTCCGCGAGCTGGCCGCTGACGCCAGACCCCAGATGCTGGACGCTGCCGCGCTGGCGAACCGACATCAAATCCTCGACCACTACGCTGCCGGGCTGGTAAACCGCCTCCAGTTCGGCAATGGCCTCTTTGACCGAGAGGATATGCTCAAGCACCTCTTTACCGTCGTGCAGCAGCTCCCTCTCATTTACCTGATTATGCGCCGTATCGCCCATGCGATCGCGGGTGCCCGCCAGCGGCTCAGTGACCACTTTGTTTCCCGTCACCGACATCACCAGTTCCGGACTAAAACCCAGCGCCTCGCGTCCTTGCTGGCGAAACATAAACGTACGGGTGGGCGTGTTGGCCTGCCGTCCATATAGCAGCGTAGCGGGCATATCAATTCGCGCAGGCAGAGGAATCGCGCGTGAGACGATGACTTTAACGTAATCGCCGCGGCGGATCGCCGAAACGGCGCGCGCAACCTGCTGTTTATACGCTTCACCGTCCAGGGCGGTATCCACAACCATTGGCCCGCATGGTGTCGCCGTATCGACCTCTTTTACCCACTCGCACAGACGGCGGCATCCGTCGGCGGAGTCCGCGTAAACGGTAACATTTCCCTTCTCAAAAATAAGTTCTTCACGGGGAGCGGTTAACGTTAGCAGCGGCCACTCGCCGGCATCAAAGGCCATTCCCCGCGCATGGGCCGCAAAGTTGAACCCAACCTGGCCATATACCCGGCATCCTCTTACCCGCGGATGCGTCATAAAACGACGCGCGCAGTCGATAATCGAATCTACCGCCCACTTTTGTTCTCCGGCATCATCAATGAATGTCGCCTGGGTGCCGTCGGCATTAATCTGCAGTTGCGCCTGGCATCCTTTACCTATGTACCAGCAAGGTTGGCGCTCATAGACATAGCACTCTTCATCTCCGAACTGACGTAAGACGCCAGAAATCATCGGCAGCCATTGCTCCTCTGGTAACGCCAGGTGTAAAAATTCACTGATTTTCATCCCTTACCTCTCTGTGTTATTCCCGAATCAATCAATTGAGCTTGTCATCAGTTCTTTTGCCGAACGCAGTCTGATAGAAACAATCCACGACGCCAGCAACGTGAATAAGCCGGCAAACAGGAAGCAGGCCGTATAGCCAAAGCGCTGCGCGACAACGCCGCCGACTACGCCGGCCAGAATGGCGATGGCGGCGTCAGTACATTGAAAGAGCGTAAAATCGACACCGGCCTGCAAAGGAGAAGAAAGCGCCATCAGCGTGGCGTAAAGACAGACCAACGCGCAGGCCAGCGAAACAGATTGAACAACGATCAATACCTGGAGAATCGGCAGCAGTAGAGGACCCGGCGCTATCTTCAGCGTCATCACTACCGCCAGCAGCGCGATGCCCTGCACGCCATAAGCCGTAAACAGCGCTCTGCCGGGTGAGAGGTATTTCATCAGCAATCCCCCCGCCAGCGTTCCGGCTATGCCCGCCGCAATATTACCGCCGCTGAACAGCGCGCCGAGCGCTGACATGCTCAGACCATGATCCAACAGCAACGGCGCCAGAAGAGGCAGCACAAACCGCATGCCGGAATTCAGCATCACTACCAGCATTAAGCCCAGACGAGCCTGTCGCCTTCTAAGCGCATAACCCAATGCCGGAACATGCGGAACAGATGCTGCGCGCGTTGGTTCGGCAACGCGCCACAGGGGTACGGATAAGACCAGGATCAGCGCCGCCATCATCAGCATGGCCGCAGGCCAGCCGACGGTCGCCGACAGCATCAGAAACACCCCGCCGCCGCACATCATTCCCAGATAGCTGCCGCCGACCTGCACGCTGTTTCCCCAACCGTACCCTGCGCGGGTCAGCTGATCGACGCAAAAACCATCGCTGGCGATATCAATAGTGGAGGCGACCGTACCCGCCACCATAAACAGCGCAAATAGCGCGACGACTATCGTTTCGGGCAATACGCCTTCTCGCCCTGTCCCGCCAATCGCGGCGGCAATCGCCAGGATCGCCGCGAGCGCAGCCTGCCCGCGCAGGATCAGCATGCGGGAACGGCGCTGCGGGCTGCCAGGAGGTAGCCGCCAGCGCTCGACCCACGGCGCCCAAATAAACTTCAGCGCCCAGGGCAGCATAAACAGGGTTGTGGCCCCGGCAAGCGCAAGCGATCCGCCAGCAGCGCGCACCAGCGCCGGTAAGGACTGCATCGAGAGCGCCGATACCAGACTCTGTGTCACATAGATGCCGGCAATGGCGAAAATCACCCGCCCGGTGGTTAACGTCAACGGTTTCACATTCGACGGAACGTCACTCATGCGCCACCTCCTCTGACGTGGAAACCCCTTCGGCGCGCCAGACGCGGGCGGCCATTTGCGCGTGCCACAGCGCCTGGTAACGCCCATGAAGAGAGAGCAACTGCGCATGGGTGCCCTGTTCAACCACTTTGCCCTCCTCCATCACCAGGATATTTCCTGCCCCGACGATGGTAGACAGGCGATGGGCGATAATAATCACCGTCCGGTTGTGAACCAGGTTATCGATAGCTTTCTGTACCGCCAGCTCGCTATCGATATCCAGCGCGGCGGTCGGCTCATCAAGAATGACGATCGGCGCATCTTTCAATAAGGCCCTGGCAATGGAAATCCGCTGGCGCTCGCCGCCCGATAGCTGTCCGCCCATCTCGCCCATTGGCGTCAGCCAGCCTTGAGGAAGGCGGGTAATGAATTCAAGACACTGCGCCGCGCGGGCGGCCTCTTCTACTTCCTGCTGGGTCGCCTGCGGGCGCGCAATCAGGATATTCGCCAGCAATGTGTCATCAAACAGCCAGACATCCTGGAATACGACGGAAATCAGGCTGTTGAGCTGTTCCGCCGTCAGGCGACGAATATCGACGCCGCCGATAGAAATCCGCCCTTGCTGCGGATCGGCATAGCGCATTAACAGTTTGCTGACCGTGGTTTTACCTGCGCCGGAAGCGCCCACCAGCGCGCTCATACTGGCCGCCGGAAAGGTCAAAGAGAGGTCATTGAGCGCGGGATCGCCGCTGTCGTCATAGCGGTAATGAATATTGTCAAAGCGGATATCGTAACGTTCCGGCATCTCTCCGCGTTCTGCAACGGGAAGCGGCGCGATCGCCATAAACTGCTCAATACGCTGTAAGGCGCTGGCAATCAGTTCCACCACCGAGGTGTAGCTTATAAACATGGCCATCGGTTCAGCGAAACGCATAATCATCGCGGTGGCGGCAATCAGAAAGGCGAGGTTCAATGTGCCCGTGCCCACCCAGATGATTCCGCACAACACCACCACCTGTAGTCCCAGCTCCACAACGCCGGCGATCAGCATCGTCGCGCCCGCGCTCTGGCGGTGAGTGCGGGTCTGTAAGTTTTCCAGAGCGTTAAAATGATCCCGCAGCGCCCGGCTTTTATCAGCATCGCTACCGCAGGTACGCAATATCATCATCCCCTGCACAAATTCAACAATATCCCCGCTCAGCCGCTGGTGCGCTTCGCCCAAGGTCTGCATTTGTCGCCTCATCGCCGGGCGGCGCCAGTAATAAAACGGCGCCAGCAAGGGGAAGATCAGCAGCATCACCAGCCCCAACCGCCAGTCGATCCACAATGTCGCCAGCGACGCCGTCAGCGGCGTAACGATGGTCAGCAGTAAAATATTGGCTATCGCAATCACATAGTTGAGGTTTTCATCCACGGAGCCCAGCAACAAGGCGTTCGTTTCGCCCGCTCTGCCGCGCTGGAGCCTCTCCAGCGGCACGCGGCGTAATTGTTCGCCCAGGCGCAGACGCAGTTCATGGGTGGCCTGCGCCAGATGCCCGCGGTATTCAAAGCCCAGCCCATACCAGCGGAGAGCCAGCGTCACAAACGCCGCAATGCTGAAGGCCAAAGCCCAGTGAAGAAGTCGAGATGCCTCATTCCGTAGCAGCGCATCAACGATCGGATAGAGGCAGGCGAAGGCGATCCCCTGCATCAATGCCGCCAGCAGCAGAGCAACCAGACTGCGCCGCAGCGTTCCCACCTGACTGCCCACGCTGGAGATAAGCTGGCGCCAGATCGCGCGCCAGGCCAGATTATCCGCCGGGTTAGTGACTTTCATTTTGCACCGCCTCTTCCTGCGTTCCACCCGGCGCCCACTGCTGCGCCTGCTGATAGCGTTGCCATAGCCGTTGATACAGGCCACCCTGCGCCAATAGCTGCCCGTGGCTCCCGCTTTCCCGAAGCTGACCGTCGGAAAACAGCAATATCACATCGGCCTGACTCACCATGGAGAGACGATGCGCGACCATGATGACCGTCCGGCCGCGCATGGCAGCCGCGAGGGCTTTGATAAGCGCCGCTTCACCTTCCGGATCGGCAAACGCCGTCGCTTCATCAAGCACCAGAATGGGACGGTCCTGCAAAAGCGCCCGGGCGATGGTGATGCGCTGCCGCTGCCCGCCGGAGAGGAATACCCCTCGTTCCCCGACTCGCGTGCTGTAACCCTCCGGCAACGCGCTAATAAACTCATGCGCCTGCGCCACTCTGGCCGCCGCTATCACCGATTCCAGCGGCGTATCCGGCGCGCCCAGACGGATGTTATTGGCGATCGTGTCGGCAAAAAGAAAGTTGTCCTGAAACACAAACGAGATTTGCTTCATCAGGGTCTCTATCCGCATATCGCGCAGATCCACGCCGCCAATACGAATATGGCCTTTGTCGGGATCGGCATAACGTAGCAGCAGCCGCGCCACGGGGCTTTTCCCGGCGCCGCTTGGCCCTACCAGCGCCACAATTTGCCCGACAGGCACGTGAAAGCTCACCTCCTGCAACGCGGCGCCAGTCCGCGCTTGCGGATAATGAAAGCTTACCTGCTCAAAGGTGATACTCGCCTCTTTCGGCTGTCGATCGGCTCGCGGGCGCGAAAGTTCCGGCATCATGAGAACCTGATAGATACGCTGAACGCTTAAACGCGTTTGCGCGACCAGGTTATTAAGCATCATCATCGGCATTACCGCTTCGGCCATTCCGCTGGCTATCAGTAATACGGCTACCCAGGCGATAAAATCGAGACTACCAGCGTGCAGCAGGCCGTATCCGCACCAGATAAGAACGAATAAGGTCGGCAGCGGGTTCAGAATCGAGAATGAAAAACGCGCTGAAAATCCGGCCTGTCGATACCAGCTTTTGAGCACATCGACCCACTCTTCGAGGGCATGTTGATAGCGCAAAAAGCTGGTACTGCCGCTATCAAAGGTCCTCACAACCGGCATGGCCTGTACGAACTCAATCACCGCGGCGCTGACCCGTTCACGCGCCTGATGATAACGCTGAGCCATGTTTTCCGAGCGCTGCCGGGCGAGTAACAGCACCACCGAACCAAACGCCAGTACCCCCAGCGTCGCGATGGCCAGTCGCCAGTCCAGCCAGAATACGAGAACAACAGTCGCCAGCGGCATGATTATGGCGCGGGCATAGAGCGGCGTACTGTCAGCAACAAAAATATGTAACGACTTCACATCATCCAGCATCACTTTCGTCACCGATCCGCTGCCCATCTGCTGTAACGCGCCCGGCGCAAGCTGTAGGGTCTTGTGGGCTAATCTGCTGCGCAGAATATTCTCCAGATGGAAAGCCGCATAATGAGAGGTATTGAACGCCTGCAGGCGCAGGATAAAGGTCGCTATCACGCAGCCAACTACGCCGCTCAGCGGCCAGACGGGGATGAAGTCAGGCGCCCCGCGCAGATCGCGCAGGCACCATGCCAGAAAAAGCAGCGCCCCCAGGCTGGTTAAGGCCGCCAGCCCTGCCAGCGCCATAGCCAGGAGCACCTTCCGGCGAACCGGGGTAATCACCTGCCAAAGAGGAAATCGGGACAGCGATTCAGTGTTGGATGAGTGAGATGACATGGGAGTGGCTGATTTTCCTGATGAATTTTTATGGACGCCAAAAACACTATTTCAAGGTGGCGTTCCGGGAATTAATGTGAATAATAACCATTATCAATTACTCATCTACCCCATTCGGTTCTATTTATACCCGCATTGGTCTAAGCCACAGGGAGATAACCCGGTCATGACGGAGTCACCACATACGCAATCTGCCATCTCTATTCACCAGCTAGTGGTTGGAAAACCCGCGAACGACGGCACTATTCCTGCCCAGTGTGAGCTGCTGCGCTGCTCGCTGCAGGAAGGTATGGATATTTTGCTCTGGCGGGGCCACTTTGCTCAGCCCGAGACGTTGCAGCTGCACGACGACCTGGGCAGGATTAACTTCTCTTGCATTCTGGAAGGCACATCGCGCTTTGCGATCCAGGGACTCAGCCGCCACACCGACTGGGAACTCGCGCGCGATCGTCATTACATTACCCATACGCCGGACTGCCGCGGCAGCGCCTCCTACTGCGGCCGGTTCGAGAGCATTACGCTCTCTTTCAGCCCTGAAGCCCTCGCGCTGTGGGTGCCGGATATTAGCTCGGTCATTAAAAATAAGATCGACTCCCACTGCTGTTGCCAGCAGCAACGTTGTAATGCCGAAACCCACCTAACGGCTCAGGCCCTGCGTCATGCGCTGATGCGGATGCACGGCGGCTTCACTCATGAACAAAAACCGTCGACGTTATGGCTACAGGGACAAAGTTTGGTGATGCTCAGCCTGGTGCTGGATGAACATCGCGAGGACGCCAGCTGTTCCTCCTGCCACTTCAATCCGATGGAACGCCAGAAACTGCTGCGGGCAAAGGATCTGCTGCTGGCCGATTTGACGCAGGCGCCGGGGGTCACCGAACTCGCCAGAGAGTCCGGTTTAAGCGTGCTTAAAATTAAGCGGGGATTTCGCGTTCTGTTCAACAACAGCGTCTACGGACTTTTTCAGGCCGAACGCATGCAGGAGGCAAGAAGACGGCTGGCTAATGGCAATACTTCCGTTATGACGGTGGCGGCGGATCTAGGCTATGCCAACGCCAGCCATTTCTCCGCCGCATTTCAGAAGCAGTTTGGCGTCACCCCGTCGACCTTCAAACGTGTGATCTAACCAGGACTCACCCCAGAACCCCCTCCGTTAACAAGGCCCGGATTCGCCATCCGGACCTTTTTTTTGCCGACCGTGAAACCGAAACGGGCATAAATAAACCCGATTCGGGTAGCGCTCAATTGTTAATAATAATTATTCTCATATACGCAATGCTTTTGGTATGACGTGCCATCAGGAGGAAGAATGATTTCTGGCGCACCCTCTCAGGATCCGCTGTTATCGGACAACGGCGAAGCGGCTGATTATCAACAATTACGCGAACTGTTAATACAGGAACTGAATTTAGCGCCGCAGCAGTTACAAGAAGAGAGCAATCTGATCCAGGCGGGCCTGGACTCCATAAGATTAATGAGATGGTTACACTGGTTTCGTAAAAAGGGCTACCGCCTCACCCTTCGCGAGCTGTATGCCGTCCCCACGTTGGCAGCATGGCGCCAGCTGATGCGCAGCCGTTCGGGTGAAAAACCGGATAATGCAAGCTCCCCGGCTGACGCGGCGTGGCCAGTCATGAGCGAGCGTACCCCCTTCCCGCTGACGCCGGTACAGCATGCCTATCTGACGGGCCGAATGCCCGGACAGACGCTGGGCGGCGTCGGTTGCCATCTGTATCAGGAGTTTGTCGGCCATTATCTCACGGCGCCACAGCTGGAACAGGCCATCACGATCTTACTGCAACGCCACCCGATGCTGCATATAGCCTTTCGCGCTGACGGGCAGCAGGTCTGGCTACCGCAGCCATACTGGAACGGCGTCACCGTTCATGATTTACGCCAGACCGACGAGACAAACCGCCAGGCCTATCTGGAAACATTGCGCCAGCGCCTGAGCCACCGTCTTTTACGCGTGGAAATGGGCGAAACCTTCGATTTCCAGTTGACGCTCTTGCCGGACAATCGCCACCGCCTCCATGTCAATATCGACCTGCTGATTATGGATGCTTCCAGCTTTACGCTGTTCTTCGATGAACTTAACGCCCTGCTGGCCGGAGAGTCGCTACCGCCCGGCGACGCCCGCTATGATTTCCGCGCTTATTTGCTGCATCAGCAGAAGATCAATCAGCCGCTGCTCGACAAAGCGCGCGCCTACTGGCTGGCGAAAGCATCGACGCTGCCGCCCGCGCCGGTTTTACCGCTAGCCTGCGAACCCGCAACGCTGCGTGAAGTCCGTAATACCCGACGCCGCATGATTGTCCCGACAACACGCTGGAACGCCTTTAGCCAACGGGCCGGTGAGAATGGCGTGACGCTGACAATGGCGCTGGCGACCTGTTTTGCTGCCGTTCTGGCGCGCTGGGGCGGCCTGACCCGGCTGCTGCTCAATATCACGTTATTTGACCGCCAGCCGCTGCACCCGGCGGTTGACGCAATGCTTGCCGACTTCACCAATATTCTTCTGCTGGATACCGCCTGCGATGGCGATACCGTCAGCAACCTGGCGCGTAAAAACCAGCTCACGTTTACTGAGGACTGGGAGCATCGCCACTGGTCCGGCGTCGAGCTCCTTCGTGAACTCAAACGCCAGCAAAGCCATCCCCACGGCGCCCCGGTGGTATTTACCAGCAATCTTGGGCGCTCCCTGTACAGCAGCCGCGCTGAGTCGCCGCTGGGCGAACCGGAATGGGGCATCTCGCAGACGCCGCAGGTCTGGATAGATCATCTGGCGTTCGAGCATCGGGGCGAGGTCTGGCTACAATGGGATAGCAATGACGCGTTGTTCCCTCCGGCGCTGGTCGAGACGTTGTTCAACGCCTACTGCCAGCTGATTAACCAACTCTGCGATGATGAAAGCGCCTGGAAGAAGCCGTTCGCGGACAGGATGCCCCAAAGCCAGCGGGAGATACGTCAACGGGTTAACGCAACCGACGCCCCCGTTCCTCAAGGCTTGCTGCATGAAGGCATTTTCCGCATCGCCCTCCGGCAGCCGCAGGCGCTGGCGGTAACGGACGCGCATTATCAGTGGAATTATCGTGAGCTGACCGAGAATGCGCGCCGCTGCGCTGGCAGGTTAATCGCGTGCGGGGTTCAGCCCGGCGACAATGTCGCTATTACAATGTCGAAAGGCGCGGGACAGCTGGTTGCGGTCCTCGCCGTTCTGCTGTCCGGGGCGGTGTACGTTCCGGTTTCGCTCGACCAGCCCGCCGCGCGGCGCGGGAAAATCTACGCCGACGCCAACGTCCGGCTGGTGCTCACCTGCCAGCACGACGCCAGCGCCAGGTCAGACGATATTCCCCACCTGACCTGGCAGCAGGCCATTGAGGCGGAGCCGCTAGCCGACCAGGCGGCGCGCGCGCCGACGCAGCCGGCCTACATTATCTATACCTCCGGGTCGACCGGCACGCCGAAAGGCGTGGTTATTTCTCACCGTGCAGCGCTGAATACCTGCTGCGATATCAATACTCGTTACCAGGTGGGTCCCGGAGACAGAGTGCTGGCCCTCTCCGCCCTGCATTTTGATTTATCGGTTTACGACATTTTTGGCGTTCTGAGCGCCGGCGGCGCGCTGGTTATCGTTATGGAAAATCAACGGCGCGATCCTCACGCATGGTGCGAATTGATCCAGCGTCATCAGGTTACGCTCTGGAACAGCGTCCCGGCGCTGTTCGATATGCTGCTGACCTGGTGTGAAGGTTTCGCCGACGCCGCGCCGGAGAAACTGCGGGCGGTCATGCTTTCCGGCGACTGGATCGGCCTCGATCTCCCTGCCCGCTATCACGCCTTCCGCCCTCAGGGACAGTTTATCGCCATGGGCGGCGCCACCGAGGCGTCTATCTGGTCTAACGCCTGTGAAATTAACCGGGTCCCTGACCACTGGCGCGCCATCCCTTATGGTTTTCCGCTGGCCAACCAACGTTACCGGGTGGTGGATGAACTGGGCCGGGACTGCCCGGACTGGGTTCCGGGCGAATTGTGGATTGGCGGTATCGGAGTCGCGGAAGGCTACTTTAACGATCCTGTACGCAGCGAGCAGCAGTTTGTGACGCAATCGAACGCGCGCTGGTATCGCACCGGCGATCTCGGGTGCTACTGGCCGGACGGTACGTTAGAGTTCCTCGGTCGTCGCGATAAGCAGGTCAAAGTCGGGGGATATCGCATCGAGCTGGGTGAAATCGAAAGTGCGCTCAGCCAGCTGGCGGGAGTGAAACAGTCAACCGTTGTGGCGATCGGCGAAAAAGAAAAGACCCTGGCGGCCTGGGTTGTGCCTCAGGGTTCGGCTTTCTGTGTTACCCATCATCGGGACCCGGCGCTGCCCCAGGAGTGGCGCGGGCTTGCCGGAACGCTGCCCTGCAGTGTCTGCCCCCCAGAAATCTCCGCCGGCCAGGTCGCTGATTTTCTTCAGCATCGCCTGTTAAAACTGAAACCGGGTCAAACTCCTGGCGCCGATCTGCTTCCCCTGATGAATGCTCTCGCTATCCAGCCTCGCTGGCGGACCGTGGTGGAAAGCTGGTTAGCTTTTCTCGTGACCCAACAGCGGCTGCGGCCCGCCGCTGAGGGTTATCAGGTTTGTGCGGGGGAAGCGCCGGAGAATAACCCTCCTTCTTTCAGCGGGCATGACCTCACCTTAACGCAGATCCTTCGCGGCGCTCGCCACGAACTGTCATTACTGAACGATGCGCGGTGGTCGCCGGAAAGTCTGGCATTCGACCATCCGGCCAGCGCCCTGTATATCGAGGAACTGGCGAAAATCTGTCAACAGCTTTCCCGGCGTTTACAGCGCCCGGTACGCCTGCTAGAGGTGGGTGTCCGCACCGCCCGCGCCGCAGAGTGCCTGCTAACCCGGCTTAGCGCTGACGAGATTGAGTATGTCGGGCTCGAGCACAGCCAGGAGCTGCTGCTGAGCGCCCGACAGCGGCTTGCACCGTGGTCTGACGCCCGTCTCGCCCTCTGGAGTGCAGACACGCTGGCGGCGCATGCTCATTCGGCGGACATTATCTGGCTGAATAACGCCCTGCATCGTCTGCTGCCGGAAGACCCCGGGCTCCTCGCGGCATTACAGCAGCTGGCCGTTCCAGGCGCGCTGCTCTACGTGTTGGAGTTTCGTCAGTTAACGCCCTCCGCCCTGCTCAGCACGCTTCTGTTAACCGATGGTCAGCCCGAAGCCTTGCTTCACAATAGCGCTGACTGGGGGGCGATATTTACCGCCGCCGCTTTCAACTGCCAGCACGGCGATGAAGTCGAGGGATTGCAGCGCTTCCTCGTACAATGCCCCGTTAGCCAGGTGCGCCGCGATCCTCGTCAGCTGCAGTCCGCTCTCGCCGAACGTCTGCCGGGGTGGATGGTACCGAAACGGATCGTCTTACTTGATGCCTTACCGCTGACGGCGAACGGCAAAATTGACTATCAGACGCTAAAGCGCTGTCATACCCCGGAAGCTGAAAACCGGACTGAAGCGGATTTACCCCTGGGCGATATTGAGAAGCAGGTTGCCGTCATCTGGCAGCCGCTCTTGTCGATGGGCGCCGTCAGCAGAGAAACCGACTTCTTCCAGCATGGCGGTGATAGCCTGCTAGCCACCAGGCTGATCGGACAGCTCCACCAGGCGGGTTATAATTGACGGGTTGAGCATGCAGATCCTGTTGTCGGAACTGGAACACGGCTATCGCTATCCGCAGCAGCTGCCGCCGCCGCTTCCCGTTACCTTCAGGGATTATCTGCAGCAACCCGCGCTGCAGACGCCCAATCCCGACTCTCTGGCATGGTGGCAAACGCAGCTAGATGATATTCCTCCGGCGCCTGCGTTACCGCTACGCTGCTTGCCTCAGGACGTTGAGACGCCGCGCTTCGCACGGCTCAATGGTGCAATGGACAGCGCGCGCTGGCGTCGCCTGAAACAGCGGGCGGCTGACGCTCATCTCACCCCGTCGGCCGTACTGTTATCCGTGTGGTCAACGGTTCTTGCTGCATGGAGCGCACAGCCCGATTTCACGCTTAACCTTACGCTTTTCGACAGACGACCGCTGCACCCGCAAATCAACCAGATCCTGGGCGACTTTACTTCGCTGATGCTGCTGAGCTGGCATCCCGGCGAGAGCTGGCTGCAAAGCGCGCGGTTATTGCAGCAGCGACTAAGCGAGAGCCTCAACCACCGCGATGTATCGGCAATACGCGTGATGCGGCAACTGGCGCGGCGGCAAAACGTACCGGCTGTCCCAATGCCCGTCGTCTTTACCAGCGCGCTGGGCTTTGAGCAGGATAACTTCCTTGCCCGGCGCAATCTGCTCAAACCGGTGTGGGGTATATCCCAGACGCCGCAGGTCTGGCTCGATCACCAGGTTTATGAATCTGAAGGGGAACTGCGCTTTAACTGGGATTTTGTCGCCGCCCTGTTTCCTCACGGGCAGGTGGAGCGCCAGTTTGCACAGTATTGCGCCTTGCTTAACCGAATGGCGGAGGATGACAGCAGCTGGCAGCTGTCGCTCGCCGACCTGGTTCCCCCGCTTAAGGTCACGGAGCAACGCGCCCACCGGCTGCGCCCTGAGCGCACTCAGCCGCGGGTCGCGGCGGACGAGAGCAGCGTCAGCCTGATTTGCGACGCCTTTCGTGAGGTGGTTGGCGAACCTGTCGCACCCGCAGAGAACTTTTTTGAGGCGGGCGCCACGTCGTTGAATCTGGTGCAGCTGCACGTTTTGTTACAACGTCACGAATTCGCTGCCCTGACGCTGCTTGACCTGTTCACTCACCCTTCTCCTGTCGCGCTGGCCAATTATCTGGCCGGCGTAGCCCTGGAGGAGCAAACCAAACGCGTGCGGCCGGTTCGCCGGCGTCAGCGGCGCCTTTGACGCGATACAAACTGACTTTTCCCGGACGCCATCGCCAACGCATGGCGCGCCACTGACTTTGTCAATTTGAGGAAACGGGACCGATTATGGATAACTTGCGCTTCTCTTCTGCGCCAACAGCAGATTCCATTGATGCATCGATCGCTCAACGCTACCCGGACTGCGAACCTGTCGCAGTCATCGGCTACGCCTGCCATTTTCCTGAAGCGCCGGATGGCGAAACCTTCTGGCGGAATCTGCTGGAAGGCCGCGAATGCAGCCGACGCTTTACGCGCGAAGCGCTTCTGGCCGCCGGGCTGGATACCGCCATTATTGACGATCCTTGTTACGTCAATATTGGAACGGTTTTAGACAACGCTGACTGCTTCGATGCCACCCTGTTTGGCTATTCACGGCAGGAAGCGGAGTCGATAGATCCCCAGCAGCGCCTGTTTTTACAGGCGGTCTGGCATGCGCTGGAGCATGCAGGTTACGCCCCGGGCGCCGTCCCCCATAAGACCGGCGTTTTCGCCTCTTCGCGGATGAGCACCTATCCCGGCCGCGAAGCCCTGAACGTGACAGAGGTAGCACAGGTTAAGGGCCTGCAGTCTCTGATGGGCAATGACAAGGACTATATAGCCACCCGCGCGGCCTACAAACTCAATCTGCACGGCCCGGCGTTATCGGTACAGACCGCCTGCTCCAGTTCGCTGGTTGCGGTCCATCTGGCCTGCGAAAGCCTGCGCGCAGGCGAATCCGATATGGCGGTAGCCGGCGGCGTGGCGCTTTCCTTTCCCCAGCAGGCGGGTTATCGCTACCAGCCCGGGATGATTTTCTCTCCCGACGGCCACTGTCGCCCTTTTGACGCCTCGGCAGAGGGCACCTGGGCCGGCAACGGTCTCGGCTGCGTGGTGCTGCGTCGCCTGAAGGACGCGCTGCTGTCAGGCGATCCGATTATCGCGGTGATCCTCTCCAGCACAGTCAACAACGACGGAAACAGAAAAGTGGGCTATACCGCGCCGTCGGTGGCAGGACAGCAAGCGGTCATCGAAGAAGCGTTAATGCTGGCGGCCATCGACGACAGGCAGATCGGCTACATTGAAACCCACGGTACCGGCACGCCGCTGGGGGACGCGATTGAAATAGAAGCCCTGCGCAACGTCTACGCTCCCCGCCCGCCGCAACAGCGCTGCGCGCTGGGTTCCGTGAAGAGCAACGTTGGTCACCTGGATACCGCGGCGGGCATTGCCGGACTGCTGAAAACCGTTCTGGCGGTCAGTCGCGGAAAAATTCCGCCAATGCTGAATTTTCATACGCCAAACCCGGCGCTTAAGCTCGAGGAAAGCCCCTTTACCGTGCCGGTGACGGCGCAGGAGTGGCAGGACGAAGTGCGCTACGCGGGCGTCTCCTCCTTCGGTATTGGCGGCACCAACTGCCATATGATCGTCGCTTCGCTGCCCGACGAACTCAATATAAGCTACCCCACCGCGGATGACGGCAGCAAGAGTTCCGCGCTGTTGCTCAGCGCCGCCAGCGACACCGCGTTGCGGCAGCTGGCCGCGGACTATGCCACGGCGCTGAGGGAGAACGCGGATGCCAACAATCTGGCCTTCACGGCATTACGCGCGCGCCGTCTCGATCTTCCCTTCCGCCTGGCGGCGCCATTAAATCATGACACCGCCGCCGCGCTCAGCGCCTGGGCTGGCGCGAAATCGACTTCGCCGGTCTATAGCGGCCACGGCGCCAGCGGCAAACAGGTGTGGCTGTTTACCGGGCAGGGTTCGCACTGGCGCACTATGGGCCAGTCTCTGTACCAGCACTCAACGGCGTTTGCCGATACGCTGGAGCGCTGTTTTGCCGCCTGTCGCGACATGCTCACGCCTTCGCTACGGGAAGCGATGTTTAATCCCGATTCAGCGCAGCTTGACAATATGGCCTGGGCCCAGCCGGCGATTGTCGCGTTCGAAATCGCGATGGCGGCCCACTGGCGCGCCGAGGGATTGCAGCCGGACTACGCCATCGGTCACTCGGTTGGCGAATTTGCCGCTGCCGTTGTCTGCGGACACTATACCATTGAGCAGGTCATGCCGCTGGTATGTCGGCGCGGCGCGCTGATGCAGCTGTGCGCAAGCGGCGCGATGGTGGCGGTATTTGCGCAAGAAGAGGCGTTGATGCCGTTGGCCCGTCAGTTCGAGCTGAATCTCGCCGCCAACAACGGCACCCGGCATACGGTCTTTTCCGGGCCGGAAGTCCGTATCGCGGAGTTTTGCGCCGCGCTTTCGCAACATGAGATCGACTATCGTCGCCTGAGCGTAACCGGCGCGGCGCACTCCGCTTTACTTGAACCAATACTCGATCGCTTCCAGGAGGCCTGCGCGGGTCTGCTCGCCGAGCCGGGGCAAACACCGCTGATTTCCACGCTTACTTCTGAAGTCATTGATGAGGCGACACTCAACCAGGCGGATTACTGGCGCCGCCATATGCGCCAGCCGGTACGTTTTATTCAGAGTATTCAGGCGGCGCGCAAGCTCGGCGCCCGCGTTTTTGTTGAAATGGGGCCCGACGCCCAGCTGATTGCCTCCGGACAGCGCGAATACCGCGATGACGCTTACTGGATAGCCAGCGCCCGGCGTAACCAGGAGGCGAGCGCGGTCCTGAATCAGGCGCTTCTCCAGCTATACGCGGCCGGCGTCACCTTACCGTGGGCCGATCTTCTGGCAGGCGATGGGCAACGTATCTCCGCGCCATGCTATCCGTTTGCGGCCGAGCGTTACTGGAAAGAACCCGCCACCTCTGCCTGCGAGCCAGCCGATGCTGTGTTTGCCGCTGGACTCGAGGTGGCCAGCAGCGCCGCGACAGCGCTCGAACTCCCCCGTCTGGAGGCGCTTAAACAGTGCGCCACGCGGCTGCACGCCATCTATGTCGATCGGCTGGTACAACGCTGTACGGGCGATGCGATAGATAACGGCGTGGACGCCATCACCATTATGCGCCATGGACGACTGATGCCCCGCTACCAGCAGCTGCTTCAGCGCCTGCTAAATAACTGCGTTGTCGACGGCGATTACCGCTGCGCTGAGGGACGCTACTACCGCGCCCGCCCCATTGAACATCAGCAACGGGAAATCCTGCTGACGGAACTCGCCGACCATTGTGAAGGTTATCAGGCTATCCCCGATACCATCGCCCGTGCCGGCGATCGGTTATACGACATGATGAGCGGCGCGGAAGAGCCGGTGGCGATTATCTTCCCGCAAGGCGCTTCCGACGGCGTAGAGGTGCTGTATCAGGAATTCAGCTTCGGCCGCTATTTCAACCAGATTGCCGCCGGGGTACTACGGGGTATCGTCCAGGCGCGTCAGCCCCATCAGCCGCTGCGCATTCTTGAAGTCGGCGGCGGAACCGGCGGCACCACCGCATGGCTGCTGCCGGAACTCAAAGACGTACCGGCGCTGGAGTACCACTTCACCGATATCTCCGCGCTGTTCACCCGCCGCGCGCAGCAGAAATTCGCCGACTATGACTTTGTCCATTACGACGAGCTGGATCTCGAACAAGAGGCGCAGTCTCAGGGCTTTGCGGCGCAGTCTTTCGATCTTATCGTCGCGGCTAACGTGATCCATGCCACGCGCCATATCGGTCGAACCCTCGATAATCTGCGTCCCTTGCTCAAGCCGGGCGGGCGCCTGCTGATGCGCGAAATCACCCAGCCAATGCGTCTGTTTGATTTCGTTTTCGGCCCGCTGGTCCTCCCGCTACAGGATATCGACGCCCGCGAAGGCGAGCTCTTCCTCACCCCCCATCAGTGGCAGCAGCAGTGCCGCCGCGCCGGATTCAGCAAAGTGGCGTGGCTACCGCAGGACGGCAGCCCAACCGCCGCGATGAGCGAACATATCATTCTCGCCACCCTGCCCGGCCAGGGGGTGTCCACGTCACCAGACCCCGCGCTGGAACAGACGTTGCCGGATAACCCTGATTATCTCGCCGACTGGTCCGATTGCGCAGGTCAGCCGGAACGGTTTACCGCCCGCTGGCAGGAGGCCTGGCGGCGACTCTCCGCGCGGCATGGCGACGATTCCCCCGTGAAACCGCCCCTCGTTACCGCCCCACAATGGTTGGGAGAGGTGCGCTTAAGCTGGCGAAACGCAGCCTTTTCCCGCGGCGAGATGCGCGTGGAAGCCCGTCATCCAGACGGCAAGTGGCTGCCGCTGGCGCCCGACGCGCCACTTCCTGCGCCGCAGACGCATTATCATTGGCGCTGGAGGCCCCTCAGTATTGACTGCAATAGCCGCCCGCTGGCATTCCGCTTCAGCGCCGGTACCCTTGCGCACGAAGAGGCGCTGGCGCAATACGGCATTCTTCACGATCCGCAGGCCCCTTCTGTCCTGATGATTGCCGACGAGAGCGAGGAGACGCTGGCGTTAGCGATGCAGGTGAAAGAGGCGCTCAGCGTCAGCCCAGGCGGCTTGATTGTCGTCACCCGCCGCGCGTGGCAAATCGAGGAAAACGAGGCGCTATCAGCGGCCCATCACGCGCTGTGGGCTATGCTTCGCGTCGCGGCCAACGAACAGCCGGAACGGTTAATCGCCGCTATCGATATGGCTGAAAACGCCTCGTGGGAAACGCTGCGTCAAGGATTAAACGCTGTTTCATTGTCACAGCGCTGGCTAGCCGCCCGGGATAACGGCTTCTGGCTCCCTTCGCTGGCGCCCAATGCGGGATGCGCCGCCGAATTACCGGCGAAGGTGTTTGCCGGCGATAACCGCTGGCATCTGGTGACCGGGGCGTTTGGCGGACTGGGCCGTCTTGCCGTGAACTGGCTCAGAGAAAAAGGGGCGCGCCGCATCGCGCTACTGGCGCCGCGCGTGGATGCGTCATGGCCAGGCGACACAGCGGACGTGGAGATTCGCGTCTGCCGTTGTGATGTGGGTGATGTCGGAGAGCTGGCCCGTGTTCTTGATGAGCTGGCGACCAGCGGCGGCATTGCCGGCGCAATTCATACCGCTGGCGTATTGGCTGATGGGCCCTTACAGGAACTCGATGAACACCAGCTGGCCGCCGTTTTCGCGGTCAAAGCGCAGGCGGCAAGCCAGCTATTACAAACGCTGGGCAACCACGACGCCCGTTATCTGATTCTCTATTCGTCCGCCGCCGCCGCCCTCGGCGCGCCAGGCCAGAGCGCCCATGCGCTGGCCTGCGGTTATCTTGACGGACTCGCCCGGCAGTTCTCCTCCCTTGCTACGCCGAAAGTGCTCTCCATCGCCTGGGGCGCATGGGGAGAAAGCGGCCGGGCGGCTACGACGGAGATGCTGACGACCCTTGCCGATCGTGGCATGGGCGCGTTAAGCGATGCCGAGGGACGCTGGCACCTTGAACAAGCGGTGATGCGCGGCGCCCCCTGGCGACTGGCCATGCGCGTTTTCACCGACAAAATGCCTCCGCTACAGCAGGCTCTGTTTAACGCCGCAGCAACAGAACACGCCGCGATTCCGGCCGCGACTCCCGCTGATAACCATGCTTTTCACGGTAGCATCAGCGATAAAGCGGCGGTGATGACATGGCTGAAAAATCGCATTGCGCTGCAGCTAAGACTGAACGATCCTGCTTCGCTGAACGCAGATCAGGATCTGTTACAGCTGGGAATGGACTCGCTGCTCTTTCTGGAACTCAGTAGCGATATTCAACATGACCTGGGCGTACGCATCAACGCGGAACGGGCGTGGCAGGATCTCTCGCCGCACGGGCTCACACAGCTTATCTGTTCTCAGGCAGAGATGGCGCCTGCCGTATCGCCGCCAGAAATGTTGCAGCACGATGCCGCTAAGCGTTACGCGCCCTTCCCGTTGACGCCGATTCAGCATGCCTACTGGTTGGGCAGAACCCATCTTATTGGCTATGGCGGCGTTGCCTGTCACGTGCTGTTTGAATGGGATAAACGCCACGATGAGTTCGATCTCGCCATACTGGAGAAAGCATGGAACGAGCTCATTGCCCGCCACGATATGCTGCGGATGGTGGTGGATGCCGATGGACAACAGCGCGTTCTGGCGACAGCCCCGACGTATCGTATCCCGCGCGACGATCTGCGCGCGCTTTCCCCGCAAGAGCAGTGTCAGGCGCTGGAAAAACGGCGCCATGAACTGAGCTATCGCGTTTTACCTGCCGACCAGTGGCCGCTCTTTGAGCTGGTGGTCAGCGAAATCGATGATTGCCGCTACCGCCTGCACATGAACCTCGATCTTCTGCAGTTCGATGTGCAGAGCTTTAAAGTCATGATGGACGATTTAGCCCAGGTCTGGCGCGGAGAAACGCTGCCACCGCTCGATATCACTTTCCGCGATTACGTGATGGCTGAACAGGCGCGCCGACAAACAACAGCATGGCACGATGCCTGGGATTACTGGCAGGAAAAAATACCGCAACTGCCTTCAGCGCCGGAACTGCCGGTGGTGGAGACACCGCCGGAAACCCCGCACTTCACCACGTTTACTTCGACGCTTGATAAGCAAGAGTGGCAGGCGGTGAAACAACGCTGGCAGCAGCAGGGCCTCACCCCCTCCGCCGCGCTGCTCACGCTGTTTGCCGCCACCCTTGAGCGCTGGAGTCGTACCACGGCATTTACGCTGAACCTGACGTTCTTTAATCGCCAGCCGATCCACCCGCAAATCAATCAGTTGATCGGGGATTTTACCTCCGTCACGCTGGTTGATTTTAACTTCTCAACGCCGCTAACGCTGCAGGAGCAGATGCAACGGACCCAGCAGCGCCTCTGGCAAAACATGGCGCACAGCGAAGTGAACGGCGTTGAGGCGATCCGCGAGTTGGGGCGCCAGCGCGGATCCCAGCGTCAACCGTTGATGCCGGTGGTGTTTACCAGCATGCTGGGGATTACGCTGGAAGGAATGGCTATCGACCGGGCAATGAGTCATCTGTTCGGCGAACCCTGCTATGTCTTTACGCAAACGCCGCAGGTCTGGCTGGATCATCAGGTGATGGAGAGCGATGGCGCGTTGACGTTTAGCTGGTACTGCATGGACAACGTGCTGGAACCGGGCGCAGCTGAAGCGATGTTTAATGACTACTGCACCATCCTGCAGGCCGCCATTACCAACCCTGAAGGCCTGAAGACCATTGACAGCGGCATTGCCGAACACATTCCCCGCCGCCGCTGGCCGCTGAACGCGCAGACGGACTACGATCTGCGGGATATTGAGCAAGCGGCGCAGGAATACCCCGGCATCCAACAGGCCAGAGCGGAATTTAGCGAAAATGGCGCGTTAACCCTGGATATCGTTATGACCGAGGATCCGCCGTCCTCAGCGCCGTTATATGATGAGCACGATCTCGCCTCTCTGGCGCTGCCGTTGCCTGAACAGACGCAACTTGACGAGCTGGAAGCGACCTGGCGCTGGCTGGAGGCGCGCGCGCTGCAGGGGATCGCCGCCACGCTACATCGCCACCGTCTGTTCACCACCCCGGAGGTTGCCCACCCATTTGGCGAAATAGTACAGGCGCTGGGCGCGCAAGCGTCACACCGGCGCCTGCTACGCCAGTGGCTGCAGTGTCTGGCGGAAAGGGAATGGTTAGTGCGCGAGGGGGATAGCTGGCGCTGCCGCATTCCGCTCAGCGACATTCCCGAGCCTCACGAGGCGTGCCCGCAAGCCCACTGGAGCCAGGCGCTGGCGCAGTATCTGGGCGCCTGCATCGCCCGGCACGACGACCTCTTCTCCGGGCAGTGTTCGCCGCTGGAACTGCTGTTCAACGAGTCGTTGCGCGTAACCGACGCGCTGTATCGCGAAAACCCCGCCAGCGCTTGTCTGAATCGCTATACCGCGCAGATTGCCGCCCTTTGCGGCGCAGAACGGATCCTCGAGGTGGGCGCCGGAACCGCGGCCACCGCGGAACCGGTGCTGAAGGCCACGCGAAACACGCGGCTGTCATACCATTTCACGGATGTCTCCGCGCAGTTCCTCAACGACGCCCGAACCCGTTTCAACGATGAATCGCGGGTGTCTTACGCTTTATTCGATATCAACCAGCCGCTGGATTTTACCGCCCACCCCGAGACGGGTTACGACCTGATTATTGCCGTCAACGTGCTTCACGACGCCAGCCATGTCGTACAGTCGTTGCGCCGATTAAAGCGGTTGCTGAAAGCCGGCGGACGCTTGCTGATCGTTGAAGCGACGGAACGAAACAGCGTATTCCAGCTGGCGAGCGTCGGCTTTATCGAAGGGTTAAGCGGATACCGCGATTTCCGCCGCCGGGATGAAAAACCTATGCTCACCCGTTCGGCGTGGCAGGAAGTGCTTGTGCAGGCCGGTTTTGCCAACGAACTGGCCTGGCCGCCGCAGGAATCGTCGCCGCTGCGCCAGCATCTGCTGGTCGCACGTTCGCCTGGGGTGAATCGCCCGGATACAGCAGCCATGAGCCGCTATCTGCAGCAGCGTTTTGGCGCCACCCTGCCCGCGTTGCAGATCCGGCAGCGAGAAACGTTATTTACTCCGCTATCGGCCCCGCCTGACGCACAGATTGCGCCAGCCGAATCGACACCGAGCTCCGTAGGCGATCCGGCGCTGGAAAAACAGGTCGCTGAACTCTGGCAAACGCTGCTGTCTCGCCCCGTGGCCAGACATCACGACTTTTTCGCGCTGGGCGGCGACAGCCTGATGGCGACAAGGATGGTCGCGCAGTTGAACCGCAGAGGGATTGCCAGCGCCAGCCTTCAGGATCTGTTCACCCATTCAACGCTCAGCGACTTCTGCGCCCATCTGCAGGCCTGTTCGTCAGGAGAGGAGAATCCTGTGCCCATTTGCCAGGGAGGTGGCGACGAAACGTTGTTTGTTTTCCATGCTTCAGACGGCGGTATCAGCGCCTGGCTGCCGCTCGCCAGCGCACTGAATATGCCCGTTTTCGGCCTGCAGGCAAAATCGCCGCAGCGTTTTGCCACGCTTGATCGAATGATCGATGAGTATGTTGCGAGTATCCGCCGCCAGCAGCCGCACGGCCCTTATGCGCTGGCGGGTTGGTCGTATGGCGCTTTTCTTGCGGCGGGCGCCGCGCAGCGCCTGGATGCCAAAGGCGAGCAGGTACGGCTGGCGTTAATCGATCCCGTGTGTCGACAGGATTTTCGTTGCGCAAACCGGACGGCCCTGCTGCGGCTGTTAGCCGAAGGCGATACGCCGCTGGCGCTGCCGGAACATTTCGATCGGCTGACGCCCGACCGCCAGCTTGCCGTCTTCATCGACCTTGCCAGAACGGCGGGAATAATGGCGCAAAACCTGACGCTGCAGGCGGCGGAAGCGTGGATCGACAACATCGCGCATCTGCTGCGCTTACTGACCGAGCATACGCCGGACGAAACCGTTCCGCTCCCCTGTCTCATCGTGCATGCCGCGATGAGACCCGCGCGCTGGACGCCAGCGGAAACCGAATGGCAAACCTGGATAGACCGCGCCGACAGCTATGCGATTAAAGCCAGCCATTGGCAAATTATGCTGGAGCCCCCCCACGTTCAGACCTGCGCGCAGCATATCAAGCGCTGGTTCGGCGCAACCTCAACGCAACCGGAGAACACGTTATGATGCCGTCCGCCGCCCCTAAGCAACGCGTACTGATTGTGGGCGCTAAATTTGGCGAAATGTACCTCAACGCCTTTATGCAGCCCCAGGAGGGGCTGGAACTGGTTGGTCTTCTGTCCCAGGGAAGCGCGCGATCGAGAGAGCTGGCCTATGCGTTTGGAATCCCCCTGTATACCTCGCCGGAACAGATCGCCGAGATGCCGGATATCGCCTGTATCGTCGTGCGCTCAACCGTCGCCGGCGGGAGCGGAACCCAGCTTGCCCGGCACTTTTTGACCCGCGGCGTGCACGTGATTCAGGAGCATCCCCTCCACCCGGATGACGTCCGATCTTTACAAGCGCTGGCGCAGGAACGGGGCCGCTGCTATTGGGTCAACACGTTTTATCCGCACGCGCGTGCGGGTCGCGCCTGGCTCGGGGATGCGCAGCGGTTACGTCGCAGACTGGATCAGGCGCCGTCGGTTGCTCACGCTACCACCAGCCGACAGTTGCTCTACTCCACGCTGGATTTGTTGTTGCTGGCGTTAGAGGTTGATGCCGCCAGCGTGGAGTGTGAAGTCGTCGGTAGCTTTCGCGACTTTCACTGTCTGAGACTTTTCTGGCCGGCGGGAGAAGCCTGTCTGCTGCTTCAGCGCTATCTCGATCCTGACGATCCTGATATGCACAGCCTGATTATGCACCGTTTGCTGCTGGGCTGGCCGGAAGGTCATCTTTCGCTGGAGGCAAGCTACGGCCCCGTGGTCTGGTCATCCAGCCTGTTTGTCGCAGAACATCAGGCGAATGGTCGTAGTCTCTACCGCAGGCCGGAGATCCTGCGCGACCCGCCTGGTCAGACGCGCAGCGCGGCTCCCCTGAGCTGGCGTGATTGCTGCGAAACCGCCGGACCGGAGGGGGTCGGCAGGTTGCTACAGCAGCTGCGCTGCCATCTGGCGGGCGGAAATCTGCCGGCGGCCTGCCACTCCGCTCATCAGCTCGCGTTATCACATTTATGGCAGCAGATTTTACGTAAGACCGGCCATGCGGAGATCCGACATCTGACGCCGCCGCGTCACGACCGGTTACCGGCTTTCTACCGCCACGATGAGGAGTCACGGTGATGCAATCTGCGATGTGTATTCCGTTATGGCCCGCCCGCAACGCCAGTACGGCGCATCTGGTAATGTGCCCCTTCGCGGGCGGCAGCAGCAGCGCGTTTCGCCGCTGGCGAGACCACCCCATGGCGGAGATCGCGCTTTCCCTGGTGACCTGGCCGGGACGCGATCGCCTGCGCCATCTGGCGCCGCTCAGCAGCATTACGCAACTGGCGTCGCTGCTGGCGGACGAACTGGAAGAGAGCGTATTGCCTGACGCCCCGCTTTTACTTGCCGGGCACAGCATGGGCGCGCAGGTGGCGTTTGAAACCTGCCGGCTTCTGGAACAACGGGGTCTTCCCCCACAAGGGCTGATTATTTCCGGATGCCATGCCCCTCATCTGCATTCCCGGCGCAGGCTCAGCGACCGCGAGGATGCCGACTTTATCGCTGAACTGATTGATATCGGCGGATGTTCGCCTGAACTACAGGAAAACAAGGAGCTACTGTCGCTATTTCTTCCTCTTCTTCGCGCTGATTTTTACGCTACTGAGCACTATC
Organism: Klebsiella sp. FDAARGOS_511; assembly: GCF_003812845.1. NCBI lineage: Bacteria > Pseudomonadati > Pseudomonadota > Gammaproteobacteria > Enterobacterales > Enterobacteriaceae > Klebsiella > Klebsiella sp. FDAARGOS_511. Next base: position 6,000,812 of record NZ_CP033824.1, on the reverse strand, counting down.
ACTACGATTCGCTCGACGATTTCACGCCGCTGCGCACGCCTGCGCTGCTGGTATGCGGCAGCCGCGATCGTGAAGCCTCCTGGCCGGAGATGGAGGCCTGGCGTCCGTGGCTGAACCACATCGCAGGCGAGGTGGTGATTGACGGCGACCATTTTTATCTGCTGCAACAATCCAGGGCCTTTTTTAAGCAGATTATTCACCATTTTCCCCACGTATTTTCTGCGACGACCGCTTTGCAAAATCGGTCCTGCACTTCAGAAAGGTGACGCATGCACTCTTCCTTTGATTCTCTGATAAAACAGTATCCCTTCCCCATTGCTGAACAGCTGCGCCACTGGGCGGCTCGCTATCCCTCACGAATTGCTGTCGTTGATGCCAAAGGCTCGCTGACCTACAGCGCGCTCGATCTTCGGGTCGATGAGCTTGCTGCAGGGTTATACTCGCTGGGTTTGCGTCCGAGAGAACATGTGCTTATCCAGCTCCCCAACGGCAACGCATTTGTGATCCTGCTGTTCGCGCTGTTAAGACTGGGCGTTATCCCTGTTCTGGCGATGCCCTCGCAGCGGGCGCTGGATATCGACGCGCTGATTGCGCTGGCGCAACCGGCCGCTTATGTGATTCACGGAGAAAACCACGCGGACCTGGCCCGCCAGATGGCGCGCAAACACGCCTGCCTGCGGCAAGTTCTGGTCGCAAGTGAGACCGAAGGCGGCGATTTTACGCCGCTCTTCTCGCTGCGCGGCGAACGGCAGACGTGGCCGCAGCCCGATGCTGGCGCCACTGCGCTGCTGCTGCTCTCAGGCGGCACCACCGGGACGCCAAAGCTAATCCCGCGACGGCACGCTGACTATAGCTATAACTTCAGCGCCTCTGCCGAACTGTGCGGCCTTAATCCACAGAGCGTGTATCTCGCCGTCCTCCCCGTGGCGCATAACTTTCCGCTGGCCTGTCCCGGTATTCTGGGAACGCTTGCCTGCGGCGGAAAGGTGGTATTAACCGACAGCGCCAGCTGCGATGAGGTGATGCCTTTAATCGCGGAACAAGGTGTGACCCACGTCGCCCTGGTACCGGCGCTGGCGCAGCTCTGGGTGCAGGCCAGAGAGTGGGAAGACAGCGATCTCTCTTCGCTACGCGTCATTCAGGTGGGCGGCGCCCGGCTTGACCCAACGCTTGCTGAGCAGGTTATCTCGACGTTTGATTGTCCCCTGCAACAGGTATTCGGTATGGCGGAAGGCCTGCTCTGCTTTACCCGGTTGGACGATCCTCTGGTCACCGTTCTTCACAGCCAAGGGCGCCCTATGTCTCCCCTGGATGAAATTCACGTCGTTGACGAAGAGGAAAACGACGTTGCGCCTGGCGAAACGGGACAGTTATTAACGCGCGGTCCTTATACTATTACGGGCTATTATCGCGCTCCCGAGCACAATGCGCGGGCCTTTACCGCGCAAGGATTTTACCGTACTGGCGACAATGTCAGGCTCGATGAGGCGGGAAATCTGTACGTTGAGGGGCGTATAAAAGAGCAGATCAACCGCGCCGGAGAGAAAATAGCCGCTGCGGAAGTGGAATCGGTACTGATGCGTCTGGAAGACGTAAAGGATTGCGCCGTGGTCGCCGCGCCGGACACGCTGCTTGGCGAGCGGATATGCGCGTTTATCATCGCGCAACGCACTCCCTCTGACTATCAACAGCTGCGTCAAAAGCTGGTCCAAATGGGGATCAGCGCGTGGAAGATTCCCGATCAAATTGAGTTTCTGACCCACTGGCCGCTCACCGCCGTCGGCAAGGTAGATAAAAAGCGCCTGACGGCGCTCGCCATTGATCGTTATCGCCATTCAGCCCAATAAGCGCCCCGCTACCCGAAACAGGTGGAAATAAACCCGTTTCGGGTAGCAGTGCAATTAGAAATAGTTATCATTTTCGATTCACCATTGTCGGTATTTTGGCGTCTCGCCGTTTTTCAGGGATTCATCACAATGAAAATGACACAATTTTATCCTCTGGTTCTGGGGGGATTTTTACTCCCGGCCGCTGCTCATAGCCAAACCTCACAGCAAGACGAAAGCACGTTGGTGGTCACCGCCAGTAAACAGTCTTCCCGCTCGGCATCAGCCAATAATGTTTCTTCTACCGTTATCAGCGCGACGGAGTTAAGCGACGCGGGCGTTACCGCCAGTGACAAACTCCCCAGAGTGTTGCCAGGGCTGAATATTGAAAATAGCGGCAACATGCTTTTTTCAACGATCTCGCTACGCGGCATCTCTTCGGCCCAGGACTTTTATAACCCCGCCGTTACCCTGTATGTCGACGGGGTTCCCCAGCTGTCTACCAACACCATCCAGGCACTGACCGATGTGCAGAGCGTAGAGCTGCTGCGCGGACCGCAGGGAACCTTGTATGGCAAAAGCGCCCAGGGCGGGATCATTAACATCGTCACCCAGCAGCCGGACAGCACACCGCGCGGCTATATTGAGGGTGGCGTCAGCAGTCGTGACAGTTATCGAAGCAAACTCAACCTGAGCGGCCCGATTCAGGATGGCCTGTTATACGGCAGCGTGACTCTTTTACGCCAGGTTGATGACGGCGAGATGATTAACCCCTCGACCGGTAGCGATGATTTAGGCGGTACCCGTGCCAGTATCGGGAATGTGAAATTGCGTCTGGCGCCGGACGACCAGCCCTGGGAAATGGGGTTTTCCGCCTCGCGCGAATGCACTCGCGCTACACAGGATGCCTATGTGGCATGGAATGATCTCAAGAGCCGTACGCTGTCTCTTAGCGAGGGTTCACCGGACCCGTACCTACGGCGCTGTACTGACAGCCAGACGCTAAGCGGTAAATACGCTACCGATGACTGGGTTTTCAATCTGATCGGCGCCTGGCAGCAGCAGAATTATTCCCGGACCTTCCCTTCCGGCTCGTTGATCGTCAATATGCCCCAGCGCTGGAACCAGGATGTGCAGGAGCTACGCGCCGCCACCCTCGGCGATACGCGTACCGTGGATATGGTATTTGGGTTGTACCGGCAGAACACCCGCGAAAAGCTAAATTCCGCCTATGATATGCCGACGATGCCCTATTTAAGCAGCACCGGCTATACCACCGCTGAAACCCTTGCCGCCTACAGCGATCTGACCTGGCATTTAACCGAGCGTTTTGACATCGGCGGCGGCGTGCGTTTCTCGCATGATAAAGCCAGCACGCAGTATCACGGCAGCATGCTGGGAAACCCATTTGGCGACCAGGGTAAAAGCAATGACGACCGGGTGCTCGGACAGCTCTCCGCAGGCTATCTGCTGACCGACGACTGGCGAGTATATACCCGCGTCGCCCAGGGATATAAACCTTCCGGATACAATATCGTGCCAACCGCAGGTCTTGATGCCAAACCGTTCAACGCGGAAAAATCCATCAACTATGAAATTGGCACCCGTTACGAAACCGCCGACGTCACGCTGCAAGCCGCCACCTTTTATACCCACACCAAAGATATGCAGCTCTACTCTGGCCCGGTCGGAATGCAGACCTTAAGCAATGCGGGGAGAGCCAACGCCACCGGCGTTGAGCTGGAAGCGAAATGGCGGTTTGCCCAAGGCTGGTCATGGGATATCAATGGCAACATGATCCATTCCGAATTCACCAACGACAGCGAGCTGTACCACGGCAACCGGGTGCCGTTCGTACCGCGTTACGGCGCGGGAAGCAGTGTGAATGGCGTGATTGATACGCGCTATGGCGCACTGATGCCCCGGCTGGCGGTTAATCTGGTGGGGCCGCATTATTTCGATGGCGACAACCAGCTGCGGCAAGGCACCTACGCCACCCTGGACAGCAGCATTGGCTGGCAGGCGACGGAACGGATGAATATTTCCGTCTATGTCGATAACCTGTTCGACCGTCGTTACCGTACCTATGGATATATGAATGGCAGCAGCGCCGTCGCGCAGGTTAATATGGGCCGCACTGTCGGTATCAATACGCGAATTGATTTCTTCTGATCCAACGATACAGGGATGCAATAATCGCATCCCTGCCATCACGGAATTTAACGCGTTGACGTCAGGAGAATGCCCGAACCCCAGCCAGCAACAAAATCTATATTGTCACTGGCCGGCCTTGAAGATAATTCCATCTGCCTGCAGCCCAAGGAATTCACCGCTTACTTCGTCGGAATAATTAGCACCTGGCCCGGATAGATTTTATCGGGATGCGTCAGCATTGGTTTGTTGGCTTCAAAAATACGTTGATACTCATTGGCGGAGCCATACATCGCTTTAGAGATGGCGCTCAGGGTGTCGCCGGATTTGACCGTGTAATAACGACTTTCCGCCCCGCTTTGCGTCACCTTCACGCTGTCATTAACCTGACCAACGCCGGTGACATTCCCTACCGCCACCAGAATTTTTTCCTTATCTTCTTGCGAACCGACATCGCCGGTAACCGTCGCGGTGCCGTCGTCCGCAACATCGATATTGACCTTTTCGGCGCCGGGAAGATTAAGACCATCAATATGTTTTTTCAGCTTGTCGGCCTTATCTTCCTTGCTGCCGCCGGAGACGGCGTCCCATATTTTCTCGCCCGCTTCTTTGACAAAATTTAATAATCCCATCGTTCCATACCTCCATTACTGTTTCACGATCAAATATTCATCGGAACGGTTAAGCCCATTTCCAGGATGTCGGTTGTGCTACCCCATAGCGGCCAGCACAACCTGCCATCAAAGTATAATCAATAAGCGTCAACGTGCAGGATATTTGCCCGGCAATGGCAGGAAAGTCTGTATTCTGACCGGGCGACATGACATGAAATCTGTAGTTGACCCGCATCGTATAAGGCGTGTAGTTTTAAGCGGTTCCGTTAGTTTCTGGTTATTTATCTTCAACGAATAATAAGGTCAGAAAATGATTCATCCAGCCCGTTCAACAACGACACGTACCACCGCAACCTGCGGCGGCGTGTGCGTATCTGTGGCTGGAACCTGATAAAACAGAACCACACTCCCCGTTAAACCGGACGGGGACAAACAGCTCTCCGTTCATCACACACTGAATGGAGACACGCCCCATGATTTCATCTGAACATGCGCTAGTGATTATTGATATGCAGGAGGGACTTTTCCGCGGCCCTGCTTCTCCTCATTGCGCTGATGCCGTTCTGACAAATATTCTTCTGCTGATCGCTAAAGCCAGGCAGTCACAGGTACCGATCTTTTTTATTCGCCACGTCGGGCCTGACGGCTCCCCATTCTCTGCGAGCAGCCCGTTAACCAGGCTGATAGCTGAGCTGGATGTGGACGTTGAACGGGATATCCTCTTGACCAAAAAGTATCCCAGCTGCTTTCGCGACACCGAATTACAGCGCCAGCTTATGCTGAGAGGCGTGAAGCAGCTGGTGATTGCCGGGATGAAAACAGAGTTTTGCGTCGATACCACCTGCCGGGCAGCGCCGGAGCTGGGATTCACGACTGTGCTGATTTCTGATGCGCATACCACAATCGATAATCCCCATTTATCCGCTCATGAAATCATTGGCCATCACAACCGAACGCTGGCGGGTCCGTTTGTCGCACTTTCAACTGCGGCCGACTGGCGCTTTTGACGAACACCAGGCGAACAGCGGCTTTGCGTTATGTCGGGACGAGAAGCCGCAGGCCGGGATAACGCTGTAGCCAGCGTTTTTCCACGACGCGCTGGCGGAAAATAGCCAGCTTATGCTGCGCAAATACCGGCGTTGGCCGCAGACGGAGCTCAAAGAGATCGTCCAGCCCGTAGGGCGCGATAATCTCAATATGGTCTGTTCCTCCCATTCTGACCGCCATAGCCGTCGCGGTTTCAGGCCAGTACAGCAGCGCATTCTCCGTTGAGTGATAAGGTTGATGTCCGTTGCGTTGATGCATTCTTGCCTGATTTTTCACCGACCAGTTAAAGGCGGAATTTTGCTGGCTCAGCCTCTCTTCCAGCGCGCTATCGCAGGCGGAAGTCGCGCTTTTCGCGTCGAACCAGACAACATCCACATCACCCGAAACTGTCCTTAGCCCGTAGCCGTGCAGATGATCCCAGACAGCATCTCTGACAAAGCCGGCGCCAATCCAGCCATCGTTGAGTTCCAGCGCCTGCACGGCGTACAGCGCGTTCATTCTTATCGGGTCGTTTAACAACACGCTTTGCAAGAGGTCCTGATATTTCATGGTTTCCCTGTAAACGGCGATCGGTCCGCTAAGTGTATCAGCGTTCAGGAGGCGCCGCTTCAGGCGCCCCCTGTTATTCACCTCGCGGCTACGCTTCGTACGCGGCGTGATGGAAATCAATTTCCCACTGCAGTACATCGCCGTAAAGCGCCGACAGCGCCTGCTTTTCGCTTTCACTCAGCGTCATGGCGCAGCGGTCGAGTTCGTTCTTCAGCCAGAGAGCCTGCTGATAGAATGCGTCCTCGGCGTGCATTTCCACCCAGCAGCGCACGTCAGCATCGCTCTGCCGATGTTCGCTCGCCCGTCGGCACCAGAAATAATACATCCACTCCGCGCCGAACATCATCGTCACGATCTGCTCGTAGCTGCCCTCCCGGGCGGTTCGCAGCATACCGTCGCGAAAGCGCCGCACGCCGGGCAGATCGTCCGGATAATCAGCAGGAGTTATCCGCCGTTCTGATAAAACCTGTTCAAACCATGCAATCTGCGTGTCAACCAGAGCATTCAGCACGCCAATCAGCCAGCGCTGCTGATGAATACCTGGCGCCTTGCTGACTCCGAGGGCAAAAATCGCGATTGCCGTCGCGACGAAGTTGCCCTCAAACACCAGATAGCGGTTGAAGACGGCAGGCGGCAGACGATCCTCTTCGATATCCGTCACAAAACGGTGCCGCTGCATTGCCTGCCACACCGGCTGATGCTCGCGCAGCAGGCGTTCGCTAAACGCTTCCATTATGCCTCCTCCAGCGCGGCCTGCGCGATCGACATGAAATGCTTCACCCGGGCCAGTTCAACATCGTTCCACCACACGCCATCGACCTTCATCGTACTGGCCACGATGACCCCCTGAGTCCGCTCGAGGATCTGGCGCACGTTGGCCGGCGTCACCCCGGAGCCTACCAACAGCGGTAGTTCCGTCGCCGCGCGGATCTCGTCAATTTCCGCCATCGTGGCGCTATCGCCCGTACGCTGGCCGGTGGCGATCACCGCGTCAGCCTCGAAGAAATCGACGTCGCGCGTCAGCTCCTGAATCGAACGATCGGCAACGATGGCATGGCTACCGTGCTTGACGTGGCTATCGGCAAAAACGCGAATATGCTCAGCGCGCAGCATACTGCGGTAGCGCAGCGCCTTAGCCGCTGCCCCTTCAATAAACCCTTCATTGGCGATATAGGCGTTGGCCCACTGGTTTACGCGAACGAAATCGGCTCCGCCCGCCAGGGCGATAGCCATCGCCGGGATCGCCGCGTTCGCCAGGACGTTAATGCCCAGTGGCACAGCAAAACGCTCGCGCACTTTCTCAGTAATCACCGCCATCAGCGCGGAAGTTTCGTGACCAATATCCTCAGGTTTGGAAAAAGGAATATCCCCGTGATTTTCAATAATCAGGCCGTGAACGCCGCCTGAAACATAATTTTCAGCATCGCGAAGCGCGCGCTCAATAATATCACGGACTGATTTCCCTCGATATTTAGGCGCACCAGGAAAAGGATCGCAATGAATAACTCCAATAACCGCTTTGCTACGTGAAAAAATAGCTTGTATTGCATTCGTTTTTTCTGCTGAGATAGCAACCATCTTATCCATCCTGTTAAGGGAACACTATGCGTGTTTACGTTACCGGTAATATTACCGTAGATGAAACCTGGTCAATTCCGGATATACCGAAAAAAGGCGCTTCAATTCACGGCGTTAAAGTTTCGCAGGATATCGGCGGTAAAGGCGCGAACCAGGCGATTATATTAGCCCGCTGCGGAATAGAAACACGCTTAATTGCCGCCACGGGAAATGACAGCAACGGCGTGTGGATCCGTCAGCAGATAAAAAATGAACCACTGACCTTGCTACCCGACGGTCATTTCAATCAACATAGCGATACCTCGATTATTTTAAATAGCGCTGATGGCGACAATGCCATTATTACCACTACCGCCGCCGCGGATACATTCCGCCTGGATGACATCATTCCGCATATCGCGGATGCCGTCGCCGGCGATATTCTGCTGCAGCAGGGCAATTTCTCCCTGGACAAAACGCGGGCGCTGTTCCAGTACGCCAAAAGCCGCGGTATGACGACGGTATTCAACCCCTCGCCCGTCAATCCTGACTTTTGCCATCTGTGGCCGCTCATCGACATCGCGGTGGTCAATGAATCTGAGGCCGAGCTGCTCCAGCCATACGGGGTGAAAACTTTAGTGATTACCCAGGGGGCCGCAGGTGCCTGGCTGGTCCAGCAGGGCCAGCGCCAGTTTTGCCCCGCCGTGCCCGCCGAGGCGCTTGATACAACCGGCGCGGGCGACACCTTCCTCGCCGTGATGCTGGCTTCCGCCCTGCTGCGCGACGTCGCACCGGATGCGCTGGCGCTGGCGCATGCCAGCCGGGCTGCCGCCATTACCGTTAGCCGCCGGGGGACGCTCAGCGCGTTTCCCGGCAGCCATGAGCTCGCCGCCCTGTTAACCACGGGCGGCGCGCGCTGACCTACTTAAACAGCGAACGGTAGGTATCGACGTTCGCTTTGGTTACCACCGTGGCCGGAACCAGAATGGTTTTCGGCACGGTTTTACCCGAAGTGATGCTGTTCAGCGCCTTCAGGGCTTCGGCGCCCATCTTTTCCGGGTCCTGCTGCAGTACAGCGGTCACGTAGCCGCCGTCAATACCGGAAATCGCCTTCGCTGTCAGATCCCAGCCAAACACTTTAATGTCCTTCTGGCGCCCCTGGTTTTCCACGGCGGCAATCGCGCCGAGCAGCGCGGGTTCGCCGGTGGCATATATCGCCGTCAGGTCCGGATTACCGGTGATCAGGTTTTCCGCCGCGGTCATTGCTTTATCCTGCACATTCTGCCCATCAACAACGTTAGCGATGGTGATCTTCGGATTGCTTTTCAGCGTCTCTTCGAACCCTTTCTGCCGCTGGTTCTGAATAGCCGAGTTCAGCGCGCCGACGATACCCAGCCGCGCCTGGCCGCCCATCTCTTTCTGCACGTAGTCCACGAAGTATTGACCAATAATTCTGCCGCCTTCAATATTATCAACGCCGACCTGGGCTGCCTGTGGCCCGGCCGGTAATACGGCATCAATCGCAATCACCGGAATGTTAGCGGCGGCGGCTTCTTTTACCGCGGGCATAATTCCGTTAACATCGATAGCGGCAACCAGAATGCCTTTAACGCCTTGCTGAATATAGTTTTCAATCGCGTCATTTTGCGCCACGGGATTATCGTTAGAGTTAAATATCACTAAATCTTTGCCGCTGGCTTTTGCCGCATCCTGCGCGCCTTTATTCATCAGATTAAAGAACAGCGCCTGCTGATTGATTTGGACCAGCGCATAAGTCGGAGCGGCCGCGCCGGCGGTAGAAATAAAACTCATTGATGCCAGCATCGTCGTGGCGACAGCAAGTAAACGCAGTTTTCCGGTGTTAAATAACATCATCAGTATCCTCGTCGGGAATAAGTGATAACCAGCAGAGTTCCGCGCCGCATGCGAACGCAGAAGGATTATTTTTTTGGCGGGCAAATATCGTCTATGTGGCCAGAACCATCATCGATCGTTCGGCGAATACCTGCTTAACTTCATTCCGGCAACCGGTCCGTGTCGGTGCGCGACTGGAATGACTTAAACGGGTTTGGGAATGACTTCCCGGATGATGCGGTAAACTGCCTATACAATTCTCCGCAGATTAAAATTTGTCAAGCATTTATTTATGGCGATTATGAGCGGAGAAATTGCTGTATCCACCGCGCTTAACTATGTTACAGATAGCCGATTCTGGCAGAAATGGCGCAGGAAATGAGTATAAAACGCGTATTGTTATCCGATGTCGCAAAGCTGGCGGGACTGTCGAAAGCCACCCTGTCGCGCTATATGAACAACAGTATTGTGCTGCCGCAGGACACCATCGACCGTATCGAAACGGCGATTCGCGAACTGGACTATCGCGGTAATAGCCTGGCGCGTCGTCTGAGCAAAGGCGGCAGCGAGACGCTCGGCCTGGTGCTCCCCGATATTACCAACCCCTTTTTTGCCGAGTTGGCCGACGCCGCCGAAGAGGCCGCCTCCGCCAGCGGTTATAGCCTGGTGCTGTGCATCACCCGCAATAATCCTGAAAAGGAGTGTCAGTTCATCCGCTGGCTGGATACCTGTCAGGTCGATGGCCTGCTGTTCACCACTAACCGCCCCGATAACGGCCTGCTGCGCAAAGAGGTCCAGCGTCACGAACGCATTGTCCTGCTGGATGAAGATATACCCGGCAGTACGGTGCCGAAGGTGTTTGCCGATAACGTTCAGGGCGGGCGGATCGCCACCGAAATGTTGATCGCCGCCGGACACCGCCATATCGCCTTCGTCGGCGGTCCTGACAAGCTGATGAGCGTCCGCGAGCGCTATCAGGGCTTCTGCACCGCGATGGAGCAGGCCGGTCTGAGCTGGCCGCCCGAATGGGTGATGTACGGCGACTACCAGCGCGAGTTCGGCCAACAGGCGCTGCGCTACCTGTTTAGCCAGCCGCTTCGCCCGACCGCCGTCTTCGCCGCCAGCGACTACCTGGTGCTTGGCCTGCTTGACGGGCTGCGCGCCAGCGGGCTTCAGGCGCCGGAGGCGCTGTCGCTGGTCGGCTTCGACGACGCCAACTATGCCGATTTCACCCAGCCGCGTATCTCAACTATCCGCCAGCCCGCCCGTGAACTGGGCCGCACCGCGGTGAATATCATGATGCGCCTGCTGAACAATGACCAGGATATCCCGGCAGAAACCCGCCTACCGGTAGAATGGATCGGTCGCGACTCAATCAAGATTTGTTAAGCGCGTCCCAAAATGGCGCAAAAGCGCCCAGTTTTGGCGCAAAAAACGATCAATTCACAATCTGTTCACTATAATCAGTAAACCGGTTTACCGGAATGTAACCAATAAAATCTATTGATTACATATGGTTAAGTTACAGGGCTGCTGTGTAGTTCCTGCCCTGGCACGGATGCTGCAACGTTCTTACTGGCGAACAAATATCTTACGTAGCGTTTGTCCTGACTGTGTTGGCGAGTGCTCTATTCCGCAGGTAAACCGGTTTACTAGCATGTAAACCGTGTCGGATAGCATCTCTCCCGCAGGATGGCGAACATTTTCCCGGCAACAGCGATGGGAGTTATCAGATGCAGCAGCCACAAACTACCCCGCCAAGGGTGGAGATGATCAACATCACCAAGACCTACGGGTCGATACGTTCATTGCGCGGAGTCAACCTCGAGCTGGCTCCGGGCGAGGTGCTGGGCTTGGTGGGCGATAACGGCGCGGGGAAATCCACCCTGACCAAAGTACTCTCGGGGGCGGTGATCCCCTCCAGCGGCACGATTCGCATCGATGGCGAACAGCAGCAGTTCGCTAATCCGGCCGATTCGCGCCGCTGCCATATCGAGATGGTCTACCAGGATCTGTCGCTGTGCGACACGGTCGACGTCGCGGGCAATCTGTTTATGGGCCGCGAGCCAATGAAATCGGTCCTCGGCATCCCGTTTCTCGACGAGGCCAAAATGCACGCCGACGCCCGGGAGATGCTTAAAGGTCTCGGGATCTCCATTCCGGATACCCGCCTGCTGGTGCGAAATCTCTCCGGCGGCCAGCGTCAGGCCATTGCCATCGCCCGCGCGGCGGCCTTTGACCCGAAAGTGTTGATTATGGATGAACCCACCGCCGCGCTGGCCGTCGCGGAAGTTGAAGCGGTGCTGGAGTTGATTCGCCGCGTTTCCGCTCGCGGCGTGAGCGTGATTCTGATTACCCACCGCCTGCAGGACCTGTTTCTGGTCTGCGACCGGATCATGGTGATGTACGAAGGTACCAACGTCGCCGACAGACGAGTGGCCGACACTAGCCTGAGCGATATCGTTAACCTGATTGTGGGCGAAAAATTCACCGCCCGCTCTGCGGCCGCACATTGAGGTAACAGGATGAGTATCATGAACTTAAGCAGTTCCCGCATGATCCAGCATTCGCTGCCGCGCCGCCTGCTGCATAACCACTCCGGCGTGGTCAGCATCGCGCTCTTTTTCGTTTTCTGCTGCGTGGTGTTCTCGCTGATCACCAGCAACTTTCTCACCGGCACCAACTGGCTCAACATTATCCGTCAGAGCGCCCCGCTGCTGATCGTCGCGACGGCAATGACCCTGGTCATTACCACCGGCGGCATCGATCTGTCGGTGGGTTCCACCCTCGCGCTGGTCGGCGCGCTTTCCGCTATCGCCCTTAACAACTGGGGACTGCCGTGGCCGGTGGTTTTGCTCGGCGGCTTGTTGCTCGGCGGCGTCGTTGGCGCCATCAACGGCTTCTTTATCGCCTATGAGGGCATACCGGCGTTTATCGTCACCCTCGCCACCCTGGCCGTGGTTCGCGGCATCGCGCTATTGGTCACCCAGGGCTACTCGATCCCGGTTCCGGCTGACAGCCTGTTTACCTTTATAGGCCGCGCGTGGGTTGTAGGAATCCCTATGCCTGCGCTGATCGGCATTATGATTTTGGTTATCGGGCACATCGTTCTCAACCATATGCGTTTTGGCCGCTACGTGACGGCTATCGGCGCCAACGCCGAAGGCGCGCGACGCAGCGGGATTAACACCAAAGCGGTCACCATGAAGGTCTATATCATCAGCGGCATGGCCGCCGCGCTGGCGGGGATGATTATCACCGCGCGCCTCGGCAGCGGCTCCTCCAACCAGGGCGAAGGTTTTGAACTGCAGGTCATCGCCGCCGTGGTGCTCGGCAGTACCAGTCTGTTTGGCGGCTTCGGCACTATTATCGGCACGCTGCTGGGCGCGCTGTCGATTGCGGTGATCCAGAACGGGCTGATCCTGTCGCATATTTCTCCGTTCTACACCCAGATTGCCACCGGCACTATTATCCTGCTGGCTATCTGGCTGAACACCCGCATTCTCAACCCGGCGCGCTCCGCGGCAAAAGGATAGCAGATGAAAGGATCAATTTTTCGCCATCCCGACCCGCTGCCGGTCGGCGTCAGCAGCGGTTACGTGATGACGGTGGTCGGCCCGCTGCCGATAAGTGAAATGGGCGTTACGCTGATGCATGAGCATATTCTGCTGGATGCCTCCGGCAAATGGGTGCCGCCCTGCTGCTGCAGCGATCGCCATCTTGCCGAAATGCCGGTGAAAATGGAAAACCTCGGCGAACTGTCGCTGAACCCGCTGATGAGCCGCGATAATTGTCAACTGTTTGACGTCGACGTCGCGATTGAAGAGCTGACGAAATATCGCGCCCTCGGCGGGGAAACGGTGGTCGATCCGACCAATATCGGTATTGGCCGCGATCCCAAAGCGCTGGCGCGTATCGCCCGTCTGACCGGCCTGAACATTATTATGGGCACCGGCCTCTATCTGGAACCCTCGCACCCCGAGTGGGTAAGAACCAGCAGCGTTGAACAGCTGACCGAGCGGCTAATCTACGATCTCGGCGGCGCAGAGGAGAAACCGGAGGTGCTCGCCGGGCTCATCGGCGAAATCGGTATCTCAAGCCGTTTTACCCCGGATGAGGAGAAATCCCTGCGCGCTGCGGGCCGGGCCAGCGCCGTGACCGGGGTACCGATCGAGGTCCACCTGCCCGGCTGGGAACGGCTGGGTCACCGTGTACTGGACATTCTCGAGCAGGAAGGCGCCGATCTGCGCCATACGGTGCTGTGCCACATGAATCCCAGCTTTGCCGATAAGCGCTACCAGCGGGAACTGGCGCAGCGCGGGGCGTTTCTCGAATACGACATGATCGGCATGAGCTATTACTACGCCGACGAGTCGGCGCAGTCGCCCTCCGATGAGGAAAACGCCCGCGCGATTCGCGAGCTGATTGACGACGGCTATATCCAGCAAATTTTGCTGTCGCAGGACGTCTTTCTGAAAACCATGCTCACCCGCTACGGCGGCCACGGTTACGGCTACATACTCAAGCATTTTGTTCCCCGCCTGCGGCGCCACGGCGTCAGCGGCGAACAGCTTGAAACCTTGATGATTGGAAATCCCCAACGGGTCTTTGGCGGATAAAAGGAAAGTCATAATGCAGAAAAAAATCTTACTGGTTGGGGAATCCTGGACCAGCACTTCAACACACGTTAAAGGCTTCGATCAGTTCGCTACCGCCACCTGGCATACCGGCGCGACGGATTTTCTGGCGGCGCTCGCGGACAGTGCCTACGCCATTACCTACATGCCCGCCCACGCGGCGGCGACAGACTTTCCGCTGACGCTGGACGCGCTGCGGCAGTGGGATGCGATTATTTTGTCAGATATCGGCGCCAATACGCTGCTGCTGCATCCGGACACCTGGCTGAGAAGCCGCCGAACCGCCAACCGTCTGACGCTTTTGCATGACTATGTGGCCGGCGGCGGGTCGCTGATGATGATCGGCGGCTATTACAGTTTCCAGGGAATCAACGGCGGCGCGCGTTATCGCCATACCGCGGTGGAGAAAGTGCTGCCGGTCCGCTGCCTGGCATGGGACGATCGCATTGAAACGCCGGAAGGTTGTTATGCCGAGGTGACGGAATCCCACGCCCTGTTCAACGATATTCCGGGCGAATGGCCGTGGCTGCTGGGCTATAACGAAGTAGAAATGCATCCGGAAGGCAAACTGCTGGCGACCGTGGCCGGTACCGGTCATCCGCTGCTGGCTATTCGCGAATATCAACAGGGTCGCTCGCTGGTGTGGACCAGCGATATGTCGGCACACTGGCTGCCGGAAGAGTTTGCCAAATGGCCCGGCTATCGCCAGCTGTGGATTAACTGCCTTGACTGGCTGACGGAACGTCGCTGATGACCACCACCCTTGAGCTCGCCCGGCAGCTGCTGGGCTTTAACACCATCAACCCGCCGGGCAGCGAAGCAGACTGCATGCGGTACTTTGCCGACTGGCTTAACGCTAACGGTTTTGCGGTTTCGCTGTCGTCATTCGGCGAGGAACGCTGCAATCTGATCGCCAGGCTCCCCGGGGCAACGCCTGGTAAACCGCTGGCCTTTACCGGGCATCTGGATACCGTGCCGCTGGGAAATGCCCGGTGGCAGTACGACCCTTTCGGCTCGCAGGTGGAAGACGGGCGTCTTTATGGCCGTGGCTCCAGCGATATGAAAGCGGCGATAGCGGCGTTTGCCGTCGCCTGCGTTCAACAGCGGGAAACGATCCGCGCCGGGCGCGGCGCGGTATTGCTGATTACCGGCGGGGAAGAGACCGGCTGCGACGGCGCGCGGGCGCTGATCGCCTCTGCGCCGTTGCCGGAAGTGGGCGCGCTGATCGTCGGCGAGCCCACCGCCAACTATCCGGTGATCGGCCATAAAGGCGCGCTCTGGCTACGCTGCGAAACGCGGGGAAAAACAGCCCACGGCGCGATGCCGGAACTGGGGATTAATGCTATCTATCTGGCGGCGGATGCGCTGACTAAAATCCAACATTTTTCGCCGGGGGCGCCGCATCCGTTGATGAAGCAGCCCACGGTAAACGTCGGACGTATTGAAGGCGGGCTAAATATTAATTCCGTGCCGGACCGCACGCGTTTCGATGTCGATATCCGCAGCGCGCCCAATTTACAGCACGCCACCATCCGCCAGCGGTTGCTCACGCTGCTTGGCGAGAGCGTCACGGTGTCGACGCTGGTCGATCTGCCCGCGGTACTCAGCGAACAGGATCACGCATGGATAAAACAAGTATATCAGCGCTGCCAGCCGCTGCACGATCGGCCGCTTGAGCCGCGGGTGGTGCCCTACTTTACCGACGCCTCGCTGCTGCTGCCTGCGATGGGCAACCCGCCCTGTATCATTCTTGGCCCCGGCGAACCCTCTATGGCTCATCAAACCGACGAATACTGCCTGGTCAGCCGGCTGGAGGAGGCTGAGCAGCTGTACGGGAACCTGATTCGCGACTGGATGGCGTAAACCGCCCGCGGCGAAGGCAGAAGATACGTGACAGCGTCACTTAACGTCGCTGTCGCGCGTTCGATCCGCCGCATGAAAAATCAGCGATTAGGGTTTGAATAATATCGCGGAATAACAGAGGATAACCGCCTCGTATCCGGAATATCTCGTCGCCAGCAAGGAGGCATTACCCTGTTCATGAAAATCAGCCCGCTGCTCATTTGCACCCTCTCTTTACTCCTTTCCGCCTGCTCGGGTAGTGCTTCTGCGCCGGACAGCACCGAAGACGCTAAAATATCGGCAGAAGCGGATAAAATACTTCGCGATTATCAAACGGGTTCAGATACTTCACCGCAGGCCAATGCCTCACGCTATCTGGCGCGGATCCAGGCGGCTGTCTTCGCTAACATAGACCAGACGGCGTCCTGGCAAGGGCAAACATGCTCGGTGCGCTTAACGCTACAGCGTGACGGGACAGTGCAGAATCCAACGGTCGAGAACGGCGATCCGGCACTATGCGCGCAGGTGATGTCCGCGCTGAAACAAGCCAAAATCCCGCCTGCGCCAGACGAAAAAACCTATCAAACATTCAGTCATCCCGTTCTGGACTTCAGGCCCTGACAGCTCTTTGTGAAATCATTTCGCAGGGGCCATTCGGCCCCTGCATTATTGTCAGAACTCAATGCGCCCGCCGAAATTATAGCGCCGCCCTTCCAGCATCGCCGTCTGCCTGTAGGCGGTGGTGTAAACCGGATTTACATCAAACAGATTGTAGATCCCGCTCATCAGGGTGATGCGCTTAGTCAGGTGGTAACGCGCGCCTAAATCCACCAGCGCGTAGGCGTCCGTTGAGCTGGACTTGCCGATATCCGGCGATCTGCTGCGCCAGCTGGCCTTGGTCCATAGTTCCAGATCGGAAGTGGTGTTCCACGTCAGCGAAACGTTGGCCATACTGCTGGGGAAATCGTTTAGCGCATAGCCTTTATACTCACCGCTTTTCTGTTCGCTGTGGGTGTAGGTATAGTTGGCGTTTGCCTTCAGCGCTGCGGTCACCTGCCAGTCGCCGTTCAGCTCCACACCGTAGATCTGCGCATCACCGACGTTAATATATTGCGACACGCTATCGGCGGTATAGCCATTGTATTGGCACTTCTGGGTAGCCGATGAAGTACAGATGGTATGGTCGCTGATTTTATCTTTAAATTTGGTGTAAAAAAGGGTGGCGTCGAGCGCCAGGGCATCCCGCTGCCAGTACACGCCCAGCTCGGTATTGATGCTTTGTTCCGGCTTGAGATCGTCGTTGCCAATACCGATTTCAGAATAAGGATAAGCCCCGTAGACGCTGGTAAAACCGGCATTATTCTGGCGTAAATCCGGTTTTTTATAGCCGGCGGACACGCCCCCTTTCAGCGCCCAGGTTTCGTCAATGGTCCAGTTACCGTACAGCTTAGGCGTAACGTGATAACCGAAATAGCTATCATGATCGAGGCGCGCCGAGGTCGTCAGGGTAAAGTCCGGGACGATCATCCACGCGTCTTCCGCGAATACCGCCCAGCCGTGGCGGGTAATTTTACTGACCGGGGTGACGCCAGGCGCCTGTTTGTCGGCGATACCGAAGGTGTCATTCAGCTCGTTGCGCGTAAAGTTGACGCCTAACGTCAGCTTGTGATCGCCCAGCGTAAAGGTGTTCGCGCTATTGGCCTCAAAATTATTCTGCTTAATAAACTGCGGGTCCATGCCGGGCACGCGGTACTCCGTGCGGGCCTTTTCGTAGCTGATAAAGTTCTTCACCTCCAGCAGGTCATCACCGTACCAGGCATGCTGTGACAGCGATGCCGCATCGCGGTCAAAACCCCAGTACCACTCTTTATCATTATGGGTTTTCTCCTGATTACCTTTGGTGGCGTTCAGATCCCAGAGCTGGGTATCGGTTGGCGACAGAGAAATCGTGGCATCCAGATTTCCGGACTGATGTTTAACAAAACGTTCTTGGGTCGGGCTGTCATCGTCGCGACGGTCAAGATAATCTGCGCCCACGCTGACCCCGAGTTTACCCGGCACGACCGGCCCCATAAAGAAGGCGTTTGTCTGGTTAGTATTGCCGTATTCGCTTTTCTCCTGCAGGAAGTAATTATCCTCCAGCACCCCCGTCCATGTGTCGAGGTTATACGCCTTTTTGGTGATGACGTTGACCACACCGCCAATAGCGTCAGAGCCGTACAACGAAGACATCGGCCCGCGAATGACCTCGATTCGTTCAATAGCGGCCAGCGGCGGCATAAACGCCGCTTCCGTCCCAATATGATGCCCGTAGGGACGAGATTCGCGGGTAGATTGCTTGATGCCGTTCACCATATACGAGGTATAGGTCGAATCCATACCGCGCATCTGTACATCGCCGGTCGCCAGGCTGCCGTGACCGTTGCCCACCAGCACGCCAGGCATCTCGCGCAACGCTTCGGTGATGTTTTGATTTGAGCGGGTATTCAGCGCCTTCTCATCGAGCACCGAGATCGTCGCCGGCGCCTCGCGCCTCTCCTGGCTGAATCCCGTGGCGGTCACTACCATCTGTTCTTCATTTACTACAGCGCCATCTGCGGCGAAGGCTGCCGCGGGTAGATTCAAGGCGAGCGCCACCGCCACGTCCAGGCGTGTTTTCATCGTCACAAAAAATCCTTAAAATTTAGTTAGATCAATCTTGAGAACGTAGTCAGCCAGGTTGCTTTTTTCGTCCTGTTTGACGCTGGCATAGAGCGTTCCGCCATCCGCTGAAAGCGCCAGGCTGTTGGGCATGGCCGCCGTTTTGATGGTGTGTTTAAGATGGTTGGTTTTCGCGTCGATGATGCTTATCGAGCGATCGTTACGATGGGTCACATAGATTTCATCGCGCCCGGCGTGATAGAGCACGGCGATGGAGTTTGGCGAAGCGATACGATCGACCAGCTTGCCGGAGTCCAGCTGCACCACCAGCACATCGCGGGTATTGGTATCGGCGATATATCCGACTCCGGCGACGGTGTTCAGGGCGATATTGAGGAAGTAGTGGTCAGATTCAGCCGGGTCAACCTTCACCCGGGAAAGCAGTTTCGACGTTTTGCCATTGAGGGTAACCAACTCCCCGTTGCCGGTCACCGCATAAACCTTTTCACCCGAGGTATCAACGGCAAACCCCACCGGATCAATGTTCTTCAACGTGTCAATCAGCTGCTGCTTGCGGGTATCGACCACCCAGAGCAGGCCCTGGCCCTTGCGCCCTATCCCTGACACATACAGACGCTGGTTTAGCTTATCCAGTACGACTTCACGGACGTGAGCCTGTTTCTCCGGATCTGAATCATCGCTTAGCTGAATAGTGTTAATCACCCTATTGGTCAGCGTATCCAGCAGCGTCAGCGAACCATCCAGCGCATTGCCCAAATACAGGATATGGTTTTCTTCATCCAGAGAGAGCGCAAAGGCGCGGCGTTCGGTGGCGATTTTCTCATCAATCCGCAGAGAATCCGCCGTCAGTCGAAAGACCAGCCCCACAGTTTTATCTTTATCAAACGAGGGTGCGGAAGCGGCATACAGCGCCTTCTGACCGTTATCATAAGCCAGCTCATAAACGCCGTGGCCGAGAGACTGAGTGAGGAATTCCCGCTCGCTGAAATCCTTAGCCGAGGCGGAGAGAGCATGCAGACAAAACGAAATGACCAGCGCGCGGCGCGCGACCTGCTTCAGAGATGCGGTTGACATGTAATTTTTCTTTACAGTAGTTTACGGAATGCAAACATTAATGAAAATAAATATCATTTGCAATTACGTTTACCTGCATCTTCCCTACCAATTTTTGTGTTCTGATATCAACCGCCGCTTTGTTGACGCCGGGAACCCGCCACTCTGCATTCAGCGTAATCAATAAAATCACGAGATAACCGGCTGTAAGATGCTGACTAATTCCGCCAGACTCCCGGCCTGCATCTTTTCCATCACCCTCGCCCGATGGACCTCCACCGTGCGTACGGCAATGTTCATCGCCTGCGCAATTTCCCTGTTCATGAGCCCTTTCACCACCAGCAGCGCAAGCTCCCGCTCTTTGGGCGTAAGCCGCTGATAGCAATCGACGACTTTTTTCTGTGCAAAGCGCTCGCCGGAGACCGCGAGCCCATGTTCCAGCGCCGCCTGCAGCGGCATTAGCGAAACCGGCTTTTGCAGAAAATCCACCGCGCCGCGTTTCATCTGCTCTACCGCCATCGGGACGTCGCCATGTCCGGTCAGAAAGACCACCGCCAGGGTACTGCCGCACTGGCGCAGCGCCTCATGTACTTCCTGACCATCCAGCGTCGGCATCCGCATATCCAGCAGGACAACGCCGGTCCGGTAGAGATCGGCCTGCGCGAGGAAGGCGTCCCCCTCTGCCCAGCACATTACCTCGTAGCCCAGGCTTTCCAGTAAAAAAGCACATGCCTGAGTCACCGCCAGGTCGTCATCCAGTAGATAAATTATCGCCATTGCCGCTCCGCGCTTCTTGTTGCATGAATGTCAGTACCACGGTGACACCGGGTTGCCCATCGGGCGCCGCTTGATTTGTCAGGCTTATCTCCCCCCGTCCATAGCGGACCAGCCGCTGACAGATAACCAGCCCAAGCCCCATCCCCTCTTGACGACTGGTCACAAACGGCTGAAACGCCTGTGCAAGCTGCGCTTCGGCGATACCGCCGCCGTTATCCTGCAGGACGATCTTCACGCCTCCGGCATCGCGAACGGCGTCAATCCACAGCATCTTCGCCCCGGCCTGCGCCGCATTGAGGATCAGATTCGCCAGCACCTGTTCAAGCAGCACCGGCGGTAAGACGAGCGTTAACGGGCGATCGACATCGCTGTTGAGCAACAGCCCGGGAAACTGCTGCGGCATTCGCAGCCACTGCCAGACATGGTCAATGGCCTGACGAACGCTGATGCGTTCCCAGGTCTCCGTGCGTCCCGGCTTCCCGTGCGCCTGGCTAACCCAATGGCGCAGGTTGCGCAGCGTTTCCGCCCCGCGCTGAGCCTGTTGATCGATATGGCCCAGCGCGGGCAGTAAGGGATGCTGCGGATCCTGTTTCTGCAAACGGATCGTGCAGCCCTGCGCATAGTGGCGGATAGCCGACAGCGGCTGATTTAATTCGTGAGCGAATCCCGAAGTCATTTCACCCAATACGCTCATCTGCCTCGCCGTTTGCAGCGCCTGCTCCTGCTCGCGCAGACGGATGGCGTTGCGTTCAAGCTGTCGCCCGCGTCGCCGCACCAGCAGCATCACCCAGATATAATTCAACGTCAGCAACAGCAGCGCCAGCCCGATGCCGCCCATGATTAACCGGTGCTGGATAAGCCAGCTTTTTACCTCAAGCCACAGCCGTCGCTGCTGGGGGTGCTGTTGAACTTCGCTCAGCAATGCTTCAACCTGGCGGGTCGACGCGGGCGCTCCCCAGTGAAAGGCGGCGTTAGCCGGGGCATTGAGCAAGGCGCGGGTCACCCGATCCGCCAGCGCGTCGCTCACCGCCGGAAGCGCGGCAAACGACCAGTCGGGATACAGCGGGGTGCTGGTTAAACAAGGCATCGCCGCTGGCCGCTCGATGACCGCGGTAAAATCACCTTTATCCACCAGCCCCTCATTAGCCATTTTTTCCAGCAGGCACACCGGCACAATCGCCGCCTGCAGCGCCTGTTCACGCAGCAGGTAGATCAGCGCGTCGGCGGGAAACCCGCTAAAGCGCAGGTGCAGATCGCGTTCCGGCCGCAGCCCGGCATCGATCAGCGCCTTATATCCCAATAAATAGCCGCCGAACGCCTGAGGATCGATGGCCCCTACCGTTTTGCCGATCAGATCGGCCGGCGACGCAATACCGCTGTCGCGACGAGTCAAAATAACGCTGCCGATCACGTTGCCTGTCCCTTGCGAAGAGCGCAAAGAGGCCAGCCAGCGCAGGGAAGAATGACTATTCAACTGGACAAACTGCGCCGGATTGGTCACCACGAACTGCACCGCGCCGTTATTGACCGCCTCCTGCATCTGCTGCAGATCGAGTGGCTGAATATGGAACTGCTGATCCGTTAGCTGCTGATTGAGCGCCACCTCCAGCGGCTGCCAGTGGCTGCGGGTTAAGACCTCGCCGCGCATGGCCAGAACGCCGATATTCCACGACGCCGCCCACCCGCTGCTGTTCAGCAGGAGCGCCGTCACCAGCAGCGTCAGATGCTGCACCGTTTTCGCTCTCACTCGATTGTCCCTGTTCATTATGTTGTTTTAGATCAACAACCCGCCGGGTATGTGGTTAACCACAATAGAGCTGACCTCGCCGCGATTTTTACACTGTAAATCATCAACATTGTTTATTCATCACATGCAAAACAATGACGTGACAAATGTTTCGTTATTGCCACCCGAGGGGAAAAAATGGACAGCAGTAAACGACAGTTTCTGGCGCAGTTGGGCGTATTGACCGCCGGCGCGTCTCTGGTGCCGCTGGCGGAGGCGAAATTTCCCTTTTCGCCAGCCCGCCGCGAAGGCGCCTCCCGACACCGCTATGCCATGCTGGTTGACCTGCGGCGCTGCATCGGCTGCCAGGCCTGCACCGTCAGCTGCGCAATTGAGAATCAGACGCCGCTGGGGGCGTTTCGCACTCACGTTAATCAATATCAGGTGCAGCTGGACGATCGGATCACCAACGTCCTGCTACCGCGGCTGTGCAACCATTGTGATAACCCGCCCTGCGTGCCGGTCTGCCCGGTGCAGGCCACCTTTCAGCGTCAGGATGGCATTGTAGTGGTGGATAACACCCGCTGCGTCGGCTGCGCCTATTGCGTCCAGGCCTGCCCCTATGACGCGCGTTTTATCAACCATGAGACGCAAACCGCCGATAAGTGCACCTTCTGCGTTCATCGCCTGGAGGCCGGGTTGCTCCCCGCCTGCGTCGAGTCCTGCGTCGGCGGCGCGCGGATCATCGGTGATATCCAGGATCCTCAAAGCCGCATCTCGCAGATGCTCGCTTTGCACCATGACGCCATCAAGGTGTTGAAGCCGGAAAACGCTACCGTCCCCCACGTTTTCTATCTCGGACTCGACGAGGCGTTTGTTACCCCGTTGATGGGACATGCCCAACCCGCGCTCTGGCAGGAGGTTTGAATGACGCATACGTTGATGATCGAAGAGGTGCTGGCGCGTCCGCAAGAGGTGAGCTGGCTACCGTGGGCGGTGCAGTATTTCTTTTTTATTGGCATTGCCGCCTGCGCGGTGCTGTTTGCCTGCCTGCTTCACTGGCGCAAAAGACACGATGAAACGCTGGAAAGGCTAACGCTGCTGATTGCGCTGACCTGCGCGATTACCGCGCCGCTGGCGCTAACGGCGGATCTGCATCAGACCGCCCGCTTCTGGCACTTTTACGCCTACCCCACGCCCTGGTCGTGGATGCCATGGGGGGCGCTGTTTCTGCCGCTGTTCACGTTGTTTTTAGGCTGGTGGTTTGTGGCGCAGTGGATCAAACAGCTTTTCAATAAAAGTTACGGCGTCACCAAATGGGTTGCGCTTGCCAGTGCCCTCACGGCGGTTGGCCTGCTGGTCTATACCGGACGTGAAGTTTCAGTTGTTCTGGCCCGACCGGTCTGGTTCAGCTACGCCTTCCCACTGGCGATGTTCTTTAGCGCGCTGCAAACTTTTTTCGCCCTACTGATTGTGGCAACACGCGATGATTTTCCCCTTCAGCGGCGCCTGGCGCGGTGGCAGCTCTCGGCGCTGATCCTGCTGGCCGTGGTGGTGGCGATGTGGGTCAGCGGCGATACCCTGTCCGGCACCGCGATACGGCAATGGCTGGCTATCTCGTCTTCAGCCCGTCATTACGCCTTCGGCTGGTTTGCCTTCTGGTTGATGTCATTGGGCTTTGCTATTCATGCGCTGCGCTATTCGCTCAACCTCCCCCTTCGCGCTTTACAGGCCAGTAGCGCCATGGCCTTGTGCTGGCTGATGCGCTGGACGCTGCTGATTCAGGGGCAAACCATCCCCAAATTTAATGCCGAGTTTAATCCCTATACCCTGCCGGTCGGTACCGACGGCTGGCTCGCAATCCTTGGCACCTTCGGCCTGTGGATTGCGCTGCTGATTATTGTAAGTGAAACCGTGAACGGACTCGCCAGGAGAAGGCAACATGACTAATTTAACCCGTCGTCAGTGGCTTAAAGTGGGCCTGGCCGCAGGCGGAATGGCATCTTTCGCCCTCAGCTATCGGGAGGTGGCAAAGCGCGCCCTTGACGGCCTGCTCAACGGCACCTCCGGGAAAGTGACCCGCGATCGTATCTTCGGCAACGCGCTGATCCCGGAAGCTCAGGTCAGTTCCGGCTGGCAGCCAAATCCGCAACAGGTGATTTCGATGACCCAGTGCTTTGGCTGCTGGACCCAGTGTGGCGTGCGCGTCAGGGTTGATAGCAAAGAAGGTAAAGCGCTGCGCATTGCCGGCAACCCGTATCATCCGCTCTCTCATGAACACCACATTGACGCCTCCGTTCCTTTTTCAATCGCGATGGCGCAGCTGGCGGGCGAAAGCGGACTAGACGCCCGCTCTACCGCCTGCGCGCGCGGTGCGACGCTGCTGGAGGGGTTGTACAGTCCATTGCGTATTCTTGAACCTATGAAGCGCGTCGGTAAGCGCGGCGAAGGGAAATGGCAGCGCATCAGCTTCGATCAACTGGTAAAAGAGGTGGTGGAAGGCGGCGATCTGTTTGGCGAGGGGCATGTTGATGGCCTGCGCGCCATTTATGCGCCGACAACGCCCATCGATCCAAAGCATCCGGGATTCGGCCCAAAAACCAACCAGCTACTGGTCACCAATACCAGCGACGACGGGCGCGATACCTTTTTACGCCGTTTTGCGCTGAACAGCTTCGGCAGCAAAAACTTCGGCGCTCACGGCTCCTACTGCGGGCTGGCCTATCGTGCGGGTTCCGGCGCATTAATGGGCGATCTGGATAAAAATCCGCACGTGAAGCCTGACTGGGACAACGTCGAGTTTGCCTTGTTTATGGGTACTTCACCCGCCCAGTCCGGCAATCCGTTTAAACGCCAGGCCAGACAGCTGGCCAGCGCCCGCCTGCGCGATGACTTTCAGTATGTCGTTGTCGCCCCCGCGCTGCCGCTCACCACGGTGATGGCAGACGATCGGGGGCACTGGCTGCCGGTCATCCCCGGGAGCGATTCGGCGCTGGCGATGGCAATGATCCGCTGGATTATCGAAAACCAGCGCTACAACGCCGACTATCTGGCAATACCGGGCGCACAGGCAATGAAGCTGGTCGGTGAAAAGAGCTGGACCAATGCGACACACCTGGTGATCGCCGATGATAAGCACGGGCTGGCCGGGCAGCATCTAACCCTTGCTCACCTGAATGCGGAGGGAGCCAGCGAACCGGTGGTGGTTAACGAAAGCGGTGATGCTGTCGCCGCCAGCGGCTGCCGGCGCGGCGCGCTCTTTGTAACGCGCCAGCTAACCCTGCAGGACGGGCGCAGCGTGACGGTCAAAAGCGGCTTCCAGCTGCTGAAAGAGTCCGCTGAAAAGCTCACCCTGGCGGAGTACAGCCAGCAGTGCGGCGTCGCGGAAGATAAGATCGCGGCGCTGGCGGATGCCTTTACCCGTCATGGCCGTAAAGCCGCGGTCATTACCCACGGCGGCATGATGGCCGGCAACGGATTCTACAACGCCTGGGCGGTCATGATGCTTAATGCGTTAATCGGGAATCTCAGCCTGGAAGGCGGCGTGTTTGTCGGCGGCGGCAAATTCAACGGCGCGACAGACGGCCCGCGTTACAACCTGGAGAGCTTTGTCGGTAAAGTGAAGCCGAAAGGGCTCAGCATCGCACGCAGCAAAACAGCGTATGAATCCTCTGAAGAGTATCACCGCAAGGCGGCGGCGGGCGTCTCCCCCTACCCGGCCAAAGCTCCATGGTATCCATTCGTCGCCGGGCAGTTGACCGAGCTACTGACCTCGGCGCTCGAAGGTTACCCTTATCCACTGAAGGCGTGGATCTCCAATATGACCAACCCGCTGTATGGCGTGCCCGGGTTACGGACCGTCGCTGAAGAGAAGTTAAAAGATCCGCGGCGCCTACCTCTGTTTATCGCTATCGACGCCTTTATGAACGAAACCACCGCCCTGGCCGACTATATCGTTCCCGATACCCATAATTTCGAAAGCTGGGGGTTCAGCGCGCCGTGGGCTGGCGTCGCCAGTAAAGCCACCACCGCCCGCTGGCCGGTCGTCCCTGCCGCCACCGCAAAAACCGCTGACGGTGAGCCAGTGTCAATGGAGGAATTTTGCATCGCGGTGGCGAAGCGTCTTGATCTGCCCGGATTTGGCGAAAACGCCATTACCGATGCTCAGGGTAACCGCTATCCACTCAACCGGGCTGAGGACTATTACCTGCGCATGGCCGCCAATATTGCGTTTATGGGTAAAGCGCCGGTTGCCGAGGCCAGCAGCGAGGATCTGACGCTGACCGGGGTGCAGCGTATTCTGCCGGTTATTAGCCAGACCCTGAAAGCGGAAGAAGTGAGCCGGGTAGCCTTTATCTATTCCCGCGGCGGGCGCTTCGCGCCGGACAAAAGCGGTCGAGCGGAGAATAGCGTCGGTCAATTGTGGGAAAAACCGCTGCAAATCTGGAACGCGGAGGTTGCCGCCCATCGCCATGCCATCACCGGCGAGCGCTACAGCGGCTGCCCGGCATGGTATCCGGCCAGATTGTCCGACGGACGCGCTGTCGAAGCGCTTTTCCCGCGACAGCAGTGGCCGCTGAAGCTGATCTCATTTAAATCCAACACCATGGGCAGCGCCTCAACGGTGATCCCGCGCCTCCATCACCTCAAGCCGACCAACCTGGTGGCGCTGAACCCACAGGACGGCCGCCGTTTCGGTGTGGCGCATGGCGACAGAGTGCGCATATCCACGCCCGGCGGCCAGGTTGAAGCTGTCATTAGCCTGTTAAGTGGGGTGATGCCCGGCGTTATCGCGATTGAACACGGCTACGGGCATCGCGAAATGGGCGCGGCGCGGCACATCCTCGACGGCAAGGCTATGCCTGTCGCAGAGCAGGTCAAATCAGGTATTAACCTTAACGATCTGGGATTCGCGGACCCCACGCGAGAGGTGAGCAACACCTGGCTTGACTGGGTCTCCGGCGCGGCGGTGCGTCAGGGGTTGCCGGCAAGGATTGAGCGGGTATAGCCCCCATCGCTTCACTGTCCGAACAACTGAGACCGTTAGGTTTGCGGTTAGCCTCCTGAAACAAAACGAATCAGGTAAACAGCAAACCTACCGGTCATTCTCAGTTAAAACCTTTCCCGGCCAGGGCTGGCGTTGAAATTATTGAAGTTAGCCGATCATTTTAGAGGAAGGTTGAATAACACATTGACGTTATTATCAATTTAGCATGACACAGCATTTTGAATATTCATTTTAAGAACTAGCTAGCTAATTTCCAACGCAGTGTATGACTCCGGCCTTTGCCCGTTTTAATACTTATCACGACTCCCGTCATTTCCATTTGGCATAGCAAGTAGCGCATGCTGTAAATACTCGTATCCATTTCATTTGCAATCTCACGCGTCGTTAACTAGTCAAATTCCTCACTCATGACGCCACATCATCACCTCAATGGGGACATGCATTTCTCTCGAATTACCCTTCCCCCATCTCCAGCGCCTGCGACAGCGTCATAAAATTCTGCGGGGTTTCGTCCAGGTTGAGCTGCTGCAGTAGGTCGTTAAGATGCTCTCGCATCAGATCCTGGGCGCGAAGCGAATCCCCGGCCTTCAGCGCGGCAATGATATTGCTGTGTTCATCGCACTGACAATGCGTCGTCACATCCTGCTGATAGAGCATTACAATCAACGAACTCAGCACCATTAAATTATTCAGGATATCGCGCAGCACGTCATTATCCGCGATTCTTGCCATCAGCTCGTGGAATGCACCCAGCTCATAAACAATACGCCGCCGATCCTGCGCGTGCAGCGACTGGTGCTCGTTGTGCTGTTGACAGGCGATCTCTTCGGCGAAAAGCGCCATTTTCTCCGGCGTGATGCAGGACATAATCGCGCACTCGATGGCGTTACGGGCAATAAAAACCTCGCGGGCCTGTTTTGCCGTTGGCCGCGCAACCATTGCCCCGTAATTCGGTTCAATCGTCACAATCCCCTGGCCAGCCATCCGCTGAAGCGCGGTCTGCACATGATTACGGTTAGCCTGTAGCGCCTCAACAATTTGCGCTTCAATCAAACGCGTCCCTGGACGCAGCTTATGCTGCCCAATAGCCTGGGTGAGCGCTTCCACCACCCGATTCACTTCACGCTGCTTCGGCGTCAATTTTTCACTCATTTCGTTCTCTACCTTGGTTTACTCTCTGATCCAGACTCTTTTCCCACGAAAGTAGACTGCCTCAACGGCAGGCAAGCGCGCAACAACTTGCGCCGAACAGGCAGCATTCAACAAGATAAAACTGGCCTCATCGTTGAGTTTCGGCCATACCCTCTCGCCACTGTCGGCTAAAGGTAAACAATTGCCGGTGGCGATAGCCAGCGCCCGGCTCAGCTCAAACTCCGTACCGCGAGTATAAAGCCGCGCCCAGTCATGCGCTTTTTCCAGCATACTGGCCGAACCAAACGGCGACCAGTGATCGATAACGCTATCAGTACCACTTAACAACCGTACGCCGCGCTCGCGCAAAAACGGCAGCGGCATGACATCCTTGCCTATCGGCAGACAGGTCGCCAGCGATACGCCAAGCGCCGCCATCCTGCCTGCCAGTTCGCTAAGCTCCTCGCGATCAATTTGCGCCAGGCAATAAGCGTGGCTCAGCGTCAGCTTCCCTCGCAGCACCGGCTCCTGCTCCAGAGCATCCAGTAAATAGCGGATACAGGCAATGCCGGTGGATTTATCCTCATGCAGATGGTAATCAATACCCTTTCCCGCTTCGACGGCCAGTTCCAGGGTCGCCTCCAGCGAACGGACCATATCGCCATCGACTTTTGACGGATCCAGGCCACCGACCCACTCACACCCCATCGCCAGCGCTTTGCGCATCAGCGACAGCGAGCCTGAACGCAATAGCCCGTGCTGCGGGAACGCCACAATCTCACACTGTAACTGCTCCCGCCAGGGTGCCAACGCCTCCAGCAAATGCCGCAAGCTTTGCAGGCCGCTTACCGGCTCGATATTGCAATGACTGCGAACATAAGTTGTTCCCTGCTGCTGTAATAACTGAAGAAGCGCGTGGGTGCGCTGTACCGAGGTCGGTAGCAGCTCGGGCAGTATCTCCTGCTCAAGAGCGATCATCTCAAAGATGTCCTGCGCCCCGTTCTCCCGCGCCGCTCGCCATGGACCGCCATAAAAGGTTTTATCCAGATGGATATGCTCATCGCGGGTAACCGGCAGCATCAGATATCCTCTGCCATCCTGCGCCGCAACGCCTGGCAAGCGCTGCGTACCGGCGTAAAGCGCGTTAATTCTGCCGTCGATAATATCGAGGGTAAACTCTGCGCATTCGGTTCCCTGCACAACGCCCTGACGACGAATAAAGCCCTGCTCAAGGCGCACGTTAGTCAATAAATAGCGCTCACTCATCGGCGTGCCTCCGCAGGCAGAGAGGAAAGGTAGACGGGACAATTTCGGTAAGCGGCGGGTGGTTAACCGTACGTTCCGGGTAGCTGTCCAGGAGATGGGCAAAAACGCGCTGCGATTCAGCATGCAGTTCCGCGAAGTCATAACCCGCCTGAACCAGACGGCCCTCCCAATATACCTTACGCCCGGCAACGATTGTTCCGCTAACATCGCGCCCGTTGCCGCTGAGCACCAGCGCGGCGATAGGGTCGAATATCTGACCTAATGCGGGCTGCGTCAAATCCACCACGATCATATCCGCCTGGCAGCCAGCTGCGAGCCGCCCCAGGTCGTCACGCCCCAGCGCCTGCGCTCCGCCAAGGGTGGCCATGCGGTAGTAATCGGCGCTGCTGGCAGCTGACATGTCGCCGGTCACGATTCGCGTCAGGATCGTACCCAGATGCATATTGCTGAACATATCCGGCGGGAATGTATCGGTGCCGAGCGCCATATTGACCCCAGCGGCCTTAAGCTGCGGATACTGTTCAAGATATTTTGCATGACGCCCGGATACCAGCGGACAGGAAACCACCGTCGCCCCGGAGCGCGCCAGACGCTCAATGTCCTGCGCTATTCGTGGCGCGCTGGGCTCAGCACCGCCCAGATACTGGCCGTGTGGTAACAGCATATGTCGGTTTAACAGCCCGGCGTCTTCCAGTACCTCCAGCGAACTCTTGCCATTATAGCGGCGAGCAATTTCGTTGATTTCCAGCTCACTCTGACAGCAGTGCAGACGCGTCGGGCAGCCTAACTCATGCACCAACCCGGCCAGTTCGCTGAGCCACTGCGGATCGCCACCTTCTATTCTGTCCGGTGCCAGCATTCCGCTGATGGTCGGAACGTCACGCTGCTGCAAACGCAGGAAAAAGCGTTGTGCGTCATCAAGGCCGCGTCTGGCCTGCTCGCGGTCTTCCCGACGGCTGAAGTGCCCTGCAGCATCGGTGACATAATATCCGGACATAAACGCCGGGCCGAGCCAGGCGCGCGCGCCGAGAGACTCGGCGACGTCCGCCGCATAAAGATATTCGTCGAAATCTTCCGCCCACTGGCGATAGAGAATTGACGTTATTGGCGCAAAGCTGGTAATCCCGTTGCGCAGTAGCTGGCTGTAAGCATAACGTTTGGCGAAATCGAGCTGTTCGCGGGTATACAGGTCGCGGCGTCGCCAGTCATCCGCAACGATCCGTCCTTTTTGCCAGCCAGGCTGATTATCAAACGCCAGTACGGTGGTATCTAAATCGCCCAGCGCGTCCAGGTCTATAAAACCAGGGCCAACCAGACTGTTGCCAACGTGAATCTCTTCATCAACAGGGCCCGGATAATCGTGGCCAACAAAGAGGATTTTATCTCCCTGATAGACCACTTCACCGTCGGCATACAGGCAGTGATCGCCCTCGCGGTAACCCACCACCCAGGCGGCGCAAATACGCGTTATTTTCTCACTCATCAAAACAGGCACTCCCCGTTTTCCGCTACCAGCACGCCGCCTTTAAACACTTTCCGCTCGCGCGGAGCTTCCACCAGCGCTTCCACCATACTGCGACCGGGGATCAGTACCAGGTCCGCGCGACAGCCAGGCTCAAGTCCGTAATGTTCCAACGCCATGACCCGCGCGCCGCCGTGGGTCACGCTACGGGCGGCGCGCGAGATTTCACTATCTTTACGCCAGCGGTAACGCAGACCCATAGTCACTGCCCGCTGAATCATATCGCCGTTACCGTAAGGGCTCCAGGTATCGCGTACGCCATCATTCCCGGCGCATATCGCAACCCCTACGCTATCGAGCAGTTCCCACGGCGGCACGGCAATATCGGCAGGCGCGGTTGTTGCAACGCTGACGCCCAGCTCTGCCATCTCTTCGGCAAATCGCTGCTGACGAGCGGGTTCCAGCATCCCCAGACAAAAACCGTGGCTGATGGTGACCGCATTCTGCTTCTGATAACGGCGAATAAACGCCAGGATCAGCTCAAGGCTAAATGCGCCGAGTTCACCGCGTTCGTGCAGATGAATATCGATTTTTTTATTATGCTGGCAGGCCAGTCTAAAAATGATATCCAGATGGCGCTGCGGGTCGCGGTCAAAAGCGCACGGGTCCAGACCGCCGATCAGATCCGCCCCCATTTCCAGCGCCCGATCCAGAAGGGCTTCACTGCCAGGGTTTTGCAAAATACCGCTTTGCGGAAAAGCAACAATCTCGATATCGACCTGCTGCGCCAGAATTCTGCGAGTCTCAAGCACCCCTTCAAGATTGGCCAGGCCAATTTCATTATCAATATCCACATGGGTACGGATAAACGAGGTGCCCGCGGCAATACCTCGCCGGGCGATACGCTCGGACTGGATCTGAGCATCGGGCATTCGTTCATGCCGATAGGCGCGTTCGTTGGCAATGATTGCCGCAAGATCGCGCGGAACGTCGTTGACGTACCACTCACGTCCCAGCAGCGTTTTATCCAGATGCGCATGACCATCCACCAGACCGGGAAAGACCTGATAACCGCGGCCGTCAACCACAGTCGCCTCTTCAGGAGGTTCCAGCTCTGCCGCTCGGGCGGCAATCTTTCCCTCCTCAAGCAGCAGATCAACGGGTGAAGAGCAGTCAAAAGGCGTGACGCCTTTAAGCAAAATGGTGGTCATCTACGATACCTTCGCAAGTGGAATAGAGGCGGAACCGGCCATCACTTCGATCGGGAAATGGCATTCCAGTTGATGATTATCGCTAAGGCTGTGCGCGGGCGGCATGGCCTGGTGGCACAGCGGTTTAGCATAGGGGCAACGCGGTGCGAACGCGCAGCCTGGCGGTGGCGCCAGCGGGCTGGGCGCTTCTCCGCGTATCGGTTCGCGCGCGCTGGATGGCGCATCAAACTGTGGGATAGCTGCCATCAACATGCGCGTATAAGGGTGCGCCGGATGGGTGAAGATCTCCTCTACGCTGCCCTGCTCAACCAATCTGCCGAGATACATCACGCCGACCCTGTCGGAGATATGGGAGATCACCGCCATATTATGGCTGATAAAAAAGTAGGTCAGGCCGTTTTCCCGTTGCAGTTTGCGCATCAGGTTGAGCACCTGGGCCTGAACCGACACATCCAGAGCCGATGTCGGTTCGTCGCAAATCAGAAAACCTGGCTGTGTCGCCAGCGCGCGGGCAATGGAAATCCTCTGGCGCTGGCCGCCGGAGAATTCATGGGGAAATTTATCCAGATCGCCGGCGGAAAGACCAACCTGGGTCAGCAGGTCGCCGCAGTATTCCCGAGCCTGGCGCGTGGTACCGACCTTTTTCGCCAGCACCAGCGGTTCCGCCAGCGAGCGGCCGATGCGCCAGCGCGGATTCAGGCTGGCATAGGGATCCTGAAAGATCATCTGGGTGCCATTTTGCCCCACAGTTCCAGCCATTTGCGGGCTGCGCCAGGCATAGTTTATTTCACCGGAGGCAGGTTGATAGAGTCCGGCCAGCGCACGGGCGACTGTCGATTTTCCGCACCCCGACTCGCCCACGATGCTGAACGTCTCTCCCTGACGGATAGAGAGACTGATACCGCGTACCGCATGCAGCGTTTTTTTCGCTGCCGGACGAAACAGCGACGTTTTTTTCTCCCGCCCCAGATTGAAGCGAATATGCAGGTCGCGAATGGTCACAACTTCCGGGGCCAGGCCCGACGGTTCGTTCATAGCGGTTCTCCTTGCGGATGAAAACAGGCCAACTCAGCCTGGTGTCGCTGCTGCATCTTTGGCTGGTGGTCGCGGCATTGCGCGCTGGCATGCAGACAGCGTGAATGGAAAGCGCAGCCCTGCGGCAGCGCATTCAGACGCGGCATCGCGCCATCAATTTGCGTCAGGTATTCGCGACGCTCGCTCATTGATGGAATGGACTGAATCAGTCCCCGGGTGTAGGGGTGTTGAGGATGACGAACCACCTGCGCGATCGGTCCGGTTTCAACAATCCGCCCGGCGTACATCACCGCCACTCTTGTGCACACCTCCGCCACCACGCCCATATCATGGGTAATGAGCATCACGGCGGTGCCGTGCTGTTCGCACAAACGACGCAGTACGCCCAGAACCTGAGCCTGCACCGATACATCCAGCGCGGTGGTCGGTTCATCGGCAATCACCAGTTGCGGGTCAACGCACAGCGCCAGCGCAATGACCACGCGCTGACGCATTCCACCCGAGAGCTGGTGTGGATATTGATCGATACGCTGACGTGGGCTATTAATTCCCACTTCAGTAAGCAGGGAAACCGCGCGCTCCCGCGCCTCGTTTGCCGATAAAGGAAGATGGGTACGAATGGTTTCTATCAGCTGCTGCCCGATGGTCAAAACCGGGTTCAGGCTGGTGAGCGGATCCTGAAAAATACAGCCTATTGCCTTACCACGCAGCAGGCGCCTGGCTTCTTCGTCAAGGTTATCGATGCGTCGATTGGCAAACCAGATTTCACCCGCCCGAATGCGTCCGGGACTTTGCAGCAATCCGGCAATCGCCGCACCAGTCAGGGATTTCCCCGCGCCCGACTCGCCGACCATACCGAGGATCTCTCCTGGCTGCATCGATAGCGTCAACTCATGAATCGCCTGGAGGTTGCCTTTGCGATGCAGGAATTCAATGCTCAAATTTTTCACTTCCAGTAACGCCTGTGGAGAAGCCGTCATTATCTTTCCTCTTTAGCGCAGCTTAGGGTTGAGCGCGTTGAGCAACCAGTCGCCGAGAACGTTAAACGCCAGCGAAAGTATGACCAACAGCGTGGCCGGGAACAGAACGATCCACCATTGCCCGGAAAAGAGGTACTGATTGCCTTCATTAATAAGTGTTCCCAGCGAAGGCTGGTCTGGAGGCATTCCGACGCCGAGAAATGACATGGTGGCTTCGGTGAGAATCGCGACACCCAGATGTAGGGTCGCCATCACCAACACCGGGCGCATGACGTTGGGCACAATGTGCGCCAGCATGATATGCAGATGGCTGCCGCCGCTAATTTGAGAGGCCATAACATATTCCCGCCCTTTCTCCAGTAAGGTCAGGCCGCGTACCGTGCGGGCGTACTGCATCCATCCGGTCAGAGCGATAGCGCCAATCAGGATAGCCGGGGCAAAATGGCCGATATACTCTTTCGGAATTGCCACGCGAGCCACCCCGCTGACCAGTAGCGTGAACATGATGGTAGGAATACTGAGCATAGCGTCAGCAAACCGCATGATCAGCGTATCCACGATGCCGCCGAAATACCCGCTCAGTACCCCCAACCCCACGCCAATAGCCACCGAAGCCAGAACGCTCAGGCCACCGATAATCAGCGAAATATTCAGCCCATAAAGCATCAGGGAGAGTATATCTCGCCCCTGAACATCGGTGCCCAACCAGAAGCGCGGATCGCCGCCACTCATCCATGCGGGCGGTAGTTCTGAATCCATTAAGTCAAAACCAGCGGTATCAAAAACATTATGCGGCGCAATCCAGTGGCTGAATAATGAGCAAAGTAAAATCAACATACAGCAGGTGAAAGCGATGACCGCGCTTTTACTTTTCCAGAATAGCCATAAAAAATCGCTATCAATAAAGGCGCGCCAGCGCGCTGCGATTCGGGGAGCCAGTTTTTGCCCGGCCGTCGTATTTGAATAATGACGAGTTTGCATCACGGTTCCTTATTGCGCACGCATACGGGGATCAATCAGATAATAAAGCAGATCGACGATGGTATTTATCATAATAAATATCAGAGCGATGAATAATAGGTAGCCGGATAGCACCGGGACATCGACATAGTTGATCGACTGAATAAGTAATAGTCCCATACCCGGCCATTGAAAAACGGTCTCAATCACTATTGCAAAGGCGATTAGCCCACCAATTTGCAAACCAATTACCGTGACAACCGGCAATAAGGCATTACGCAGCGCATGGCGAAACCAGATACGGTAATTCTCAATGCCGCGTGCGCGCGCAAATTTAATATAATCAGCCTTCATCACTTCCAGCATTTCTGTTCGTACCAGACGCATAATGATGGTAATCATCGACAGCGCCAGGGAAAGCGCCGGAAGCACAATCGAGCGCCAGCCTGATGCGGTCAGCAAACCGGTCGACCAGAAACCTATTTTAACGGTTTCACCGCGGCCGCTGGAGGGAAACCAACCCAGCCATACTGAAAACACGATAATCAGCATAATACCAATAAGAAACCACGGCAGCGAAACCCCAATCAACGAGAGAATTTGCACCCCCTCACGCAATAGTTTATTGCGCGTAATGGCGACCCAAACGCCAAGCGGAAAGCCGACTGCCAGCGATATTATGACCGCGACAAACACCAGTTCCAGCGTGGCCGGCAGTCGCTCCATAATCAGTTGAAAGACAGATACCTGGTTGTAATATGAAATGCCGAAATTACCGTGAAGTAAACGGGAAAGATAATGTAAGAACTGCACAAAAACCGGATCATTTAATCCCAGGCTGGCGCGTAGTTGCATTCGTTCTACTTCCGTGGCGCTTTCCGGCAGCATATTTGCCACCGGGTCACCAAGATACTGAAACAGAATAAACGAGATCAGCGCTACGCCGGCCAGTAACATCGCAGCCTGAAACAGCTTACGCAATAAAAAGAACATTATTGCCTCCGGATAAAAATTAATGTCTGCGCTGATAAACGGGGACCGACGCCATCGAATTACCCAGCAGGCAACCCGAAGATGTTTATCCCCAATGAATAAACGAGCAAGAAAAATTAATTATGGTGTAACGTTAGCGTACCACAGGCGCTGTACATTATCTGGCGTCTGTTTTAATTGTAGATTTTTACTCAGTGCCCATACCACAGGTTCGAAATGCATCGGTAAAAAAGGCAAATCTTTATTAGCAATTGCCACCGCCTGGCTAAGTAGCGCAATACGTTTTTTATTATCCAGCTCACCGACCGATTGATCGATAAGCTTGTCGGCTTCGCTATTGCTGTAGCGCGGAATATTAAAGGTTCCCATATTTTTGCCATCGTTAGTATGCAATAGCTGAACTGCGACGCTATAGGGGTCCATAATCGGCAGGTTTGCCCATCCTAACACCCCCACGTCGGTACGGCCATTGACCAGAATCGGATCGTAGACGCTGGCTGGATGGACGTTGAGGTTGGTTTTCACGCCAATCTTTGCCCAGAAGCTTTGTACCGCCTGGCACCATTGTGCCGCATTAATATAGGTGCCCTCAGGGCAATCAAAGGCCAGATTAAACCCGTTTGGATACCCCGCATCGGCCAGTAATGCCCTGGCTTTTTGCGGATCAAACGGGATATCCGGACTGCTGGCGGCGTTGTAACCCGGAATATCCGGCGCCAGATAGTTATTGGTGGGCTTTGTCAGCCCACGCATAACCTTCTGGGTAATCGCCTCGCGATTAATCGCCATCAGTAAAGCCTGGCGGACACGCAAATCTTTCAGCGGGTTCTCGGCTTTGTCATTCTTAGCATTGAGCTTATCGCGCATATTGAGGCTTAAATAGTCCACCCGCAGCGAAGGGCTGATCTGCATATTGATCCGGGAATTGCTCTGCAGGCGCGGAATATCCTGTAGCGGGACCGACGTCACCAGGTCGTACTCTCCCGCCAGCAGCCCTGACAGGCGCGTAGCGTCGGAGGTCACCGGTTTGAAAATAATTTTATCGATGTTGCCGCCGTGGGCCGCGTTCCACCAGTTCGGGTTACGCACCAGCACCATCTGGGTGTCCCGCTGGCGGCTTTGCAGAATAAATGGCCCGGTGCCGTTAGTGTTATTGGTAGCGTACCCCTCCGTTCCCTGGCTGATATCGGTTGGCTTGAGTGCGTTGTGCTCCGCCAGCCACTCTTTATCCATGATCATCACGCCGGTCAGTTCATTCAGCGCGATACCGGTTTTCTTCACCAGATGGATATCGACGGTATATTTGTCGACGGCCACGGCATCCTTAATCGTCGAAGCGTTAGCACGGATCCCTGATGCAGGGTCGGTCACCCGGGCAACCGAAGCGACAACATCATCGGCGGTAAAGTCATTGCCGTTATGAAATTTGACGCCTTCACGCAGCTTAAAACGAATTGTCGTATCGTCGGTCTGCTGCCAGCTGGTTGCCAGCCACGGTTGAATTTGCAAATTATCATCGCGCTGCACCAGCGCTTCATAGATATGGTTCTGAAAGGTTAATGCCTTGGTAGAGGCGTAGGCATCCGGATCCAGCGTTGGGATGTCGGCATCGGTCGCCCAGCGAACCACATTCTCCGCGCTCGCCTGCTGACTCATCAGTCCGATAACGCTTACAGCCAGCAGCGATAACACTATTTTTTTCATCATGCACCACTCGAGTTGTTTGCTAATAACATTGCTAGCAATTGCAATAACGATGCCAGGTCGTTTATTTTTGCTGCAATTGATGCGCAAGGATCCATTCGGCGCTGTCATTCCAGACGTCCATCATGGTTATCTCCCCGCCCTTCACTTCATAGCGGTCAAGATAGCGGTTTCCTTCAAACTCACGTCCGTCCGGCCAGCAACCATAGAGGGTGCCGGTGCAGTAGATCACCGTGTGATCGTCACCTTTCGCCATCCATTCGAATTCGCCGGGCTGTTTCTTAACCCAGCGGTAACGGTCAGCATTAAACGCGGTGACCTCATGGACACGAGCCATCCGCCGCTTACCGGTAAAGGTGATCTGCACGTTTTCCGCCATCAGCGCAGCGGCGCGATCGGGGTCCGGCGCCATTGACGCCTCCAGGAAGTTTTTTACAATCTCAACGGCCTGCTCATGTACGCTTGTCATTCTTCTCTCCTCAATGAAATGCACTGCTAAGGTTCAATTGGTGCGTTTACGGTGCAAACCTTGCTTCGTTATGAAGCCTCTGACAGATAGCGCGCGGCGATGTCACCCGGAGTGGTTAGCCAGACGTCATCGCACTGGGCGACCAGTCGCGTCAGGGTTTGCTTTAAGTGATAAAAACGGAAAGGTTGGCCAACGATATAGGGGTGCAGCGCAATGCCCATTATTTGCGGCTGCTGGCGGCTACGCTGGTGGAGCTCGCTGAACTGATCCTCAACCATCCGGCAAAAGGTCTCGATGGAGACGCCGTTGGGAATGATGGTCGGAATATCGTTGATTTCCTGCGGATAAGGTACCGACAGTAACGTTCCGCTGGCGGTTTGCATGGGGGTCGGCATATCGTCGTGCGCCCAGTTCAGGTTATAGCTGAACCCGTGGCGGTGAAGAAAATCAGGAGTCTGGTGGCTTTCAGAAATCCACGGAGAGAGCCACCCCGCAACCGGTTTACCCTGAAATTCACTCAACCGCTGCTGGCAGTAGCTAATCAGATGTTCTTCATCCGCCGGGGCCAGATCGCCCTGGCGCTGAGAGTTGGTGTGCCCATGAGCGATCAGTTCGCTTCCGGGCAGCGAAAGCCATCGATACAAAAGGTCCGGGCAGTAATCCAGAATGGCCGTGTTACTGATAACCGCAGGTGGAATCGTCAGTTCAGCAAACAGATCGGCCAAATACCAGGCGCCAACCCGGTTCCCGTAATCTCGCCAGCTATAGTTGAGAATATCGAGTTGATTTGCCGCCTGTGAGAGCTTCGCCCCCTCCTGACAGCCAAACGCGAAGTGTTCGAGGTTGATAGCCACATACAGTGCGAGCCGTTTCCCTCCCGGCCAGCTGACTGCCGGAGTATCCGCGGCAGAACGCCACGGGAAACGCTGGTGATAGTTAAGCTCCCAGAGGATGTCAGGTGTCGGCATAGCGATATCTCTTGTTCAGGGGGTGATAGTGGGTTAACAGCAACATCTGTACCAAGATAGCATTATTGCTAGCAATGAATGCAAAATGAGAAGATTTCATACCCGCAGAGGAAGTGGTGTTATTTGTCTTGTTCCTTGTTATTCTGCGGAATTGTTGCCCAGGCGACTATTATTCAGCGTACTGATTATCCAGAGGCTGGCCTGATCGCGACACTGTTGTTGCCGATTCATTATCCAGTTAGTAAAAACGGAGAACGGCAAACTTATTTACGCCTGCCATGCAGGTGTTTTTTCACAGGGAGAATGACCGTGAGATTTGCATCAGTCCCTTTTAATCAGAATCAGGTGGGTTGGCCCCTGAATGAGATTGACCGTCAAATACAACCGCAGCTGAGCGGCGACATTAAAGCCGACTGGGTGGTTATCGGCTCCGGCTATGCCGGCGTAAGCTTTGCCCGCAGGCTAGCCAACCTCAATCCGCAGCTGAACATCGTGCTCATCGACGCCGAATGCGCCGCGACCAGCTCCTCGGCCCGCAATTCGGGCTTTATCATTGGTCTGCCGCATAATATCGGCAGCTCTACCGCCGAGCTGAAAAAAGCGCAGGACTACCGCGCCCTGCTCCAGGAGGGGATCCGCCTGCTCGATGAAACGGTGACCGAGCACCAGATTGAGTGTGAGTGGGAAAACGTCGGGAAATATCACTGTCAGATAGATCCCACCAGCGAAACCATCATGCAGGAGTACGTGGATAATCTGCAGCTCATGCAAGAACCTTACAGCATGCTAAACAGCGAAGAGCTGTTTCAGAAGTTAGGTACACGGATTTACAGTAAAGGTATCTATACTCCCGGCTGTATTCTGGTGAACCCGGCAAAGTTAATTGCCGGACTCGCGCGCCATTTGCCGGATAATGTGACGGTTTACCACCAGACCCCGGCGCTGGCGATAAATAGCGAAAATGGTGGCATCCGTGTCACCACCCTGCAGGGCACGATCCGCGCAGGTCAGATCATGCTGGCCACCAATGCACTCTCCCGCGAACTCTCTCCAACAATGACTCGCCAGGCGTCGATGGCGACCTATGCCAGCATCACCGCTCCGCTTAGCCCCGAGCAGCGTCAGCGTCTGCCGGCGATGCAAAGCTGGGGACTAACGCCGGTGAACGCGATCGCTGGCGCTACGCTGCGCTATACCCACGATCATCGTTTTCTGATCCGCCAGCATGTCGATCCTGCGCTGCGCGGCATGATTACCGCCGGACAAACCGCCAGGGCGGCGCGGCAGCATCTGGCGCTATTTCGCAATGCGTACCCGCAGCTGCAGGATGTGCCGCTGGAGCGGACCTGGTCCGGGACTATCAGCGTGACCCGCAACGGCGCGCCGGTCTGGGGAGAGCTTGCGCCGAAGGTATGGACAGCCGGAGGCTGTAACGGCGCCGGGGTATCCAAACAAACCATCGCCGGGACGCTTCTTGCCGATCTGGCGATGGGGCAGGACAACCCGCTGATCGCCGCCATGCAGTCGCTCGGCCAGGCAAACTTTATGCCGCCATCCCCATTCCTGGATGTCGGCGTAGCCGGGGCGTTATTGAAAGAGCGCTATATGGGCCGTAAAGAAACGGCCATGTAGTCTCCCGGGAGGGGGACACACAGGTTTCAGCAGCATAGCTGAAACCTGTTGGTCGGTTAGTCAGGGATGGTTTCCCCTTTACGCAGGGTCAGGACTTCAAATCCATCGGCTGTAACCGCAACGGTATGCTCCCACTGCGCGGACAGCTTTTTATCGCGGGTGACCACCGTCCAGCCATCTTTTTTGGTTTTAATTCGGCTGTCGCCCTGATTCACCATCGGTTCAATGGTAAATACCATCCCCTCTTTAAGCACGGCCCCGGTCCCCGGCGCGCCATAGTGCAGCACCTGGGGATCTTCATGCATCTCTCTCCCGACGCCGTGGCCGCAATACTCTCTGACCACGCTATAACCGTTACTTTCGACATAAGTCTGGATCGCATGGCCGATATCGCCCAGCGTCGCGCCCGGCCTGACAACCTTGATCCCTTTCCACATCGCTTCGTAGGTTTTCTGCACCAGCCGACGGGCCAGCGGTGCAACGTCGCCAATCAGATACATTTTGCTGGAATCGGCAATCAGCCCCTCTTTTTCCAGCGTAATATCCACGTTCACAATCATGCCGGATTTCAGATGTTCGCTCTCCTTTGGCATACCGTGACAAACCACTTCATTAATCGACGTATTCAGCACATAGGGGAAATCATACTGCCCTTTGCTGGCGGGGCGTGAATGCAGATCGTTGACGATAAAATCCTCCACCCGGTTGTTGATGGCCATGGTGGAGATCCCGGGCTGAATAAAGGTATCCAGCATGTCGAAAACCGAAGCCAACAGCTCACCTGCTCGGCGCTGTCTGGCCAGTTCGTCCGCGGTCTTAATGGGAATTGATAGCATTGATCACCTCCAGCAACCGGTCAGAGCCGGACTTGAGCATCATCAGCTTGATTTGCTGATGGTTAAGTTCGGGATAGAGTTCGCTCATCATACCCAGACGGATCCAGTACTCCGCCTGGGCGTTGACCGAACGCGACATCGCCTTACTGGCGTCACGAATATCGTCGTGCAGCAGGTCGGAAATTTTTACAATGCCCATTTATACGTACCGTAACGTTTTATATATGTTTCGTATATTACGCCACCGCGATCAAGCTGACAACGTTTGCCGTCAGAAAGCAGAAAACGGGGTTGCGGTTTTTATCACCTGCGCTAAGGCTGGTTAACGTTCACAGCCACTATCTGGATGTTCCGAGGTTCAACAACGGTGCCTTTCGTCGTCACAAATGCATTGTGGACGACGTCCCCGCTCTCTTTATCCATCAGCGCAATATGAGGTTCATCATGCAGGATATTTTTATGCCCCCACGCCATCAGGGAAAACAGGATCGGCGCCAGGCTGCGGCTTTTTGGCGTAAGGATGTACTCATAACGTTCGCGCGCCCCTTCTTCCTGATAGGGCGTTTTGCTCAGTAAACCCAGTTCCGTCATTTTCTTTAACCGGTTTGCCAGCGTCTGTTTTGGCATTTTTGTATGCGAGCGGATCGTTTCAAAGCGGGTCACGCCGTATAAAGCCTCTCTTAAAATCAATAAAACCCATTGATCTCCCAGGATTTCCGCTGCCGCAGAAAGTCCGCAAAGCTCCGGTAACAGGTACGGAACTGAATTATTTTTTGACATGTTCGTTTTCGCTCTCTAACCTGAGTATGAATTTTAGACCTAGATTACTAAGGAGAATACAATGCCCTTCGTCAATGTACAAACCATTAAAGGAATGATGAATCCGGAGCAAAAAAAAGAGCTCTTACGCCGCATGACCGATCTGATTGTCGAAATTGAAGGGAAAGGCGATCCCGAATTCCGTCGTTCAGTCTGGGTTCGCATTGATGAGCATGAGCCGGAACAGTGGAGTCTGGGCGGCATGCAGCCCACGGCTGAAGCGATCGCGGCAAAATTTTCATCGCCTAAGGCGTCATAACCTGATGGCGTTTTAACGCGTCATCCCTGCGGGAAATTGCGGACAACTTTTATGTCCGCTTTTACGCCGCCCGACGCACGCTCAAAAACGGCCATAAACCGACGCTCCGGGGCTTATTTTACGGAACACACCACGGTCGCATGATCCCACCATGGGTTCTCATTGACGTTCACCTCAAGCACATCAAAATGTTCATTGCGG
Organism: Klebsiella sp. FDAARGOS_511; assembly: GCF_003812845.1. Classification (NCBI taxonomy): domain Bacteria; kingdom Pseudomonadati; phylum Pseudomonadota; class Gammaproteobacteria; order Enterobacterales; family Enterobacteriaceae; genus Klebsiella; species Klebsiella sp. FDAARGOS_511. The sequence goes on along the minus strand of NZ_CP033824.1, from coordinate 5,957,584 downwards.
ATCTCGTCCAGCAGAGCCTGGAGCGGCCGCAGCGTACGCCAGGGTTGACCCTCTTTGAGCAAATGATGGCGAACGGGATCATAAGCGGCCATGTCTTCGGGGTGACGCGGAGTTCCGCACATGGAACCGATGACAAACCGTCCTCCCGGCCTGAGCAATCTTCTGACTTCCGCAAAGCAAAGATGCCGGGCTTCGTCAATCAGGCAATGCGTACAGCTGCCATCGATAATGAGCTCAAAGGTCGCATCCTGGCACTGATGAATATGGCAGACATCCCCGACAAAAAATTGAGCCGCGAGCCCCGCTTGCTGAAAACGATTTTCTGCCCAGCGGATCGCGGTTGCAGACAAATCTATCCCCCACACGGAATAGCCTCGTTCAGCAAAATACTGCGCTGCCATAGCGCCATTCCCGCACCCCAGTTCAAGGACTGGCGTTCCTGCCTGGGGAAAGTACTGCTGTAAATCAAGCCAGCTAAACACCCGCTCCTGTTGTGTCTTGGCCCTTAAATAACCCTCGCCAGCCCAGGCGATGGCGCCATTTTCCAGCAGCTGCCGATACTTTTTTTCATAGGGATTCATCGTAAAGACGCCTTTTTTTAGCCACAACGCACGCCACTCTACTCTCTATCGCGCAAGAAGAGATCCCCCCGTTTTTAGCGACTCCCCGTTACCTTGGGCAGTAATTGCTCAATCACGCTGATGATGCTTCTGACCCGCTGCGGAATAAAGCGGGCGTCAGGGTAAACCGCATAGAGGAAGCGATCGGGTAATCGCCAGGCGGGTAACACCGGCACCAGCCTCGCGGATTGCAAAGCGTTGGCTGCGAGGGGCAACTGCATGCCACCAATGCCAATACCGGACTCCAGCGCCTGCAACAGCGCTTCGCTGGTGTTAGCCCGAAACACGGTATTGACTTTCACATCGACCGTTTTATCACCCGAGACCAGCCGCAGCGGCGCGTCCTGCGCGATGCCGCTGAAACGTACGTGCGGATGGGCAGCCAGTTCGCTCACGCAATGCAGTTCTTTAAAACCCGGGGCGGCAAATAGCGCGGTTTCAATACGCGCCAGCACGCGCGCCGCATGCCCTTGAGGCGGTTCACTGCTTAACCGCAGCGCGACATCCACCCCTTCCGTAACCAGATCGGCAATACGGTCATCAAGCGAAAGCGTCAGATGCAGCCCGGGGGTCATTTTCTGCAGCGCCAGCAGATGCGGCAAAAAGATCTGTCCCAGACCGCTCGGTAGCTGCACATGTACCCTGCCTTGCCGCTGACTATCGCTGGGGTTTAAGCGCCTTTCAGCGTCGCGCATCGCTTCCAGCAAAAGCTGCATATCGCGCCGGTAGCTTTCCCCCTGCTCGGTCAACGCCATCGCCCGCGTCGTTCGATGCAGCAAGACCACCCCGAGCTCCTCCTCCAGCGCCGCGATCTGCTGGCTGACTGCGGATTGTTTCATCCCGCACTGGCGGGCCGCCGCCGAAAAAGAACCCGCTTCGACGACGCGCAGGAAGGTGGCAATGGCGTTGAGCTTATTATTCATTTAATGATTCTTCTTATAAGTACCATCGATTTTATGGGGTATTCGTGAAATAAATAATATATCACACTGCCTCCGTCCCCCATCTGGAGAAGCAACGTGAATAAGAAACCGCAACCCAGGATCGCGCTGGTCGCCGGCGCCAGCGGCATTGTAGGCAGACAGCTGGTCAAAACGCTGTTGCGCCATCGGTGGGAGGTTATTGGCCTCAGCCGCCATGCATCGCCCCACCCGGATAACATTCCCGTCATCAACGTCGATTTACTCGATGCGCGGCACAGCGCGCAGAAACTGCAATCGCTCAACGGGATCACCCACATTTTTTACAGCGCATGGGTGAACGCCGCGAACTGGACGGAAATGGTTGAGCCGAACGTCGCCATGCTGCGCCATCTGGTCAGTAACATTGAGAAAACCTCACCGCTGCGGACGGTAAGCCTGATGCAGGGATACAAAGTCTATGGCGCGCATCTTGGTCCGTTCAAAACCCCGGCGCGAGAAAGCGATCCCGGCGTACCCGGGGCCGAATTTAATGCCGCTCAGCTCACATGGCTCAGCCAGTTCCAGCGCGGAAAAACGTGGCGCTGGAATGCGCTCAGGCCTGGCGTGGTCGGCAGTACGATGCCCGGCAATGCCATGAATCTCGCGCTGAGCATCGCGCTCTACGCCTCGCTGTGTCGGGCGCAGAATTTACCGCTGCGCTTCCCCGGTTCGGAACAAACCTGGCACAGTATCGTCGATCATACTGATGGCGGATTGCTGGCGGATGCCACGCTGTGGGCCGCCACCTCGCCGCAGGCGGAAAATCAGGCGTTCAACGTCAATAACGGCGATCTCTGGCGCTGGTGCGAGCTGTGGCCGCGCATCGCCGACTGGTTTGAACTGCCCTCCGCGCCGCCGGTCAGGCTCTCCTTTCATCAGCTGTTTGTTGATTACCGCGCGCAGTGGCGCGAACTGGCCAGGCAGGATCTGGTAGAGGCGGATATTTTACGGCTCAACGACGGTACGTTTGCCGATTTCGTCTTTAGCTGGAACTACGACATGTTTGGCGATGGCAGCAAACTACGCCGGGCGGGCTTCACGGAAATGCAGGCCACCGACGACATGTTTTTCCGCCTGTTCGCTCAGCTGAGAGCCGCACGCCTTATCCCCTGAAACAGCATGCTTTAACCGTCAGCCATCGTCGCGCGAGCAATCTACGATTCAGTTTTTCGTCCCTTCCTCGCGCTTCGACCGCTGACTTACCCCCCGCTTACGATTAATCATAAAACGATAAAAGTTTATTGTAAAACAATAAACACCAGGATAATCTGCGCGCACTTTCACCGACACAATTGCCAGGAGAGGCAAGTCATGGACAGAAGAATGCTGCGCGGGGGTTTACTCGCAGGGGTGCTGTTGTGCACACGGGCGATGTCAGCCGAGATCTCCGGATTTGCCGGGCTGGGAGCGTCGGTTGCGCCACTCTATTCGGGATCCAGCCGCTACGCCCCCGGACCGCTGCTGACGGCTGGAGTGACATGGCGGAGTCAGGACTTTGGTACGTTTGCGCTCACCAGCAATGACTTCAACTGGGATCCGGCGCCGAATTCCCCCTTTTCCATGAGCCTGCAGGTGACCAGCGACGGCGGGCGCAAAGAGACCATTAACTCCCCTTTTTCCGCCAGGAAAAATCATGACCTACGTGGAATGGGCGATCTTCCTGCCACCGTAATGGCCGGAGTGCGACTGCGCTACCGGCAGGACGGCTGGTCCGCGTGGGCCAACGCTCTAACCGCAACGCAAAAACGGCATTACGGCGGTGAAGCGCTCGGCAACCCTGTAACCGCTTCAAGTGGGGCTGAAATGACCCTGTTGCGCTGGCGTGACGGCGCGCTCGCGGTCGGTGGTGATATCACCTGGGCCAGTCGCGGGTATCTACAGGGGCACTATGGCATCAGCGCGCGTCAGGCAGCACAAACCGGGTTTCCTCCCTATTCACCCTCTGCCGGATGGCAAAACGGCGGCGTTTATAGCGAACTCACCTGGCATCTGACCGACCTTCTCTCTGCCGGTTTTAACGGCCGCGTCGAGTACTTATTTAGCGAGCCGGGTAGAAGCCCGCTGGTGCGCAGTCGGGTCCAGTACACCCTGTCTTCACTGCTGTTATATTCATTTTAAGGAGAAAATATGATCGGGTATCGTTATCGCAGAGACCGGCAAATTCTGTGTTCAGCCCTGGCCTTTATCGCCATGATTGCGACAGGCATTTACTTGCAACCCGGTTTCCGCCCATTGACCGCGGAGGTTTCCGGGGACAAAGCGCTGGTTGCCTTTTTAACGCCGCTGCTTAAAGGCGCGCACGGTCACGTCGCCGCCGCGCTCATCACCCCAGATGGCGTTCGCTATGGCCTCTGGGGCGCTGATTACGCCAGGCAATATGAGATTGGCAGCCTGACCAAAACCATGACCGCCAGCCTGCTGATCGATGCCATCCAGCGCGGAGAAGTCACGCCAACGACGCGGGTCGGCGAGCTGGTGCCGGAACTTGTCGGTCCGGCGAGGGACATCACCCTCGAGGAGCTGGTATCGCATCGATCCGGTTTGCCGCCGTTCGCCGCTTCGCTTAAGCAAAAAATCGCCATGCTGACCGCCATCGTTAGGCGAGAAAATCCGTGGCGCTACGACCGTGAGGACCTGCCGAAAATGATTAATCTGGCGCGGATACCGACGGTTAAAATTTTCGATTATTCCAATTCGGGGTTTGCACTGCTGGGGTTGGCGCTGGAACGCGCCTCGCACCGGCCCTTCGCACAATTGCTGGAACAGCGCCTCTTTGCGCCGATCGCGATGAGTCATTCACTCGTGGCGCAAGAGACGACGCCGCCGGATGCAGCGTTTGCTCCGGGCTGGTCAGCTTCCGGTTTACGCGAAGCACCGTGGATTTCAAACGCTTTCTCGCCCGCGGCCGGGGTACGTTCCACCATTGCCGATATGACGAAATACGCCCAGGCGCTTTTGGCGGGAAAACTGGCCGGAAGCCAGGGCATGACGCCGCGGTTTGCGACCGACGATCCCGACTCACGGGTAGGCTATTCATGGTTCACCACCCAAATCAAGGGGCGGGATATCATCTGGCACGACGGTCAGTCAGCGGGCTATGCCGCCGTCATGGTCTTCGACCCCGAGCGTAAAATCGCCGTCGTAATCCTCTCGGATACCGCCTGGTCTGTAATTGCGCCAGCCATCAAACTCCTGCTCTCCACGCCATCCGCCGTTAAGGAAAACCAATGAACTGGATTAATATGCTGTGGGCGATATTGACGCTACTGTCAGTGGTGGTCTTTATTTCCGGAAGCGGGTTCGCGCAGCGCAAAATACGCTTTATTAATTATGTTCTCTTTACGTTCATCGTTATTTATATTGCCGAGTCATTACAAACGATCGATAACCTCAGCAAGCCAGGCTATCTGATGCGGATGTTGACCTGGACAATACAGGCGTCGTTTATCGCCATCAGTCTGTTCGATGTCTGGCAGCGTCCGTGGTTTCACGTCCCGACCCGCCGGGCGGCCGGTCTGCACGTTGTCTTATCTCTGATACTTATGTCATGCTTAGGCGTGCTGTTTCTGTAATCGCGCCATTGTTCAGGAAGGTTAAAGGTGAAAAACACTCGCAACAAACTTAGTCTGTTCTTACTGGCTGGAATATTACGGCTATTTTTTATTCTGGCCCTTATTACGCCTGCGTGGATCTATTTTACCGGCGAATCGTATTTCCTCGCGAATATGCTGCAATTTGCCGAGGTTCCGCTCGGTAATGAAAGCGGTCTGACGGCACCAACTTTTAAACTGCTGGCGCTGCTGGTGCTTCTCTATTTACCCGCAGGGTTGTTCGCGTGGGCAATCTGGCAGGGGATCCGCGTCACTCAATACGTCAGAAAGCGCACCATTCTGAGCCTCGACCTGGCGCTGAGGGTACGCAAAATAGCGCTGGCGATGCTGGGGATGGGGATCCTGCTGCCGCTGTTTCGCTTCCTGGTGCCGCTGGTTTTTTACTGGCCGCACCCCTACACCCAGATCGTTCTTTTGCTGAGCGATTTTGTTCTGCTGCTGACGGGCGGCTTGTTATTTGTGACGTTTCACTCCATGCTCGAAGGGATCAGAGCGGAAAATGAGAATAAGGAGTTCATCTGACTATGGCGGTAGTGGTTAACCTGGACAAATTGCTGGTGGAGAGAAAAATGACGTCCAGAGCGCTGGCGGCCTACGTAGGAATTACCGAGCAGAACCTGTCTTTGCTCAAATCCGGAAAGGTGAAAGGCATCCGCTTCGATACGCTGGCAAAAATCTGCCAGGCGCTGGAGTGCCAGCCAGGCGATATTCTCGCCTGGGAGGCGGATTAACGTCCTTTTTCGATCGTGCAGGTCCACTGCGGGCTCATACTGCTCTGGCTGGTGGCGATTTGCAGCGACAGGCTGGCGTCAAGGGTATGCGTGACGCTGTATTCAAGCACCACATCATCCAGATCGCGGGCCACCCGTTCAATTCGAAACAGCGGCACACCCGGTTTAATATTTAACAATCCTGCCGTGCGGCTATCGCAGCACACCGGCGTATAGCGCTCCGTGGCGTTGGCCGGTGAGTAACCGAACGTTTCCCGCAGCTGCTTATACAGCGATCGGCTGCCGTCCACGTGGCTAAGATCGTTATAGATACGGCCATTGAGCCACGTCAGCACATGGCCAACCGGCCGATCTCCCTGCACTAACAACCGTTCCAGGCGCATCAGCTGGCAGCCTAAATCCAGCCCCATTTGCTCCGCCACCTGGCGGTCGGCCATGGTCGAAATCAGCGACAGAACTTCCACGGCTATCTCGCCCGGCGGGGCAAAGGTCGTCAGTACATCCGGGAGGTCGGTGTAGTATTTCTGCAGCGCATCGCGGTTGATAAACGTCCCTTTACCCTGCTCGCGGTACACCATGCCAATACTGGCCAGCGAATCTATCGCCTGTTTAATGGTGCCGCGCGCCACCTTAAACTCCCCGGCGAGCAGCAGTTCGCCCGGGAGCTTATCGTCATAGGTAAAAGAGAGGATCCGCTGCAGGATAACGTCTTTTATCCTTAAATAGAGAGGGAGTCCATCCGACTCAAACATACTTGTGCTCCAACTCAGAGGTAGTGTATCTGGCTCCTGTAAGCGCTAAGTATATCCTGATTTATCGCCTGATTACCGTCTATGTTTGCGCTGGCGAGAATGGGCGGTATATGCTCATTTTCCAGCATGATTTCGCATATCCGTAATACCAGGCTGTTGGCGATGGCAGCGCCCATGATGGTAGAGAGCGGTGCGGCTTTTTGCGCCATCCCCGGCAGGCTCACCGCCGCATCGCCATACTCGCAGTGGTTATCAATGGTGATATCGGCCACATCCACCAGCAGTTTGCCGCTGGAGTGGCGAGAGGTCACGCGCGCCGCCGTCGCCAGACTGGTAATCGCGATAACCTTTGCGCCGCAGGCTTTCGCCGCCAGCGCGACGTCAATGGTAATGGCATTCCGCCCGGAAACCGAGTGGATCAGCAGCGTATCTTCAGCCCTTAGCGGCGACTGCTCCACCAGTACCCGGCCGAGGTTTTCCACATTTTCCACCGCGCTGGTGAGGGTTAACGGCCTGACGTTAAGCATTAGCGCAGGGGTAAAAAGCGGATTGATGATGGCCAGACCGCCCGCGCGATAGCTCATCTCCTCCGCCAGAATCCCGGCGTGGCTGGCGCCAAAGACGAAGATGTTGCGCTGCCCCATAATGCTGTGGGACATGATTTCCGCCGCCCGGGTGAGTTCATCGGGGCGCTGCTCAAGAAAAGCCAGCTTCTGGCGGATCTGACTGTAGTACTGTTTCAGTGCCTGACTCATAGACTTCCTCCCGATATCAGAACGCCAGCAGGCGGGTTAAAAGATGAATGACCGGCGCGAGGACAAACATATCGCTGTCGCCTGCCCATAGCGCGGTATCCGGGATCGTATGGTCGATAAAGCCGGTGACGCAGAAATACTGCCCCCAGGCGACCACGGTGGAGGTGATAAACCCCGCCAGCAGCGCGCCTTTATAGCCTCCGGTAATATTGCCGAAGACCCCCGCCGTCCCGGCGTGAAAGAAAATCACGATCATGCTGGGAATAAAGACGTAGCCGGTATAGCGGCCGATCAGGGTCAGCCACAGCAGCGAGCCGACAAAAGCGCCGACAAACCCCAGCACCACCGCGTTTGGCGCAAAGTTAAACAGTATCGGGCAATCCAGCGCCGGTTTTGCGCCGGGGACCAGCCGCGAGCCGATGCCGTTAAACGCCGGCACCATTTCGCCAATAAACATCCGTACGCCAAGCAGCACCACGGCGATGCCGCCGGTAAACATCAGCGATTGTTTGAGGGCATAAATGTAGAAACTCAGGTCGCCCGATTGCGCCAGGATCTCCGCCGCTTTCGGCGTGCCTTTTATCTGCAGAATAAAGGTGCCAATAAAGAACAACAGCGCCATGGTTAACGCGGTCACCACGTTGGAATCGCGCAGAAAACCAAGTTTTTTAGGAACTTTAATATCCTCGGAGCTGATTTTGTTGCGGGCAAATATCTGGCCGAAAATCGCCCCCAGCAGCGCGACCGAGGCGGAAGTATGCCCCAGCGCCACGTTGTCGTTACCGGTGATTTTCCGCACCCAGGGCTGAACCAGCGCGGGCTGTAGGGTCCAGTAGAGCCCCATAATCACCGTTAGCATCAGCGTCAGCTGCACCGCTGAAATAGCGGGCTCGGTGTTCACCATCACCCCGGCAAAGATCATCGTCGTCCAGAACATCATATGTCCTGTCAGGTAGATGTATTTAAAGCGCGTCAGCCGGGCCAGCAGCAAATTAATGGCGAATCCGCCGGCAATGGCGATGGTCACGCTGCTGCCGTAGCGTTCGCTGAAGCGCGCCTGGCCAATAATATTGGTCAGGTTCATCGAGCTAAGCCCGAAGACTTCGGTCCAGATCGGTTGAAATATCAGCAGCGCGGAGACGATAATCCCGGCCCCCGCGCCGATGATCAGAAAGCCCAGAATGCCCTTCAGTGTGCCGGACACAATGTCCGCCAGCGATTTCTTTTGCAGCACCAGGCCCAGCAGCACAATCAGGCCAATTAAGATCGACGCTTCACCAAATATATTGATGGTGATCCAGCGTAGCACGCCAAGAAACTCGCTCATGACGGCTCTCCCGCGGGCAGAATGTTCGCCTGGGTCAGCGCCGCAGTAATTTCGGCGTTATCGATATAGTTGTTCACCACCACCACCGGACAGGACAGATGCTTAAGGTTATCTATCAGTTCCGCGTTGGTTATCACTACATCGGCGTTGGCCGACGCGGCGGAAGAGACATCCATATGTTCCACGGAGGCCTGAATCCCGTGCTGTTTTAACACCGCCTCAACGTTCATTTTTAAAATCAGGCTGGAGCCCATACCTAAACCACAGACTGTCAGAATTTTCATCGCTATTCACTCCGTGTTAATCACGCTACAAACGCTGCGAGCCGCTGGCTAGCAACTGATAAAGTTGTTCTGGGTCGCGAGAATGCATCAGGGTATGCAGGTTATTTTCATCGCTGAGTACGGTCACGATATGCTGGATAAGGTGGATATGCGCATCGCTGCTGGTTGCCGACAACCCCAGCACCACCTGTACCGGATCGTTTTCCGCATGACCAAACGCCAGCGGTTCGTGCAGCCTGATCGCGCTGATCTGCGCTTTCCTCGCCCCCTGCTCCGGGCGGGCATGCGGCAACGCCAGTCCGGGGGCAATGACAAAATAGGGGCCCAGCTCGCGGTAGCTATCGACCATTGCCTGGACGTACTGCGGGCTGCAGGCTCCCGCGCGACACAGCGCCTCCCCCGCCTCGCGGATGGCCTCTTCCGGGCAGTTGGCCGCACAGTCGACGTTTATTGCCTGACGATCAATCATAAGAGGCTCCTTGCGCTAAATGCTGGCGGATGGAAACCAGCGTGGTTTCCAGCGCACGCTGGACAAACGCGCGCCCTTTATCTTCACTGGCGGCAGTCGGATCGCCCAGCACCGCATAATCAGAGAACGCGGTCCAGGGTATCGGCTGATAGCGAAAATTCTGCGGAAAATCAGGATAGTGTTGGCGAGCTTCTGTCATGTTTACGAATTCCGGCGCCAGCGCCAGCATCAATGAAGTCTCGATTTCGTCGGCATGCATATAGCCGGGATAAGCCACCGCCGAGGTTTGCCGCTTTTTTACCTCCTCATCCATCCCCGCCCAGCTGTAGCCAAGCAGCGTGATGCCCTGCTCCTTAAGCTGGCGGGAAGCGGCTTTAATGGCGTCGAAATTACCGTAATGCGCGTTAATCACCGCCGTGGTGGTGATACCGTAGCTGGCCATGTTTTCCGCCAGCGACACCAGCAGCGAGGTCAGCCGTCCATTACCGATATCAATCGCGCCCGCGTGACCGCGCAGGGACCAGACCTGGCTGTAGGAAACAACCGGCAGGCTCAGGGCGCACTCGCCCAACTGTTCATCAATCAGTGCGCAGAATCGCTCGGCGAGCAGGTTATCGGTGTCCAGCGGCAGGTGGTCGCCGTGCGGTTCGACGGCGCCGAGCGGCAATAAGGCTATCCGCGCCTTTTGTAGCGCCCGCCGGGCCTCGCGTTCGTTTAAATGATGCAGCTTCATCACGCCTCCTCAGGCAAAAGCGAGGTAACGAGCCGGGTTGTCGACGAAGAAATCGTGCAGCAGCGCTTCGCCGTCAAATCCAGCTTCCCGCGCCTCTTCAAGGAATCTTGGTCGCCAGTCGCTAAGGATAAACTTCAGCCCTAGTCCCCCCTTGCCGTAGTGGGCGCTCATTGATTTACGGGCAAAATCACCGCCGATTAAGATCTGTTTTTGATAACCCCGCTGGCACAGGGCCAGGATGGCCTGGGTGCGGATATGCTCAGGGTGATATTTGATGCGGCTGATACCGTCGAAAGAGAGAAACGCCCCGGTGTTGGCGATCTGACGGTGCAGCCATGGATCAGGGTTGCGATCCATATGGGCAAAACATAAGCGGGATAAATCCAGCCCCCATTTTTTGAAGATCCGCGCCTGCTCGAGTCCCATCGTCCCCATTTCCGTATGGCTGTGCATCGGCGCGCCGGTGCGCTGCTGGGCGCGAACGATAACCTCCATGGTTTTTTCTTCCAGCGGGGAAATGGCGTTATAGCCGGTGCCGCATTTCACCACGCCGGCCCGATGTTCGGTGCCCTCTATCCCCTCAGTGACCTCGCGACAGACGTGTTCAACCAGTTCATCAACCTCTGAATGTTCAATCCATTCGGCAAAAGTCTGCGCTGAGCCCGGCCGCTTGCTGCTCCAGAGAAAACCTTTGTTGAAACCGGCGGTGGCGATGATATGCAGCTGCTGGCGCTGCGCCATGGCGGCGACGGCTGCAGCCTGACGACCATAGTCCGGCGCGGTGGCGTCATAGATGGCGCTGCCTCCCGCCTCACGAAAGTCGCTTAATTCACGCTCTGATGCCTGCGGATCGTCGAGTAACAGATCGTCATCCTGACGCTCGGCCCAATAGGGCGGAATACAGTAGATATGGTCGTGGCTGTAGGTGACGCCCAGCTGATGAGCGGAAATATCCCCGTTTAACGTTCGAATGATGCCCATGTTACTTGCTCCCAGGAACGGATAAGAAGGTGCTTTCAACATAGGCCCACCCCACTTGACCAGTCAAGTGATCAAGTTCGCATCAATCATATTAAATTCTTATCTGTGAGGCAGGTCGACATTAACATTTATGTGACGTTGTCACATAAATAGATTCGGGCTAAAAAAACCGTTACTCATGGAAAAACATACGTATTCCGGTTGAGGTAATTAAATTTATGTTACTTAAATTCAATGGGATACACACTCACAAAGCCAATGCATTCCTGACTAATAATCCATGGCTTTGATTAAAATGTTTAATTGAATGAATCGACAAAAAGAGTATTGTTAAAAACAATGATGAGCGGAGATAAATAAATGTTACGAGATTTTTTGAAGGTAGAAAAAGAGGATCGTCTGGTGGAACAGCAGGACGCTAGTAGCGGTAAAGCGAATTCAACCGATGTCACCGAGTGGATTATTGTAAATAAAAATGGTGATAAAAAAGGCCGGGTGGCGTTATTCAATCAATTTACCACCCGTCGTTCCTATTGCGTGAATTACCGCATCACCCAGTTTGATAATAGCGGCAAAGTGGTTGTCGACCGGCTGGCGGAATCAATCTGATCCCGGGAATCGTTATCACGCCTGTGTTCCGCGCCTTTAGCCCGGCCCGTCGCTGGCGGCGGCCAGCAGCGGCACAATCACATCGCTGAGCGGCGTGGGAATATGGTAAATACGACCATACCGCTGCACGACTCCGTTGCGAATATCCCACTCTAGCGGCAGCCCGGCCTCGCGGTCGGTGAGGATTGAGGTACTTAAGTCCGGAGGCGCGCGATGGAAACCAGCGAGAATTTCCTGCACTACGCCATCGTCCAGGCTGGCGCCTGCGGCGCGCGCCACCGTCAGTCCTTCCTGCAGATAGGCTAAAGCCAGCGCCGTGATATCATCGCGGGCAAACATCCCTGCCCGCCTCCCCGTCAGCACCATCAGACCAGCGACCGCATTCTGCAGCAGTTTGCGCCACGCAACGGAGAGGAAATCAGCGCTGACGTCCACTTCACAGCGGGTGTCCCGTAGCGCATGCTTCACCCGTTCAGCCCCCTGAACATCGGGCAGCGTCAGCCGCGGTTTCGCCCGCAGCCAGACTGACGCTTCCGGTTCACGCTGTGCCGGGAACCAGACGACCGATGGCAGCACGGTCGCTTCCGCGACGTAAGGCGCGAACTGCGTCTTTTGTTCAACGCCGTTCTGGAGCACGCATACAACCGTGCGATCGTGGCAGAGCGCTTTCAGCCACGGCGCAATCGCCGCAATTTGCGTTGCTTTTACCGCCACAAAGACCAGGTCTACCGGCGCGGCGACCGATGCTGGTTCCGTCACGACGGGGCCCGGCACCACAATCTTCCCGCCATCGAAACGCAGCGACAGCTGCGGGTGCGCACGGCGGCCGCATACCAGAGGCGTACGGCCTACCTCGTGCAGCGCAGCGGCGATGGTGGTACCAATTGCGCCCGGGCCTATCAGCGCAATGGTAGGTTCTTCAACTGTCATCTATGCCTCCAGGCCGCTTCCGGCCCCTAAGATTTCATGGGTACGTAACATAAACGCGACTTCGTTCGCATTACCATTTTTTTCATATGGGTAATCTGAATGTGTGTGTCAGCGTACACACTTATCACCATCAACAAGGAAGGTACATGTTTCCAGAATACAGAGAGCTAATTTCTCGATTGAAAACCACGCACCCGCGCTTTCAGTCGCTATTCGAAAAACATAATGCACTCGATCACGACATTTCCCGCATAGAAGGCGTCGACGGTAAAGGATACAGTCTCGAGCTCGTACATATGAAGAAAGAAAAACTTCTGTTGAAGGATGAAATGCTGAAAATCCTCCAGCATGAAAGCCTGAATCAGGTCTGATATGTGTGCAAGGCCGCCGGGTGGCGGCCTTTTTTATCCCGCAGCTACGCGCGGATAAACGCCAGCAGATCGGCGTTAATGACATCGGCGTGCGAGGTATGCATACCGTGCGGAAAGCCGGGGTAAATTTTTAGCTGGCTGTTCGGCAGCAGCTTATCCTGCAGTATGGCGGCGTTTTGATAAGGCACAACCTGATCGTCATCGCCCTGCAGCACCAGTACCGGCAGCGTAATGGCTTTTAAATCCTCGGTCTGGTCGGTTTCAGAAAACGCCTTAATTCCATCATAATGCGCCTTCGCGCTGCCGGTCATGCCCTGCCGCCACCAGTTCTGAATAGTGCCCTGGGACACCTCCGCGCCATCGCGGTTAAAGCCATAGAACGGCCCGGACGCCACGTCGAGATAAAACTGCGAGCGGTTGGCGGCCAGCGCTTTGCGAAAACCATCAAATACCTCGATTGGCGTACCGCCAGGATTGCTCTCCGTTTTTACCATCAGCGGCGGAACCGCGCTGATAAGCACTGCTTTAGCCACTCGTCCCTGCGGCTGACCATACTGCGCAACGTAGCGCGCGACCTGCCCGCCGCCGGTGGAATGCCCGATATGCACGGCATTATGCAGATCCAGATGCTCCGCCACCGCTGACGCATCGGCGGCATAATGGTCCATATCATGACCTTCACTGACCTGATCGGAACGACCGTGACCGCGTCGGTCAATCGCAATCACCCGGAAGCCTTCTGCCAGGAAAAACAGCATCTGGTTATCCCAATCATCGGCGCTTAAGGGCCAGCCATGATGAAATACGATTGGCTGCGCCTCCTTCGGGCCCCAGTCTTTAAAGAAGATATTGACGCCGTCTTTGGTTGTCACAAATGCCATGTTACAAACTCCTCTATAGAGAAAACAAGGCTGCGGGCCTGACGCCTGCAGTTGGTCGGGGGTAAAGGCTGGATGTTCTGTCCGGTGACGATAGTGTCTCGTTAGGTTTGAAAATGACCTGGCTGGAAAAGTGTAGATGATTTTCGCCGATACGGGAGGCCGGTTGACAGATAATCCTCAGCGGACAGCAATAGCTGCGGCAGAATGGGATATCGCGACGCAATGAAGCTGTCCATATCCTGGACAGCTTCATTCATCATACTGAAGTGAAATAACGATCGGTTTAATTTACGCGCTGCGCCTACTCAGCAGACCGGCGGATAGTCACCATCGCAGCGCCCGGCTGGTCAAGCGATTTAAGCCCCTCGACCACCCGGCCAAGCTTTACCAGCCCCGGCGAGTGGCGAAAATCCTCGCGAAAAATGGCCAGATTGCCCCACGGCGCGTAATAAGCGATGTCGCCGCGCCGTGGGGTCATTGAAGCACCAGAATCCGCACGGCGCAGTTTCGTCGGCAGCCAGGCGATCTTTTCCGTTGAACCATAATCCTCAAGCTTCACCGTCATCGGCAGCTGCGCCAGGAACGCATTAGCCGCAGCGCTCTCATCCAGCAAGCCGACGACCGTGACGCCTTTAAATACAAACTCAATCTTCACCGCGTTCTCCCTGCCGGCGGCGGATGCCGCGCCCGTCATCATGATCAAAATGGATAGCACCGCACCGAGCGTTTTCAGCATCCGCTCACCCTACCAGGCCGCGAGCGCGCAGGACTTCACTGACCACCGCTACTGCTGAAAAGGCGTTTGGCCAGCCGGCGTAGAAAGCGGCATGCGCAACGACCTCTCCCGCCTCTTCCGCGGTGAGGCCGTTATCCATCGCCCGGTTAAGGTGGTAGCCAATTTGCGCGCTTTGCCCGGCGGCAATCAGCGCGCTGACCGTCACCAGGCTGCGGTCGCGCGGCTTCAGCCCCGGTCGCTGCCACAGGTCAAGAAACAGCGGTTGCGTCGTAAACTTCACCAGTCCAGGGGAAATCGCGCCGAAGTTCTGTTCTACGGTTGTTGAACGCTGGTTTTCCACCGCCTGATTAAGAGGGAGTAGCTCCGGGGAGGCAGCAGCCAACTGCTCGCGTCCAATACCGCGCGCAAGAAAAATATCTTTCATCACCGCAACGGCGGACATCGCGCTGGGCCAGCCGGAATAAAAAGCCAGATGAGTGACGATCTCAGAGATTTCAGCCGCTGTGACCCCGTTATTCAGGGCAACATCAACGTAATGTTTTAGCTCCGCGGGCTGGTGACGGGCGATAAGGATCGCGACGGTCACGATGCTGCGATCGCGGCGCGAGAGTTCGTTTCGCGCCCAAAGATCCTCTGTCAACACCTCGCTACCGAAACGGGCAAGCGCCGGCGCGACGGATTGAACATCTTCAACGGACAACAGGGTTGGGCTAAATGGCGCCATTTTTTTACCTCTTTTTTCTTCAGCCAGGGCGGGAGCGCCCAGCATCAACGACATGGCGGCAGCGGCAATAAAAGCTTTCACGATAAATTCCTCATCGGCATATTAATTCGTCAGCCTTTCCACCAGCTGGCGCTGGTACTCAGGAAGCCGGCTGCGGCTGGCATTCTCAAAAGCCAGCGGGGGAAGCCAGGTCATGCCCGCGTGCAACGCGCTGGCCTTCATCGGCGTAAAGACGTCGGCCAGGCTAACGCCGATCCGCCCGGACTCGCCGTAGGTGGATTCGCCTCCCGCGGCCGTCGTGACGATCATCATCTCTTTGCCCTGCCATATTCCCGGCCCTACGCTGCCCCAGGTATCGTTCAGCCAGGCCTTCATCATCGGCGTGATGTTGAACCAGTGGGTCGGGAAAATAAAAACGACGCGCGCGTGTTCCCGCATAAGCCGTCGCTCTTCATCGGCATTGATGTTTCGGCTGTCAAAGCCGTAAAGCGCTTCGAGATTGCGTACGGTCACGCCGGGCACGCTTCGCGCAGCGTCCTCCAGACCGTTGGTCATGACCGATTGGCCAGGATAAGGATGAGAGACAATAACCAGCGTGTGAGCCTCTGCGGCACGGCTGGCAGGGGTAAAGCTAAACAGAAACGCGGTGACGGCCAAAAGCCAGAACAGACCGGGAATACAGCGGTAAGAATAGTTCATCAAACTCTCCTTCTCTTTTGCCACAGGGTAAGGCGCGGAATAAGAAGGAGCCAGCCCTCGCTATCGAATGGGGCTGTGAGTTATTTTCATCAATCGGGCTACAGACCCAGCGGTTTCATTTCCCGCACAAGGGAGATTAACAGGCGCAGCCCGGTGGGCACCTGATGACGGCTGGAGTAATAGATATAGAATCCCGGTCCGTATGAGGCCCAGTCAGTCAGCACCAGACGCAGGCGCCCTGCGCTGACGTGCTCTGCTATCAGCGGTTCTGGCAAGTACATCAGGCCGAACCCCTGCAGAATGGCCACCACGCCCGTCTCCGCCAGATCGACCGTTAACAGCGGCGGCACTTTGACGGTGAGCTGCTCTTCGCCACGCTCAAACTCCCATTTATAAATCCGGTTATTTCCCAGACGATTGCTGACGCAGCGGTGCTGGTGAAGATCGTTGGGATGCAGGGGCTCGCCAAAGCGGGCAAGATATTCCGGGGATGCCGCGACCACCCAGCGTACATCGGCGGACAGACGCTGCGCCACCATATCTTCCGGCACGGTTCCGCCATAGCGGATCCCTGCGTCAAACCGCGCTTCCGTCACGTCAACAATGCGGTTGCTGGCCACGATATCCAGCTCAATATCGGGGTAACGTTCAGCAAAAACAGGCAGGATCGGGGCCAGCAGCAGCGTGGCCGCCTCAACGGCGACGTTGAGACGAATATGACCCGCCGGCGAATCGCGGAAGGGGTTGAGCTGTTCAATCGCGACATCGATTGAAGCGAGCGGCTCGCTTACCGCGTTGACCAGGCTTTCGCCGGCCGCCGTCAGAGAAACGCTTTTGGTCGTGCGGTTCAGCAGACGCACGCCCAGTCGCGCCTCAAATCCCTTGATAGCGTGGCTCAGCGTCGATGCGCTCACCCCAAGTTCAACGGCAGCTTTACTAAAATTCTGATGGCGTGCGATGGCGCAAAAATAGATAAGGTCGGCCATATCGGCACGGTTCAAATTCATACGGCCTCGCTAACGTGGTAAAAGATAAGCTAAAAAAACGGTACCTTAATGTGATGCCGCATCGCGGCGATCGTCCGCGAAGGAAAATCACAGACCAGGATGCACGAGTAACCTGCCGGGCAGGTAGGTTTATACTACAGGCTTCAGCCCTGATAAACTGTCCATCCGACCGGAGATAAACCCAATTTATCCGCCAGAGGCGCATTTATGTTACCTGATTGCGATAAAGCCATCGTCCTGCTGCATGAAATCTACGGCATCAATGCGCATATTCAGCGAACCGCCGCGACCTGGCGCAGCCGCGGCTTCGATACGTACACGCCAGCGCTTTTTTCTCACTCTGCGCCGTTCGCCTATGAGCAGCAGGAGCAGGCCTGGCGCCACTTTTCTGATAACGTCGGATTTGATACCGCCGCCATTGTGTCACTGCTGGCCGAGCTTAGAGCGAAATACGGCACGCTAATCCTTATCGGCTACAGCGTGGGCGCCACCTTAGCCTGGCTCGCCGCGAGGAGCGGACTCTGCGACGCCGCGGTATGCCATTATGGATCGCGGATCCGCCTTTACAGCGACGTTGCGCCCCCCTGCCCGACGTTTGTCATCATCGCCCGCGATGAACCGGCATTCGATCCCTGCGTTATGCAAAACGAGCTGGAGAAAAATCCCTCCGTGACCTGCCGGATGTTCAATGCGCAGCACGGCTTTTGCGATGCCGACAGTTCAGCGTGGGATGCGCGCCTTGCGCAGCAGGCTGACGAGGACACGCTGCGGTTTTTAACGCTTATTTAGCAAAGACAGGAGGCCTGATGCATCAGGTATTTCACTGGATTAACGAACCCGCGACATGGTCGGAAGACGAAGGCGTACTCAGCGTAGTCACCGATGCGCAAACCGACTTCTGGCGCGAAACCTGGTACGGATTTGAACGCTTCTCCGGCCATATCTACGCAACGGAGGCCGTAGCGGATTTCACCTTTCAGGTGCGGGTCCGCGCCAACTTCAGCACCCTGTATGACCAGGCGGGGCTCATACTTATGCAGGACGCACAAAGCTGGCTCAAGGCCGGTATAGAGTACAACGACGGCGCGCCCGCTATCGGCAGCGTACTGACACAGGGAAAATCAGACTGGGCGACCGGTGTTTTTCCGGGCGACCCCGGAGAGTTCTGGCTGCGCCTGACCCGTCGGGGGGAAGCGCTGCGCCTGCAGTACTCTACTGATGGCCGTCAGTGGCCGCTGCTGCGGCTGTGTCCCTTTCCCCGCGGAACGGTAAAGATCGGCGTCATGTGCTGCACGCCGCAGCGTAGCGGACTACGGGTTAATTTCCACGATATAGCGCTGCTGCCGCCAAACGAGAAAGATCTGCACGATCTGAGCTGAGTCGCCGCCCCACGCGCAAGGCAAAATCGCGGAATAATCGCGATGAGGGTATGATTTTTAGCTCTCGGGCCTGCATGACCTTCTCCTTGCTGCTAGATTGGCATCGACCTTCAAACCAACAATGAGGAGGAGCCATGTTTTCTTACATCATGCTCGGCACTAACGATCTGCCACGCGCGATTCGTTTTTACGATCCGTTGATGGAGATGCTGGGGCATCCGCAGAGCGGTCGGAGCGATGAAGGCGCATCGTGGGGGACATTCAGCGGAAACCGCACCATCGGGCTGTGCGTTGGCAAACCGTTCAACCAACAGCGAGCGACGACGGGTAACGGCGTGATGGTGGCCCTGAACGCTCGTTCGGTTGAGCATATTCAGCAGTTGCATCAGCTGGCGCTGAATCTCGGGGGAACAGATGAAGGCGCCCCTGGCCACCGCCCGCAGTACGGTGAAGGTTTCCACAGCGCCTATGTCAGAGATCCGGACGGCAATAAGCTGGCGTTTGTGTATTACGCAAACGCAGGCTAAGCCCGCAGACCGGCAAGTAAAGGCAGGGTTAGCGCATGAGCGCATGGCGAAACCCTGCGCGTTGCTGAATATCGCGCCGGGCCCGAGCCGCCAGGTTCCGCCTGTTTCGCCTTCGGCGCTCATCAGTCATTCACGGCGCGCCCACGAGAAAAGCATTTTTCAGCCCGTTGCCGTACAGCTGCGGTCGTCTCTGACTCAGCCTTCAGTAAACATGCCCGACGTAAACGCCGCCCGCATCGCTTCGATCTCGCCCGCCTGCGTCGCGTTTAATGCCGCCAGCATATTGCAGGTAAAATCCACAAAACCAACCCCATTGGCGGTCACCAGGTTGCCATCGCGAACCGAAGGCACGTTTCGGTAGCGCGCAGCGCCGCTGTAGACGGAGCCTGCTCTGTTCTGCAGGTAGGCCAGCCCGTTCGAGGTGTGGTCGACATCATTGAGAAAGCCGTGCGCGCCGAGGAATGCCGAAGCGTCGCATATCGCGCCAACCACGATCTGCCGGGCCAGCGCTTGCTCTACCAGCGGCACCACCCGCCGGGCCTCCTCCCCCCACCAGTTCATACCGCCCACCAGCACCAGCGCGGCGTAATCATCGGGTATCGTCTCGAAGGTATAATCCGGCAGGCAACGGACCCCGCCAATAGACATCACCGGCCCCGCATCCGCGGCAACGGTCCTGACATCATACTGCGGCTCCCATATGCCAAATCCCCGTCGCAGCCCTGGCGCCAGCAGGGCAAACTCCCAGTCGGCATACTCCTCGATGAGCACAAACAGCACTTCTTTACGCGTATCCATAAATCTCATTCTCACCCTGGTCAACAGAATCAGCCGTCGCAGCATCCGGCCAGCTCTTCGCTGTCGCGATCGTTACTCTCGCCGTGCCGCCGCTATAAACTGTATAAATGCACAGTAATGAAGGCAAGGTTAATTTTCCCCTTATGGCAATTCGCAGTGATTTTTGCGAGCCTGCTCCCCGGATAGAAACACTACCCGGGGGCATTGGCTATCGTCTTCTGCGATCCGGGTCTGCAGACAACGGAATACGCCTGTGAGCGAGAAGAACCTCCCTCGTGATGTACAGCGTATATCCTTCCGGCCTCAGTCTGGGCGATCGCAACGCCTTCAGCGTGATGCCGCTGATATCTCCCGACGCAAGGCGTTTACGGACCGCGCTACCGCTAAGGCGCAGCTGACTTCGTAGCACCGACAGCAGGCTGGTCTGAAAGGCCCGCGCAACGATGACCTCCACTCTCACCTGAGAAGCGCGAACAAGGTTGATTCGCCAGCGCTCCTTGACCACGAATTCAGGCGATCCCGATGGTGACGCGCGATTACGCCGCAGCACCAGCAGATCGTGAGAATAGGCCTCAACGGCAGATTTATCGTTAGCGCTAAATCGCTCGTAGAGCTGCGGATTGATTTTGCTGACCGGTAAACGAGAGAACAGGCTGATGTTCCAGGTATACGCGCAGCGGACGCACTGATAGATACTCCAGACATCGAGCATTTTTTTTTGTGAATTGACCCGGAAGGCGCCGGATGGGGTGAAATCCTGCTGCCCATGACAGGCGGGACAGCGCTTGCTAATCAGCTGGTAGCCCACAGGGCTGACGTTCCATGTGACTTTCATGGTGAACCTTTTTTAACCCATACAAAAGCGGATCCGCCGATAACGGACCGTGATTTTTGCGATGTGAAAAATATTTAATTAATACTTTTCAGTGGGTTAAAAAAAGATTTCCAACACGACTACCCTGTCTTACCGCCAATGGATGGGCCGAAGCGTAACAAAGCGGCTCAGGGTAAAAGTATGCATTAAATCAATAAACACTTGGAATTCATTCATAAACAGCATTGTTTATCTTCTGTTCACAAAACGAGAAGCGGCTCACTGATCAAACAAACCTAAACGTTTATGTTTTGTCTCATAAACGTTTAGGTTAAGGAAATAACCGTTTATATCACGGGTAATTTTTATAAATGCAGAGAGCGAAAAATGCGAAAAGCGACGATGCGGGATGTGAGTGAGGCGACGGGGTTTTCAATGTTCACCGTCTCACGCGCGCTAAACGGTGGCGATGGTGTCGCTGATGATAGCCGGGAGCTGATCTTAAAAGTGGCGCGCGAACTCGGCTATGTCCCTAACCGTGCGGCACAGGCGCTACGACGTTCGAGCAGAGATTCGGTAGCGGTGATTACCGCCCATGCGTCGAACTCTTACTATCTCAACCTGATGTCCGGGATTCAGCAGATGCTGCAGCCTTCGCAGTGGACCGTGGTGCTTGGCGATATCGCGGTAAACGGGATCTACGACCGGGCGCAGGAAGATCGCATGATTAACCGCCTGATCGAATCGCGGATGGCCGGGATCATTTCGACGGTGACGCTCCAGCCGGAGAGCCTGAGCCTGCTGGCGAAATGGGATATTCCGGTGGTCTTCGTTGACTCTCCTCCTCGCGGCGAGCACAACTTTCCCAGCGTCACAACCGACAATTACCATGCCAGCCTGCTGGTGGGGAACCATCTGGCGCAGCACGGCTATAAAAACTGGCTGTTGCTGATCTACCCGGACCGCTGGACCACGCGTTTTGAACGTGAGCGCGGGATCCGCGAGGCCGCTGAGCAGTGCGGCGCCACGCTTGAGGTTGTCGAAACGGAGAACGATGCGCAGTCGGCTGCGGACACCCTGAGCCGGTACCTGGACCGGCAGACATCGCTGCCGGACGCGCTAATTGCCGGTAACAACCCTATACTGCTGGGTTCACTTAAACAGCTTCAGCAGCGCCAGATAGCCATTCCCGGCGATATGGCCCTTATTGCCTATGACGAATTCGACTGGGCGCCGCTATTGAATCCTCCGCTCACGGTGCTCAATGAAAACAGCGAAGAGATTGGCAGACAGTCGGCTGAAATGCTTATCCAGTTAATTAATCCGGAAGCAAAAGGAGAAATTAATACCCAGCGTAAAGTTCCCGCCGAGCTGGTTATTCGCCAGTCCTGCGGCTGTAGAAAATGAATAACCATTAAAAAAGAGATGATTGAGATGGCTGACAACCGGTAGGCCCAACGGCATTGTACGGGCCGACAGACGTTGCTCTTGCGGTTCTGTCCCTCCCGGCCAAAAAGCGGGCTACCCGGTGCGAAACAATTTTGCCGCCACTCTCTCATCATTTTAGCGATGTAAATAACGGCTGAAGTCATCAGTCGCAATTAAAAAAACAACATCAGGGGATTATTTCTGAGGCATCCCCACACCTGGCCGTACGTCATACCACAAGAAAATGAAAGGAGCAGAATATGACCAAACTTCGCAAAGCATGGCTGGCTGTCGCGGTTACCGCGGTAATCACCACCATGACAGGGTTTATTCCCGCAGCCAGCGCCGCGCCGCAGGATGGCAAAAAAATCTCCCGCATCGGCTTAATGGTGCAGGACATGTCCAACCCCTTCTTCTCCGCGATGGAAAGGAACGCTAAGCAGGCCGCGGCGAAAATCGGCGCCACCCTTAACGTCCAGGATGCGCAGGTGGATCTGGCAAACCAGAACACGCAGATTGACGCGTTTATTCAGCAGAAAGTGGATCTCATCATTATTTCCGCCGTCGATGAGTCCGGGATCGAGCCGGCCATTCAGCGCGCAAAAGCCGCCGGAATTATCGTTATTGCGGTCGATACGCCCGCTAAAGGCGCAGACGCGGCGATCATGACCAACGCCATCCAGGCCGGGGAAACCTCCTGCGAATACCTGTTCAGCCAGATGGGCGGCAAAGGCAAAGTGCTGCTGGTGGATGGCACGCCGATTCAGACCATTATCGACCGCATCAAAGGCTGTAAAAACGTCGCACAAAAATACCCGGATATCAAAATTGTCGGCCAGCAGGCATCGCGCAACGACCGCGCTTCCGGCCTGATGGTGACAACCGACATGCTCACGGCCAATCCTGACGTCGCCGGTATTTTCGGCATGAACGATCCTTCCGCGCTCGGCGCGGTGCTGGCCGTTGAACAGGCGGGCAAAGCCGGCGCGATCAAAGTTACCGGCGTCGACGGTAGCCCGGAAGCGGTTGAAGAACTCAAGCGCAGCGGCTCGCCGTTCATCGGCACCGCGACGCAAAACCCGGGAGAAATGGTGCGCCAGGCCATCACGCTGGCTCAGGATATGGTCGACGGCAAACCGATCGCTTCCCGTACCGTTTTAATCCCAAGCGTACTGGTCACCCGCGATAACGTAGGTAGCTATCCGGGTTGGTAATCACATCGTCACTCTAAGAAGCAACAAACGGGATGACCCTCAGGTTCATCCCTGAGGGCAAAGACAATGGCCGACATATCATCACCTCCCTTACTCAGGCTGGAAGGGATTTCAAAACGCTACGGCGCGACGCTCGCGCTGAACAACGTACGCTTTGATTTATTTGCCGGAGAGGTCCATGCCCTGATGGGGGAAAACGGCGCGGGTAAATCCACGCTGATGAAAATCCTCTCCGGAAACGAGCAGCGCGATAGCGGCGTTATTTTTATCGATGGACAAGAGATTGATATTCGCACGCCCCGGGACGCGCGCAAATATGGTATCGCCATTATCCACCAGGAGCTGAACACGGTGCCGGATATGACGGTGGCGGAAAACCTGTTTCTCGGCCAGGAGCCAACCTCTTTCGCCGGGATTCTCGATCGCAAACGGATGCACCGGGAGGCCAGAGAGAAGCTGAATCGGATTAACGCGGATATCGACCCGCAGGCGCCGCTCGGATCATTGAGCATCGGGCGTCAGCAAATGGTTGAGATCGCCCGCGCCGTCAGTGAAAACGCCAAAGTGCTGGTGCTTGATGAGCCGACCGCCGCCCTGTCGCGGGCGGAGACGCTCCAGCTCTATCGATTGATCGCGCAGATGCGCCAGGACGGCGTCGGCATGGTCTACATCTCGCACCGCATGGAAGAGGTATGGCAGCTGGCAAACCGGGTCACGGTCTTCAGGGACGGTACGTGGATCGGCACGGAAAACCTCGGCAACGTCTCAACCACCGATATCGTGCGCATGATGGTCGGCCGGCAAATCGTCGCTCTCTATCAGCACGAGCCGCGTACGCCCGGCGACGTCCTGCTGGAAGTCAGGGATCTGGCAGGCAGTGCGACCGGCCCGGTCTCCTTTGAGGTCAGCGCGGGCGAAGTAGTGAGCATGTCCGGTCTGGTGGGCTCCGGGCGAACCGAAGTTGCCCGCCTGCTCTTCGGCGCCGATCCGCGCAGCCAGGGAAGCGTGCGCCTTGCCGGCAGGGAGAGCCAGCCGTCAGACCCCACCGCCGCTATTGCCGACGGTATTGGAATGGTGACCGAAGACCGTAAAACCCAGGGACTGTTTCTCGGTCATTCGGTTGAGCACAACATTGATATCAGCTCGCTGGATCACTTTGTCGCCGGCGGCGTGGTTAAACGCAAAACCATCCGCGCTGCCGTCCTGGAGCAGATGCGCAGGCTGCGGCTGCGGGAAAACGCCGTTGAACTGCCCGTCAGCGCCCTGTCCGGCGGAAATCAGCAGAAAGCGGCGCTGGCGCGCTGGCTGCTGCGCGACTCGAGGTTGCTTATCCTCGATGAACCAACCCGCGGCGTGGACATTGGCGCCAAAAGGGAAATTTACGAGCTGATAGACAGACTCGCTCGCGCCGGCAAAGCCATCCTGGTGATCTCTTCCGATTTGCCGGAGGCCATCGGCATCAGCGACCGCGTGCTGGTCATGCGCGGCGGGCGAATCGTCCACCAGATCCCCTCATGTACAGCCACGGAAGAAGAAGTAATGCTGCACGCAACAGGAACCTTTACCAGTCAATCCGGAGAATGCCATGGACAACAATAAACCTGTGACGGAACTGCCGGTCAAAGCGCCGTTTGATTTTGCCAAATGGTGGGACCGGGTGGGGATCTTAATCGTCCTGCTGGTTTTGCTGATCCTCATGTCGACCTTCGCGCCAAACTTTAACCGCGTCGATAATCTGCTGAATATCGCCCGCTCGATCTCCGTCAACGCCATTCTGGCGGCGGGCATGACCTTCGTCATTTTAACCAGCGGTATCGATTTATCCGTCGGGTCGATCGTCGCCGTTTCCGGCGTGGTCTCGGTGGTTGCGGCGATGGCCGGGATCCCCGCGCCGCTGGCGATTCTGGCCGGGGTTGGCGTTGGCGCGCTCTGCGGTCTGCTTAACGGCGTGCTCACCGCCTATCTCGCCCTCGCGCCGTTTATCGTCACCCTCGGGACAATGACCTTCCTGCGCGGTATGGCCTACACCATTACTGAAGGGCAGCCTATTGTGTCGAGTAGCCTTAGCTTCCGCGAGCTGGGCAACGGCTATCTTATCGGGATTCCCATCCCGGTCATTATCATGCTGGTGGTTTACCTGCTGGCGTGGTTCATTCTCGAACGCACCCGCTTTGGCCGTCACATTTACGCCGTCGGCGGCAATGCCCAGGCCGCGCGCCTGGCCGGCGTACGGGTCAAACGCGTGCTTGCGGCGGTGTATATGATTGCTGGCGTCTGCGCGGGCCTGGCGGGCATTATCTTCGCCGCCAGGGTGATTTCCGCCCAGCCTACTGCCGGAACGGGATATGAGCTGGACGCCATTGCGGCCGTTGTCCTGGGAGGTACCAGCCTCGCCGGTGGGCGCGGGCGAATTATCGGCACTCTGATTGGCTCGATAATACTTGGCGTACTCAGTACCGGTCTGATTCTGCTCAGCGTGCCCTTTTTCACCCAACTCTTAATCAAAGGCATCGTCATCATACTCGCCGTGGCGATTGACGGACTGAAGCAGCATCCGGAACTGTTTACCTTCTGGCGGAAAAAAGAGATCGCCCGTCCCCGCTAGCTTTCCCTGACGCTTTGTCTATCCGCCGCATCGGCGGCGGGTTTTCGTTTGCTTAAAATCTGATGGAGTACACCCCATGACATACCACATTACCCTGACGGATCCGATGAATGGCCCCCGGGATCGCGAACCGATTACGTTTACCCTCCCTGAGAGGCTAGCGGAACCCCTGTGGTGGGCCATTACCGGTGAAGACGAGCGGATCCTTTGCCAGCGTCTCGAACATGAATCGTCGACAAGCAGTACCGCTTTTATCGCGACGGTCAGCTTCAGCGGTACCTTTAAGATGCGGCTTGAGCGGCCGCTCACGGCAGCTGAAGTCGATGAAATATCCGGTATCCAAACGCTGCCCGGCCGGGAGAGCGACTGTTTTGTGCGCCTCAATACCGGCTGTTTCGATCTGGAAATGTGTCGGGGAACCGCTCAGGGCGTCGGTTCATCAAAATGGGGGCTGCGCCATTTCCGCGCTCTGCAGGACGGCGTCGAACTGCTTCCTTCGGGGAATAATGCCATCGGCGGTTTTTACGGTCCGTTCTTTACCCCGGAGAACGGGCTGATTAACCCGCCGGAGCATACCGTCGTTGATATTGAGATCGTTGAACAGGGTCCAGTCTATCATCACTACCGCATGCGCGGCGCGATCCCCGACGGATTATTACCGGAGCTGCGCGGTAAGCGCTTCGCCATCGACTGGAAATTTAGCTGGAACACGCCCTGGTTTCAGCGGCGCTACTGTGTAGATGATTTTTCGACGATCATCAACGGCCGTTCAGTGACCAACAAGATCACCGTCGGCGACGAATTTGAGAGCGGCCCGGGAAAACTGCTGTTCGATCGCTTCGCGGCGTACGGGGGCACCCGCTATCGTGCGGGCGACCCCTACGCCGAAGAGCTGGTCGCCATGGTGGCCAATACCGTCGCCACGTCGGAAAATCAAAGCCCGAAATTTGCCGAATTCCGCGAACAGCTCGCCGATATGGCTTCTGCCCACTGGGATCTCTACTGGCGGATGTTCTGCCGCTGGGAGCACGTGCTGGATGAAGCGGAGATTCGCCAGCGGCTGAGTCAGGTGCGCGCCCGCGCGCATCTTCGGGCCGATCTGACCGAGCGGGAATGGCTGCTGACCAACTCGCCCGTTAACGTTTCCGCTGTCGCGGATGAAACCATCTTCCCCGGGCCGGCCAGTAAAACCGTCGAGTACGATTCGGCGAGCGGCCGGGCGATGATCTGGTGGACCTCCCGCCCCTCCGGCGCGTTTCAGATAGTCCAGCGCCGTCAGTCCGGATGGGTTAACTGGGGCAGCAACGGCGAAAATGAGTGTCCGGAGCTCCCCGTCGGCGTCGAGATCAAGACCGCCTGCGGGATCTTCGCCGACAACTGGATGCAGATAGCCGATCGGCTGGAAACCCCGCCGGTAGTCACGGTTCGTAAAGGAGATAACTGATGATCCTCTGCTGCGGAGAAGCCCTCATCGACATGCTGCCCTGCCGGAGCCGTGAAAATGCTCCCGCCTTTACGCCCTGCGTCGGCGGCGCGGCGTTCAATACCGCCATTGCCCTCGGGCGCCAGGGGGTGGCGGTCAGTCTGTTTTCCGGTTTATCGGACGATTTTATGGGTGACATGCTACGCCACACGCTTGACGCCTCCGGCGTGGATTATTCGCCCTCAACCCGCGCGCCGCTGCCTACCACTCTCGCCTTCGTCAGGCTGGTAGGCGGTCAGGCCCGCTATACCTTTTACGATGAGAATAGCGCCGGTCGAATGCTGACCGAAAACGACCTGCCGACGCTCGGGGATGACGTCTCCGCCGTTCTGTTCGGCTGCATCAGCCTGATCGCCGAACCGTGCGGCAGCATTTATGAAGCGCTGATGGTAAGGGAAGCACCGCGTCGGGTGATGTTCCTCGACCCTAATATTCGTGAAATTTTCATCCCGGACCGGCAGAAACACCTGGCGCGCATGATGCGGATGATCGCGCTGGCGGATATCGTCAAGCTTTCCGATGAGGATCTCGCGTGGTTTGCCGAACCCGGCGAAGAACACGAGGTAATACGCCGTTGGCTGGCGCTGGGGCCGAAGCTTATCGTGGTCACCCGCGGGGCTGACGGCGCTGATGCCTGGACCGCTGATTTTCATCTGCATGTGCCCGCTATACGCGTAGCGGTGGCCGATACCGTCGGCGCGGGTGATACGGTGAATGCCGGTATTCTCGCCAGCCTCTCGCAGGCCGGGCTCCTGGAGAAGGAGAAACTAGTGACACTGTCACGTGATCAGGTGCGCCGCGCGGTCGATCTCGGTATGCGCGCCGCCGCGGTGACGGTTTCGAGGCCAGGAGCTAACCCGCCCTGGGACCATGAACTCTGAAGCGGCAGAGACCAGGACTGTAAACAAGGGAAAGCCGGATGAGGGTCTGTAACCGCGCGTATCAACGGACCCTTATCATTAGTATTTATGGATATGATTTCTATCCCAATTATTGAATGAAAGCTAAACCAGCTTCATTTATTCATAGGTTATTGCCGACTAATCCATTAGTATCAGGCAATTAGATCGGCACTCAATTTTTGCCCTTCTCGCTAATGGACATCAGGGACAGGAGGTCAATCATGAAAATGAATCAATGGTTTGTACGTTTGCGTAATACTCCCATTCCGCAGCGCAAGCTGCATCCGGCGAAATGGCTGACGCTGCTCGCCTTTCTGCTACTGCTGGCGCAGCTGGCGGTAGAGTCTTTGCTCTCAGTATAAGCACAATCAAAATGGGCGTTAATATCAAAACTCGCCAGCATCGATAAGATAAAACTCAAATTTAATTCGTGATAAACATCTCAGTTTATCAACAACGGCTAGACAGAAAGAACTCTGGCATGCTAGTAATTAATTCAAGCAAGGGAACGGATTTAAATTAAATGCCATTTAAACCCTACCCATAAGGCTGAAAAATTAATTGATAATGGTTT
Organism: Klebsiella sp. FDAARGOS_511; assembly: GCF_003812845.1. Taxonomy (NCBI): domain Bacteria; kingdom Pseudomonadati; phylum Pseudomonadota; class Gammaproteobacteria; order Enterobacterales; family Enterobacteriaceae; genus Klebsiella; species Klebsiella sp. FDAARGOS_511. The sequence continues at coordinate 5,928,678 of NZ_CP033824.1, read as the reverse complement.
GGATTACTGAACGATTATCAAAAGGGTAAGTGAATCGAAGGCCCTCAGAGACGAAAGTCTCTGAGGGCCTTTTTGTTTTTTTTCTATCTCAGGAGTCAAAAAATGTCTAAAGAACGTCGTCTCTCTCGTATTTTCGCAAAAGATGGTAAATCCGTCACGCTGGCGCTGGATGGCTACTATTTTTCAAGCAAAACAAATGGTATTGATAATACGATAAATCAGCTTCCGGCCCTTGTTGAAAGCGGCCTGGACTGCGCGCTGGTCACTTATGGCATGTTGAAAAATTTCCGCGAAGTTTTCAATTGCGTTCCCGTTGTATTACGCGTCGATAGCACAGTGAATATTTTTGATAATACCGTTCCCGATACCACACCCGTCTTTTCCATTGAGGATGCGCTGAAAGTGGCTGCGGAAGGCGTGGTGTGCATGACCTTCCCCGGCGCATTTAATGAAGAGAAAACGCACATCATGGCGATGCAGCTGGCGCAGGCCGCCGATCGCTGGAACGTGCCGCTGATCGTGGAATCCCTGCCGTACGGCTATCCCGTGACCAGCGACGACTCCAACAACCCGTCCGTTATCGCCGCCTCGGCCCGCATCGCCGTTGAGCTGGGTGCTGACGTGATCAAAACCCGCTTCACCGGCACCGAGGACGACCGCCTTATCGTCGAAGCGGCCGGCGTGCCGGTGCTGGCGCTGGGCGGCCCGAAAACCGGCATCGACGGTTATTTTAAATTTGTGCAGCACTGCATGCAGGTGGGTGCAAAAGGCGTAGCGGTGGGTCGCAATATCACTCAGGACCCACAGCCGGCAAAAGTAGTAGCAGGTCTGAATGCCATCATCCATGAAAATGCGACAGCGGAAGATGCCTACAGCCTCTACATGGCTAAATAACATCGGATATTAATATGCTCTTAAATAACACCATCATTCCTTCAATCAGAAAATATAAACATTTTGAACAGGCGCTGGCCTGCGCATCAGAATACGTACTGCTATCCGAAGCGAATATCGGCAACCTGCAATCGTTGATCGGTAAATGTCATCAGAGTGGCAAGAAAGTGCTTATTCACCTCGAGCTCTTGGGTGGTTTTAAACCTGACCAGGCGGGAATTAGTTTGCTCAAAAATTACTACAAGGTTGATGGTGTTATTTCGTCCAATCTCTCGGCCCTACGCTATGCCAAAAAAGAGGGATTGTTAACTATCTTTCGGGTATTGCTCATCGACTCACGTTCGCTGGATTACTCCATCGATATTGTTAAGCATAACCCGCCAGATGCTATTGAAATCTTACCTGCTGAATATGCCTGCCAGTGTCTGGAATTGATTAGCCGGAATTTAAAAGGCTTTGATGTGATATTCATCGCCGGAGGCTTTGTTAAGCGGAAATACCTTGTAGATAAAATTTTCCATGCCGGATTTAAAGGCATTACCACCAGCGAACCCGGTTTATGGTAACGCATAAGGAGTCCACGCGAATGAAACAACACTATGTCATGGGCATTGATAACGGCGGCACCGTTACAAAAGCGGCGATTTACGATCGCGCCGGCAACGTGGTGGCCAGCGCGTCGAAGTCAACGCAGATGCTGACCCCGAAGGAATTTCACACCGAGCGAGATATCAACGAACTCTGGGCGGCTAACGTCGAAGTCATTAAAAAAGCCATCGCGCAGTCGGGTATCGACGCCGGCCAAATCAAAGGCGTAGCGGTAACCGGTCACGGCAACGGGCTGTATATGGTGGATGAAACCGGTGCCCCGGTGCGCAACGGAATTATCTCCACCGATAGCCGGGCTAAGGCCTGGGTAGAAAAGTGGTACCGCGACCCGACGTTTGTTAGCGATATTTTGCCCAAAACTATGCAGTCTATCTGGGCAGGTCAGCCCGTCGCCCTCCTCGCCTGGCTGAAAGAGAACGAGCCGGAAACGCTGTGTAAAGCGCGCTACATTTTCATGGTCAAAGATCTGATTCGTTTTTATCTGACTGGCGAAGCCTTTCTCGAACTTACCGATATCTCAGGGACTAACCTGATCAACGTTCGCGACCGCGACTATGACGCCTCGCTGCTGGCCTGGTGGGGACTCGGCGATCTGCGCGATAAACTTCCGCCCATCAGGCTCTCCACCGATTGCTGCGGCTACATTACCGACGACGTCGCGCAGCTCACCGGTTTGTGTGCCGGAACGCCGGTCTCGGGCGGGGTGTTTGATATCTCGGCGTCATCCGTCGCTTCCGGCATCAATACCCTGGATAAGCTGGCGATTATTACCGGAACATGGAGCATCAATGAATACGTGACCGACCATCCGGTTATCGACCAGGATCTCTTTATGACCTCGATTTATCCGATTGAGGGCAAATGGTTAATTACCGAGGCCAGTCCCACTTCCGCCAGTAATCTGGAGTGGTTTATCAATAACTTTATGGAAGGCGATCGCACCGCCGCCGCCGCACGGGGATCGTCAGTCTACGATCTATGCAATGATCTGGTCTCCACGACAACGCCCGCCGAGAGCCACCTGCTGTTCTTCCCGTTTGTCTTCGGTTCCAACACCATCCCGGACGCCTCTGCGGGGTTTATCGGCCTGAATAGTTTCCATAAAAAAGCGCATTTTCTGCGCGCAATTTATGAAGGGGTCGCTTTCAGCCATCTGTATCACACCGAACGGTTACGCAACATCAACCCTGCTCTCAGTCGCACCATTCGGATTGCGGGCGGCGTCACTAACTCTGCGGTCTGGCTGCAGATATTCGCCGACATTTTCCAGTCCACTCTGGAGATTGTCGACGTGAAAGAGCACGGCACCCTGGGCACCGCGATGACCGCCGCGGTGATGGTTGGCTGGTTTGATGACGTCTTTGCCGCCTCAAATGAGATGGTTCACGTTTCGCGAACGGTCACGCCGAACCCGGACAATAACAAGGTCTATCAGGATAAGTATCAGCTCTACAAAAATCTACTATCGGAAATGCAGTCTCCGTGGAAAAGCTGCAGTAACTACATCACGCATTAAGCGAGGAAAGTATGGATCTGAATTTACACCACCGCACGGCTATCGTTACCGGAGGCGCTACGGGCCTCGGCAAAGAGTTTGTCCTTTCACTCGCCCGAGAAGGGGTCAACATCTGCTTCACCTATATGCGTGATGAGGAGCGCCCGGAACAGCTGATTGCTACGGTAAAAAGTAGCGCCAGCGTCGAAATTATTGCGGTGAAAACCGATCTTTCCGATGAGCAAAGCCGGGAGAATCTGTTCGCGACCTGCATTGAGCGGCTGGGGAACGCCGATATTCTGGTCAACAACGCCGGGATCTGGCTAAGCGGCTACGTCACTGAAATCACCCAGCAGGAGTGGGACAGCGTGATGAACATCAACCTGAAGGCGGTGTTCCACCTGAGCCAGCTGTTTGTCAACCACTGCCTGGCGAAAGATCAGGCCGGCAGCATTCTGAATATCACGTCTCAGGCGGCCTTCCACGGTTCGACCACCGGTCATGCACATTACGCGGCCAGTAAAGCGGGCCTGGTGGCATTTTCTATCTCGTTGGCACGCGAGGTGGCGAAACAGAAAATCAATGTCAACAACATCGCCGTCGGCATTATGGATACCGCGATGATCCGTAAAAACATTGAGCAGAATCCTGACTATTACGTCAGCCGTATACCGGTGGGCCGGGTGGCCCAACCGCACGAAATTGCCGACATCGGCGTCTTCATGGTCTCACCGAAAACCAGCTATATGACGGGAGCGACTCTGGATGTCACCGGCGGTATGTTGATGCGTTAATTTATGGAGAATGATTATGAAATGTCTGGCAATTGCCGATCTGTTTATCAATGCAGCGATGATGGACACGGGTCTGAAAGCGCTGAAAGATAAAGGTATTACAGTGGAAGTGCGCGAATGGTCGCATGAGTCGATTGAAAAACTGCAAGAGGATAATTTACTGGTTGAACAGCAAGGTTCTGAGGCGCTGGCGCTGCCTGCCGCTCTGCTTCAGGGTGCTGAGGAGACGGAGATCCTGATAGTCCAGTTCGCCCCGGTTAACGTGGCGGTATTCGACAAGCTGCCAAAACTTAAATACGTTGGCGTGCTGCGCGGCGGCATTGAAAACGTTAATCAGGCGGAGGCAAAAGCGCGCGGAATTGAGGTGATGAACACGCCGGGGCGTAACGCCCGCAGCGTGGCGGAGTTTACCGTCGGCATGATTCTGGCGGAAATGCGCAATATCGCCCGCTCGCACGATGCGCTGCGCGATAAGTTCTGGCGTAAAGAGAGCCCTAACCACCGGGCCATTCCTGAACTGGGCGGCAAAGTGGTAGGTCTGGTCGGGCTAGGGCATATCGCGCAGCTGGTGGCCGGCTTCCTGCGCGGTTTCGGCAGCGAGATTATCTTTTACGATAAGTACGTCCCCGGCCATGACAGCTATGAAAAGGTGGATACTCTCGACGAGCTGGTTCGCCGTGCGGACGTGATTTCGCTGCATGCCCGCATGACTCCGGAAACGGAAAACCTGATCAACGCCCATCATTTTGAATTAATGAAGGAGAGCGCCATTATCGTCAACACAGCGCGTTCCGGATTAATTAATGAAAGCGATCTGATCGCCGCGCTGCGGGACGGTAAAATCATGGGCGCCGCCCTCGACACGTTTGATGATGAACCGCTGCCGGACAATAGCGCGTTTTATTCGCTGAATAACGTCACGATAACGCCGCATATTGCCGGCAGTACTATTGATGCCTTCAGCAATTCGCCGAAGATTTTTTCTGAGATATTGCTGAAGCAACTCGGTTAAATATTAAAAGAGCCGCTTAAGGTTTTTTCTACGGCCCATTGGGCACGGGTTCGCTCGCGCCCAATTCGGTCGCCTTTTAAGGAAATATTATGGATATTATCAACAGCATTATTAGTCTGGGGGCATCAGTGATGATGCCAGTAATATTCTTTATTATCGCACTGTGCTTTGGGGTTAAAATCGGCACCGCATTTAAAGCCGGGATGCTGGTCGGTATCGGCTTTGAAGGGGTGGGACTGGTGATCGGCCTGCTCTTAACCAACCTCGGGCCGGCGTCGCAGGCCATGGTTGAACGCATCGGCCTGCACCTGACGGTGGTCGATACCGGCTGGCCGACCGCCTCCACTATCGGCTGGGGCTCGCCGCTAATGCTGCCGGTAGTCGTGGGATTTATTGTTATTAATATTGCCATGCTGCTGCTTAAATTAACCAAGACGGTAAATATCGATATATTCAACTACTGGATTTTCCTGATTATGGGGTCGGTTGTGTATGCCGGCACCGGTAACTACTGGCTCTCCGTAGGCATTACCTTCGGCATATTTATCTTAACCCTGCTGGCGGCGGATTTAACCGCACCGTATTTGCAAAAAAACTATAATCTGCAAGGGATATCATTCCCCCATCTTACCTGTATAACCTACGTACCGTTTGGTATTGCCTGTAACTATATTATTGATAAGATCCCACTGATCAATAAAATTAATTTCGACCCGGAAAGTATTAATAAAAAATTCGGCGTCTTCGGGGAGCCACTCACTCTGGGCTTCGTGCTGGGGCTGCTGCTGGCCTTCCTGGCCGGGTACGATGTCTCGGCTGCGGTATCGCTGGCGATTAAAGTTTCCGCCGCCATGCTGCTGCTACCGAAAATGATCGAAATTTTAGTGCAGGGCCTGCTGATCGTGCGCGATGCCGCGGAAGCGAAGCTGAAAGCGAAATTTCCCAACCGCGATTTCTATATCGGCATGGATACCGCACTGCTTATTGGCGAACCTTCGGTGCTGGCAACCGGGCTGCTGCTGATCCCTATGGCGGTGGTGCTGGCGATTATTCTGCCAGGCAACCGCGTGCTGCCGTTTGTCGATCTGGCCTCCCTGATGTTCCTGCTGGCGATGGTAACGCCTTTTTGTAAACGTAATATGTTCCGCATGTTTATCACCGGCACGCTGGTGGTCACCTGTATTTTGTACGTCGGAACGGATATTTCGCGGGAATACACCCAGGCGGCGGTCAACTCTAATATTCCTGTGCCGGAGGGGATGGCAGAAATTACCAATATCGTTGGCGGAGCCACCACGCCGGTGGGCTGGCTGGCGGTGAAGTTTGGCGAGTTTTTCACTACCGCGCCGTAAATTCTCTCTCTTCTCACTCTGCCCGGCGCGGGAAACGGCGTCGGGCTTTTTTCGCCGCGCCCGCCATTAAAAATGCCTGCCAGGAGGGTAAGCTGGCAGGCATGGCACAATAGACGTCTGTGCTTAGAACTGGTAGGTCATACCCACGGCAACGATGTTGTCGGTACTGATTTTGGCATCGTTGGTGAATTTCGTGTCATCCAGCAGGTTGATTTTATAGTCCACGTAGGTAGACATGTTCTTGTTGAAGTAGTAAGTCGCGCCTACATCAACGTATTCAACCAGATCCTGGTCGCCATAGCGGCCCAGATCTTTGCCTTTTGATTTCAGGTAGGCAATGGACGGACGCAGACCGAAATCAAACTGATACTGAGCAACCACTTCAAAGTTCTGCGCGGTATTAGCAATATAGCCGCTACCGAACTTCGTCATATTGCGGGTTTCAGCATAGGTGGTCGCCAGGTAGAGGTTGTTGGCGTCATACTTCAGACCGGCCGCCCATACTTCTGCTTTCTCGCCGCGGGCGTATGCGTTCGGATTGTCGCGACCCGCTTTAACCTGCGCATCGGTACGATCGGATGCCGCGTAGGCTGCGCCTGCGGCAAAACCTTCGTACTCATAGGTAGAGGCCAGACCCCAGCCATCGCCATGCTGCTTAGCCAAATCGCGACCGTTGCCCTCTTCTTTACCCTGATACTGTACGGCGATATTCAGACCATCAACCAGCCCGAAGAAACCGTTGTTACGGTAGGTAGCAACGCCGGTGGTACGTGCGGTGGCGAAGACGTCGGTCTGGGTCCAGGTATCACCGCCGAACTCCGGCAGCATATCGGTCCAGGCACCGATATCATAGGCAACGCCATAGTTACGACCGTAGTCCAGAGAACCAAATTCGCCAAACTTCAGGCCGGCAAACGCCAGACGCGTTTTGTCGCCGGAGTTGTCGCCTTCAACGTTATTGGCGCTGAAGTTATATTCCCACTGGCCGTAGCCGATCAGCTGGTCGTTGATCTGCGTTTCACCTTTGAAGCCCAGACGAGCATAGGTCTGATCGCCATCTTCTGACTTATCGCTGGAGAAATAATGCAGGCCGGTCACTTTCCCATAGAGGTCGAGTTTGTTTCCGTCCTTGTTATACACCTCAGCTGCCTGCACGGTTCCTGCAGCAAGAAGTGTAGAGACGGCCACTGTTAGTAATTTTAATTTCATATTATTTCGTCCCTAACTATTAATAGAATATCAAATCTCAGATACCTTCTGAGCGAGACCATTATGCGATAATTCGCAAAGAGACTTGAAATTAAAAGTTCCGAATTTTTATACCAAATACCATAATTGTGACGAAAACGGTGGTTGTTAATTGATGTGCATCAATTACTCCCCGCTTCCATTGGCAAATATTCTGAATAACGTCTTACGTAACCCAGAGATACAGAAGGTTTAACCAAAATATATAAATTATCATAAGGAAATTCTAATGATTAGATAAATTAAAGATTGCAATTTGTTAAAATCTACAAAAATCAGTAAGTTAAAATTTAACCAATCACGCATTAATGTTTATTCATAAATGCATTGATTCACCTGAACAGCTCTTAATGAGTATATTCCGATCCTTCCCAGCAGATAAATTATAGTACTGAGATTACCATATTGCGTTATTGAAAATTCTTTACAAAAACCGTAAAAATTATAACGTGGTGGTTTAAGATATGTTTAACACTTCTGTGAAAGGGATATCAGAGGCCCTATTTCAGGGGATAAGTTTAACTATGAATAAATACTATCAATAAATAGCGCATGGAGATTGTCACCCGTTTGATAAGCCGCTGACGCGCCGGGAACGTCTTAATCTATATCAGGGATAAAAAAAGCTGGCGCGGAGCTGCCCCCGCGCAATGCCTCGATTACAGGGTAAAACCGCCGTCACCCACTTGCGCCCGGGCGTACCACTTCATTAGCTCGGCAGTTCCCGGCGCGTTTTCAGCTGGCGCCCACGGTGCCGCGTCTTGCTCAGTAACAGGCTGGTAACCACCGTATTTAACCTCAAAAATTACGCCGCCCTTATCCATCGACAACACGGCATGCCAGGTACCCGCCGCCATCTCCAGCACCTTACACTCTTCGCCTAACACCACGCGCTCGATTACGTTGCCAGCATCATCAAAGGTCAACACCACAAAGCGTCCGCTAAGGGATGTCAGCAGTTCAAAAGTGTGCGGGTGACGGTGAGGCCGAACATAGGTACCCGGCTCCATAGCGACGGCCAGGCGTTGCACCGGATCGCTTAAATCAGGGTGGAAATTACGATGGGCACGTAAACGAGGCGAAGCTGCAGCCTGTTCGCTTTGTTGCTGGAGGTCACTCAACGTCATTTGTTTCATATAAGCCTTTTTTTGTATTTGGGCAGCTTACGACAATCAGCTCGTCGTAAGACTTGATGCCATTTTCAACAGACGATTAGCCTCGCCGCTCGCGGAACACATCGCTGTGCGGATTATAGACGCTGATGCCGCGGTCCCAAAGCGCCAGAGATGGCAGAACAGATTGTCGTGGGGATCCGTTTTCCCCCTGCCCTCGATATAAGGCTTAGAATAGATGACATGAAAAAGAGTGACTTTGTGAGTACGCTCCTTAACAATCGCGGCAGGCGGAAAAATAAGATGAAAGTGCGAAGATAAGGGTATGGTCGCGCATGCAGATGAAGCAATTAATCCGGCGTGAATTTATCGAGCAGCGAAAAAGCGTGTAAATAATTAGACAGCGCCAGTAGCGCATGAAATGAGTTAAAACCAAACTTCTCAATTAATCTTCTTTTATAGCTGCTGTAGGCCTTGGGCGAAATGCCGAGCAGCTCTGGGTAATCTTTTGCCAGTACGGTAAATTTCATAATAAAAATATACTGAAATTCTCTCTCTGTTAACGTGATGTCCTCTCCCACGGGGATGCCATCAGTCACTCTGGCGATAATACTGGCGATATGTGCGGTGCGTCTTTTGTTTATCAAACAAATGATATTACCTTCAACCCGGAAACAAACAAAACTCTTTTTCATTTCAAAGCTGTTTATCAAAAAATGAAACTGCGCGCAGCTGCTGGATGCGTACTTTGTTAAGCACAAATCGACCAGATTCGCTTTTCTGACCGATTTTATGTCGTTTATTTTCAGACGCATGGCTCTTTTAAAAAAATGATTATGGCTGAAAATAGTTAACATTCCTTTCCCTCATGAAAGTGCAATCATCCTTTATAGAAATGCGTATAATAGGCGCCATGGGGATATACCCATGAGTGAAGTGGGTGAATTATAAGTTTGTTTAATATTTATTGTCCAGACGAGTGAATTTCAGAAAAATCCCTGCGAAATGTAAACCATGGGATTTTCACAGGCCCGGAGACAGCACTTATACCCACGCTTACTTTAGGATTTTTCTTACCAGGCGTCGGTTAAAGAGAAAGTAGCAGCATATCACTCTGTGATAAAGACGATACTTAACAAGTAACGTTGAAATATTTAATTTATCAAAATATAAAACTATCAACGGAGGAGATTGCGCATGAACCGAAGCGCATGCGCGCACTGACTTCCGGGCAGTGGTTTGCCCTTCGTTTAAATCTGCGCCAGGAAGCGACCCGGCGCGACTCAGTTTATGACCGGTTTCTGGCCAGCAAAATAATAATAAACAGTCCGCCGATGCCGGCCGTAATGATCCCTATAGGCAGCTCCTGCGGAGCCAGCAGCGTCCTGCTGACAATATCGCCGCCGCACAGTAGCACTGCGCCCCACAGGCCGCATAAAGGAAGCAGCAGCAGATGTTTTACGCCAGAAAAATAGCGGCACATATGCGGCACCATTAGGCCGATAAAACCGATCACTCCGGTCAAGGCCACCAGCAGCGATGTCGCCAAGGCGCAGCAGAAAAAAACCTCCATTCGCAGGCGGCTGACGTTGATGCCCAGCGACCGCGCGGTCTGCTCGCCGGCCAGTAAACCATCCAGCGAGCGCCAGCGTAACAGTACGAACCCGCCGAGAAACAGCAGACTGAATACGGCATACGGTAAATTATCCCAGCGCGCCAGACCGAGCCCTCCCAGCGACCAGAACAGTACCGAACTGGCGGCCCGCTGATCGCCGGAGAAAATCAGATAGCTGGTCAGCGCGCCGAATAAAAAGGAGATCGCCAACCCGCAAATCACTAAGTGCTCGGCGCCGCGCTGCTTTTTAAAATGAAACAGCAGCATCACCGCCACCGCCGAGCAGAGGCCGCCAACAAATGCCGACACCGGCAGCGTCAGCGCGCCAAGCCGTTCGCCAAATCGGGTGATCACCAGCACCGCGCCCGCCGATGCGCCGGAGGAGAGACCAAATAAAAAAGGATCGGCCAGATCGTTGCGGGTGGTGGTCTGTAAAAGGCCGCCCACGATGGCCAGCACGGCGCCCGCCAGCACTGAGAGCAGCGTTCTTGGCACGCGTAAATCAATGACAATACGCCCAATCATCTCCGATACCGGCACATCCAGCAGCCGCAAGGCTCCAAGAACCTGGGCCAGCGATAGCGGTACGCTCCCTTTGGCAACACTGAGCAACATCAAACCGGCTAACAGCGGCAGCGCGCCCCACATTGCCCAGCAGTAACGATATGGAGTGCCCTTCATTGGTTAGCCGCTGGATACAGCGCATGAGCCAGCTTTTCCGCCGCATTGATATTCGCCGGACCGGGCGTCAATTCAGCATATTGCAGCTTCAGGTAGCGCTGCTGCTTCACCGCCGGTGTCTGCTTCATTAACGGATGATTTTCGAGGAAACGGCGCAGCGAATCAGCGCCGCTGCCGGTCTGATAATCGAGAAGAATAATAAAGTCGGGCTCCGCCGTCGCCACGCTCTCCCAGGAGGTGGTTCCCCAGCTCATCTCCAGGCTTTCCATCACGTTTTTCCCTCCGGCCGCTTCAATAATCGCGGTCGGCATGGCATACCGCCCGCTGGTAAAGGGCTTATCTTCGCCAGAGTCATAGACAAACACTTTCAAAGGCTGTACGCCCCGCGGCGGTTTAGGCAACGCGTTCAGCGCTTTCTTCCAGCCGTCAACCAGCGTCTGGGCCTCATGCCGCTTGCCAAAGATCTTGCCCAACGTCAGCTCATCGTTGTACAGCAGGTCCATACTCGCTTTACGTTTATGCTCCGCGGTAAGGACGCAGCTCTCACTCAGCACAAAGGTTTTGATGCCGTATTTATCGAGTACGGAAGGCGTGATCTCGCCGCCGACCTTCATGCCGTAATTCCAGCCTGCGAAAAAGAAATCAGGATTCACCGCCAGCAGCGTTTCCAGCGAGGGATATTTTGGCGCCAGCTCGGGAATTGCTCCCATCTGGTGTTTAAATTCCGGGGTCATTTTGTACCACCCGGTAATGCCGGTTAAGCCCACGATGCGGTCCTGCAACCCGAGAGCAAAAGCCATTTCAGACATATTAAGGTCGTGTACAACCGCCCTTTTCGGCGCCTGGGTGAATGTCACCGGCGTTCCGCAGCTCTCAATAGTGACGGGGAAATCAGCCGCGCTTGCCGCTGAAATGGAAAGAACCGCCATAATGCCTGCAAACCCTTTTTTCATGCTTCGTTATCCTTCAATAATGTATTACGCATAGCCTGGAACCTCGAAAATCCGCAGCGCTTTCCCCGTTTCGGGATGCGGTACGGTAAAGCTGGTCAAACCAAAGACCGGGTAAAGCCGTTCTGAAACCAACACGCGCTCCGGCACGTCCCAGGCCAGGGCGCGCCCTTGTGATAAAAGCAAAACCCGGTCGGCAAAGGACTCAATCAGGGAAAGATCGTGCAGTACCGCAACGACCGTGATCCCCTGGCTTTTCACTAATGCCAGCAGTTCAACCCTGGCATGCGGATCAAGGTGGTTGGTCGGTTCATCCAGCAGCACCAGTTTTGGCGACTGGGCCAGCACGCGCGCCAGCGCCGCCCGCTGTCGCTCGCCGCCGGATAACGCGGAGAGCGAGCGCGTGCGCAGCTTCTGCAATCCCGTATCGTTAATCGCCCGGGTTACGATGCTTTCATGTTCGCGCCGTGACATATCCCGGACGTGGGGAATACGTCCAAGAGCGACATAATCCTCAAGCGCCAGACGCATATCGGGGGCGTCGTTCTGCGCCAGTACGGCTATCTGCCGGGCCCGCTGCTGCCGGGTTAAGGCGGCGACGGATCGGCCATATAAGCGAACGTCGCCCTCCCGCACCGTCAGTTCATGATCTATCGCGCGCAATAAAGAAGTTTTTCCGCTGCCGTTCGGGCCAATGACCGCCAGACACTCTCCTTTACCGGCACTAAAATGAATGTCGGCGAGAATTTCCCCGCCGCCGGGACGCGGCAACGATGCGATACTGACGCTAAGTACCGGATCATTGGTCGTAACACCCTTTGTCAAACTCTCCTCCATTAGCCGTTCTCCCTCGCTCCTGGGTACGGATTAGTGAAACGCGTTCTCTTGTTCATTTTCACCGCAGAAAATAGATGATAATCATTATCATTTAAAAAGAAAGGTGAATAGTCACAGATTTTATAATGTTTTATTTATTATGTTATAACATAACAATTATAAGCAGTGATTTGCAACTGCTCTTCGGGGCTGGCCAGAGCGAAGTGCCAAAACATTGGGAGTTGTGTTCAACGCGGCGCTGTGGTGTATTGCTGCAGCCTTCAACGGATTTGCACAGGAAATGTCAGGATGAAAACGGTAGAGTTTTTGCTTTATACCCTTAAACCGGGTTCCGGGAACGATTTTCACCGGATAATGAAAGAACAAAGCGCGCCCTGCCACCGTGCCGCCGGCATGGATATCGTCTCCTTCGGTAATTCAGTTGATGATAACGACGCTTATTATCTGATACGGGCCTATGACGACCTGGCGCATTTAAACGCTTCCCAGGCGCGCTTTTATAGTAGCCCCGCCTGGCGCGAAGGCCCGCGACAGGCCATTATTGATAGGATCAGCGTCAGCGTAAAAACGGTGATGGTGCTGAGCGACAGCGCGATTGATGGCCTGCGAAACGGCTGACCTCCAGGGTCGCTGGCGTGGCCCAACAAAAAACGCGGTCTCTTTTGCTGTCGCAGATATTCTGGGACCTGGGCAAAATGCGGCTGCCGTGCCAGCCCCCGCCGCCACCATTAGTTCTGATTCATCGACTCAAGAAAACCCTGCGGCGTATTGTCACCCAGTTTCTTTTGCGCCCGCCCCTGGTTCCACAGCGTACACAGCCGCTGCAGCGTGGCGTCAGGCTCATCCAGCGCCGGGATAATATCGGCTAATCGTTCGCTAAGCTGTACCGCCCCGCACTCCTCCGTCATCACCGTTACGCATGACAAATCCGCGCGTATCGGCTCGAAGCCCTTATGAGCATAAGTCTCAAGACATTGTATCTGCGCCGGACAGGCGTTCAGCGCCTCGGTGAGCCAGCTATCCACCAGCGCGGGAGAGATCCCGCTATAGATGCGGCCAAAGCACCAGCCGCTAATCGGCTCCTGCGCCCACAGCAGATGATGTTCACCACCATCATCCATCGACAGCGCCAGTTGGCGGTAGTGCAGCGTCAGGGTATCAGCGCGCATCCCTGCCTTTAACGCTTTCTTTCCCTGCGGCGCGGCGTTTTTCCGCCCTTCATGGGCCGGGCGTAGATAGCGGTTCAGGGTGGCCCGGGAGATGGCGATGCCCAGCCCCTCATTCACCATAAACAGCAGCTCATCCAGCGGCGCGCGCAGCGCATCGCGCAGGGCGTTTATCAGGATCTCCTGCTCTTGTCTCAATACCTTGTGTATCAAATGCGGCGTAGTGTGGTTATCGGAAATCTGGCTGCGGTTGCGCCAGCGGCGTACCGTAGTAATGGAAATCCCCAGTTCCTGCGCCAGTTCCCGGTCGCTTTTGGTCGACTCCTGGAGATATTTTCGCGTTCTGGGGGTGGTGGTAGCATTAGCGTGCAGCTTAATTTCCATACGATCCTCTAAAGAAAATATAACCAATCATATGAGATATATATTATTGCAGAGAATACAATGTGAACCGCTTCACCTTTCAGCCCACCGCTTTCTCGCATAATCCGCCATAGATAGCACACACAGCCCCTGTCGATCTTGTACGGAGTTCACAATGAACAATGTTCTGGGATTTCTTGAAGCCAAACTGATGCCGCTGGCGGCGAAAACCGCTCAGCAGCGTCACCTCGGCGCTATTCGCGGCGCCTATGTTTCATTCATGCCTTTTATTATTGTCGGTTCCATTCTGCTGGTGATCTCGTCGTTCCCCAACCAGAGCTATCAGCAGTTTATGGCCAGCACCTTCGGCGCCAGCTGGAGCGCGATTATCGAAATTCCGTTCAACGCGGTATTTTCCACGATGTCGCTGTTTATCAGCTTCCTGGTGGCCTATCGTCTTGCGGAGCACTACGGCGATGACCGCATCTCCTGCGGAATCCTTTCGCTGGTGGGGTTTCTGATCCTCACGCCGTTCATTAAGGTCGCTGAAAACGGCGGCATCACGGTGATCCCCGTGGAATGGATCGGCACTAAAGGATTATTCGTCGCCATGATCGGTTCGCTGCTGTGGACCGAACTGTTCTGCTGGCTTAAGCGCAAGAAGCTGGTGATTAAGATGCCGGACGGGGTGCCGCCCGCGGTGCAGGAGTCGTTCGCCGCGCTAATCCCGGCGCTGCTGGTAATGATTCTGATCCTGGCGATTCGTATCGGGTTTGAGCACACCCACTACGCCACCATCCACCAGTTTATTTATGAAGTCGTCGCCTCGCCGGTACGCCATTACGGTACCTCCTACTTCGGCGCGCTGATGACCGTTTTCAGCATTACCATTCTATGGTCGGTTGGCATCAACTCCGGTTCGATGATTAACGGCATTATTCGTCCGCTGTGGATGGAAAATCAGACCGATAACATCGCGGCTATTCAGGCTGGCGTCACTCCGCCGCACATTATTACCGAGCAGTTCTTCGATATGATCTGGATGGGCGGCGCGGGCGCGACCCTGTCGCTGGTGATCGCGATGCTGATTTTCGCCCGCAGCAAAAATATGCGCGAGGTCGCCCGCCTCGGCGCTGGCGCTTCTATCTTTAATATCAACGAACCGATCCTCTTCGGCCTGCCGGTGATCATGAACCCGATCATGCTGATCCCGTTTAATCTCGTGCCGCTGGTGCTGGTGACGGTACAGTACGCGGCGATGAAAATTGGCGCGGTGGCCGTCACCACCGGGGTCTTTATTCCCTGGACGCTGCCGCCGGTGATCAGCGGGTTTATCGTCACCGGGCATCTTAGCGGTAGCGTGATGCAGATCCTCAATTTGCTGATTGGCGCCATGCTGTACCTGCCCTTCATGCGTATCGTCGATAAGCAGTATCGCGCGGCAGAAATCACCGCCCGAGCCGAAACGGACAACACGCTTGCTAAACAGGAGTAAACCAATGTGGGGAATGATTGCCACCTGGCGAATGGCGCTGGAAGGCGTAACCGAAGCCGCGACGGCGCTGGCCTCTGGCGCTGACACCGCCAGCGCCGTGGTCAATGCGGTGGCGGCGGTAGAAGATTTTCCGCTGTACAAATCGGTAGGCTACGGTGGTTTGCCAACGGAAAACGGCGAGGTCGAACTGGATGCGGCCTTTATGCATGGCGATACCCTGGCTTTCGGGGCAGTCGGCAACCTGGTGGATATCGCCAACCCGGTGAAAGTCGCCCACGCCCTCAGCCGCCAGCGCTATAACAGCCTGCTGGTTGGCCAGGGCGCCCGTGAGTGGGCCATAAGCCAGGGCTTCGCCACCAAATCGATGCTGACCGAGCGGGCCATGCAGCACTACCGCAAACGCTGCCGCGAAACGCTGGATAAAGGCCTCAGCCCCTACGACGGCCACGATACCGTGGGTATTATCGGTCTCGACAAACAGGGCTCCATGAGCGTCGCCACCTCCACCAGCGGCCTGTTTATGAAAAAGCGCGGGCGGCTGGGCGATTCGCCGATTATCGGCTCAGGCTTCTACTGCGATAGCGAGACCGGCGCCGCCACGGCTACCGGCGTCGGTGAAGATCTGATGAAAGGCTGCGCCAGCTACGAAATCGTCCGGCGCATGGCCCAGGGGATGACGCCACAGCAGGCGGCGGACTCAATGGTCTGCGAGCTGGAAGACAAACTGATGTCACGCTTTGGCCGCGCGGGCGATCTTTCGGTGGTGTGCATGAACCGCCGCGGCGAATTCGGCGCCGCCACCAATATCAAAACCTTCTCCTTTGTCGTCGCCAGCGCGACCCAGCCGCTCACCGTATTTTCCGCCGAGCGCGTACAGGAGAAAACCCACTACCGTCCGGTGGACGACGAATGGATGCAGGCCTACGCCGCACGCATTCGCGCCCCCATCGAGGAGTAAGCCATGCTGGATTACCGTTTTATCAACCGACTGGATAGCGCCAGCCATGGCGCGCATCTGGTGACCTGGCCCGGCAGTACGCTGTTAACCCTAGCCCCCCTTAATTCAAGCTCCCTGCTCGCGGAAATGGTGGAACAGGCCGCCCGCGGCGAGGTGGCGGATACCCGCTTCGGCTGTTCCCCCTTCGCCCGTATCACCCTTATTCCGCGACCGCTGTGGCAGGATACGCTGAACGATGGCCTGGGCGAGGCGCTGCGGCCGCTATGCAAAAAGCCGGTGAGCGAAGCGCTTATCCTCGACTGTTCGCGGGAACAGAGCAGCGGCGCGTTAACCAAAGCGCTGCGCGAACTGTTTAACCTCGACTGGCAGCTTGATGATTTAGGCCTGCATCAGGTGAAAGCCGTCAGGCCACGCCTTCGCCAGCTCGCCCTCTACGCCCTGCCCGAACAGCGGCCGGCGCTGGAAACCCTCGTGCGTCAACAACAGGCGATCGCGCACGGCATGATTGCCGCACGACGGCTGGCAGATCTGCCTTCAGAACAGTGTACCCCGCAGTACGTAGTGGAAGAGGCCCGGCGTCTGTGCGCCGATATTCCTGCTCTGCGCTGCGAAGTTCTGGATGAAAAAGCGATTGTTGATCAGGGTCTTGGCCTGCTGCACGCGGTGGGGAAAGGGTCCACGCGTCCGCCGCGCCTGCTGGCGATACATTATGATGGCGGCGGCGATGACCCAGTTCGCTGCTACGTCGGTAAAGGCGTCACCTTTGATACCGGCGGACTGTGGCTGAAGGAAGGCGCCGGGATGTACACCATGAAGTACGATATGTGCGGCGCAGCCAACGTCCTCGGCCTGATGCTGAGCATTGCCGAACTGGGGCTACCGGTGCGGGCGATGGGCGTTCTCGCGCTGGCGGAAAACGCGATTGGTCCCGACGCCATGCAGCCGGGCAGCGTCGCCCGGGCCTGCAACGGTCTGACGGTAGAGATCAATAATACCGACGCCGAAGGTCGGCTGGTGCTTTCCGACGCCATTGCCTGGGCCAGCCAGCGGCATCCGCAGGCGCGCTATATTATCGACATGGCAACCCTGACCGGCGCGGTGGTTAAAGCGCTGGGTTACGAGTTAAGCGGTTTGATGACGCAAAACGAAACGCTACGGGCGGCATTGACTCAGGCAGGGATAAAGAGCGGAGATGAAGTCTGGTCGCTGCCGCTGGATAGCAGGCTGAAGAAACAGACTGAAAGCGCCATCGCCGACCTGTGCAATACGCCGGGCAATAATGCGGCGATCAGCGCTTCCGCCGCCTGGCTTTTACAGCATTTCTGCCCGCCGGAAATCCCCTGGGCCCATCTCGACGTCAGCGGCACGGCGCTGTGGCGCGAAAGCGGTAAAAGCGTCGCTTCCGGCCGGCCGATTCCGCTGCTGATTCAGCATCTGCTCGATGATATTGAAGAGAGTTAACACCCTCCCCGGAGGCGATGCTGCGCATCTGTCCGGGCTACGGGTTACCAGCAATCTGCAACCCTGTAGCCCGGCTAAGCGCAGCGCAAGCCGGGAAGAGGCCGCAGCAATGCCACGTCACAGCATATTCCCCGGAGGCGGTGCTCGCGCACCTGTCCGGGCTACAAAATCAGCAGGATCCGTAACCCGGAAAATGTCCTACTCCTCGCTGACTACCGGTTTGACTCTTACCGCAAACAGCACAATCACCATGGCGCTGACCAGCAGCACGCCGCTGCCGACAAAAACGCCGCTCGCGCCGTTGAGATCGAACACCGCCCCGCCGCCTGCCGCACCGGCGCTAATCGCCAGCTGAATAGACGCCACCAGCAGACCGCCGGCGCTTTCAGCTTCATCCGGCACCGTGGTGGCAAGCCAGGTCGACCAGCCCACCGGCACCAGGCCAAAAGCAAAGCCCCACATCGCCACCAGCAGACCATCCAGCAGCTCCACGTGACCGAACGCCACCATCATCAGCGCCAGCACGCTCATTGCCAGCGGCACCAGCGCCAGCGTCAGGCGCAGGCTTCGGGCTAACAGATGTCCGGCAATCGACGTTCCGATAAAGTTCGCTACCCCAAAACCGAGCAGGATCAGGGAAACCCCTTCGACGCTGGCCTGAGCCACGGTTTCGAGGAACGGACGCAGATAGGTAAAGAAGGCGAAGTGGCCGCTGAAAATCAGGATGGTCGCGAGCATGCCGCCAATCATTCCGGGACGGCGCAGTACCTTAAACAGCGTAGCGAAGCTGCCGGCGCTCTCCGGGCGCATGGAGGGCAGAACCCACAGTTGCCAGAGCAGCGCAACCACGCTCGGCAGCGCACAGATAAGAAATACGTTGCGCCAGCCGATCAGCGCGCCGAAATAGCTACCCAGCGGCGCGGCAACCACCGTCGCAATTGAAACGGCGGAAAAAATAATCGCCAGCGCTTTCGGCACCATCGCCGCCGGGACCAGGCGCATGGTGGTCGCGGTCGACATCGACCAGAAGCCGCCGATGGCGATTCCCAGCAGCAGACGCCCCAGCAGCAAAAACTCCAGCGAACCGGCGAAGGCCACCATCATGCTGGAGATAATTTGCAAAACCGAGAAGAACATCAGCACCCAGCGGCGGTCAATATTTCGCGTCGCGGTAGTGATCAGTAGCCCGGTCACTAACGCCACCAGCGCCGTCGCGGTCACCGCCTGCCCCGCCATACCTTCGCTAACGCCCAGGCTTGCCGCCATCGGCGTTAACAAACTGGCAGGAAGAAACTCGGCGACAATCAGGCCAAACACCCCCAGCGCCAGCGCATAGACGGCGCGCCACGCGGGCCTGGCGTTAGCCTGGCTCTCTTCAGCTGCAATGCAGGAACTCATAAACATCTCTCCAGAACAATTAACATTTCGTTAAGGTTAAGCGCTTCTGTTCGGACGATCTATGATGCATACTCCTTGATTATTGATAATTCGTCCGGGAATGATGTTATGACTCAGCACGCCCTCGATCTCACCAGCGAACTCCTGCGCGGCATGCGCCTGTCCGGCGTCAACTACCGGCGCATCGAAACCTCCCGCCCGTTCGGCGTCGAGTTCGGCTTCGTGCCCGGTAAAGCGCAGTTCCACTTTATCAGCCGGGGGCCGGTACTGCTGCGTATGGTCAGCGGCCAGCGCCTGATGCTGCAGAGCGGCGATGCGTTGTTTATTCCCAACGGCGATGGTCACGTGCTGCTCTCCGATGACCAGGCGGCGGTGGTGAACGTGTCCAGACTGCCCAGCGAACCGGTCTGCGACTCTGTAAGCTGCGTCAAAAACGCGTGCGACGACGCGAAAAACGACAGCGCCATTATCTTCAGCGCCTGTATGGACTTTGAACTGGGCGGCATGCAACCGCTGGTCAAAGCGATGCCCGAGGTGATGCTGGTTAGTAGCCTGCTGACCAGCCGCCCGGAGATTCCGCCGATGCTGGCGGCGATGGAACGAGAAAGCCTCACTCGACAGGCGGGCTACGCCGGCATTCTGGCGCGGCTGGCGGATGTGGTCGCCGCGCTGATTGTCCGCGGCTGGGTGGAGTGCGGCTGCGGCAACGCCACCGGCTGGGTGCAGGTGCTGCGCGATCCTAAGCTGGCCAAGGCCATTTACGTGATGCATCAGCAGCCCGGCATTAACTGGAAAGTCGAGGATCTGGCCCGCGAGGCGGGAATCTCGCGTTCGGTATTTGCTGAACGCTTCCTCTCCGCCACCGGCACCACGCCCGCCCGCTATCTGACCGAGCTGCGTATGCGCCTCGCGGTACAGTACATTTCCCATGAGGGTCAGGCGCTGGAAAAAGTGGCCTTCCGGCTGGGCTACAGTTCGCATGCCGCCTTCAGCCGCGCCTTTAAACGCATTATCGGAAAAGCACCGGGCGCGCTGCGCGACCCGGCGCGGGAGCAAGAGGCTTAGCGCTGTCCCAGTTCACGGGTCCGTCTGACCGCCGCCAGTACGCTACGCTGAAGCCCGGCGGCAAAATCGCTGTTGTTCAGTTCGTACAGACCGTGGATCCCGACTCCTGCCGGGGAATTATTGATATCCAACAGCTGGCGCGGATGCTTCTGGCTTCGGCGCAGCATCTCGACCGCGCCGAGCAGATTTTCCAGCACCGCCTCCGTTGCCTGGGGTCGCGACAGCCCCGCCAGCACGCCGGCGTCGGTAAAGGACTCGATAAAATAGTAGATATAGTTGGGGCCCGCGACGGCAAAACCGGTAAAGATATCGATCAGCCGTTCAGGCAGATACAGTACCTTACCGAAGCCGCACAGAAACGGTTCGATTTCCGCCGCGCTGGCGTGCGCGTTTAAGGTCACGCCGCTATAGCCAAATCCGGTATCGGTCAGGGTATTGGGGATCACCCTGGCAATCGGCGTGGCCTCGCCAAACAGGGAGGCCAGCTTTTGCAGGTTCACTCCCGCAATCAGAGAGACCACCGTCGTCGAGCCGTTAAGCTGCGCGCGTACGCGGCTCGCCACCGCCGCCAGATCGTCCTGCGGGCGGATCCCCAGCACCAGCAAAGAAGCCTCGCTCGCGTCCCCGTTGCTCGACAACCGATAATGGGCATACAGATGCTCGACGCGCGCGCTGTCGATATCCTCCAGCGAGATCGCGTCCGCATGCAGCGCGCCGTTGCTTAATGACGCGCGAATAATTGCCTCCGCCATCTGTCCGGCGCCGATAAAATGGACCTTTGCCATGGTTCCAGCTCCTTATTCAAAGAGATATTCGCCGTTGCCAACGCGAAAGCGCCGGCCTTTCAGCGCCGGGTCGGCAACGCGAAACACCAGTTCAGTCAGCTGGTTCGCCGCGCCGTGGCGGAAGATAAACTCACGGCCGCCCACCTCTAGCCCGAGTTCGCCATGCGGGGAAAAACCAAACAGCCGCTGCCAACGGTCGCGTACCGTCCGGGGGTTGTGAACCGCAAAAACCGCGCGCTGCAGCTCTATCTCCCCCAGCGGATGCGGCGCAGCGAGACCCTGGGCCTGCAGGCGGCTCAACCGGACGTCATCCTCTTCCCCCCATTGCAGAACGAACGGATAGACCAGACCCTCAAAGTCGCCGTCAATGGTGAAGATCCGCCAGCTGATAACGTTGCCCTGCGGATCGTTGCGCTGGCCGTCGACGATCGGCGAAACCCGCAGTCCCTGTTGATGTAGCTCCGCATGCGTGTGCGCAATATCGTCGCTACGCAGCGCCACCCGATACAGCGCTTCATTTTCCGGCAGCAGCCGTGAGGCATCCCGGGAGAGTAAAAACGTCTCTGCGGCGCAAAGCAGCTCTGCGCCATCGGCAATCGCCAGAAATTCGATATAGGTCAGGCCGAAATAGCTCAGCGCATTCCGGGTCCCCCAGCCTGGATGGCGCCCACCGGCCACCGCGTTGAGCTTTTGTCCGCTCAGCGCCTCTATCGCCGCTTCAGGCTGATTAACGAACTGGACCGCGTGGTCCCACGTTAAGGTTGTCATTCTCCCTCCCGCTCCTCTGCCTGATAAAAACGCAGCCGACAGGCGGCATCACCGCGGGCCAGCGCGGTCAGCACCTCTAAATGCAGCCCCGAAAACGCATCGGTTAATGCATGATCGCCTTCCATGCAGATATCGCACAGCATCGCAATTTCGCTGGCGCCTCGCCCCTGCTGCTGCCAGCAGTTGACATAAGGACAGTAGTGAAACAGCACGATAAACTCGGCCCGGCCGATGCTGACGGGTTCCATCTCATAAACCTGAGATTCCAGACCGCGGGTAAACAGCCCGGCAAACTCCTGCAAATCCCGTTCATTCTCCATTTGTGCGCGGATCTTATGCCCGAGATCGCGGCCATAATGGCGTATTGCCTCGCGAGCAAAATCATCGGCGATCTGGCGCTGTCGGCTTTCGTCCAACAGATAACCGATTGTTGCCGCGCGTTTTTCAGTAATGGCGCGCAGCGCCAGGGTCACCTCATCGTTTAAGGTGGCGGCGTTATGCGCCGGTTCCGAACTTATTGGCGTCATGCGCTTATTCCCAGTCGGTATTCACTTTCACATCGCTGGCGCCCGGCAGGGCGTACACATCTTCGGCGTACCATTTCCGCGAGAGCTCAGCGAGCGTGCCGTCCTTTTTCAGGGCAACCAGCTGCGCGTCAATCGCTTTGATCAGCTGCGGGTCGGTATTCTTTTTATACAAATAGACGTTAGGAAACAGGCCGACGGAATCCGAAGCTTTCAGATTAAGATTTAGCGCCTTATTTAGCGCCAGCAGCGCGCCGATGGGATAAATCGCCGCATCGTATTCTCCGGAGGCCACGGCTTTGAAAATATCGGCGGCGGACTGTTCGCCGTTGGGCTGGAGGTTAATTTGTTGGCCCGGATGTTTTTTATTGTAGTTTTCAATCACCGTATACCGGGCGTCGGAGGTGTGGATCGGCACTAGCTTTTTCTTACCGCTGGCGAGATCGCCAAGGTTATGAATATCGCTCTCATCGTTACGCACGATCAGACGCAAATCGCTGATCCCGGTCGGTTCGCCGGAGTGGTCATATTTTTCTGCCCGCTCTTTGGTGAGATAAAAGTGATCCGCCGCGAGGGTATAAGCGCCGGTTGATAGGCCGACGATCATCGCGTCGCGCGAGACCGCATTAAAATGAAACGTATAGTCGGTTAACCGCTGGTCCAGCACCTTTAACAGGTCACCATCGTAACCGGTAATATTGTTGTTATCGTCAACAAAGCTAAAGGGAAAACCGTTAGCATTGACGACCACCTCAACCGTTTTGGCATTTGCGCTTTTCTCAACCGCCTGCGCGCCGTTAATTCCCATTGCTAACGCGAGCGAACTCACCAGTAATATGTTATTTTTCAAAATACTTTCCCCAAAATGATAACCGTGGACCACTCTTTTGTCCGTTTCCTTGCCAGCGGGCGCTCAGAAACGTTTCTGCACTGCGCAATGCTCTGGCAATCGCCAGGCACAGCAGGATATAAATCACCAGCACGACGCAATAGGCTTCGACAAAATGAAACCCGCGCGCGGCGGCGATATTGGCTTTCGCCATCAGATCAATAACGGTGATGGTGTAAACCAGCGAGGTGTCTTTAATCAGATCGATCAGCACGCTGGTAAAGTTCGGCAGCGCGGATACCGCCGCCTGCGGCAAAATAATGCGTCGGAACTGCGTGAACCCGCTTAGCCCAATTGACCATGCGGCCTCCCGCTGCCCTTTATCAACCGCGTTCCACCCGGCGCGAAAGGTTTCAGCGAAATAAGCGCTGAAAATCAACGATAGCGCGGTGACCGCCGCCGCCAGCGGCGAGAGTTTATAGCCGAACATAGTGTCCTGCGGGCCGCCAAACAGCCCGACGGCCACCCACGGCCAGACGTAAAAGAAGAAATACAGCATCACCAGCACCGGGACCGAACGGCCAAAGGAGAGGAATACCTTCGCCACAACCTGAACGCCCGGAATCTGACGAATAATCGCCCACGCCAGCGCCGCGCCCAGCAGCGTGGAAAACAGCAATGATAATAATGTTATCGTCAGCGTGACCGGCAACGCGCTTAATATAAAAGTAAAATTATCCCGAATGAACGCCAGGCTAAACATGTTTATCTATCACTCCAGCAGGAACTGATATTTCTTTTCAATACGAGTAGTCAAATAGAGAATAAAACTATTCAGCACCCAGTAGACGATAATAACGCTAATAAAGGCCGCTCCCTGTTTAGCCCCATAGCTATTTTGCGAAATCTTTTGCGCGCGACCAAAAATATCAACAATGCCAATAATATTGACCAGTGATGTCATTTTCACCAGGTTAATTAAAAGATTACCAAACACCGGGACGGCAATAATGAATCCCTGAGGGAATATGATTCGCAGCAGCCCAGTATGCCAGGGGATATTCAGGCTGGTAATGGCCTCTTTCTGGCCGCTATCCACCGCGCCCCACGCTGAACGCATCATTTCAGCAAAATAAGGGCTAATGCTGACCGAAATAGACAAAACCGCAAAGGTGGTATCGCTAATCAGCAGCGGCGGCAGCGCCAGCGCAGTGAGTATTAATTTGCCGCCGAAGAAAAACAGCAGGATCAGCAGCGCCAGGGGCGCGCCGCGCAGAATGTCAGTATAGGCGTTTGCCGCCGCTCTGAACGGTTTAAAGCGGCTAAATTGCAGCAACACGATCGGCAGCGCGATCGTCAAACCAAGGAGCAGCGACGCCAGCGCTATCCCGAGGGTCACGGGTAGGTTTTCCAGCAGCTTCGGCAATATCCCGGCAATATCCTGCCAGCTAAACAGCGGGTGATTGTTCATCTTCAGCCTCAGGCGTGATAGTGCAGTTGCGCAAGGAAGGCCCGGGTGCGGCCCTGCTGGGCTGCGCCAAATATCTGTTCCGCCGGGCCCTGTTCGACAATCTCGCCGTTTTCCATAAATACCACCCGGGAAGCAACCTGGCGGGCGAACGCCATTTCGTGGGTGACGATGATCATTGTCTGGCCCGCGGCGGCAATGGTCTGAATAAGCTCAAGCACCTCACCCACTTTTTCAGGATCCAGCGCCGAGGTCGGCTCATCCAGCAGCAGCACGGCGGGGCTCATCGCCAGCGCGCGCGCAATTCCGATACGCTGCTTTTGGCCGCCGGAAAGACTGTGGGGATAGTGGTCTTTTTTATGCAGCAAACCCACCTGCTTTAAAAGCCGCTCAGCAATATTGAGCGCCTCCTGACGCGGACGTTTTTTAGCGTAAATCAATCCTTCGGTAATATTTTGCGCTGCGGTGAGATTGTGAAACAGATTCCATGACTGAAAAACCATGGCGGTTTTACCGCGTAGCTTTTCAATTTCTTTTTTCCCCGCCGTTGCGCAATCCAGCACCACATCATCGATTTTTATTTGCCCGCTATCGGCGGGCTCTAAGAAATTAAGCGTACGCAATAACGTGGTTTTTCCTGAGCCGCTGGGGCCAATAATGCAAATAATCTCACCGGAATTAACGCTAAGCGATACCTCTTTTAGTACTCTTTCCCCGGAGAAACTTTTACTAATCTTATTGAGAGTCATCATAATGTGATAGTCGTGAATGATTTAAAAACCGCCGCTTATCGGCGTTGATTGCTGTGTAAAAACTATATTGCCGGGGTTCAGACGATAGCAAACAAGAAAATAGTCTATGGAAAGTTAAAAAATAACTTTTTATATATTTGTTATGACAATGAGGCGGGATTGTAATCAGATTTTCTTAGCAAAACAGGATGGCGTAAACCGCCACTAATCTTTCAAATTTACTGAACAATGAGAGCAAATTGTTTCGATTTTCATCATCACCATGTCGGCCTATCATTTATCACATCGGGGCAACAACGCTCCAACACTGATAAAACACTTAAGGAATACGACCATGAAATCCATCAAAACTTTCGTTGCAGTTGCCGCTCTTTCCCTGATCTCTTTCGGCTCTTTTGCCCAAAGCATCAGCGCCAGCGCGTCCACTCTGGACCGCGCCGAAGCCAAAATTGCCGCACAGGCCGCAGAACAAGGCGCGTCCTACAAAATCACCAGCGCGCAGTTCAATAACCGCGTACATATGACCGCTGAGCTGACGAAATAAACTCACCCGTCATACTTCAAGTTGCATGTGCGTTGGCTTTGTTACTCGGCCTTCGGCCTCGCCCCTCCGGGGCCAGCGCAAGCGCTGTTCAAGGCATGAGTGCCTTGTCCTGCAACCCGAATTATTTAGGGTATATAACAACATTGCCGGGCCGCCGCAAGAAACAGGCGACAGCGACAACACGATGAAATAAGGAACACAACATGAAAAATATCGGCGTAGTCACCGCACTGCTTCTGGCCGCTACACTCTCGTCCGGCGTGATGGCCGCAGAGAATAGCTTTGCGCGCCCGGAGGCAGGTTCAAATATTGATACGTCTGCGCATCAGAATCATATTGATGTCAGCCATGCCTTTGATAAAGAGAGCCTGACCGCAGGCAATCTTCAGTAACACACAGCGCAAGGCGCGCGCGCAATTATCCGCTGCGCGCCTTACTTTTTCTGCCAGTGAGCCCACGGATTATCCGCCGGAGCGTCCTCTTTTGCCGTCTCGGCAGTGGACAGCGAATCGATATACAGCGCTTCCACCTCTTTACGCGCCCACGGCGTGCGGCGTAAAAACTTCAGACTCGATTTAATGCTCGGATCGCTTTTAAAGCAGTTAATGTTGATGCGTTTCGCCAGTTCGGCCCAGCCATATTGCGCGACCAGCGCGTTTAATAGCGCCTCAAGCGTGATGCCGTGCAGAGGATCGTTTGGGTGCTGCATTGCGTCTTTTACCTGAATTAAAAATTTTGCTCACCATACTGGCTCCCGACGCCAATCGCAACCGCCCCGCCTCTCCCTTATCCAAAATTCGCAAAAGCACAGAACCCTCCCCGGTCATAAATTAGAAAAGAACGTTATTGGTTGAATATTTTCGCTTAAGGCAAGCTAGCTTCAACCACCCGACTGAGGAATCGATCATGCGCTGTTGTTGTCCCCGAACCCTGGACCTGTACCGACGAAAACATCTGAATACCGCCTTCGGAGAACACAATGAACGCGACAACTTTACCGATACTGGATCTGGCCCGCTACGCGGATCCCGCTGAAAAAGCGGCGTTTCTCGCCGACCTGCGCCACGCCGCCCGCGATATCGGCTTCTTTTATCTGATCAACCACGGCGTTGATGAGTCGCTGCAGCAGGCCGTACAGCAGCAGTCCCGCGCTTTTTTTGCCCTTCCCGACGCTCAAAAGCAGAGCGTGGCGATGATTCACTCCCCGCATTTTCGCGGCTACAACCGCGCCGCGTCGGAATTAACCCGCGGTCAGCCCGACTGGCGCGAGCAGTTTGATATCGGTGCCGAGCGTCCGGCGCTTCGGCTTGACGAACGCGCTCCCCGCTGGCAGCGCCTGCAGGGGCCGAATCTCTGGCCAGAGGCGTTGCCCTCGCTCAAACCAACGCTATTAACCTGGCAACGGGAAATGACCGAGGTGGGGATCACCCTGCTGCGCGCCTTCGCCGAAGCGCTGCGCCTGCCGCTGGATGCCTTTGATGGCCTGTACGGCGAAAAACCCAACGAACATATCAAGCTAATCCGTTATCCCGGCCAGCAGGAAACCCAGAGCGCCCAGGGCGTTGGCGCGCATAAGGACTCCGGTTTCCTCAGCTTCTTGTTGCAGGATGAGCAGAAAGGATTGCAGGTCGAAGTCTCCCCCGACCGCTGGATTGACGCCACCCCGCTGACGGGCAGCTTTGTGGTGAATATCGGTGAACTGCTGGAGCTGGCGACCAACGGCTATCTGCGCGCAACGGTGCACCGGGTCGTTTCGCCGCCCGCCAACCAGCAGCGGCTGTCGATCGCCTTTTTCCTCGGCGCCCAGTTGGATGCCGTAGTCCCCGTCTACACGCTGCCTGACGAGCTGGCCCGCGAAGCCCTCGGACCGGATAGCGACCCGCAAAACCCACTGCTGCGCGAGGTGGGCTGGAACTACCTGAAAGGGCGTCTGCGTTCGCATCCTGATGTCGCCGAGCGCTACTACCAGGATGTTTTTCGCGAACGCGCCGAGCAATTGATCGTGTAGACCCTAATAATTCGGGTTGCAGGACAAGGCACTCATGCCTTGAACAGCGCTTGCGCTGGCCCCGCAGGGGCGAGGCTCATGGATGAGCCGAGTAACAAAGCCAACGCACATGCAACTTGAAGTATGACGGGTATAAACATAACAACAGACACAAGGAATAAGATGATGAAATATGCCGCATTTAAACTGGCAGGGGTTGCACTGTCTCTCTCTCTGGCATGGACTTCCGCCCAGGCCGCCGCGCTGCGCGTCGCCGCGGACCCGGTGCCGCACGCCGAAATCCTTAACTACATTAAAAAGATCGATCCCAGCCTCGACCTGAAAATCGTCGAACTCACCAGCGGCGTTAACGCCAACGAACTGCTGGCCAACGGCGACGTCGATGCCAACTACTTCCAGCACGTGCCCTATCTGAAAGATCAGGAGAAAGCGCTGGGCAAAACCTTCGCCGTCGCGGCGACCGTGCATATTGAGCCGCTGGGGATCTATTCGCGCAAACATAAAGATTTTAAATCGCTGCCCGAGAACGCCACCGTGGCGGTACCGAACAACACCACCAACCTGAGCCGCGCGCTGTTCCTTCTGCAAAATCAGGGGCTGATTAAGCTGGCGGCAAAATTCACCGACCCAGCGACCACCCTGGCGACGCCGAAAGATATTGTGGAAAACCCGAAACACCTGAAAATCCTTGAGATTGAATCACCGCAAATCCCGCGGTCGCTGGACGATGTCGACCTGGCGGTGATTAACGGCAACTACGCGCTGGAAGCGGGCCTGGTGCCTGCCAAAGATGCGCTGGGTCTTGAGAGCGCGACCAACAACCCGTACGCCAACATTCTGGTGACAACGCCGGCGCTGGCGAACGATCCGCGCATCAAGGCGCTGGCCAAAGACCTCACCTCGCCGCAGGTCGCCGAATTTATTCGTAAGCAGTATAACGGCTCGGTGATCCCGGTTGCCCCTCAGTCATGATTGAGATTGTCGGGCTGAGTAAAACCTATGCCGGAACAGGCCGACCGGCGCTAAACGATGTCTCTCTGCAAGTGCCGAAAGGAGCCGTTTACGGCATCCTTGGGCGCAGCGGCGCAGGCAAAAGTACGCTGATACGCTGCCTGAATCTGCTGGAGCGGCCCACGTCGGGCCGCATTATTGTGAACGGGAACGATATTACCCGGATGGATAAAACCGCGCTGCGCGAGTACCGGCTGCGCACCGGGATGATCTTCCAGCACTTTAATTTACTGCACGCCCGCAGCGTCGCCGACAACGTCGCGGTGCCGCTGGAGATAGCCAAAGTGCCGAAAGCGGCGCGGAAGGCGCGGGTGGCGGAGCTGCTGGAACTGGTCGGGCTGGCGGATAAAGCCGCCGCCTTTCCGTCACAGCTTTCCGGCGGCCAAAAACAGCGCGTGGGGATCGCCCGCGCGCTGGCCGCGCGGCCGGATGTGCTGCTGTGCGATGAGGCCACCAGCGCCCTCGATCCCGAGACCACGGCCTCGGTACTCAGCCTGCTGGCGGATATCAATCAACAGCTGAACCTCACCATCGTGCTGATCACCCATGAGCTGGACGTGGTGAAAAACCTCTGCGACCACGCGGCGCTGCTGGAACATGGGGAGATTATTGAAAGCGGCAGAATCGCCGATTTGCTGGTGGCGCCATGGTCGCGGCTACGGCAGTCGCTGCTACACGATCCTCAGGCGGAGCGGGATTTCCTTGCCCGCCACGGTTTTCACGGGAGGCCATTATGCGGAGTAGCATGAGTTGGGAAGATCTCTGGCCGCTGCTGTTTCAGGGCACGGTAGATACCGTTTATATGGTCGGCCTGGCGGCGCTGTTCACCATGCTGCTCGGGCTGCCGACCGGGGTGCTGCTGTTTGTTTCGCGCCGCAATGGCCTGGCGCCGATGCCGAAGCTCAACGCGGTGCTGGGCGCGATTATCAACTTTGGTCGTTCGCTGCCGTTTATCGTGCTGCTGATCGCCCTGATCCCGTTCACCCGGCTGATTATTGGCACCACCCTCGGCAGTACCGCCGCGGTGGTTCCCGTCACCATTGGCGCCTTTCCGTTCTTTGCGCGGCTGACGGAGAATGCGCTGGATGAAGTGGATTACGGGCGTATCGAGGCGATTTTATCGATGGGCGGCAACATCTGGCACGTGATCTTTAAATCGCTGCTGCCGGAAGCGCTGCCGACCCTGCTGGCAGGCATCACGCTGACCATCGTCATGCTGATCGGCTTCTCTTCGATGGCGGGCGTGATTGGCGGCGGCGGGCTGGGCGATCTGGCCATTCGCTACGGCTATCAGCGTTTTAATAACGAGGTGATGGTCGGCACAGTGCTTATTCTGGTCGCGCTGGTGCAGGGCGTGCAGATGGCCGGCGACCGTCTGGTACGCGGCCTCACCCATCGGCGTTAACGCTAAGCGGATGGCAGCGCGCCATCCGCGATTAAAACCCGCATTCGTTGACCAGAGTCCGAATCAGCTCCGCCGCCGGCAGCTCGCGAATCAGGCTCACTCCCTGCCCGGCCCAGTGCGCGCCGTACTGACGGTCCCCCTGCGCTTTCGCCGCCGATGCCAGCGCCTTCCCGGCGGCGTAAGCCACGGGATAAGCCGGAATCAGAAGCGGATCGTTTATTTCACGCCAGCCGTTAACCAGACATCTCGCCGGGCGTCCGGAAATGGCTGAGGTTAAAACCGTTTGCCCGTCAGACGCGCTTTTAAGGGCCTCACGGTATCCGCTATCCGTGGACGATTCAGGGCACAGCAGAAACGCCGTCCCCAGCTGCGCCCCGTCTGCGCCGAGGTTCATCACGCTGTTCACTCCCGCGCCGTCCATGACGCCGCCTGCGGCGATAAGCGGAATATCAATGCGCCGTTTAAGCGCCTGAACCAGGGTAAAGGTACTCATCTGCCCGTCGGGCGCCTGGGGATCAAAGATGCCACGATGGCCGCCGGCCTCGTAGCCCTGCGCCACCACCATATCGATTCCCAGCTCTACGGCCAGCTGCGCCTCTGCCACGCTGGTGGCGCTCGCCAGGGTAACGATGCCTTTTTCACGCAGCCGGTCAACGACCGCTCGCTCCGGAACACCAAAATGGAAGCTGACCACCGCCGGAGTCAGATCGAGCAAAAGCTCGGCCATCCGGGGCTGCTGCTGAAAACTCAGGTAGATTTCCGCCAGCGTCTCCGGCGGAAGGCTGCCAAAGCGCGCAAACTCAGGGCACAGTCGCGCCAGCCACTGCGCTTCACGCTGCGGGTCCCTTATCGCCGGAGCGTGGCAAAAAACGTTGACGTTAAACGGACGGGTGGTTAAGCGCCGGGTCTGGTTGATGAGCGCCTCGGCCTGCTCCACCGTGGACGATCCCAGCCCCAGCGAGCCGAGCGCGCCGGCATCGCTAACCGCGGCCGCCAGCTCCGGCGTCGACACGCCGGCCATCGGCGCCTGAATAATGGGATAATCAATATCAAGCTGCTGCGTAAGCCGGTTGCTCATGGTGTGCCCTGATGAAATTTGTGCGTTGAGGTAATTAAAATCTCTTTTAGAGATGATAAGATCAATATTATTTTCAAATTAAGAATAAAAGTATGAACCACACCACATTACAGATTTTCAAAACGGTGGCGGAAGAACAGAGCGTCACCCGCGCGGCAAAGCTGCTGGGTCGGGCGCAGTCCAACATTACTACCCGTATTCACCAGTTGGAAGAAGAACTGGGCGTCGAGCTGTTTGCCCGCGGTAACAAGAAGATGCTGCTGTCGCCCGCCGGGGAACGTTTTTTGGCCTATGCGCTGAAAATCCTCAGCCTTGCCGAGGAGGCCCGGCAGGCTCTGCACCCCGCCACGCCGGGCGGCAATTTACGCATGGGGGCGATGGACGCCACCGCCGCCAGCCGCCTGCCGCCGCTGCTTAGCCAGTTTCATGCCCAGTGCCCGGAGGTGATACTGACGCTTAAAACCCAGCCCAGCCGCCAGTTGACGCAGCAGGTGCTGGACGCCGCGCTTGATTGCGCGCTGGTATGCCTGCCGCAGGGCGCTTCCCCCGCCGAAGACCTGGAATATCTGCCGCTCTTTCAAGAACAGCTGGTACTGGTGCTTCCCGCGGATAGACAATGCTTTCGCTTTGCTGCCTTCGCGGAGGGCTGTACCTACCGGGCAATGGGCGAAGCGTATCTGGCGCAATCCGAGGAGGCGGAGAGCGAGATCCAGGACGTCGGCTCCTATCACGCGATGATCGCCTGTATCGCCTCCGGCGGCTATGCCGGCATACTGCCGCAGAGCGTGCTCGACACCCTGACGCTGCCCGAAGCAAGCCTACAGCGGCCGGTTGGTCAGGCGATCACCCAGCTTATCTGGCGTAAAGGCTACGCCTCCCCGGCCCTGGAGAAGATGCGCCAGCTTCTAATTTCAGCCTCCGACCTTTGACCCGCGCCGCCCCCCGGCGACAACCAGCGCGGCGGCAACCACCAGCGCCCCTGCTGCCGCGCAGAGTGAAGGATTAAACGACCCGCTGCGCTCATACAGCGCGCCGGCAACCAGCGGGCCGACAATTTGCCCGACGCCGTAGGTCGCGGTCATGGCGGCAATCATATTGAACGAGACCAGATGGTTAAGACGCCTTCCCTGCGGCAGCGCAATAGTCACCGTTCCCATAAAGGTGAAACCGACCAGTAGCGCGCTCAGCAGACAAAATGGCAATGCGTGGCTCCACGCCGGGAGAGTGACGCCGACGGCCTGAATCAGCAAATTAAGGGTGAACGCGCGGCGGTAGCCAAGCCTGATGACCAACCGATGCCAGATAAAGCACGAGGGCACGGCGGCAAGACCGAAAATGGCCCAGATCTGCACCGGATCGATAGCGTTCAGCGAGCCGCTGAGAAACAGCGGCAGGTAGGTGGCGGTGATGATGTAGCCGAAGCCGGCCAGGCCGTAAACCAACAGTAGTTTCCACGCTTCACGCGCGCGGCCTTGCGCCTGTGGGTCCTGTACGCCTGCAGGAGGTTGATAGGCAATAAGATAGTCTGCCGGGCTCAGCAACAGACGCAGCGCCAGAATGAAAAGCGTGCCGGCGCTTATCGCGCACAGCAGCCATATTTGCTGGCTGGAGAGCGCCAGGGTCTTGCCCAGCGAGATAAATTCCGCCGATAAAAATATCCCCATTCCGACACCGGAATACAGTACCGGTGCGCCGTTATGGTGCTTCATATGCTGCAGCAGCCACAGAGAGGCGGCAATCAGCGTCACCGCGCTTAACAGCCCGGCTATTCCGCGTACCGCGATAATGGCCAGCGGCGAAACCAGCCAGCCGAGTAACGCCAGGCACAGCAGTGTGAGCAATACGGAAAGCAGATTTAGCACTCTGGCATCCGCGGGCCTGGCTTTCGCCAGCAACAGCGCGCCGGCCAGGTAACCCGCGTAGTTGGCCGAAGCGGCAAGGTTGCCTTCGCGCAGCGAGAGCACCTGCTCGTTCAGCATCAGCGGCAGGATCCCGGTATAGGCGAAGCGCCCGTAGCCCATGCCAATCATCAGCACCGCCGAACCGGCCAGCGCCAGCAGAAAGGCCTTTAACCCCGGCCTGAGTTCAAAAACGTTCACCCGCCACCCCCACTGTTATTCTCAAAAAGAGAATTAAAATCACATATAATTCTCTTTTTATTATGATGACAGTCAACCCAACGCGCAAGCGACGCATGGGCCTGTCTGCCGATGACTTTACGGGGAGTGTCGGGAAACGCTTCGCCGGGCGACGAAGTATGGCGTGAGGGCTGGACGTCCATGTCCAGCACGTTTTAGCGGTGGCTGAGGGCCAGTTTGGCGGCAAACAGCATAAAGACGCCGCCGGTTGCCCGATCCATCCAGCGAATAAAGGTCGGCGTTTTCAGGAGACCAGCGGCGTAACGGCTGGCCAGAATTAGCGTTAACGACCAGAGCGTACCAATCACAACATGTATAGCGACCAGCAGAAATGTCCAGATCGTTGGCGAGTGGCCCGCCGGAATAAACTGCGGCAGGAAAGAGACATAAAATATCCCCATTTTCGGATTCAGCACATTGCCCAGCATCCCTTTTAAAAACCAGTTGCTGGCCGACGGTGCGGCTATTTCCTGACTGTTAAAGTGGCTGCGCGGTTTGAGAATTAACTGAATGCCGAGCCAGCATAGATAGACGGCACCGCACCACTTTAGCAGGTCATACGCCAGCGCCGACGCCGCCAGCAGCGCCCCGAGGCCGAAGGCCACCACCGCGCCCCAGATAAAACACCCCGTATCAATGCCCAATGCCGCCTGAAAGGCCTTTTTTCCGCCCTCAACGGTGGAGGTGCGCAAAATGAGCGCGGTATCAAGACCCGGGGTCAGCGTGAGCAGCAGCGCGGCAAAGGAATAAGCAAGAAGGGAATCTGCGACGGACATTTTCTATCTCCGAAAGCGAAGATTTTAGATATACCGCGTTGAAGACGCAATCATTGATATTTTCTTCGCCGGGCGCGTCCCGCTTTGCATAAAGCTTTTCGCGACAAATCTCTGGCGCCAAAGCCGGTAAAGTCATTTGACGGCGCGTTTATCAGCACAGGTTTTTATGACGCTTAACCAAATACGCATCGCCAGACCGGTCTCCGATCTCTTACTCTGTAGCAACATGTACTGCTACGGCCTTGGGCTCGAGCAAATCGCACAGTTTGCCGATCGTGATGGCTTTAGCGAGGTAATGATCGGACGCCGCGATCTTAGCTGCATCTTAAATTCACCCACTGCCATCATCATTCAGTGGCGCCCTTTCCGGGCACCTCTGTTATTTTTATGCCTTCCTGTGAATTCCTATATATTTTTGATTTGACGGGTTGGGGTAAAAGTCTTTCTGCTATGTTTTGATTTATCCCTTCGTATCCGGAGAATGTTGAGTCAGATTGCCGATCATTCAGTTACGTGCATAAAGCGGAGCATCTGGAAGCAGAATCGAAATGATGCAGTGGTGGTCACTTTTTTTGAAGAATGCACAGAAGAGTATGTTACACCTGACATATATGCGCGGCGGTGTAAAATAATTCCGTTATCTGAATAGACTGTAAATCTGCACAAAAACAGCACAAAAGATTAAATCACTTCCAATTAAATACCATCTTTCACTGCAAGAAAACGTATTGACTCAGACTTGAACAAATACTGTTACGCTACAAAAACGCTCCCTTATCGCAAAACTGGCTTTATACGAAGAGGAAACTATCAGGTCAAGCCTGACTTTATTTATGTTCTGAGGTTAAAAAACTTCACCATCATTGATATATATAGTTCGCGTTCAACACCATCCCATAGTAATATTTTAGCACAATCCCTATGCCATATATTCGATTGCGCATTAGGCAAAGAGAACTTCGCGCCAGCGACCAGTTTAGCGTTTTATCACCATAAACCTTATTAATTTTCGCTGGTGTCTTCGAGTTTACCTTTAATATTCTCATGCAATATATTTGCAGCCCTTGCACAGAGCTCAGCGAAAATAGCAATTTCGCCCTGAGACATGCAGGATGCCACCTGCTCAGCCATGATGCGCCTGCTGGACTCTGCAGAATTCAGGAACTCAATACCTTTTTCCGTAATCCGCGTCAGCATTTCTCGTTTGTCACTTTCTGCCGATTCTTGTTCAACAAAGTGCTTATCTTTCAACATCCTCAGAATTTTGGACATTTTACTACGCGCAAATCCGAGCTTTTCACCAATTGCGCTTGGCGTCATCGGCTGGAACTGACGCAAAATATACAATGTATCGTACTGTGGCCAGTTAATGCCATCTGGATTAATCAACGAGCGACGTGCAACAAGTACACATTGCAAATTTCCTAAAGCATCTTCAAATTGACGATTCAATGATATTTCGCGCTCGGAACCACTAGCCACTTTTTTATTCATTTCCATACATTCTCCTGATGCCGTTTACAATAAGTTAAGCTTACCATTTTACCACATCCCTTCAAGGAATGAAAAGTCATCATAACTTTCGCCCCTATTAATAACACAAGAGCTATCCTACTCATCCTGAAAGATATATTCTCTATTCAACACATCCTCATAATCTATTAACTCTGTTATCTCGCCATTATTCATTTTAATCACATTAATATACAACAAAGAGAACTGTTTTCCATCCGGCAGAGTATTCCCATGCAGTTTATATTCAACAATGACGACATCGGGATTATTCGTATAGTGGAATCGCTCATCCTCTATGGAGGTAAAGCGTAAGGGCGCAACGCCAAAGCCATTAGCATAGTGTAAGCGAATATTATCACGCCCAATAATCACCTCCCTGTTGCGACGAAAAGGCAACGACAAACGTCCATTAACAGAGAAAAGGGATGCCAGCTTATCCGATGACTTCTCCATCACTGCCGAAATATATTTATCAAATAATGCCGGAACCATTTTATATCCTCTTGATGAAATTGATAAAAGTATTGTTAGACGATTTCTTTCTGCCGCTGGAAATAAACGATCATACGTTTGAATGTCTCCTCCGACAGCTCAGGAAAGCGCAAACCCAATTGCGCAATACGCTTAGTCGTCTCTGGATTACCATAGGCGTTGTCGCCAGTATCCAACAAATTCTCTTTAAAGAGATGAATGACCGGCCCCAGCGCAACCTCGCGCCCCTGGGTGACACACTGTTCAAGTTGTTGCAACCACTCGCCGTCAGAAGTCGTTTCCAACGGATAACCCAGAGAACGAATCGCCCGATACACCGGATCAAACCGGGTGCTCTGAGGATGGAAAATATGGAAGTTTTCCTGTCGCGTAGCCTCTGAACGCGCTAAGGCAACTATCGCTTCAGCGACAAAGTCGACAGGCAGCAGGTCCGTTGATAGTGAAGACGGATCCGGCGCCAATCCCATCTGGATAAAGCTTTTTATCTGTCGCCATAAAAAATCATCGCTCTGGCAGGCCCCACTTCGGCTATCTCCGCCAATACGTCCTATGCGAAATACGTTAGCGTCAAGTCCTTGTTCTCTGGCCTGTAGAACATAGCGTTCAGCCACCCACTTACTTTGCGTGTAACCTATCGACAGTGCTTCCGGATGACCCGGTACACAATGTTCAACGATAGGCGATTCAGGATAGCGTGGAGAAAATACGGCGATAGTGGATAAATAGTGCAGCGTTTTTCGTCCGCCACAACCGCAGAAAGCTAAAATATTCAGCGTACCCTGCACATTTGACTGTTTTACCGAAGAATAAGAGAGCAAAAAATTAATCTGTGCGGCCGCATGGAATACCGTGTCCACTCGCTCTGCCAAACGGCTGTACGCTTCAGAGCTTAATCCTAAATTGCGCTGGCCAACATCGCCGAGGCAAACTTCAACCCGGGAAAAATCAATCTCATCGGCGATGCCATAACGCATCGCATTTTCACGCAAACGAGCCAATGCGTGCTCATGCGTCCTGGCTCTTACCATGCATAGCACGGATTGGGTCCCGGCCAATAGCAATGAACGCAGCAGGTAGATGCCCAAAAATCCTGTCGCCCCGGTAAGCAGCGTCAGCCCAGGGGTTGAACACACTCCTCCCTGCCAATGTATGCGTTCATATCCATCCTGAACAAAGGAACGATCGACGGCATCGACGCGCCCCTTTTCACTGGCAATATAGCCGTCGATGGACTCAGCCATAGCCGACAAGGTTGGGTGATTAAATAACAAACGTAGAGGAATATCGCAATCGAACGCCTTACGAAGCAGAAAAACCAGCTGTGTGGCCAACAAAGAATGTCCACCAATGGCGAAAAAATCATCGTGCAGTGCGATCTGACGTCCCGGAAATAATGTTTCCCATAGCGCCCTGACCTGTTCCTGAGTTTTCGTCAGAGACCGCTCTGGCATCTGCGTTGATGATTCAACAATAATATCCACCTTAAGTAACGCTTTACGATCGATTTTCCCGCTAGGCGTGGTAGGCAGCTTATCCACAAAGACCAACTCTGTGGGAACCATATACTCCGGCAGCACCAGGCGAAGGCCGCGTTTGATCTTATCCTTTTGATTGCCTTTATCATCCAATAAACCAGCAATAAAGGCGATGAGCTGCTGGCTTCCTGAATGATCTGCCCTGCCAACTACCGCTGAAACCTGCACGCCCTCCAGGGCATTGATGGCCGCCTCTACTTCTGACGGTTCGATCCTAAAACCGCGAATTTTTAACTGATTGTCTATCCTGCCAAGGTAGCTGAACCGATCGTCATGCTCCAGCCTCACCAGATCACCGGTACGATACGCGTGGCAACTTTGTGCTGCAAAGCTCTCAGCAGAGATAAAACGTCGAGCGCTTTCTTCACTTTTATTGTGATAGCCGGGAGACAGAAAATCGCTAGCGATAAGTAGTTCACCAGCGACACCGGCGGGAACCAGCTGCAGACGCTCATCCACCACCAACAGACTGAATCCGGGTAGAGGGTAACCAATGGACGCTGCATCTCCCCATTTATCGCTTTCCGGCGGCAGCACATACGCGGAACAAACGTGGCTTTCTGAGGGACCATAGAGATTAATCAGGCGAACGGGTTGCCTGAAAAAATGTTTAATATCGGCGGTGAGTACGAGCTGTTCCCCGGTGGAGTAGACCTCTTTTAAACTCGGGAATTGCCTGTTGGCCAATGCGCTCAAATGCGCGAACTGCTGCAAAGCAACGTAGGGAAAATAGAGCCGATTAATTCCCTGCTCCTGGATAACCTCTTGCAGATGATCCAGATCTCTCCGCTCTTCTTCACTGGCAATATATAAGCGCCCACCGCAGGCTAACGTGCCGAAGATCTCCTGAACCGATACATCAAAAGAAAGTGACATAAAATGCAGAGTACAATCTCCCTGACCGCACTCAGATACATCTCGTTGCCACTTAATCAGGTTATTGAGCGTTTTATTTAATAACCGTACTCCCTTGGGCTGCCCGGTTGAACCGGATGTATAAATGATATACAGCTCATCGTCGGGCATTCTTTTGATATAAGACCATTCCCCAGG
This sequence comes from Klebsiella sp. FDAARGOS_511, assembly GCF_003812845.1. Taxonomy (NCBI): domain Bacteria; kingdom Pseudomonadati; phylum Pseudomonadota; class Gammaproteobacteria; order Enterobacterales; family Enterobacteriaceae; genus Klebsiella; species Klebsiella sp. FDAARGOS_511. Next base: position 5,889,492 of record NZ_CP033824.1, on the reverse strand, counting down.
GTACTCCGGGGGAATGTCATCGATTAACAACAGAGGCACGGAGCCAGACACTGGGAATTTTGCTACCAGCGATCGCGTCGTGGCGATGCAGTCCACGCTGGCGTCCTGCAACATATAACCAATGCGCTCTTGCGGGTATTGTGGGTCGATCGGAATGTAGGCCGCGCCGGTTTTTAACACGCCAAACAGAGTGGCAATCGCCTCGGCATTCCTTTCCAGTAATAACGCAACACGTTTGCCAGGAGCGATATTTAACTGCTGCTGCAGGTAGGCGGCAATCTGCCCTGAACGTTCCGCTAACCAACCATACGATCGTGTGCCATTAGCGGTAATTAACGCAGTATCCGCAGAGTGGCTTACAGCATGCTGATTGAAAGCCGCCAGGGCGTCAAATCGCCAGGCCTCCGCGCAAGGCTTAAGGCTGGATCGAACAACCAGTTCACGACTTAACGGTGCATCCAACAGCCTCAGGGATGACAGTAATACCTCGCCGTCCTCGCCCATCGCGCTCAATAAATGGCGAAATATTTTCAGCCAGTAGTCAATGGTCTGCGGATGATACAACGCCGTCTTATACTCCAGCGTCAGCTTCCATTGCGGTTGTGCTTCAAAGAACAACGTCAGATCGTATTTTGCCATCTGGCTAAAATAGTCATCCAGCATGACCTTAAACGGTAAGTCGTTGAAAATATCGGCCCGGGTATCGGGCATAACCAGCAACGTTCTGAATAGTGGGCTGTCCTGCCCCGCGTTTTCACGCGACAGTGCGACAATTTCATTGAAAGGGATCAGCTTATTGAAATGTGCACCAATAAAAGATTGACGCACCTTTGCAGCCAGCGTCCTGACTGTGTCATCTTCATTGACCTGCACGCGAACCGGCAGAGTATTGATCATATATCCCGGCGTTTCGGCGAACTCGCTACGATCCCGCAGAGTAAAAGGTACGCCAACGGTAATATCTTTCTGCCCACTCATGCGGCTAAGGAAAAATTGCCAGCACATGGACATATACATAAAGGGTGTCATTGACAACGATCTTGCGTGCCGCTGTAGTGAGTCCGCTTCATGTTCGTTGAGGGCCTGCATGGTATAGGCGGCTTTGGTATCTTCCCGCAGACGACGGGGAAAATCGACCGGGAGGTCTGATAGTGGCGGAGCCGGATGCAGTGCCTGCCGCCAGTAATCCCGCATGTCTTCGCACTCTGCCGCCGCAAGGGACGCTGCCTGCCAACGAGTAAATTCCTGATAGCTTCCCGTGCCGTTAAACGCTGGCAGAGCGCGTTTCTCGTCAAGCGCACAATAGATTTGCAGCAAATCATGCAAGACAATACGTACTGAGGGGGCATCAATAATGATGTGGTGGAAGCAGCATGCTAGCCAGGTTGTACCCGAGTCTGAACTGAGCATATTAATGATACTCAACGGACCCTCAGCTAGTGATAAACGGCTAGCCGCCAGTTGTGCAGTCACCGATTCAGGCGTTTCATTCTGTCCGGATTTTCGATGGGAAAAAGAGAGATAGCCATCAGCGCCGATACGCTGCTGTAGTGTACCGTCAAGGTAAACAAAACGCGTTCTGAATATTTCATGGCGCGAGGTCAACTCAGCCACAGCGCGCTGCATAATATCAGCGTCCAGTGTCGCATTAACGGTCAGCAGCACTGGCACGTTATAGCATTGGGGCTGATCCAGCGTATTATCCAGCCACCACATTGCCTGCTGCCCGGGTGTCGCTGCCAGATACGTTACCGCAATTTCTCCACACGCCTTATTCAAACAGCTCTTATTTGACTCGCCGCTATTAAATGATGGCATTTTATCCCCCTCTTAAAATTCCCTGTAAAATCCTTCCTGATTGTTGGCAGTCCCAACTCCAGGTATTAGACCTGCTGCCGTTGCCGAATGGTCTGAGCCAGCGCGGCAATAGTTCCCGCTGTGAAAATGTCAGCCGGCGAGACAGCCAAATTGAATGCCTTGCTTACCATTGATGCTAACTTTATGAAATGTAATGAGTTACCACCCTGGTCTAATAAATTTTCTTGCGGGTTGATCACCGCTGAATGAATAATCTCCTGCCAAATCGAGAGTAGCTGTTGCTCAACGTTGTCCATATTTACACCTGCTCCAGTAAAGAATTTTTTAAGCGTAAACGATCTTTTTTGCCGTTAGCGGTCATTGGCAGGACCGGCACACGGCTAAATTTTTCAGGTATCATCCAGGCAGGAGCATGCATAGCGAGGTGATTCTTTAAATCCGCTACGGATAGCGCATCATCCTGCGTGACATAACAGGCATGTAATCGTGGTTCGTCCGGCGTCTCCTCTACTACAATCAGCACATCCTCCACAGCGTGATGTAAACGCAACAGGTGCTCAATACCGGCGAGATTGATGCGGAAGCCACGTATTTTACAAATATGGTTGCCTCGTCCGACCAGGACGATATTGCGATCCTGGTCGCACGTTGCCCGATCGTCGGTACGATAAAAAAGTACGTCTGCGCCTTGATACGGGATGGAGATAAACCTTTCCGCCGTCAGTTGCGGATCGGAATACCCCAGTGCAACTCCAGCCCCTGCGATAAACAATTCCCCATATTCACCGCAGGTACAGGGTTGCAAACGTTCATTGAACACCGCCATCTCAACCAAAGGGAGTGGAGTACCAACCGGTACAGGAGATTCACTGGTTAATTGCCCCTCGGGCTGAACATGATAGAGAGACGAGATCGCTGAATTTTCCGTGCATCCTAATCCATTGAATATTTTTGCTTTACCGGCCTGCGCCGCCACGCTAAATAGGCGAGGGTTGACAAAATCGCCCGACACCACCACACAGTCAGGTATATGCAGTGTTTCAACCGAAACCTCGACAAATAGCCGGAACAGTCCGCCAGAGAGGAATAGCATCGTCACGTTATCCGATTCGATCTGCCGTACCAGGGCCATCAAATCTGGCAAGCCAGGCGGCGCAATCGTCAGACACGCGCCGGTCAATAGAGCCATCCAGATTTCATTCGCTGAGGCAGCGAATGAAACATCTGCAATTTGCAAATAGCAGTCCCGCTCGCTATTCCCCAACGCCGGTACCGGCAGACTCAGTCTGGCAATCCCGCGATGAGCTATGAGCACGCTCTTCGGTTTTCCTGTTGATCCAGAGGTCATCAATATAAGCGCCGGATCATCAGCGCTTAATACTGGATAATTCCCGCTTCTTTGTTGAGCGCTGTTTTGTATCAGCGTCCTGCTCGACAACACCTGCCATGCCCCGCCGGGCACGCTTGTTACATCATCGCTAATGAGGTATTTGGCTCCTGCCGCACGTAAAATTTCACCCATATAGCGCTCAGGACTATTCGAGTTCACGGGAACCATAACAGCGCCTATTTTCATCAACGCCAGCATAAAAATATATAACTGCGGGCTACGTTCTATTTTTATTGCAACAACATCGCCTTTTATCAGGCAATTCTTTTGCAATACCGCAGCCAGCGCTGAACATTGCTCAGCAAGTTCTCGATAGGTTATTTTTCTTTGTTCGAAAATTAACGCAATCCTGTCCGGAAAACGTTGCGAAATCTCATCAAATATATCAGGAACAGCCTTTAACTGATTGGCATATGCTGAATGCGTCATCACTCTCTCCTGGAGAATTAGGAATGTTCACACGCATAAAATCTTCTCTTGAAGAAGAATTTAAAGACCTAAAGAAATGCCGCCAGTTTACCGTGATACGCCTTAAAAAAGCGCAGCAGGACAGGCAACATATAAGCAACACAAGCATAACCAAGCGTTGTTTTCAATAGTCTATCTTCGAACCTTGCCCTCAGTCAATTTGATTTCCAAAAAAAAATCATATAGGAAAAAATCCAAAACACTAAAAAATAATAATCAATAAATTCAAATACTTAAAAAAACAACAATAAAAAATCATCTTTTTTGATTGACATAAGGAACCCATTGGCGTGCAATCTTTGTGCAAAACGTATCGTCTTTCATGCCCATTAAACAGACAAGGAATAGTACCTTCTCATCGCTTTTTTGTTAAAAAACAAACGGAAAACCTGTTAAATTTCGAGTGAGAGATTAGAAATGACATCATTTCCTGGCAATAAGTCCAATTGGCAACAGCCGTTCTGGAGCGATAAGGACATGCTTGCCCTGGTCATACGTGAATTAGACACTCTTCCAGAATTATTAAACTTTGAAGAAATAAGCGAATTTAATAAAGCATTAGCCGCCGTTTATGCAGGTAAAGCAATGATATTTCAGGCTGGCGACTGCGCTGAAAGAATTTGCGAATCTGGCGCGTTACATGTGCGGAAAAAATTGACCTTCCTCGAGCAAATGTCCCGCGAACTCTCAACTCTGACGGGACTGCCAATATTGACGGTAGGCAGAATTGCCGGTCAATATGCTAAACCACGCTCACAACACAACGAAGTCAATGGCGACAGGGTACTTCCCGTGTGGCGCGGTGATTCAGTCAACAGGCCCGAAGCGACGCCAGAAGCCAGGCGTAACGATCCGCAAAGGATGTTGCTGAGCTACCATGCTGCGGCGGAAACGCTGGCCGAAATTAAACGTTACGAACGGGAATATCCTCGCGATGTTCATCCCATCTGGACCAGCCATGAAGCGCTGTTGCTGGACTATGAAACGACTCAAATCCGCACTAATCCCCAGGGAGAATCCTATTTAGCCAGTACCCATTGGCCCTGGATCGGCATTCGTACTCTTGCGCCTGACAGCCCACATATCGCCATGCTGGCGAATATCGCCAACCCTGTTGCCTGCAAGATTGACGCCACCGTAACGCCATCGTTCATCGCGACACTTTGCCGACAGCTTAATCCTCAGCGTATTCCTGGACGTCTGACTTTTATTTCGCGTTTTGGCCGTTCACATATTCATCGTTTAGGCGCGTTGATTCAGGCCGCACAGGCAACCGAAACGCCGGTGTTATGGATGTGCGATCCAATGCATGGGAATACCGGGAAAACGCGGGCAGGCAATAAACGCCGCGAGCTTAGCGACATGATGGCTGAAATCTCCGGTTTCCTGAGGCAGGTGAAATCACATAATGCCTGCGCCGCTGGACTCCACCTGGAAGCAACGCCGAACCCGGTCATCGAATGCTTCTGTGAAAATAATCATCCTGAAGAACATCAACTTAAGCAAATTCTCTGCGACCCACGCCTGAACGTAGCGCAAACGCAGATGTTATTAACTCACTGGAAAGAGAGACAAAATGACCTTTGATAAAGACTACATTGCCGTTATTACTGGCGCCTGCGGTGGCATTGGCGAATCCGTTGCCCACGCGCTGGCGAAAGAAGGAGTTTCACTGGCACTTCTTGATAATAACGCCACTCAGCTGGCAACCCTTGTAGCCACACTACAAAATAACCATCCGCAGCCCATTGCAGGTTTTACGGTGGACGTTGCCGACGACCGCTGCGTAGCAGAAGCCTTTACCGCAATCGGTCGCCAACTGGGTCCGGTGGGTTATCTGGTCAACGGCGCCGGCGTACTGTGCCACGCCAGCGTGGCCGAAACTCAGCCTCAAGATTGGACGAAAACTTTTGCCGTCAACGCGACTGGCGTATTTAACACCAGCCGCCATGCAGCCAATCTGATGATGGCTCAGCGTAAAGGCAGCATCGTCACTATCGCCTCAAACGCAGCGCGCGTGCCGCGGGCGACGATGGCCGCCTACTGCGCCTCAAAAGCCGCTGCCCAGGCATTTACTTATGCTCTGGGGCTGGAGGTCGCTCCGTATGGGATCCGGTGTAATGTTGTCGCTCCCGGCTCAACCGATACGCCGATGCTGCGCGGCATGTGGCATAGCGAAAGTGACCGGCAAAACACGCTTAACGGTAATCCAAAACAATTTCGCATCGGTATTCCACTCAATAAAGTCGCCACGGCGGAAGAAATTGCTGCCGCGGTCTGCTTTTACCTGTGCGAAGAATCAGGGCAAACCACGCTATCAACGTTATTGGTCGACGGCGGCGCCGCACTCGGCAGCTGCTAAGCGTACAAGGAGAATAACATGGAAAAGATACAGCCCTATCCACTGCCGACAGAACGCCAATTACCCAAATCAATTGCAGACTGGCAACCCAACAGTTCAAGAGCGGCGCTACTCATACATGATATGCAGCGTTATTTCCTCGATTTTTACACTGCTGACGCCTCGCCGATAGCGCAGGTGATCGACAATATTTACCGCTTGCTTAGCGTCGCCCGACGTCTGCATGTACCCGTATTTTATACAGCCCAACCCGGCGACATGACGCCGCAGCAGCGTGGCTTGCTGCACAGTCTATGGGGTTCAGGTATGAACGGCAGCCAGGAGCATAAACAGATTGTTCCTCCGTTGACGCCTCTGGAAAATGAATGGGTATTAACGAAGTGGCGTTACAGCGCCTTCTTTAACTCTCCCCTTCTGAGTACTTTGCACGAACTCAAATGCGATCAGCTGATCGTCTGTGGCGTTTACGCCCATATCGGTTGTTTGTGCACAGCGCAAGAGGCGTACTCCAATGATATCGAGACATTTTTTATTGCCGATGCGTTAGCCGATTTCTCCGAAGAAAAGCATCGTCTGGCGCTTGAGCTAGCTGCGGAAACCAGTTCAGTCGTGCTGTCAACCCGACAAGCTATCGACGCATTGGAACATTAAAGATCCTCACGGCACTCCAGGAGATGATGATGTTATCTAAAGGCACAGCACAGCCCGACGAGCTTTCGGCTCATCTGGTCAATCTTGATAGACCCTTTGCCTGTATTTACCGCCCCCAATGCGAACCTATCAACGCAGTATTATTTCTTGAAGGGGATATTGAGCTAAACCAATCCCTTTCAGAATTAGCGCTGGATCCGCCCCTGGACGGGAAGGGTAAAAGCTCATTTAACAAATTGATCTTATTGCCATTTAATCAGGTAAAAGAAAAAGGTTATGCCTGCATTGACGATGGTGAACAGACGATCGTCATGCACATTGAGCGGCAAAATTATTACCCCATAGATTCGTTTATCGCAGCCATTAATGACCATGATATCAAGCCACGAAACCTGCAATTCGATCTTGATGACCAAACGTATGGCGACATTGTTGATACCGTCATTGATCAGGAAATCAGCTCCGGAGAAGGCAGCAACTTTGTGATTTCACGCAGTCTGGAGGGCGATATAACCAACTTCAGTATCCGCCATGCGTTGACGCTGTACAAACGGCTACTGCAATCTGAATGCGGGTCTTACTGGACATGGATGATCTTCACCGGCAGCCGCTATTTCATGGGAAGTACGCCTGAACAGCATATCCAGGTTGATGAGCAGAATGTGGCGATGAATCCTATCAGCGGCACGTTTAAATACCCCGACTCCGGGAATATGACGCACGTGCTGGATGATTTTCTGCAGGATACAAAAGAGCGCGACGAACTATTTATGGTGGTGGATGAAGAACTCAAAATGATGAGTAGCATCTGTCAGCATGATATTCAGGTATCCGGACCGAAGCTCAAAGCTATGTCGCACATCGCGCATACCGAATATTTTATCCATGGCAACTCAGATCGCAGCCTGAAAGAAATCATCAGGCAATCGCTATTTGCGCCAACAGTGACCGGCAGCCCAATAGAAAGCGCCTGTAAAGTTATCGCCCGGCGAGAACGCCGCGGACGCGGCTATTACAGCGGCATCGTTGCTATAACGGGCACGCAAGAAGGTAAACGTTATCTGGACTCGGCCATAATGATCCGCACGGCCGATATTACCGCTCAGGGACATTTTCGGCTTACGGCGGGTTCAACCATCGTCAGAAGTTCCATCGCACAAAATGAAGCTGGAGAAACACGCGCCAAATTACAAGGGCTGATGCATTCGTTCTTCTCTGGAACAAGCGCCGGGACACCAAACCGAACAGGATTGTCTGCAGAACTTCGCCATCGGGCTGACCAGATACTGGCAAAACGGAATGCACGCGCCTCCGCCTTTTGGCTGAATAACTCGCAATTGGGCCCGTGCGCTCTACTCTCTCAACATGCCATCACACTGATCGACATGGAGGACAACTTCACCGCCATGATTGCCTATCAGTTACGCAGCGCGGGTTGCGCCGTTACCCTCATTCCCTGGTATGACTCCCTGAGCAAGCTAACGCAGCTCACCGATCGCGACATCGTATTCATTGGGCCCGGGCCTGGCGATCCAACCAATGTACGACTCGACAAAATACGCGTGGGCCGAAAAATTATTGCACAACGGCTGCGGGAGCAGCGTCCGTTAATCGGGACTTGTCTGGGGCATCAGTTAATTTGCGCCGAATTAGGCATTCCGATCGAGCGGCTGGTCAATAATCGCCAGGGTAGCCAACATCAGATATCCATCCAGGGAAAACCTCATACCGTTGGTTTCTATAACAGTTTCTCCGCACTCCATCAGCGGCCATGCTGGTACAGCCCGGAGCATGACAAAACAGTCCAGCTGGAACGACTCCCTTCCGGTGAAATTGTTGCATTATCGTCAGGTAACGTTGCCTCCATACAATTTCATAACGAGTCATTCCTGACGCAAGACGCATTTTCTATTTATCAATGGCTGATACAGAACGCCTTAACAACAACGGTAACTCTTAGTCAACAAGATGCCGTTTAAAAGGAAGTGTTGAAAACTGATATTCGGAGAGAGCTGACATGGGAAATAAATCAGTATCGTTACCTACCGGTAATGACTTTTTGGCGGGTCTGAATGATGGGCGAGAAATATGGGCTTATGGTGAAAAGGTCGACAATGTTATTACACATCCAGCGTTTCGCAATTCAGCACTGTCTATAGCTAAATTATACGACGCGCTCCATGACGAAAAGTATCAGGCTATATTAACCACGCCGTGTGATACCGGCAGCGGTGGTGTCACCCATCCGTTCTTCCGCGTTCCTCATTCTGTTGACGACCTGATACGCGATCGCGACGCAATCGCCCAGTGGGCGAGGCTTAGCTACGGCTGGTTAGGAAGGAGCCCTGATTTCAAAGCCTCGTTTCTTACGACTCTCGGCGCCAATCCCGAGGCCTACGGAGAATATGCGGATAACGCCAGACACTGGTACAAACGTTCACAAGAGGAGCTACTTTACTGGAATCATGCCATCATCAACCCCCCTATCGACCGCAATCTCCCGCCCGACCAGATTGAAGATATCTGCATTCACGTCGAAAAAGAGTGTGATGATGGCGTGATTGTTAGCGGTGCCAAGGTGGTTGCTACCGGCTCTGCCTTGACGCATTACAATTTCATCGCGCATTACGGTTTACCTGTCAAAAAAAGAGAATTTGCCCTGGTATGCACCTTACCCATGAATGCCCCAGGGCTGAAACTGGTTTGCCGCCCCTCTTACTCCTTAGCAGCCGAAAAGGTCGGCAGTCCCTTTGACTATCCACTGTCCTCCCGCTACGACGAGAATGACATGATCTTCATTCTGGATAAGGTGAAGATTCCCTGGGAAAACATTTTTATTTACGGCGATACGGCTAAAGCGGCCACGTTTTTACCCAGTTCTGGCTTTCTGCACCGCTCTACGTTCCACGGTGTGACGCGTCTGGCGGTAAAAATCGATTTTATCTGTGGTTTATTCATTAAAGGCGTGGAAGCCACCGGCGTAGCCGATTTCCGCGGTATACAGACCCGCGTCGGGGAAATGCTGGCCTGGCGTAACCTCTTCTGGGCCATAAGCGATGCTATGGCTAAATCGCCGAATCCCTGGCACAACGGCGCCCTCCTGCCTAACCTGGATTATGGTTTAGCCTACCGTTGGTTTATGAGTCTCGGCTATCCACGGATCAAAGAAATTATTGAACAAGATCTTGGCAGCGCGCTTATTTATATTAATTCGCATGCCAAAGATTTTGCCGCGCCGGAACTGGAGCCTTATCTAAAAAAATATATGCGCGGTTCCAACGGTATGGATGCCGTTGAAAGGGTAAAGCTTATGAAACTAATCTGGGACTCTGTAGGAACAGAATTCGCCAGCAGACACGAACTCTATGAACGAAATTATACCGGCAGTCATGAAAATGTTCGTATCGAACTGTTGCTCGCCGCACAAATGTCGGGGCAGATACAAGAATATAAAGGTTTCGCCGAACAATGTATGATGGATTATGACCTGGATGGCTGGTTGGATCGCGATTACCACTGGCCTGTAGACTAATAAGATTAACGGGACAATACATCAGTATAATAATGGGCATGCATCACATTATTGCCAGTCTCTTCTGGCTGTCCCGACCACTATCTCTCACTCTACCCGGCAATGTATGCGCAACCACTCCGCGGTTAAAGAATGGCGACAGGTCAGCATCGATTCAGGTGTACCGCTAAACAGTAATTTTCCCCCTTCTTGCCCGGCATAAGGTCCAATATCAATAATCCAGTCAGCCTGAGCGATCAACTCCATATTATGTTCAATAATAATGACGGTGTTTCCGCGCTCTACCAGTCGGTTAAAGAGTTTCAGCAGCGAGGCAACATCACTGGGATGAAGTCCGGTGGTTGGCTCATCGAAAATATACATGTCACTATCATGATTTAATTGTGACGCTAACTTCAGCCGCTGGCATTCACCGCCTGAAAGATGATTTAACGATTCCCCCAAGCGCAAATATCCCAACCCGACGTCGACCAGACTACGAAAAATTGGCCTGAGCTGTGGCTCATTCAGGAAAAAATCGCCAGCATCGTTAATCGACAGAGATAATACCTCCGCAATATTTTTTCCCTGATAATGATATTTTAGCGCCTGTGGGTTATAGCGCTGCCCCTGACAGGCCTCACATGGCAACGTAACCGTATCCATAAATGCCAGATCGGTTTGTATTACCCCTAGCCCATGACATTCCGGGCAGGCGCCTTTAGCATTGGCGCTGAACCACGACGCTGACACATGGTTTTTTTCGGCAAACAGCGAACGGATCGTATCAAATGCGCCGCACCAGGAAGCAATATGCGATCGAATCGAAGTATGTATCGGTTTTTGATCGATAACGATCGCGTCCGGACATTGTGGCGCCAGGGCTCCCATGACGAATGAACTTTTGCCCGATCCCGCGACCCCGGTCACAGCGACCATAACGCTCAAAGGTACGTCTACCGATAAGTTATGCAGATTATGCAATGTGGCGTTTCTTACCGAAATATAACCTTTAGCACATCTCGGTCTTTTATTTATCTCTGCCCGTGAAGAGAAATATCTTCCCGTCAAGGTTTGGGATTGCTTAAGTGCCGACAGGTCACCCTCAAATACAATATTTCCACCTTGCTTGCCCGCTCCCGGCCCTAAATCAATAACATGCTCGGCTATCGCTATCATGTCAGGATCGTGCTCTACCATCAGAATGGTATTGCCTTTGTCGCGTAGTTTACCAATTAATATATTCAATTTAACAATATCTGCTGGATGAAGCCCGGTACTTGGCTCATCAATTATATAAACGATCCCGGTAAGACTACTTCCCAGATGCCGGACCATTTTTAACCGCTGGGATTCACCGCCCGATAAGCTGGGGGTCGTCCGGTTCAAATCCAGATACCCCAAGCCTACCGCACACATTGCATCTAACCTTTCCAGCAATGCTTCGAGCAGCGGCCTGACTTCAGGATAATCGAGCTTTTCTACAAACAGCTTTAACTCTGTGACAGGCAGTGTTGCACATTCGCCAATATTTTTCCCTCTTATCCTGCAGGAAAGTATTTTGTCGTTGAGCCTCATACCCTGACAAGAAGGGCAAACCTGTAAACTAACGACTCGCTGAAATTCCTCAGCTTTAGTATCTTTAGTTTCTTGTTTCAAATAACTTCGCGTAAAGCGCGTAATGACGCCTTCAAACTTTGCACTCTTAGGCCAACCGGCTAACGGCGCTTCAGGAATGAGATTATCCGCATACAGTAATAACTCTCGTTCCGCTTTTGAATAATCCATGATTTTTTTATCAGCATCAAAAAGCCCTGAATAAACATAACGTTTCCAGCGCCATGAACCCGGTGCAAAAGAAGGATAACGAATAGCGCCTTCATTTAACGACAGATTTGAATCAATCAGTTGGTCGATATCAATGGTGCTGGCAATACCCAACCCGTCGCATGTCGCACACATCCCGGCAGGATGATTAAATGAAAAAACATTAGAATAACCAACAAAAGGTTCGCCAACACGAGAAAATAGTAGTCGCAGCAGAGTATAAATATCTGAGGCGGTACCCACCGTCGAACGTGCGTTGCCACCAATACGTTTTTGGTCAATAATAATGGCCACCGACAGGTTTTCAATGTCATCAACTTCAGGATTACCATAATGCGGTAAACGGTGTCGAATAAAAGGTGGAAAGGTGTCATTTAGCTGACGCTGAGATTCTGCCGCAATAGTTCCGAATACCAGAGAACTTTTCCCCGACCCGGAAACGCCGGTAAAAACTGTTATTTTATTTTTAGGGACCTCTAAATCAATATCTTGCAGATTGTTTTGTCTTGCACCAATAATTTTTATAGCGTCATGTGTATTCATCACACTATCCTTTTTTACCTGTCAATAATAATGCCATGATGGCTATTAAACAGCATCCCGCTATGATTAGCGACATCGGTAGTAATGACAACGGGTCTCCAAATCCAAGCAGTGATGGAGTTATCGCAGCGATACCAAACTGAAAAACTCCTAAAATAGCAGAACCCGTTCCTTTTAAATGTGAAGATGCCGCCATGGCCATACTCGCGGCATTGCCAAAGGTCAAAGCCATAGTAAACATCATAATTAACAGTAATACCGCCACAATCTCAAACTGGAAATGAGAAATATAGTCAACGATGCAAAGTAATATTGATATCACCAGTGTGCCTATCACCCCCAGTTTTATGAGGTTATCTTCGCCAAATTTCGTAACATAACGAGCGCTGACAATACTACCAAACATCATTGCTCCAGCGTTGATAGAGAATATTACAGCGAATTCCCCCGAGGATAAATTAAACGCCGATTGATAGATAAACGGCGATGCTGATATATAAGCAAATAGCGCCCCGAACTGGATGGAAAAAATTAAAGTATAACCTATATATTTCTTATGACTAAGCAGCTCGATAAACTGACTGATAAACTCGTTGAAGTTGAAAGGTAATCGCTGATGACGGGGTAAAGTTTCGCGAATAAAATGACTGCTGAGCAAGGTGGAGACTAATGATATTGCGGCCATAAAAACAAAAACTACCGGCCAGATAAACCATGCAGCCACTCCTCCAAGTAGTGGTGCAATAACAGGGGCGATCCCCTGTATCGCTAACACCAGATTAAAATATCGAGCGGCTTTAGTCCCCGGGCACAGATCAGAAATAATTGCCCGGGAAAGAACGATACCAGCTGCTCCTCCCAGTCCCTGAAAGAACCGTGTAACAATGAGCAGCTGAATGTTCGCGGATATAGCGCCAGCTAATGAAGCGATGGTTAATAGTGTCATCCCGCCTAGCAATAATCTACGCCTGCCGTAATGATCGGACAACGGGCCAATGAACAACTGCCCAATTCCTAAACCCACCATAAAAGCGGTGATACTAAGCTGAACTTTGTCAGGCGTCGTATGCAAATCACTGGCGATAGCTGGAAATAAAGGCAAGTACATATCAGTAGATAATGCAGCAACGGCGCTAAGCAAACCCAGAACAATAACGACTTTACTGGAAAGCAAACCTCTACTTTCATCTCTGTACATCGTACTGGCCGCCGGTGCCTGAACTTCTTTTGGTCGCATGATCAGTGTAATCCCTTTACCTTCTGTGGTCTGTCATAACTATACCACCAGCTAAAGTAATTGCAAAAACGAAATCAATTAAAAAAACAACTAAATGATAAATTAATAAATATCAATAACATACAAAAATAAAACTAAAGCATTATTGGTTTTTGATTGCCTTAATGGTATCACAAAACTGATAATCCACTTCCATGGATATACTAAATAGAGTTGTAATATCAATAATCTATGCCAGAAACCTCAATACTCGCGATACCTGGAGTTGCATGTTGCGGGTGCTGCTTCATGCCCATAAAAGTTGGGCTGCCCTGTTGCTCAGACATGCAACTTGAAGTTTATTGAGTATATGTCCTGGAGCTAGAAGAAGGTGTTTTTGAAGGGATGTATAATGTTAATGTTTGACTAAAATATTTGCGGGGATATTCATCCGCCCTTGCAAAACGGGTGATGTAATACAAGAATCATTAATACGTGATTGTAAATCTGAATTTGACATTGCAGAATATAATGATGCTTTGTTTTCAACATTTACCCTCGGATTTTCTGAATCACTCTCCTTAACAGTCCTAAAACGACGAGTCGAATATCTTGCCGGAATAATTTCGGTACAAATCTTACGCATAAAAGAAGGTATTGATAAAAAAGTCGCACTTTGTAGCGACCGAAGTCCTGAATGGCCAGTAGGTTGGAATGGTAGTATCTCCCTGCCGAATGGCGAGAACGATGTAAAAGCGTGCTGACCGCAATTTGTGCCGGTCAGCGCGTTTAATCCGTACTGGAATGTGAACGGTAAAACCTTTGACGACCACGATGGTTATCGCATGGTGCTGCAAAACCGAAGCTGGTCATAAGCACTGCCGGCGACGCTACTCCACGAGATGGACGTCAGGATGGCGCGGGCTTGCCGCTTCATGAAAAATATCCCCCAACCAGCCAGGAATTTCCGCCTCCGTAAGATCGTCCGGGATGATAACCCCGGCTAGCGGCGAAAATTTCCGCTCGTTAATATCGACGCGGAAAACCCGCCAGCGTTCGCCCTGACGCTGGACGCCAATATGACGCCCGAATACGTTATATATCAGCATCCTGTCTCCCTATATGACGCGGGAGCTTGTGCAGCCAATGCATTCCATTCCGCTTTGGTTATTTCCCACAGTTCGGCGTCCAGCAGGCCGGAGATGAACTGCTTTTTCTCGACACCAACCAGGCGCATACCGCTACGGTGCGAAATCTTTTTCGACCCGCTATTGTCGCAGGCCTTCGGCGCGCGCAGCACCTCCCGGTTAAGCGTATTAAACCAAAAATCGGTCACCCGGCGGCAGGCTTCGGTCATCAATCCCTGGCGATGCCAGCGCGGATCCAGCCAGAACCCGCGGTTGTTATCCACTTCATCAGAGAGCGTAATCAGGCCAATGACCCTCTCCGGCGCCGTTTTAAGGCGGAGGGTCCAAAACCAGCCGGTACCGTTAGCTGCGGCAGGTAAAGCCACATTATTGACAAAGCGCGACGCGCCATCCTCCGGAAAAGGCCATGGAAAACCGGCGGCAAGATAACGCACGATTTCCCACTGTGGAAAGATAACCTGAATTTGCGGCGCATCGTCTGCGGTCAAGGGGATCAGCAGCAGTCTTTCAGTCATCAATTCCGCTGCCATCACGCTTGTTCCTCGCGCAACCACGGCGTCACGGTGATGCCCGCCAGTAGCCCTTCCGGGCTAAGCAGGCGCGTAACGGTTTGCCCCCACGGCTCAATGCGGTTGTCCACCAGCAGCCTATAGCCTCTGGCTTTTAGCGCATCGGTTGCCGAGCCGATATCGCGGACTTCAAACTCAATCCACGCCTGCGGCACCGGCAGATAGTCTGGCCAGCTATCGGCATCAAAACAGGAACGCGCCGCCTGCGCCAGCGGCCAGAGGGCGAAATGTTTGACCCCGCCGAGAGCATCATGTTCGGTCAGCAGATACTCTTCGTTACCGGGCATCGGTTTGAGCGGCAGCCCAAGCGCGGCGACATAAAAGTCACGGCTGGCTGCGGCAGACTGCGTTATCGGCCCAAAGCCGGCGACAAAAAGTACATCCATTCCGTCTAAATCGTATTCCATATCCTCTCCCGTCATGGTCCGTGATGCGTTAACAAATTTTATACTCTGCCGCGCGCGACTTGCCCAGCCTTCTGTGTTCACTACGGCTACACATTGGGACGTTAATCTGGCCGCCAGGCGGCGATCGACGCAAATAAATATTGCTATAAAACTAATCAATATTTGACTGTAATTCGGCTTCCGTGCCACCATCGCCTCGGCGCCCGGCAAGCGGCGCGAAGGTGGTACGGGTGAATATCAGAGACCGCATGCTTAAGGTCCATACCCGTCCGCAACCTGATTCTGGCGGGAAATAAAGACATGCACCAAAGTTTTAATCAGCGCGTTCATTTCTATTATTGCATTCTGGTGGCGCTGAAAATGCACGCAAAATCAAAGAAATCGGGCGGAGTTCGCGGGAAAAATAATTTCCTGCTTAAATGGCTGCGCAAAGCGCAGGACAATAATATATTCCACCCGGATATCACCAGCGAGATCGAATGGCTGCGCGGCAAAATCATTCAGGCCGGCTACGATACCGACCTTGAACCAATGCTCGATTTTGTCTACGCCACCGCCAAACGTGCGGAAGATCTTAAGAACGCCGACTGATTCACGCCCGAGCCGCCTGGCTCGGGCGCTGAACTTTAGCGTTTGTTACGGTGCGTCAGAAGATAGACCGCCGGGATCACCAGCATCGACAGCAGCGGCGCGGTGATCATCCCGCCGATCATCGGCGCGGCTATACGCTGCATCACCTCCGATCCGGTACCGCCTCCCCACATAATCGGCAGCAGCCCGGCCATAATCGTCGCCACGGTCATCACTTTCGGGCGCACGCGCAGCACCGCCCCTTCATGAATTGCCTGGTTGAGTGTCTGGTCATCAAGCCGTCCGCGGCGCCTGGCGATCGACTGGTTTAAATAGAGCACCATAATCACCCCGAACTCCGCCGCCACGCCGGCCAGCGCGATAAAGCCCACGGCGGCAGCCACCGACAGGTTATAGCCCAGCAGCCAAAGTAGCCAGATGCCGCCTACCAGCGAAAACGGTAAGGTACCCATGATCAGCAGGGCGTCTTTAACCTGACCGAAGGTGACGTAAAGCAGAATAAAGATAATCATCAGGGTAAACGGCAGCACGATTTTCAGCTTTGCCGTCGCGCGCTCCAGATACTCATACTGCCCGGACCAGGTCAACGAAATACCTTCCGGCAGCTTGACCTGTTCGCTGACCTCACGCTGCATCTGGTCCACGGCGGATTTCAGGTCACGTCCGCGAATATCAACGTAGATCCAGTCCGATAGTCGGGCGTTTTCGCTTTTCAGCATCGGCGGGCCGTCGGTGATGGCGATATCCGCCAGTTCGGAAAGCGCCACCTGCGCCCCGCCGCTGGTCACCACCGGCAGATCGCGCAGCTTCTGCAGCGAGTCGCGCATTTCGCGCGGATAGCGAACGCTGATCGGGTAACGTTCTCGCCCCTCGATGGTTTCGCCGATGTTATCGCCGCCGACAACGCTGGCGACGACCGACTGCAGCTCCTTCACCGACACGCCGTAGCGGGCGGCTTTCACCCGGTCGATAGTGATATCGATATAGCGACCGCCGTCGAGGCGCTCCGCCAGCGCCGAGGTCACTCCCGGTACGTTACGCACGATACGCTCAATCTCTTCGGCGGTTTTTTCGATCTCCGCCAGATTGTTGCCGTTCACTTTAATACCGACCGGGCTTTTAATACCGGTCGCCAGCATATCCAGGCGGTTACGAATCGGCGGGACCCAGACGTTGGCGATGCCCGGCACCTTCACCGTATTGTCCAGCTCGCTGATGAGCTTATCCATAGTCATGCCGGGCCGCCATTCGCTTTTCGGTTTGAACTGAATGGTGGTTTCCAGCATGGTCAGCGGCGCCGGGTCGGTGGCGCTATCCGCCCGTCCGGCCTTGCCGAATACGCTTTGCACTTCAGGAATGGTCTTGATCAGGCGGTCGGTTTGCTGCAGCAGACGTCCGGCTTCGCGGCTGGAGATCCCCGGCAGCGTGGAGGGCATATACAGCAGGTCGCCCTCGTCAATCTGCGGCAAGAATTCGCTGCCGAGCTGCGCCAGCGGCCAGAGCGTGGCAACCAGCAGCAGCCCCGCCGCCGCCAGCGTCCCCTTCGGCCACTGCAAAACTTTATCCAGCAGCGGTTCATAGGCGCGGATCAGCCAGCGGTTGAGAGGATTGGCGGTTTCATCAGGGATTTTGCCACGGATAAAGTAGCCCATCAGCACCGGCACCAGGGTGATCCCCAGCCCGGCGGCCACCGCCATCGACCAGGTTTTAGTGAAAGCCAGCGGCGAGAACATCTTGCCTTCCTGCGCCTCGAGGGTGAATACCGGAATAAACGACAGGGTGATAATCAGCAGGCTGCAAAACAGCGCAGGCCCCACTTCCGACGCCGCGTGCTGGGCAATCTGCCAGTAGTCAGCAGAAGACGGCTGGCGTTCGGGATGCTCGTGCCGCCACTGCTCCAGCACCTTATGCATATTTTCAATCATCACGATTGCCGCATCGACCATGGCCCCGATAGCGATCGCAATTCCGCCGAGCGACATCATATTGGCGCTGACGCCCTGATAGTGCATCACGATAAACGCGCCGAGGATCCCCAGCGGCAGCGTGATCATCGCCACCAGCGCGCTGCGGAAGTGGAACAGAAACAGCGAGCAGACCACCGCCACAACGATAAACTCTTCGATAAGCTTATGGGTCAGGGTTTCGACCGAGTTTTTTATCAACTGCGAGCGGTCGTACACCGGGACAATCTCCACCCCGGCAGGCAGGCTTTTTTGCACTTCCGCCAGTTTGGCTTTCACCGCGTTAATGGTGGTCAGCGCTTTTTTGCCCGAACGCATGATGATAATGCCGCCCGCGACCTCGCCTTCGCCGTTGAGCTCGGCGACGCCGCGCCGAATCGCCGGACCGCGGCGCACGCTGGCGACGTCTGAGAGCAGCACCGGCACGCCGCCGCGCGCGGCGATAACGACCTGGTTAAAATCGTCGATGGACTTCAGGTAGCCGGTAGTGCGTACCATATATTCCGCTTCACCCAGCTCCAGCACCGAGCCGCCCCCTTCCTGGTTGGCGCTTTGGATCGCGCTAATCACCTGCTCGTGAGTCACGTTCAGCGCCCGCAGCCGGTCGGGGTTAAGAACCACCTGATACTCTTTCACCATCCCGCCGACGCTGGCCACCTCTGAAACATCCGGTACGGTTTTCAGTTCATATTTAAGGATCCAGTCCTGAATCGCCCGCAGGTCTCCGAGGCTATGCTGGCCGCTTTTGTCGGTGAGCACATATTCAAATACCCAGCCGACGCCGGTGGCATCCGGCCCGAGCGACGCTTTGGTTTCCGGCGGCAGGCTGCTCTGGATTTGGCTCAGGTACTCCAGCACGCGGGAGCGCGCCCAGTACGGGTCGGTACCGTCCTCAAACAGTACGTAAACGTAAGCATCGCCAAACATGGAAAAGCCGCGCACGGTTTTCGCCCCCGGCACCGACAGCATGGTGGTGGTCAGCGGATAGGTCACCTGGTCTTCGACAATTTGCGGCGCTTTGCCCGGATAGCTGACGCGAATGATCACCTGGGTATCGGAAAGATCCGGCAGCGCGTCCAGCGGCGCCTGCTGTATCGACCAGACGCCCCAGGCGGCCATAATCAGCGTCGCCAGCAGTACCAGCAGGCGGTTGCGCAACGACCAGCGGATAACGGCGGCAATCATGGCTGCTCCTTAGCGCCGCTCATCGGCATTATTGAGGTCACCCGCGCCCCTTCATCGGTCAGCACAAAATGAAACATCACCGACTCGCCGGGACGCACCTGTTCCCGTAGCTGCGGCGTAATAGCAAAGTCCATGATCATCGCCGGCCACTTCAGCGCCGGGACCGGCTGGTGCGCGATCGTCACCGCCTCATCGCTCACCGCCTTGATGATGCCCTGCGCCGAGTAGCTTTGTATCTCTTCATTCTGTCCGGCCATTTGCGGCAGTGCGCTGCGCAGGCTGGCTTCGGAGTCAATCAGGAACTGACCTGAGGTGACCACCTTTTGCCCCTCTTCAAGGCCGGAAGTCACCTCGACCAGACCATCCTGCGTTCGTCCCGCCGTCACCTCGACTGGACGGAAATGCCCCTCGCCGTCAGCGATCAGCACCCGGTTGCTGGTGCCTGTTGCGATTAATGCCTCTTCCGGGATAGTCAGCACCTCGCGCCCCTGCTGCGCCTCAGCCAGCTCAACGTTCAAATACATGCCCGGTTTGAGCTGATGCTGCGGATTATTTAGCACTACGCGGGCTTTCAGAGTACGGGTGGTCGCTTCGAGGTCGGGAAGCAGCTCGCTGACGGTTCCCTGAAACGTTGTGCCGGGCCAACTGCTGGTGGCGGCCGTCACCTGGCTGCCTACGCGCAGCAGGCTGGCCTGGCTTTGCGGATAATCAATCACGATCCAGACCGGGTCGAGGCTGGCCAGCTCGAACAGCGGCTGGGTTGCCGTGACCTGCGCGCCGGTGCGCACGTCCAGCTTGCTGACGTAGCCATCGTGCGGCGCGCGCACCGTTATACGGGTTTGCGGTTTACCGCTGCGCTCAACGCTGCGGATAATCGCATCCGGCATAAACTGCAGCTGCAAACGGCCGCGTGCGGCGGCGGTTAAACCGCTATCGCCCAGTTGCCTCACCGCCAGATACTCCTGCTGCGCCGCCGCCCACTGCGGGATCCATAGCTCGGCCAGCGCCTCGTTCTTTTTCACAAACTGCTGGGAGGCGTTGACGTAGAGTTTCTCGATCAGACCGCTGGCCAGCGCCGGAACCGTTTCAACGCTGCGCTCGTCAATCGCGACGGTACCGAAAGCGCTGAGCTTCTGCGCCAGCGTCCGCCGGGCAACATCAGCCGTGTGTACGCCGAGGTTTTGCTGCTGGCGGGCGCTAATCTGCACCCCCCCGGCCTCCTCTCCCGCCCCTTCATCGGCGTAACGCGGCACCAGATCCATATCCATAAACGGTGATTTTCCCGGTTTATCGAAGCGGGTACCGGGGGCCATCGGATCGTACCAGTACAGTACTTTGCGGCCCGTTTCGGTCTGGGCCCCGTCAGCGGATGACGTCGGCGCGTTTCGCGAACCGAGCCAGTATCCGCTCGCGGCGGCCAGGGCGATGGCCAGCGCTACAAGGGTAATAGCAGATTTTGGCTTCATTATTTAACATCCTGTGGAATAAGGTAGCGAATGGCGGTCCACGCATCAGCGAGCGCTTTCTCCGCGTCGTTGCTGGCGATTTCGCCGCTCAGCAGATCGCGACGAGCGGCGAGCAGTTCCGCCAGCGCCGAGCTGCCGGCCCGATACTGGGCATTGACGAGACTCACTTTCTTGCGCAGCAGCGGCAGCACCTCGCTTTGCTGGCGATCGTAAATGGCTTTCGCGGCGTTATATTGCGAGATCAGCTGATACTGCTGGGCCTGATGCTCGCGCATCAATAACGTCAGCCGATCGTTGGCTTCATAGGTACGGGAGACGTCGGCGGCGTGATCTTTGTCCTGTCGTTTGCCCTGAAAAATAGGCATATCGACGGTAAACATGACGCCCACCATATCGTCGTAATCATCCCCGCGCCTGGCGTAATAGACCTCGACGCCAACGTCAGGGATCGCCGCGACTTCCGACTGACCTGATTTCGCTTTCGCCAGATCGGCCTCACGCGCGGCCTGAATCACCTCAGGATGTAGCTTAATCCCCGCCATTAACGCGGCTTCATCGGCCGGTAAACGTTCAATGCGCGGCAGCGGGCCGGAGATATCGCGGACCTCTTTGCCGGTAAGCTGCAACAGGCGCGCCTGGGCAATCTGCACATCACGGCGGGCATTATCCTGCTCATTTTTCATGGCATTCAGCGCCAGCTGAACGTCGAGCACGCTGCCGGGACTGGCGCTGGCGCTGCTGACACCGGCCTTTTGTACGTTGATTTGCCGGGAGGTTTCGCTGATCAACGCCTGAACCGATCGCAGCGACTTCTGCGCCACCGCCAACGCCAGCCACGCCTGAGCGGTTTCCCGCTGTAGCCGGGCACGGATCACATCGGCATTGGCGGCTGCCTGGCGCGCTTCGGCGGTGATCGAGTCGGCCTTCCGTTCGCGCTTAGTGCTGCTGACGTAGTCCTGCATCACGCCGACCCTTTGCATGGTCATCCCCTCGCGGGTCAGTCGGCTGGCGTTATTGCCGCCCAGCGGAACGTTTTCAATGCCGAATTTCAGCTTCGGGTCAGGAAGCTGCATGGCGGAATCCGCCCTGTTTTTTAACGCATTCACCTGATGATCGTTGGCGGAGAGCTCGGCGGAGTAGCTTTCCGCCGCCGACAGGGCCTCAGCCAGCGTCGTCGCCCAGCCGTTGGCGGAAATCAGCGACAGTAGAAGCGGCAGCCCGCAGGCCGCCTTATTTAAAATGGACATAATGACTCCGGAATTAGTGCGCGGTCATCGAAACGAGCGCGTAGCCGGAGTCCGTCTGGCGGAAGGTGAAATCAACCTTTTGCCCCACCGCCAGCCTTTTATCGTGGTTAGCGCCGAGCGCAAAACTCATGGTCATCGCCGGCCAGTTCAGCTCGGCAACCGGAGCGTGGGCAATCACCACGGCATTGTCACGCCAGGCTTTAATGACCCCGCTCGCCGAATAAAGGGTGGCGGAATCATCCGGCTTATCCATCCCCGTCATCTGCGCCATCGCGGACATATTATGGTGATGCATCGCGCCGTCTTCCGCGCTGGCGGACAATGAAGTGAAGGAAAAGGTCAGAACGCTGGTAATAAGCAGAAAAATAGAAGTCGAACGCATAATAAAATCTCCGAAAAAAACATAAAGTCGCCCGCAGACCGGGCAGATCTGATAGATGTTTTTAACGGCTTTTTATTCCCTGAAACGGCAGAAACGTATTTCAGTCGGCGGACCGGTGACCGGCGGCGTCCGCCAGTCCATACGTTCAGCGCTGGTCTCCTGCTGCGGGGAAACCACTAATAGCGCGGTTTCGGAGGGAAGCGCGTTCAGCTGTAAAGAGGTTAATGAGTTTGGCTGCGCGGTATCGGGGTCGCAGTGCTTCTCGCAGATGGCTTTCTGACCGACGTTTTCCATGCCGGGCAGGCTCATCACGCCATCGACAATATGGTGAATCTGCGCCTGCGGCGCCACCGGCTGCTGCTGGCCGCCGTGGTGCGCCGCGATGGTCAACTGAAGGTTGAGCAGTAGCCAACAGGCACAAACAAGCCCCACGCGGATACGAAGCCGACGCCGGGTTACTTGTTTTAATAATGCCTGCAGTGACGCAATCATAGAGATATTCGCAATAAGAAGACCGCTGAATTAAATCACACTCACCGGCAGAATTAAATGATATTTCAAAGAGAAAACTCCAGGTTAAATAGAATGAAGTTTCTCTATAAATATTTACACCCAAAAGGGATATCAGTATTTGACCTTCCCCTAGGGGGAAGGTGTATAGCCGGCGGATAATGTATTTAATAAATAGCAAAAATGTTATTTATATGTAATTAGCAAAAGTGAACGCGATTATTATTCCAGCACCAACGTATCACCGGTTGCCGGCGCGCTACTCTCCGCTAGCCACCAGCGCCCCCATGAACCGGTACAGTGGCAGGCCATCACCTCCTCGACCTTCTGCTGGCGCAAGAACTGCTTTAGCCGACGTATCCCCCACGGCGGCGCGCTGCGCAGGTGAAGGCCACCGATGATGGCGCGTATCTGCTGGACGCCGGTGATCTTCTGACAGTGGCGAATCGTATCGATCAATCCGCGATGCCCGCAGCCGCAAATAATGACTAACCCCCGAGTCGAGCGGTAGATCAGCACACCTTCGTCGGCAATATAATCTTCCCCCGCCGCTTGACCCGCGAGGATGCCATAGGCTCGCGGGCGCGCGACCGCAATCTCGCCGGACCAGATTAGTCGTTCGCCAATCGCCATAGGCTCGCGACTGTACTCCATGCGGTGGCGGGAGTAGTCAATTTCTCGCGACAGTTTTTTGACTTTCCAGCGACGTCCGGCAAGGGATAACGCCGAGTAGCGCTGTTGCGCGATCAGCGGATGGCAAATGATACGGCTGTTATCCGGTAGCCACGGCACGCCGCCGCAGTGGTCGTAATGACCGTGGGAGAGCACCGTGGCGGTCAAGTCAGATAAAGAGACCCCCATCCGCTGCGCATTATTAAGAAACGTGCCGTCTGGCCCGGTATCAAACAGCACCCGGCTGGTTTCATCTTCCACAAGCAGGCTTAATCCGGGTTTCGCCTGCAGCAGGATGTCCTGCCCCTTGCCGAGTCGGTTTTCAAGTAACACTTTAATGATTAACGCCATTTAATTTTCATTACCTCTTTTTTGCGACGTCTACTCTAGCCAACCTCCAACGGGTCTACCGTGACGAACCCGGCATAAGTTAAGTGACGCTGTCACGTTTCATTAGCATAGAGCTATTGTTTATTTGCCAGTTAAGTATTGCCGTCTATGCTGATGAACGAGTTTCTCTTAACCGGAGCGCACTATGGCTGACTGGAATCCTTCACTTTATTTGCAATTCGGCACGGAGCGCACGCGCCCCGCCGCTGAGCTTCTCGCCCGCATCGCCCACCACCCCGTCGCGCTGGCCGTTGATTTGGGCTGCGGACCAGGCAACAGTACCGCTCTGCTACGGCATGCCTGGCCTGAAGCAACAATTATTGGCGTCGATAATTCACCGGCCATGCTGGAAGAAGCCTCTCAGAGGCTCCCGGACTGCTGCTTTGTCGAAGGAGATATCGCCGGGTTTCGCCCCGAGCGCCCGGCGGACGTTATTTACGCCAATGCTTCGCTGCAGTGGCTAACGGATCATCAGCGGCTTTTTCCCCATCTGGTCAGCAATCTTGCACCAAACGGCATACTGGCGGTGCAAATGCCGGTTAACTGGCAAGAGCCCTCGCACGCGCTGATGCGTGAGGTCGCGGAAGAGCTGGGATATCCAGCCAGCGGGCGACAGCCGCTGCCGGATGTGCCGGAGTATTACGATATGCTGACCGCCTGCGGCTGCGAGGTGGATATCTGGCGCACGACCTACTACCACCCGCTGGCATCGCATCAGGCCATTATCGAATGGCTGCAGTCAACGGGCCTGCGCCCGTTTTTACAACCGCTTGATGAACCGCAGCGCCAGGCGTTCCTCGAACGCTATCTGGCGCAGCTGAAAAAGCACTATCCGTTACAGTGTAACGGAAAGGTGCTGCTGCGATTTCCGCGCCTGTTTATCGTCGCGCGCCGCTAGCATTTCTGATGTAACACATTGATTTTAAATAGTAATTTAACGTTTCGGCACCAGACTCTGGCGCCGAAACGTTCAGGTTTACCAGGACAGGTGATGGACCAGGGAGAGATCCCATGCGGTGGCCAGCAGCGAAAGAAACATGATGAGGTTCACAACCGTCTCTATGCGTTTTTCCATTTTGTTACTCCTGAGTCGTTTCCCCTGTTTTACAGGGGAAATCTTAATAACTTCTTAATCTCAGATTTTCAGAGCGTCATGCGGTAACGAACATAGTCATCGGCTGGCGTAAATTCTTCATACAGACGCCGGGCCGGATTATCAGTACGCGTGTGCCAGTACAGACGCGACCACCCTTTCTCTTTTCCTTCCGCTTGCAGCGCCTGCATCAACGCCCTGGCGATACCTTTTCCGCGCATTGACGCGGCAACGAACAGATCTTCCAGATAGCAAACGGGCGTCTTTACCCATGTCCCTTCGTGAAGGACACAAATCGCAAATCCAGCGACGTTGCCATCCGCCAGGGCAACGCGGCCTAACATGGAAGAAGCGGAATCAAGCATGCGCTGCCAGGTGTATTCCGTGACGTCCGGCGGCTGCGGGCTACCGTAGAAACAGGTATAGCCTTCCCATAGCCGTAACCACTGCGCTTTATCCTGCTGGCCCACTTCACGAATTTCGATGACCATTGGTCTAACCTCTCGTTTGGATAAGGCATTATTTTCCTGTCGAATAATTTGATCAAGCGGCAGGGGCACAATTCATCCTTTTCTCTTATTTGCCCTGTTGACCGCTGGCGGACGAAACTGGCGCGATCTTACAGACCTGCGCCAGTTCAAAATACAAAAGAATGTTGTAACTAATGAAAGGGCAAAAATATCCCGGCAGCGGCCAGGTTGCGTTCGATAACGAATCGCGTCCAGCACGATGCCGGGATTCTTGCCGGAAAGCGGCTGGCGTCTTACCCGGCCGTAATCCGTTCGTTTCAGGGTATCAGCACAGCGGCTTAACGGCGGCGCGCATACCGTCGCGCAGAATAGCATCCAGATCCTGCGTCACCTGCTCGACCAGACCAGAGACTTTCGTCAGGTCCTGCTCCCAGTGGGACTCAAAGCAAAGCACCGCGTTTACCAGCTCGCGGGTGCTGATTTGACGATCCCGATGCTGGGCCCACAGCGCCTGATAGCTCTCCATCCATTCTGCGTCGTCCTGTACCGGATAGTTCTCACCGTGACGCTCGCCGCGATAAAATGCGATCAGCGCCGCCAGCGCAAAGGTCAGACGCGCCGGGAGTTTCCCCGCTTTCTTCTGTCCCGCCAGCAGCTGCGGCAGAATACGGGTACGATATTTTGTCATCCCGTTAAGCGCGATAGACAGCAGCTGATGCTTGATATACGGGTTACGGAAGCGGCCGGTTACCGCGCTGGCAAAAGACTCCAGCTCATCGCGCGGCAGATCGAGAACCGGAATGATCTCCTGGTAAATCGCCTTCTCGACAAAAGCGCAAATTTCCGCATCGTTCATCGCTTCGCCCACGGTATCCAGCCCTGCCTGGAAGGCGACCGGCACCAGCGCAGTGTGTGCACCGTTAAGAATGGCCACTTTACGCTCTTTGTACGGCTTAATATCGTCCACGATCAGCACGTTAAGCGGCAGTTTATCGAGTCGCAGCTCGGCGGCCAGAGATTTCGGCCCCTGAATGACAAACAGATAGAAGTGTTCGGCGGTATCGAGGAAAGCGTCTTTATAGCCCAGTTGCTCTTCAATCTGCGCGGCTTCATCACGTGGATAGCCGGTCACAATGCGGTCTACCAGCGTAGAACAGAAAGCGTTGGCTTCATCCAGCCATGCCACAAAGGCTTCCGGCAGCGCCCACTCCTGCGCATAGCGCAGCACCAGTTCACGCAACGCTTCGCCGTTATAGTCAATCAGCTCGCAGGGAACGATGACCCAGCCTTTATCCGCCGCGCCGGAGAAATGGCTGTAGCGTTCAAATAGCAGACGGGTCAGTTTAGCCGGATAGCTAACCGCGGGCGCATCGTCGAATCGGTCGCCCGCGTGGTAGCTAATTCCCGCTTCGGTGGTATTGGAAAACACAAAACGCATATCCGGGTTATGCGCCAGCCGCAGCAGTTCATCATAATCCGCATAGGCGCTGATTTCGCGATTGACCGAGCGAATCAGGCGCGCATCGCTGACCGCTTCACCCTTCTCATTCAGGCCGCGAATGATCGTGGTATAGAGACCGTCCTGCACGCTGAGCGACGGCGGGAACGCACTCTCAATCGGACGTACAATCACCACCCCGGCATTCAGGTCGGTATGCTCGTTTAACAGATCGATCTGCCAGTCGATAAACGCACGCAGGAAGTTGCCTTCGCCAAACTGAATGATACGTTCAGGGTACTGCGCGCCCGGGAAATCGCGACGGTTTAGTGTTTTCACAAGGGTTCCCTCATAGAGTAGTCATACAACCTGAGTAATTGGTCCAATAAGTTATCAGGTTTTTAGGCAAGTGAAACCCTGTTTTGATCAAAGCTGTATGCAATATCAAATTTAAGACAGAAATTTATAGAACAGCGATGTTGCCGTCAGCTCGCCGTCCGGCATTAGCGCATAGCGCGGGATTTCCCCGGCTTTTTCCCAGCCGCACTGCACGTAAAAGTTTTCTGCCCCGCTGCCGGTTGCGGTATCCAGCACCAGAACACTCTTGCCCTGCTCGCGTGCGATCGCTTCCAGTCGGGCCATTAGCGCATTCGCCAGCCCTTGACGACGCGCATTTTGGTGAACCAGGAGCTTGGCGACATCGGCGCGGTGCGGTTGGTTTTCCGGTTGGTCGGTAATGAGCTGTACCGTGCCAACGAGCCGCTGCTCTGCATCTGCCGCGGCGAGGACAACGCGCTCCCCGGCAGCGACGCTTTGCGCCATTCGCAGCCAGAACGCCGTCGCGGTTTCCGGGGCGAAAGGCAGCATAAAGCTCACCGAGGCCCCGCCGTTGACGCAGCTGACAAGGATATCGGTTAATTCAGAAAGGTGTTTGAGAATATCGTCATGCGACAGGGTGCGCAGAGTGAAGGATGTGGTCATAGGTAACTCCTTGAAATTGACCACATCACTATGTTTTTAACTTATATTTAACACAAGCAGAATTATCATCGCGTTTTCTTATGGGATAATTCAGGCCATTTCGTGCGTAAAAATCCGGTTGCGCCCGGCACGTTTCGCCCGAATCAACGAATCATCGGCTTCCATCAGCAACTGGTTGAACAGATCCGTAACCCTGGCGGTAGCGAGCAGTTGGCTCTCCAGCCCCATGCTGACGGTCAGCTGGATTTTGTTTTGCCCCCAGGTGAAGGTCTGCGATGCGATACCCTGACGAATTTTTTCCGCCAACGCCTGTCCGTCCCGCTCTGATGAGGTCAGCGTCGCGACGGCAAACTCTTCACCGCCAATGCGCGCCACCATGCCCTCTTCACCTACCAGTAGCCGCACCTGCTGCGCAAACTGGGCCAGCACGCAGTCGCCGCACTCATGGCCCCAGCGATCGTTGACCTGCTTGAAGCCGTCGATATCCAGCACCATGACCGTTAACCGCTTATCTTCCGACAGCGGTTGGCGTTTCAGCGCTTCGCTTAACCCCGAGCGAGAATAGACCCGGGTCTGGAAGTCAAAGTCAGCACGCAGGGCCAGCTGTTTGACAAGGTTATTAATCGCCTCGACGCTGGAAGCGACGATAATCGGGCTAATCAGCATCGCCGCGATACCCAGACGCGTCGAAAACAGCTGCCACGGCTGCATCCGGGTGTCGGGCGTGAGGTGAATCAGCGAGTTCGCCACCAGCAGAATTTCGCTAATCCCGGTAATAAAGGTCAACAGACAGGTCAACGGCAGCGGATAGCGAATCGCGCACCAAATCAGCGCGGGTAACGGGAAGGTTATGCTCCCGGCCCCGCCCACCGCCACGCCGAGCGCAATCGACAGCACCAGCGCGATCGCCGGTAACAGCTGACGCAGGCGAAAACGTCCGAACGCCGAAGGGAGCGTGAGGGTCAAAATGAACGGCAGGATCAGTACGGCGGTGGAAAACTGTTCACTAAACCAGTCCGCCAGTTGGGGAATAAACGTGGCGCGTTCCACATCTACCGAACCCAGCGCCCCAACAGCAGCGCAGAGCAGCGCCGCCAGCAGGCAGTAGCAAAACAGGCTTAGCGCGTTGATCGGTCCCGGCATCGAATCCGCCCGCCGCTTATCCCACAAAATGAGCTGCGCCAGGGTGACGATAAAAACGATATTGGAGAAATTAATCAGAAAGGAAGCGAACCCCATTCCCCAACGAGATGTTAAACCGTCATATACCAGCATGGCGGCAAAACAAACGGCGTAAAAATAGCTGCGATTTAGCCAGATATAACGCGCAAAAATCCCCGCCATTACCGCATTCAGCGGCCAGAAGAACGACAATTCTTGTACAAGACGCAGCATCGCGCCAAAGAAATGCAGCAGTAGCGTTAAAGTGAACAACACCAGCGCATCACGCACGGGCTGTTCCTCACGAAACAGCGTGAATGACCGAATCGACAGTGGAGACATTCATGATTATCCGTCTAATTGTTTCAGGCAATTATTATGTTAATAATTAGTAAGCGGTTCATCATATCATGAGAATAATTATCAGGCATATACCGCCGCCGATGAATTACGGTCTGCCGCGATCCGGCGAATTCATCTGGATCACCAGCCAGTGATGGATAACCTGCACCACGTAGCGCTGCTCTTCGTCGCTGAGCCCGCGGCCCCGCGGGATCGCGTGCCACTTTTCCAGACAACCGCGACAGCAGGTCGCGGTGGCATGCTGGGCGATAAACACCGGATGTCCGCGCATCGGGGTCTGCTTACCGTCGTTAGGAATTTGCGCAGGGGCCAGCCGACTGGCGATAAAGTCCGCCGCGTGCTGGTCGATAACTTCCGCGCCCTTATCATAACAATACTGCCGTTCTTTCACGCCGAGGCGAAAACGGGAGCGGAAAGTGGAACGCTGCAGGCGGGCAAACAGGTTTTCTATGGGTACCATCAGAATACCGACCTTCCCAGTTTTTGAGTGAGTTTTTCCAGTAAAGCAATTCCGGCCAGCGAGTTCCCCGCCTCATCGAGTTCCGGGCTCCACACCGCAATCGCCATCTCCTGCGGGACGATAGCCACAATCCCGCCGCCGACGCCGGATTTCGCCGGCAAACCGACGCGCCACGCAAATTCACCTGCGTTCTGATACATGCCGCTGGTCATCATCAGGGCGTTGACCTGCCGCGACTGAATCGGCGCAATCACCGGCGTCTCAAGGTGCGGGGCGATGCCTCTATCGGCAAGAAACAGAAAGGTGCGCGCCAGCTCCACGCAGCTCATCTCCAGTGAACAGTAGTGGAAATAGTTTTGCAGTACCGTGGCGACATCGTTATGGAAATTGCCGAAGGATTTCATTAGCCAGGCGATAGCGGCATTGCGCGCCGAATGATCGAACTCCGAGCGGGCAACCACCGGATCGTAGGCGATATCGCCCACCCCGCTCAGACGACGAACGATTTCCAGCATTCGCTGGCGAGGCGCGCTAAGGCGACTTTGCAGCATATCGCAGACCACCAGCGCCCCGGCATTGATAAACGGATTACGCGGTTTGCCTTGTTCAATTTCCAGCTGTAATAGTGAATTAAAGGGCTGGCCGGAGGGATCTTTCCCCACCCGCTGCCAGATCTCCTCTTCCTGATAGTGGTTCATCGCCACCACCAGGCTCAGGACTTTCGAGATCGATTGAATAGAGAAACGCTCGTGCGCGTCGCCGGCGCTGTAGTGCTGACCGTCGACCGTACAGATGGCTACGCCGAGCTTCTCGCCGCTAACGCGGGCCAACGCCGGAATATAGTCCGCCACTTTACCGCGCCCAATCAGCGGCCTGACTTCAGCCAAAATGGCATCGAGCATTGCGTTATTCATTACCGTCGCCACGCGAGGCTCCTTGCCAACAACAAAATTCGGGCGGTAATTATAGGCGCACGCGGCGCGAAGAAACAGCTTCTTTCTCGCTTCGGTGCCGCTAAGTAAATAGCTTAATAATATCGGGGGTATGTTCCCGCAAGCGGCTTTTCCGGGCTACGCGATCGCAGATGGCTGCGTCCCGTAGCCCGGTCAGGTGCATTGCGCCGCCCCCGGAGGCAGTTTGTAGGGTTAGCGGCGATCTCTCCAGACGGTCTGGACGTTGCAGAATTCATGCAGGCCAAAATGGGAAAGCTCGCGGCCAAAACCGCTTTTCTTCACGCCGCCGAACGCCACGCGGGCATCGCTGGCGCAGTAGCCGTTGATAAACACCCCGCCGCACTCCAGCTCATCGGCAAAGCGCCGGGCCTGCGTTTCACTGGCGGTATAAACCGTTGCTGAAAGGCCAAATTCGCTATCGTTAGCCAGCGCCAGCGCATGATCGGCATCGCGGGCTTCGGTAATCGTCGCCACCGGCCCAAACAGTTCTTCACGAAAGCCGGTCATCTCAGCGGTGACGTTCCCCAGCACCGTCGGCGCATAGTAGTTACCCGCGCCTTCGATTTTTTCCGCGCCCAGCAGCAGGGTCGCCCCCTCTTTTAGGGTCGCCCGCACCTGCTCGTGCAGCTCATCGCGTAGGTCGAAACGCGCCATCGGTCCAATATAGTTCTGCTCGTCGCGCGGATCGCCTATTTTCAGCGCGGCGACGGCGGCGACAAATTTCTGCGTAAAGGCTGCAGCAATACCCGCTTCGACGATGAAACGCTTCGCGGCGGCGCAGACCTG
Organism: Klebsiella sp. FDAARGOS_511; assembly: GCF_003812845.1. NCBI lineage: Bacteria > Pseudomonadati > Pseudomonadota > Gammaproteobacteria > Enterobacterales > Enterobacteriaceae > Klebsiella > Klebsiella sp. FDAARGOS_511. The sequence goes on along the minus strand of NZ_CP033824.1, from coordinate 5,857,470 downwards.
CCCGGTATTCTGGTAGCGGCCAATCACCGCCGCCTTCACGGCCTCATCGAGGTCGGCGTCGTTAAGGACGATAAAGGGATCGGAGCCGCCCAGCTCCAGCACGCATTTTTTCAACGCCGCGCCGGCCTGGGCGCCAATAGCCTTCCCGGCGCGCACGCTGCCGGTGACGGTCACCGCGGCGATGCGCGGATCGTTAATCATTTGCGAAACGCCGTCGTTGGTGGCATTAACCCAGCCAAACACGCCTTCCGGCACGCCCGCTGCGGCAAAAATTTCGCCAATCATCGCCGCGCTGCCCAGCACGTTTGGCGCATGCTTAAGCAGATAGCTGTTGCCCGCCAGCAGAATCGGCACCGCGCCGCGCAGCACCTGCCACACCGGGAAGTTCCATGGCATGATCGCGAGGATCGCGCCCATCGGACGATACTCAATCACCGCTTTATTGTCTTCAACCAGCGTCGCTTCGGTATTCAGCATCGCCGGGCCGTGTTCGGCATACCAGTCACAGAGATTGGCGGATTTAGCGACTTCGCCGCGCGCCTGGGCAATCGGTTTACCCATCTCAAGGCTAATCATTTGCGCCAGCGCTTCGCCACGGTCGCGCATCACGCTGCCGACCTTACGCAGCGCCGCCGCGCGCGCCGCCACGCTGACGTTGCGCCATTGACGATAACCCCGTTCCGCAAGGGCAATGGCTGAATCGACTTGTTGTTCGCTGGCCCAGGGCAGAGACGACAGCGTTTCACCTGTGGTTGGGTTCACGGAAACCGCCTGAGTGGCAGATAATTTCATCGTTTTTCTCTCTGTGTTGATTGCGAAGTGACCTTATTCTGGCTTACCCTTCCCTTCATTAAAAATGAATAATATTAAGCAACCTTTTCACAAAAGAAGAACGCTATGGATCTGACCCAGCTTGAGATGTTTAACGCCGTCGCCAGCACTGGCAGCATTACCCAGGCCGCGCAGAAGGTGCATCGCGTGCCGTCAAACTTGACCACGCGCATTCGCCAGCTGGAGGCGGATCTCGGCGTCGAACTGTTTATTCGCGAAAACCAGCGCCTGCGTCTGTCGCCCGCCGGACATAGCTTTTTACGCTATAGCCAGCAGATCCTGGCGCTGGTTGATGAGGCGCGGATGGTGGTCGCCGGAGACGAGCCTCAGCGGCTGTTTTCGCTCGGCTCGCTGGAGAGTACCGCCGCCGTGCGTATTTCCCCGACCCTGGCGCACTTTAACCAGCGCTATCCAAAGATCCATCTGGCCCTCTCCACCGGCCCATCCGGCACCATGATCGACGGCGTACTCGAGGGCAACCTGAGCGCGGCGTTTGTCGACGGCCCGCTGGTGCATCCGGGGCTTGAAGGGTTACCGGTGTTCCCGGAAGAGATGATGATCGTCGCGCCATTTGGCCATCCGCCCATCGCTCGCGCCAGCGAAGTAAACGGCGCCAGCGTCTACGCGTTTCGCGCCAACTGCTCCTACCGCCGTCATTTTGAGAGCTGGTTCCACGCCGATCGCGCCACCCCGGGGCGGATCCATGAGATGGAGTCCTATCACGGCATGCTGGCCTGCGTCATTGCCGGCGCCGGACTGGCGCTGATGCCGCGCAGCATGCTGGAGAGTATGCCGGGCCACCAGCAGGTTTCCGCCTGGCCGCTGGCCGAAGAGTGGCGCTGGCTAACGACATGGCTGGTCTGGCGGCGCGGGGCGAAAACTCGCCAGCTCGAGGCGTTTATAGCGCTGCTGAACGAAGATCGACAAGCAGCAGTTTCTCCATAAAGATGCTTAACGGATCCGGCTGATACGGCGTGAAGGCGCTGCGCGTCTGATACCCATTGCGCGTATATAGCGCAACGGCGGCGTGCTGATGAATGCCGGTTTCCAGGCGTACGGTATGGCATTCACGCTTTATCGCCTCTTTCTCCAGCGCCGCCAGCAGTTTTTCTCCCAGCTGCTGGCCGCGATGGGCCGGGTTAATGAACACCCGTTTCATCTCGCCAAACCCCTCTTCGCCGAGCACGATCGCCCCGCAGCCAACGGCCTGCTGCCGGGCATCGCGGATAATTAGTGCGATCACCGACTCCGCCGGGAGCGCGCTCAGGTCGATCAGATGGTTGCTTTCCGCCGGGTAGAGCGTCTGCTGGTAAGCATCCAGTTCGGCAATTAAAGCGGTGAGGTCCGGGTGGTTTAGCGGGGTCGCGGCGATAGTGTACATAAATAAGCTCCTTTTTTGAGCGTACTGTAACGCGCGGCGTCCGCAGCGCCGCCATAGCATTAACTTATAGCTTCCGGCCCCACTTGCTCTCACCCCTTGGGAGGCAGTAATTTTGCCGCATGACGTCTTTTATCAGGATAAAACGATGAATACCAAAGCACGCAAGGTGATGATTATCGGGGCCGGAAACGTCGGCGCCTCTGCGGCCTACGCCCTGTTAAACCAGTCGATTTGCGAGGAGCTGATCCTTGTCGATCTCAATAAACCACGCGCCGAAGCGCACGCTCAGGATCTGAGCGACGCGGCCGCCTATATGCCGGGAATGATGACGATTTCCACCCGGGAAGCCAGCGACTGCGCCGATGTCGATATTGCGGTGATCACCGTTTCCGGCGGCGCGCTCAAACCGGGCCAGACCCGGTTGGACGAATTGACCAACACGGCGAAAATCGTCAAAAGCCTCGTCCCGCAGATGATGAGCGGCGGTTTCAACGGCATCTTTTTGGTTGCCACCAATCCCTGCGACATCATCACCTGGCAGGTATGGCAGCTTTCCGGCCTGCCGCGCAGCCAGGTACTGGGGACTGGCGTCTGGTTAGATACCACCCGCTTACGCAGGGTGCTGGCCCAGGCGCTGGATATCGGCGCGCAAAGCATCGACGCCTTTATTCTCGGAGAGCATGGCGATGCCCAGTTTCCGGTGTGGTCGCACTCGGCGGTATACGGCTCCGCCATTGCCGATGTTTACCAGAAACATACCGGTAAAGCCCTCGACCGGGAGCTGATTGCCGACAAGGTGCGTAAGCTGGGGTTTGAGATTTACGCCGGCAAAGGCTGCACGGAGTACGGCGTCGCCGGGACCATCGCCGAAATCTGTCGCAATATTTTCACCGGCAGCCATCGCGCGCTGGCGGTATCGTGCATTCTTGATGGAGAGTACGGCGTAAGCGGCGCGGCGGCTGGCGTTCCCGCGGTGCTCACGCAAAGCGGCGTGCAGCAAATCATTGAGCTACAGCTGGCAGATGATGAAGCGGAGAAGTTCCACCACGCTATCGAGGTGATTAAAGCCAATATCACCCGTCTGCCGTAAGCCGCTTCCCCGGCTAGCCGGCCACGATCAGCCGGGGATGAATATGCGTTAACGCTTCGCGCGTCGCTTCCGGCAGATGACTATCGGTAATGATATCGGTGAGTGAGTCGAGATGCGTGATATTAAACAGCGACCAGGCGCCGTATTTGGAGCTGTCCGCCAGCAGTATGCGCCGCCGGGCGTTGGCGATTAAGTCGCGCTTCAGCGCCGCTTTCTCTTCCGTTGGCGAGGTGACGCCCTTCTCCAGGTCCCAGCCGTTGCAGCTGACGAATGCCAGATCGGGCCAGATATTCTGCAGCAGGCGGCGCCCGTGATCGCCGATGCAGGACTGGCTGCTGTCATCGATGCGCCCGCCGATGATCGTCACTTCAATTTGCTTAAACTCTGACAGGAACAGGGCGATATGCAGGTCGCTGGTGATCACCCGCAGCGGCAGATGGGTAATTTGCCGGGCCAGTTCAATCATGGTGGTCCCGGCATCGAGGACAATGGCGTCCCCGGCCTTAACCAACGCCGCCGCCGCGCTGGCGATGGCGTATTTTTCCTGCAGGCTACGCTGGGATTTCTCCTGCGTGGTCGGTTGTGCTGGAATAAACCGGTTGAGGGTCACGCCGCCGTGCGTTCGGCTGATCACTCCTTCCTGATCGAGCTTAATCAGGTCTCGGCGAATGGTCGCGGGCGAGGCGTCGGTCACCGCCACCAGCTGGTCCACTGTCACCAGATTATGGCTCTTGAGATAATCCATAATCTGCTCTAACCGGTTATATCCCTTCATGTTATTCCTGTGCGATTTGCATGGCGAGCTCAATAGAGGTAGTCATGCTGTCAGACTTAGCTTTACCTGTCCAGGCAATATCAAACGCCGTGCCGTGGTCGGCGGAAGTGCGAATAAACGGCAGTCCGGCGGTAATATTCACCCCATCATAAAACCCAAGCAATTTTAGCGGAATATGTCCCTGATCGTGATACATCGCGACCACCATATCAAACAGCCCTTCGTGGCACTGCATAAACACCGTATCCGGCGGGCACGGTCCGGTCACGTTGAGCCCTTTAGCTTTCATTGCGTCAACCGCCGGCCCGACGATGCGGATCTCTTCATCGCCAAACAGGCCGTTTTCCCCGGCGTGAGGATTAACCCCGGCGACGGCGATACGCGGCTGGCTATAACCCACCCGGCGCAAGAAGCTATCGGCAATACCAATCACCGTCTCCACCCGCGGCTGGTTCAGGTTATCGAGGAATTTACGCAGCGCCACATGGGTGGAGATATGGATAACCTTGAGCTTATCGGTATACAGCACCATCGCGAAATCTTTGGTCTGCGTCAGATGAGCCAGCATTTCGGTATGCCCTGGGAAATGGTGCCCGGCCAGATGCAGCGCCTCTTTATTTAACGGCGCGGTGGCGAGCGCGAACACTTCTCCGGCCATCGCCAGGTTGGTCGCCCGCTTGATGCAGCGGTACGCTAAATCACCTGCCTGTGCCTGTACCTCGCCCGGGCGCAGTCCCTGCGGATCGGTCAGCGGTTCGTCGATAACGTTGATGACGCCAGGACTAAACCGCGCCTGCCCCGGATTATCAATGATTCGTAGCTCGGCGCGAGGGGTGATCTCCATCGCCAGGATCCGCCGCAGCGTCCGCGCGCAGCCCACCACCACCACCGGCGCACCGTTCAGTTTCCCCTCCGCCAGGGATTTAATAATAATTTCCGGGCCAATGCCTGCCGGATCTCCCATCGTTACCGCTATGATGTTAGTCACTCATTTTCTCCTCAATAAAGTTCACGACCTCCAGCAGGGTGGTTTCCGTTCCGAATCCGCCTGCCTTAGTCATTACCGGCCGCTGCCAGCTGCTACCCAGAAAATTGCCGTACGGCACGCACTGCGCCACCCGACCCGTAATATGAAATCCGCTGGCCCCCAGCGCCTGCGCGACGGCGATGGCCACGTCGCCGCCGGACAGATATAGCGCCCCCGGCTGGCGCTGGGCGATGGCCCGTTCGCTGACCTGCGCCAGATACGCGCAGATACGTTCGCCAAGCGCGGTGCGATCGACGCCGTGCTGACGGCACAGGGCATCAATGCCCTTTCGCGCCTCGCTATCGGGACGCGTGGTGACGACGCAATGATTATTTTCACTCAATACCGCGGCGATGCGTCGGGCGTCAGCGTCGACATCGCCGCCAAAGGCCATCGCGACATCAATTTCTACGCGAACAACGCGCGGATGCGCCTCAAGCCGGGCGACCTGCTGTTGCGCGATCTCGCTCATTGAACCGACAATCGCCAGCAGCGGTCCGCGCGGTACGGCAGCCAGCCGACGCGCCAGGGCGTCACACAATCCTGCCGACCCCGCCAGCAGCACTTTCCGATCGCAGGCCGCGACTGCCTCGATAATGGCGTCCAGTTGCCGATCCTCTTCGGCGTCCACGATCAATACTCGCGGTACATCGCCCGTCTGCGCCAGCGCGGTCGCCAGGGTATCGACCGTCGCCCTAAGGCAGCGCAGCTCGCTTTGCTGCGCCACCACGGCGGCGATATCCGCGCTGCCGACCGGCGTTTTCGGGTCGGTGGCGAACTCGGTTTCATTGACCGGCAGGCCGCGCACATAGCACAGCCCATCTCGCGTCACCCGGCCTGCCGCCGGGAAAGCCAGGGCCAGGACCGCCACGGAGCACGCCAGAGCGCGCATCGTCGCCTCCAGTTCGGCGCCGAGGTTGCCGCGCAGGGTGGAGTCGATTTTCTTCACCGTCCAGCGCGGCTGAAAACGCGGCAAGATAGCCTGCAAGAGATACGTAATACGCCGTGCCGCTTCTGCGGCGGGCTGCGCGCGGCTGTCGCTATTGAGGATCAGCGCCTGCGCCTCTCCCCGATAGCGATCGGAAAACGCCACTTCCGCCCGCATTCCCGTCTCCGCCAGGCTGACGCCGGCGTCATTAGCGCCGGTGAAGTCGTCCGCCAGAACCAACACCTTATTATCCCCGCTGCCCATCGCTTTCCCTTTTATCACTGTTCGACATTGATAATGATTATATTCAATCACAATTGATTAAATGTGAGCAAGCTCAAGTTATTAAATCGCCGTATAAATTATAACTTCACCCCACAATGTGAATGGCACGCAGAACGGATGATTAAATTTAATCATTCATAAAAGAGGAGAAAAAAGTGGCAACCATTAACAGCACTCTGATTAGCGGCGCGGGCGCCTTTACCGCCCTGCTGCCGCTGCTGGCGGGCAAACGGCGCATTTTGCTGGTCACTGACGGCAACGTGGGCAAACTCCATGCCGCGCAGCAGATCCGCGCGCTTCTGCAGGATGAGGGGCGTCAGGTGCAGATCGTGGATACGGTGCCCGCCGAGCCGAGCCAGCACGATATGGCGCAGATTCAGCGCCTCGTCAGCGCCAGCGAGCCGCAGCTTATCGTGGGGATTGGCGGCGGTAGCGTTCTGGATGTGACCAAGCTGCTCTCGGTCCTGCTGCATCCCTGCTCACCGGGGCTTGACGCGCTGCTGGCAGGCGAAAAACCGCAGCAAAAAGTAACCTCTCTGTTAATTCCCGCCACCGCCGGGACCGGCTCAGAGGCCACGCCGAACGCAATACTGGCTATCCCGGAGCAGAGTACCAAAGTGGGCATTATCTCCCCGGTTCTGCTGCCGGATTACGTTGCCCTGCTGCCGGAATTGACCACCAGCATGCCCGCACACATCGCCTCCTCTACCGGCATCGACGCGCTGTGCCACCTGATTGAGTGCTTTACCGCCACCGTTGCCAATCCGGTGAGCGATAACGCGGCGCTGATTGGCCTGCGCAAGCTGGTACGCAATATCGAGCTCTCGGTGACCGAGCCGCAGAACCTGAGCGCGAAGCTGGAGATGCTGTGGGCCTCTTATTATGGCGGCGTGGCGATCAACCATGCGGGTACCCATCTGGTTCATGCCCTCTCCTATCCGTTGGGCGGCAAATACCATCTGCCGCACGGCGTGGCGAACGCGATTTTGCTGGCGCCCTGTATGAAAGCAGTGCGCCCGCATGCGGTGGCGAAATTTGCCCAGGTCTGGGATCTGATCCCTGAGGCCGATCTGACGCTCAGCGAAGAAGAAAAATCTCATGCGTTGGTCGCCTGGCTGGCCGCGCTGGTGAAACGCCTACAGCTGCCAGACAACCTCGCCGCGCTGGGCGTGCCGCCGGAAAGCATCGGCGAGCTGAGCGAAGCGGCGCTAAACGTCAAACGTTTACTCAATAACGCGCCGTGCAGCGTTAACCAGCAGCAGGTCGAAGCGATCTACCGCACCCTATTTCCACAGCCATAACACTCGGGAAAGATGAATATGAGCAATGCAATTACCGGCGTACTGACCGCCATCGTGACGCCCTTTACCGCCGAGGGCGCGGTAAATATTCCGTCGCTGAAGCAGCAGATTCAGCGTCAGCTCGCCGCCGGCAACGGTATTTTCTGCGGCGGGACCAACGGCGAGTTTTTTGTGCTCAATGAAGCGGAAAAAGTCGCTGTCGCTAAAGCCTGCGTGGAAGAGGTCGCCGGTCGTGCGCCAGTGGTGGCGCATATTGGCGAAGTGTCGACTCGGGAAACCATCCGTTTGGGTCAGCAGATCGAAAAACTGGGCGTCGATGCGGTCTCGGTCATCACCCCGTGGTTTGTCCCGCTGACGCAGGATGAGCTTATCAGCCACTATACGGCCATCGCTGACGCTCTGAGCGTACCGATATTCCTGTACAACATCCCGGCGCGTACCGGCAATACCATCGAACCTCAGACCGCGCGCGTTCTGGCGCGGCACGCCAACATCATCGGCGTCAAAGACAGCGCCGGAAGTTACGAAAGCCTGACGGGATTTCTCGATGCGGCGCGAGGCATTGCCAATTTCGACGTGCTGAATGGCCCCGATTCGCTGATTCATCAGGGATTTATTGACGGTTGTTCCGCCTGTATTTCCGGGCTGGCCAACGTCGCGCCGAAAGAGATCAACGCCATCTGGGCGCGCTTTAACGCCGGCGATATTGATGGCTCCCGCCATGCTCAGGAGAGCGTGACCGGGCTGCGTACCGATCTGTATAAAGTGGCGTTCTCGCCGGCGGCAGTAAAAAAAGCGCTGCAGCTGATGGGTTTTGCCGTCGGCGACAGCCGCTATGCGGTCAGCTTTACGCCAGCCCAGTGCGAAAAAATCAAAGACATTATCGCAAGGTATATTTCCTGAACACACCAGGAATACCGGGTTCGATCGTCGGTGCCGGTTACAGGAATAAACAGCACCGACAATCTTGACGATTATTTATAACACGTCTTACGCTGTGTAAGGGATGTTGCCATGTTTATCTGGATGCTGGACCCTGAAATAGGGTTGACGCTAATCACGCTGACCTTCCTGGAGATTATTCTCGGGGTCGATAATATTATATTTCTTTCACTGGTGGTGGCGAAACTCCCGCCCCATCAGCAAAATCTTGCCCGCAAGTTAGGGCTCAGTGGCGCAATGATCATGCGCGTGTTATTGCTGGTGTCGATTGCCTGGCTGGCGCACATTACGCTGCCGCTATTTACCATTGCCCATTTTGTCGTTTCTGTGCGCACGATTATTTTATTTGTTGGCGGTTGTTTTCTTATTTACAAATCACTGCAGGAAATACGCGGCGAGCTTCAGCCGGAAGTAGAGTCGCACAGCGACGGCCTGCGCCAGCTCTCGCTGGCCGGGGCCATCATCCAGATTATGCTGCTGGATATCGTCTTCAGCCTTGATTCTGTTATTACCGCAGTCGGTCTATCGCAGCATATTTTTATTATGATTACAGCGGTCATTATCGCCGTCGGCGTAATGATGTTGGCGGCGAAAACCATCGGCGATTTTGTGAATAATACACCAACCATGAAAATGCTCGCATTAACGTTCCTGCTGCTGGTAGGGATATTACTGGTGGCCGATAGTCTGGAAATACACATTGCGAAAGGCTACCTCTATTTTGCTATTTTCTTTTCGCTGGCGGTAGAAACGCTAAATATTATTCGCAGCAGAAAAATCATTAAAGCTTCACAGCAGCAAGACGCTTACGTCTCATTACCGATCAATAAATAAAACCCTACTAAAATAACGGAGAGTGAATATGTCTGTAACCGCAGTTCGTGACGGTATTATTTCTCAGCACCCGCAGGATGAGCGCGTGGAAACCGCCATGCTCCCCTCATCCTGCCCGCAAAATCACGCGGCTAACCTGCTGCCGCTGCCGGACGGCTCGCTGATGTGCGTGTGGTTTGGCGGCACTCAGGAAGGCGTCGCCGATATCTCCGTCTGGGGGTCGCGCCTGCTCCCCGGCCGTCGCCAATGGTGCGATGCGGTCAAATTGTCCGACGACCCCAGCCGCTCAGAGCAAAATCCGCTGCTTTTTCTCGACCCGGATAACGTGCTGTGGCTGCTGTGGACCGCGCAGATCTCCGGTAATCAGGATACCGCCATCGTGCGCTACCGCCAGTCAACGGATCTGGGGCAGACCTGGGGCGACATTGCCACCCTGCTCGACAAGCCCGGCACCTTTATTCGCCAACCGATGACCGTTCTGGACAACGGCAACTGGCTGCTACCGGTCTTCTACTGCCGCACGCGGCCGGGCGAAAAGTGGGTCGGCAACGATGATATCAGCGCCGTCAAAATCTCCGCCGATAAGGGCAAAACCTGGCGTGACGTCGAAGTCCCGCACAGTCTCGGCTGCGTGCATATGAATATCACCCCGCTGCCGGGCGGCGTGCTGGTGGCCCTCTTTCGCAGCCGCTGGGCAGACAATATCTACTACAGCCAGTCGGTGGACAACGGGGAAAGCTGGTCAGCGCCGGAGCCGACGGTGCTGCCCAATAATAACTCGTCTATTCAGGTCACTACCCTTGCCAGCGGCGAACTGGCGCTGGTGTTTAACCCCATGAGCGCCGCCGGCGCGCTGGAACGTCGCGCGTCGCTTTACGATGAAATCGACGACGGCGACAGCAGCCGTAAAGAGCCAGAAGCTAACGGCGGTCGCTCGGCGTTCTGGGGCGCGCCGCGCGCGCCGATGACTGTCGCCCTCTCTGCCGATGGCGGTAAAACCTGGCCATGGCGGCGCAATCTCGATGAAGGCGACGGCTACTGCATGACTAACAATTCGCTGGATAAGCGCAATCGCGAGTTCTCCTACCCGAGCATTAAACAAGGGGCGGACGGCACGCTACACATTGCCTACACCTGGTTCCGCCAGGCGATTAAATACGTGCATATCACGCCCGAATGGGTGAAGGAGTCCGCGCGATGATCGTCGGCAACCTTAACGCTCTGCCGCTGGCAGGGCTTCCCCCGGCGCTGCGGCAAATTCTCGCCCATCCGCAGGCCACGCTAGCGGCGCTGAGCGCCAGGAAAGACGGGCGCTGGCAGCCGGAAAACTGTCGCTGGTATTGCGATATCGGCGAAGCGTCCACCCAGCCCGCCGCGCGGCGTCACACCGAATATCACCATCAATGGGCCGATATTCAGGTGATGCTGGCAGGCTGCGAGGTGATTAACGCCGGAACGCTCCGCGTCGCGCAGGATAGCGATGAAGAGCGCAAACCGGATCTGTTTATCGCCCGCGATTGCCCTCTACCGGTATCCATCACCCTGCATGCCGGTGATTTTGCGCTATTTCTGCCCGGCGAACCCCACCAGGCGCTGTGCGCGGTAGACGCGCCGGTAACGGTACGCAAAGCCGTATTTAAAGTGCCGGGCGACATGCTGGAAGGGTAAATAATAAGGAGCAATAACGATGACAATGGAAATGATTCTGGCGCTGGGCATTCTGGTGCTGATGATCGTGCTTATCATGTCGGACAAAATGGCCTTTGGCGCACCGCCGCTGCTGGCCTGTCTGCTATTGGTTGTGACCGGGCTCGCCAACGTCCAGCAGGCTTTTGCCGGGTTTGTAAACTCCAGCGTCATCATGATCGCCGGGTTTATGGTGGTCATGGCGGCGCTGCAGAAAACGCGGCTGATAGGCAACGTCAAGTCCGCGATGGTGAATCTGGTGAACAGAGGCAGCTACAAAAGCTATGCTCTACTGCTATTGATTGTGATGCTCGGCGCCAGCCTGGCGGGTACTGGCTCAACCGGCTACTACGTGCTGATCCTGTCGCTGGTCTCGACGATCCCCTACAGCAAGAAGCTGCCGACCTCGAAGCTGATGATGCCGCTGGGATTCGCCACCAACCATCCGCTGTTTCCGGTTAACGTCGCGCTGCTGTTCGGCGTCACCGCGACGGTGCTGCAAACCGCCGGATTTAACGAAGAAATTTCGATGGTGAAATTCGCGCTGGTGAATCTGGTGATGTCGCTGGCGTTCCTGGCATGGTGCCTGCTTGCCTGGCGCTTTTTACCCGATCACCCAATAGCCGATGCTTCTGAAGAGGCCATGGCGGTGCGCGAAGAGGAAGCCGTCACCCTGCCCGCGTGGAAAGAGTACTGCACCGTCGGGGCATTCGCCGTCAGCGTGGTCGGCATGATGCTGATGAATCAGTTAGGCAATATCGCCTACGTGGTGCCGGGCCTTGCCGCCGCGTTCGTCATGATGATTAACGTCGTCGACTTCAAGGAGGTGCGCGATCATATGGGCGCGCCGGTTATCCTGATGATGGCTGGGGTTATCGGCGTCGCCGACGCGCTGGCGGGCACCGGGTTTACGGCAATGGTGGGCGATGCGGTTGCGGGCGTGCTCGGCTCCAGCGTCTCTCCGTTCGTCTTTATTTTTATCTTTGCGCTGCTGACCAGTACCTGCGCCACCTTTACCGGTTCGAACATGGGGTCGGTCTATATCTTCGCGCCGATTGCTATCGCCGCCTGCACCAGCCTCGGCCTTAACCCAACCGCGGCCGCTATTGCCGTGGTCATTTCAGGCTGGAACGGCGGCTATATGCCGATTGACGGCATGCCGGCAATGATTCTGGGAATGGGTAAATATAAATTGCCGGAATTCTGGCTATTTTCGGTACCCATGTACTTAATTCGAATTCTGGCATTATGCGTCGGCGCGATCGTTATATTTCCGATGTAATTAACGGATAAGCCCCATCGTCGTTTTACCCGCTCGTGGCGTTGGATTTTCGTCGCGTACGCAGGATACTTCCGCCTGGTCACCCACTCAGGCTCAGGATCGGCTGACCTCTCGCCGATCCTATCTTATTATTACGGCCTGGCTAGCGCAGCGTGATGACGCCGTTTAAATAGGTCACCGCCTGGCCGCTCATCAAGACTCTTTCGCCCTTCAGCTGACAGCGAATATCTCCGCCGCGCGCGGAAACCTGACGCGCCAGCAGATGGGTTTTGCCCAGCTTCGCACTCCAGTATGGGATCAGCATGGTATGCGCCGAACCGGTTACCGGATCTTCCCACACCGCTTCGCCGGGTGAGAAAAAGCGGCTAACGAAGTCATATTCGCCGCTGCCTGCCGCCGTCACGGTCACTTTATGTTCACCGGGCGTCATCGCCGCAATGTTGGGCCGCAGGGCTTCGACCCGGTCACGAGAGGCAAGTTCGATGAGCCATGCGCGCCCCTTGCGGGCGTGGAGATAGCTGTCAATCCCCAGCGCGGAGAGCATCGCCGCGGGCGGCTCGCGCTCTTCGGTTTGCCCCGCCGGGAAATCTAGGGTCAGCCAATCGCCTTCGCGGCTCACGGTCAGCCGACCGGAAGCGGTCGCGAAGTGAATCACCGCATCAGGATAATCCAGGTGATGAAATATCACGTGCGCGCTGGCAAGCGTGGCGTGGCCGCAAAGATTAACCTCGTTGCGGGTGGTAAACCAGCGCAGCGCAAAACCATCGCTCTCAGGCACCACAAACGCGGTTTCCGACTGGTTGTGCTGTTGGGCCATTTTGAGCAGCAGCTCATCCGGCAGCCACTCCTTGAGCAGACATACCGCCGCCGGATTACCGGCAAAAGGCTGCTCGCTGAACGCCGCCACCAGATAGACAGGAACGTCAATCACCGGGCCTCCTTAGCGTAAAGTTATGGTGCCGATGAGGTAGGTCGTCGCCTGACCGCCGATCAGAACCCGATCGCCCCGCCACTGGCAGCGCAGGTCGCCGCCGCGGGCCGACACCTGCCGTGCCTGCATCTCCGTTTTGCCGAGCTTCTCGCCCCAGTAGGGAATCAGCATGCTGTGCGCGGACCCGGTGACCGGGTCTTCCGCCACCGACTCGCCCGGGCAGAAGAAACGGCTGACAAAGTCATACTCTTCATCCGCGGCACTGATACAGATCATTTTGCCAAGGCGCTGGAGCATATGCATGTCCGGACGCACGGCCTCGACCTGCTGGCGGTCGGCTAAAATCACCAGATAATCGCGCGCCACGCGAACTTCCACCGCGTCGCTCACCCCGAGCCCCGTCAAAAGTTCAGCTGGCGGCTGTTCAACGACCGTCGTCGCCCAGGCCGGGAAATCCAGCGTCAGCCAGTCACCGCTGCGGGTGACGCGAAGCTCGCCGACTAAGCGGGTGCTAAACACGATTGTCGACGAGGGGTGGTCGAAATATTCAAAAATGACGTGCGAGGCCGCCAGGGTCGCGTGGCCGCAGAGGTTGATTTCGTACAGCGTCGTAAACCAACGCAGCTCATACCCCTCATCCGTACGCACAAAAAACGCGGTCTCCGACTGATTATGCTGCTGGGCCATTTTCAGCAGCGTTTCGTCCGGCAGCCATTCGGTGAGCGGGCAAACCGCCGCCGCGTTACCGCCAAAGTTACGATCGCTGAAGGCATCAACCAGATAAAAGCTAATTTCCTGCATTGTTCTGTCCCTCTTTTTTTTACTTATCGATAACATGACATAAACGGGAGAAATCCACACGTTTAATAGAAAAATTAATCCGTTAGTCGCAGAAACCTCGCCTCAACAAAAATGAGATGCAGATCACAAAATGATTGTATTTTCAGCAGCAATCGTTTTAAGATCGTCCCACTTCTTTCCTCTTTGTAACCAGCCCTGAACTTATGATGACAAATACGGTTTCACGCAAGGTCGCGTGGCTTCGCGTAGTCACGCTTGCGATTGCGGCATTTATCTTTAATACCACCGAATTTGCACCCGTGGGCCTGCTGTCGGACATCGCCGACAGCTTTGGCATGGAAACGGCGCAGGTGGGGATCATGCTGACGATCTACGCCTGGGTTGTCGCCCTGATGTCGCTGCCTTTTATGCTGCTGACCAGCAAGATGGAACGCCGTCGCCTGCTGGTTGGCCTGTTTATCCTGTTTATCGCCAGCCACGTGCTGTCGTTCCTGGCCTGGAACTTCAACGTGCTGGTGATCAGCCGTATCGGCATCGCCTTCGCCCACGCGGTGTTCTGGTCGATCACCTCCGCGCTGGCTATTCGTATGGCCCCGCCGGGTAAACGGGCACAGGCGCTTAGCCTGATTGCCACCGGTACCGCACTGGCGATGGTCTTCGGCATCCCAATCGGCCGTATTGTCGGGCAGTATTTTGGCTGGCGCACCACTTTCCTGGTCATCGGCCTGGGGGCGCTGGTCACCATGGTTTGCCTGATCAAGCTGCTACCTAAGCTGCCGAGCGAGCACTCAGGGTCGCTGAAAAGCCTGCCGGTGCTGTTCCGCCGCCCTGCGCTATTGAGCATCTATTTGCTGACGGTCATCGTGGTGACCGCGCACTATACCGCCTACAGCTATATTGAACCGTTCGTCCAGACGGTGGCCGGGCTGAGCGGCAACTTCGCCACTCTGCTGCTGCTGACCCTGGGCGGTGCGGGGATCGTCGGCAGCATCCTGTTTGGTAAACTCGGCAACCTGCATGCTTCCGGGTTGATTAACGCCGCGATTGGCCTGCTGCTGGCGTGTTTGCTGCTGCTGCTGCCCGCCTCGCACAACGCCAATCACCTGATGCTGCTGAGCGTCTTCTGGGGCGTGGCGATCATGATTATCGGTCTCGGTATGCAGGTGAAAGTGCTGGCGCTGGCGCCGGACGCCACCGACGTGGCGATGTCGTTGTTCTCGGGGATATTTAATATCGGCATCGGCGCGGGCGCGCTGGTCGGCAGCCAGGTCAGCAGCCATCTGTCGATGGCGTCTATTGGCTACGTCGGCGCGATCCCAGCCGTTATCGCGTTAATCTGGGCGGTGATGATTTTCCGTCGCTGGCCGGTATCGCTGGAAGATCACCAGCCGCATCACTCCTGATAGTTCGGCGTAAAAAAAGCCTGCCGGTTGCAAAATCGGCAGGCTTTTTTATTTTTCCGTCGACGCAAAGTCGTCAGGCGTGATAAGTCGAAATAATCTCCAGCACGCCGTTAATAATAAACTGCACGCCCATGCAGACCAGCAGGAAGCCCATCAGGCGCGAAATCGCCTCAATGCCGCCCTTCCCGACCAGACGCATAATCGCGCCAGAACTGCGCAGGCAGCCCCAGAGGATAATCCCGACCAGGGCAAAAATAATCGGCGGCGCCACCAACACAACCCAGTCCGGGAAGCTCGCCCCGTGCTTTACCGTCGACGCTGAGCTGATAATCATCGCGATTGTCCCCGGCCCGGCGGTGCTTGGCATCGCCAGCGGAACGAAGGCGATATTGGCGGTCGGTTCATCCTCGAGCTCTTCCGATTTCAGCTTGGCTTCCATCGAATCGTGGGCTTTTTGCTGTGGAAACAGCATGCGGAAGCCGATAAAGGCGACAATCAGGCCGCCGGCAATACGCAGACCAGGAATCGATATTCCGAAGGTGTTCATCACCACCTGTCCGGCATACCAGGCGACCATCAGGATGGCGAACACATAAACCGAGGCCATCAGCGACTGACGGTTACGCTCGGCGTTGTTCATATTCCCGGCCAGGCCCAGGAACAGCGCTACGGTAGTCAGCGGGTTCGCCAGCGGTAGAATCACCACCAGCCCCAGGCCTATCGCTTTAAAAAGATCCATCATAGAGAATTAAGGTCCTGTAAATATTGGATTAGCAAAAAATGAGGCGTACTGAGTATATCGTCTGGGGTCAGATTGTACCCGTTCTCCGCAGAACGCATTCACCACTCCATCAAATCATAAGACAACAACGCGAAATAGAGTGACCTGCATCACATCAATTCGTTTTAGCAAATCGTGGCATCGGGCAATTCATCAGGTTGACTTATATTTGCCTAGGCAATAATATCTCCCGCAACTAAGTCATTGCCTGGGCAACCATTGTGAAAAGTACAAGCGACCTGTTTAACGAAATGATCCCCCTTGGTCGCTTGATCCAAATGGTTAACCAGAAAAAAGATCGCCTGCTCAACGACTATCTCTCGCCGATGGATATTACTTCCACCCAGTTCCGGGTGCTCTGTTCCATTCGTTGCGAAGTGTGTATTACCCCCGTTGAGCTGAAAACCGTGCTTTCGGTCGACCCAGGCGCAATGACGCGCATGCTCGACCGCCTGGTCTGTAAAGGCTGGATTGAACGGTTACCCAACCCGACTGACAAGCGCGGCGTGCTGGTACAGTTAACGCCAGACGGCGCAGCCCTTTGTGAGCAATGTCATCAGGTTGTGGGTCAGAAATTGCACCAGGAACTAACAAAAAATCTGTCGACGGATGAAGTGGCCACTCTTGAGTGTTTACTCAAAAAAGTTCTGTCGTAATAAGAAGAGGTAAGATGATGTCCAGACGCAATAACGACGCCATCACTATCCATAGTATTTTGTCGTGGATCGAGGATAACCTGGAATCGCCCCTGTCGCTGGAGAAGGTTTCAGAGCGCTCAGGTTACTCCAAGTGGCACCTGCAAAGAATGTTTAAGAAAGAGACCGGTCACTCGCTGGGACAGTATATCCGCAGCCGTAAGCTGACCGAGATCGCGCAGAAGCTGAAGCAGAGCAACGAGCCTATCTTATACCTGGCCGAGCGCTACGGTTTTGAATCGCAGCAAACGCTGACGCGAACTTTTAAAAACTATTTCGATGTTCCGCCGCACCAGTACCGTATTACCAATGTACCGGGCGAGTCGCGCTATCTGCTCCCACTGAACAACTGTTGTTAACCGCCTGCAAAAAGACGTATTGAGGAAATAATGAAACTATTCGCTTCCGCCGCCATCGTGCTACTGGCGCTGGCCTCAGGCCAAAGTTACGCGGAGCAAACCAGCACTCCTGTTCGTCACAACAACCGGGATGCGATGATTATTCCTTCCGAACATAACGATTCGCCTTTTGATTTCAATCACATGGCTTCAGGCAGTGATAAATCAGATGAACTGGGCGTGCCCTATTACAACCAGCAAGGCCTGTAAATCCCTTTAGCCCCGTTACCGGGGCTTTTTTTTACCCCCGCGCCACGCCCGGACGCGCGATCCGCAGGCCAAACACGTTGATATACAGCCCGGCCAGAATCAGTACCGCCCCCAGCAGCTGCAGGCTGTTCAGCGTCTCGCCGAGCAATAAGGCGGCGCTGGCCATCCCGACAACCGGCACCAGCAGCGACAGCGGCGCCACGCGCCAGGTCTCATAGCGGCCGAGCAGCGCCCCCCAGATCCCGTAGCCGATGATAGTGGCAATAAACGCCAGGTATAGCAGCGACAGGATCGTCAGCAGGTCGATATGCAGCAGGCTTGCCGCCATGACCTGCGGACCGTCGAGGATCCACGACGCCAGCATAAACGGCAGCACCGGAATCAACGCGCTCCACACCACCAAAGACATAATCGGCGGCCGGCTCGCATGCGACATAATTTTCTTGTTGAAGATATTGCCGCAGGCCCAGCTCAACGCCGCGGCCAGCGTTAGCATAAAGCCCACCAGCGGCACGTGCTGGCCGCCGAGGCTGGCTTCGACCAGCACCAGCACGCCGAAAATCGCCAGCGCGATCCCCGCCAGCTGTTTCCCCTGCAAACGTTCGCCGAAAATAAACGCCCCGAGAATGATGGTGAAAAAGGCCTGGGCCTGCAGCACCAGCGATGCCAGCCCGGCTGGCATGCCAAGACTGATCGCGCAGAACAGAAACGCAAACTGACCGAAGCTAACCGTCAGGCCGTAGCCCAGCAGCAGGGTTAACGGAATTTTTGGTCGCGCGACGAAGAACAGCGCCGGGAAAGCCACCAGCAAAAAGCGCAGCCCGGCAAGCATCAGCGGCGGCATATTATGCAGTCCCATTTTGATCACAACGAAATTCAGCCCCCATACCACCACCACTAGCAATGCCAGCAGTCCGTCTTTACGCGTCATACCCGCCTCGGTTGTTATTGGAATTTTTGTGAACAAAATCAAAGTAACGAATAATTCGCCCGCCGCATAGATCATTATTTTCGGTAGGGCGCTGACGTGCTTTTCATTACCGATGGGAACTATACAAGCCTCGGTTAGCGTGCTATTTGTGATCGTGACAACAAAAATAACATCATATCAGGCAAGGAAAAAATGATACCGACTCTCAGGCGCTCAACCGCAGCGCTGCTGGCTTCGTCGTTGCTGTTAACCATTGGCCGTGGCGCAACGTTACCTTTTATGACGATCTACCTCACCCGTCAGTATCAGCTGGAGGTGGATAAAATCGGCTATGCGCTGTCGAGCGCGCTGATCGTTGGGGTGCTGTTCAGCATGGGTTTTGGCATTCTCGCCGATAAGTTCGATAAAAAGCGCTATATGACGCTCGCCGTGCTGGCGTTTATTGGCGGTTTTATCGCGATTCCGTTGGTTAACAGCGTCGCGCTGGTGGTCTTTTTCTTCGCGCTGATTAACTGCGCCTACTCCGTATTCTCAACCGTGCTGAAAGCGTGGTTCGCCGACGTACTCTCGCCGGCGAAGAAAGCGCAGATATTTTCCCTCAACTACACCTTCCTCAACATTGGCTGGACCGTCGGGCCGCCGATCGGCACCCTGCTGGTCATGCACAGCATTAACCTGCCGTTCTGGCTGGCGGCCGGCTGCGCCGCCCTGCCGCTGGTATTTATTCAGCTGTTTGTTCAGCGCGCCAGCGCCGCGGTTGCTCAGGATAACGCGGTTCAGTGGTCGCCGTCGGTGCTGCTGCGCGATCGCGCTCTGCTGTGGTTTACCCTCTCCGGCCTGCTGGCCTCTTTTGTCGGCGGTTCGTTCGCCTCCTGTATTTCCCAGTATGTGCTGGTGGTTGCCGATAGCGACTTTGCCGAAAAAGTGGTTGCCGTGGTGCTGCCGGTCAACGCCGCCGTGGTGGTGGCGTTGCAGTATGCCGTCGGCCGGCGCCTGACCGCTCGTAATATTCGCCCGCTAATGACCTTTGGGACGGCCTGTTTTGTGATCGGACTGGGCGGATTTGTCATTTCCGATAATAGCCTGCTGCTGTGGGGCGTCTCCGCCGCCATTTTTACCCTCGGGGAGGTTATTTACGCGCCGGGTGAATATATGCTGATCGATAACATTGCGCCGCCGGGCATGAAAGCCAGCTACTTTTCCGCCCAGTCGCTGGGCTGGCTGGGAGCGGCGTTTAACCCGATGCTGACCGGGACGATTTTGACTCACTTACCGCACTGGTCGCTGTTTGCGATATTGATGCTGGCTATTATCGCCGCATGGCTGATGATTTTCCGTGGGATGAACGTTCGTCCGTGGAACGGCAGCGCGGTCGCCAGCGCCTGAGGTCAGGCGCCGTGCGGTTGTCAGGTTGCTGTCGCGTCCCTGTCGGGTTCCGATCGTGGTGACCGACAGCCCGCTCGATAATACTCCATCTCAGGTTTTCACCCGGAGATAGAAACAATGAACAATAGCAATCAGGTTAAACAATTACGTTTGCAGCGCGCCTGGTCACAGGAGCAGCTTGCCGAACTGGCCGGCGTGAGCGTGCGCACCATTCAACGCATCGAGAACGGCGACCGCCCCGGCCTGGAGACGCTCAGCGCGCTTGCGGCGGTGTTTGAAGTCAACGTCGCCGAGATTAGCGGCGAGTCGCCGGAGGGGCATGAGGAGTCGCTGGATTTACGCATTGAGGAAGCCAAAGCGCGCGTCGAATGCGAGAGCCGTTTTTTCCGTTCTCTGACGGTAGCTGTCGTCGTCTGCGTTCTGCTGGCGCTGCTAAACTGGCTGACCGGCGCAGACAGCTACTGGTCCGCATGGGTGGCCATCATCTGGGGGACGCTGCTGGTGGTTAAAGGGTTACGCCTGTTTGTCTTTGGCGAATGGATCAATAGCTGGCGTCAGGCGCGTCTGCAGCGGCTGCTGCGCAAATAACCCTCTGCGCGCTTTTTCCCGGGGGGCGGCGCTCGACGCGCCTTGCCCGGGCTACGGGCCAGCAGACTGCTGTATACCTGTAGCCCGGCTAAGCGCAGCGCGAGCCGGAGGGAGGCCGCCATCCGGGAAGGGTTAAATGGTGACCATCCCGCGGACGCCTTCGGCTTCCATATCGCGGCCGTTACCTTGTTGAATAATCGCGCCGCGCGACATCACCAGATAGCGATCCGCTAAACCTGCGGCGAAATCATAGAACTGCTCCACCAGCAGAATCGCCATATCCCCGCGGTTCGCCAGCTGGCGAATAACCTCGCCAATCTCCTTAATCACCGACGGCTGAATGCCCTCCGTCGGTTCATCAAGAATCAACAGCTGCGGACGGCTGGCCAGCGCCCGACCAATCGCCAGCTGCTGCTGTTGGCCGCCGGAGAGGTCGCCCCCGCGCCGCTGCTTCATGGTTTTGAGCACCGGAAACAGCTGATAAATCTCTTCCGGCACCGCCCGCGCGTCGCGGGCGGGAAAGCGGGACAGCCCCATCAGCAGATTCTCCTCGACCGTCAGGCGTGGAAAAATCTCCCGCCCCTGCGGCACGTAGGCGATCCCTGACTGTACCCGCTGATGCGGTTTGCGGTGGGTGATATTCTTCTCCTGCCACCGCACCTCGCCGCTGCGCGCCGGGATCAGCCCCATCAGACACTTCAGCAAGGTGGTTTTCCCCACCCCGTTGCGTCCGAGCAGACAGGTGATTTCGCCCTGGCGGGCGGCAAAATCCACCCCGCGCAGAATGTGGCTGCCGCCATAGTATTGGTGTAGTTGATTAACCTGTAGCATCCGCGCTCCTTAACGTCCGAGATAAACTTCAATCACCTGTTCGTTGGCCTGCACTTCCCTCAGCGATCCTTCCGCCAGCACCTGCCCCTGATGCAGCACCGTCACCCTGTCGGCGATGGTCTCGACAAAGCCCATATCATGCTCGACCACCATCAGCGAATGCTGCCCGGCCAGGGTGCGGAACAGCTCGGCAGTATATTCCGTCTCCGCATCGGTCATCCCGGCGGCGGGTTCGTCCAGCAGCAGCAAATGCGGCTCCTGCACCAGCAGCATGCCGATTTCAAGGAACTGCTTTTGCCCGTGCGACAGCAATCCCGCCGGTCGATAGCGTTCGCCCTCAAGCCGCAGCAGGCGCAGGGTATCGCTGATTCGGTCAGCCTGCTCGCTGTTCAGACGGGCCCGCAGACTGGCCCACACCGACTTGTCGCCTTTCATTGCCAGCTCCAGGTTTTCCGCTACCGTCAGCGCCTCAAAGACCGTCGGTTTCTGAAACTTGCGCCCGATGCCCTGGCGAGCGATCGCGATGGGATCGAGGGTCGTTAAGTCCACCGACTGATCGTAAAGCGCCCTGCCGCTCTGCGGCCGGGTTTTACCGGTGATCACGTCCATCAGAGTGGTTTTCCCGGCGCCGTTCGGCCCGATCACGCAGCGTAGCTCGCCGACGCCAATCTGCAGCGACAGGTTGGTCAGCGCCTGAAAACCGTCAAAGTTGACGTTAATCTCTTCCAGCTGTAGCACCGGATCGGTTTGCTCGCGAAAACGGTCCGTCGGCAGCTGGCGGGTGAAGAGCTCTTCATCCAGTTGCATCAGCGATCTCCTCTACGCAGCAGGCCAATGACCCCACGCGGTAAAAATAGCGTCACGATAATAAAAATCAGCCCAAGAAAGAGCTGCCAGTACTCCGGCATCGCCATGGTGAAATAGCTTTTCGCGCCATTGACCAGGCCTGCGCCGAGCACTGGACCGATTAAGGTTCCGCGTCCCCCGAGCGCCACCCAGATTGCCGCTTCAATAGAGTTAGTTGGCGACATTTCGCTGGGGTTGATGATCCCGACCTGCGGCACGTACAGCGCCCCCGCCAGGCCGCACAGTACGGCTGAAAGGGTCCATACCAGCAGCTTAAAGCCGCGCGGATCGTAGCCGCAGAACATCAGGCGGTTTTCCGCATCGCGTACCGCCGTCAGCACGCGGCCAAATTTACTCTGCGCCAGCAGATAGCCGATCCACAGGGTGAGCAGCAGCAGCAGCACCGTCGCCATAAACAGCGCCGCCCGGGTGCTGATGGCGGTGACGGAGAAACCGAGCAGCGTGGTAAAGCCGGTAAAACCGTTGTTCCCGCCAAACCCGGTTTCGTTACGGAAAAACAGCAGCATCCCGGCGTAGGTCAGCGCCTGGGTCATGATCGAAAAATAGACGCCTTTGATTTTTGAGCGAAAGGCAAACCAGCCGAACACCAGGGCCAGCAGACCGGGCACCAGCACCACCAGCAGCATAGCCCAGGCGAAATGCTGGGTGCCCCACCAGAACCACGGCAGTTCGCTCCATGATAAAAACGACATAAAGGCCGGTAATCCGTCGCCCGCCGCCTGGCGCATCAGGTACATGCCCATGGCGTAGCCGCCAAGGGCAAAAAAGATCCCGTGGCCGAGCGAGAGCATCCCGGCATAGCCCCAGACCAAATCCAGCGCCACGGCGACAATGGCGTAGCAGAGGATCTTGCCGGTCAGCGTCAGCAGCCAGGTGGAGACCGCCAGCGGATGCGAGGCCGGCAGCAGCGCCAGAAACGGCATACTCAGCAGGCCCAGCAGCAGCACAACGCCGAGCCAGCGTAGCGGGCGCGGCGCTTTACGCGCCAGCGTTAAGGTAATAGGTTGGCTCATTAGTCAATAACCCTCCCTTTGAGGGCGAACAGTCCCTGGGGACGTTTCTGGATAAACAGGATAATCAGTACCAGGATCAGGATCTTGCCCAGCACGGCCCCCATCTGCGGTTCAAGGATTTTGTTAAAGATCCCAAGACCAAACGCCGCCGCCACGCTGCCGGCCAACTGACCAACGCCGCCGAGCACCACCACGAGGAAGGAGTCGATAATATAGCCCTGGCCCAGCTCCGGCCCGACGTTGCCGAGCTGCGACAGCGCGACGCCGCCCAGCCCGGCAATACCCGAGCCGAGGCCAAACGCCAGCATATCGACGCGTCCGGTCGGCACGCCGCAGCAGGCCGCCATCGCGCGGTTTTGCGTCACCGCCCGCACGTTCATCCCCAACCGGGTCTTGTTCAGCGTCAGCCAGGTAAAGAGCAGCACCAGCAGCACAAAAGCCAGCACCGCCAGACGGTTCCACGGCAGAATGAGATTCGGCAGAACCTGCACGCCGCCGGAGAGCCACGCCGGGTTAGCCACTTCAACGTTCTGCGCGCCGAACAGCATCCGCACCAGCTGGATGAGCATCAGGCTGATGCCCCATGTAGCAAGCAGCGTCTCTAGCGGGCGGCCGTAGAGATGGCGGATCACGGTGCGTTCCAGCGCCATGCCGATACCGCCGGTCACCAGGAACGCCACCGGCAGTGCAATTAACGGATAGAAGGCCAGCCACTGCGGAGCCAGCTGCGCCAGCGCCTGCTGCACCAGCCAGCAGCTGTAGGCGCCAATCATCAGCATCTCACCGTGGGCCATATTGATCACCCCCAGCAGACCGTAGGTGATGGCCAGGCCGAGCGCGGCGAGCAGCAGAACGGAGCCGAGAGAGAGGCCCATAAAAGCCTGGCCGAGAAGATCGCCCAGCAGCAGGCGATGCTGGATTTTGCTCAGGCTCTCCTGGGCCGCCGCGCGAATCGCCGGGTCTGGCTCATGTTGCGCATCGGTATACGGCGTCAGCAGCGCCTGGGTTTCAGGGTCGCCGGAGTGGCCGAGCAGCGCGATGGCCGCCAGCCTCTGCGCGGGCTGCGGGCTGGCAAGCTGTAAACGGGCCAGCGCAATTTCCAGCTGCGATTTCACCGCGCCGTCGCTTTCCGCCGTCAGACGCTGCTGAAGCAGACCCGCCATCTCTGGCGTGGCCTCGCGCTGAAGGGTTTTCACCGCCGCAGCCCTTTCAGTGACGTTGTCACTTACCAGTAGATGCGTCGCCAGCGCGCCAGCCGCCAGGTTACGCAGGCGGTTGGTCAGGCGTACCGGTTTTGTCACCCCCTCGGGAGCCGCAACCTCGCCCAGCGCCAGCAGCTTTTCCCCCTGCTTGCTGAAGGCATGACCGTCGCTGTCCGATTGTAATGTTTCGCTCTTCAGCGCCCGCAACAGCGGTAAACGCGAGGCTTCGGGCGCGGCGGCCCACCGTTCAAGCAGCTGAGCCTGCTGGCTACGATTGGCCGCCACAAAATCGTCGGCGTCCGCTGCCTGCGCCCGCCACGGTAGCAAGACCATGAGCAGCGCGAAGTAACACATGAGGCGCAATGCGTTCATGGTCGTTCTCCTTTTCGGGGAAATCCGGGCTTTGGGCCCGGAGGACTGAGTCAATCACCCCAGCGCAGCGCCGGGGTCTGGCGCTTAGTTGCTGGCGGTTTTCACCGGGTGATCAGGCTTTTTGTCATTACCGGCAATCCACGGGCTCCACGGCTGGGCGCGTACCGGTTCTTCGGTCTGCCAGACCACGTTAAACTGGCCGTTGCTTTCGATTTCGCCGATCATCACCGGTTTATGCAGATGGTGGTTGGTGGCATCCATGGTCAGGGTAAAGCCTGACGGCGCCTTGAAGGTTTGCCCGGCCATCGCTTCGCGCACTTTGTCTACGTCGGTGGTGCCCGCTTTGGTCACCGCCTGCGCCCACATGTGCAGGCCAACCCAGGTCGCTTCCATCGGATCATTGGTTACGACGGTATCGGCGTTCGGCAGCTTATGGGCTTTGGCATAGGCACGATAATCCGCGACAAATTGTTTGTTGGTAGGGTTATCAACGGATTCGAAGTAGTTCCACGCCGCGAGGTTGCCCACCAGCGGTTTGGTATCAATGCCGCGTAGCTCCTCCTCGCCCACGGAGAAGGCCACAACCGGCACGTCTGTCGCTTTCAGGCCCTGGTTGGCCAGCTCTTTATAGAACGGGACGTTGGAATCGCCGTTGATGGTAGAAACCACTGCCGTTTTGCCGCCGGCGGAGAATTTCTTGATGTTGGCGACGATAGTCTGATAGTCGCTATAGCCGAACGGGGTATAGACCTCTTCGATATCTTTATCCTGAATCCCTTTGGCGTGCAGGAAAGCGCGGAGAATTTTGTTGGTGGTGCGCGGATAGACGTAGTCGGTACCCAGCAGGAAAAAGCGTTTCGCCCCGCCGCCGTCTTCGCTCAGCAGGTATTCTACCGCCGGAATCGCCTGCTGGTTTGGCGCCGCGCCGGTGTAGAACACGTTCGGCGACATCTCTTCACCTTCGTACTGTACCGGGTAGAAGAGCAAACCATTCAGCTCTTCGAATACCGGCAGAACCGATTTACGCGATACGGAGGTCCAGCAGCCGAACACCGCCGCCACCTTATCCTGGGTCAGCAGCTGCCGCGCTTTTTCGGCGAACAGCGGCCAGTTTGACGCCGGGTCCACCACAACCGGTTCCAGTTTTTTACCCAGTACGCCGCCTTTGGCGTTGATGTCGTCGATAGCCATCAGGGCGACATCTTTCAGCGGGGTTTCAGAAATCGCCATCGTCCCGGAAAGCGAGTGCATAATGCCGACTTTAATGGTGTCGGCGGCATAAACCTGCAGGGAGAAGCCCATGCTGATAACAGAGGCGGAGAGAGCAAAAGCTTTTAATAATGTACGACGCTGCATGTGTGTCACTCCTGAATAGCGCAAAGACAAAAAATGAATTAACGACTAACCGGAAGTGATAAGGCAAAAACAATGCCAGGTTGCGGAATACCCTGAAAGCGCGGCGGAATATGGGGGAAATAAAAGAGGGGGCGCCGCGTTGCCTTAAAATAGTGCAACGCTGCGCTATGAAGAGATTACCAGACCTGTGCGGCGATGCCGGTAACCAGACGGACTTTGTCCCACTGCTGGGCTTCCGTCAGGGAATTCCCCTCTTCGGTGGAGGCAAAGCCGCACTGCGGGCTGAGGCAGATCTGCGCCAGCGGGACGTACTGCGCCGCCTCCTGCAGTCGAGCCTTCACGCCTTCCGGGTTTTCCAGCTCGCCGTTTTTAGTGGTGATCAGCCCCAGCACCACCTGCTGATGGCCGGGACGAATATAGCGCAGCGGCGCGAAGTCGCCGGAGCGGTCGTTATCATATTCGAGGAAAAACGCGTCGATGTTAACGCCGCCGAACAGCACTTCCGCAACCGGCTCGTAGCCGCCCTCGGAGATCCAGGTCGAGCGGAAGTTACCGCGACACACGTGCAGGCCAACGGTCAGATCCTCCGGCTTCCCTTCCAGGGCCTTATTCAGAACGCGGGCATAGATGCGCGCCAGTTCATCCGGGTCTTCGCCGCGATCGCGAACCTGCTGACGCTGCTCATCGGAGCACAGGTAGGCCCAGACGGTGTCATCGAGCTGTAAATAGCGGCAGCCCTCATCGTAGAAGGCGCGAATGGCGTCGCGCCAGGTGGTCGCCAGGTCATCGAAATAGTCGGCGAGGTCCGGATATACCGTCGCGTCAATATCTTTGCGCCCGCCGCGGAAGTGCAGCACGCTCGGGCTGGGAATGGTCATTTTCGGCTGCGCGCTGCCGCTGACGCTCTTCAGATAGCGAAAATCTTCCAGCATCGGGTGATCGCCGAAGGCCAGTTTACCGGTGACGCGAACCCCGTGCGCTTTGGTCTGTACCCCGTTGAACTGGATACCTTTTTCAGAATCGTAGCGCTCAACGCCCTGTAAACCGTCAAAGAAATCAAAGTGCCACCACGCGCGGTGAAACTCGCCGTCGGTCACCACGTGCAGCCCGCACTCGCACTGCTGCTGCACCAGATCGCGAATCGCCTCATTTTCTATCTGCCGCAGCTGCTGTGCGTCAATAGCGCCTGCGGCCAGCTGCTGGCGGGCCTGTTTGATGGCGTCCGGACGTAAAAAACTGCCGACGATATCTGCGCGGAACGGGGCCTGCTGACGTTGCATGGTGTCTCCTTAGCGGTGGGCAAGGTAGTTGCCCACCGTGATAGTTCATTATTTGAATTTTTAGACTTCTGGATGTCTATATGTCCAGATACTGGCATGCGGAGGATTCATCGGCAAACGACAATATTTCATGGCACATGAAATAAATTCATTTTGCGAAGGGCAAGCCTTCATCTTCCCAGCCGGTCAAACCGCCGAGCATCATTTTGACCGGACGCCCCAGTAGCGCCAGCTTCATGGCGGCGACGTCCGCCCCGTTGCAGTGCGGCCCGGCGCAGTAGACCACAAACAGCGTCTCCTGAGGCCATTGCGCCATTCTGGCTTCATCAATCTGCCGGTGCGGTAAATGCAGGGCACCCGGGAGGTGGCGACGGGCAAAGGTTTCCTCACTGCCGACGACGTGTAGCAGAACAAAATCCGCTTCTCCTTCGCGCATCGCGCTGTAGACATCGGCGCAGTCGGTCTCGAGGCTTAGCTTATGACGAAACCAGGCGGCAGCGTCGGTAGAACTGGCGGGGGCAATAGCGGTTACAACACTCATGGCATCTTCTCCTTGTCTGTGATACCACTACTTTAATTAACCGCCTGCGCGACATCTGCCGAGAACTATGACTGAAAACGCTGAAATCATGACAATTCCACCCGTGACGTTGTCACAACATCGGGTCGTTGCCTTGGCCTACGATGGCCTGTGTACTTTTGAATTTGG
Organism: Klebsiella sp. FDAARGOS_511; assembly: GCF_003812845.1. Classification (NCBI taxonomy): domain Bacteria; kingdom Pseudomonadati; phylum Pseudomonadota; class Gammaproteobacteria; order Enterobacterales; family Enterobacteriaceae; genus Klebsiella; species Klebsiella sp. FDAARGOS_511. The sequence continues at coordinate 5,829,354 of NZ_CP033824.1, read as the reverse complement.
CGTCGCCGTCGAGATCTTTGGCCTGCCGCGCCCTGAGATGGGCGAACGCTGGTATCGTTTTGCCGTGGCCGCCGTCGACGAAGGCGTGCTGCGGGCGACCGGCGGGATTCGGCTGATGACCGACGGCGGCATGGCGCTGTTAGGCGAAGCGGACACCATCGTGGTGCCGGGCTGGCGCGGTATCGACTCCCCTGTGCCGCCGCGGCTATGCGAAGCGCTGGTCGCCGCCCATGCGCGAGGCTGCCGGATCATTTCTATCTGCTCCGGGGTTTTCGTTCTGGCCGCCGCCGGGCTGCTGAACGGCCGCCAGGCGACCACCCACTGGCGCTATACCGACCAGCTGCGGGCGCGGTTTCCGCAGATTGAGGTGGTCGATGACGTGCTGTACGTCGGCGCCGAAGGCGTCATGACCTCCGCCGGCAGTGCTGCGGGTATCGATTTATGTTTGCATCTGGTGCGCGAGGACTTTGGCGTCGACGCGGCGAATCTTGTCGCCCGACGTCTGGTGGTTTCCCCCCATCGCGACGGCGGGCAGGCGCAGCAGATTGTTCGCCCGGTGGCTAAAGCGCGAGAGAGCCAGCGGCTGGGGCAATTATTTGATTTTCTGCATCAGAATCTCGCCGCAAGCCACACCGTGGCATCGCTGGCGGCAAGAGCCGGCATGGGCCCCAGGACTTTTTTGCGCCGTTTCGAAGACGCCACCGGCAAAACCCCTGCCCGCTGGCTGCTTGACGAGCGCCTTCAGCGCGCCACGCAGCATTTAACCCACAGCCGGCTGAGCGTTGAACACATTGCCGAGCTTTGCGGTTTCTCAAACGCCAGCACCCTACGCCATCACTTTCGCCAGCAGTTTGATCTTAGCCCGTTGCAGTACAGAAAGAAGATAATGGTGGACAAAAACGTAATGTGATTTATCGCCAGAATAGTCACGCCGGGCAATTTGTTAAGCATTTGTTTAGACTAGTCGGGCTAAGATGTATCCAACAACCGTAAACCCGCTCAATGAGGACAACATAGCGCATAGCAAAACTAATGGAGGTTAATCATGCTGGGAAATATGCATGTATTTATGGCGGTTCTGGGAACCATCGTGTTCTTTGGATTTCTTGCCGCGTATTTAAGCCACAAATGGGATGACTGATGAACGACGATAATCCTCACCCGTAAACGCCCCCTGCTGCCGATGCTCCAGGGGGCGTTCCTTTTTTGGCTAGTTCTCTACGAAACTCATATCCGTCGTTTTCCTGTAGACCCTGACTCAAGACGATCTTTCCATCAGCGTTGGGTACTAACTTAATTGTTATCATTACGGTATATATCAATCCTATTTTCCAGGTTTTACTTACCCTGTTTTCGATGGGAAGATCATGATATCCTTCCCGTATTAAAGGGCAGGTAGAATGTTAAAATATCTTTACTAAGTCCAATCCTGATAGTCGTCTTCATGAATCCAGACAATTCCAGCCGGACAATTTTCACTTAGAAACCAAAATCCCTCAAATGCATCACAATTCATATCATCCTCAGTTTTAGGAAATGCCCTTTCAAAAACCTCGATCTGCTTGTCGATGCTTCCAGGGAGAAACTTCCCGTGGCGAGCAAGTTTGATCTCACCATCTTCCAATAAACGCCAAATGAACCAGATATAAAGCGCTTTTTCTTCTTGATAAGTTAGCTTATAGGCGCCATCAACACTATCTGGGTCGATATTTTTCCATAACATAGTCGTAGAAGCCCCTCGCAGTAACTCTTTCCGATCCTGATATTGTTCTTCGGTTAAATATGTCACTGTACCTCTCCCCTATCTAAAATTCACTTCAAATCTATTCAATGATGTCTTAGAGACAGATTTAATATCAGCATTCCCAATGATTTCAATTGTCCATCTTGCTCCAGTTATCTCTGAGGAAGTTGAAAAATTTCGAATGTTGATTGTTTGATTATCGTTTATTTTTGCATACATCAGCCTCCCTTCAGAAAGAACGCTCTCTTTAAATGAGATTCCACTAGTTAAAGATGTAGCAAAACTAATAATTTCATCCTCAGTCAATTTTTCTGAAGCAAAAACTTTAGTCCTACCCCTTGTGTCACTCCCTCCGGGGCCCAAAACTTGCTGTGAATATTTCCCAAAAACATTTAATTCAGCGTTTGGATTTTGTTTATTAAAAACACCTACTAATTTGGCAGTGTTATCTCTTTGCAGGCTTTTGACATAATCTGCCGTTTTCGTAGAAAGATTAGCCCCGGAGGCTGTTTCACCTTTGATAAAGCTGGCAACAGGCTGGGTATTGAACCTTTTAGTTTGGTTAAACTCATCGAAAACGTTCACCAGTTGGCGGAGCATGTCGCGCTGCTGCTGCGTCTGTTCCAGCAATGCCTTTTGTTGTTGCTCAATGGCATTCTGGTCCGCAGGACTCAGGGGCGCTGCCGGGAGGGCTGTGGCCGTGAGACTGGCCAGCAGAAGCCCATACCTGGGAAATGACATACACAACATCAAAAACTCCGTTTTCTGAAATGTTATGAAATCAAATGTAATGATTTGTAATCTGATGTCCATTTGATTTTCACATTTATTCGATATTTGCGCCGAAAACTCAGCCTTCATGATGTGAAATTAATCTTCACCTTAAATACAAAGTATTGTTCGATAGATCTTATGCATGCGACAAGCAGCGGATTTTTCACGCTGCCAGGGCATATGGTTGGGTTATCTATATTTGCTGATAGCGGGTTTGAATGAAAACACGAGGCGACAGGATGTATTAACCGTCTTTCTCAGAGCTCATAGTCACTAGCAGCAGGCAGTAAGGACCATCTGGATTCCATACCCAAATGGTCCTTTCGGAGCCAACGATCGTGTCCGCATCGGCTAATGCCGATCGCAGGCTGGTTCTTGATGAGCTATGTTATGCTTTAAAAAACACGGACAAGGAACGGCACATGCATATCAATACCAAAATGAGGATTGCGGCCCTTTTATACCTTATGGCCGCGTACGCCGTTGCCCTGCCGGCGATTGCGCTGTTTACAGATCTGGTGATAAACGGTGGCATTATTGATATGTGGAAAGGCGCGTATTCATTTGTCGACCTGCTTGTCCGGCGTAAAATGCTTTATCTGCAGTTTGCCGGGCTGGGCGCTATTCTGGGCTTTATCTACTGGCTGTTCTTCTTTAGAAAATACCGCCATTACGATCCACTGGATAAATATTTTAAGTAACTACCGACGCTGTGTATGGGTATTTCCCTGCAGAGAACTACTCCGTGAGACATTAAACCAGAGCCAGAAGCAGCGCCGCTGCCGCTGTAGCATTCGCTGGACATCTACCAGCAACGGCGATGCTTTTCGGCCCTGTGCCAGAGGCTATTTTCCCTGGAGCTCCCTGCGGATAATCTCCACCCCGGCGCTTAACGCCTGCAGCTTGCCTGTCGCAACCCGACGCGATAATGGCGCCATGCCGCAGTTGGTTGAAGGATAGAGCTTGTCTGCATCCACAAACTGCAGCGCTTTACGCAAAGTCGCGGCGACCTCCTCCGGCGTTTCAATTGTATTGGTTGCCACATCTATGGCTCCAACCATGACTTTTTTACCGCGAATCAGCTCAAGCAGATCCATAGGCACCCGCGAGTTATGGCACTCCAGTGAGATAATATCGATGTTGGATGTTTGTAGCTTAGGGAACGCTTCTTCATATTGGCGCCACTCCGTTCCCAACGTCTTTTTCCAGTCGGTATTGGCCTTGATGCCGTATCCATAGCAGATATGGACCGCGGTTTCGCATTTAAGCCCTTCAATCGCCCTTTCTAACGCCGCGATGCCCCAATCATTGACCTCATCAAAAAAGACATTAAAGGCTGGCTCATCAAACTGAATAATGTCGACGCCGGCGGCCTCCAGCTCTTTGGCTTCCTGGTTAAGTATCTTCGCAAATTCCCAGGCCAGTTTTTCGCGGCTTTTATAATGAGCGTCATAAAGCGTATCAATCATGGTCATGGGCCCCGGCAGCGCCCATTTAATCGGTTGTTTGGTCAACTGACGCAAAAAACGCGCATCTTCAACGAATACCGGTTTTTGTCGCTCAACGGCCCCTACCACGGTTGGTACGCTCGCGTCGTAGCGATTGCGGATTTTAACAACTTCGCGTTTTTCAAAATCAACGCCGCTGAGATGCTCAATAAACGTGGTGACAAAATGCTGACGCGTTTGCTCGCCATCGCTGACGATATCGATACCGGCGCGCAGTTGGTCGAATAAGGACAAACTCAGCGCATCTTTTTTGCCGTCGATTAATTCCTGATCGTGTAATTTCCAGGCAGACCACAGTTTCTCCGGCTCAGCAAGCCAGGAGGGTTTCGGTAAGCTGCCGGCTGTTGAAGTGGGTAATAATTTTGTCATTATCGATAGCCTTATATATGCGATGTCTTAAAGAGCGTAATGAGCAGACCATTGCTGCAGAATATTTTTGTTCGGTTTAATAAAGTGCTCTTCGGTAAACTTCCCCTGCTCTACAGCCAACTGGCTGCGCTCTTCACGATCGTAAACAATTTTTGTTAGCGAATGGTCCTGATGATGCAGATCGGGCTGGTAGCAGAGTCCTGCGGCAGAGTTCGCATTGTAGATCTCAGGGCGGTATATTTTCTGGAACGTCTCCATCGTGCTAATGGTGCTAATCAGCTCAAGACTCGTATAATCGCTCAGCAAATCCCCCGAAAAATAAAATGCCAGAGGCGCGACGCTGTTTTTCGGCATAAAATAACGAACCTGTAGGCCCATTTTGCCAAAATATTGCTCAGTCAACGATGAGGCGGCAGGCCGGTATTCGAGGCCCAGCACCGGGTGTTGATTTCCGGTCTGGTGATAGGTGTCTTTGCTGGAGACACTAAGGCAGATGACCGGTGTTTTTTTGAAATTGGCCTTGAACTGCGCTGAATTGACGAAATGTTTAAATATATTGCCGTGTAAATCGCCAAACCCCTCGGGAAGGCTAAAACCTGCGCGCCCTTTATTATGTTCCAACAGCACTACGCTAAAGTCGTAATCACGAACGTACGAGGAGAAATTGTTGCCGACAATACCGTCAATGCGTTTATCCGTTTTTTTGTCAATAATGCTGGTTTGCAATATTTCAATTACCGGAAAAGTATCGCCAGTGGCGTTGAACTTCATTTCGGCTGAAATAATTTCCAGCTCAACCGCGTAGCGATCGCCTTTGGGGTTATCCCAATGCGCCAGGTTGTTGAAACGGTTGTTTATCATGGCTAACGTATTGCGCAGATTCTCCCGGCGATTTTCCCCTCTGGCTAAATTAGCAAAGTTGGTTGTAATACGCGTATTTTCAGAGGGGTTATAGTTTTCATCAAAGAGAGTGCGTTTAATAGTATATGTAAATTGTTGATTCATCGCAGATGTGCATCCTAAGTCCTGAGATAAAAAACCGCTGTCCTTTCTGATGGTTGCAGGCTACCGCATGCTTCCATAAGCAGTCTTTATCTTCATATTATCTATATCGAATACAGCATGTTATGCCAGAGTCATTAGATGAGTAAAAGCGAGTTAATTTCATTACAACATGAGCCATATTCATGGTCGGGCGTCAGACCATGCTGTACCTCGATGCAAAGCGATAGCCGCTCTTGCAAACGCGTCTGTCCTCACGGCCAAACATCCTAAAATTTTCCGGTTCGTCCGGTATGAGTTGATGCTGAAGTAAGAAACATCAGAGGTCGGCCAGGCTTAACACGACGTCAAGTCTGCCGTCTTTCTTTTCAACACCGCTCTCTTCATGCTCCCTTACGCGCTGTCGGGCGCGACCGCTGGAGGAAAAATGGAAGAGGGACCGGCGCGTTTTCATGCTTAACTTTGCTGATGTCTAAAACCTGACTATCGCTACCGATATTTTTTCTGGCATATTGATGTCCTATGGTTATTTCGGACTATCGACATCGAAGATAGCCATCAACAACCCGCTCTAACTGATCGATTTGAGGGATACAATGAATAATGTCATTCTCAGCATAATTGCTAAAATTTCCGCCATGGATGCCGAAAGTAAGCAGCTTGCTGCCCAGGTCGAGGCGCAGTCTTTGCTCATTAGCGCTCTGATGCTTGCTATCGGCAAGGAAGGCGGCGTCGCGGAATTAGTTAGCAACGTAACGAAAGCGATAAATTCGGTACTGGAATCATCTGAAGACGTTCTGAAGACGGACGCAGAACTGCTTCTGACCAAGTTTCAGGAACAAATAGCGCTTACGCAGTTGATAAACACCCACGAAGATGAAATCAGTCATGACAGGATCGATGATTAACAAAGGTCAGTTTGTTTTAGATTGGGAATAGGCAGAGCTTGCAGTTATTCATGAGCTTACCGGCCATCATCAACTCTTGGCCGGTTCAGCTGCAGAAAATAGGGACGATCAAGGCTGAATACTCAATTTCTACTCGCCTGCGCTGCTTCTGGAAGCAAACCGCTCAGTATATTAAGGCATATCAGGCTTCACTTTTTCCTTAGGCCAGCGTATATCACCGACGCCGTTGACTTTCGGCATGGCAAATAAAAAGCCCTGGAAACGTTTGATACCCGCAGATTCGAGCCAGCACCACTCCTCTATCCGCTCTATGCCTTCAGCAACCACGGCAATCTCAAGTTCACGGCAGCAGTTGATGATCGATCTGACCACCGCCTGTTTAGGGCCGCTCTGATGGATGTCGGAAATAATCTCGCGGTCGATTTTAACTTTATCAGGCTGAATTTTTGTCAACAACGAGAGCCCAGCATAACCGGCGCCAAAGTCATCAATTGCCAGCCCCATACCAGAGACGCGCAGTTTTTTTATCGCGCTGCTGAACTGGCTAAAACCGGAGATCATTTCATCTTCCGTCACCTCAACGATCACCTGTTCGGGTACCAGTCCCTGTTTTTTTATTTCCTGCAACAGGTATTCAATGGCATCAGGAATAACAACCAGCGACATCGGAAGGATATTAATGGATATTTTATGGTCGCCAATATTGATTTCTTTCGCCAGGGCAAAGGCAACTGATTTCGCTTTGAGATCAACTTCATAACGTTTCTCTGGCGGAATCGAGGCAAAGAAATTGGCGGGACTACCGCCCTCTTTATCACGAATAAGCGCTTCAAGCGAAGTGATATTCCCTGCCAACGGTTCGATAATGGGCTGGAAAGCAAACTGACAGCATTGACCGGCAAAAAACGATTCTTGCGGCGCATGAAATGCATGTTTACGCGAATGAAGCGACCATTTGTCAGGCCGTAAAAAGGGTGACGGCGCGGCAGTCCTTCTTTGGCTGATAAAAGTATGGATAAATTTATAAACGCGCTCTTCGGTGGAAAGATAACCTTTCAGTTGGCTAAGCTGGCGCACCTTTGTCAGGACGTCAGCGGTTTGCCGTTTATTCAGGTCAAAAAACATCATCCCTACGTTTTCAAAGCGCCGGCGCGGCGCGTAATCACGCATCAGCTCGACAACCTGATAGTGGCGATCGTCTTGCTTGATCTTGCTGAATAGCTGCTCAAGCACGCACTCATCCCCCTCAAGTATCTGAAGGTAAACATTATCTTTTAAAAGAAGTATGCCCGTAATCCCGCGAGCTGCATTCTCAGCATTCGCTTTTTCAACCAGCAGTGTGAGATCGGTTTCTTGTGTTAAATGCATCTGACTTCTGTAAATCAGAGTTGTCAGCATAATCCCATCCAGATTTTTGCCAGGAGAATGAGACTGTGTAACACAGTTTACCCTTTTAACCCAGGCTATCTGTCATAATTTACTGGACCCGCTATAGCCGACTAAGGTTTGGTAAATGCATTTTTTTAGGTGGTGTTTGCTAGCCAACAAATCCCTGCTCGCGCATACGCGCTATCGTCTCTTCGCTGGCGCATACCATGCCCGTCGCCAGCAATTCAAAACCGAAGCGGCGATAGAAATCTATTTTATCCACTACCGAGTAGATAAAGGTTTTGCCATACGGCCGCAGCTCATCGCTGACCGCCCGCATCAGCTGCTGGCCGTATCCTTTACCCTGGCAGCGCGGGTGCACCGCGACATCCGCCAGATAGCTACACCAGGTCAGGTCGCTAATCGCCCGGGCAACGGCAATGAGCTGACCGTTTTCATAGCCGAACCAGCAAAAGGTACTATGACGAAACGCGCGTTCAACCAGCGCAACGTCCCGCTGATTAAGCCCTGCGGCGGCGATGGTCTCCGCCACCGTCTGCCAGTCAACCGAGTCAACGTGCTCTTTTCCTTTTAATATCATCATGACCTTGCCTTTACTCGCTGCTATTGGCTTTCAGCATAGCCGAATGGCGCTAAAAGAAGAGCGTCCTGTCGCCTCATGCTCTACAGTATTTTGTGCTGGTTCAGAAACTATAGCCCCGGAAAACCTTTTAACACACGGCCGCAAAAACAATGCGTTTATGCTTTATTCAGCCGATTTAACGCGCAATAAGCAGAATAAAATAAAATAATGTCATTTCCCATTGGCAAAAAAAGGCCAAAAAAAACCGCCATGTGACTGGCGGTGAATAAATGCTTGCATGGATAGATTGTGTTTTGCATTTTTACGTTCAGTGGATAAATCCCCTGAGTACGTTTGTTCCATAAACTATCACACGCAACATCAATGAAAGCTAAACGGCCCGTTGCTTAGAGCTTTTCCACCAGCGCTTTAAGCTGCGCAATGAGCTCGCCTTTCTCCCTCTCCTCATCTCCCGCATAGGGCCAGGTGGAATGGCGGATAATCAGACGCGTCGGCAGCAGCTCGCGAATTTTTATCTGCGGAGCGGCCATGAGCTTGATAAGCAGCTCGACCGCCCGTTTCCCGAGAACATTAAAATCCTGAGCGACGGTGGTCAGCGGCGGCTGGAAATAGAGACTGTCCGCCGTATCGTCATAGCCGGTGACCGAGATAGCCTGGCTGCCGGTGCGGTTAAGCTGCGCCAGCGCGCTCAGCACCCCAAGCGCCATCTGATCGTTAGCCACCACGATGGCGCTGAGGCGCGGGTGGTGATGCAGCAGCTCAAAAGTTTTGTGCCAGCCGCTGGCGGCGCTCCAGTCGCCAAACACCGTCACCGCATTACTGACCCCCAGCCGGTGCAGCGCCTCGCGCCAGCTGCTCAGGCGCATGCGCGCGGAAATCGAACTTTCCGGCCCGGCAAGCAGGCCGAACTCGCGGTGCCCGGCGTCCCAGAGATGACGCACGCAGGCGCCGCAGCCGTCGCGGTGATCGAAACGCACGCTGCAAACGTCGGCCTCCGGCGAGACGTCAAGAAACAGGCAGGCAATGTCGGGATTCTCCGCCACCAGCCGCTCCGCGAGACTGCTTTCCAGCGGCAGGCTGATAATCGCGCCGCGGATATGCTGGGCGCGAAACTCATTGAGCCTGGCCTGAAGCGACGGATAATCGATCTGCACCGGCATCGCAATTGAAACTTCAAGCTGATGCAAACCCGCATAGCTTTTCACCGCCGCGGCGATTTGCGAAGGCGCGTGCAGCGTTAGCGAGGCGGTAATCAGGCCAATTGACGGCGCGGATTTCCCCGCCAGCAGCTGCGCAGAACGGTTCGGTACATAGCGCAGCGCCTGCATTGCGCGGATCACTTTATCGCGGGTTCTTTCAGACACCACGTCCGGATTATTCAGCACTCGGGAGACCGTCTGCTGGGATACCCCAGCCTCGCGGGCCACATCTTCTAGCGTTGCCGATCGACGCTGCATAGCGCGCTCCTTCCCTATTTTGAACCCTCAATGTCGTCCGCTAACATTTTATGTTTAAAGGACGACAAAAATCAGCCCTTTTTCCAGCTTTTCGTGATCGCCAGTAGGTTTCATTTTCGCCAATATTGCGGCCTTGACGAAAATAACTGATAACAAATTTATATTGTCTAGCGAATGACATTTTTCTCACTTATCCGTCAGGTATGCGTATGCAACAACACGACTCAATCTCCGCCGCAGGAGCGACGTTTCATCAGGTTCTCGCCCGCGAAGACTGGCAAAACCAGACCATTACCCATCTCAACCGTTTACCGGCCCACCCGACGTTCGCCAGCTGGCGCGATACCGACGCGGCGCGGGACAACCGGCCTTCGGCGTCTCGTCGCCGGCTTGACGGCCAGTGGCAGTTTTCCCTTGCCCGCAGCCCGTTTGCGGTGGATGCCCGCTGGCTGGAAGACGAGCTGCCGGACAGCCGCAGTACGCCAGTGCCATCAAACTGGCAGATGGAAGGCTACGACGCCCCGATCTACACCAACGTTCGCTACCCTATCGATACTACGCCGCCGCGCGTGCCTGAGGAGAACCCGACCGGCTGCTACTCGCTGACGTTCAGCGTTGATGAGGGCTGGCAGGCCAACGGCCAGACGCAGATTATCTTCGACGGCGTTAATTCAGCTTTTCATCTGTGGTGCAACGGCGAATGGGTCGGCTACTCGCAGGACAGCCGCCTGCCCGCGGCCTTCGATCTCTCGCCATTCCTTCAGTCCGGCGATAACCGCATCTGCGTGATGGTAATGCGCTGGAGCGCGGGAACCTGGCTTGAAGATCAGGATATGTGGCGCATGAGCGGGATCTTTCGCTCGGTCTGGCTGCTGAACAAACCGACCCTGCACCTCAGCGACGTTCAGCTCACGCCGCAGCTCGATGCGCTTTACCGCGACGCCGAGCTGCTGGTGAACTTAAGCGTTGCCGCGCCGGTCACGCAGCTGGAAGAGCTGACGGTGAAGGTTGAGCTGTGGGATGAGGATCGTCTGGTCGCCAGCCACCGCCAGTCGCCGGGTTCGCCGATTATCGATGAGCGCGGAAACTATGCCGAACGCGCGGCGATTCGTCTGCCGGTAGAAAAACCGGCGCTGTGGAGCGCGGAAACGCCAAACTGCTATCGGGCGGTCGTCTCCCTGTGGCGCGGCGATGAAACGATCGAGGTGGAAGCCTGGGATATCGGCTTTCGCCGCGTTGAAATCAAAAACGGCCTGCTGCTGTTGAACGGTAAACCGCTGCTGATCCGCGGCGTCAACCGCCACGAGCATCACCACCAGCGCGGCCAGGTGGTGACCGAAGAGGACATGGTGCAGGACATTCTGCTGATGAAGCAGAACAACTTCAACGCCGTGCGCTGCTCGCACTATCCAAACGCTTCGCGCTGGTATGAGCTGTGCAACCGCTATGGCCTGTACGTCGTTGACGAAGCTAATATTGAAACCCACGGCATGGTGCCGATGAATCGTCTTTCCGACGATCCGGCCTGGCTCCCGGCCTTCAGCGCCCGCGTCAGCCGAATGCTGCAAAGCAACCGCAACCACCCGTCGATTATTATCTGGTCGCTGGGAAATGAATCCGGCGGCGGCGGCAACCATGAAGCGATGTATCACTGGCTGAAGCGCAACGACCCTTCCCGCCCGGTGCAGTATGAAGGCGGCGGCGCCGACAGCACCACCACCGATATTATCTGCCCGATGTACGCTCGCGTTGAGCGCGACCAGCTGATTCCAACGGTGCCAAAATGGGGGATCAAAAAGTGGATCAGTATGCCGGGCGAGCAGCGACCGCTGATCCTCTGCGAATACGCCCATGCGATGGGCAACAGCCTCGGCAATTTTGCCGATTACTGGCAGGCCTTTCGCGACTATCCGCGCCTGCAGGGCGGTTTTATCTGGGACTGGGCGGATCAGGCCATCAGCAAAACCTTCGACGACGGAAGCGTTGGCTATGCCTACGGCGGTGATTTTGGCGATAAACCGAACGATCGTCAGTTCTGTATGAACGGCCTGGTCTTCCCTGACCGCCGCCCGCATCCTTCATTAATTGAGGCCAAACACGCGCAGCAGTATTTCCAGTTTACCCTGCTCGCGCAATCCCCGCTGCGGATCGGCGTCAGCAGCGAATATCTGTTCCGCGCCACCGATAACGAAGAACTGCGCTGGCAGGTTCAGGCCGCCGGAGAAACCTTTGCCGAGGGTCAAGTGAAGCTTGAGCTTAGCCCTGAAGGCCAGTGCGAACTGACCCTGTGCGATACGCTGGCGCTGCCCGCCGGCGCCGAAGAAGTGTGGCTAACCCTGGAGGTCGTCCAGCCGCAGGCCACCGCCTGGTCCGACGCCGGGCATCGCGTCGCCTGGCAGCAGTTCCCGCTCGCCGCCCCGCTGGCGCTGCGTAGCCCTGCCCCTACCGGCACGGCGCCAGCGCTGGAGGGCAGCGACGCCGCCTGGACGGTGCGCAGCGGTTCGCAGCAGTGGACGGTCGACCGGGAAAGCGGTCTGTTAACCCGCTGGCAGGTGGACGGCGTGGAACAGCTGCTGACGCCGCTGCGCGATCAGTTTGTGCGCGCGCCGCTGGATAACGATATTGGCGTCAGCGAAGTGGAGCGCATCGACCCCAACGCCTGGGTCGAACGCTGGAAAAGCGCCGGGCTGTACGGCCTCTGCGCTCGCTGTGTGGCGTGCGACGCGCAGCGTCTGGCCCATGAAGTGGTTATCGATTGCCGCTGGCACTATCTGCGCGGCGATGAAGTGGTGATTGTCAGCCACTGGCGGATGACGTTTGATAGCGAAGGCAAGCTGCACCTGGCGGTCGATGGCGAACGCGCGGGCACCCTGCCGCCGCTACCGCGCATCGGGCTGACGTTCCAGGTTCCCGACCAGCAGCAGCCGGTCTGCTGGCTGGGCTACGGCCCGCACGAGAACTACCCGGATCGCCGCACCAGCGCCTGTTTCTCCCGCTGGCAGCTGCCGCTGGAAGAGATGACGACTCCTTACATTTTCCCGACGGAAAACGGCCTGCGCTGCGATAACAAAGCGCTGGACTGGGGGCGCTGGCACGTCGCGGGCGATTTCCACTTCTCCGTACAGCCCTATAGCACCGCGCAGTTAATGGAGACCGATCATTGGCACAGGATGAAGCCGGAAAACGGCGTCTGGATTGCGCTCGATGCTCAACACATGGGCATCGGCGGCGACGACTCCTGGACACCCAGCGTGCTGCAACAGTGGCTGCTGCTTGAAAGACAATGGCACTATCAGTTAACGATTCACTTCCAATAATAATCGGGGGCGAAAGCCCCCAACCTTACAGGCATAATAATATGGAATATTTACAATGAAACTCTCTGAACTCGCGCCACGAGAACGGCATAACTTTATTTATTTCATGCTGTTCTTTTTCTTCTACTATTTCATTATGTCAGCCTACTTTCCCTTTTTCCCGGTGTGGCTGGCGGAAGTTAACCATTTAACCAAAACCGAGACGGGGATTGTCTTCTCCTCCATTTCGCTATTCGCCATAATTTTTCAGCCGGTATTTGGCCTGATTTCCGATAAGCTCGGTCTGCGCAAGCATCTGCTGTGGACGATTACGATTTTATTAATCCTGTTTGCCCCCTTCTTTATTTTTGTTTTCTCGCCGTTGCTGCAAATGAATATCATCGCGGGCGCGCTGGTGGGCGGTGTATATCTGGGGATCGTTTTCTCCAGCGGCTCCGGAGCGGTAGAAGCCTATATAGAACGCGTCAGCCGCGCCAACCGTTTTGAATATGGTAAAGTGCGCGTCTCCGGCTGCGTCGGCTGGGCGCTGTGCGCCTCCATCACCGGTATTTTGTTTAGTATCGACCCCAATATTACCTTCTGGATCGCCTCAGGTTTCGCGCTGATCCTCGGCGTGCTGCTGTGGGTTTCAAAACCGGAGAGCAGCAATAGCGCTGAGGTTATTGACGCCCTGGGCGCCAACCGTCAGGCCTTCTCAATGCGTACCGCCGCAGAGCTTTTGCGGATGCCGCGCTTCTGGGGCTTTATTATTTATGTGGTTGGCGTCGCCAGCGTCTATGACGTTTTCGACCAGCAGTTCGCCAACTTTTTTAAAGGTTTCTTCTCCAGCCCGCAGCGCGGAACCGAAGTCTTTGGCTTCGTGACCACCGGTGGGGAATTACTCAATGCGCTGATCATGTTCTGCGCGCCGGCGATTATTAACCGAATTGGCGCCAAGAATGCCCTGTTAATTGCCGGGTTGATTATGTCAGTCCGCATTTTAGGCTCGTCTTTCGCTACCTCAGCAGTGGAAGTGATTATATTGAAAATGCTGCATATGTTTGAGATCCCGTTCCTGCTGGTCGGCACCTTTAAATATATCTCCTCGGCATTTAACCCCAAACTCTCGGCGACGCTGTTCCTGATCGGCTTTAATTTATCGAAACAGCTTTCAGGCGTGGTGCTCTCAGCGTGGGTAGGACGGATGTATGATACCGTCGGCTTCCATCAGGCTTATCTGATCCTGGGCTGTATTACCCTGAGCTTTACCGTTATTTCGCTGTTTACCCTGAAAGGCAGCAAAACGCTGCTGCCGGCCACGGCATAAAACCAGGCCGCTGGAGAGCCTCCGGCGGCGATTCGTTTCCGGGCCGGACTAGGCCCGTGCCGCTAGTCGGCGATCCGCGTTTCCCCGTCGCGATTTTCCAGGCCGTAAAGTCGTGCTTGCGCCATGGACGAAATTAGCTCCGCCAGCTCGGCGGAGTGGCTGGTTAACCAGATTTGGCTATAGCGCGAAGCTTCAACAATGAGCCGGGCCAGCGCGGGAAACATCTGGCGATGTAGGCTGTTTTCCGGCTCGTTAATGGCCAGAAACGCCGGAGGACGCGGGCTCAACAACGCCACCGCCAGGCACAGGAAGCGCAGGGTGCCGTCGGACATCTCCGCCGCCAGTAAAGGCCGCCAGACGCCGTTGCGGCGCATCTTTACCGAGAAACGCGAGTTTTCGTTTTCACAGTAGAAGGTACACTCCGGAAAGGCTTCGCCGAGGATTTCGTGCAGCAGCTCTTCCGCGCCGATTTCCACGATGGTTTGAAAGGCGGCGGCGAGGTTGTGTCCATCGCTGTCGAGCACCGGCGAGCGATAGCCGACCGTCGGATGGCGTAGCGGCGAGAGCCTGCCAATATTGAATTCGTGATAAAAGCGCCAGCGGCGCATGGTTTCCCTGACCCGCGAGACTTCCGGAAAGCGATGCGGCTCGCCCAGCTGGCCAAAAATCGATTCGTTCTCGTAAATTGCGTCGGTGAAGGTGCTGCGCTCTCCGTTGACGTCGACCAGGAACGCAGCCTGATTTTTACGCTCCAGCACACGCGATGACGGGCGTCGGGAAAATCCCGCCAGCCAGATCGACTCCTCTTTAACGATCGGATCCAGCTGAAACTGGGTGGGATAAGGCAGTTTTTCCGGAAAACCCACCTGCAGCTGGTAGTCAAACTCATCGGTCAGACAGCCAATCTGCAACCGTCGCGGAAAGCGGTCGGTCGGCGCGCTCGGCCCAGACCACATGATATTTTCCAGACCGCCTTCATCGCTGATATAGCCGGAAAACTTCCCGTCGGCGCAGGCGGTTAACAGGTGGATGGCTTTATAGATATTGGACTTACCGCAGCCGTTGGGGCCAAAGACGATATTCAGCGCCCCGAGTTCCAGCTCAATATCCCTGACCGATCTGAAATTTTTTATCCGGATATGGTTAATCATAGGTTCCCGAAACTGAGAAAAGCGTTTTGCGCTAGGGTATCGGAGGCACAAGAAAAACGAAATATGACCCGACCGGACGACGAATCGCCGCCCGGCACTGGATCAACTGAAGAATTTTTTCATACCGCGGGTTAGCGCCACTCGTTTAAGTTTGTCCGTATCCTCATGGCTCTCGTTGAAAACGCCGAAAAAATAGCGTTCATCATCAATGGTTTGCGACACGATCCTGTAGCTCAGCGGCTGGCCGGATTTCGCACCGTACTGCGCAGGCGTCACGGAAATCTCCGTCGCGTTATCGGCAACGCTAACCATCAGGCCGTCGCCCTTCCCTCCAACCAGCATCACCTTAATTAACGGGTGCACCATGTCCCTCCCGGGTTGAGGTCAATGATTAATTGTCGATGGCCTTGGGCTGGCAGTTGGCCGTTGAGCCGCCGTGGCCGGACTTGTCTTTAGCAGAGACCGGCTGAGCGCCCTCTTTGCCCACAACGGGTGGTAACGGCACACCGTCTTTGTCCACCGCAGGCGGCGCCGTCCGGCAGGTCGCCGTTTTGCTGACATCTGCGGCCCACGCAGGGGTTTGCAGACTCAGGATCGCCAGGGGGGCAAGCCATAACGCGTTCTTCAGTACATTCTTATAGTTCATACTGGCCTTGAGTTAAAAAATTTCTTTCTTATGCTGCGCTAAGCGCTGATTATTAGTAGCAAAAGCTGACAAATGATGAAGGAAAAAAGAGGAATTGTGAACATCAATAGTTCTTATTTATGAATCGCTACCTTTCCCACAACGGCGCCTGGCGGATCTTATATCCAGGAATTAACTTAATCAATTGAAATAATGGGGTTCCTCCTCATTCTGGCCAGGCTTTTTCGCCATTTGCTTAGCGCTTTTGAGGTCGAAACAGCAGCCTGATTTATATCCCGGACGTTGTAGAAAATTCCTGGAGTGGCCTTCACCGCAGGCTGAGCATTGGTACTTCGCCGGTCAGCCACTAGACTTTAATAAGTCAAACGAAAGGAGACTCCCATGTCATCACAAGATTATGAAAACGACGCGCAGAATCTGGCCGACAAAGTCGGTAATAAAGTGAATGAATTTGCCGGTGAAGCCCAGCAGCAATTTGGTGATGCGGTTGATTCGCCTAAGCATCAGCTGAAAGGCGCGGCCCGGAAATATGCCGCTCAGGCTTCGGATGCCGTTTCAGAAGTCTCGGAACGCGTCAGGGAAAATCCCCTGACCGGGCTACTGGCGGCCGGCGCCATCGGGTTGGTGATTGGTTTACTGGCGGGAAGGAAATAACCCTATAAGGCCCTTTGGGCCTTAATTTTTGTCTCTCAAGCACGCCAATGCGTAAGCCAACTCAAATCGCCACAACGTCAGCAACCTCAAACTGAAAAACGTACGGGTCGGAAAGCAGCTGAAACCGCTCATCATCCGCGTAGGTCACCGCCACATGATAGTCTTCACCGGCAAAGGCGATGACGGCATCCAGATTGTTCCAGTACGTGGCCAGAAAAAAGTGTTCCCACTCCCCCTGCGTTTCCCGCCTGACAAACGCCCCCGCATTGCCAGGAACGCCACGGGAATGCTGCACGCCTGTCGCATGCAGATGAAGCGCAAACGCATCGCCAAATGCCACGGGAACACAGCCGTGCCAGGTTCTGACAATCATCACCAATCTCCATAATCAATTAAACAAAGTGCATTTATAGCAAATAAACACCAATAAAAGTGAATTTTTATGCACCTCATAACAAGCAAATCATACCGCATGGTGCATACCCGACATTTGCAGGTATAATCTCACTCATTATTCAGCTGATTCAGACACCAAGATGACAAAACTCACCTTACAAGAGCAGATGCTAAAAGCCGGACTCGTGACCAGCAAAAAAATGGCCAAAGTCCAGAGAACGGCGAAAAAATCCCGCGTTCAGGCCCGTGAAGCCAGAGAGGCGGTGGAAGAGAATAAAAAAGCGCAGCTTGAGCGTGATAAGCAGCTAAGCGAGCAGCAAAAGCAGGCGGCGCTATCGAGAGAATATAAAGCGCAGGTTAAGCAGCTTATTGAAATGAATAAAATCGATATATCCAAAGGCAATATCGATTTTAACTTCACGGATAACAATTTTATAAAAAAAATTGCCGTGGATAAACTGACTCAGGCGCAGCTGATTAGCGGCCGTCTCGCCATTGCCCGTCTGGCTGGTGATAATGGCGGTGAGAGCCAATACGCGATTATTCCGGCGAGCGTAGCGGATAAAATCGCTCAGCGCGACGCCAGCAGCATTGTTTTAAACAGCGCGCTGAGTGCGGAAGAGCAGGACGAAGACGATCCGTATGCTGATTTTAAAGTTCCCGATGATTTAATGTGGTAAGCAACCCGGGCCTCCGCAGACCGGAGATTCAGGCGTAGTCTATGCGGGCATTGTGCTTTACACTGCCCGCGGCAAAAATTGAGTAGATAAACGATTAACCAGGCGGTAACGGCGATGAACGGAACGATCACAACATGGTTTAAAGATAAAGGTTTTGGATTTATCAAAGATGAAAACGGCGATAATCGCTATTTTCATGTGATTAAGGTTGCCAACCCTGAACTGATTAAAAAAGATGCGGCTGTCACGTTCGAACCTACCACGAACAACAAGGGCCTATCAGCTTACGCGGTGAAAGTCCTGCCGGAAAGCAAATATATTTATATTGCAGGCGAGCGAATTAAGCTTACGTCGATCAAATCTTTCCTGGTATACAGCGAGGAAGAGCCCGCCGATGCCCGCATTGATAAAGAGAATGCGGTACTCTCCGTGGGCCTGTTGATGGGAAATATCAGGCCAAAATCCGCCGCGAAGCCCGGCGAAATGCGCTCGGTGAAAAAGCTGGCTATCACCACCTTCCAGGGGAGCACCCTCATTTTCTCGGAAGATGAGATTGATATTGAAGCCACGGTAAAACTGCTTAAAGTGTAACAACATTCAGTGAAACCAACCGGGCTCTGCGCCCGGTTTGGGGCTTTTGACCAACCTATTCTCAACACCTGCCCCGTATCGCCGCCTGGCGATGGCTAACAGGTAACGCAGAAACCCAGGAGGCGAAATTAATTTCAGCGCTGAGCTAAGCGCAATATTGATACCCCCCCCTGCGCGCTATCTCCGTAAATGAAATATCCCAGAATAAGCTAATTCGCATCATGTGTTAAAACCAAGGTTATTATACAGCACAAAGTGAACAGCATTTACATTTGCATCATTTATCCTCGTAACCAAAAACAAATTTGGTGATATTGATGACTATATTTAAAAGCTTACTCTCCTTTCTTGGTGCGGCTTGCGCCAGCGCATTTGTTGTATTTAGCCTGTGGGTCGATATATACTTTTGGGATTATAATATTTCAGAACTATCACTGACCGAAATTGTGCAAGAGTCCGTTTTAACAGTCATCGTTTTTATTCATTTCCTGCTTGCGAAGCGGTATAAAGCCATGCGCTACTGTAATATTCTTGTTGGCGGGTTTTTCCTTGCCATGCTAATTCGCGAACTGGATGCCCTTTTTGATCTCATTGCTCACGGTAGCTGGGTATGGTTTGCGCTGATTGCAGCTCTTTTAGCCATAATTTATCCTGCCATTCATTATCGTCAGACCCTGCACCAGCTGGCACAATATACCCGTACTCCCTGGTACGGCTTATTAATCAGCGGCCTGTTGGCTATTCTGGTCTTCTCCCGACTCTTTGGCATGCAAACCTTATGGCTGGCCATTCTCGGTGACGGCTACGTCCGGGTGGTAAAAAACGTCGTAGAGGAAGGCTGCGAATCATTCGGTTATATGCTTTGTCTCATCGCCTCAATTGGCTATTTTTGCACTTTTCGCGGAACGTTAGCGCAGAAATCATGTTGAACCATCCGCTCTTAATGACTGTCCCGCAAAAAACAGGTTTTGCCGAGTTGAGGGGGCGAGCGCTTCCCTACGCCAGGCTCCTTCTGTCAATGTTGATCGCCCACGTAACGCCTTGATGTCATGAGTAAGGTAAGTCCTAAATATTCTCAGCGCTTAACTGTTTGATGGTTATGCCCGCAGCGCGAGGATAAGATTTCGCTGCTATGGTACTGCCTCCATAGCAAATTGCTCATCTGCAGCTCTTGCATACGGTTCGCAGGTGAGCAACCTTACCCGCAGCGAAAAATGCAAATGCGTGCCCGGGCACTTCTACAGAATAACCTCGCAAATCCTGACGAATCTGAGCGTTCCTTATCGGGAAAAAATGTACAAAAAACCGGGCGCAGCGCCCGGTCTTATTCTGCTCTAAACAACGCTCGACTAACTCAGCCCGCGGTTTTCCAGCATCGGCTCAATCTGCGGATCGTGTCCGCGCCACTGGCGATAAAGTTCAGCTAAATCAGTGCTATTGCCGCGAGACAAAATCGCTTCGCGGAAGCGCTGGCCGTTTGCACCGGTTAAACCACCCTGCTCAACTAACCACTGGTAGCCGTCATCCGCCAGCATCTGCGTCCACAGATAGGCGTAATAGCCTGCCGCATAGCCGCCGCCGAAAATATGCGAGAAGCATCCTTTTCAATGAGTACATTTACCAATAAAAATCATAAAGTTAACTTCCTTTTATTATGAAAATTCCGTTGATTTAAGCATAAATTGAATCTCATACAATTCAGTCAGTTGCATATCGTTTTGGGGACGACATTCTCTCAATAATGCCTGATTAGCACCTTTATCAGTTCATTTTTTATACTGATAGCTATCAAATAGTGTCCTGTAAGGATGAGGTAATGACTCTATGCTTCTGACCTATAATTTTAAGTCTGGCATCTGACTGGAGGTAGCCATGTGCGGACGCTTTGCTCAATCTCAAACCCGTGAAGAATACCTGGCTTATCTTGCAGAAGAGGCCGAGCGGGATATCGCCTTTGATCCCGAGCCAATAGGACGCTACAACGTGGCCCCCGGAACCAAAGTTCTGTTGCTGAGCGAACGCAATGAAGAACTGCACCTCGATCCGGTTCATTGGGGTTACGCACCAGGGTGGTGGGATAAGCCAGCGCTCATTAACGCTCGCTTAGAAACCGCGGCGACAAGCAGAATGTTTAAGCCACTATGGCAACATGGCCGGGCTATCTGTTTCGCTGATGGTTGGTTTGAATGGAAAAAGGAAGGCAACAAGAAGCAGCCCTACTTCATCTACCGGAAAGACGGCAAGCCCATTTTTATGGCGGCGCTCGGCAGCGTACCTTTTGAACGCGGCGATGAAGCTGAAGGATTTTTGATAGTGACTGCAGCTGCCGACCAGGGTCTGGTCGATATTCATGACCGCCGGCCACTCGTCCTGGTACCGGAAGCTGCGCGAGAATGGATGCGGCAGGATGTAGGTGGGAAAGAGGCGGAGGAAATAATTGCTGATGGCGCTCTGTCAGCAGATCATTTCAAATGGCACCCGGTTTCCCGCGCAGTGGGTAACGTGAAGAATCAGGGGCCTGAATTGATTGAGGCTATCAAAAGACTATAGATTTGATAACGGCCGAAATGTGCCAGGAGCAGACGGATTGGCACGCTATTAAAAAGATTGCTGTACAGCTTATCCAACCCGTCATCTAAAAATGGCACTAATTGAAAGACACCAATCCATCTCCTCATGTATATCTACATCCACACATAGTCATTAAGAAAGGATGAATGAAGATGCTAAAAGGTAAGAGGGCTGTGATTACCGGTGGTGGCGGGGGATTTGGTCAGGCGCTGAGCGTATGGTTGGCACGAGAAGGCGTCGAGGTCGATTTTTGCGCGAGGCGTGCCAATGATATTCAAAAAACTTGCAGTATCATCTCGGCTGAAGGCGGAATTGCGAAAGGATATATCTGTGATTTAACCCAGCCTGAATCCCTTTCTCAGTTTTCTTCACAGTTGTTAAGTTCAGATAAACCCATAGACATTTTAATCCTCAATGCTGCTCAGTGGTTATCCGGAACGTTAGACGATCAACCAGACACAGAAATTATCAATACTGTCAGCTCAGGACTAACAGGTTCGATTCTACTGACTCAAGCATTGCTGCCCAGCTTAAGACGTTCAGAAAGTGCGGATATAGTATCAATTATATCTTCATGTGGGATTCCGAATTTTACAGATTCAATTGCGCATCCCGCATTTTTTGCCAGTAAACACGGCCTTAGCGGGTTTACAACTAAACTCTCACACCAGTTGTCCGAAGAAAATATACGTGTGACTGGGTTATATCCCCCAGATTTCGAACTGACAGGATTAGATACGTTTGTCGATAACCAATTCAAAATGGGGGAGCGTTTAATGAATGGGCGCTCGGTCTGGGAAACAATTCGCTTTGTGTTGGCTCAACCGCGTAGTTGCCACATTAGTAGCATCTATTTTGATGGTCCTACACGCGAAAAGCTGGGAAATAAAGGCTGAATTTGGGGACGTTGAACAGAGTAGCCAACTTCCGCTCCTCGCTCTAAGCGGACTGTAGTAGCGTCCCCATTACCGTTAATGGCCGAATCATCTAACTTTGAGCAGGTCACAGAACCTCGTAGTATAGCGCGGGGATAGCATTTCTCTCTTCATCTGCCAGGCAGTCTGGATCCCCTGCCCCGCAAAATAGAGCGTCCCCCTGCCATCCTTTGCATTGAGATGGTCGAGGACTTCCATTAACTTTTCGCTGTTCTGCCGCGGTGCGTTGTCATCAAAAAGATTCAGCTGTGCCACGCCCTGGCTGTAGAAATCGCCCAGCATCACGCCGGCCTTCTGGTAACGGTGCCCGTCTCGCCAGATAGCATCGAGGCATGTCGTCGCCGCGGTAATTATGTCCCGGCTATCCTGGGTTGGCGTTAGCAGCTTTACAGATGCGCTGTTGCCGTAATATGGCTCGTTGAGCGCAAAGGGGCTGGTTTTGACAAAAGCGGAGATAAACCGGCAATACTGATGCTCGCCGCGAAGTTTCTCGGCTGCGCGCGATGCATAGCTGCATATCGCCTGTCGCATTTCATGATATTCAGTGATGCGGCCACCGAAAGAACGGCTGCACACAATTTCCTGCTTTACCGGCGCGAATTCCTCAAGCTCAAGACATGGCTCGCCGCGTAGCTCCCGCACAGTTCTTTCCAGCACGACGTTAAAATGTTTCCGGATAAAATGAATGTCCGTATCGGCTAACTTAAGCACCGTGTCTATCCCCATGGACTCCAGTTTTTTACTGATACGGCGCCCAACTCCCCAAACCTCATTCACCGGCAGCAAAGACATCAACTTCCTCTGCCGTTCCAGGTTCGACAAATCAACCACTCCCCCGGTCTGCCGCTGCCACTGTTTCGCGGCGTGATTGGCCAGCTTCGCCAGAGTTTTTGTCTGGGCTATGCCAACACCAACCGTGAGGTGCGTCCGGCGCAGAACCGTCTCGCGAATTTCCCGGCCAAAGTCGGTAAGGTCGCGACAGTTACGAACTCCTGTCAGATCGCAAAATGCCTCATCAATACTGTAAATTTCGCAGCGCGGAGACAGTTCTTCCAGCGTGGTCATCACACGATTGGACATATCGGCATAGAGCTCATAGTTGCTACTAAACGCGATAATGCCGTGCCGGCGAAACATGTCCTTTTGTTTGAAGTACGGCTCCCCCATTTTGACGAAGGGCTTCGCCTCAGCGGAACGAGCAATCACACACCCGTCGTTATTGGAAAGGACGACTACTGGCCGCCCTTTCAGGTCAGGACGAAAAACCGTCTCGCACGATGCGTAAAATGAATTCACATCGCAAAGCGCAAACATCTTAGCCCGCTGATTTAATGATGTAAGTAACGACCCCGAACACGTCGAGAGTATCCTCGCTTCCGACAACTATCGGCGAATATGCAGGATTCATTGGGTTAAGCTGAACGCGTGGATGTAGTTGCAACTTCTTAACAGTGAATCCCCCGTCCACTGCGGCAATCACAATATCGCCATGGACTGCGGTCCTTGAACTATCCACAACCAGAAGATCCCCCTCGCTGATCCCGGCATCTTTCATGCTATCGCCGGCAGCTTTGACAAAATACGTCGCGCTGGGGTGGTTAACTAATAACTCGTTCAGGTCGATGCGTTGCTCAACATAATCCTGGGCGGGACTTGGAAAACCACACTGAACAAGGTCGCTGTACAATGGGATCAGGATAATCCTACGTAACTCAACGGGCGTGTAGAACTGCATGATAGACTCGCTCACATAAATACTGTTTATATATACAGTAGATTTAACTCGGCGACATATCAATATAGGTTACGCCTATCAATTTCCGTCATTGCCGTAACGTATTGATGTAATAAGTACGGTAAGTCTTAAAGTGCTTTCAGTGCTGAACTGTTTGATGCTTTTGCGAACAATGCGCGGATAAAATTTTTCAGATATGGCGCTGCCTCCATAGCAAATTGCTCACCTGCGGGCTCTTGCATACGGTTCGCAGGTGAGCAAACTTAGCCGGCAGGAAAATATTTATAAATAGTCTTCACCCCTACGCCGATCACATCAGCTATCTGTTGGCGTGTAGCTCCGTTCTCCAGCATTCGATGCGCACGATCGACAACCTCCGGGGTCATCACCTGCCGGCGGCCGCCAATACGCCCCTGCTCCCTCGCCGCGGCTAATCCTGCCCGGGTACGCTCGACGATCAGCTCTCTTTCCATTTCCGCCAGAACGCTCATTACGTGGAAGAAAAAGCGGCCGGCGGCTGTGCTGGTATCGATGCTGTCAGTCAGGCTGCGGAAATTAACCCCGCGCACCTGCAGCTCCGATATTGCTGTGAGTCCTCTCATGAACGAGGGGAATAAAAAAAGCCCGCTTTGAGAGCGGGCTGAAAAAGTTGGCTTTCGAGGAGTAACGGTTCCTGATAGTCCGAGCTACCGATTTACCAGAAAAGCATTTCCTTTTATGTCGTTACTGTAATTAACCATAGTCTGCCAAAGAGAATGAGTAAACCCAACAAGATGTTCGGTTTACTTACTTGCGATTAGATGTGGTGCCGGGTGCCTCCCGGTGAGCATGCCCCAACAGACATCACTCGCGTGGTATTCACAGGGCTTTCGCTCTATTAGTTGGGCGCCCCTCCGCATAGGGGGATTCACCACGTCGATAATTGTGCATTGCTGTTGCCTCAGCATTGAGCAAACGATCAATAGAATGATGAAAGCTTTTTAATTGAGGAGTTTGCTCATGAAAAGAAACTTACAGTACGAGTTTCACCATTTTGGCATTCCATTACAGGATGGAAGATGTGAAGGAACGTTCAGTGAGAAGGCTGGAATGTTCACTTCCGACAATCCCGGGAAATTTAAAGTCCAGTGGCATCGCTTTACTGACGACTCACCACTTCATCCTTTATTGAAAACGGTACCTCATGTTGCGTTTAAAGTTGATAACTTATCAGCAGCCATCAGAGATGAAGAGATAATCCTCGGCCCCTATGAGCCCATAGATGATTACTTCGTAGCAGTTATCAATGACGCAGGTGTTCCAATCGAACTGATTCAAACAACCCTGACGGATGAGGAACTTTGGGAGAGAGCAAGGACAGGTAAAGGAAGCCTCTATCGTAAATAAAAATGATACCGTTAGCTGTTTATCTTAGAGAGACTCAAAGTAATGATACGCTTTTAGTAACTCTTCTTCCGAAAGGGGACAGTCTAAGTTAACCCCTGTGTCACTCATGATTTTATTCAGCAGCGCTTCTCTCGTCATGCCAACTCGATTGGCAACATGGTTGACACAACTTCGTGCATGCGAAGCGCGGGAGGTAAGTGGTAAAGTCGAGTCCAGCACCTTTTTTCTTGATGATGAGTGAGACATAAAGCCCTTACGAAGATAAAAGACCCCGCCGAGGCGAGGTCTTAATGTTTTTAACGTCATGGGCGAATTAACCCATCATTGGATCGAGGATAGCCAATTTCCGCCACGTTTGCGATAGCCTGCTGCAAAGTCATCTCGTTACCTTCTCAAGCATCTTTTCTGCGAAGGATTCCTCACGTGGCAATACTCCACCAGACGATCAAAGAACAATTTAAAGTGTCTTCGCAAGGTAGTTCGGTCACTCCAGGAGCCTTGGATACCTCCGCGTCTTTTAATCTGGGATAACCGCGGCCAGTGCAGTGAGGGCATTGCTTAATATGCCACCGAAAACACTGAGCCCATCAGCGCCAGCGCGACGAATAGATAATTTGCAGTCATAAAATTTTTGATTTAATCGCCGCAGGAATTCGGCCTCTAACGCTGGCTCAGCACCGTTAGGCAATTTTTTGGTTTTGTCGATGGTTACTTCGATTTTCATAGCATCACCCCGAAAAACTGTATAAACATACAGCACACCTGGCTCACTGAATGAGCAATATCTTAAGAGCACAAACTGATAATTTGTTGTCAAGGGTGGGAAAAGAAAACCCGCCGTAGCGGGTTGATTGTATGGTTTTTTTTAGATAAGAGCTTTATATATGGACAGGAGCATAGGTCGCGATGAACAAAATTCAACCAACTCATGTGAGTTCAAAAGAGTCATTTAGAAGTACACTCTTTTAATTACATGGAGGCCAAATGTAAGTGCGTAGTGATACTACAAGTATTTGATAGAAGCGTCGAACAAGTGCGCCATACTCTTTGAATGTTATTTATAGACAAGTTCAAGAAAAAAAGATACCCAAGTCATATAGTCCAGGAAAATCCATTTTTATTAAAAAAATATTATAAATGTCTTAATTGCCGATACCCTTAAGAAAATCATTATGAAAGAGCATGAACTCATAATCACCTCCTTTTTTTCTAACCAGTTCAATTTCAAAATCTGGCCACGGATATTTATAACGCAAAAAAAGACATCTTGACTCAATATCTATCGTCCCCTTAAGACCAAAAGAAAAACATTCAACAATATTGTGTTCTTTAATTTTCTTCACTATAACCAACGGGCTTAATTTCTTGTTTTTAAAGCATAAGTTTAGATATGCACGATTGAAGATCACTTCATTCCCTCGTGAATCATTAGCCATGGTAAACCCTCAATCTTCCCTAAGCGACAGACTTAAAAATCAAGTGCCAGAAGGCTCTGGTACCTGATGGGTCCCTTTCATAAGAGACAATAGCAGCTTTAATGGAGAAAAGATTTAACTATTTTCAAATTGAGAGTTTTCCAAATAATTTAACCTAAAGCCATATAATGATAAGCGCGCTACATAAATTCACTTCAATAATTTCATTCAACAAATTTCAAACACAGTTGCATTCTCAGCTTTATAATATTTCAGGTGGCTGGGTCTTTCTTTTGACATAATTCAGGTAAACTAGCCCTCACCAGCGCCTCAGCAAACGGCGGCGGGACCACATTGTCACAGCGCGCGACCTGTTTATCCGTCGCACACTTCACACCGTCATAGTCACAGTCGATCATGTACCACCCGGAGAAACCCCAGGCTTAATATTTCATGCATCACTCATTTGCGAATAACTCTAAAAAAGTTAAGATGACATGCAAATGTTCAGACAGGCACAGGATGCAAAATGAACGATAAGATGACGGAAAAAGGGCTTATAAAATATACATTAATATCATTGTTATTAGGGATAATACTCATGGTAATTTTATTCATCATTTATTTAATGAGTAAAGATTCAAACATCATTGCATATCTTTATGAATTAATAAATGGATACCTAAAGGATTTCTCAGAACAATATTTAGTCGTAACCACTATAGCTTCCACATATACTAAAGCTGCACCAATTTTCGTGATATTAATGTATGTATTTTGCTGAAATAAGTTCGATATAAAAACCATTAAACTCCATTTGAAGCAATGGTTTAAACTT
Organism: Klebsiella sp. FDAARGOS_511; assembly: GCF_003812845.1. Taxonomy (NCBI): domain Bacteria; kingdom Pseudomonadati; phylum Pseudomonadota; class Gammaproteobacteria; order Enterobacterales; family Enterobacteriaceae; genus Klebsiella; species Klebsiella sp. FDAARGOS_511. The sequence continues at coordinate 5,801,999 of NZ_CP033824.1, read as the reverse complement.
CTACCTGGCCTGCTTCTTTTAACGGCAGGAGCATACTATTTAACATACACAGGAGTGGGAAATATGTCTGATAGTATATATCGTACCAAAAGAGTTATTGCTAGCAATGAGTGCTTTCTATTAATCTACTATATTCTTTTATTTCTGACAAATTACTTTTTTACTTGGTTGCTTTTAATTTATCTATATATATTAAAAGGTTTACCTTACTTTCAAAAGCGGAGATAACCTCCGCCTTACATTCAATATAAATATTTATTTAAATAAATCAAACGCTGCATTATTGTGACGAATGCCAAAAATCATGCCCTGCCGGATATTGATATATACGAAGGGAGAATTTTTCAACGATAGCCGTGATGTACTCAAAAATTTCTGATTGAGTATTTTCGTAATCCACCCATAGTGTTGAACTGGTAAAGCAATAAATTTCCAGCGGAATCCCCGAAGCTGATGGTTTTAACGTTCTCACTACGACATACATATCTTTTATAATATCAGATCGTTCAGCCAAATAGGCCATAATGTAATGACGAAATAGCGTTAAATTTGTCAGTCCATTATCTATAAACCAGCTATCCGCAATCCCCATTGCATCACGCCCATCGATTAACTTAGAGAGAGGCTCACTTACACCTCTAATCGTAAGTATTGGTGCAAGTATTTCTTGAGTTAGAAAAGTAACCGAGTGCTGATCTATTGTAGTACTACGCATTATCCTTCTGGCACCAGAAGAGAACATAGCCTGCCAGTTAGTATATGTTTCTGTTAGGAAATTTTTTGTCGGTATACGTGAAATCGTATTATCCCAATTGCGTATAGTAATTGTATGTAATGCAATATCAGTAACCTCCCCGCTCAAATTCTTATCAGGCATTTCAATCCAATCACCGAGTTGAAGTACGTCATTTGATGACAACTGGACGTTAGCTACAAGCGAAAGCAGCGTATGCTGAAATACCAGCATCAGTACAGCAGCAACAGCACCTAGACTCGAGATAATAATTGCAGGAGATTTGTTTGACATAACGGCAAGTATCATTATTGCCGCAATGATGTGAACTAAAATCTTACCTATTTGTATGTAACCTTTTATCGAATGATTTTTGCGCTTTGTTTTTCTTAAATAAGAACTATTAACGATATCTAGCATTTCATTAAAAAAGACAGACAGAAAAACGAAAAACAAGATTCCACATATTGTATTTATGCCAGTAACTAAAGATACTGGCATATTTGGCATGAATTGCAGAACATAATATACAATAATGACAGGAACGAAGTTGGATAACTTTTCAGCAATACGGCGATCTTTTTCAAGAGGAACATCTTGTTTATGACTGGAAAAAAATGCTTTCCTGACAGCTTTTATTAACAGGAACTTACACATAATATGCGCAAAAAATCCAGACATAATAAGAAGCACAATGTTAAAACCTATGGCTAGTGCTGGGTTGCTCTCAATAAATTTCAAAAAATAATCCAAATACGCCATCATTTATCACCTGCTTCACATGCTAAACTGTACAGGCTACAACCAATAATAAGTTGGAATAACCCTTTAACAATTTCTATCATCGCATAATCCAGTCATGCAAGTCCATAATCTGGTTCTGAAGCGAATAAAACACTCGCAGGCTTAATAGAACCAACCCTCTTATGCCATCGTTGATGGTTTACAAATCAATGGGGAATAGGTCATATCTGGCGACTACTGATACAGCAAATGTAAAGGCAAGCCCGGGGGTGTTTGCAGTGATGCACGAGAAAACTAAGTGAGGCCTATACATGGTTAGCTTGTTTTTCAAAATCGTACCGCCAATGATCGTAATTATTAAAGCGATAATCAAGTACGTAAATCAGCGCCCGTAAGTTTAGTTTTTACCAAAGGCCCATAAAACGGGCCTTTTTTAACAAGTTTAATTATCACTTCATAAACTGGATTCTTGCTTGAAATCTCAAGCCAGACTATTTCCATTCAGTTAAAGGTCTGGTTCTTTGTTTAACCTCATAAAATTAAGCCGCTACTTGCGTCTGACCCATCTCAGGCAAGTTTGCCCTTTCCAAAGCCTCAGTGAATGGAGGCGGGACGGCGTTACCACAGCGCGCGACCTGCTTATCCTTCGCATACTTCACGCGGCGGCAATCCTGGTCAATGATGTACCACTCGGGGAAGCCCTGCGCCCGGTAAAGCTCATGCGGCTGTAGCATGCGCATTCCAATGTCGACAATGCGATATGTCACCCCGGCGATTTTCACCAGTCCGGTGCTATCTTCCCCGCAGTATTCCTGCAGGAACGCCAGCACCTGCTGCGCGCGCTCTTCGTCGTAGTCCTCGACCGCCAGAGTCGTTTTAACCTCCCCTACGTGCTGGCCGCCGGCAGTGATAGTCGGCATCAGCTCGTCAGTAGGCTGGCCGTCACGGCAAGTACCGCGCAGTTTAACCAGATGAGAAGCGACTAATGCGTGGTGATCGACAGTCGTTACTGAATGCGCTGGCTCATCCAGCCTCACGCCGGCGCGCTGATAATTTCCTCCGTAGTGTTTTGCCAGGAACGCACCAACTACGGCATGTTTCCCGCCACCAGCCACAACGGTTCCCAGCGGCTTATCCAGTCCTGGCACGCGAGGTGCCTGGCCTGGCCGTTCTCCGTATCCTATTTGAATGAGCGTCGGTACAACCCGCTGCGATTTACCGCCACCGCCCGCGGTGATTGTTGCGCTTGGTTCGTCGGCACGGTGTCCGATGCTGGCGCCGAACTGCCTGGCGATAACCGGAGCGACGACACAGGCGCGCGACTCTTTCAGGATTGTGTGGGCGGGCTTATCGATCGGGCGCGGTTTAGCCTGGTACTCGCTGCCGCCATTGCCAGCCAGGAACGGCGCCAGCTCTGCCTCAACAATACCCAGAGCGTGACCATTCCCGCCCGGGCGCCTGGACGTGCCGACGGTCACTGTCGGTAGCTACGTGAAAAATTGGGCCGTACCCTCATGCAAATTTAACAAAATTTAAAGATTTATTTTGGGGAAAAGTTTTGGAGAGATTTTGGAGAAGAAAAAATTGGATAAAAAACCGGGCGCTGCGCCCGGTCTTCTTATACTCGTCAAAACGCTCGGCTAGCTCAGCCCGCGGTTTTCCAGCATCGGTTCAATCTGCGGATCGTGTCCACGCCACTGGCGATAAAGTTCAGCTAAATCAGTGCTATTGCCGCGAGACAAAATCGCTTCCCGGAAGCGCTGGCCGTTTTCGCGGGTTAACCCCCCCTGCTCAACGAACCACTGGTAGCCGTCGTCCGCCAGCATCTGCGTCCACAGATAAGCGTAATAGCCTGCTGCGTAGCCGCCGCCGAAAATATGCGAGAAGTAGCTGCTGCGATAGCGTGGCGGCACCGCGGCAAGATCCATATCCTCCGCATGCAGGGACGCGGCTTCAAACGCATCCACGTCCTTGGGTAGCTTATCTACCGTCACGCTGTGCCAGCGCATATCCAACAGCGCTGCCGCGAGCAGTTCGCTCATATCGTAGCCTTTATTAAACTTAGCCGCGCGGAACATGCTGTCGCGCAGCGCTTCCGGCATGGCTTCCCCAGTTTGATGATGCCGCGCGTAGTGAGCAAACACCTGCGGCTCGCTGGCCCAGTGTTCATAAATCTGCGAAGGGAACTCAACAAAATCGCGCGGGGTATTGGTTCCTGACAGGCTGGCATACTTCTGGCTGGCGAACAGGCCGTGCAGGGTATGACCAAATTCGTGGAATAAAGTGATGACCTCATCCCAGGAAAGCAGCGCGCTGTGTCCTGCTTTGGGTTTCTGGTAATTACAGACGTTATAGATAACCGGGTGTTGCGCTCGCAGGGTCGATTGTTCGACAAACACGCCCATCCATGCCCCGCCGCTTTTGCTATCCCGCGAGAAGTAGTCGCCGTAGAACAGCGCGATCCCCTCACCGTTAGCGTCGATAATTTCCCATACCTGTACGTCAGGGTGATAAACCGGAATATCGAATCGTTCGATAAAGCGAATACCGAACAGCTGTGTCGCCGTCCAGAACACGCCATCACGCAGGACGCGGTCGAGGGCAAAATAGGGTTTTAACTGCGCTTCATCGATGGCAAATTTCTTCCTGCGCACCTGCTCGGCGTAATAGAGCCAGTCCCAGGCTGCCGCACGGAAATCTCCGCCTTCATTATCAATAACCTGCTGAATATCCGCCAGCTCCTGCTCGGCCCGAGCCCTTGCCGCCGGGGCGATTCGTCGCATAAAGGTAAACGCCTCCCCCGGCGCTCCCGCCATCTGATCGGCCATAGACCAGCTGGCAAAGTCGTCAGCGCCCAGCAGCTGCGCTTTACGCGCGCGAATTTCCGCCAGTCGCAGCACCAGCTCGCGGGTGTCATTCGTATCGCCCTTCTGATTACGCGTCCAGCCGGCCGCAAACAAATTTTCTCGCGTCTGTCTGTCCTGCAGCGAAAGCAGCGCGGGCTGCTGGGTGGTATTGAGTAAAGGCAGCAGCCAGCGACCGCTTAATCCCTTCTCCTGCGCGGCCTCTGCCGCTGCGCTAATCTCCTCGTCGCTAAGCCCCGCGAGCTGATGGACATCCTCCACCACCAGACCGCCAGATTTTACCGCCGCCAGCAGGCGCTGCTGAAACTGGCTTTGCAGCGCTGCCGCTTCGGTATTCAGCGCGCGAAGCGCCGCTTTTTGCTCATCCTCAAGCATCGCGCCCGCAAGGGTAAAACGTTGCCAGGTCACCTCCAGCAAACGCCGGGATTCGGCCTCCAGAGAGAGCGAATCGCGCTGCTCCCACACTCGCTTCACCCGCTGAAAAAGCGCATCGTTAAGCCAGATATCATTCGCCAGTTCCGCCAGCTCGGCGGAAAACTGCTCATCAAGCGCCTGAATGGTCGGGTTGGTCTCCGCTCCCGCCATCGCGAAAAAAACGTTCGTCACCCGAGCCAACAGCTGACCACTCTGCTCCAGGGCCTCCAGCGTATTGGCAAAATCAGCCGGCTGGGGATGATTAACGATAGCGGCAATCTCCGCGCGCTGGCGGCGAACGCCCTCGTCGAAGGCCGGACGGTAATGACTCACGTCAATCACATCGAAGCGCGGCGCCTGATAAGGCAGCAGGCTGACGCTGAAAAAAGGATTGTTCTCCGACATCTTCATCTCCTGAATACGATTATTCTGTAAGATTAGGCAACTCATTGATTGACCGCAATGATTACTCTGTTAACCGCCGCGATCGACCTCCTTTGTCCGATGATTTCCATTACCCGCCACCGGGATCGCGTGCTATGGTATGAAGACACAAAAAGCGTTGAGGAACAGTAAGATGATTATTCTGGTTACCGGAGCAACAGCGGGTTTTGGGGAAAGTATTACTCGCCGTTTTATCGCTAACGGTCACAAAGTGATTGCCACCGGGCGCCGCGAAGAGCGCCTGAAAACGTTGAAAGATGAGCTGGGCGACAACCTTTATACCGCCCAACTGGACGTACGCAATCGCGCAGCCATTGAAGAGACGATCGCCGGGCTGCCCGCCGAATGGCAGGCGATTGATATTCTGGTCAATAACGCCGGACTGGCGCTGGGTCTTGAGCCCGCGCATAAAGCCAGTCTTGAAGACTGGGAAGACATGATTGATACCAATAATAAAGGACTGGTTTATATGACCCGCGCCGTCCTGCCGGGGATGGTTGAACGTAACCGCGGCCATATTATCAATATTGGTTCGGTCGCCGGCGCCTGGCCTTACGCCGGCGGTAACGTCTACGGTGCGACCAAAGCTTTTGTGCGCCAGTTCAGCCTCAATCTTCGTACCGACCTTCACGGCACAGCCCTTCGCGTGACCGATATTGAACCCGGCCTGGTTGGCGGCACCGAGTTCTCCAACGTGCGTTTTAAAGGCGATGACGCTAAAGCCGAGAAAGCTTACGAAAATACCCAGGCCCTGACGCCGGAGGACGTAACCGAAGCGGTCTGGTGGGTCGCGACCCTGCCAAAACACGTCAACATCAACACCCTGGAACTCATGCCGGTCAGCCAAACCTTTGCCGGGCTGAACGTTCATCGCCAGGGCTAAGCTCTGTGACCCGGCCAGCAGGCCGGGTCTGGGCTGAAAGATAAAAAAAACGTAAAATAGCGCAAATACCTCATATAAAAGTAATTATCCATGGCCGCAGAAGCACAACTGAATCCGACACAGCCCGTCAATCAGCAAATTTATCGTATCCTTCGTCGGGATATCGTTCACTGTCTGATCCCACCAGGCACCCCACTTTCGGAGAAGGAAGTCTCCGTGCGCTTTGACGTTTCTCGTCAACCGGTTCGCGAAGCCTTTATTAAACTGGCCGAAAACGGTTTGATCCAGATCCGCCCGCAGCGCGGGAGCTACGTGAATAAGATCTCTCTTTCGCAGGTGCGCAACGGCTGTTTTGTCCGCCAGGCCATCGAATGCGCCGTGGTGCGGCGCGCCGCCGGGATGGTGAACGATGAACAGCTTTACCAGCTTGAGCAAAATCTCAATCAGCAGCGTATGGCGGTTGAACGCCAGCAGTTAACTGATTTTTTCCAGCTGGATGACGAATTTCACCAGAAGCTTTCGCAAATCGCCGACTGCCAGTTAGCCTGGGATACCGTCGAAAATATTAAAGCCACCATCGACCGGGTGCGCTATATGAGCCTCGATCATGTGACGCCTCCCGATATGATGCTGCGTCAGCATTACGATATTTTCCAGCCGCTGGTCGCCCGTGACCCGGACGCGGTGGAAAAAGCGATGAGCTTACATCTGCAAGAAATTAGCGAATCAGTGCTACTGGTACGTCAGGAAAATAGCGACTGGTTTAGCGAGGAATAAAATGCGTCGCGGCAGAATATACGGTCTGCCGCTCTGGATTTATTAAGAGGACTATCTGACCACCAGAACTGGTATTTTTGCGTGACGTAAAATCGACTCCGCGTTTGAACCAAGAAGATGAGTTGATATACCCGGTTTGCGGGAACCAATAACAATAACGTCAAATTCCTCATTGCTGCTCATGGCCAGGATTTCATCGCGCACGTTGCCAAATACCACTCTGGAATGAATCCGCCCGGCGGGTATCGAAAACAGACGGGATAAGGTCTTCATCTTTTTCTCTGACTCCTCGCGCATATAGGCTTCAAACTTACGGATATCGGCGGCAAAACCGCGTAAAATCGAGCTGCTGCTGTTCGGCAGAACGTTGAGCAGCGTAATTTCCCCTTCATCCGCTGATGCTAAAAACTCGGCATGGCGGACCGCCTTATCGCTTAAATCCATTTCAAAAACGTCTACAGGTAGCAAAATTTTTTTGTACATAGTCCGTTCTCCTTTTTTCTGAGGAAACTTAGTAAGTTAACTCATCATGCCATATTTACTGCAGCAGGAGAACGAATAATCACCCAGATAAATATTTAATTGATTAAAATAAATTCCACTTATTTATACTTAACTGTTGTTAAATAAAGTTATGTATATTCAACGATCTGGATCAAGGTTTATTCCAGACGGCAATATTTTCAGGCGGGAAAAGCGTTCACTGATAAAGCGCGATGGCAGTGCCGCCGGGATCGGCGGCACGCGGGCGAAATACATTAATTTGCCTTAGCCCAGGCCGCTACGGTAGCTTTTGCGCCGTGCGCTTGCAGCGATAAATAAGCGCGAACCACCGCGTTGACGAAACGGCTCTCCTTGGGCAGGCTCAAACCAAAAATAGCCTCAATGCCCAATAGCGCCCGCACGCGTTCTTCGCCGTCTTCGCTGTTCTGAACGGTTTGCGTAATCATCGGCAGCATAGGATCGGAGATTTCAATCGCCTGCCCCAGGTCATCCACCCCGCTCACATAGCGCATCCAGCCTGCGACGCCCATCGCCAACAGAGGAAAGTCGCCGCCATCCGCCAGGTGCCAGCGAATCGAATCCAGCATGCGCTGCGGCAGTTTCTGACTGCCGTCCATGGCGATCTGCCAGGTACGATGCTTCAGCGCCGAATTGCTATAGCGCTCGATCAGAAGCCCGGCATAGCGTGCCAAATCCACACCCTTCACGCTCAGCGTCGGCGCCTGTTCAGCCAGCATCAGCGTATGCGCGGCGCGGCGATAGTTTTCATCCTGCATGCAATCATTAATGTGCTGATAGCCAGCCAGATACCCCAAATAAGCCAGAAAAGAGTGGCTGCCGTTGAGCATGCGCAGCTTCATCTCTTCAAACGGCAGCACGTCCGACACCAGCTCGGCGCCGGCTTTTTCCCACTGCGGACGACCGGCAACAAAGTTGTCTTCAATGACCCACTGACGAAACGGTTCGCAGGCGACGCCGGCCGGATCGCGAACGCCGGTAAGCTGTTCAATTTTCTCCAGGGTATCGGCAGTGACTGCCGGAACGATGCGGTCAACCATCGTCGAAGGAAACGTGACGTTGCGCGTAATCCATTCGGCCAAATCGGCATCAACGGCGCGAGCGTAGGCGCAGACGACATTACGCATGACGTGGCCATTTTCCGGCATATTGTCGCAGGACATCACGCTGAAGCCAGGTAGCCCTGCCGCTTTGCGTCTAGCGAGGGCTTCTACCACTACGCCCGGCGCAGATTTTGGTTGCTGGGGATTTTGTAAATCGGCCACAATCAGCGGGTGATCCAACTGCAACTCGCCGGTGGCCGGAGAGTGGCAGTAGCCTTTTTCAGTAATGGTCAATGACACAATCGCGACCTGCGGCTCGCACATTTTTGCCAGCACGCTCTCCAGACCATCGACCTGGGCGTGCATCGCCTGCTTGACCACGCCAACAACGCGGGCGGTCCAGGCATCCGCCGACATTTCAGCGACGGTATAGAGTAAATCCTGCTCCTGGAGATCGGCGATCTGCTGCTCGCCGCCGATCAGGTTCACTTCGGTATAACCCCAGTCGCTGCCGTGTTCTGTCGCCAGAATATCGGCATATACCGCCTGGTGAGCGCAATGAAATGCGCCAAAGCCCAAATGAACGATGCGCGGAATAAGGCGGTTGCGATCGTATGCCGGCAACGTGGCGTTAGCTGTTAAAAGCATATTTTCCATGATGGCTCTCATATTTATGATTTTTCAATTCCCACGGTGGGTATGGATATAAACCATCTCACGCAATTGGTATGACATCTTTGATATTCATCAACTACCATACAAGAAGCTGGATGGGCTAGATTCTCGCAATAATCTCTGGCAAGAGAAGTAAAACTGCCGGGCTAAAAGCCCGGCAGTTTCCTGTTTACGGCTATCATCTTAAGGTGCGGACTTGATGCGTTTTAAATATATTGCCCGCTGCGGACACTTTTAGGCTTTGGCGCGCAGTCTGCGGCATCATTCAGCAGGCTCAGATCGCGGTCGCGGACTTCAGGCATCAGGAGGGCGGAAATTAAGCCAATAATGGAATAGCACACCAGCATAATCACAATCGGCATCCATGAACCGGTCATATTGCAGAAAATACCGGCCAGCACCGGACCAAATCCTACTGCCACGAGGCCACCCGCTTCTTTTGAAATTGCCATGCGGGTAAAGCGGTTACGCGAACCGAACATTTCCGCCATGGTAATATTTTCCAGCGCAAACAGCCCTAACACCGCGATATTATGAATGACGATCAATGACGCCATAATAGTGCTCGCGCTGTAACTTTTATCCACAATAATCGACAGCATCGGCCAGGCCAGAATAATGGCTGAAATATTGACAATAATATATGGTGTGCGACGCCCCACCTTATCTGACAGCCATCCGAGGAATGGAATAGTAATAAAGCCAATAATAGAGCTGATCATTAACGCATCAGTAGGGATAGCCTTATCAAAGAGTAAGGTTTGCACCAGATAGCCCGCGAGGAACGTTTGCAATAACCCTGAATTTCCGGCCTGTCCGAAGCGCAGACCCGTCGCCAGCCAGAAGGACTTACTTTTCAGCATGGCGCTAAAGGAGCCTTCCTGCGTTGCCATCTCTTTCTGCAGGCCGCTGTCTTCGCTAACCTGCTCAAAGACCGGGCTCTCTTTCAGATTAAGACGCAGCCAGATGGCAAAAATCATCACCACTACGCTGGCCAGGAACGGGATTCGCCATCCCCACGCGACCAGCTGCTCGCGATCCAGCACGAAGAACATCACCGCCCAGATAGCCGTGGCGCTTAAGGTGCCGCAGTTGGTGCCCATTGCCACCAGTGAAGAGATGATCCCGCGCTTCCCTTTTGGCGCATATTCCGCCAGCATGGTACCGGCACCTGATATTTCTGCGCCTGCGCCTAGCCCCTGAATAATACGTAAGGTTACCAGCAACACCGGCGCTAAAATACCGACCTGAGCATAGGTTGGCAGTACGCCAATGAGGGTCGTACAGATCCCCATCATGGTGATGGTAATAAACAGGACCTTTTTGCGCCCAATACTGTCGCCCATTTTACCAAAAATAAAGGCGCCGACAATTCGCGCAATATATCCCGCGCCGTAGGTGCCCATTGCCAGAATCAAGGCCATCGCGGCGGATTGTTCCGGGAAAAATATCTCATGAAAAACCAGCGCTGCCCCGAGGGAATAGAGCTGGAAATCCATAAACTCCAGTGCAGTGCCTAACCAACCAGATACGGCTGCACGAATGAGATCGGAAGTGGTTCTCTCATTTTTTACGGTAGTCATAATGATTATCTCTAATTGTAGAATACAGAGTCCGCACCTGTTGTTATTAGCTGAAAGTTAATAAAACCTTACAGCACCGTTTCCTGTCATTTTCAAAAAGCTCCAGCGCATCGATAACCTGTTGATACGCAAATTGGTGAGTAATCAGCTCCTCCGGATTAATTAAACCTTGTTCCAGCCATTTGATGACGACCGGGAATTTATTAGCGTTAAGACGCGAGGAGAAAATAGAGAGCTCTTTCCCGGTAATCCCCTGCTGCGCAACCTGGGAAGGCTCCGTCGAGAATCCCATCAATACAATTCTCGCGGCCGGAGAGGCCAGATTGACCGCCTCCTGGAGAATAGCGGGATGACAGGCGGCATCGATAATCAGCGTCGGCAGTATCCCCTTCGCCTTCAACGTTTCCGCCAGAGGCTCATCGCTGTTGTTAATCACCCAGTCCGCGCCGTTACGCTGCGCCATCTGCAGGCGTTCATCAATGCGGTCGACAACGATAACCTGCTTAACGCGATACACCCGCTTCAGCACCTGAATCGTCGTCAGGCCCATCGGTCCGGCGCCGTAGACCAGCGCGATATCCTTGTCGGTAGGCGAAACGTGGCCGGTCACGTTAGCTGCGATGGTAAAGGGCTCAATCATCACCGCGTGGCTATCCGAAACGTTGTCCGGAACCCGCCAGGCATTTTTCGCCGGCACCACCGCGTACTCGCTAAAGCCGCCGTCGCGATGCACGCCTAGCACCACCAGCGAGGTACAGACGTTCGGCTTGCCCACCGAGCAAGGGTAGCAATGACCGCAGCTAATGACCGGATCAACGCTAACCCGCTGGCCCACGGCTTTGTCGGTCACCCCTTCGCCGATGGCGTCGATGACGCCAAAAAATTCATGGCCAATGACGCGCGGGTATTTGGCAAACGGATTATGGCCGCGATAAATATGGCTATCGGAACCGCATATTCCCGCCAGCTTAATTTTTACCCGTACTTCGCCCGCGGCAGGTTGCGGAATCGGCCGCTCTTCAATCACCAGTTCATTGGGCTGACGAATCACAATACTTTTCATTTTGGCTTCCTTCTTACCAGTTCCACAACGTGCCGTCTTCCAGACGCGCTACAGGCAAATAGGCCGGTTCATAGGGGTATTTCGCGGCCAGTTTTTCATCGAACTCAATGCCCAGCCCCGGTTTTTCCCCTGGATGCATATAGCCGTTATCAAACGTCCAGCTGTGCGGGAAGACTTCCAGCATCTGTTCGGAATAGCCCATATATTCCTGGACGCCAAAATTCGGTACCCAGAGGTCGAAGTGCAGCGCGGCCGCCATGCAGACCGGAGACAGATCGGACGGCCCGTGCGAGCCGGTGCGTACCTGGTAAAGCGAGGCAAAATCGGCGATCCGGCGCATCCCCGTAATCCCGCCCGCGTGGGTAATGGTGGTGCGGATATAGTCAATCAGCTGCTCTTCAATCAGCTGTTTACAGTCCCAAATGCTGTTGAAGACTTCTCCGACGGCAATCGGCGTGACGGTATGCTGGCGAATTAACCGGAAGCACTCCTGATTCTCCGCCGGGGTCGGATCCTCCATCCAGAACAGGCGGTAATCTTCGATACTCTTGCCAAAACGCGCCGCCTCAATCGGCGTCAGGCGATGATGCATGTCGTGCAGCAGATGCTCGTTAAAGCCGAATTTTTCGCGTACGGCGGCAAAAAGCTGTGGCGTAAAATCGAGATACTTCTCGGTAGACCACAGTTGTTCTTCCGGCCATTGGCCTTTGGTTGCTGGCTCGTAGGCCTGACCCTTACCTTTCGCCATCCCGTAGGTGGTTTTCATCCCCGGCACGCCGCACTGAACGCGAATCGCTTTAAACCCCATCTCTTTATGGCGAGCGTAGTCGTCCAGTACTTCATCGATGGAATGACCCGTAGTGTGGCAGTAAACCATCACCCCTTCCCGCGAAGCCCCGCCCAGCAGCTGATAAAGCGGCATGCCTGCGGCTTTCGCCTTGATATCCCAGAGCGCCATATCGATGGCGGAAATCGCCGACATCGTTACCGGACCACGACGCCAGTAAGCGCCCTTGTAGAAAAACTGCCAGATATCCTCAATGCGATGCGCATCGCGACCAATCAGTTGCGGACAGAGGTGATCCCGCAGATAGGATGCGACGGACAGCTCGCGACCATTTAGCGTCGCGTCACCCAGACCGACAATACCGTCATCGGTGGTGACTTTAAGGGTGACGAAGTTGCGCCCCGGACAGGTGACGAAAACTTCAGCGGCAACGATCTTCATTTCTCATTCCTTACTTCTATGCGGTTAGTGGGTGAAATTAAATCACCAGACCTACTACCATACAAGTATGACTATTGAAAAAGACGCGACGGATCACACTATCTCACCGGACAGAGAGGAGGAATAAACCGCGAACGTGAATGCGAATGCCCTGCAGCAAAGGGGGTGCTGGCGCCGCCTATCCCGACGCCATGAAGTAAAAAAGGTCTATGCGCGTCCCCAGCCGGCTACGATAGTCAGCATGCCGCATAGCGCAACCAGCGCGCCGGCCCAATCATAGTGGCTGAGTTTGACGCCATCAACAAAGCGCAGCCACAGCAGCGCGGTACAGACATATACCCCACCGTAAGCGGCATAAACCCGTCCGCTTGCCTCGGGGTGCAGCGTCAGAAGCCAGACAAAAAGCGCCAGCGCCAGGGCCGTCGGCATCAGCAGCCAGGGCGTCGCCCCGCGTTTTAACCAAAGCCAGGGTAAATAGCAGCCAATGATTTCGCACAGGGCAGTAGCAAAGAAAAGCAGCGTGGTTTTTAACATGTAAAGCATCGTGGGTTGAGCAAGCGTTAACGCATTCTACGCAATAATGGCCGTCGTTTACTCCGTTTTGTCGGGTATGCCGTCGAAAGGAGATGTAGTAAACTTAATCCGAGGGAATCACTTAAAGGAAATCGTGATGAACACAACACTGAATAAACGCTGGTGCCTGACCGCTCTGCTGGCGCTAAGTGCGATGGTCTTTACCGCCTCGTCATTCGCCAAAACCGACAAGCTGGTGATTGAGTCCGGCGACAGCGCCCAGAGCCGCCAGCAGGCCGCTATGGAAAAAGAGCAGTGGAACGACACCCGCTCTTTACGCCAGAAGGTCAATACCCGCGCCGAAAAAGAGTGGGATAAAGCCGACGTGGCTTTTGACGCCCAGGATAACTGCCAGAAGAGCGCGAACGTCAACGCCTACTGGGAACCTAACACCCTGCGCTGCCTTGATCGTCGCACCGGCCGCACCATTACTCCGTAATGTATGGCGCCTGCGGGCGCCACAATCTACAAAGCTCCACAATCACTCACAGGTATTTCCATGACTGACGCATCTCACGTCAAACTCCGTCCGCTTGAGCGCGAAGACCTGCGCTTTGTCCACCAGCTCGACAACAATGCCAGCGTTATGCGCTACTGGTTTGAAGAACCCTATGAAGCCTTTGTCGAACTGTCCGACCTGTACGACAAACACATTCACGATCAGAGCGAACGCCGCTTTGTCATTGAATGCGCTGGCGAAAAGGCCGGACTGGTGGAACTGGTTGAAATCAACCATGTGCACCGCCGCGCTGAGTTTCAGATTATTATCTCGCCTGATTATCAGGGTAAAGGCCTGGCCACCCGCGCCGCGAAGCTCGCGATGGACTACGGTTTTATGGTGCTCAACCTTTATAAGCTGTACCTTATCGTCGATAAAGAAAATGAAAAGGCAATCCACATCTACCGCAAGCTCGGATTTATGGTGGAAGGCGAGCTGATTCATGAATTCTTTATTAACGGCGAATACCGCAATACCATCCGCATGTGCCTGTTCCAGCACCAGTATCTGGCCGAGCATAAACCGCAGGGCCAGACGCTACTGAAACCGACTGCTCAGTAATAGTCAATGGTGCTTTTGATGGTGTAGTGGCGGGTTAGTGAAGGCTGCACGCTGTCGTCGACAACCTTAAGCTCGCAGCTTACCGGGTTATCGTGACTGTCGTAATCGCAGGTCTGGCTGACGTTGCCCAGCGTACGGTCATTGAAGGTGCTCACTGCGGTATAGTCCAATTTTTTGCGCGGATCGGATGATGGCGTTGAGGCCACCGTAAAGCGTTCACCTTTGGCCGTCGTCGTTTTGCCCAGCGGGTAACCTTCATTGTCGTAACGATATGTCGCGGTGCTCTCTTTGCCGCGAGCGGTGACGACGAACCCGTGCTCATCGGTTTCCCACGACACGCCTGCCGAGGGCATTTCCGCCAGCTGGCATTTGCCCTGCACACGCAGGCGCTTTTCGTGGCTTTGCGCATCCAGGTAATAATTCGCGTCCAGCACCAGCGCCGCGCCGGTTTTGTTCTCCAGATCCTCAAACGCCAGCAGGTCGAAGCACCCTTCACTGGACAAACGCCCTTTGACCCACTTCACCACCTGGTCATGTTCGTCATACAGCGTCTGGCTAAACGCTTTTACCGGCCCGCGCAGCGGATCGAACTCAAATTCGTTAGAAAAGCTGGCCATTTCCGGGGTGAAGGCCTGCGGCGCGCCCTTTTCATCGCAGGCGCCAAGCGCCCCAACCACCAACAGCAGCAAAAACCGTTTTTTCACGCGCGATTCCTTTTGTGCATAGTGCAATCATATTAGCAAATACAATTGTTTACACCACTTCTGCTATGCTTAACTTTGGATAACGTTAATAAGGAGTTTATGATGAAACTATCACCCTGGCTATGTGCGGCTCTGCTGCTGGGTTCGACTGCTGCTTTCGCGGCGCCGGATTCCTGCGAGCGGGTAAAAAGCGATATTCAGCAGAAAATCATCAACAACGGCGTCCCGGAATCGGGCTTCAGCCTGACCATTGTCCCCAACGACCAGCCCGATCAGCCCGGCGCGCAGGTTGTCGGCCACTGCGCCAACGACACCTTTAAAATCATCTACACCCGCGACAGCGGCGCACAATAACCTCGCCGCATGACTGGAGAAGTCTTATCCCTCGGTTGACCAGGGATAAGATCTCTCTACTCCATTTTAAGTATGATCCCTCACTCTCCACGCCGACCTTACGAAGGCGTTGGCATTACGCCATTATAACAAAATCATGGAGTGAGCAATGTCTAACCAGGAACATACCGGCGGTCTTAGCCGTCGAACCCTAATTAAATCATCCGCCCTCGGCTCGCTGGCTCTCGCGGCCGGCGGTTTATTCCTGCCTTTCAGCCTTCGCCGCGCCGCCGCCGCCGTACAAGAAGCGACGCACGGCGAGGAACGGATCGTCTGGGGCGCCTGTTCGGTCAACTGCGGCAGCCGCTGCGCTCTGCGTTCACACGTTCGCGATGACGAAGTGGTCTGGGTCGAAACCGACAACACCGGCACAGACAACTATGGCGATCACCAGGTGCGCGCCTGCCTGCGCGGACGTTCTATTCGTCGTCGTATTAACCATCCTGATCGCCTTAACTACCCGATGAAACGCGTCGGCAAACGCGGGGAAGGCAAGTTCGAACGTATCAGTTGGGACGAGGCGCTGGACGCCATCGCCGCCAGCCTGAAAAGCGTGGTGGCAAAATACGGCAACGAAGCGGTCTACATTAACTACTCTTCCGGGATTGTCGGCGGCAATATCACCCGCTCCTCCCCTTACGCCTCGCTGGTGGCGCGTCTGATGAACTGCTATGGCGGTTTTTTAAGCCACTACGGTACCTACAGTACGGCGCAGATTTCCTGCGCGATGCCCTATACCTACGGCAGCAACGACGGCAACAGCACCTCCGATATTGAAAACAGCAAACTGGTGGTGATGTTCGGCAATAACCCAGCGGAAACGCGCATGAGCGGCGGCGGGATCACCTACTATCTCGAACAGGCGCGCGAGCGCTCTAACGCGCGGATGATCATTATCGACCCGCGCTATACCGACACCGCCGCCGGGCGGGAGGACGAATGGATCCCGATTCGTCCGGGTACGGATGCGGCGCTGGTGGCCGGAATCGCCTGGGTTTTAATCGACGAAAACCTGGTTGACCAGCCGTTCCTTGATACCTACTGCGTCGGCTACGACGAAAAAACGCTGCCGGAAGGAGCCCCGGCCAACGGACATTACAAAGCGTATATTCTCGGCCAGGGCGACGATGCCACCGCCAAAACGCCCCAGTGGGCGTCGCGCGTCACCGGCATTCCGGCGGATCGCATCATTAAGCTTGCGCGTGAGATTGGCGCCGCAAAACCGGCCTACATCTGCCAGGGGTGGGGACCGCAGCGCCAGGCTAACGGCGAACTGACCTCCCGGGCAATCGCCATGCTGCCTATTTTGACCGGTAACGTGGGGATTAACGGCGGCAACAGCGGCGCGCGCGAATCAACTTACACCATCACTATCGAACGCATGCCGCTGCCGGAAAATCCGGTGAAAACGCAGATCTCCTGCTTCAGCTGGACCGACGCCATCGATCGCGGTGCGGAAATGACCGCGACCCGCGACGGCGTGCGTGGCAAAGAGAAGCTGGATGTGCCGATTAAATTCATCTGGAACTACGCCGGCAGCACCATCATCAACCAGCACTCCGATATCAATAAAACCCACGATATCCTGCAGGACGAAAGCAAGTGCGAGACGATCGTGGTTATCGACAACTTTATGACCTCATCAGCCAAATACGCCGATATTCTGCTGCCGGACCTGATGACCGTCGAGCAGGAAGATATTATTCCCAATGACTACGCCGGCAATATGGGCTATCTCATCTTTATTCAGCCGGTCACCTCCGCTAAATTTGAGCGCAAACCGATCTACTGGATCCTCAGCGAAGTCGCAAAGCGCCTTGGCGAGGATATCCACCAGAAGTTTACCGAAGGCCGCACCCAGGAGCAGTGGCTGCAGCATTTGTACGCGAAAATGCTGGCGAAAGACCCGGCGCTCCCGAGCTACGATGAACTGAAAAAGATGGGGATTTATAAGCGTAAAGACCCCAACGGTCACTTTGTGGCCTACCGCGACTTCCGCAAAGACCCGGTCGCCAATCCGCTAAAAACCCCGTCGGGTAAAATCGAGATCTACTCCAGCCGTCTGGCGGATATCGCCGGCAAATGGCAGTTGGAAAAGGACGAAACCATCAGTCCATTACCGGTATACGCGTCTACTTTCGAAGGGTGGGACGATCCACTGCGTGAGAAATTCCCGCTGCAAATGTTCGGCTTCCACTACAAGGCGCGCACCCACTCCAGCTACGGCAACATTGATGTGTTACAGGCCGCCTGCCGCCAGGAGGTATGGCTTAACCCGCTGGATGCCGAGAAGCGCGGGATTAAAAATGGCGATATGGTGCGCGTATTCAACGCCCGCGGCGAACTGCGCATTCCGGCTAAGGTGACCCCGCGCATCATGCCCGGCGTATCGGCGATGGGCCAGGGCGCCTGGCATGACGCCAATATGGACGGCGATCGCGTCGATCGCGGCTCCTGTATTAATACCCTGACGACGCATCGTCCTTCGCCGCTGGCGAAAGGCAATCCCCAGCACACCAATCTGGTCGAAATCGAGAAGGTTTAAGGAGTAAACCATGAGCGCTCAGTATGGATTTTTTATCGATTCCGCCCGCTGCACAGGCTGTAAGACCTGCGAGCTGGCCTGTAAGGATTATAAAAACTTAACGCCTGACGTCAGCTTTCGCCGCATTTACGAATACGCGGGCGGCGGCTGGCAGGAAGATAACGGCGTGTGGAATCAAAACGTTTTTGCCTATTACCTTTCCATCGCCTGTAACCACTGCGAAGATCCGGCCTGTACTAAAGTGTGCCCCAGCGGCGCCATGCACAAGCGCGATGACGGCTTTGTGGTGGTGAACGAAGAGGTATGCATCGGCTGTCGCTACTGCCATATGGCCTGTCCGTACGGCGCGCCGCAGTACAACGCGGCAAAGGGCCACATGACCAAATGCGACGGCTGCTACGACCGGGTTGCTAACGGTAAAAAACCGATTTGCGTCGAATCCTGCCCGCTGCGGGCGCTCGACTTTGGCCCCATCGAAGAGCTGCGCGAAAAGCATGGTCAGCTTGCCGCCGTCGCGCCGCTACCGTCCGCGCACTTCACGAAGCCGAGCATTGTGATTAAACCTAACGCCAACAGCCGTCCGACGGGTGATACCATCGGCTATCTGGCCAACCCGAAGGAGGTGTAACGTGGGAAATGGATGGCATGAATGGCCGCTGGTGCTGTTTACGGTGCTGGGGCAAAGCGTTGCAGGGGCGATTATCGTCAGCGGACTAGGCTGGCTTTCGCTGAATAACAATTCCGAAGCCCGGGAGCGCCTGGTGCGCGGCATGTTTTTTATCTGGCTGGTGATGGGGATTGGCTTTCTGGCGTCAATCATCCACCTTGGCTCACCGCTGCGGGCGTTTAACTCGCTTAACCGGCTAGGAGCATCGGCATTAAGCAATGAAATTGCCAGCGGCGCGCTGTTTTTCGCCGTTGGGGGTTTCTGGTGGCTGCTGACGATTCTCGGCAAAATGCCGAGAATGCTGGCCAAAGCCTGGCTCCTGCTCACTATGCTGCTCGGTTGCCTGTTCGTCCTTGAGATGAGCCTGGTCTATCAAATTGATACCGTGCCGACCTGGTATAATGCCTACACCACCGCCGCCTTCTTTCTGACGATGGTGCTGTGCGGGCCGCTTTTCGCCGCCCTGCTGCTGCGGGTAGCCAACGTGCCTTTTAACGGCACCGTCTTCGCGTCGATGAGCGTCCTTGCGCTGCTGGCAAGCCTGGCGGTGGTCATTTTGCAGAACAGCGAACTGGCGGAGATCCGCAGCTCCGTGCAGCAGGCCAGCGCCCTACTGCCAAACTATGGCTGGCTACAAATCCTGCGTTTAGCATTTTTGACGTTGGGCCTTGGCTGCTGGATCTGCCCGCTGGCAAGAAAGAAAAACCCGCGCATCGCCAGCCTGCTGCTCGGACTGATCCTGGTATTACTCGGCGAGTTTATCGGTCGCGGCCTGTTTTATGGCCTACATATGACCGTCGGTACGGCGATTGCCGGTTAATCAACGGGTGCCGCGGCACCCTCTGCTGTAAGGAAAAGGTATGCTGCAAGCGCAAGACCGCGACGCCGTCGCACTCAGCGCCCGTACGCTGGGCGCGCTGTTTTCTTTTGCTCCGAATAGCGAGCAGGTGGCTCCTCTGATCGCAGCCCTGCGCGACGGCAGTTGGCAGAGCCAGTGGCCCTGGCCGGTCGCGGACGGCCTGGCGGCGCAGTTCGCTATCGAAGACGATGAACCGCTGGCGGAAGCCTGGCAGAGGCTGTTCATCGGCCCGTGGGCGCTGCCCGCGCCGCCGTGGGGCTCCGTCTGGCTGGACAAAGAAAGCGTGCTGTTCGGCGACTCGACGCTGGCGCTGCGCGAGTGGATGCGGGCCACCGGTATCAGTCTGTCTGAGCGACGCGCCGAGCCGGAAGACCACTTCGGTACGCTGCTGCTGCTGGCGGCCTGGCTTTGTGAATCCGGTCAGGATGAGGCATTTAACCAGCTGCTGGCCTGGCATCTTCTCCCGTGGTCGGGGCGCTTTCTGAGCGTGTTTATCTCTGGGGCGGAAAACCCTTTTTATCAGGCTCTGGGCCAGCTGACGCAAGAGACGCTGACGTACTGGCAGGCGCAGCTGCCCTGCGCGGTCGCCGATAAACCGCTCTACCGTTAACCCCTGCGCTATGCCCGTCCGGCGGGCATAGCGCAGGTGACAACGTCACTTTCTCTCCCTTTCGCACTTATCGCTTTTGCGTCTATGCTTATTCCCGGTAAAAATAAGCCATGTCCCGCGCTAATCGTATTTGCTGATGCATCGTCTTCACGCTTATCCTGATATTCAGGTTATGTTTCGCCGCCTGCTGATTGCCATGCTGGTCGGCGTCTTCGCCGCGCTCGCGGTTGCCCTGTTTCGCCACGCGATGGCCGGTCTGGAAAGCCTGTTTCTGAGCAATGACAGTGGAAGCCTGGTCAACGCCGCTGAGTCGATGCCCGGCTGGCGTCGGTTATTGACGCCCGCGCTAGGCGGTTTTGCGGCTGGCACCCTGCTCTGGCTCTGGCAGCGGCGCACCAGTGCACGACCCCATGCGCCAACCGACTATATGGAAGCCCTCGAGACCGGCGACGGCGTGTTTGATACGCCCGCCAGCCTGGTAAAATCGCTGGCTTCCCTGCTGGTGGTGACCACCGGCAGCGCCATTGGCCGCGAGGGGGCGATGATCCTGCTGGCCGCGCTGGCCGCTTCTCTGTTCGCCCGCATCTTTACGCCCAAAGACGAGTGGAAGCTGTGGGTAGCCTGCGGCGCCGCCGCCGGGATGGCCAGCGCCTACCATGCTCCGCTGGCCGGCAGCCTGTTTATCGCCGAGATTTTATTCGGTACCCTGATGCTGGCTTCGCTTGGCCCGGTCGTGATTGCCGCGGTGGTCGCCCTGCTGCTGACCAATCTGCTGAACGGCGGTTCGGCTCCGCTGTATCACGTTGAATTTCACGAAACCCTTCGTGCGACGCACTATGCACTGATGCTGGCGACGGCTCTGCTGGCCGGGCTTTGCGGGCCGCTGTTTATCTGGCTGATGGGCTATAGCCATGGCTGCTTTGTCCGGCTGCGCCTGTCGCCCCCCTTGCAGCTGGCGCTCGGTGGCCTCGTTGTCGGTCTGCTGTCGCTGATCGCGCCGGCCGTCTGGGGGAATGGCTATAGCGTTGTGCAGCGCTATCTCCTGTCGCCGCCGCTGTTGAGCGCAATACTTACGGTGTTTGTCTGCAAGCTGCTTGCGGTACTCGCCAGCAGCGGCTCCGGGGCGCCGGGCGGCGTATTTACGCCAACGCTATTTGTTGGGCTGGGGATCGGTATGCTGTTCGCCAGCCTGACCGGGCTGTGGCTGCCTGATGGCCAGGCGATCGCGATAATGATTGGCTTAACCGGGATGGCGGCGTTTCTGGCGGCCACCACCCATGCGCCGATTATGTCAACGCTGATGATTTGTGAAATGACCGGACAGTACGTTTTACTGCCCGGTTTACTGATTGCCAGCGTGCTGGCATCGGTGCTATCGCGGACGCTACGCCGAGATTCTATCTACCGCCATCATCTCCCCGAGCATCGATAAGTCGATATACTGGCTTAATTCGCGCTGTTCCGCGCGCGGCAAGTAAGGCAGTTCACCGATTAGCGGCGCCGGCAGCTTTTTGCTCAGTACGTCGATGATTTCAGCATAATGCGCCAGGCCCGGATTAATGCGGTTGGCCACCCAGCCTATAAGCGGCAGGCCGTCGTTTGCTATCGCCTGCGCGGTCAGCAGGGCGTGATTGATACAGCCCTCCTGAATCCCCACCACCATGAGCACCGGCAGCTGTTCCTGTACTACCCATTCCGAGAGCGGGCGCAGGTCGTTCATCAGGCTGCGCCAGCCGCCAGTACCTTCAACCACCACATGCTCAACCTGGCCGCTGAGGCGCTGGAGGCCATCCGACAGTAGGCCGTAGTTGATCGGGCAACTGTGCGCCACGCTGCTTTCATCTTCGCTTAACGCGATGGGATTGACAGCTTCATACGGTAACACCAGCGATGACACGCTCTGTAAGACCAGCGCATCTTTGTTCCGCAGTCCGTCCGGCGTCTCTTTACTGCCCTTCGCCACAGGCTTGTATCCGGCGACGCTTTTGCCGCAGGCAGCCAGTGCCTGCAACAGCGCACGGGAAACCACCGTCTTGCCGACGGCAGTGTCAGTACCTGTTATGAAGAAACGCTTAAACATCACTAACCCCACAGTTATGTTGATGAAATATACGGGAGAGAAATAATCAACTGTGGAAAAAGTCTACGCGATGCCGCCGGAAGCCAGCTTGAGATAGCGCAATTTTTGGTGTGAATATGAAAAAATGTTAACCCTGTAACAGTCGTATCAGCAACGATCCGTTATAGAGGGCATCCTTAACCAGGGCCGCGCCAGCCATCGTTCCCCGGTTAGAAAACTGAGTGCTTTCCACGGCAATATGTCGGCTATAGGCAGGTAACGATTGTTGTCGAATACAATCAGATATTGCCGGAAACAGAATATCCGCAGCCAGGTTGAAGGGGGAGCCGATAAGAATTTTCTGCGGGTTAAAGAGGTTAACCATAATCGCCAGAATCCGCCCGACATGGTTCCCGACGCCGCTGATAATGTCCCGCGCCAGCAAATCCCCCTGCAGAGCGGCCTGACATAGCCATTCAACGCTCAGCGGCTGCTGGTGCAGCATCGAACTCATCGACTTCGCCATACGGATCTGCGCCAGCTCCAGCACGCTTTCCACGCTGGCGATCGTTTCCAGACAGCCATGGTTGCCGCAATAGCAGCGTTTCCCATACGGGTCGACCTGGGTGTGGCCGATCTCGACCAGGCTGCTGCTGCCCGCGTGCAATAGACGGCCGTCGGTGATCACCCCCGCGCCGACGTTATGGTCTATCACCACCTGAATCACATCCCGCGCGCCTCTGGAGGCGCCGAACAGCGATTCGGCCATGGTCCAGGCGCTGATATCGTGCTGAATATAGACCGATACGCCGGTATGGTTGGCTAAGATCTCGCCCAGCGGCATATCCTTAACGTCTTCATAAAAAGGCATCCGGTGGATGATACCGTGCTCGGTGTCGATGATCCCCGGCATGGTAACGGCGATGGCGGTTAAACGCTCCAGCTTCTTTTGGTGACGAATAAAGAACTGGTCAACATGATCGAGTAGCCGGGTCGCAAAAGGCTGAGCGTGCTGTAACGCCAGTTCAAGCTGCTCTTCCACCACCAGCGCGCTGCTTAAATCCCGCAGCGCGAGGTGGAGCTCGCCGCGGCTGATGCGGATAGAGAGGTAGTGCCAGGCTTCCGTTTCCACCATTAAGCCAACGGCAGGCCTTCCCCGGCTACCCGGCTCCTGGATTTCCGTCTCCTGGACCAGATGCGCTTCCAGCATTTCGCGGACGATCTTGGTGATGCTGGCAGGCGCCAGCTGCGCAAAGCGCGAAAGGTCGATGCGCGACACCGGGCCAAGCTGATCAATGAGGCGATAAACCGCGCCCGCGTTGGTCTGCTTAATTTGATCGATATGGCCTGGCTGACTGTCCGCTACCACCGTTGACTCCCTTTATTTTCGCGCTTCGAAATAAACTGATGGCTATGGTGAAGCACTTCAATGGTAATCGTCAAATTTTTGCTTAGCCTTGTGATTTACCGCACATTTTTAGCCGTGATTTGTCTTAAATAACTCACGTGGTGCTGGCAAGCAGTGATTCGCGAAAACGCCGGGCCGCCTGCCCCTGTTCATGATGCTTCGACCACACCAGCCACATTTCCGATACCGCATCCTGCTCTTCGATGGGCAGCCAGCACATTTCCGATAGCTGAACCCGTCTGAATGACGCCGGCAATATCGACACGCCAAGCCCGGCGGCAACCAGTCCGATAATCGTCATCGCTTCCCCCACTTCCTGGGCGATCGTTGGCGTCAGATCGTAGCGCCGCAGCAGGCCGAGAATATCGTCATACAGCCCGGTACCGACATGGGGATCGAAGAACACAAACGGCTCCCGCGCCAGTTCCCGCAGGCTGACGCGCGGCTGGCTCGCCAGCGGATGATCGCGCGGCACCATCGCCAGCAGTGGTTCGCGCAGCACTCTTTCCCAGATCAGGGTTTCCGGCAGTTGGGTATTACGCATCAGCCCCAGATCCAGCGCCCCCTCGTTCAGCGGCACAATCTGCTCGCGCGTGTTGGTTTCCCGCGTTTGAATATGCACATCGGGATAGCGGCGTCGGAAGGTCGATAGCGTATCCGATACCGCCTTAATAAAGGGGGCAGAGGAGGTAAAACCAATGCGCAGTTCGCCGGTTTCGCCCTGATGAAGACGGGCTGCCCGCGCGGCGGCATCGTCCACTTGGGTCAGGATCTGCCGGCTATCGGCGAGAAACTGCCTCCCGGCCTCCGTCAGGCTGACGCTGCGGTTCGTCCGGGCAAACAGACGTGCGCCAATTTGCTGCTCAAGGATTTGAATCTGCTGGCTAAGCGGCGGCTGAGAGATATTTAACCGCGCCGCCGCATGGCCGAAATGGAGCTCTTCCGCCACGGCAATAAAATAGCGGAGGTGACGAAGTTCAATATTCATATCTAAAACGTCTTATTTGAGATTATTAATATATTAGACAGAATATTTACATTTTCCTACTCTGAATAAGTGACTTACTCGGTCGCTCAACTCTCTGTTTATTACCAAGGATTTTTCCGTGAGTCGTACAACTACCGCTGACACCGTCCCGGCAAACGACGTCAGCGACATTATCGCTCCTCAGCCAAACCAGTTTATCAAACGTGGTACCCCGCAATTTATTCGCGTCACCCTCGCCCTCTTTTCCGCCGGACTGGCGACCTTCGCGCTGCTCTATTGTGTTCAGCCGATTCTGCCGGTGCTCTCCAGCGAATTCGGCGTCTCGCCGGCCAGCAGCAGTATCTCGCTGTCGATTTCCACGGCTATGCTGGCAGTCGGCCTGCTGTTTACCGGCCCGTTATCCGACGCCATTGGCCGCAAACAGGTGATGGTGACTGCACTGGTGCTGGCTTCCTGCTGCTCCCTACTGTCAACGATGATGTCCAGCTGGCATGGGATCCTGATTATGCGCGCCCTGATCGGCCTGTCGTTGAGCGGCGTGGCGGCGGTCGGCATGACCTATCTGAGCGAAGAGATCCACCCCAGCGTCGTGGCGTTCTCAATGGGGCTGTATATCAGCGGAAACTCGATTGGCGGCATGAGCGGCCGTCTGCTGACCGGGGTATTCACCGATTTCTTCGGCTGGCGTATCGCGCTGGCGGTCATTAGCGGCTTCGCCCTCGCAGCCGCGCTGATGTTCTGGCGCATCCTGCCGGAGTCGCGCCACTTTCGTCCAACGTCGCTGCGGCCAAAATCGCTGCTGATCAACTTCCGCCTGCACTGGCGCGATCGCGGACTACCGCTGCTATTTCTTGAAGGTTTCTTATTAATGGGGGCATTCGTAACGCTGTTTAACTATATCGGCTATCGTCTGATGCTCTCGCCGTGGTCGCTCAGCCAGGCGGTGGTTGGCCTGCTGTCGGTGGCCTATTTGACCGGAACCTGGAGTTCGCCGAAAGCCGGGGCGATGACCGTTCGCTACGGTCGCGGCCCGGTACTGCTATTCTCCACGGCGGTGATGCTCGGCGGCCTGCTGCTGACCCTGTTCTCGTCCCTGTGGCTAATTTTTATCGGCATGCTGCTGTTCTCAGCGGGCTTCTTCGCGGCGCACTCGGTAGCCAGCAGTTGGATCGGCCCGCGCGCCCGTCGCGCCCGCGGCCAGGCGTCATCGCTCTATTTGTTTAGCTACTATCTGGGTTCCAGCATGGCGGGGACGTTAGGCGGGGTGTTCTGGCATAACTACGGCTGGAACGGCGTCGGCGGGTTTATCGCGCTGATGCTGCTGGCAGCGCTGCTCACCGGCGCGTGTTTGCATAAACGGCTGAAATAACGCGGGTTAACGTGGCCTGTCACGGGCCACGCTTCACCACATCCCCAGTACCGATGACATTCCCAACACCTCTCTAACGGCATCGATTGAAAGCAGAGCAATAAACAGCCAGGTAAACGGATTCATAATCCACCTCGCATAGGCGGGCTGTGCCTGCATTAAGTTTAGCCGCGGTTTAGAGAAAGCGTCTGTTACTTTACGCACATCCGGATTATTTCGAGCCAAACATAAAATACGCAATCGATTAATCCCTACATTATGCTAATAGCCGGCGAGCCGATGCGGGCGGCGATGGGCAGATCGTCTCGGGAGATTTGTGGTGGAAGGCCCCGCATCCCTCGACCCCATCGGCGTATCACGATAGTGTAGAGGCCAACGAAAACCTCTTTTGTTCACTTGCCACCGTCAGAGTGTAAACATGACCGAAAATAAAAATTATCATCAACTTACCCGCACCTTCCAGCGACTCTCCCGCTTCTCGCATCTCTCGGCCATTGCCGGCTGGGATATGTTCGCCATGATGCCGCCCGGCGGCAGCGCGGCCCGCGGCGCGGCGCTCGCCGAGCTCGGCGTTTTGCAGCATCAGATCCTCACCGACAGGAAAGTGGGTGAATGGCTACAGAACGCGCTTCAGGAAGAGCTAAATGATGTGGAACAGGCCAACCTGCGCGAAATGACTCGCCAGTACCAACAGGCGGCGCTGCTGCCGGAAAGCCTGGTGGAAGCCAAATCGCTGGCGGGTAGCCGCTGCGAGCACGCCTGGCGCAGCCAGCGTCCGGCGAACGACTGGCAGGGTTTTGCCGAAAACCTGCGTGAAGTCGTCAAACTGAGCCGCGAAGAGGCGCAGATTCGCGCGGCGGCGAAAGGCGGCTCCCGCTATGACGCCCTGCTGGATATTTTTGAACCGGATATGACCAGCGCCCGTCTGGACGTGCTGTTCGCGGACCTTAAATCCTGGCTTCCTTCGCTGCTGGAAAAAGCGGTCGAGAAGCAGGCACAGACGCCCCTCATCGAACCTCAGGGGCCGTTTCCGATTGCCGACCAGCGCGAGCTGGGGCTGGAGGCGATGCGCGTGCTGGGATTTGATTTTGACGGCGGACGCCTGGATATCAGCGCCCACCCGTTCTGCGGCGGCGTCCCCGAGGATGTGCGTATCACCACGCGCTACAACGAAAACGACCTGCTCAGCGCGCTGTTTGGCGTGATTCACGAAACCGGCCACGCGCGCTACGAACAAAATCTGCCGCGTAACTGGCTCGATCAGCCCATCGCCCTCGCCCGTTCTACGGCGATCCATGAGTCGCAAAGCCTGTTTTTCGAAATGCAGCTTGGCCGCAGCGACGCCTTTCTACAGCGCCTGCTGCCAACGGTACGTCAGTACTTTGGCGAACAGCCGGCCTTTAGTCGCGAAAACTTCATCGCCTGGAATCAGCGCGTCAAGCCGGGCTTTATTCGCGTCGACGCGGATGAGGTGAGCTATCCGGCACACGTCATTCTGCGCTATGAAATTGAACGCGCGCTAATAGATGGCGATATCGAGGTCGATGATATTCCGGCGCTGTGGGACGAAAAAATGCAGCACTGGCTGGGACTTTCCACCACCGGCAACTATCGCGACGGCTGTATGCAGGATATCCACTGGACCGACGGCGGTTTTGGCTATTTCCCTTCCTATACGCTTGGCGCGATGTATGCCGCTCAGCTGATGGCTTCCGCCAGACGGGCGCTACCGCAGCTGGAAAGCGATATCGCCAACGGTAACTTCAGCGCGCTGTTTGACTGGCTGCGGCAAAATATCTGGCAGCACGGTAGCCGTTTTACCACCTCGCAGCTGATTCAGCACGCTACCGGAGAAGACCTTAATAGCGCCTATTTCCGCCAGCACCTTACCTCGCGTTATCTGTAAATCACCGGCGTCGGGCCGCTCCCGACGCCGTGTTCCATCTCTGTCGCAGCGCGTTGTACATACGGTTACACGCCGATACCAAACACTCACGGAAACCTCGATAAGACAAGCATATAGTTCTTTCAACGGCCCCGCAGTGGGGTTGAAACAAGAAACCTTTTCGAGGATATCAGAATGAAAAAAGTATTAGCTCTGGTCGTTGCCGCTGCTATGGGTCTGTCTTCTGTTGCTTTCGCTGCCGATGCTGCCACCACCACAACTCCGGCGCCGGCTGCTGCAACTCACAGCACCACCGCTAAAGCGACCCACCATAAGAAACACCATACCGCCGCTGCCAAACCGGCTGCTGAGCAGAAAGCGCAGGCGGCTAAAAAGCACAAAAAAGCCGCAGCTAAACCGGCTGTGACTCAGAAAGCCCAGGCCGCTAAAAAGCACAAAAAAGCGGAAGCTAAACCGGCCGCAGCTCAGAAAGCCCAGGCCGCTAAGAAACACAAAAAAGCCGCTGCTAAACCAGTAGCTCAGAAAGCGCAGGCAGCTAAAAAACACCACAAAACCACTAAACATCATACCGCTAAACCAGCTGCACAACCGGCTGCTTAATCTCCCGGGTTAAGTTGTGTGATACGATATCGGCGCTGTCTTCAGCGCCGTTTTTTTCTGGAGAGCACCATGCTGCGGCGCTATCGTTTTGAGCTCATCCTGATCCTGCTGATTATCTGCGCGCTGGTCGCCAGCCGTTTTTTCCTTTACTAAAGATGTAGCTGCCACACGTTATATCCCAACCCATAGCTCGCCAGAAGCAGCAGAAAAAGCGCCGAGACCGTCGTCAAACGTTTGGCGCAACGCGCCGTTAACCAACGACGAACCGCCAGAATGTAAAGCGAAAGCACGCTCAGGTCGATCAGCACCCACACCGCCGTCAATACCCCCAGACTGCAGCCGAAACTGTCGGTGATATGAATAAACTGCGGAAAAAAAGCGGCAAAAAAGAGAATATCTTTGGGATTGCTTAATGCGGTCGCGAATCCAGCCATCACCCCGCTACGCTTTTTGGCTACCTGCTGCGTAACGGCATCTTCACGCAGCATTGCCAGCGCCAGCCAAATAATATACAGCGACCCGATCATCGCCAGCAGCGTTAGCGCCCGGGGTTCGACCGCTAGCGCACCGGTCAGCATCGCGGCAGCAGCGGCGAGCAGCAACAGCGACGCCAGATTGCCGCCAATCATCGTCCGCACCGCGCTGGCATAGCCTTCACGCGCCGCCGCGCCTGTTACTAACAACACCACCGGTCCCGGCGTAGCAACCAGCGCCAGAACCGCCAGGGAGTAGGCCATCAGCAAGGAAAGATTCATCAGCTAAGCTCACTATTCAAAATGAAAAGCCTATATTCTTCTTTGATTTCAAAGTTGAAAAACGACTAATAGTGAGCTTGAATGTGAGTTTTACTCAATATAGAACTTCATCAACGATGACCATGCCGCCGCTCTACGCCCTGCGCGCTTTTGAAACCGCCGCTCGCCTTGGATCATTTAGCAAGGCCGCCGCCGCCCTGAACGTGACGCCAGGTGCCGTCAGTCGTCACGTCAGCACCCTGGAGTCATGGTTTGAATGCCGCCTTTTCCTTCGCCATGGGCCAAAAGTCACCCTGACCGACTCCGGAACTCAGCTGGCGAAAGCGCTGGAGGAGAGTTTTTTGTCGATTGAACGGGCCTGCCGGGCACTGCGCCGTCAGGCCGGCAAACTTCGTCTTAAGGCGCCGTCAACGCTCACGATGCGCTGGCTACTGGACGTCCTGCAACTGTTTCGCCAGCAGCACCAGCGCCCGGAAGTAGAAATGAGCAGCCTGTGGATGGACCGCGACAGCGTCGATTTTACCCAAGAGCCGTTCGACTGCGCGATACTGTTAGGGGACGGAAATTTTGGTGAAGAGAATAACCGCAGCCTGCTGTTTGCCGAATGGCTAATCCCGCTTTGCGCGCCGGGTATGGTAGCGCAGGCCAGACAAAATTTGGCGGCCTGTACGCTGATTCATCCCTCAACCGATCGTCGGGACTGGCGGCGCTGGCTGCAGCATGATGAGCGGCCCGCGCCAAATATTGCTCAGGGCATCGTCTTTGATACCCTTGAGCAAGGCACGATGGCGGCGATGAGCGGCCACGGCGTGAGCATTGGCGATCTATTGCTTAATCTACCCGCGATCCGCGCGGGACTGCTGGCCTTGCCTTTCTCTACCGCAATAGCCACCGGCGAAGGCTACTATTTTGTCTGGCCGAAAAATACGCTCAGCCCGCAGCCGATCGCCCTATTGCAGCGTTTTTTAAACCAGCATATTCCCGGCCCGCTCCCCGCAGACGTTATCCGCCAGGGCGCGGCCCCGGATTACAGTACGTGAACCGCCGTCACCAGCAGATAGCCCGTGGCGCCCCAGATCATTGCTGATACCAGCGAAACGTAAACTAATGCACGAATACCTTGTTTAGACATAAATCCTCCCGTATATCGGGTGTTTGATATTGCAGATATCATCGCCGGGATAACATCTCTGTTTGCTCAACAAGGTGGTAGCAATAGCAACGTTTACGGTGAGAAAATGTTTCGCTTTGAAAGTAATTGATAAACAGGTAAAGAAGTCCGCTTATCCTGCAAAGAAATCTCTTTTTTCCCCGCAATATTGGCGCTGTTTAGTCATTAGGGACTTGAGAAAAAGCTGAAGTGGGGATCATTTTATCGCTCCCCGCCGGTTGTACGTTCGGATACACGATTTCTGTTGCTTCCGCGGCCCTTTTCTGCGGAAATAGCGCCGCAGGAAAATGGTGTTAACGTATTGAATTTACGCCATTCATCCGCGAGCGACCGGCGATTTTCGCTGATTTCGCCTGCCGTCTGGCTTAATTAAAATTATTCTTAACTTTCATAAACTTAAATCTGCTGCTACTTTCAATAGACATAATTATCTCCCCAGAGAGTGATATGCGTAGAGACGTCCTGTTATTACTGTGTTCCATTTACCTGTTTCCAGCGCTGGCCCAGGCCGATGATGAAGGCATGAGTGCAAAAGATATTAAGACGCTATTTTTTGGTCATGACGACCGAAAACCGGTCAGCAATCCCACGGACGAACCCTGGGATGCGATTGGGCAACTGGAGACCGCCAGCGGTAATCTCTGTACCGCGACGCTTATCGCCCCCAACCTGGCGCTCACCGCCGGTCACTGCCTGCTGACGCCGCCCAAAGGCAAGCCGGATAAACCCGTCGCGCTGCGCTTTATTTCGCGCAAAGGCGGCTGGGTTTACGAAATTCACGGTATTGAAGGCCGCGTGGACCCTTCGCTGGGCAAACGGCTTAAGGCCGACGGCGATGGCTGGATAGTTCCCAGCGCCGCAGCGCCGTGGGATTTTGGCCTGATCCTCCTGCGCTATGCCCCTTCCGGTATAACGCCGGTACCGATTTTTAGCGGCAGCAAAGCCGATCTGACCGCCGCACTGAAAACGGCAGAACGAAAAGTGACTCAGTCAGGCTATCCGGAAGATCATCTGGATAATCTCTACACCCACGAAGATTGCGTGGTCACCGGCTGGGCGCAAACATCGGTGCTCTCCCATCAATGCGATACGCTACCCGGCGATAGCGGCTCGCCGCTGCTGCTGAAAACCGACGACGGCTGGCAGGTGATCGCGGTACAGAGCTCGGCGCCGGGGGCAAAAGATCGCTGGCGGGCGGACAACCGCGCCATCTCGGTGACCGGTTTTCGCGATAAGCTTGAGGCGCTGGCCGCCCAGTAAGCGGTCAACCTTGCTGCTGACGCAGCTGCAATAACGATGCGACGGGCATCGGTTCGCTGAAGAAGAAACCTTGCAATCTGACGCATCCCGCCCGTCGCAGCAGCGCCAGCTGTTGCTGATTTTCAACGCCTTCCGCCACAACCGTAATGCCCAACGCCCCGGCAATGCGTACGGTACCGCGCACCAGCTCCGCCGCCTGGGTATCCACATCCACCCGCCCGGCCAGTGATTTATCAATTTTGAGACTGTCGAAGCTGAAGCTGCGTAAATAGCCGATACTGGAGTAGCCGGTGCCAAAATCATCGAGCGCCACCGAGATCCCCAGCGACCTTAAATTTTCAATCGCCGCCCGCGCACGCTCGGGATTCTCCAGAACGTAGCTCTCCGTAACCTCTAGCTGCAACCGACGGGCCGGGAAATTGCAGCTGCCCAGCACCTGCACCACCCGCGACTCAAACTCCGGGTCGCGGAACTGCGCCGGAGAGATATTCACCGACAGCAGCAAATCGTCTAAAGGCTGCAGCTCGCTACAGGCGCGTTGCAGAACAAACTGACCAAGCGCGTAGATCAAACCGCTACTTTCGGCAATACCGATAAACGTGTCCGGCGGCAGCGCTCCTTGCGGACGTCGCGGCCAGCGCAACAGCGCTTCCACGCCCTCCATAACCAGCGTATCGGCGTTGACGATCGGCTGGTACCAGACATCAAACTCTTCGTTCTCCAGCCCCTGGCGGATGCCATTTTCGATATTCAGCTGATACTGCCGCGCGTCGCTGAGCGCTTCGTCGTACCAGGTTGTGCGCCCTTTACCGGTTTTTTTCGAGTGGTACATGGCAATATCGGCGCGGCGAAAAAGCTCCGTGCTGGAACAGCTTGCCGGGACACCGCTGGCGATACCGATGCTGGCGGTGATATAAATTTTTCGTTCGTTGAGGATAACGGGGGCTTTTAACAGTTCCAGCACCGCCCAGGCAAAGGCCAACGCCTGATTTACCGCCTGTTCGCCGCTTACGGTCATCGCAAACTCATCGCCGCCCATTCGCGCCAGCATCCCTTCGGGAGGCACGCGCTGCCGAAGCTCTTTAGCAATATGAATAATCAGCGCATCGCCAACATCATGGCCGTAGTTGTCGTTAACATCCTTAAAACCGTCGAGATCGATAAACACCACGCTTTGCGTCTGGTGCTGCGCGTTTTCGCATACCTGATTAAGACGTTCGATCAGCGCCCGCCGGTTTGGTAAACGGCTCAGCCAGTCGGTCATGGCAATATTGCGCGCCAGCTTTTCGCCGCGCGCCAGCTTGTAAAGCCCGAGGCAGCTGAAGAGAATAAACAGCAGGATCAGCCCCGCCGCCACGACGGCGATCAGCCGAATATTGTTTGATGCCGCCCGCGAGGCTTCCGCGCCGGGAAGCCCCGGCTGCCAGCTCAGATAGCCAACGATTTCCCCGGACTGGGTGCGGAGCGGGATACTGTATTCGCCGCTACCTGGCGTGACGTGGAGGTTGCGGATCTGAAACGTATCGCCCAGACGCTCAAGCATTTGCGGATTAATATGACGGGTGATCACCAGATAGCGACGCGTATCATCATATACCTGAAGCCGCCCTGTTGTCGGGCGAATCAGGCCAATGCCAATAAAGGCAATACCGGCGCGGGTTCGGGTGATGCCGGCATAAGCGCTTTTGCCGCTGCGCAGGGCGGCGGCATGCTGCGAGATGAGCGAACGAAAACCGTTGCCGAGAAATTGAGTATCCTGCTCGGTAAAGCTCTCACTGCGAAACGATCCCCACAGCACCCGATAGTGCTGGTCGAGCACGAAAGTGCCGTCATAAAGGTTATTGATCTTAAAGCCGGAACCCCAGGAGTTATAGAGCCATTGCGGATCGAGCCGGTCGGTATAAGTCTGATGCACCGCATCGTCCCAGATAGCGTTATCCATCACCAGCGACAGCACGCGGTTCACCGAGGTTTGCACCGCGCCATCCACCGATAGCACGGAACGATGCTTATCAATTTCGTTTGCTTTCAGGCCGATCAGGTGCTGGCTGAGGTAGAGGAGCGAAATAATGGACACGATTAAGCCGATCCCGGCGAGGACAATCATGATGGTAAGCGTTCTGGCGGAGGGAATATTGCGCCAGCCTGGCAAATGAATCATGTTCTGCCCTCATATCGGCCGGTAGCGAAATACGCCGAACTGGCTCTTTTTTAAGAGTAATACAGAGAGCAGAATTTGCCGCCCGCATCCACAGGCGGCATCATATCAGGCGAGTTTAATTAACACCATGCCGACCACCAGCAGGAGCAGGCCAGCCCAGCCTTTATGATTCAGGCGCTGGCCAAACAGCACCCAGCCGGCGGCAATGGTCGCCGCGATACCGAAACCGCCCCACAGGGCATAGGCCACCGACAGGTCAATCCCTTTGACCGCCTGCGAAAGCGCGCTAAAGGCGCCAAGAACCGCCGCCAGCGACATAAGGCCATAGAACTTACGTCGAAAACCGTCGGAAAACTTCAGAAAAACGTTGGCCATAATTTCCAGCGCGATAGCCAGCGCCAGCCAGGCGGCATGGACCCACTCAAACTGTTGCATGAGTTTTCTCCTTGCCCGATTTCACCGCTTTCTGCGTTCCCGATTTAATCAATACAATCCCGGCGACCAGGGTAACCAGACCGGCGATTTTTATCGTCGACAGCGTTTCATCAAACAGCAGAACGCTGAAAATCGTGATCAGTAAAATGCCGATCCCTTCCCATAGGGCATAGGCCACGCCGAGGGCGATTTTTTTCACGGCGAAAGCCAGGAAAATATAGGAAAGCGCAATCATCACCAGCATTAAAATAAAACCAGTATGGCCGCCGCTTACGCTTGCCCATTTCATCGACAAAGTGCCGGTAATTTCAGCAACGATAGCTAAAGCTAATAATATCCAATAAAACATGATCCCTTCTCCTGCTTGAGAATATAATCCATTAGGGCTTACAGCGAAGTAAACCGGAAAAATTCTGACGTTAGTTTAGCCGTGCGCAGCGCGCCAGCTCAGGCAGAGAGAAGAAGACTAAAGCGCCGAGCGCCAGTGCTGCTCGCCGAGGAAGCGGGAGTTAGAGTGGGAGACTGCAGGGTGAAGCGAAATATACATCCTGAACTGATTGTCCATAAAATTACAATTATCCGCGGTATTGCTTCTCATCATTTGCGGATGAAAATTGTCCTCTGTAGTTATACACACGCAGATTTGTACCATAACGCCACATTTAACTCAAAGTCTTTGCAGTTCTTTACCTCGGCTATTTGATTTGGATTAGTTTTTTCCGATAGCAAACGCCATTATGATATCGTTCCAGCCATTATTTATTAATGGGTCGTTTTTTTTCATTTTAACTGAGGCGACGCGTTGAGACGCCGACTTTGCCAACGTCTACAATGACTCATATTAGACCCCATTTTTTCTCTCGCAGGGAGCGGTATGGCCAAACCCATCATCACGCTTAACGGCTTAAAAATAGTCATCATGCTCGGCATGCTGGTTATCATCCTTACAGGCATCCGCTTCGCGGCGGATATTATCGTGCCTTTTGTGCTGGCTATCTTTCTGGCGGTGGTGATTAACCCGCTGGTTCAACTGATGGTGCGCTGCCGGGTGCCGCGGGTGCTGGCGATTTCGCTCCTGGTCGGCGTGATTGTCCTGCTGGCCGTGGTGCTGCTGGCCTCGCTCGGCACCTCGCTTAACGAGCTTGCGCGCACCCTGCCGCAGTATCGCAACTATCTCTATGAACCGATGCAGACCGTCGCGCCGTGGCTACAGCGCTTCGGCTTTACCGTGTCGGTGGTGGAACTGAATAAATATATAGACCCCAACGCGGTGATGACCCTGGTAACCGGGCTGCTTACCCAGCTTTCCAACGCGATGTCCTCTATCTTCCTGCTGCTGCTGACGGTGGTGTTTATGCTGCTGGAAGTGCCGCAGCTTCCCGCGAAGCTGCAGCAGCTGATGTCGCGGCCAGTGGAGGGAATGGGCGCGATTCAGCGCGCGCTGGATAGCGTCTCTCACTATCTGGTGCTTAAAACCGCCATTAGCCTGGTAACCGGGCTGGTGGTCTGGGGAATGCTGGTGCTGCTGGACGTCCGCTTTGCCTTTATGTGGGGACTGCTGGCTTTTGCGCTCAACTACATTCCCAATATCGGTTCGGTTCTCGCGGCTATCCCGCCGATCCTGCAGGTACTGGTATTTGGCGGTCTGTACGAAGCGCTGGTGGTCCTGGCGGGCTATCTGGTGATTAACCTGGTGTTCGGCAATATTCTTGAACCGCGCATTATGGGCCGCGGGCTTGGGCTATCGACGCTGGTGGTCTTCCTGTCATTGATATTCTGGGGCTGGCTGCTGGGCCCGGTGGGGATGCTCCTCTCGGTACCATTGACGATTATTGTCAAAATCGCTCTCGAACAGACGGTGGCCGGGCAGAGTATTGCTTTCCTGCTGAGTGATTTAAGTAAAAACTAACTACATTGATCGCGGCTCCCCGGGCAGATGCTGGCGCATCTGTCCGGGCTACCGGCGCGTAGACGACCCTTAACCTGTAGCCGGCTAAACGCAGTGCGAGCCGGGAAGCCGCGCCAATGCCTCAACCCGGTACGTCCCCCACTCGTAGACCAATCATTCGCAGCCATTATTGATCGACATCACATCTCTGCCCCGCCATTCATTACTCTTACGCTAACGATTCGCCATCGGCCTTAATTGATACCCACCACCTCGGGACGCACACTTACACCCACACCAGGACAATCAAAACGATTTGTCGAATCAGGAGGTTAATAATGAATGCCGAACAAACGACGGGGAGAGTCTGGAACCGTCGCCGTACGGAAAAACAGCGGCGACTGGCCGAGGCGAAGATCTCCGGCAAAGTGATCCCCAATGACCAGCTGGTTGCCGTACTGGAACATCTGCTGGCCCCCGGCGACCGGGTGGTACTGGAAGGCAATAACCAGAAACAGGCAGATTTCCTTTCGCGGATGCTGGCGGAGGTTAACCCGCAAAAAATTCACGACCTGCATATGATTATGCCGAGCGTCGGGCGCAGCGAGCACCTGGACCTTTTCGAAAAAGGCATCGCCCGCAAGCTCGATTTCTCTTTTTCCGGTACCCAAAGCCTGCGTATTTCGCAGCTGCTGGAAGATGGCCTGCTGGAAATCGGCGCGATTCACACCTATATCGAACTTTACTCCCGCCTGTACGTGGATCTGTCGCCGAACGTGGCGCTGATCGCCGGTTATAAAGCTGACCGCAAGGGCAACCTCTACACCGGGCCAAGCACCGAAGACACTCCGGCGCTGGTGGAAGCCGCCGCGTTCCACGACGGCATCGTCATTGCGCAGGTCAACGAACTGGTTGATGACGAGTGCGATCTGCCGCGCGTGGACATCCCCGGTTCGTGGATTGACTATATCGTTGTCGCCGATAAACCATTTTTTATCGAGCCGCTGTTTACCCGCGACCCGCGTCTGATTAAGCAGGAGCATATCCTGATGGCGATGATGGCGATTAAAGCCATCTACGCCGAGCATCAGGTGCAATCCCTGAACCACGGGATCGGCTTTAACACCGCCGCTATCGAACTGCTGCTGCCGACCTACGGCGAACGGCTCGGCCTGAAGGGCAAAATCTGTAAACACTGGACGCTGAACCCTCACCCGACCCTTATTCCGGCCATTGAAAGCGGTTGGGTCGAGAGCGTGCACTGCTTCGGCGGCGAGTTGGGAATGGAAGAGTACATTCGCGCACGCCCGGATATCTTCTTTACCGGCGCCGACGGCTCCATGCGTTCCAACCGCGCGTTTTGCCAGCTGGCGGGACAGTATGCGGTGGATATGTTTATCGGCTCGACCCTCCAGGTTGACGGCTACGCCAACTCCTCGACGGTAACCCGCGGCCGCCTCTCCGGCTTCGGCGGCGCGCCGAATATGGGCCACGACCCGCACGGCCGCCGTCACGCCACCCCGGCGTGGCTCAACATGATTACCGAACCGGACCCGATGCAGCGCGGTAAAAAGCTGGTCGTTCAGATGGTGGAAACCTTCCAGGCGGGCGTGAAGCCAACCTTCGTGGAAAAACTCGACGCCGTTGAAGTGGCCAAAACCTCCGGGATGCCGCTGGCGCCGGTAATGATTTACGGCGATGACGTCACCCACGTGCTGACCGAGGAAGGCATTGCCTATCTCTATCGGGCGGAAAGCCTTGAAGAGCGCCGGGCAATGGTCGCAGCGGTAGCGGGGATCACCGACATCGGCCTCGGCGTGGACGCCAAACGCGTGGCCGAACTGCGCCAAAGCGGCAAAGTCGTCTATCCGGAAGATATCGGTATCCGCCGCAGCGACGCCACCCGTTCCCTGCTCGCCGCCGGCAGCGTAGCCGACCTGGTTGAGTGGTCCGACGGGCTTTACAACCCGCCGGCAAAATTCCGGAGCTGGTAATGAAAAAACTCTCTTCCCAAATTGCCGAAACCCGCGCCCGCTGGCTGGCCCAAACTGCCAGCATCTGCCTGATTGACGAAGCAAGACTCAGCCCCAAACCGGGTCTGGTCGACAGTCGCGGCAACGGCGCGCATCAGGACCTGAACCTGGCGCTGATGGAGCGCTCCGCCCGTAGCCTGCAGCCAACGTTTCATGCGCTGGCACAGCAGAGCTGGCGGCGACCGGCGGATATCGCCCTGCGCGAAACCGTCGGCCGTCTGGGACGCGAAGGCGAAGCGCAGATGATGCAGGCGACCTCGGGAGTCAATACCCACCGCGGCGCTATCTGGGCGATGGGCCTGCTGGTGAGCGCGACGGCGATGCTCGGGGGAGAGGGTCATGCACAAAGAATTACGGAAACCGCCGCCGCCCTCGCCCGTCTGCCGGACGCCGGCGCGCCAAAGACCTTCAGTAAAGGCCTGCTCGCCAGCCGCCGCTGGCAGGTTCCGGGCGCACGGGAAGAAGCGCAGCGCGCTTTCCCGCATATCACCACCCTGGCGCTGCCGCAGCTATTGCGCAGCCGGACCGAAGGGGCCAGCGAGGAGCAGGCCCGTCTCGACGCGCTGATGGCGATTATGACCTCGCTTAGCGATACCTGCGTGCTCTCCCGCGCGGGGATGGCGGGTCTTGAGGCAATGCGGCAAGGCGCAGGCGAGGTGCTGGCCGCCGGAGGATGTGCAACGGTCCTGGGGCGAGCCGCGCTGGCGCGTCTTGATGCGCAGATGCTGGCGCAGAACGCCTCGCCGGGTGGCGCGGCGGACCTTCTTGCCGCCACCCTGTTTCTCGACCGGGTTTCCGCTTAACGCATTCAGAGGATGTTATGGAACAGATTAAATTGTCATTCCCTGCCAACCGCGCCCTCAGCGGCAAAGCGCTGGCAGGCGTAGTTGGCTCCGGCGATATGGAAGTGCTCTACACCGCCGGGCAGAGCAATACGCTCAATGTGGAGATCACCACCTCCGTGGATAACAGCCTGGCGCGCTGGAACGCGCTGTTCGAACGGCTGAGCCTGATTAACGGTCTCCCCGGTGGAGAGCTGGTCATCCACGACTTTGGCGCCACCCCCGGCGTCGCGCGGATCCGCATTGAACAGGTATTTGAGGAGGTGGCTCATGCGTAACGATCGCAGCTTTATTGAACTCCGCGCCCGCGAACGCGCCCGTCTCCTGCTGGATGACGGCAGCTATCGAGAACTGCTGGACCCGTTCGAAGGCATCATGTCGCCGTGGCTGGGCGCACAGGGCATCGTCCCGCAGTCCGACGACGGTATGGTGGTCGCGAAAGGTACCATTAACGGCCAGCCCGCGGTGGTTATCGCTATTGAAGGCACCTTCCAGGGCGGCAGCATGGGCGAAGTCTCCGGCGCGAAAATGGCTGCCGCCCTTGAGCTGGCGGCGGAAGATAACCGCAACGGTATTCCTACCCAGGCGGTGCTGTGCCTGGAAACCGGCGGCGTGCGCCTGCAGGAGGCCAACCTGGGGCTTGCCGCCATCGCTGATATTCATGCCGCGATTGTCGATCTGCGCCGCTATACCCCGGTGGTCGGTATTGTCGCCGGAACCGTTGGCTGCTTCGGCGGGATGTCCATCGCCGCGGCGCTGTGCAGCTACCTGATTGTCACCCGTGAAGCGCGTCTGGGGCTCAACGGACCGCAGGTTATCGAACAGGAAGCGGGGATTGAAGAGTACGACTCCCGCGACCGTCCGTTTATC
The DNA here is from genome assembly GCF_003812845.1 of Klebsiella sp. FDAARGOS_511. NCBI lineage: Bacteria > Pseudomonadati > Pseudomonadota > Gammaproteobacteria > Enterobacterales > Enterobacteriaceae > Klebsiella > Klebsiella sp. FDAARGOS_511. The sequence continues at coordinate 5,761,870 of NZ_CP033824.1, read as the reverse complement.
TGGAGCATGACCGGCGGCGAAATTCGCTACGCCAGCGGTCTGGTGGATGCCCTGGTCGGCGACGGCGTTAACGCGGTGAAAGCCGCAATGAACGAGGCGATAGCCAAAGGCGTTCCCGCCCGGCATCGCAGCGACAATTATGAGGATTTCCTGACCCGTTTGACCCGCTTCGATACCCGCCAGCAGGCGGATACCGCGCAGATCAAACAGCTATTCGCCCGGGAGGAGAAATAATGAGCCAGTTCACAAATCGCGCCGCGCTGTGGCTAAACCAGCTGGCACCGAACGCCCCGCTAATGACCGGTCTGTGCCCCTCGGTGCAGGTTGCCGACGCCGATTGTAACGGTGAAACCGCCCGTTTTATCGCCGTGGTGCCGGATGCCAATAACCATTACCCGCGCGCCGCCAACGGCGAAGTCGGCCTGCTTGAAGGCTGGACGCTGGCGAAAGTGGTCAACGAAACTATCGACGCCGATGCGGATAAAACGGTGAAGCGCCCGATTATTGCGGTCATTGATGTCCCCAGCCAGGCCTACGGCCGTCGTGAAGAAGCCTTTGGTATTCATCAGGCGCTGGCCGGCGCGGCGGGCGCGTATGCGAAGGCGCGTCTTGCCGGGCATCCGGTGATTGGCCTGATTGTCGGCAAAGCGATGTCCGGGGCGTTTCTGGCCCACGGTTACCAGGCCAATCGCCTGATCGCCTTTAATGACGCCGGCGTACTGGTGCACGCCATGGGCAAAGAATCCGCCGCGCGTATCACGCTACGTAGCGTTGAGGCGCTGGAGAAACTGGCGGCCACCATCCCGCCGATGGCTTATGACGTCAGCAACTACGCGACGCTTGGCCTGCTCTCCGCCCTACTGGATATCAGCAATCCTGACGCACCGGACACCCGCGATCTGACGCTGGTCACCGATACCCTGCGCGACGCCATCGCTGACGCCCGTCGTGATGCCTCACTGAAGTGCCGCCTTGGCGCAGAGAACCGCCGTAGTTCCCAACGAGTGCGCGATCGCATGCGCGCCAGCTGGTAGTCCAGTCCCTAAGTAGAAGAAAACCTGCCGGAAGCGGCCGCCTGAGGCACCGATAGCGTGCCTCAGGAAGAGACCGCTTTTAGAAATTATAACAATCGCGCCAGTACTCTATTTTATTAACAGGTGATTTATGACTTATGTGATTATTCATGCCCTCGCGCCGATTTTTGTCATCATGCTGCTGGGCTTCTGGGCCGGTAAGGCCAAAATGGTCGATAACAAAAACGTCTCGTTACTCAACATTTTCGTAATGGATTTCGCCCTGCCCGCGACGCTGTTTAGCGCCACGGTGCAAACCCCCTGGAACGGTATCGTCGCGCAATCGCCGCTGGTACTGGTGCTCACCGGGGCGATGTGGATTACCTATGCGGCCATTTACTTCCTCGCCACCCGCGTCTTTAAGCGCTCGCCGCAGGATGCCGCCGTGCTCACCCTGACCGTAGCGCTGCCGAACTACGCCGCCCTGGGTCTGCCGATTCTGGGCAGCGTGCTCGGCGAAGGCGCGTCAACCTCACTCTCCGTCGCCGTTTCCATCGCCTGCGGCTCGGTACTGATGACGCCGTTCTGCCTGCTGATTCTGGAGCGTGAAAAAGCGCTCGCCGCCGGAGAGAACAGCGGTTCAACGCTGGCGATGCTGCCGGTACTGATGTGGCGTTCGGTCAAAAAACCGATTGTCTGGGGTCCGCTACTGGGGGTTGTGCTCTCGGCGATCGGTATCAAAATGCCGGATCTGCTGCTGGCCTCTATCAAACCGCTGGGCCTGGCGGCGACCGCCGCGGCGCTGTTCCTCACCGGGGTGATTCTGTCAGCGCGCAAGCTGCAGCTCAATACGCTGATTGCCACCTCTACCGTTGTTAAACTGCTGGTGCAGCCGTTTATCGCCTGGGGTCTGGTGATGCTGCTGGGGCTGCACGGTTCTATCGCCATTACCGCGATTCTGATGATTGCCCTCGCGGCCGGTTTCTTCGGCGTGGTCTTCGGCAACCGCTTTGGCGTGCAGTCGCCGGATGCGGAAGCGGTGCTGCTGTTAAGCTCGGTTCTGTGTATCCTGTCGCTACCGCTGTTTATCACTTTAACTTCAGGGATCTAACGATGTCATCAACGCCGCGTCCTCACGATTTAATCTGGTTGAATAATACCGCCGCGCTGGAGGCGATTGAGGAGCCCTGGGTCGCACAACACTGGCGTATTAGTCTGCCGGTGGTGGTACGACGCGACGTTGATGCCGACGCCCGCGTTCCGGTGGGCGTACGGGGCGTGAAGCGCGAACAGCGGGCCGCGGGCTGGGTACGGAGAGAAAATATCGTCCGTATCGTCAGCCCGGAAGCCCTCGCCGATCGCCAACGGCTTCTGCGCTCGCCGTTTGTCTCTCAGCCGCCGGTTCAGGCGGCGATATCACTGACCTTGCACCCCTGGTCGTGGCGCTGGGGCATTACCGGCGGTACCGGCTACGCGCTGGCCACCGAAATTCCCGTGCTGCACGCCGCCAGCGATCTCGATCTGCTGATCCGCGCGCCGCTGCCGCTTCCCCGCGAGGCGCTGCTCGCCTGGCAGTCCCGCGTCGCGCAGCTGCCGTGCCGGGCGGATACCCAGGTCGAAACGCCCGCCGGGGCATTTGCGCTAAACGAGTGGCTGCGCGATGGTCGCGTCCTGCTGAAAACGTCCCGCGGCGCGCGCCTGACCGCGGCACCCTGGAACAGGGAGGAAGCATGAAAATTCTCTTTACCTTTCCCGGTCAGGGAAACCAGCGGCCGGATATGCTGGCCGGCCTTCCCGACCGCCAGAATATTCTCGCCGAAGCGCGGACCGTGCTCGGCGAAGAAATAGACCATTTAGATAGCGCCGCAGCGTTAAAACACACGCGTGCGGTTCAGCTGTGCCTGCTGATCGCAGGCGTCGCCTGGGCGCGAGAATTGCAGCGTCATGGAGTGAATCCGGACATGGTTAGCGGCCTGTCGATTGGGGCTTTCCCGGCGGCGGTGATTGCCGATGCGCTGGCGTTTAGCGACGCTCTGCGGCTGGTGGCACTACGCGGCGATTTAATGGAGCAGGCTTATCCCCACGGCTACGGGCTCACCGCCATTATGGGCCTGACGCTCGACCGCGTGGAACAGCTGATTGCCGACAGCGACCTCTATATCGCCAACCTTAACGCTGAAACGCAGATTGTGATTGCCGGACGCGACGATGAGATGGCGCGCGTGGCCGGGCTGGCGCTGGCGGCTGGCGCCAGTAAAGCACAGCGGCTGACGGTCAGTGTCCCTTCGCACTGCGCGCTGTTGGATAAACCGGCGGCGGAGCTGGCAAAAGCATTCGCTGAAGTCACCCTCAGAAGACCGCGCTGCGCGTATCTGAGCGGCTCCACGGCGCGTGTGTTATGGGACCCGTTGCGAATAGCCGACGATCTGGCGCTGAATATGGCGCGAACCGTTCGCTGGCAGGAGGCGATGATTGCCGCTGATGAACGGGAGGCGCGGCTGGCGATCGAGATGCCGCCCGGCGGCGTGCTGACCTGCCTCACCCGCCAGGCGGGCTGGCAGGGAGAGTGCATTTCGCTGGAGCGCAGCGGTATCGACGTCGCCCGTCACCTGGCGAACCGGCTTAACGGCTGAGGCTACGGGCGTACATCCGCCCTTCAGCAGCCAGCGCCAGCAGGTCGGCGTCGCGCTCGCGATGGTGCGAGTAGACAATGGAGATCAGCTGGCGCATCTGATACGGCTCCGCCAGCTTCAACAGCTGGACGTCGTTTTCATAAACCTTTTTCATGCGGCCCGGCAGCAGGGCAAAACCTACGCCCGCCTGCACCAGGCTAATCATCGAAAAGATATCATTGACCCGGGTGACGATTTCAGGCTCAAATCCGGCCACCTGAAAAGCGTCCTGAAATCCGGCATAGGTAGCGAAGCCTTCCGCCAGCGAAACGAACTTACGCCCGGCGTAATCGCGCAGTTCGGCGGGGGCGGTGGTATCGAGCTGCTCCGTCGCCGGAGCGGCGAGAAAGATATCATCCTCAAACAGCGGGACCACATCAAAAGCCGAATTATTGAATTCACCTTCATTGGTGGCGATCAGGATCGCATCGAGCGCGTCATCTTCGAGCATATCCAGCAGCATCTGATTGGAGCCCATGGTGAGATCCAGCTCCAGTTCCGGACGACGCAGCTTCATGCCCATAATAATGCGCGGCACGGTTTCCAGGGTCAGCGAGTACAGCGTACCGATACGCAGCCGCCCCTGCCCGACGCCGGCTACTTTGCGCGTCGCCTCCAGTCCGCGGGTCATCAGGCTCATCACGTCCTGGCAGTACTCCAGCAGCGTCCACGCCGCCGGCAGCGGCAACAAATTGCGCCCTTTATGAATAAACAGCGGGCAGCCAACGCCCTCTTCCAGGGTATGCAGCGCCCGGTGAACGCTGACGCCGCTCAGCTGCATAGCTTCAGCGGTTCTGGCGATATTGCCCTTAGCCATAAACATCATAAATACCGACAGCTTGCGGAAGGTGATGTCCTGATTAATGTCGTCTTTCATTGCCCTGCGCTCCGCATTTCTGTCTTCATCCGCATTTTCTTTCGTAATTTCAAGACAGTATAACCGCAATTAACCAATGAAGGATTAGCCGGAAGGGGGATATCAGCGCGAGGAGAGAGATAATGACAATGTATCGTTTTCGCCGGGACGGCGAAGAGAGGCCCGTAGGCCCGGTGAGGCATCAGCCGCCACCGGGCAATGTCAACGGCGCGGGCTTACAGCGCCATATCGTGCTGCGGTGAAGTCTCCGCCTTCGGCTCCGCCGGTTTGGCGGTCATTACCGGCGCGGTGGCGTTCATCTCAATCACCGGCGGTTTGGTCAACTGTAGCGTAGCCGCAGTGTCATCCCAAACCTGCTGGGTCAGCGCGACGTTGCCGTTCAGCTTCTGGCCGTAGCTCGGTACGATATCGTGAATACGGCGCTGCCATTCCGCCGAATTAAACTGCTCAGGGAACATCTGCTTAATTACGTTCAGGGTAATCGGCGCGGCGGTAGAAGCCCCCGGCGAAGCGCCCAGCAGCGCGGAGATGGTTTTCTGCTCGTCGACCACCACTTCGGTGCCCAGCTTCAGCACGCCGCCCTTCTCTGCGTCTTTTTTGATGATCTGTACGCGCTGACCGGCCTGAATCAGCTTCCAGTCCTCTTTACGCGCGCCTGGGTAATACTCTTTCAGCGCCGCAAAACGATCGTCGTCGCTCAGCATCACCTGGCTAATGAGATATTTCACCAGATCGAAGTTGTCCAGACCCACGTGGGTCATCGGCAGCACGTTATCAGTGGTGGTGGTGCTCAGCAGATCGAGGAACGAACCGTTTTTCAGGAATTTTGTCGAGAAGGTGGCGAATGGCCCAAACAACACCACGCGCTTGCCGTCGAGGAAACGGGCATCAAGGTGCGGGACCGACATCGGCGGCGCGCCCACCGAGGCCTGACCGTAAACTTTCTGCTGGTGCGCTTTGGTCACCGCCGGGTTTTCAGTCATCAGGAAGGAGCCGCCTACCGGGAAGCCGGCGTAATTATCCGCTTCCGGAATACCGGTTTTTTGCAGTAATTTCAGCGCGCCGCCGCCGGCGCCGATAAATACGTATTTCGCATCGATCGCCTGCTCCTCGCCGCTATTCACATTTTTAATCGTTACGTGCCAGGAATTATCGGCGTTGCGTTTAAAATCGGTAACTTCTGAAGACGTTTGCAGCGTGAAGTTGTTATTTTTCTTCAGGCTACCGATCAGCTGGCGAGTTATTTCCCCATAGTTAACGTCGGTACCCACCGGAGTCCAGGTCGCCGCAACGCGCTGCTGCGGATCGCGCCCTTCCATCACCAGCGGTGCCCACTCTTTTATTTGCGCGTGGTCGGTAGAGAATTTCATCCCCTGGAATAACGTAGTCTGCTGCAGCGCGGCGTAGCGTTTTTGCAGATAATCGACGTTATCTCCCCAGACGAAACTCATGTGCGGGGTGGAGTTAATAAAGGAGTGCGGATCGTGCAAAATGCCGCGTTTAACCTGCGCCGTCCAGAACTGGCGGGAGATCATAAACTGTTCGTTAATATCCAGCGCTTTGCTGACGTCGATGGTGCCGTCCGGGCGTTCCGGCGTATAGTTCAGTTCCATATTCGCCGAGTGTCCGGTACCGGCGTTGTTCCAGCCGTTAGAGGACCCCAGCGCGACGCCATCCAGCTTCTCAACCATGACCTGCTTCCAGTCCGGCTGGAGTTCATGCAGCCAGGTCCCCAGCGACGCGCTCATAATGCCGCCGCCAATCAGCAGGAAATCGGTTTTTTTCGAGGTATCGTCATTTGCGAAAGTCGCCGTACTGACGAACATCGCTAATGCGGTCATAGATATAATCGTATTTTTAATTGCAGGCATAATAGAAATATCACATAGCACAAGTGTAATAAGAGCGGGCATATTAACGCACTTTTACTTTATTTTAAAATATCATTTACACTTTCGCACACATAGCTAATTACTATTTACCTGGTTTTTTAACTTAAAAAAGTAAAAATAACGCCAGCATGGAGAATAGGGAAAGCAATAGTGATTTACCCGTGCAGGAATAAAAAAATAAAAGGATAAAAGGTGGGGAATAACGCCAGCGCTGTAGACGAATTAAATTTATCACCCGGCGCGAATACGCGCCGGGTACGTTCATTCAGGCTACCGTATGGGCCGCGCGCAGCGCAATCCGCAGATGGTCGTTGTGCTCTGCCAGCAGCTCGCGCGCCTGCCAGGCATCCAGCCCGCTGAGTAACATGAATATCGCCGTCCGGCAGTGCTGATTGCAGCTGGCCAGCGCGGCTTTGGCCTCGCTGCGCGAACACGCCGTCGCCGCCATCACGATGGCTATCTGCCGCTCGGCCTCGTGCGGGGTGCTGGCCTGCAGATCGACCCGCAGATTTTGATATACCCTTCCCGCGCGAATCGCCAGCCCGGTGGTCAGCATGTTAAGGATCTGCCGCTGCGCGATTTGCGCTTTCGGATTACCAAAGCCCGCCACCGCCTCCGGTCCGGTTTGCGGGGCGATGATGATATCCGCCAGCTGCGCGGCTTCGCTCGTGGCCTGCTGCGTCACAACCGCAATCGGCGCGCCCAGCGACCAGGCATGGCGCATCGCTCCCCAGACCCACGGCGTTTTACCGCTGACCGTCAGCGCCAGCAGCATATCCTGGTTGCTGAACTGCAGCGCCTGAAGTTCAAAAGCCCCAAGGTCGTAGTTATTCGCCGCGGCGTCCTGCTCCTGCCGCGTGGCGGTCGGCCCGCCGGCGCTAAGCCCGACCAGCGAGTGTTTTCCTTCCGGGGTAAATTCACTCACCGCCTGCACGGCGGCATGGCCCGATGCCCCGGCCCCCACAATTATCAGCCGCCCTCCCCGACTGAGCGTCGCCGTCGCGTTATCAATCAGGCGCGCGATAGCCGGCAGACAGACCTCAATGGCATCGGCAATCTGCTTATCATCCTTGTGCAGCAGCGTCAGCATATCGAGGGTAGCAAGACTATCAATATGGGTGGTTTCAGGGTGGCGTCGTTCCATCATTGAAGCGGTTGGCTTACTGCTCATAAAAACCTCCATTTAAATGCGAAAGAACCTTCCGGGACGAAAGCGCAGGCCTGAGGCAAACCCTTTCATTGACCATGGCTATTAATGGCAGTGTAAAGCTTAAGCGACGCGCGTTACCGCCACCGGAGTCACAGTTTTCGCTCCCCTGAAGCCATTCAGCTGCCGATTGGTCGTTATCCAACCACAGGCGCGACGAGGTTAAGCTAAGACGTCAAGGGTGAATTAGCGCAGGGTCAGCCCGCCATCAACGGCATACTGGCCTCCGCTGACGAATGACGCCGCATCGGAAAGCAGAAACAGCGCCACTTCAGCCGCTTCAGCCGCCGTCCCCTGACGGTGAAGCGCCAGGCGGCTGACAACCGAGGCTTCAAACTCCCGGCGCACCTCATCGCGCATAAAATGACGAAAATCGGTATCGATCGGACCGGGAACCAGGGCGTTAACGCGAATATTTTTTTCGCCTAACGCCGATGCCCAGCAGCGGGTTAATGAAATCAGCGCCCCTTTTGTCGCCGAATAGAGGCTCGCCGCCGCGGCCCCCTCATAAGCGGAGGTGGATGCCGTCACCACCACCGAGGCCCCTGGATTAAGCTTCCCGGCGAGCGCCGCCATCTGGAGAACCGGCCCGCGCACGTTGGTCGCCATCATTTGGTCAAAGGCCGCGGCATCAATCTGCGATAGCTCTCCAACGGCGGCATATCCGGCATTGAGCCACAGACCATCAAGCCCGCCGGAGGCGTGAATTTCCTCGGCCAGCGCCTCGCCGGTCAGGGGATCGCTGGCATCGTTGTCGATGACCCTGGCCCGATCCGAGAGCTGCCCGCGTAGCAGCGCCAGCCGTCGGGGATCGCGTCCGGTAGCAATCACCCAACCGCCTTCGCTATCGATACGCTTTGCTCCGGCAAGCCCAATCCCGCTGGTCGCACCGGTGATAAGAACTCTTTTTGCGCTAAATCTCGCCATCGTCGTTTCCCCTGTCGGTTAAATGATATTCATCAGGATGGTAACCAGCGGGAGACTGTTTGATAATATGCCTATTATCAACAAGACTGTTTGGGGAAATCGCCATAATGCGCGGAAGTGATTTTGCGGAATTAAGAGCCTTCGCGATGGTCGTTGAGCAAGGCAGTTTTACCCGGGCGGCGGCGCATCTCGGCGTCACGACCTCCACCTTAAGCGCAACCATCCGTCGTCTCGAGGAGCGCATCGGCGTACGTTTATTACACCGGACCACGCGCAGCGTCGCGCCGAGCGAGGCCGGTAAACGCATGATGCAGCGGCTGGCCCCTGCGCTGGCGGCTCTCCAGGATGCGGTGACCGATGCCCAGACGGCCAGCGCGCCTGCGGGCCGCCTGCGCCTCAATGTTTCGCGCATCGCCGCGATTCATTATCTGGCGCCGGTGCTGGGCGGCTTTATGCAGCGCTACCCCAAAATTGAGCTGGATATCGTCACTGATGACGCTTTGGTCGATATCGTTTCGGCAGGTTTTGATGCCGGAATTCGTCTCGGTGAAAAGCTCCATCAGGATATGGTTGCCGTCAGGCTGAGCGGCGACCTCGAAATGAAAGTCGTCGCCTCTCCGCGCTACCTGGCGCAGGCGCCGCAGCTCCATAAACCGCAGGATTTGCTGCAGCATCCTTGCCTGACCTATCGTAGGCCAAGCGATGCCAGCGTGTATCGCTGGGAGTTTCAGCGCGACGGCGAAAGCTGCGAGATTGCGGTCAAAGGACCCATCATTGTCGATGAGCCGGCCATGCTGACGCCGTTAGCCCTCAAGGGCACAGGTATTGCCTATCAATTTGCCCATCAGGTCGATCCCGGGCTTGAGACAGGCCAGCTAGTCCAGCTATTGAAAGAGTGGACCCCGGCCTTCCCCGGTTTTTACGTTTACTACCCCAGCCGTAAGCAAATGGCATCGCCGCTGCGGGCATTTATCGACTATCTGCTGGCTGTCGGCGGCAGATAGCGACCGCCAGACTGGCTGTCAGGCTGATTTTGCTTTTATTACACGGCTTTATGAAAGCCGCTCGTTCAGCGATAATACTGTCTAAACGTTTTGTCCAGGGGTGGGTATGAATGAATTCGCGCAGCCGGCGTCGCCCGCGCGCAAACGCGCAATGAGCATGAAGCTGAGCACCGCCGTGACCTTAATGATCGGCAGCGTGATCGGTTCAGTACTGATTCTGGTCTATGCCCTGTGGTTTATGCAGATTAGCGGCGCCACCCGTGACGGCGTGAAAGATACGGCGCTGGCGGTGGCGCGGACGCTGGCCGACACCCCGGAAGTCAAGCGTGGCCTGACGCTGCCGCCGGAGAGCGGTATTATCCAGCCGCTGGCGCAGGCCGTCGCCAGACGCAACGGCCTGCTGTTTGCCGTCGTCACCAATATGGACGGTATTCGCTACTCGCATCCCAATAGCCAGATTATCGGCAAACCCTTCATCGGCGATGACATCCGGCCCACGCTGGCGGGCAAGGAGAACGTCGCTGTCAACCACGGCGTGCTGGCTCCGGCGCTGCGGGTATTCACCCCGGTATTTGACGATAACCGTCGGCAAATCGGCGTGGTGGCGATTGGCATTTCGCTAAGCAAAGTGGATACGCAGATCGCCGCCAGCCGCTGGGACGTGATCCTGACCGTGCTGTTCAGCGCGGTTGTATGTGCCGTCGGCACCTGGAGCCTGGTTCGCGGCCTGAAGCGTGTTCTTCTGGGCCTTGAGCCGCAGGAGATCTCGACGCAGTTCCAGCAGCGACAGGCGATGCTGCATTCTTTAAAAGAGGGCGTGGTGGCGGTGGACGCCGACGGCCAGGTGACGCTGATTAACCCCGCCGCGCGGGATATCCTGTTCAGCGGCCCCGATAGCGACATCGCGCAAACGCCGCTGCTGGCGGATTTGCAGGAGGTTCTGCAAACCGGCGAGCCGATTTACGATCGCGAGCTGGGGTGCAACGGTCTGCTGCTGATCAGCAACACGGTCCCCGTTCGCGACGGGGATGACGTGGTCGGCGCAATTAGCACTTTTCGTGACAAAACCGAAGTCAGCCAGCTGCTGCAGCGGCTCGACGGGATGGTGAACTATGTCGATGCCCTGCGCACTACATCGCATGAATTTATGAATAAGCTGCACGTGATTCTCGGCCTGTTGAACATGAAAAGCTACGACAAGCTGGAGGAGTACGTGCTGCAGACCGCCCACACCTATCAGGCGGATATCGGCGAAATCCAGCACCGAATTAAATCACCGGTGGTGGCCGGCTTTTTGATCGGCAAAATTCAGCGCGCTAAAGAGCGGGGGTTTACCCTCACCCTCGCCGAAGAGAGCCTGGTACCCGACTGCCCGAATGAAAAACAGATTACCGTGTTGGTTACGGTGCTGGGCAATTTAATCGAGAATGCGCTGGATGCCATGAGCGGCCAGGCCGAAGGCGAAGTCGGCCTGCTGCTGCACTATCAGAACGGCTGGTTAAGCGGCGAAGTCAGCGATGATGGTCCCGGTATCCCGGAAGCGTTTATCGATGATATTTTTAATAAGGGCTTCTCGACTAAAGGCGAAAACCGCGGCGTCGGGCTGTTTCTCGCCAGCCAGCAGCTTCGCGAACTTGGCGGGTCGCTGGCCGTGGAATCCGAACCCGGCGTGTTTACCCAATTTTTCGTTCATCTCCCGTGGGACAGTAAAAGGAAAAGTGCGTGATAAATGTATTAATTGTTGACGATGATGCCATGGTTGCCGAACTGAATCGCCTGTACGTGGGGCGAGTCAGCGGCTTCCGCTGCAGCGGCACCGCGTCGACGCTGAGTAAAGCCAGGGAGATGGTTAACGACAAGGATCTGGAGATCGATCTGGTGCTGCTGGATGTCTACATGCAGCAGGATAGCGGCCTCGATCTGCTGCCCGCCATACGCGCGTCCGGGCGGGCTATCGACGTGATAATGATTACCTCTGCCGCCGACGCCGCGACGGTTCAGGCCTCGATGCGCTACGGCGTGGTGGACTATCTGATCAAACCCTTCCAGTTTCCACGGTTTGAAGAGGCGCTCACCGCCTGGCGCGAAAAGCTTAAGCTGATGACCGGTCAACCCTATTATGAACAAGCGGACGTCGACCGGTTGCTCCACGGCGGCGTGCCGGAAGCCGCCGATTCGCGCAAGTTACCAAAAGGCCTGACGCCGCAGACGCTGCGTACCCTCTGTCAGTGGATTGATGCCCATCCGGATGTGGAGTTCTCCACCGACGAGCTGGCGGCGGCGGTAAATATATCTCGGGTTTCGTGCCGTAAGTACCTGATTTGGCTGGCACAAATTAACATTCTTTATACCAGCATTCACTATGGCGCCACCGGACGCCCGGTGTACCGCTACCATTTGATAGCCGAGCAGTACGGCCTGCTTAAGCAGTACAGCCAGTAAGCCGGTAGCCATTATCCAACAGTTGGAAGCGGAAACGGCGCTGTGAAGAGAGGATAACGTCGCGGTTTTTGGTGACGAAAATCGCTTCGATATCCTCGCGCTGGCGCAGCGCCGCGCAGCCCTTCTCTACGCCGAGGCCGTAAATCAGGGTGGTCCAGATATCGCCGTCCAGCGAGTCGGCGGAAATAATGGTTACGCTTTCCAGCTCGTTATCCAGCGGATAGCCGCTGCGCGGGTCGAGAATATGGTGCCAGCGTTTGCCATCCTGCTCGAAATAGCGTTCGTAAATGCCCGAGGTCACCACCGACTGCCCCGCCACCGCAATGCTGCCAATCAGCGCATCCGCCGCTGAGTAAGGTTTTTTCAACCCGATAGACCATTCGCCCAGCGTGTGGACATTGCCGCCGAGATTAATCAGCGCGGCGTTTATGCCTTGCTGCTGCAAATAGTCGCGCACCCGGTCAGCGATATAGCCTTTCGCGATGGCCCCAAGGTCAATCTCCATTCCCGCGCGGGCAAGATAGACGCTGCCGACGGCGTCATCGAGGATCACATCCTGCGGACGCGTTAACGTCAGGCGAGCGGCAATGTCCTGCGCAGCGGGCACGCTCTGGCCTTGAAAACCGATGCGCCACAGCTTCACCAGCGGACCGATCGCCAGGTTAAACGCGCTGTCGCGCACCATGCTGGCGGCTTTGGCGCATTTAATCAGCGCGTAAACCGGACGGCTTACCGTCACCGGATGCCGCCCGGCGGCCTGGTTGATATCCATCACCTGGGAGTACGCGCGGTTCACGGTGAAGAGATCTTCATAGCCCTTAATCAGTTGAAAAACACGTGAGGCGAGCGGTTCATCGTGAACGTAGAGTTTGAGGAGAATGGGCGAACCCATCAGCACGGCGGAGTAGCTGTAGACGCGGTTGTCGGACATATCGCCCTCCTCAGAGAGATAAGAAGCCGGGCCGTATGTTTGCCAGCCCGGCGGGGGTCGCTAACGCTTAACCTCTGGCGCGTTTCGCGGCCTGATGGCCCGCGAGGGTCCCGAAGATAATGATATCGGCCACCGCGTTACCGCCGATGCGGTTACCACCGTGAATGCCGCCAACCACTTCGCCTGCGGCAAAAGCGCCCGCAATCACCTGATGACCGGCATTCAGCACCGCGGTATCGGTGTTAACGGTCACGCCGCCCATGGTGTGGTGAACCCCCGGCGCGATACGAATCGCATGGTAAGGGCCTTCATTTATCGGCGCGCGCAGCGCGGTGGTACGGCCAAAGTCATCATCATGCTGTTTTTCAACAAAGCCGTTGTAGCGCTCCAGGGTATTGAGAAAAGCATGGTAATCCATCCCCAGTTTCTCCGCCAGCTGGCGCGGCGAGCTGGCGCTGGTGACGAAACCTTTAGCGATGTACTCATCGGCGGCTTTGTTTTTCGCCCGGACGTGCTCGTCGAAGACGATATAAGCGAAGTGCTCCGGCAGCGCGATAATCGCGGCGGAGACCTTATCGCGGGTTTCCATTTCGTTGAAGAAGCGGCTACCCTGCGGGTTCACCAGAATCGCCCCGCCGCCGCGAATCGATTCGGAAATCAGATACGAGGTTTGCTGCTCGACGGTCGGGTGGATCTGGATTTCGCCCATATCCACGGTGCCCGCGCCGATGCGTTCAAGCAGCGCGATACCGCCGCCGGTGGCCCCTTTATGGTTGGTGGTCACAAAACCCGCCAGATCCGGGCGGTATTTCACCACCATGGCGCTGTTGGCGCTGAAGCCGCCGGTGGCCACCACGATGCTCTTCGTCTGTACCATAACCGATTCGTTTTCATCGGTGAGCAGGCGCACGCCGCTGACCTCATCGCCGCTCATCAGGATCTCTTCCACCGACGTATCCAGCAGCACATCGATACCGCGTTTGGTGATATTACGCACCAGGCCGCTGATCAGGTAGCCGCCGACCGCCGACCCGTCGCGCGGACGGTGGGTACGGTCGATGCTCATCCCGCCGGTGGTAGTGATATCGTTAAGCATAATGCCGCGACGCGCCAGCCACTCAATGGCTTCCGGCGCGTTTTCTACGAAGCGGCGCAGCAGCTGCGGGTCGTTTTTATTTTTGCCGCCTTTCAGCGTTTCCTGGTAGAACAACTCTTTGCTGTCCTCGATGCCTTTTACGCGCTGGAAGCGGGTTTCTGCGGCGTTCATTCCGGCAGAGGCTTTGATGGTGTTGCCGCCGATGGTCGGCATTTTTTCAACGATCAGAACGCTCGCGCCTTCATCGTGCGCCTGAATCGCGGCCGCCAGACCGGCTCCGCCGCTGCCGACCACCACCACATCGTAGCTTTTCGGCGCCGCATCGCCCGCGCCCTCTTCGGCGGCCAGCGCTTTACTGGACTTCAGCATTGCTTTGGACACCGCTTTTTTTACCGCTTCGCTCTGGCTGGTTGCGCCGGAAATCGCATCCACGTGCGGGGTGTTAGCGCTGAGAATACGTTCACGGATCTCTTCAAAGCTGGTGGTGAACTCGACGGTCTGCACCGGGCTTGCCGCCAGGGCGATATCGGCGATACGGTCATTTTCCAGGCTGACGTTGATAACCAGCTCGTTGGCGTCGTCCTGAACGGTTTCGACGAACATCCCCGGTTTGAATTTGGCGTCGCCCATGCTCATATCGCGGATCATCGCCTCCACCAGCGAGAAGCGCCATAGCGGTTCCGGGATGTTCAGCGCTTCGCGCTGGGTGCTGTCAATAAACAGCTCCAGCTCTTCGCCGGCGGCAATGCGCGCCGTCCAGTCAGGATACGCGATACAGGCGCGACCGACCGCCATCAGGTCGTAGCCGTGATCCAGCCCCTGCTCGGCATCAGCCGCATTAACCACGCCGCCCACGCCCATCACCGGCACCTGCGCCAGGGTTTCAGAGCGCATGGCGCAGTATTTTTCAATCAACGGGGTGGGATCGCTGGTATCAACGATAGAGGGGCGCAGCGTGGCGCCAACCGAGAAGTGGAGATAGTCCACGCCGCGGGCGGCCAGTTTTTCCAGCAGGTACATGGTGTCAGCAAAACGGATGCCGGGGACTTCCATCTCTTCCGGGGAGAAGCGGTAGCCGATAATAAAGGCGTCGTCGGCGTACTGGCGGGCCATTTTGTGGGTGATGTCGAGCACCGCCAGCGGGAATCTGGCGCGATTATCGCGGCTGCCGCCCCACTCGTCGTCGCGCTGGTTAGAGTTTGGCGAATAAAACTGCTGGATCAGATAGGTGTTCGCGCCGTGAATCTCGACGCCGTCGAAACCAGCCTGAATGGCGCGGCGTACACCTTCGCCAAACTTCGCGATCATGCCCTCGACTTCAGCCCCGCTCAGCGCGCGAGGCGTGGCTGCGCCTTCGCGGGGCGCGGCAATCGCACTCGGGGCCACCGGCTGGCGTCCGCCGATAAGCTGCGGGTCGACCATCCTGCCACCGTGGTAGATCTGCAGAATCGCTTTTGAGCCTTCGGCCTTGATCGCCGCGGCGATTTTCGCCAGACCGGCCACTTTCTCGTCATTATCGATACCGATAGCGCCGGGGAACGCCAGACCGTAATCATCGATAAAGCAGCATTCAACGATAATAGCGCCGATGCTGCCGGCGCGAGCGCGGTAGTACTCCACCAGTTCACTGGTCACGGTACCGTCAAAATAACCGGCGCAGGTGGTCATCGGCGCCATTAACAGGCGGTTTTTTAGCTCGGTGCCGTTCGGTAAAGTAAAAGGGTTTAAAATTCGTTGGTTACTGGTCATCATGACGCTCCAGATTTTAAATATTGAAAATTCAGAATTGGGTGACGGAATTATTTTTACTTGTATTTGGTAATCCCTTAAGTCATGCCCATAATATAGCGCTATTTTTAGTTACCAAAGTAATTACGTTAGTTAAAAAACTATTTAATACCAGCAATAACATCACTACCTCCTTTGTATTATTAATTAAAAATATTTTATTCACACAACAGAGATAAATGATAACAAACTGGAAACCATTGTTAACATATGCAACCTTAAAAATAACCGTAAAAAACCTTATTATTCATATAAATACATTAAAATTGCATTATAAAAACCAATTAAAATTTAACATTGAGCTATATTTCACACAAATTAACACCTCACTAAACAGGGTTATCTGAAATAATAAAAAAGTATCTGACAACCCGCTTTTCTTGATCTCAATCAATTGCAACGGCGCATGAAAGCGCAATATATAAATAACCAAGCATTTTAATTTAGCGCTCAACAAAACGCGTTAAATAACGGTCACCGGAATATCCAAAAACGGCCATTAATAATTAAAGAAACTTTCGAAACTAAAGAAATCGAACGGTTAACCGGTGACAAAACCTTATTTTTAACTACTTGCAGATACTCATTATGAAAGAGAAAAAGACAACCATACCGCCTGCCGGTGCAGCAAAAAATGCTGCTTATAAACGTCTGCTGATGATGGCGATGCCCATTATCGTTGCCGTCTTACTCTTATTCGTTCCGGTGCCCGAAGGGCTCCCCCCTTACGCCTGGCATTACTTTGCCATTTTCGTCGGCGTGATCGTCGGTCTGATCTTCGAACCACTGCCCGGCGCGGTGATTGGTATTACCGGCGTCGTGGTCATCGCCCTGTGCAGCCAGTGGCTACTCTTTAGCCCTGAACAGCTGGCCGCGCCGAACTTTAAGCTTGCCGGCGCCTCCTTTAAATGGGCGGTGAGTGGTTTCGGTAACTCCACCGTGTGGCTTATCTTCGGTGCTTTCATGTTTGCCGCCGGCTACGATAAAACCCAGTTTGGCCGCCGTCTGGCGCTGATTCTGGTGAAATATCTCGGCCGCCGCAGCCTGACGCTGGGCTACGCCATCACCTTCGCCGACCTGCTGCTGGCGCCGTTCACGCCGTCCAATACCGCGCGCAGCGGCGGGACCATCTACCCGATTATCGCTAACCTGCCGCCGCTGTACGGCTCTAAACCTAACGACCCGAGCGCGCGCCGCATCGGCTCCTACCTGATGTGGGTGGCGATCACCGCCGCTTGCATCACCAGTTCGATGTTTCTCTCCGCGCTCGCGCCGAACCTGCTGGCGCTGGCGCTGGTGAAAAGCATCGTCGGCATTAATATCTCCTGGGGCACCTGGTTTATCGCCTTCCTGCCGCTGGGTATCCTGTTGATTCTGACGATGCCGCTGCTGGCCTACTGGTTCTACCCGCCGGAAGTGAAAATCAACGATGAAGTGCCGCTGTGGGCCGCCCGCGAGCTGGAAAAACTGGGCCGCCTGTCGCGCAATGAAATCCTGCTGCTGGTCTTCGTCTGCTTCGCGCTGATGATGTGGATCTTCGCCGCCGAATGGATTGAACCAGCGCTGGCCGCCCTGTTGGTTATCGTCCTGATGCTGTGGACCGGCGTGCTCTCGTGGAATGATATCACCAGCAACAAAGCGGCATGGAACACCTTTGCCTGGTTCGCCACCCTGGTTGCGCTGGCCGACGGCCTCTCCTCTACCGGTTTTATCGCCTGGCTGGGTAAAGAGGGCGGCGCGCTGATGAGCGGCATTTCCCCGGGCGTCGCGACCGTCGTCCTGCTGCTGGCGTTCTACCTGCTGCACTATCTGTTTGCCAGCACCACCGCGCACACCACCGCGCTGCTGCCGGCGATGCTGACTATCGCCTCCACCATTCCGGGGATGAATATGCAGGTGTTCGTGCTGCTGATGGTGACCTCCCTCGGCGTGATGGGGATCATCACCCCGTACGGTACCGGCCCCAGCCCAATTTACTACGGCAGCGGCTATCTGCCGACCAAAGACTACTGGCGTCTCGGCACCATTTTCGGCGCCATCTTCCTGGCCGCCCTGCTGCTGATTGGCTATCCGTGGATGTCCATGATGTTCTGATTCATAACCGTCGGGCGTTAAACCCCGGCGGTTTTACTCTTAGGGAGCAAAACAATGTCGACTAAACCGTTTGTCTATCAGGAAGCGTTTCCGCTAGCAAAAGATAAGACTGAATACTATCTGCTGAGCAAAGAGCATGTCTCCGTGGCCGAATTCGAAGGCCAGGAGATCCTCAAAGTAGCCCCTCAGGCCCTCACCCTTCTGGCTCAACAGGCTTTCCACGATGCGGCGTTTATGCTGCGCGTGTCCCACCAAAAACAGGTCGCGCAGATCCTTCTCGACCCTGAAGCCAGCGATAACGATAAGTACGTGGCGCTGCAGTTCCTGCGTAACTCTGAAATCGCCGCCAAAGGCGTGCTGCCGACCTGCCAGGATACCGGCACGGCGATTATTATGGGTAAGAAAGGCCAGCGCGTGTGGACCGGCGGCGGCGACGAAGCGGCCCTCGCCCGCGGCGTCTATAACACCTATACCGAGGATAACCTGCGCTATTCGCAGAACGCTGCGCTGGATATGTACAAAGAGGTTAATACCGGGACTAACCTCCCCGCGCAGATCGACCTCTACAGCGTCGACGGCGATGAATATAAATTCCTCTGTATGGCCAAGGGCGGCGGCTCGGCTAACAAAACCTATCTGTATCAGGAAACCAAAGCGTTAATCACTCCGGCGAAGCTGAAAGACTATCTCGTTGAAAAAATGCGTACCCTCGGCACCGCCGCCTGCCCGCCGTACCATATTGCCTTTGTGATTGGCGGTACCTCGGCAGAAGCGACGTTAAAAACGGTTAAGCTGGCCTCTACCCACTACTACGACGAACTACCGACCGAAGGCAACGAGCACGGTCAGGCCTTCCGCGATATTCAGCTGGAGCAGGCGCTGCAGCTTGAGGCGCAAAACCTCGGTCTCGGGGCGCAGTTCGGCGGCAAATACTTCGCGCACGATATTCGCGTCATCCGCCTGCCGCGCCACGGCGCGTCGTGCCCGGTGGGCATGGGCGTCTCCTGCTCGGCGGATCGCAATATCAAAGCCAAAATCAACCGCCACGGTATCTGGATTGAGAAACTGGAGAGCAACCCGGGTCAGTATATTCCCGAACATTTGCGCCAGCAGGGTGAAGGCAAGGTCGTCAGCATCGATCTTAATCAGCCGATGAGCGAGATTCTGACCCAGCTTTCCGCCCACCCGGTCTCGACGCGTCTGACGCTCAACGGCACCATTATTGTGGCCCGCGATATCGCCCACGCGAAGCTGAAAGAGCTTATCGATAACGGTGAAGAACTGCCGCAGTACGTCAAAGATCACCCGATCTACTACGCGGGTCCGGCGAAAACCCCGGAAGGCTATGCGTCCGGCTCCCTTGGCCCCACCACCGCTGGCCGCATGGACTCTTACGTCGATTTGCTGCAATCCCACGGCGCAAGCATGGTGATGCTGGCCAAAGGCAACCGCAGCCAGCAGGTCACCGACGCCTGCCATAAGCACGGCGGTTTTTACCTCGGCAGCATCGGCGGCCCGGCAGCGGTGCTGGCGCAGCAGAGTATCAAGAGCCTGGAGTGTGTGGCCTATCCTGAACTGGGGATGGAAGCTATCTGGAAAATCGAAGTGGAAAACTTCCCGGCGTTTATTCTGGTGGATGACAAAGGCAATGACTTCTTCCAGCAGATCCAGAATAAACAGTGCGCAGGCTGTTCGCAGCAAAGAGAATGATATTACCCGCCACCAGGGGCGGGTAACTGTCGCAGGCCGTCGCATGACGGCCTGCGAGGAGCGACAAACCTGCCGGGTGGCGGCTAAACGGCATCCATCTCGTCAAATACCTGCTGTGCCAGATGCATCGTGGCGTTGGCGGCGGGCAGGCCGCAGTAGAGCGCGGAGTGCATAATCAGCTCTTTCAGCTCATCGCGGGTAACCCCGTTGTTAAACGCCGCCCGCAGGTGCATTTTCAGCTCAGCTTCGCGGTTCAGGGCGATCAGCATGGCGATAGTGATCATGCTGCGGGTATGGTGATCGAGCCCCGGCCGGGTCCAGGTCTCTCCCCAGGCGTAGCGGGTAATGAAATCCTGAAATGATTCGTTAAGCGGCGTCAGCTTTTCCAGCGTCTTATCGACATGAGCATCGCCGAGCACCTTGCGCCGTACCTCCATTCCCCGCTGATAACGCTGCTTATCGTCCATGCTTTCCTCCCTGAATAAAACCCAGCAGCGCCGAGCTGAACGCTTTCGGCGCTTCGATATTCGATAAATGCGATGCCGCCAGCACGACCACTTCGGAGACCGGGATCTGCTGATGCAGGAAGTCGGCATCCGTCACCGTTGTGACAGGGTCACTTTCTCCGGCGACGATCAGCACCGGAATCGGGATCTGTACGACTTCTGCGCGCAGATCGGCGGCAGCCAGCGCTTCGCAGCAGGCCGCATAGCCTTCAGCATCAATATGGGTCAACTGGTGACAGAGCGCTTCCACCACTTCCGGCGTCTTCTTGCGAAAGGCGTGGCTAAACCAGCGATCCGCGGCGCCCGCGGCGACCACTTCCATCCCTTCCTGACGCACCGCGCGGGCGCGTGACAGCCAGCCCGCCTGATCGCCAATCCGCGCCGCGGTGTTGGCGACGACCAGGCCGTGAAAGCGTTCCGGCGCAAAGCGCCCCAGCCACAGGCCGGTTAGCCCGCCCATAGAAATCCCGCAGAACCAGGCTTTAGCGATATTAAGATGATCGAGCAGCGCAATCACATCTTCGCCGAGCTGCGCCAGCGTCACTTTACCGTTTTTACGGGTGGCGCCATGGCCGTGGGTATCGTAGCGCAGGACGCGAAAATGCTGCGTTAACGCCTCAAGCTGCGGCTGCCACATCGTCCGGGTGGTGCCCAGCGAGTTAGAGAGAACGATGACCGGCGCGTCTTGCGGCCCGTCTATCTGATAATCAACATTCATGACGTTGCTCCTTATAGCGCGCCACAACCTGGCGCACGAAGAGTGCTGAGCTGCCGGTCGCCGTGGTCGGATCCAGCAGTTGGGTTAAACGGCTGGCGGAGAGATGCTCGCTGACCAGCGGATCGGTTTCTAGCACGCTCAACAGCGAACGTGACGCATCCAGCGCCTGGCGACACAGCGCCTCAACCCGATGATGAGCCTCGGCTTTGCCGACAAACTCCGCCAGTGCCAGGGTGACGGCTTCGGCCATAATCAGGCCATGGGTGATATCGAGGTCGGCGCGCATCTTAGACGGGAAGACCTGCATATCGCGCACCAGCGCTTCGCTCTGCGCCAGCGCGCCGCCGACGAGAGTTATCAGCTCCGGCAGCGTTTCCCATTCGGCCTGCCAGCCGCCCAGCGCCCGCTCGTGCTGCTGAATCTGCCCGGCATAGAGCGTTGCCACCAGTCCTGGCGTACGCTGAGCGGCGGTCAAAATAGCGGCGCAGGAGATGGGATTGCGTTTATGCGGCATGGTGGATGAGCCGCCGCGCCCTTCAGCGACCGGCTCCGCCACTTCCGCCACTTCGGTTTGCATCAGCAGCGAAAAATCATTGGCGAATTTACCCAGCGTGCCGCAGACGCCCGCGTACCACGCCCCCACCTCCAGCAGCCGGTCGCGCTGGCTATGCCAGGGCGTGTCCGGCAGCTGCAGGTCGAGGGTTTTCGCCAGCGCGACGGCGACCTGCGGCGCATGGGTTTTAAGGGAGTCCAGGGTGCCCGCCGCGCCGCCAAACTGCAGCGCCAGCACCCGTGAACGCATTTCCCGCAAGCGCGTCTGCCAGCGCAGCAGCGCATCCAGCGTCCCGGCGAGCTTAAGGCCAAAGGTCACCGGTAGCGCGTGCTGCATCCAGGTCCGGCCCGGCATCACCGTATCCTGATATCGCTGTGCCTGGCTGGCCAACGCATCGAGCAGTTGCTGCAGCAGGGACTCCGTTTCCGCCAGCGCGCCGCGCAGCTGCAGGATAAAGCCGGTGTCGATAGCATCCTGGCTGGTCGCCCCCCAGTGCACGTAGCGCCCCGCCGCTTCATCCCGTTGTTTAACCCGCGCGGTCAGCTGTTTGACCAGCGGGATCGCCAGATTTCCGGCGCTGGCGGCGGCCTGCCCCAGCGCGGCAAAGTCGATGTTTTCGTGCCGGCAACTCTCGATAATGGTATTAAGCGCCGCCTGCGGCACAAGGCCGCATTCGACCTGGGCGCGCGCCAGCGCGGCTTCAAAATCCAGCATCCCCTGCACCCGCTGCGCATCGCTGAACCAGGCGGTCAGCGGACTGGTGCGCATCATCGGGGTCAACAAACTCATTATGGCTCCTTAAACGCGTTCAATAATCAGCGCGATCCCCTGACCGACGCCGATACACATGGTGCACAGCGCATAGCGCCCGCCGGTACGGCGCAGCTGATACGCCGCGGTCATTGCCAGACGACCGCCGGAAGCCCCCAGCGGGTGCCCGAGGGCAATCGCGCCGCCGTTAGGGTTGACGTGCGCCGCATCGTCGGGCAGGCCCAGATCGCGGGTGACCGCCAGCGCCTGAGCGGCAAAAGCCTCATTCAGTTCAATGACGTCCATCTGCCCAAGCGTCAGGCCGGTTTGCGCCAGCACCTTACGTACCGCCGGCGCCGGGCCAAATCCCATAATACGCGGCGCCACTCCTGCCGTCGCCACGCCCACCACACGGGCCAGCGGGCGTAAATCATTGGCGGCCAGCGCCTGCTCGCTGGCGAGCAGCAGCGCGCAGGCGCCGTCGTTAACGCCGGAGGCGTTACCCGCCGTCACCGTACCGTCGGGACGAACCACGCCGCGAAGCCTGGCCAGCGCCTCCGCCGTGGTGCTGCGCGGGTGCTCATCGCGGCTAAAGAGCAGCGGTTCGCCCTTGCGCTGCGGCACCGAGACGGCGATCAGCTCGTCGGCAAAACGCCCCGCCTCCTGCGCCGCCGCCGTACGTAGCTGGCTACGCAGCGCAAACGCATCCTGATCTGCCCGCGAAACGGCGAAATCGTCCGCCACGTTTTCCGCCGTTTCCGGCATCGAATCCACGCCGTACAGCGCTTTCATTTGCGGGTTAATGAAGCGCCAGCCGATGGTGGTATCTTCCATCCGCATCGTGCGGCTATAGGCGCTTTCGGCCTTGCCCATCACAAACGGCGCACGCGACATGCTTTCTACGCCGCCGGCAATCATCAGCTGAGTTTCGCCGCTTTTAATCGCGCGCGCTGCGATGCCGATCGCATCAAGGCTCGAACCGCACAGGCGGTTAACGGTACTGCCCGGTACGCTTTCCGGCAGCCCGGCCAGCAGCAGCGCCATGCGCGCGACGTTGCGGTTATCTTCTCCCGCCTGGTTGGCGCAGCCGTAAATCACATCATCAATACGCGCCGGATCGAGACCCGGGTTGCGTTCCAGCAGCGCCTTCAGCGGCAGCGCCGCCAGATCGTCGGCGCGCAGGGTGGCCAGAGTACCGCCAAAGCGGCCGAACGGCGTCCGCACCGCATCACAGATAAATGCCTGATTCATCATAGGTTCCTTACGCGCTTTCCGCCAGTTGTGCAAAAGTCAGCGCCACCGGAGTGATACGCTGCAGTTCCTCAAAAGAGAGGCCGTTGAAGATTTCCCGCACCACCGGACCGCTTTCGCTGATATCGATAACCGCCAGGTCGGTGTAAATCCGGCTGACGCAGCCGACGCCGGTCAGCGGGTAGGTACAGTGCTCGACCAGCTTGCATTCACCGTCGCGGGTCAGGTGATCCATCATCACGAAGACCTGACGAGCGCCAATGGCCAGATCCATCGCCCCGCCGACGGCCGGAATCGCGTCGGGCGCGCCCGTGCTCCAGTTCGCCAGATCGCCGCTGGCGGAAACCTGATAGGCGCCGAGCACGCAGATATCGAGATGGCCGCCGCGCATCATGGCGAAGGAGTCGCCGTGGTGGAAATAGCAGCCGCCCTGCAGCAGAGTCACATACTCTTTTCCGGCGTTAATCAGCTCCGGGTCCTCTTCGCCAGGCCGCGGCTTTGGCCCCATTCCCAGCAGGCCGTTTTCGCTGTGCAGGAAGATTTCTTTATCGGCAGGAAGGTAGTTGGCGATACGGGTGGGTAAGCCGATCCCCAGGTTGACGTAAGCGCCTTCGGGAATATCGCGGGCTACGCGCTGGGCCATTTCATCGCGAGTCAGTTTTTGCATTACGGGTTCCTCAGGCGCTTTTAGCGGCAGTCAGGTTTTCCAGGGAGTAGACGCGCTGAACAAAAATTCCCGGGGTAATGATGCTTTCCGGGTCGAGCTCGCCGAGGGGCACCAGCTGCGAAACTTCCACAATGGTGGTTTTGGCGGCGGTCGCCATAATCGGACCGAAATTGCGCGCCGCTTTGCGATACACCAGGTTTCCCCAGCGGTCGCCCTGGTGGGCTTTGATCAACGCGAAGTCAGCCTTGATGGGATATTCGAGAACGTAATGACGACCATCAATCTCGCGGGTCTCTTTCCCCTCCGCCAGCGGCGTGCCGTAGCCGGTGGGGGTAAATACCGCGCCGAGGCCCGCACCTGCCGCCTGGATACGCGCGGCGAGGTTGCCCTGCGGGACCAGCTCCAGCTCAACTTTGCCGCGACGATAAAGATCGTCGAAAATCTGCGAGTCGACCTGACGCGGGAACGAGCAGATCATTTTGCGCACCCGACCGGCCTTCAGCAGCGCCGCCAGGCCGACTTCGCCGTTGCCCGCATTGTTGTTGATAATGGTTAAATCGCGGGCCCCCTGTTCTATCAGAGCATCTATCAGGTACGTCGGCTGCCCGGCGGGGCCAAAACCGCCAATCATTATGGTCGCTCCGTCGTGGATCCCAGCGATGGCATCACGTAGCGTCGACACGCTTTTATCAATCATCAGGTCGCTCCTGTATGTGCGGTAATCGCACCTTTATTCGTTGTTCGCACAAAATGTGACCCGCTTAACGATGTCGGTCAAGGGCGATAATCGAAATATGGTGCGATAATCGAACATCGTGTATGTTTAGCGAAAGAATGTGATCGGCGGCAAATATGGAGAAGAGAATGGAGAAACATCCAGACGATTTACTAACGGGCGATAGCGACCCGTTTAAGGGCGATCCGAACTTTATGGCTTCGCTGGCGCGCGGGCTGGAGGTGATCCAGGCGTTTACGCCGCAGCGCCCGCTGCTCTCTATTTCGCAAATCAGCCAGAAGACCGGCATTCCGCGCGCGGCGGTGCGTCGCTGCCTGTATACGCTGAGCAAACTGGGCTTTGTGTACGCCGAAGATGGTAAAAATTTCCAGCTGCGGCCTAAAATTCTGGCGCTGGGCCACGCCTGGCTGGCCTCCACGCCGCTGGCGCGCTCGGCGCAGCCGGTGCTGAAGCATTTAAGCGAAATGCTCAATGAGTCTTGCTCAATCGCCACTCTCGACGGCGACGATATTCTTTATATCGCTCGCGCATCCAGCTCGCGCATTATGACCATCGATCTCGATATCGGTAGCCGTCTGCCCGCCTGGGCGACCTCGATGGGGCGCGTACTACTGAGCTTTCAGCCGGAGGAGAAGCTGAACGATATGCTGGGCCGGGTCACCATGATTCGCTATACCCCGCAAACCGTCGATTCCGTCGCCAAGCTGCGCGCCGAGCTTAAACGCGTCCATCAGCAGGGGTACGCGCTTAACGATCAGGAGCTGGAGATGGGGCTGCGCTCGCTGGCGGTGCCGCTGTTTAACCCCCAGGGGCAGATTCAGGCGGCGCTTAACGTCGGCGTGCACGCCGGGCAGGTTTCCGCGCAAGAGATGCTTACGCGGGTGTTACCCGAGCTACAAAAAGCAGCCCGGGAACTGACGCTGCTGATGCGCTAGCGGCTATGTTTAGCGTGGCGCTCCCAGTTTTCCTGCTTAGCCTCCGTCGATTTACGCAACGCCACGTAGCAGGCGCCGCTGCCTCCGTGGTGCGGTAACGCCGCGCAGAACGCCTGGACTTCCGGGAGCTCCACCAGCCAGCGCGCCAGGTAGCTGCGAATAATATTGGCGTGGGCGTTATCGTCGCGCCCTTTGCCGTGAACGATCAGCACATTTCGCAGCCCTTCCTTCTGCGCCTGAACCACAAAGGCAAACAGCATTTGTCGGCATTTTTCGACCGGCTGGCGCAGCAGATTGAGGCTTGCCTGCTGGCCGTACTTGCCGCGGCGGAGCTTCTCCAGCACGCCGCTTTGCAGGCCTTCGCGCTTGAATTCCAGGGCGGTTGCCAGCGGCACGATATCGAGATAACCGGTGGTCAGGAAATTATCAAGCTGCAGGGTGTCAACCCGCTGCACGGGGCGGGTCTTACGCTCGGGATGCCAGTGAACATCGTTATGACGTTTCAGAGGCTGAACGTCCTCCATGGCGCCAAGAAATAGGGATTTGTCGTCAAGGTTCATGCGCGTTCCTCCAGCTACTGCCGGGTTGTTACTATAGCCGCCTCGCGGCGCCTCCTCAACGCGTTTAACCACCCCTGCTCGATTATGGAAACAGTTGTCGACTCTGACGACGAAACAGCGTGATTAATGATGCGGTTAAGGGCGTCTGCCGCGTATCGCGGCGCTGAATCAGAAAATAGGTGGCTTTAGGTAACGCTTCACGGATGGGGATCATCACCAGCTTATCCGCCATCATCGGGTCGTTGCCAAGTTCGACCGGCAGAATACTGAGAAAATCGCTTTTCACCACCAGGCTAATGCACGAAGAGAAGGTCTCGCAAACAATATCCACCTTTGGCGCCAGCCCGGCCTGGTTAAACATCTCCTGCAGCTGTTTGAAGTAGCTACCGCGCGGCGTCGGCATCGTCCAGTGGCGATCGAGCAACGCCGTCAGTGAAGTGGCTTTTGCCGCCGGGTGACCGGCGCGGGCGAACACCGCGAAGGGTTTCTCAAATAGCTTTTCAAAACTGAATTCATGATCGTACGGGCCGGGATAGTAAGTATTGATGGTGAAATCCAGCTCACCCTGGCGCAGTTCATTAATCATCGCCAGCAGTTGTCCTTCCATAATCCGCACCTTCACCAGCGGATGCTGCTGATGAAAGCGGCAAATAACCGACGGCATCAGCGAACGCGCTACGCTGGCGCCAAGGCCAATATTAATCTGCCCGGCCTGCTCGCCCTGACGTTGCAGCAGTTCATCCTGCGCCACCCGCAGCTCTTCGAGGATCAGGCTCGCATGTTGATAAAAGCTTTCGCCATTTTCGGTCAGCGCCACCCCCTGGCTACGGCGCACAAACAGCTGCGCGGAGAGCCCCTCTTCCAGCTCTTTAATCGCTTTGGTCAACGCCGGCTGCGAAATCGCCAACGCCCGGCTGGCGCCGCGAATACTTCCTTCGCGCGCGACCTCAACGAAGGCGCGAATGTGGTGAAATTTAATCTGAAATGACATGTTGTGTGTGATAACCAGTGTTTATCAGACAGAAGAAAATGACATCTACTGTAATCGATCGTGCTGTGGCAGGTTAAGGATGAGAGTGCATGAAAGTGATAAGCGATAAGTAAAGGCTATCACTTCGTGAACGCCATCACAGTTTTTGCTTATAACGGGAAAGGTTATGCCGCAACTTTATGATTTCATCAACCAGCTGGCGCCAAAAATGGCCGAATGGCGTCGCGATTTTCACCTGCATGCGGAATCCGGCTGGTTGGAGTTCCGCACCGCCAGCAAGGTGGCGGAGATACTTGACGATCTGGGTTATCAGTTGGCGCTGGGTCGCGACGTTATCGATGCCGATAGCCGTATGGGCCTACCTGATGAAGAGACCCTGAGGCAGGCGTTCCAGCGCGCCCGCGCGCAGGGTGCACCGGAACGCTGGCTGCCGGCGTTTGAAGGCGGCTTCGCCGGGGTGGTGGCGACCCTCGACACTGGGAGACCGGGGCCTACGCTGGCGTTTCGCGTCGACATGGATGCGCTCGATCTCAACGAGCTACATGACGATAGTCACCGTCCGCATCGCGATCGTTTTGCCTCCTGCAACGACGGTATGATGCATGCCTGCGGCCACGATGGCCATACCGCGATCGGACTGGGGCTGGCTCACGTGCTCAAGGAGTATGCCGCGCAGCTCAACGGGACGATCAAGCTAATTTTCCAGCCGGCGGAAGAAGGTACCCGCGGCGCGCGCGCTATGGTGGCGGCGGGCGTGCTTGATGACGTGGACTATTTCACCGCCATTCATATCGGTACCGGCGTCCCTTCCGGCACCGTCGTCTGCGGCGGCGATAACTTTATGGCCACCACCAAATTTGATGTGCTGTTCAGCGGTGTCGCCGCCCACGCGGGCGGTAAACCGGAAGATGGCCGTAACGCGTTACTGGCGGCGGCTCAGGCCGCCCTTGCCCTGCACGCCATCGCGCCCCACAGCGCCGGGGCGTCAAGGGTTAACGTCGGGGTCATGCAGGCCGGTACCGGGCGTAACGTGATTCCTTCTTCCGCGCGATTAAAAGTCGAAACCCGTGGCGAAACCGATGTCATTAACCAGTACGTCTTTGAGCGGGCCAAGCAGGCGATCGCCGGCGCGGCGACAATGTATGAAGCCCGTTACCAGCTGCAGCTGATGGGTGCGGCCACCTCCAGCGCTCCGTCGCCGGCGTGGGTGGACTATCTGCGCCAGCAGACGGCCCAGGTCCCCGGCGTTAAACAGGCCGTCGATCGTATCGCTGCCCCGGCGGGTTCCGAGGATGCCACCCTGATGATGGCCCGGGTCCAGGAGCGCGGCGGTCTCGCCTCATACATGATTTTCGGCACCGAACTGAGCGCCGGCCACCACAATGAAAAATTCGATTTCGACGAAAACGTGATGACCCTGGCAGTCGCAACGTTGGCCCGCGTCGCCCTTTACTTTCCCTGGCAGCGAGGCGTGTGATGGAAAAAGTTTACCGATTTGTCGATGACGTTATTGAGGGACGACGCAACGATTTTTGCGCCATAGCCGATGATATCTGGGATCATCCGGAAACCCGCTTTCAGGAGTTCTGGTCCGCCGCGCGTTTAGCCGATGCGCTGGAAGCGGAAGGTTTTCAATTGACCCGCAATGCGGGTGGGATCCCCAACGCCTTTATCGCCAGCTTTGGCGCAGGCCAGCCGGTGATTGCCCTGCTCGGCGAATTTGACGCTCTGGCGGGGCTCAGCCAACAGGCCCGCTGCGCGGAACCCACCTCTATTACGCCGGGAGAAAACGGCCACGGGTGCGGGCATAATCTGCTCGGTACGGCGGCGTTCGCCGCCGCGGTCGCCGCCAGGAACTGGCTACAGCAGCAAGGCAGCACCGGTACCCTACGCTTCTATGGCTGTCCCGGCGAGGAAGGCGGTTCCGGAAAGACCTTTATGGTCCGTGAGGGGTTGTTCGATGACGTTGATGCCGCCCTGACCTGGCACCCGGAAGCCTGGGCCGGGATGTTCAGCACCAGCACCCTTGCCAACATTCAGGCGGCGTGGCGGTTTACCGGCACCGCGGCGCATGCGGCAAACTCACCGCATCTTGGCCGCAGCGCGCTGGATGCCGTGACGCTGATGACCACCGGCAGCAACTTCCTTAACGAACACATTATCGAAAAGGCGCGGGTGCACTACGCCATCACCGATACCGGCGGCGTCTCCCCCAACGTTGTTCAGGCGCAGGCGGAGGTGCTGTATCTCATTCGCGCCCCGGAAATGGCCGACGCCCAGCAAATCTTCGCGCGGATCGAAAAAATTGCTCAGGGCGCCGCGCTGATGACCGAGACCAGCGTCAGTTGCCGCGTCGAAAAAGCCTGTTCCAGCTATCTCCCCAACCGCACGCTGGAAGCGGCGATGTATCAGGCGATATGCCATTACGGCACGCCGCCCTGGTGCGCGGAAGAGCGCGCATTCGCCGCTGAAATTCGCGCCACCTTGAGCGCGAACGATATCAATAACAGCCTGAAAAACATTGCCGACACCGGTGGCGAAGGGGGGAAAGCGTTCGCCCGCCGCCACCGCGAGACGATCCTGATTGACGAAGTGGCGCCCTGGGCGGCAACGGACAACATCCTCGCGGGGTCTACCGACGTCGGCGACGTGAGCTGGAAAGCGCCGGTGGCCCAGTGCTTCAGCCCCTGCTTTGCCGTCGGGACGCCGCTACACTCCTGGCAATTGGTGAGCCAGGGCAGATCCTCCATCGCCCACAAAGGGATGCTGCTGGCGGGGAAAGTGCTGGGCGCGACGGCCATTCGTCTGTTCAGTGACAGGGCGTTATTAACAGCCAGCCAGCAGGAGCTGGAACAAGTCTTAGCCGAAAGGCCCTACCGGTGCCCCATTCCGCAGGAGGTCAAGCCTTCGATTTTAAAATAATCAAAGCCCGTGGATGGCGTACGGCAACGCGTTAAGCGCAAAAAAACAACGGCTGACACGTCCTGGGGTAAAGAGACAACCAACACAACAACGACAACTGAGGAACGCCCATGAGTATGTCATCCATACCGTCGCCTTCCCCCACCGGTAAGCTTTATGGCTGGGTTGAAAAAATAGGTAACAAGGTCCCGCATCCGTTTTTACTTTTTATCTATCTGATTGTGGCGTTGATGGTCGCCACCGCCATCCTGTCGGCGCTGAATATCGGGGTACAGAACCCCACCGACGGCGCGCGAGTCGTGGTGAAAAACCTGCTCAGCGTTGAGGGATTACACTGGTTTTTGCCGAACGTCATTAAGAACTTCAGCGGTTTCGCGCCGCTAGGGGCTATTCTGGCGCTGGTGCTGGGGGCCGGCTTTGCGGAACGCGTGGGCCTACTGCCTTCGCTGATGGTGAAAATGTCATCGCACGTTAGCGCCCGTTACGCCAGCTATATGGTGCTGTTTATCGCTTTCTTTAGCCATATCTCCTCCGATGCCGCGCTGGTGATTATGCCGCCGCTGGGCGCCCTGATGTTCCTCGCCGTCGGCCGCCATCCGGTTGCCGGGCTGCTGGCGGCCATCGCCGGCGTCGGCTGCGGCTTCACGGCCAATCTGCTCATCGTTACTACCGATGTCCTGCTCTCTGGCATCAGCACCGAAGCGGCAAAAACCCTTGACGCCTCGCTCCACGTCAGCGTTATTGATAACTGGTATTTTATGGCAACCTCAGTGATCGTTCTCACGCTGGTTGGCGGGTTGATTACCGATAAACTGGTGGAACCGCGGTTAGGTCAATGGCAAGGCAACAGCGATGAAACGCTGCAGGCGTTGACGCCGGAACAGCGCTTCGGCCTGCGCGTGGCTGGCGTGGCCGCGCTGTTATTTGTGGCGGTTATCGCGCTGATGGTCGTGCCGGAAAACGGTATTCTGCGCGATCCCATCAAGCATACCGTGATGCCTTCGCCGTTTATAAAAGGCATCGTCCCGCTCATTATCTTTTTCTTCTTCGTCGTTTCACTGGCTTACGGCATTGCCACTGGCAAAATTCGCCGTCAGGCCGATCTGCCGCAGTTGATGATTGAGCCGATGAAGGAGATGGCAGGCTTTATCGTGATGGTCTTCCCGCTGGCCCAGTTCGTCGCCATGTTTAATCGAAGCCACAAAAAACACAGATTATAATATATACTTTAAAATCAATTTGTTACATTAAAATACTGTATTTAACGCCAGTATTATTATGGATTGTTTTTGCCTATTTCCTTCCGTTTTATTATCATCAGCACCCCACACAGCACCCCATGAAATTTAGGTAAGGAGCAGGGGTATGGCCTTCTTCACCATAGAGAAAAGACTGCGTAGTGACGGCACGGCCCGCTATCGTTGTACAGTAGCGGTTAAGAAAAACGGAAAGTATGTGTATCGAGAAAATCAAACCTTCTCGAAAAATACCCTGGCTAAATCATGGGGCGCCAAACGTGTTGCGCACATCGAGGAACATGGCACCCCCGGAGAGTCCGGGCAGCACCTCGATAAGACAATCATCACTGTTGGCGACCTGCTGTCCAGATATGAGAATCATCCAAACATAAAAATCGGCTCATCAAAGAAAAGTTCCCTTCGCGTTCTATCCCGCTCCCCGATCGCGGAGTTGAAAATATCCGATTTAAAGTCTAAAGACATTATCGAGCACTGCCAGATGCGGAAAATGCAGGGCCTGTCCCCCTCCACCATTTCTCAGGATGTATCCTATCTAAGTGTCGTTTTACAGTCTGCGCGTCCGTTATTTGGTGTCACGACTGACTTGAATGAACTGGTTGATGCAAAGGTATGGATAAGAAATATGGGGCTCGCTTCACCTTCACAGAGACGAAGTCGGCGGCCTGAATCATCAGAAGTTGAAAAGTTATATAACGTACTAAAAATAAAAGCGGAAACCGCCTACACCGGCGCCCCGCTTCATCAGATTTTTATGTTTTCAATCCTGACGTGCATGCGTATAGGTGAAGTTTGCCGTATTCAATGGAGTGATGTAGATGAGGAGCAACATTCCGTTATTGTAAGAGACCGCAAAGATCCCAGGAAAAAATCAGGAAACCACATGTCAGTCCCCTTACTTGGGGATGCATGGCGAATACTGAAGATGCAGCCTCATATTGACGATCGGGTGTTTCCTTTCAACCCGAAAAGCATAACTGCTATGTATCGGCGCGTTCGCGATGAGCTGGGGATTGAGGATTTGAGATATCACGACCTACGCCGCGAGGGGGCGAGTCGGCTGTTTGAGGCGGGGTTCAGCATTGAGGAGGTAGCGCAGGTCACCGGCCATCGGTCGCTGAATATCTTGTGGCAGGTCTACACTGAGCTATTTCCGAAAACGCTTCACGATAAATTTGACAAATTACAGAAAAATAAAGGTATTAAGTAAAGCGCCAGCCCCTCACTCAGACAGACTCGACGTGCGACTGTCTGGTGGGGCCCATCAAACAGGACTATCATCCTGCCTCATATCGTTGATCACGTGCGTTGCGACTCCGAGTACTTCCACGTCTTCCAGCGCCTCACCTTCGATGCTCTCTCCTTCCACTGTGATGAACGACTGCCCCATCAGCTTTGCAAACTGCAGTTCGCCCGCACAACGGATAAGCACAACACTTCCCTGTGTCACTTTTAACGATACGTCCAGAACAACGAAGCCGCGATCAGTCTCTATAATCTGAGAGTTCGCGCCAATGTTGCACGCAGCCGTTACAGTCAGTCTCTGCTCAACGTAGTCGGCGGCCGGTGAAGGAAAATAGCTGGCAGTCATTACATAACCCTCCCCATGTTGCGGAGAATCCACAACCGGTTTTCTGTGTGCTCTGGAGTTTTGTCAGCGAAGCAACTCTGATAACGCTCAATCCAGCAGTTAGCTTCTGACTCTGAGAAGTGAATGCCCCGCAGCATCAAAGAAGAGATGAAGTCTCGCGTGTATAGATACTGATAGCCTTTCGAGTTACGAAGAATTGCCTCCCGAAATGCCTGGTTGATATCTGATTGTCGAAGCATGATCTTCCCTCCCATAAATACTGTTTATGCATACAGTAATTTTGTTTAAAGGGAAGATCAAGAGAGGTTGCGGCTATCAATTTTCATGGCAGCTGCAAGTTTCTACAATCACTGTATTAACCCAAATCGTTAATGCCCCATGCCGCATTAAGATACGCACTGATGCTGTCGATAACAGATGCTACTTCGGCCTGGGTTAGTGCTGCTTCAAAAATCAGCTCCATGCCCATAGTGATATCCGCTCCGGCTGGATACGCTGCACCAGCATGATGCGACCCTATCCTGATGGTTCTGCCAGTGTATGCAGTCCTGTTGGTTAGCGTACGTGAACCTTGCCATGCAAGCGCACCTCCCTGCCGCCCACCGATTCTGGCAATGTTATTATCGCCGTCAATCAGTGACACAAAGGCCGCCCATTTCGTCACGTCATAATTGGTCGTGAAATTATTAATCATGTTAGTCGGGGTGGCATTGTTGTCTTCAACAAAGGCACCATACAAACTCTGCGACGAAAACATGAAAGCAAGGCCATCCCCCCGGTAGACGATCGGTGAGCCCGAGTAATTGTAGTTCCCCATCATGAACGCCTGTTGCTGCTCGGTGGCCGCCGTCGGTTTTACCGGCTTACAGATCACGATATGGGTCTGGTTCCTGGTAGACACCCTGCCTGTATCGAAACAGTTACTGAAATTACACACAGCGCCAAAGGTCGGGGAAATTGTCGGTGTGCCTACCATGGTCAGCGGAGTGGCGCTGTCAGCCAGATTCCTGATGCTCAGCGCGGCATTGCCGCCCTGGACATGCATACCCTTCAGTCCGGTAGTGACAGGCAAATCGGGCAGCATAAAATGCCCCTTTTTGGGGTGGCTTCCTGGAATAACAATGTCGCCCAGTTTTGGAATATAAATTGTGCTCATATTTTTTAGCCTTTAATCAGCGCGTTATTAAGGGATGAAGCGATCATGTTTCCGCCAACGGTGCTCGGGTGCAGGTTATCAATGAAGCAGCCAAGCCCGTTCATTTCCGTCCAGGTGTCGAACAGGTCATAAATACTGAAAAACTCACAGTTCAGCGTCTGAGAGAGGTCGTACATTACGTCACGGAAATCAACGAGCGGTGTTACCGCGGTGCCGTTGGTTCTCGGTGGAGCCATGAGGATGAAACCCACGTCAGGCAGTACAGCGCGACAGGCGGCCATATAGGTTTGCAGCGCAGTGCGAAATGTCTGGGTTCCGGTTGAAATGCGGTAGTCGTTGTTACCAAGGACGATGCAAATAACGTCTGGCTGCATTGTGCTCAGGTACTCCGCGATTTTGTCGGAGAACAGCAGGAACTGATCCGCCAGAATCCCAGAGTTTCCGGCTTTGCTCATCACACAACCAGCAACACCGCTACGCCAGAGATAAAAACCGTGGATGGCCACACGCCCAGCGTTACCGTCAGTTTTGACGTAAATCGTCCTAACATCATCCGTCAGTCCCGTCAGCAAAACAGATTTAGTAGTGCCGGTATTCCCACAGACAACCTCAGTCCACTGCGTGACACCGCCCACATCGTATCCGTACTGGAATTTTCCGTTAAGGTCCTGGTAGTAAATACTGCAATCCGTGCAGCGAACGTTCGTCACGTTGAAATAGGCAGTGTTTGTCGTGGTATTAATTGACTGGCCGTCAATACCGCATCCATAAAGTGGTGCTCCGCTTGTTGGAGTGGCATCATATAAATCCCATCCCGCAGAGCGGTATACGTTCGAACCGTCCCGCGCAGCACCATAGTTTGCGGTGCGCCAGCCGAGACCGGCATCTCCGTAATCAGTGTGCAGTAGTCCCGCAATAGCGGTTGCCAGTTCGTTATTTTGCGTCCAGCTGTCGCCGGTCAGCATGAAGTGCGGGCGGACAGCCAGACCCGCCTTAAGCTGCGCTTTCTTCGCTTTCCAGCGCCACAGCGTGCGACTGTCGGTATGCAAAGGCATGTTGTAATAGGCGGTATACATGCGGCGCTGGTATGCGCTGGCCAGTGACGCGCTGATATTTGGGCCGACCCCGCCAGCATCAAATTTTCCATCCTGAAACCAGAACAGTACGTTATCAGCACCATCAGTCATGCCCGGAACGAATCCCGCCGATACAAGCGGGACCGCTTTATTAAGGGCGGGTGAAATAATGGAGTTAATATAGTTCCATATTTTTGTTTTAAAACTCTCGGAAAGAATAGATACATCGAATCCACTATCCCACCAAACCGGAACGTTATTATTGGTATCAATAAACAGAGGAAAGAAAGCGTTTGATACATCATCTATCTGAGAATTAAGTGCATCACCCAGCCGAGAATGAACGTCATCATAAATCATCTGATAGAGAGCTAATGAAATTCGTGATACCGCGAAACCATCATCCCACCAGACAGGAACATTATCAGCACCATCAGTGAAAAACGGAAAATAGTTATCACTGACGTCACCACTCACAACAAATTGATTGATGAAATTTAAAACTGCGTTTATGGCTTCCTGTGACGGCATTACCCTGCCGGTCGGCACCAGTGTCCCGGCAGTATTTATGACCTCAATAGCAAGCGCGCTGTCATCAGCGCTGCGAACATAGGTCGTCGATCCATCCGGGATATTTACAATATCAGCCTGAGCGGCTGACAGAGTCATATACTGACGACTGAGGGGGATCAGGTTCTGCCGTGTTGCCTCTACAACAGCAGCACCATCTGCTGCTATTTGCTCGCGCTGATCGGCAGACTTTTGCTCTATACCAGCCATAGTGTCGCGCTCAATTCCGGTTCTCGTTGTTACACTAAAATCGGGTGAGTTAACAAAAATATCAATTGTCGCGTTATTATCCCATGCATCAGGCATGTCTGATGATGGGACAGCATTACCCGTATTATATTGAGTCATAGTTTCACCAAAGGTGGAGTATAATAAATTATTGACTTAATGCTGGAGGCGTGAAAATGCCATTTTTATATGAGCCTCCTATGCTAAATGGCTTATCACCACAATTAATAACGGTCATCCCCTCTGGCGGCAGCCATTCCTTCGCCCCATTCCATACAATAATATTTACGACAATGCCATCACTATCAATGACTGCCCATGCATTATTATCCATTATGCATACTCCTCAATAATAACAACCCCGTCGCGGCCTGATGAGCCGGGATTTAAAGGTTGGGATTCACCATTAGAACAGCCAGATGCACCAGAGCCATAACCGCCACCGGTATTTGCAGGCGTATTAATCGCCGGAACAGAACCACCAACCCCTAACTGGCTATTTGCACCTCGAGATCCTGCGGCGTAACTGGTGGATACAGCCACAGCTGCCTCAGAACCAGATCCAGAAGTACCTATAATATTCCACCCTGTGGGGCTATTTGAGTTTGTATTTGCCACAGGCTGGAATGGAGGGTTGGCCGGTCCTGCTGGCAATCCAGCCTTGCCTCCAGGTGCTGAGATAAGAGTACCTACGGATGTTGTCCCACCATCCCCTCCGTTTGGTGAAATTGCTGTGCCACCCACGCCACCGCTGCCAATCGTCACCGTGACCGATGATAATGCGGATACATCGTAGATGCCCTCAGCATATGCGCCAGCCCCGCCGCCATTACTTATCGAAACCTGCCCAGCGGCGGTAGCCGGAGCAGCAGAACTTCCAGCCCCCGCTCCCAGAGCTCTGATGCGCCATCTTTTTGCACCGGCTGATTTAGTAATTAGCGCGCTACTGGTAACAACTTGCACACCCAGAAGGCGACTAGACTGGCCCCATGAATCTCCAGACAGTTGGTATCACTTAAATTAGTGATAGTCTTAATACTAGTTTTAGACTAGTCGTTGGAGTCCGAATGATTGATGTTCTAGGTCCAGAGAAGCGCAGACGGCGCAGCGTTCAGGAAAAAATCGCCATTGTTCAGCAGAGCTTTGAGCCCGGAATGACCGTGTCGCTGGTCGCCCGTCAGCATGGCGTTGCTGCCAGTCAGCTGTTCCTGTGGCGTAAGCAATATCAGGAAGGCAGTCTCACTGCGGTTGCCGCGGGTGAACAGGTTGTACCCGCGTCGGAGCTGGCATCTGCAATGAAGCAAATTAAAGAGTTACAGCGCCTGCTGGGCAAAAAAACCATGGAAAACGAGCTGCTGAAAGAAGCCGTTGAATATGGCCGACAAAAAAAGTGGATAGCGCACGTGCCCTTGTTGCCGGAGGATGGCGAATAAGCCTTGTCAGTCGTTGCCTCCGGGTCTCACGTGCGCAACTGCATGCCATGGCCCGTCGGTCGAAGGGCTGGCAGGATCGTCGGTGCAAGCGCAAGCCTGATGATACTGAAGCGCTGGCTCGTATCCATACCGTTATCGACGATCTGCCCACCTATGGTTATCGTCGTGTATGGGCACTGCTGCGCAGACAATCAGAAACTGACGACATGGCGGTGATCAATGCCAAACGCGTATACCGCATCATGCGTCAGAATGCGCTGCTGCTTGAGCGTAAACCGGCAATACCGCCCTCGAAGCGGGCGCATAGAGGGAAAGTGGCCGTTGGAGAAAGTAACCAGCGGTGGTGCTCCGACGGCTTCGAGTTCAGCTGTGATAACGGTGAAAAACTGCGGGTCACGTTCGCACTGGACTGTTGCGATCGCGAGGCACTTCACTGGGCGGCAAGTACCGGTGGATATGACAGTGAAAC
The DNA here is from genome assembly GCF_003812845.1 of Klebsiella sp. FDAARGOS_511. Classification (NCBI taxonomy): domain Bacteria; kingdom Pseudomonadati; phylum Pseudomonadota; class Gammaproteobacteria; order Enterobacterales; family Enterobacteriaceae; genus Klebsiella; species Klebsiella sp. FDAARGOS_511. The sequence continues at coordinate 5,723,849 of NZ_CP033824.1, read as the reverse complement.
CGTGCAGGACGTCATGCTGGGTGCAGTAGAGCGTCGCTTCGGTAACAGGCTGCCGACATCCCCCGTTGAGTGGCTGACAGACAACGGTTCAGCCTACCGTTCTCATCAGACGCGTCAGTTCGCCAGAATGGTAGGACTGGAGCCAAAACATACGGCGGTACGTAGTCCAGAAAGCAACGGAATGGCGGAGAGCTTCGTGAAAACGATGAAGCGCGACTACATCAGCATCATGCCAAAACCTGACGGGTTAACAGCGGCAAAGAACCTTGCGGAGGCCTTCGAACATTACAACGAATGGCATCCGCACAGTGCACTGGGATATCGTTCGCCACGGGAATATCTGCGGCGGCGAACCAGTAATGGGTAAAGCGATAAAAAGTGTCTGGAAATATAGGGGCCAATCCAGCGACCTGGCATACTATTTTTAAGGTTAGAAAGAATTGCTGCTGTATTACCGTTATCCAGCACATCTACATTTGCTGAGTCTGCGATAAATTGAGCAAGGACGTTAGCCATTACCGTAGCCTGCCTGAGAGCTTTATTCACCTGTGCTGAAGAAGCCTTACCAGATGAAAATCCGCTAACTAACGCAGCAAGGGCTAAATAATCAGCCTGAGAAATTACGTTTGCGCTGTTTCCAGTTGCAAAAGCTTTAAAATCATTGGTAGGCATTATAAATCTTCTCCCCAGTTTCCAGAGTCAAATCCGGATATATATTCGTTATCTACATCAAAACCAAAAAAAGAATAGCCACCATTTGACGGAATCTGTATTTCTCTCACTTTTACACCCGCAGCTTTAACTGTCATATATCCGTTTTGGATAGCCCACCATAGTTCAGCATTAACCTGATCGATGGGATTCAGGTCATAGCGAGATGGAATGTAACCGGGAGGTAATGCGATGAATGGCCCCTTATTAACTGCGCTATCGAGAATCATCCTGTCAATTTCACTGATAACAACCGTAGGGTCAGGAAGTATCCATATAGAAATGGACATATCCTGATTATCGACAATTGCCATACGAATACCCGATCCTGTCAGGGCATTGTCGAGAATCTTAGGCAATGTGTCGTTCTGCCCGTTCCAGTTATTAATAGCAATTTTGACTTTTAGCACCAGTCGATAAACTTCGTCACTCAGGTCAAGAAACCCATCATCAGGATCGAAAGGTCCCTGCCAGACGCCCTGGTCCCAGCCAAGTTTTTCTGTATCCCACGAGAAATACACGCCAGAGATAGGCGTCCTGACCCTGCGCTTGCGGCCTATCCATTCACCCAAAATATCCAGCTGCTGGCCGATGGCGGTATCAATGTCAAAATCATGAATCATGCTTGTCATTGCAGCTGAAACGTCGATTAGCGGTCGCGTTGAGAGGTCGATGTGTGCAAAAAACTTAGGTTTCCCTGCGTGATAGTTCGTTATCCTGTCAGTGTATTTACTCATACAGACACTTCCAGATTAATGTCCGCAACCCTGCAGGATGCGGAGTGATCGAAATCTATTACGATATTGGTCGCTGCCACTCCTGCCGAAGAGGTACCAATCAGCAATTCGGTAATGTCGTAATATCTGGAATTTCCGCCGCTAACTACGCCCAGGTTTGCCGGAGAGTAAATGCGGCTCAGCAGGACACTGGCGCCAATGGCCAGCGAGTTGATATACGCAGCCACGGCTGCTTTTATCTCGTCCCCTACCTGCGAGGTGTATCCCGTCAGTGGACTGATGGTAATTTTCACAAAAACAGGAACATCAACTGGTCGTGAGAATCCGACAGGGTGAGGGCTCCCGTACTTATCTGGAACGATAATTACCGTACTACCAAATGGTGTGGAACCCTGACCTTTAACTCCGCGAAGAGTGTTAGCAATGACTGTTGCGTCACCTCCTTCGACAATGGCGGCTATCGAGTGTGGAGGGAGGCCATTAGCATCAGGTGTGTCCTGATCGTTCTCATACAGCTTGTGACGCGTTACGCCCTCAATATTTGCTATCGCTCCGTCAACAGCTTCAAATGGCGTGACAGACGGCAACGCAACGCTCTGAGATTGTCGCACACGTAGTTCAGCATTAGTTTCAGCAGCGACACCCACAGTGGCCGCTAGCGGGTTAGTCGCTGACACCCATCCTCGTGTCGGGGTATTAATTTTATTAACTGAACCAGCCAACGCAGCAACCGCTCCCGGAGTGGTACACGTAGCTGTAGCAATCGCCGTCCCATCAATACCGATCACTACCTGTGCAGGAAAGTTCCAGATGATACCGTTAGTATCTTTAACAGAACCGTTTGTGATGATCGTTCCTGGCTCGCCCACCAGCAATTCATCGACTGTAGAATTTGTCGCAGCCCGGCGAGATATACCGTTAATTTTAACGTTGCTCGTCAGTGCGTCATTCAGTGCCGTTGACGGGGAAAAAGAGCGGTAAACTGTTATGGCGGTGTTATTGGCATCGTGAATGGCCAGAGCCACCAGCGCCACCATCTGTCCGTCTTTGCTGTCGGGGTCGAGATAGGAATCACTGCCGTAAATCTGCTGAAAATATCCCGTTATGGTATCCAGTACCGTTTGATAATCGGGCGCACTTATCCCCTCAGCGGTTACCGTTGCCGATAAGCCGAGTGTGTCGAGGTCCAAAGACATTACGCCTCCGAGGTTACTGTGGTTGTCCCGTAGATGGTTTCCACCGTTGCTGTGAACGTTACACGCCGCGTACGGCCATCAACTTCGGTGTTAAATTCGGTGATGCCGCTAACGCCCTGCGTTTCCAGGATGCGCCGGCGGATAGCCAGGTTATAGGTATCCGGTCGTTGTTTGCCGAGGACTGACTGAATCCAGGGCGTTCCCTCAGTTGTGTCGAGGAACCACTGACCGTACCAGAGCAGGAATCGCGTTTTTATGGCCTGCGCGACGACCTCCGGAGAGTTCACCAGCCAGGTATCATCGCCCTGGCCGAATGTGTAATCACCGTCATCATCCTCTCGTCGATATCTCATTGCGGTACCCCTGTGCTACCACCGCCAGGCTCAACGCCGCCGTGGGTATGACCGATCTGGCTGATGCCACCAGCGACCTGATCGCCGGTTGATGTGATTTCGCCATTGACCTGCAGGGGTCCGTTGATGGTTATCTGTGGGCTGGTGATGGTCACTGCGCCGCCGGCGGCCAGTTCAATGAATGCGGCGCCGTCGTCGGTACGCAGCTGCGCGGCCGTGGTGCTGATACCGCTGATTTTCTTCGCCTGCGACTGCGGGCCCACGATACAGAACGCATCAGACAAATCATGCATACGCCCGTCTACCGGCTCCTGTATGCCGCCGCTCTGCCACCAGAAATCAATGCAGCGGTCGGCAAAGATAACCAGGCATTCGTCGCCTTCTTTAACGGGAAATGTCAGCGTGCAGCCACCACCGCGAGGGAATACGACAGGAACATCCACCAGCAGCGGGTAATCCTGCGTTGACGTATTGCCGTCGTTGTCACGCTCGATGTAGCGGATCGCCGGCTGAACAAGAGCCGTCACAGCATCAGGATCGAAAGACTGGATGATACCGGGCATTGCAACACGCATTTGCTCGCTGAGCACCTTTCGCTCAGACGCCAGTACCTCCGCCAGCGCGCCACTTCGGGTTTTATCGGATATCGCCATTACTTTACTCCGGGCATTAAAAAACCCGCCGAAGCGGGTCTGTTTTATGTATTAGTAAAATCTAAGACGCAACTAATAGTTCTTTATTATTTTGGGCTTCTTCTGCTATCTCAAGAGAGCGGTAGTATTGCAATGCAGCGGGATCTGCAACGTATTCAACTTTACCGTGATGCTCCTCAACGCACTGAATTATTTTGTTTAAGTCCGTTTTAAAGAACTCTTTGCGAAGGTTAACCTTATTCATTCGCTCACTGCTTAGTTTGTTATGCAATGCATACTCAAGGGCTGGCGCATCGTCACAGCTAATCATTGCGTGCACATCGAATTCGAATGGCACGCTTGCTCCGCTTAGCTCACTTACTCGGTCGAGTGGCTCAAGGCGGCGCGTCATGCCTATTTTGAATACATTTTCACCAAATGAACCGATATTTGAAATGATATAAACATGGCCCTGTTTAGTCATCTGAGCCATTGATTTCGCTCGCTCATACTGCTTGTGAACGTCCTCAATCTCTTGCTCCAACTGACGGCGGGTTTCTTCTAGTTCCTGGCGGTGTTCTTCATCAGCAGCCAATAGCGCTTCTTCTACTGCTTTGCGCCGTGCTTCAAGCTCTTGCTCTTTGGCTTCAGCTTCTTGTTGCTGCCTTTCCAACTCTTCAGCACGCTGCCTTTCCTCTCGCATTTGACGTTTAATTTCATTCTGGGCGTCACGCTCATCCTGTGCAGCCTGCAGTTCCAGGACCTTATCCCTAAATTCTTTTTCTACCACCTTCCAGTCAGAATGGTCGCGTAGTTGGAAGAAATCATATTTAGCAATTAACGTCTGGTAAATTGCTTTTTCTCTTCTGATATCTTCGAGTTTTTTCTCGAAGTTTCTCAGAGTGACAGAAGCGAGAAGGGTCTTACGTTTGTATCGGTAGGTATCATCAAGAACCTTCTGTATCTCTTCTTGTGCTGAGTGGTGCTGTTCACGGAATATGGTTTCAAAATCAAACGCAAAATCGACAGCCTTACCGAGGATTTCCTTACTTTTTATCCTATTTATCTCGATAATCTGCCTGAGCTCGTTTTTCAGATTGTTATGCTCAACTTCACGAGCAATATCTTTATTCTTATACTTTTCAATTACTTCTTCTTTTTCTTCAATTTCAGCCGCCAGTGATTTTTGATTCCTTAGCTCAAGATACTCAACAACCTTTTTATGTTTGCTTATCAAATACCTATAAGTTATATAAGCACCTATAGCAGCCCCCACTCCTAAGACTATCAATATTGGATACAGCGCTTCCATTTACAGTTACCCCAGAATTAACAATTAGAATCATCTGGAATATACAGGATCTAACCTTTGGAGCGCCATACCAAGGCGGCCTTATAGCTTAGCCAGAGACCTTTTTGCAGGGGAAGGAACCTATGATCTTCGGGGCATCCATGCTGTTTTGCAGTAGCTGGACGTTGAGGAATGCCTTTCCGTCGCGCTTTACAAACTCAAAGCCATAGTTGTTGCCATCACGCGCAGGCATAAGGCCCATGTCCATTTTCATGTTCGCGTAGTCGCCACTCTTACCCAAAAACTTTATTTTCTGAGATGTGACTGTTTCTCCGTTGATAACGGTCATTCCATCACCTGTCATCACATAATTTCCACACTGAATTGCAGCCATTACTGGGGTTGAAGTCACCGAGAACAACGCCAAACAGAAAATTTTCATTAAAGCCCTCTTTCCCTCGCCGATGAGGAAACAAGATCCATCGCGCCACGCGCTTCACACATCATATCCATGTACCACGCCTGGCCCCTTGTGTCGCCAGTGTACATAATGCCACGCACAATATAAACGCCGTCAGTCGCAATACTGGCAGGCTGTGCGGTCGTTCCTTCAATGGTGATGTTTCCGTTGTTGTTCTGGTCAGTGATACGCCCTTGCGTCATGGCGATATCGTTATTCCCCAGCACGGTACGGAACACAGAAGCTTGATTCAGCTCGATCAGCCCATTGACGCGAATGTTAGGGTTAATCAGGCAACGAACGTTGACACCGCTACCGATGGTCTGCTGCGGCATGCCGATCAAACCGGTGGCGCTGTTCAGTTGAATAGCATCGTGAACCACTTCGTTTTTCGCCACCATCTCCCGCTTGCCATCAACAAACATCCAGTCAGCCTGGCACTGATCGGCTACGTTATCCATGAGGTGACGCGTCATGCCAAACAGAACCCGACCGCGCGGGAAGACCGTAGCCGGCATGGCTGGCGTATTCCCTTCCTTCGCTCCTTTGGCGTTGAAGTCCTTCATCAGCGCCGCATTGACGTCGGCAACCGTATACCCGGCCGCCAGTGTCTGGGCCGTAATAGAGGTGGCAAATGCGCGGTCAGAATCAGCAGCCTGGATAAGCACAAAGCTGTCGATGGGGTTGTCTTTTCCTGTGATGGTGTAGCGGATCTCGCCATCAAAGATAAGCCCATAATTTCGGCCGTCCATCTGCCCTATCTCATTAGGGTTAACCGTCCTTGCTACACCAACCTGACTTTCCGAAACATCGGCCGCTATCCCGTCGTAGCCGGCGATCACCCTGATGCGGGTAAATTCATCGCCGACGATACGGTTAACGGTATCCGCGGCGAGGTTATAAACCTTGAAGGTGCCTACGCGGGTTTCGCTACTGAGGTTAAACCAGTCAATGGTAAACGTGACTTTGAAACTACCGAAGTCGGTGACATTGCCTTTCGAGTCAACAAGCTGCAACTCGAAATGCCGCATCCAGTTTTGAGACATGATTACTCCGTTACCGCGTAAAGGTGGCTGTTAATTCCAAGGTCGCTTTCGGTGGGGTTGTCATTTGCCGGGTTATCACAGCCGACATATAGCGAAAACCCCAGGCCGAGATAGCGATACTGCGCCAGCAGGTCGGCGCCGGTGATTAGCGGCATACCCTTAATCAGGTCGGCGCCGGTGCTGTCCATAATATCCAGGCACCAGAACGCCGCCCGCCAGGTTATCGCCATCTGAAAACTCTGACCCGCCAGTGATATAGAAAACACCTGGTTTTCAGGTGAGAGCGGGATTTCTGATACGGCCATTTACCCTCCGGAAGCAAAGCCAGCCAGTCGACTCAAAAGTGATTCGTTTTTGGGCGTTGGCGTTTTTACCCCTGAGTTCTGAACCGCTGAGGTATCAGCCCCCAGTTTCATGTCGGCCTTTGCCGCTACCTGCGTTGTAGTCGTGCTGGTGACTATGACCTCGCGAAGTGTCAGCACTGCTGAAAGAACATTTTCTGACGTTCTGTCGGTAGTGACTTCCAGCGCACGGATCAGCATGTTGGTATACAGTCGCTTGCCAGTAACCACATCAAAGGGAACCCTGCTGCTTTGCAGGTCCAACAGCTCCTGATACGTTTCTTTCGGGCTAAGCCCTGCGCTCAACCCGATAGAGGTGGTGTCGAGGAAATCGAGCAGTGACCCACCGCCGGCAAAACCGACCTGCATAACCACTTCAGACGGCCGGCGGTAGGCATGATCAGAAATTGCAGCACCGACCTCTACAGGGTGTTCGGTAATTTCCAGCGTGTCATTGTGCTTTTCAGAAATGACGACACTGGGAACTATCAGCCCGATCCGCCGACTCTGCTGCTGAAATAGCGTTGAGAGAATATCCATCAGCCGGCCCCACTTTGGTTAACCCGCAATACCCTGGCGTTTGCTTCAAGTTGACGCCGCCCGACTTCCTGGCCGACCTCCTGAGCGTTTGCGCCATAGATGTTATAGGTGTTCTGCTGTTGAACTTGCGCACCAGCAGCCTGATGAGCCAGTGGGCTATTCCAGTTCGAATAGCCCTCCTTGCGGGCCATAGACTGCATCAGAGCCCCCATCGTATTCGGGTCGGACAGGTTAAGCGCTGCCGTAGGCGATACCCCCATCCACCCGGCGACCTGTCGGGCATACTGCTGCGGGTCGTTATTGTCGCCCGCGGGCGCCCAGGTGCTGACGATATCCATGATGGTTTGCAGGCGTCGGCCGGTAGTTTTACCGGTAAAGTAGCGCATCAGCTGGTTTTTCATTGCCGCCCAGCCTTCGAGCGCAGATCCAAAGTTACGGAACCCTCCGCCGCCTACAGGTCGAATATTCCCCGGATTGTTGTTCCGATCGGCAAGAGTTTTCTGGTTATGCTCATACCAGCCGCCATCACTGAAGCGGGTTTTAACCTCTTCCCAGAAACCAAGGACCTTACCCCGAGCGTTAACGGCGCTACTGGTTACCCCAGGCAGAACATCAGGCTGATCGCTCCCCTGTTTCAGTAGCGCTTTACCGATGCTGGCGGCATCCGACCAGCGGCCGTCTTTGATGGCATTCAGCAGGTCGCCAATCAGGCTCAGCATTTTGCTGAATTCGCCCATCTGGGTAATAAAGTTGCTGAAGTCCCATTTCAGAGACCACGATTTAGGATCGATATTCAGCAGCTTCGCCAGCGCTATTCCCAGATCAGTGACCGTTTTCTTCAGGTCACCTACCAACTTCACTGCTGCATCAACTTCAGGCTTCCATTTCCCCCAGTCGATGAGGCTTTTACCGCCTTCCTTCCAGGTTTGGTAATCCTCCCAAAGCAACGCTATCGCGGCCGCAAGACCGAGAACCCACGTAATCGGCGACGCCAGCATTGCGCGGTTAAGCAGCCACCACGCGGCAGTCAGCGCACCCAGCAGCTCTATCAGCTCCTGCGACTGTTTATCGAGAGAATCCCACCAGCTGCTGATACTCTGGCCCAACTGAATAAGGCGGTAAATTACCCGCCCCACCATCTCGCCAGCCCAGAGAATACCCTTAACCGTCGCAGTGATTGCGCCTTCGATTTTCGGGAAGTTATCCAGAATCTGGCGACGCAGTCGATCCAGTGACCCGGTCAAGCCATCAGCCAGGCTGGAGCCGATTTTGTCCCTGGCCATGCCGGCCATTTCACCAAGGGACCGAAGCGAAGTCATAAATCGGTTCGATGCAGCAGCGGCCTGTTCGGGATTAAACCCGATGGCCTTTTTCATGGCGTTGTACTGCCCCATGTACTCGCCGATACCGCGACGCATAGCCATCAGGGTATTTTCATCAATACCCAGCATTTGCGCGTACTGGTTTGCACGGTAGTAAGGCATGCTGCTGAGGCGCTGGCCGACGCCGGTAAAGATCGTCGCCATGTCCCGCATATTGCCTTTAGCATCGCGGGTCTGCACACTCAGGCGGTTAAGGAAGCCTTCGGCGCCGGGATTATTACGCACGAACCGTGACAGGTTTTCCAGAGAGCCGCGGGCGGCGTCCACGCTGCCGCCTACCTGGCTAACTGCATACCCGATTTGCTTGATGCCCTCTACCGTCGCCCCGGTGCGCTGAGAGGCCCAATAAAGGTTATCGAGGCTGCTGGCGATTTTCGCGGTGAACGCGACAACAGAAAGCGCTGCCGCTTCGACCTTGACGCCCAGCTCAATCGCTTTCAGCGTCGTACCCGCCACTACAGCATCGAACTTTTTAGCACCGGCCTCGTCAACGTTAAACCCAAGCGAGATCAGAAAGTCCTTGAGCGTTTCAGCGTTCATTGTCCTCTCTCCATTTCGCTATGCGGTATTCGTTATCGGCTTTAAGGTCAAGCCAGTCATTCATGCGGGCAACATCGGCCAGGTCGACCGAGCCGTCTTTAAGTGCGGTGTATTTGATGTACCCGGCATCCACCGGGCGCATCAGGAAGCTTTCGCCTTCCGGCAGGGTTTCCAGCGTCAGACCGCTGGCGGGGTGGGCGTCTCGCTGACGGGGAGTTCTTTCAAAAAATTTCCCAGACTATCGGCGACCACCCGCGCCACCAGCTGCAGCATGGTAAACAGGTCCGTATCGTCGAACATCAGTACGCCCTGATCGAACACCTTCGCCCAGCCCTTTTCGTGCTGGCGGGAAACGACGCTCAGGCACGGATGAATCACCGCGTTAACGTCCTCGTCCGGCAGCGCTGCCAGCGTGTCAGCAATTTTCGGCAGTATGCTTTCCAGCACTGCACCAGAGTTACCCGCAGCGGCCTGAGCTTTCAGCGTGGAAAATTCGCTGACGAGCCCAGCCAGCACCGGCAGCAGCTTACGGCTGACCTTCAGTTGCTGGAATACGTCGAGTTTGGCGGTGCGATAATTAACGCCTTTGATTTCAAATTCCATCTGTTAAAACTCCCCCAGCAGCTGGTCAATCTTGCCGCAGTCAAAAACCCACGACACTGTGTTGCCAACCTTTGCGTTGGCGTGATCCGGCTGTTTCTGGAAGGCACATGAACGCGCTGTAGAGATGTCGCCAGAGACCTTGTTTCGCACAACGATGACGTTGTTACCCCAGGTGGCTGAAGACTGGCTCTGTGCGTTGTACATCAGAGACAGCTTTTTGTTGACCGGGGAGATCTTAAGCAGCGTTACCGTGATTGTGCCGCTCTTACCGGCGTGAAGGCTGTGCATCACTTCCCCGTCAGCGCCAACGGTCATGGTGTTTTTCGCCTCTGCCATGACTACGGTGATCCCCTCTTCGGAGTTCGCCGAGCCATAGCCCAGGTCGATACTACCGGTCGGGCCCGTCAGGGATGCAGAGACGTCAATAAAACTATAGGTTCCGCTCATGGTCGCTCCTTATCGCACCACGTTAATCTGCACGTCGGCATAGTGAATCGCCCCTGCCAGTTTAATGGCCGCCTGAATCACCGGCGACTTACGCGCTTCCCTGTCAGATTGTGCCTGGTTGGCTACCGCGTCGGCGTGGACGTAGTAACCCTTGGTCAGCGTGTCACCGGATTCAATCTGGCCAATCGGGCCACCATTCCAGACGCCCGGAGCAATCAGGCCGTTATTCACCGCCTGATCCAGCGACGCTTCGACGTTGGTCATTAACCGGGTAACGCCGGCATCGGTCTGCGGAATTTTAGTGGTCGAGGTGTACAGCAGGTTAAAGAGATTGGTCTGAACGTAGTTTTGCAGCCAGTCCAGCCCGTGGCGCTCGTCGAAGAAGTCACCGTTAGCCATTACACCCTGCTGGATAATCGCAGTGTCGTTGGCGTAGTAGACGTAGACGTTACCGTTAATGGCATCAATGGCGGCTGCCTGCGCGGTCGTCAGCGTCTCGTACAACACGCCAGGCTCGGTTTTGAACTTCAGGGTGATAGTGGTGTTGTTGCCTGTGAAATTGACCGTAAACGCACGACCAAAGGCCGAGATAGCGGCATATTTGCTGCTGGTACTGTACTGCCAGAACGTACGGGAGTAGCCCGCCGCCTTCAGCTTGTAGCCGATATTGTCGGTATTACCGGATACCAGTACATTCGCGTCATCAGTGGTAACCGCCAGAATACGGCTCAGACTGGAAGCCTCGATCGCCGCGGACACCGAAATCACATCCGCTTCAACCAGATCGGCGCTATCGGCAATCGCCAGGCCGTACCAGTTGGTGTATTGCAGTGAGGCATTAACCGCCTGCAGCAGGGTTTCTACCGTGCCGGTTTCACCCTCCGCCAGCGTTTTCGCCCAGCGGCCGATATAGACCAGAGTGGGTTTTGGTGACTGTGAAAAGAAGATGGTCGCCGCCTCGTACTCGGGAGAATCGAAACCAAAATCATCGCCGATATCCTCAATGGCTGAATACTGGCGAATACGCTCAGTGACCGGGATAACCGTAGAGGTACCCAGAATGAGGAGCGCACCGAAGTTACGCCCCGTTGCCGCTACCGGTGACATGATGACGTCAACGTTAACGACATTGGAAACAGGTAAGCCCTGTGCCATGTCTTAATCTCCAAAGAATTTCACTGGCGCGTCGACCAGCGATTTAATGCCGTACTGGCGGATGATTTTGCGGCGCAGGTCAACGCTGATATCGTAGCGGCGCACCCACTGGTTATTGATGAGTTCGGGCAGATTAAGAAGCCGCCCATGCTGCAGGAACGTCAGCCCGACGCGGTTCAGTTCGTCGTTGTTCTGAGCCACCAGCAGGCCATCACGAAAGCGCGTGGCCATCGCCAGACCTCGCGGGCCGTAAAAACAGAGGATCAAGCTGATGGTTTCATGCGACCACTGCTCGGTGTTCTCTTCGCCCTGCACGTACGCGGGGTTGAAGTCCTCCTGGATGCCGGTAATACCGAACGCGCACCAGGTGGTGCCGTTTTTGGGTATCTGTTTTTGCGGGTCGGTCCAGCGCGGGTAAACCAGCGTAGCATCCAATCCGGTCACGCCCCGTATCCAGCGACTGATTAGCCGCTCCAGATCTTCATCGTAGGGCGGCGAATCCCCGACTGGTGTCAGGTACCCCGCCGTTGTGCTGTTATTACTCAATTGGCGTTCCCCCATCGAATTCCATCAGCTCGCAATGCGCCTGAACGAAACCGGCACCGTATGCCGTGTACGGGTCGACAAAGGTCACGCGGTACTCTCTGCCCCTGTACGTCACAGTGTCAGCGTCTAACCCTGGCTGGCCCTGCGTCAGGCGGAATTGCGTAGCAATGAATATCGCCCCGTCGATGTTCTGTCCGGCGGCCATGCGCTTCGCTTCCAGAGAACGGTCGACAGTCACCACGCCAGAGAACGGGATATCCTGCGCGGTGTTAACCGGGAAGTTATCCTCATCAACCGTCTGCACCTGCCGGTGACATACCAGCGTCATATCGACAAAATCCGGGTCTAACAGGACCTCAGTTACATCGAGTAACGGCATTATTTTTTCCTCACGACGTAGTTAATCGCCCGCAACAGGAAGCCATGCGCATAAAGCGGCTTGTCGCCAGGTAATCCCTGCGCTCGCCGGCGCTGGAGCGTTTTCTCCGAGAGAGGCGTGAGGCGGTCACCGTCACCGATAACCGCTTTTGCAGCGTCTCGGGCAATCTGGCCGGCGGCTTCAAGATGCTGCTCCGCCAGCCCGGATTGCCCCTCAAGCGCCGCCTGTGCAGCGAGTTTTAACCGGGCCGTAGTTTTATCCCGCGAATCCTCAATCCCCATGTCGAGAAAAGGCCTGGGCGGAAGCGTGACGGTTTCGCCGTCTATCTCCACCGTGGCGCCAGTTGATTGCAGGTAACCAATTTCTGCATTGTTCAGCGGCCCTTCTTCACGTTGCGCCTTATCCGCCGGAATACCCACCAGCACGTCAGTACCGGATAGCTGTTTCAACGCATCCAGAACACTGGCGTAATTGTCCTCGCGAACCGTTAGCCCCGATTTCATAACAACTGCCTGCCGCCGGCGCCGAACATCGACCACCACCAGAAAAACTCGCGGCCGTATCCGGTGTTGTTCCAGAACCCTGCATCAGGGTTGATAATCCCCGACACGTCGTAGCTGGCGCTGACTTTATCGACGGATTTAGACGTCAAAACACCACCGCCGGCGGAGTTGACCCCGCCACCGATAGCAGATGCCGCAATCGCCCGCCCGCGCAGTTCGGTATAGTGCGCGACGAAAAGCTCAGCCAGATAAACGAACTGATCGCCCAGCACGTCCTGATTGAGGATGACGTCGGCTTGCCCCAGATAGAAACTCACTGCGGGGTCAGGATAGCGGGTGGTGTCGGAGAACTCGGGGAAGTCGGTGCGGAATTTATCACTTGTTGGTAGAAGACTGTTTTTTGGCATTGCCAGCCTCCTGCTTTCCATCGTCAGTAACAGGATTTTCAGCTGCAGCCTTCAGATCAGCGATTTCCTTATCTTTATCGGCTATCTGGATTAATAACGCAGCGTTAGCGCTTTCCAGAGAGGCGACATAAACCTTCAGATCAGCGTTAGCCGCTTCAAGCTGTTCTGCTTCTGCGTCGTCGATCTGCTTTGCATAAGCTTCAAAAGCCCAGTGGGATTTAACACTATCCGGGAAGTCAGCGCCGCTATGGACGCCTTTGGTGATTTCAAACTTAGAACCATCCGCGAGGCTTAACGTTGCGGCAGCAGTTACGAGATACTTCATGTGATTACTCCGTTAGAGGGCGAGGCTTCCCTCGCCCACATTGGTTATCAGGATGCCGGAACGTCCAGGTAAGAGAGCGTATTGGAATACGGCACTTCAACCTGCCCCAGTTTTCCGTAGTACACGGTCAGTTGCTGCATGCTGCGGTACTCCAGCGGCGTGTTCAGCAGCGGCACCATCGGGAAGCGAATGTACTTTTCGTCCTGAGTGTATGCGACGATACGGTGAGAGCCACCAGCACCACGTTTTGACGCCCACTTGATGGAGACGATCTCCAGCGGTTCACCATTCTCCTGAAATGCGATGCTGTTGATTTTCACGTACTCCAGAACGGAGATGTTGCCAGCAGAGGAAACCTTTTTAATGGTCAGCAGACCAAAAAGCTCTGGCGCCAGGCCGATTTTTGCCGGGCATACCGCATAACCAGAACGCATCCACACGTCGGTCAGCAGCAGGTTAATATCCTGCAGGATGACGTCCGGATCGGTTGTAGCGGTCCATGCTGCGGCGGCAGCAAGCGGCGTGATATCTGGCAGGTTAAGCATGCCGGCCACGCCCAGACCAGAGTCACCGACATACACCTGCTCATCGGTATCCATGTTCCATTTTAGCTTCATCGCTTCGTACTTCTGGACATCGATAGGACGTCCCAGCTTCTGAGCGGATGCCAGCTCAAGAACGGTCCATGACACTTCCGTCGCCCACGGCGTCAGGTTGTTACGAGTAGGTTCAATGTTGAGCTCAGGGCCAGGCGTTGCCGTGCCCTTCTTACCCATCCAGTTTTTACCCATCGGGTTTGGGCCGCCAACGCTGGAGAAATCAGTGTTGGTGAAGGATGATACTTCGTCCGCAATGGAGATATCGCTACGCAGTGGCATATCACGGGTCCACTTAACGGACACCAGCGGCATGTTCAGCGTTTGATCCATGCGCTCCAGCTCACCGACTACAAAGGCGCCGGTAGAGTCGATAGTCGCTCTGTCAACTGTAAACATTCATTCTTCCTCAGATGTTAAATGCGATTTCGATACGACCGTCGGCTTCGCCTGGCCCCATTACCTCTGCATTCGTCAGCTGAGGTGTGTTCTCTGCAGTAGCGTCCGGCGTCAGTACAAAAGAACCGACAGGGCTTGCAGTTGTGCCCGCAGTCACGCGCACGTATACCGGATCACCTTTTTTCGCCGTAGCGGCATTGCCTGCAGTTGCTTTGACGCAGATATAACCGCGCTTGAGGTTGTCACCAACCTGGTTGGCGGTAACGCCGAGATAGGCCAGGTCTGGCGCCGACGTGATAGGGAATGGACGTACGAAAATCCCTTTCACTTTGTCGATGGTGTCGCCATCCACCAGGGGGACGAATTGATCGTTGACGTACTTACCCGGCAGGCCGTAGGTTGAAAATAAGTTGGTGTGGTCCAGAGTAACCGGCTCAATAGTCAGATCACGCGGACGCGTTACTGCACCGACAAACCCAAGGGGCATGCGGGTTAAATATGCATTTCCAGCCATGTTGAATTACCTTATTTGCGCTTGTTCCAGAAATCGGCGTTGATCTTGTTCAGCTCTGCCGGTGACATGTTTTTGGTGCTGTGGTTGCTGTCGGTTGTACGAACGCCGTTATTCAGCGGCAGCAGGTGGTTTTTAGCCTTGTTGATTTCGACAGCGGCCTTAAATACAGCGTCAACAGTGGACTTTGGCGCCTTGCTGAAGTCTTCCACGCCAAACGCTTTCAGGCTGTCACCGGTGCGCATAGCGTGACTCAATACCTGGCGCTTAAGACCTTTGTCGCCGTTCGGCTGGAAGCCAGGGCAGATGATTTCAGCGTCAGCGATGATATTGCGCTTGAACGCAGCGTCACCGGTCACCTTCTTATCTTCTTCCGCGTCTTCGTCGCCGGTCGGTGTGTCTTCCGGGTCGGAATCGGTTGTCTTGCCTTCCAGTGCGTCGATACGGGCGATCAGCGCCTGCGCCCACTCGGGCACGCCTTCGTCTCCGGTCTTCTCTTTCTCCGGTTCGTCTGGCGTTTCGTCTGTGGTAGTCCTGTTTTCGGTCGGCAGCGCAGTAGCCTGTGATGGCACGTTGATGTTGATCGTCGGTCCGGGGATTGAGCCCATGCCATCAGACGGCATGTCCGGTGCTTCGTCGATGAGCTTCGCTAAAGCGTCCTCATCTTTCGTCTTAATGGCCTTAGCCAAGTTTTTAAACCATGACATTATTGGCTTTTCCTTTCTTAACGTTGATGGGACAGAATCCCCGATTGCACAGCGGCCGCCAGCCCGCCCCCGGTCAATGCCGACGGCCAGGTGGTTACCCGTGATCTGGTATTGCTTCCCCTTACCCGGGGAGAGCTGTTTATATTTGGCGTCGTAGCCGCAGCTGACGTCGGTATAGCCAGCCTGAATGGCGTCGATAGCCTCCTGCCTCTTAACCAGCACATCCGCTATCAGCAGGTCTGATTTATTGCCAGTGCCGCGGCGAACATTCTGAATATGTCCGTGGGCCAGATCGGAGTAGTTGGAGGGGTTAACAAAGACGATTTCGCCATTCGCCCCTTCTGGATGCTCCAGCGTGACGGCGACGCCCTCAAAGCTCGCCATAGTCTCAGTGGAGAAAACCTCATCCTCCGTTCGCCAGACCGTCACCGTGCCGGTTAATGGGTCAGGCTCAAGGTCCACCTCTTCAGGCAGGTAAATCTGCGTGCCAGTTCGTGCGATGGGAACGTCTTTGCAAAGCAATGAGCCATCGGCCTGCAGGTATCGCGTCTCCCCCAGCCTGGCGGTAAAGTAATATTTCATGGTGCCTCGCTAGATAAGCGCGGGGTCAGAGTTGCGAATGAACTCACGGAGTAGCGCCTTAACCTGGCGGACGTTGCCGCGACCAGTGGCTTTTAACTCTGAGAGCTCGCCAACAGCGCGGTAACGTGCAGTGATGCCGCCCATCGATATTTCGATAACTCTGCGGTCGCCGGCTCGCTTTGATTCGATCTGGACCTTTTTCATTCTCACCTCTTCGGGCAACAAAAAAGGCCGCTCAGTGGCGACCTTCTGGACAGGGATAATTGTTCGAAATAGCGGGCTATTTAACATAATGGTTCTTACCCGCACCACCAAAAATGGACTGGATTAAAATGTCCCCTTAAGGTCGCAAAATGCCCGGTTTAATAGGCTATTTCCGCCTCTTTTCCACCACAACATTTTGATAACATTTCGCGGGTTCGAGGTTTCAACCAAAATGACAGGGATAAGCTGCGTTTTTCATTTTCTCGGCTCAGGGATCTGCACTTCCGACCAGCATTTGCAGTTCGGCAGGCACCCGGCGTGCCCGGTCATTCCATCGAGTGTTGGCGGGTTATCCCAGCGCACAAACTTATCTTTCATCTTGCGATGCGATGGCCGGGTGCCAGCGCCTTCAATACGCCACCAGTAGCCCTCAGAACCAACCGCCAGCGCTCTCGCCTGGGTCAGTGCGCCGGTAGCCCTCCCAATTTCCGTGCGGGCTATCATGCGTGCCCTGCTGGCCGCTACACCGCCAGTCTGCATAATCATCTCGTAGAGCTGATCCGGGCGCTCACCGTTGACCATCGCCTCAATGGCTCGGGTCTGGATATCGCGCACCCGGTCGGCAGATTCCAGGGGGAGAGATTTCATCAGTTGTATCTGGCGATACACGATATCCTGCGCCACCTGGCCGACGGGCGTATTACCCATCACATCGCGAAGCCCTGCGCCAATTTCCTCGGATACGGACCGCCACTGCTGCCACTCCTCCTGTTCGACCTGGGCGAGCATTTTCTTGCCGACCATTTCCGCCCAATCGTCAATCACCATCGAGTAGTCAAGAAGCCGGGAAGCGATGCTGTCAGCGCTGGCCTGTGAACCATCGTAAGAGCCCGTGACGATTTGGTTTATCTGGTCGACTATCGCCAACAGGCTTTTCTGATACTGGCGCTCCGACCGGCGGCGGAGGTTCGGTTTCAGATTCAGCCTCCTCCCACTGGGCTTTCGCATCTTCAATATCCTTGTCAGTGATTGAACCACCGATGCCGATCACATCGGAGATATTCCGCAGGTCGTTCATTGCTGCGTGTACCGGCATGATCTGGCGGTCTACCAACGCAGTGAGCGCCGTAGCGACGTTGTTAGCCATCGTTGAGCGGTCGGTGTCGGACATCTCCCAGAGCTTGTTAAACTCGAAGGTGAAGTCATCTGGCAGCGGCTGGCCAAAGAGAGAGCGCCAACTGACATCCAGCAACTTGCGTACATGGCGACGTAGCCGGCGCTCCTGCAACGAGTTAACGCGGCTGTAGTAGTTCTCCAGGTCACCATCACCGGTATTAAACCCCGCGGGGGATTGCCCGAACAGGCGAACCAGCGGGATACCCGTAGCGCCCGAAACCTGCTCAGCAAAGCGTAGAAGCACATCGGCCACGCCTGCGAACGAATAGCTGTGCGTTTCGAACTTGTCCGAGGCATCCATGATGGTCATGCCTTCGATGGTCTGGAATTCTCGGATCATGGCCAGGTGACGCATCAGTCCTTTTTCAAGGTCGCCACCCGTAGCCAGTATCGTGCGCAATTTCTCAATGCTGTAGGTTCGGAGGTGAGCTTTGTGGATCAGCTGCGTGGTGCCAACTGTCGCCGTATCGAATGCCTGAATGCGTTCAAAGATGCGCTCGACAACAGACATACCCCAGCCGTTTTCCGTCTGCGCCTGCTGGAATGGCAATGAGTCGCCCTCCATGCGGATAAGGCGGCTGTGATGGATTTTCCAGGGGGGAATACCCTGCTGGTTAACCACAACCTTGTAAAACTTCGGCTTTCCAAACTCAGGCCCGTAGTCAGTCACCAGGTTGTTGTAGGTCGGATTGACCATCCAGCGATCCAGCGCCATGACGCCTTTAAACTGGCCCTCTTTGATGCGGTCAATATTTAACGGAGTGGACATGTCCTGCCCGTCAATCAGCATGACCAAAATCGCGCCACCGTACAGTCGGGACCACTTCAGGACATCATTCACCCCATCCCAGATAGCGAAGTCATCCCAGAAGGTTTCTACTTTGCCCTTCTGGCCGGGCTCCAGCTTTGAGCTGATGCTGATCCCCTTTCGGGTCATATCATCGGCCATAGAGTCAACGCCAGCGCCTACCAGAAACGATGACCGGTAGGCAAATTCCAGCATCACACGGTTGCGCGTGATATAACCTGGAACGTACGTGCCGCCGGTCTGGATGTTCTGGGTATTGGTGCCAAGTTTGGCTGTGAAATTGTTGTACCCGTCAGCGGTCCTAACGGGCTGTTGTGCGCCGTTATGGCGTTTCTTACGGGACATATTAAGCTCCAGCCAGTTTGGCCCAGATATCGAGGGATGAATCCATTGGCGCGTAGTTAATCATCACGGAGTCGGCCAGGTTAGGTGACTTGGTTCCTTCTGGCTGCTTGTCCACCAGGATCTTACCGACGGCGTTTTTGGACCATGTGGGCTGCGACAGTTCCATCAGAAGCCGGTCTTTATTTTCCATAGTGCTACTGATGGAAATAATATGATCGGGGTTATAGTCCATTCCCTGCAGCGCGCGAAAGGTATTACGGAACAGCTTGCGGAGATGCCACCAGCTTTGGGCTTTAGCATTCGCAAACATATCTTTGTTCAGGCGGGCAGGTTTGCCGTTATCGCCGGGCACAGCTTCATCCTCTGGATCAAAGACACTGCCACTACCTCGGAATGGGGTCGCAGTGATGTAACCCAGCCGTTCGGCTTGGCGAAGTTCGTTAATCACCCGCGCATCACCGCGGGCGCCGGCACCGAGTCCGTCTTCATCGAAGCGGAACTCATCGAGGCCGAAATCATCACAATAGCCAAAGACCTTAACGACAGAGGCGTAAATATCGCTCCCTTCACCAGACCATTCTTTGACGTCCTGCAGCAGGAAGCCGTAACGCGCCGAGAAGCCGTTTTTATCCTTACCCTCGTCCGCAACATCCATCGCGCCGAGTCGCTGGCCGCTGGGCTGAATGCCCAGCTTAATATGCGCATCGACAGCAGCCTGCACCCACTCAGAGGGGATCAGGATGCCTTCAGCGGACGCCTGATAGTTCAGGTCAAGTTCCTGGGCGACGATGACCGGGTTATCAATTTTCTCGCATTCCTTGCGGTACCACTCATCATCCTTGCGCGGGTCACTGCGCCAGTGAAAAGTAAATACAGGGATTTTTCCGCTGTGTCGCTTCTGCGCGAATGGGTTACTCATGCCGTTGACCGACGAAAGATCGATACGGCAGCGCGTAGTTTGAGAAAGAGCGGCATCTATCAGTAGCGGACGCTGAAGAAAAGCCGCCTCATCCACAAAATAAAGGGTCGTACGGTCACCGCGGCCGATGTTATCGCCAGCCTCCCCCTTAATAACAGCCCCCGTCTCCGGGAACTCAACGCGCATGTAAGGGGCGTGCTTTTTTTCCGTCCATGAGCCGCGGAACTCAACGGGCAGCATCTCAACAAACTTTCGAGCCTTCCAGAAAAGTGCCTTCGGGTCACCTGTGCTGTCCACGTACTCCTCTTTACGGGAGCCGAAACCAATCACCATTTCTTTGTTGAAGAGGCACAGCGAACAGGCAAGCCCTATCGAGGTCCAGCTCAGGCCCATTTCGCGACTCTTTTCCGTAAGCCCGTGCTCGAGCCGGCGCCGGCGATCCATTATCCAGTTAATCCACTCTTCCTGTTTCGGGAATAGCAGAAAAGGAATTGTTGCCGGTAAGCCGTAATCGAGGTTTCGCGGGTCCGTGGTCATGCCCCAGTCGATAATGAACTGCGCCGGGTCGTTACGATAAAACTGCGTAAGTGCGGGGAGAACACCAGGGTTCTGCCTGATGCGCTGCAGGCGTTCCATCCTCCACTCAAAAACCATGTTGTAGTCAGGATTTTTGAAGTCGAATGTAAAGGGCAGCGGCATCTTGATCACTCTCATCATTGTTCTTTGCCAATGCAAAAAACGAGTATATCTTTAATTTGTAACCATTCATTTCGAATGGTTTAAGGAGAAAAAAATGGGTTACTTCGAGATATATAAAACTCAGAAAGATTACTCACAGCGTTATTACTTCGTCCTCAAGGCTGGCAATCATGAGATTATTGCGACAAGTGAGATGTATTACACCAAAGGAGGCGCGGAAAACGGCATTCGCTCCGTTCAGATAAACGGCCCTTCGACAGATGTTCGTGATCGTACTGGGGAATAAGGAACTGATTTAAGATTAATAAGGGAGGCGCCCACCTCCCTATCTTACTACATTACAAATATGTTAAAAAACGGCCCCATTTAACATAATGACCGTTACCCGCACCACGGGATCGGCACTCATCATCGATTCAGCTCGAAACACCGGTTTATGCGGGTTAGCTGGTTAAAAGTGGCAAAAATACAGTGAATAAAACGTGCATAAATCAGGGTCGAAAATGCATAGAGTTTTTAACCTGCGTAATGCTTGTTTTTCGCACTTTACCCCATCAGCTTCTTGTACGCATCGGCTGCTTCCTGCGGGGTCATTGCTACGGTCTCTGTTTTAACTGGCCCGCCACCCGGCCCGCTAACTTCTGATTTCTTCGGCGCTTCCCAGTCCTGCATTTCTGCCAACTGCTTAATCGCAGCTTTCGGATCGTGCATCTTCAGTTTGATGCCGTCTTTGCCGGTAGTCAGTTCGGCGATAGCGCTCATCGCGTCAGGGTCCTGCAATGAAGAATTCCTGAAGCTCCAGACAGCCTGGAAGACCGGTTGCCCGTCTTCATCTTCACCAACAATACTGTTGCTGAACTCGGCAATGTCGGCAATCGAGGTGCGCCCCATCTTTGACAAGCGCTTTAAGGCTTCCTCACGGGTCATGATTGCCTCGTCGACAATCTCGCCCTGCACTGATTTGAGAAAGGCTTGCACACCAAGATTTGTAAAGATCTGACTCGCTGAATTGCGGACAGCTTCTGGCGTCTTAGCCTTCCCCTTCGCAGCCTTATAGGCGTCCGTCTGATTCTTACCTTTAATGATGGCCAGAGCGAATCTTTTTTGTAGCGGAGTCAGCACATCGAAAAGCTTCTGCTGCTCTGCCGTGAGCTTTTTCGATGCCATACAGAACATTCCTCTGGGTTACGTTGATACTTCTTCGAGAATCCCGAGACCATACTCACTAAAAACTTACATAAAACTCTGCCAATGGCGCTTTGAGGGCACCATTTGCAGAACTTTGTAAAAGAAATATTTGTCAGGCTATTTCAGACACTGCGTGCGGACGTAATCCTGCAGGTAGCTCACTTGCCCGGTGATGGTGTTGATTCGCTCTCTGAGGGTGAAATAATCCCGTTCAGCGGAGTCAGTAAGTCGGGGGCCGGAAGCATCGCCCACGCCGCCGGCGCTGGTCGCTCCGTTCGCGGGACATTTTGCGTTGAGCTGCAGCCGCTTACGGCCAGCAATGACATCGCTATGCAGACGCTCAATGGTTTCTTTCGCATCAGCCAGTTCTCCGGTGTATTTGGCATCCAGAGCAGCAACGTCGCGCTGGCGCACCTGCATGTCGGTAATTGTCGCGTTCGCCAGCTTAAGACTCTGCTCGGCGGTATCAGCGCGTTTCTGCTCCTGCAGGTACTTGCCGTGGTAGTGATTCACCAGCCATCCCATAGTGGACAGGGCGACAATTACCACGGCACATGCAATCTCTGCGGCGCGACTCATGACAGGAACACTTCGCGTTCAGCCTTGCGGCGATTCGTGAGCCCCGGCATAACTTCCTTGCCAGATTTATTCCAGCGGAGGAACTCATCGGCAGCGCCTTTGATGTCACCAGCATTGAGCTTTTTCAGCAGAGTTGAAGTTGAAAGCGCGCGGGAGCCGACATTGTAGGCGAATGATACCAGGGCATCGAATTGATTCTGAGTCAGCTTCACTTTAACGAGCTTTAGCACGTCGTTTTCGTAGCTAACCAGCCCCGTTTTCAGTAGACGGTCAGCGGTAGCCTGGTCAATCTTCATTCCTGGCTTAATTGGCTTCCCGTCAACCGGATACGTCCAGCCATAGCCAATTGTCCAGGGTGCGCCGCCCGTACCCGGGTCGGGATAGGCTGTTAACCGGCAACCTTCGAAATTTTTAATCAGCGCTATACCGTTATTGCTTGTCTGCATTGCCGCCTCCGAAACGATTGCCGACGTAACCGGACAGGAATGTACTGAGCTTCTTCACGCCAATAAAGCCAATGAAGCCGCCGATCCCCACGGTCAGAGCTTTTGGAACGTCAAAGTAATCCAACGCGGAGTAAGTTGTCAGCGCCAGAGCACCGCACATCAAACCTTCGAAAAGGGTTTCTTTCCAGCTACTGCCTGAGTAGGCCATTCGTAGGACAGCCATCACGATTGCCATAATGACGCCACCGATGGGTACGTCACCGCGCCACCAAGACGCAAGGATCTCGCTGATGTCTGCCCAGCCATGCGGTGTGTTAGGCATCTTCATAGTCTCCACCTCCGTTTATCGCGGGGTGCTGTGTGAAGTGGGTGGGCTCTGCGCAAGCGCCCGACGATTGGGTTATGAGCCGTCGTCGGTGAGCCCTTAATACGAAAAAGACCCGCCGAAGCGAGCCTTAAAGATGAGTGCTACTCCGGTCGGGGTTATGCGCCTAACGGAGCTTCCGGGAGGAGTAGCTTTTGACATCACACCCTTCCCGGGTGTGGCCTGCTGATTCGCAATCATTTGCAGGTCTTCAGATGCTGCTTTGTAGCGGCATATCACCACATCTGATATCGTTAAATCGCCAGAAGTAACCACTCAGAAATGGAGGATTTTCATGTCTCAATCAAAACAATCGCAGGGTGAAAGCAAGCCTCAGCAGCCCGCGGAACAAAAACCAACTCCGTCACAGGGTTCTGCTGACTTCACAACAAAACGTGTCCTGGTCGGTGATTCTGCCGATCCGTTCAGGAGAAACAAAAAGTAATAGCAGAAGCAATTAATGCGATTACTGGGGCGAGGATCGTAGCCATTCTCGCCCTATCAAGGCTCGTCCTGATGATTGAGTTTAATGCGCGTAATTCCGCAGCTGTATCCGTTAAATTTTTAAGCCTATACCTCCGCATAACGGGTAAAGCCTCTTTAGGTCCGTTATAACCATTACTGCGCAGATATTGATAATTTAGCTCATTAATATTTTTATATGTTTTTGTATACAGACACTCGGGAGGGGAGTGAATAAGGGCCCTATTTTTGGCGGAAAGTCCTGCGTGAACCAGGTAAATAGCACTCCACGTCCACAAAAAAATAAAAACGGCCAAGCCTGCTGTCAAATAGTCCCAACTTGTCTTTTGCGTCAAAAGCAGGAATGAAGATCCAATCCCTACAATTTGAATGTTGAGTAACTTATATCCATTCTCAATATTCGTGGTGTTTGATTGATATGTTTCCTTAATGGATTCTTCGCCCTGCTTTTCCAGGAAATCCACAAGCTCGTCATCAGCATCCAGAAAATAGTCGTCGGGTAGATTTGTCATTCCGTCCGTGCCTCACATCCTGAAATGCTGTTGATTTTACCTGAATGTCCACCGATGAGATATCGCGGTCCCCAGAAAAGCAAAAACCCCGCCGGGTGGCAGGGTTAGTAGTCAGTTTCATTTGGATGTACGTATCCATGATTAGAAGCATACACGACAACTTCGGACAAAATCAAGTCTTATGCACCGAAAAAGCAAAATATTGTCGCCATTGTTTTAAAAATCGGTCGCTTGTTGAAATTCCTTATCAGCATGGCGCTCTTCCTTACAGCATACGTCCACCAGCGCATCACAGAACGGTTTCCAGTTACGGGTCCATGTTCTGACGTGCAGGTCTGGAATGA
The DNA here is from genome assembly GCF_003812845.1 of Klebsiella sp. FDAARGOS_511. Taxonomy (NCBI): domain Bacteria; kingdom Pseudomonadati; phylum Pseudomonadota; class Gammaproteobacteria; order Enterobacterales; family Enterobacteriaceae; genus Klebsiella; species Klebsiella sp. FDAARGOS_511. Next base: position 5,699,393 of record NZ_CP033824.1, on the reverse strand, counting down.
GCGTCAGAATCGCTTTGTACGCAGCTGTAGACGGCATCGCTGAAAAGCCATTCCCCGAACAGCGCTCACAGGTTTTGTATACCGGCGCTCCCTGCTCTTTTGTCGCTTTGCGGTCCAGCACCTGACCGGAGCCACCGCAGCGGCAGCGGGCGTTTACTTTCCCCTTCCCGTCACAGGCTTCACATTTGGTGCTGACGATGGCTGTTACCTCGGTCCATTTCTCCCAGTCAGACGGCCGAACGGCACGGGACCTTTTCGCCCAGTATGGCGCTTTGCCCCAGGGGTATGTGACCTTGCGCTCTGTGATGGTCGTCTGCATCTTTCCGGAGCCATTGCATACCCTGCAGGCTCCCGTTGTTGCTGCCGAGCGGGAATACTCAGCAAAGGCAAACTGCGCCAGCACCAGGCAGCAGCGCCCCAGCGCTTTACCTGCGGCCTTACGAACGTTCTTTGGTGCTGTATCTATGGCATACCGAGCCAGCGCCTGAACCGCCAGTTGCTCATCGGACTTACTGATGCCGGCCTTACCGAAGAATGCCGCCAGCCCGAACCGTGCCCGGCTGCTGGTCACCCCGATCCCGGTCATAACGTCGGTACCGTTCAGGCGATTCGGCGATGTGCTTTTCACGTCGTCGCTGATGTGCATGCCCTGAGGGCTGAAATGCTTAAGTGAAGATTCGAGCTTCATGCGGCCACCTTTTTGAAAAATACCTGCTCACGAACCTGATCGCCGTTCATGAGCATGTCATTAAAATCACCGGAATCGGGCCAGCGGATGCTGACTTTCACCAGGTCGTTTTTCGCCAGCAGGTTTGCATGAGCACACTCGAACGCTGCGGCATGGCCGGTTGCCGAATGCATATCCATATCGGCAAAAATAACGAGGTGCTTTACTCCAGCCGGCACACGGAATTTCTTCATGAAGCCGCTGTTGATAACCGCCCAGGTGTTGATGCCGTATACCTGGTGGCATGAGAGAGCCGTCTCGATACCCTCCGCAATGCCGAGTGTCGTAGATACCGGGAACATGCGAATGGCCACTGACCGGGCATGATCAAGATAGTTCTCTTCCTGGAGTGATTTAAGACGTTTCGCGCTATCGATATTTGCCTTTTTATCGCCATCAAGAAGCGTCTGATGCAGGTAACAAAGCTCAGCTTTGTCATCGGTTGCCAGTGCGTAGAGGGCCTGAAAAACTCGTCCGGCATGCCGCTGCCGGTCACAGAAGCGAATACTCTCAGCTGGCAGCTTGACGATCCCTCGTTGACTGAGATACCCCGCTCCAGATGTCCCTCTTAAATCAAGCAGTTTTGAAAACTTGCTAATGACCCGCTGGCGCTGCCGTGCCGCTGAACTGTTAACAGGAACATTGATGCGTTGGTAATCATTGCCAATGAGCTGATCCACCTCAGCGCAGATTGCCGAAAAGGATTTCTGCTGGGTCAGGGTCAGCAGCTTCATCCCGTCACCACTGCCACAGACACAAATCCATGTTCCGTCGCCGTCACGATCATCAACGCGATATTTACCGCGGGCCTTACATACCGGACACTCCCCCTTGTAATGGCTTTTCCCGGTGATCGGGGGTAGCCCGTAATATTCAAAAATTTCAGACCATCGACCTTTTGCTGCTTCTGCCGTTTTCATATCACTGACTCGCGCTATTTACGTTTTTCTGGAGTTTTCGTTTTGCTTCGATAATTATTTTCCCGTCACTTCCCTCAGGCGGCTCGTAGTGGGCGCTGTAGTCCTGAGGTGTGAGCAGATCATTTACTGGTTTTTTCGCAATCTGCTGCGCCCGTTCGCGGCCTTTAGCGAATTTGATAAGTTTGTGTTTAATGTGGTTGCTGACCTCCGGCGTGATCTCCAACGGGAAGTCGCTTAAGCCGTTCGGCCATTCACCAAACTTTTCCTGGAAGGTATGCGCACACCAGCCGTCGCTGACAGGTTTTCCCTGCGCGGCACGATGGCGCTGATAGAACTTGATCTGACTCCACCAGGACTGTTTGTGGCTTTTGGTGTAAACCGTCTCGCCTTTGCTCATTTTTTTGAGGTTGCGGGTGCTGTCGGTTTCGACGTCCTCACCGACCAGGGGTTTAAATCCGCATTTCGGACAGACGTAGACGCCAGCAGGTTTCATGAAGTGGCATTCAGGGCATTCTTTCGGGAGTTTCTCTTCGCGTTCTTTGGCTGCCCGAGCTGCTGCCCCTTTCATGCCATCGTTTTTAGACGGTAGTTCGTCGTATTCGATGGCGTCAGGGAAGCCGAGGCGGTGAACAGTACCGCTATGGTCGAAGATCAGACAGGCGTCCTTCCCGGGCGCAGTACGCAATCCGCGACCAAGCGCCTGCAGCCAGCGAATTTCGCTCTTTGTCGGCCGGGCGTAAATGATGCAACGAACATCGCTGTCGAAGCCGGCCACCAGCACACCAACGCTGACAATGACTTTTGTGGCGCCAGTCTCGAACCTGTGAATGATGAGGTGGCGTTCATCGGATGGTGTCTCGGCAACCATAACCTCAGCGTTAATGCCTGCGCGGTTGAACTGCAGGGTGACAAAGTTGGCATGATCCTTATCGACGCAGAACGCTACAGTAGGCAGGTCACGACCATTTCGAAGCCAGTTATCAACGATATCGCCCACCAGGTCAGATCCGCACATAATCTCGGATAACTGCTTTTCGTTATAGTCGCTTCCATACTCTTCGGAGGTGCCTGACTTAACACCTTTCAGGTCTGGCTTTGTCGGCGCGTAGAACTCATAGGGGCTGAGATCGCCACGCTGGATCAGCTCGCCAATCGTGGTGGGTTTGATGAGGGAAGAATAATATTTCCCCAGCCACGGAGAGAATGGCGTACCTGACAGACCTACTACTTTGATACCGGAGTCCCGGATAACCTCCAGCAACGCACGTTTCTTCATATGCGCCTCGTCAACAATAATCAGGTCAATGTTGTCCGGGAAGTCGCGGCGGATAAGCGTGTCGGCGCTGGCGATCTGAATCAGACGTTCTGGATCGTAGTCAGGGTGGTCGCGCCAGATAATGCCAATCTCATCTTCAGGTAAACCGTACTCAACGAAGCGGGCCGTAGTCTGGCGCACCAGAATGGTATAGGGTGCGATGAATATGACCCGTTTACCGCGGCTGATGTGACCGGCGGTGATGAAGGCGGCCAGTCCGGTTTTGCCGCTACCGGTCGGCGCATAGACCATGAACGTGCGGTTTTGCTTCCACTCCCGGCGCAGCGAGTTAAGCGCACGATCCTGAGCAAAATTCGGTTCGATATTGAGCATCACCACCACCTTTAAAATTCACTATTCCAGAAAGGACCCTTTCCCGATCTGAGAAGCCAGCAACCATGTACTACCTGTCTGGTACGATGCTGCTTGTAAACCCTGTCTCTTAGATCGGTACCTACCTAACCCATGTACCTGTCTGTTGGAAAAGGACTCTATTCCTGCCCTAACTCCCAACTCCCCCCAAACCCCCCTCTTCCCTCTTCCCCGTCCTATGTACTCGCGAACTGGTACATAGAACAAAAAACAGTCAAGATGGTTACCCTGCTACCGCCCGGCACCTTTAAGCCGGGCGACCTTCAGATCGCTAGCGTGATCCGGCCAGGGGTGGCTGGGTCGTATACCCCTGAAGTGCGCGTCCGTGTGTATCCACGAACCTGCGAAGCCTGACGTTGGCCTCATGCCTTGCCCGGTTCTCCTGACGGAATGAGACGGGCTCGGCGTTAAATTCAATTTCGTAAACCTCTGAATACTTCAGAGCGACTTTCCGACGAAGCGACGGAGGCAGTCGCAACAGCAGCTCCTGAATCCACTCAGCGTCTGCCTGGCTGTAAAGCGACGGCATTTCAACCCTGATGAACTCCTGGTGCATGGCTTAGTCTGCCCGCTTCGCAATGAGGTAATACACGCCGCTTTTCGGGTCGTACCGGATGTTGCGCGGTAGCAGTTGCTGGAAGTAGCGCGGATCTGGCATTGCGGTAGATTGCTGTGACATGTCACACCTCCGTTACCGGGTGCGGGAAGATGTCGGGTAGCTTTTGTTTAAGTTTTTTCCGTGTTCTCTTTGCGGACGGAAACGGGCGAATCTCAAAAGCTTCAACATCTCCCGATTCGCTTATTTTTATGGAAATATTTCTGCCTGAAGCTAGGGCCTTACTAACAGCCATTTGCGTCGTACCAAGAACGGCCCCTGCCTGAGATTGACCGTATCTGTCAGTGAATTCACGTAATGTCATGACACTCATAGTTCTTCCCGCTAAAAAGTAGTACTAAAAGTAATATCATCAATAGTACTATCAGTAGGAGACATTTTCAAACTAAAGGTATTAAAATAAATTTATGGAAAAGAAGAAAAAGCAGACCGCAGATCAGATTGATGACGCGAAGCGCCTCAGATCCCTGTATGAGTCAAAAAAAACATTGCTGGGCTTAACCCAGCAGCACATAGCAGATGCCCTTGATATTTCGCAAGGGGCGGTAGGGCATTACCTCCACGGCAGGAATCCATTAAACCTCAGCGTGGTGGCTAAATTTGCTGAGTTATTGCAAGTCAGCATTTCAGATATAAGCCCTACATTATCAAAAGAGGCATCACGGATAGCACAATTATCCAACGTTACATTTGTTGCTCCTTACAAGGCTTCGAGGTCTTATCCTGTGATCAGCAATGTTCAGGCTGGCTCATGGTGCGAAGCAGTAGAAGCCTATACGGCAAAAGACATTGACCTATGGCTTGAGTCTGACGCTCATATCCAAGGGGATGCTTTCTGGCTTCGAGTGGAAGGTGATTCTATGACGGCTCCTGTTGGTCTAAGCATTCCTGAAGGAACCTATGTTCTTTTTGATACGGAACGGGAAGCTGTGAATGGAAGCCTCGTGATCGCTAAGCTTTCAGACTCAAACGAGGCTACGTTTAAAAAGCTAATCATCGATGGTGGACAGAAGTACCTGAAGGGCTTGAACCCGCAGTGGCCATTGGTGCCGATCAATGGCAACTGCCGGATTATCGGAGTTGCTGTTGAGACAAAGCTCAGACTTATCTAATTATCACAATTGTGTAGGGGCCGCATAAGAGCGGCCTTTTTGTTACAGCCATCACTCCCCTCAATAATTTTGCATTTCAACAATCCGCACCGATAAAAATAAATACCCTTAAATATCAAATACTAACACTTTAATGCTAATTAAATAGCATTTTTAGTATTGATATTGATAATACTATTGGTAATACTCATCTCATCGGCAAACAACGGAGCCAATGTGATGAAAATGACAGTTCCAGAACTCAATCAATTTAAAAAATCCGCAGAGAATGTATTTCAAGCAGAACTGATTTGCTCCCTTCTTGAGGATCATCCGCATCAATTAGCAGATTCTGAACTTTCTGCGATAGCGTCTCTCATTAAAAAGCTGACTGGTGATGCTTATGTCTACATGAATGAGGTCATTTATCAGCAGGAGAGGGCCGAACAATGAAAACTCCCGTTCAGATGCTTGAGACTGTTGCAGCAGAAATTATCGAGAATACCGTGCTTCTTGAAATTATTTACAAAAACAGCAACGAGGACCAGGAAACAGATTGCGCAATGGCTTGTTTAATTCGTTCGATGCAAAAAACGCTGGATATCACGAACGAATATATTAAGGCTTATGACAAGGCGTCTGCCCCCCCCCCAACAGGAAAAGGGCGAGACTGATATTGCTGACGATGTATTTCACGCGACTATTACAGCAAGAAAACTCGAAGAGCTTGCACATGTTTATACCGAAGCTTATTTCAGCGATAAAGATAACGGCAATCCCGCAATGTATATGGCATCAGCAATTTTCGACTATGCAATTAAGGTTTGCAGTGAACTGAAAAATATCGAAGAAAAACTAAGTTAATAAAATCCTAATTTAAACAACGGCTTAATTTCCTGGACCGCACTCACCTTGAGGAAAGCGCAATGAATATTGCATCCCGTAAAAAAGATAATTGTGGAATAACAATGCGTGTTGATTTCCCCGTGGTCACTGAAGCAAGTGGAGCACTCAGAACAGCACAGCACGCAGATGCTTACGCCAACCAACTCAGGGATGAGTTCAATACATTGCTCTTTGCTGCGATAGCCAGAACGGATAAGCGTGTCGCTGGTCGCTTTACCAGTCTGCTCAATGAGCTTTGCGTTATGACTGGCTCCACAGTGAATAACATTAGAAAGGGTCGCTAAATATGACATTCATCATCGACCGCAGCGCATATAAAACCGCCCTGCTTTATGCATCATGCGGACAGGAATTAATTGCGGGTCTTTATCTTCGTAAAGCATACGGGAGGTAAATGTGAGCACCCATTCCAGCAGAATCAGGAATATGACGCTTCAGGAAGCAAGTATTGTTTCAGAGCAATTATTACACCTGCTTCAGACTGTAGCTGAAAACTATTATCAACTGGAAGATGCGCAGCGCTTTAGTCTCATGCAGATCGCTTACAGCATTTCATCTGATATTGATGGCTGGATGAATGCAGAGGAGGAAAGAAACGGTGGAACGACTAAACGTACTTGAAAAATATCGCCGCCGAATAGCAATTGCGACCCTACATAGGCTGAAACGTAAAACTGGCGGTTACTGCCTTTCTGTGAATATGCCAGATAGCAACATACAGGTTATCGAAATTAACGAAGAATCGATGCTGAAACTTTTGCAGCGATTCGAAAAACAAGTTCGAGCAGAATTCGGTTCAGAGTCTGAAGGTTTTTTGCGAAAAACTTATATGAACAGTCTGGATATTAACGGGCATACCGAATACCTGACCGAAACCGGTAAGGCGATTGTCGATGACATTTTTTCTGAATTAATCGCTCATGCAAAAGAGAAATACATAAGCGGAGAAATTAACTGATGGCTAATTTACCCCCCCCCTATTACACACGAAAAAGTGCAGGTCGTTATGACGATTGAAAACGGCCAGGTAATTGATACCCGCAAAGTTCGCGATAACGAGCTGATTGCCAGCATGGATACCTTCTTCTGGATGGCAAAGAAAGCCGGGTATCAGGTGATCGCCCCCAATCAGGAGGAAGCCAGTGGCGCTAACAGCAATTCGCATTCCTGAGCGGGTCCACCTGCAGGCGTTGCAGGTCCTGCTGCGATACCGCCGGAAGCGCATCTACGCAAGGCGCATGCACCGCACCGGATATCTCAGCCTGAAGGTAAATCCACGCTGGCGGCTGTTATCAAAAGACGACGGCCGGAACTGGGAGGTAATGAGCCATGAAACGTATAACCGGGAGAAAGACAGATGATCGACAACCGCACCGCCAGCGCCATTGACCTGGCATTACAGAAGCACCGCACGCCCGTCGGCGACCTTTACGCCGCTATACGTCACGGCCGCATGAAGCGTTGCTTTAGCCGCGGTACCGCTATTAGTTGGCTGGCCCACTTTCTGACGTCGCACGCTTTCGCTCTGTCCGGGTTTAAGCAGCGCCACCCTGATTTTCTGGTTGAGCACGAAGGGGCCGAAATGTGGCGCCGTGGCGAAACTACCGACGAATACCACCGCGCCCACCAGCGCACCGTTCGCCGGTTGCGTCGAATCCTCTCCCGCAAGCGTGAAATGCAGAAGTGGTGCGAAAGGTGGGATGCCATGCACGACCGCTACGTGAAAGAGCGTGAAGAACTTCAAGCCAGCAAACCAGCAGAGGTACGCAATGGATCACACAGCATTTAACCCGGAACCAACGTCTGCCGGCATCCGGTTATCTGGAAGCGGGATCATTGGTTACTCCGCCGCTATTCGTGAACTGGATAACGGTCACTACGACAAACGTCTCGCCGAAGGTATGGAAATTCTGGCCTGCATCATGGAGGCGGTCGAAAGCAGATGGATCACGCTCAACATCGAGAAGCAAATCATCGTCTGGCGCTGGTTGCTGGCCGCGGTATTTATTACCGAAGAGCGGGAGAAAAACGGAGACATTGACGTTCCGAACGAGGATGGCGGCGTCGATAAAGCCGTTATCTATTCAGGCAAGCATGGTGCTATCAGCGTCTACCCCGGGCCGGAGCGCTTTGCGCTCGCTAACCATATTGAGGCTGGTGCCATTGAGAAATACGGGCCTGACGTTGGCCAGCAGCTGGCGCTGCGGATGTATCAGGACATGGTTGTTGCTGACGACGAAAGCGGGTTCAGGTTGTCCGCTATGGGCCGGGAAGGTTTCAACCTTCTGCATGACGGCTTTATCGAACAAATTCATACCGAAGGCATGCCTGGCATGCCGGTTATGCACTGAGGGGAAGTAAAGATGGCAAAGAAAGCACGCAGAAACAGTACATCGCAAGGATACGCAGGAATGACGATGGCGCAGTTTTTCCACAGCCACATCCGGCCAGACAAAAGCAATGCCAGTGATTATGCGAGTCTTCGGCATAGCCTCCACGACGCCGTAAAACCAGCCCCTGAAGGCATGGCCCGCATGCAACTAACTCGCAATCAGCGCCGACTGGCGAAAAAACTCGGAATTGAATTGAAGGAGATTGAATAGCATGAATATGAAATCCGTCAACGGCGTACTGATGATGAGCAGCAGTGAAATTGCAATGGTTACCGGAAAAGATCCCAAGCATGTTGTCCGGGACATTAAAGCAATGCTGGAACAACTGGGAATCTATAGTCCAAATCTGGACCATGATGATTTTAAAGGTTTTTTTATTTCATATAAGGATTACTGCGGACGTAACGTTATCGATGAAATTTGGCTAAACGAAGACCTTTCGATGACACTCATTACTGGTTATGACCCAAAGCGCCGGCTGGCTCTTATTGAGCAATGGCAGGACATGAAGCGCGAATTATCTCAACCGCGCATCGCTGCTCAGCCCGTACAGCCGGAGATCGGGATTAACCCTGATTTTGCAGCACTGACCCGCACAGTCGCAGAAGCCACCGCAGCAGGAGTAATGAAAAGCATCCTGGAAGCCACCGGTATTCAGGCCGTCGTACATATCAACGCGACTGTTTCCGCCCTGCCAGCAGCCCTGCCTGAAGATCCGACGCTACATCATATCGGCCATGTAACCCAGGAAGATGCTGCAGAACCGGAGTATGTGCCTGTCCACAAAGTTTCCTGGGCTACCGGATTATCTGATCCAACCTGCCGCCGGCTGGTCACCTTTTATGACTTGCCAAACTGTCAGCTCGATGGCGTTCGCGGGCTTTGTGTGCATCGCGAATTTTTCATGGCTGCGGTCGAGGTCCTGATTAAGGAATCCACGCCACCAGCCAAAGGCCGCAAACGCTGGCACCATCCGGAGTTCGGCGGCTTTGAGCTGCGCAAAGATCCGGCGGAGATCTTCGGGGAGGGCGAAGCATGATCATTCCGTCAAAACTAATCCGCGCTGCTCTGGTGTGTGCTGCAAAGAACGATGTTCGCTATTACCTGTGCGGGCTTCACATTACTCCAAAGCACATCGAGGCAACTAACGGGCATGTAGCGTTGCGCATGGAACATGGCATCCGTACAAAGAAAAACATCATCGTCCAGTTTGAAGGTAACGTGCCGGCCAAAGCGGAAACTACTGAGTTGATCTTCAACAAGGAGCCAATCGCCATTCATCGCGACCAGTTCCAGCGCCGCCTTTCCATTACCGGCATTAAACTGCTGGATGGTCGATTCCCTGATTTGGATCGAGTCATACCCAAAAAGCTGGACCTCAGTGTAAACCCTGTGATTCAGGCGGACTACCTGAGCTATCCGGAAAAAATGTTCGGTCGCGAACGCCTATTTGTTCCGGTACAGCTGCGGCCTTCCGGTGAAGGCGGAGCGGTTCGTGTTCAGTTCGATTCTGCTATCAACTCAACTTACGGAAACCCGGAGTTCGTTGTTATGCCCTGCCGTGATGACTATTTCAAAGTTGAGAGGAGCCAGTGATGAAAATCGACTTTAAAGATTATGGCGCCGTGGCCGCGGTGACGATCACCAGCACCATTTTTGAGTTACGCAAGCATAACCGGGTGGTTGATGCCGCCTTACTTTGCACTCCGGGCGTAGTCAGTGAACGGCGCGGTAACTTCTTCATGAAGACGAAGATATCAGGAAAAACCCGCGATGCGCTGCGGGCCTATAAAACCGTACAGCGGGAGGCTAAACGATGAAAAACGGCCGGCACTACGCCTTCCCCAACCCGAGCAATGCGACGCCCGGGGGAATGACTTACCGGCAATACCTGGTTGCCAGTCTGGCTCCGGTAATGCTCACGAATTTTTTCAGCAACGATGCATGGCAGAATTACGACGACCTCGCCCACACACTGGCGATGGCGGTCGATGCCATCATCGAAGCCGAGCAGGAGACCACAAAATGACGATCAGTGAAAAACGTCTCAGAGCAATCGTCGATGGCGCCCCTTTCTTTCCGGGCGAAGTTATAGCGATGGCCAGCGTTCTACTTGAACGGTCAGAGCCGACCTACCCAACAACGCTACCCTGCCCGGTTATCCTTGAGCCCGGCTTCCGGTTCGGTAAAGGTGTCAGCACTCACCTTGTCCTGCGTGCGCTTCAGAACCGTGCGGAACGTTACGCCGAGCTGGACGCGATGGGGCCAGAAGCTCGCGCAGAGCATGACGCCGCTATCGCTGAACTCCGGGAAAAATTGGGCTTTGGTATGCCTGCAAAAACGTCTATTCAGGTGAGCCTGCCGGCGCTGCCGCAACTCGGTTCGGATGCCGAGTGGTATCAGGGATTTGCTGCTGGAGCTGGGAGTATGCGCGAGGGTTGTATCGCAGCACTGGTTACCGCGGGCGTTGAAGTTATCGGAGAGGTGAAATGATGGCGAACCATTCCAACATCAGCATGTGGCGCCAGATGCCGCAGCGGGAAGCAGATCCGAAAACTGTTTGCAACTTCTGTAAGCAGGTAGTCGGTGAGCAGGATCTTATCGCGGGCCCGGGCGTAAATATCTGTTCTGAATGCGTCGACCTGTGCAACGAGATTATCGCCGACCGCCGGGCCGAGTATCGCAAGAAGGCTATCGAGGAAATGGCGACGATGATTTGTGTTGGTGATCAAGCACTGACAGTTAACAGGGCCGGCGCTATTGCCAGCGCTCTCTTTGATGCCGGGTACCGCAAGGAGGAGGTCTGATGAATTACAGCAAATTATCAGACGGTGAAATTAGCCTGTTGGTCGGAAAGCGGACCAAGCCCACCTATCAGGTGATTATTCACCCAAGCAACCCAAAAGGGGCGCAGCTTTTGTGGGGCGTACATGGCCGGCAGTGTAGCTATGGATACTTCCCTCTCAGTCGGCCAGAGGACCTTTTCTCTGTAGTAAGGAAATATCGGATAGGGATCATACCGGATGGCAAAACGGTCTGGAAGGCAGTGCACGAATCAGGGATTCAGGTTAACAACCGGAACCCGCTACGAGCAGCAGCCATTGCTTTTCTGATGCTGATGGATGCAATGGAGGCGCAAAACATTGAACCGTGAATTTGAGATATGGGTACGGCTGCGCTACGGCGGCCGGTACGATCTGACGCGAGACGCTCACGGCTACTACTGCCGGGAAGTGGTTAAGCGGATGTATGAAGTATGGTGCCACTGTCGTGGCCTGGATGTGGTGTGAGGTGAAGATGAATACGATGTTTTTGTTGATGGCTGAGTACGGGTCTGCCACCGTACCACTCAGCCAGGTGTGCGAAAAATATTTTGGGCTGAAGTCGGCAACAGCTGAAAAACGCGCTGCTATGGGTGATCTCCCTATCCCAACCTTCCGCGCAGCAGAGAGCCAAAAGGCCCCTCGCATGATCCACATTCAGGACCTTGCTAACCATATCGATGCGCAGCTGAAGAAAGGCCGCGACCTGTTGGAACAGATGAAATGCGGTAATCAGTGACAAAGTAACCGTTACTCCGGATGCCGCCAATTGTGTAGCATCCGGCTTTATTTTTGCATCACTCAGCACCCCTAAAGACCCCCATAATAAAACAACTAATTGTTTTAATTGCTTATTCACACCATGTTTAACTGGAGCAACATGGGGAAATTTATGGCCGTCGGCTTGACGGATCTGCTGGAAAGCGCGGGAATGAACGGCGTACCGGCGTTTGTCGGCCTGGCGCTGCTATCCGCATTTTTGTGCATGTTTATCGCCAGCGGCTCGGCAATCTGGTCGATCCTGGCGCCGATTTTCGTGCCGATGTTTATGCTGCTGGGCTTTCACCCGGCATTTGCGCAGATTCTGTTCCGTATCGCCGATTCATCGGTGCTGCCGCTGGCGCCGGTATCGCCGTTTGTGCCGCTGTTTCTCGGCTTCTTACAGCGCTACCGGCCCGAGGCTAAACTGGGAACCTACTATTCGCTGGTCTTGCCTTATCCGTTAATATTCCTGGCCGTCTGGCTACTGTTGCTGGTGGGCTGGTATCTGGTGGGGCTGCCTATCGGGCCGGGTATTTACCCACGATTGCCATAATGTCGCCACAGGCCAGGGAAGGCCACGAAACCGTTAACGCCATGTTGTTCGGTTACTGATCATTTTATACAACCCTTCAATCGCCAAAGAGACCAGATGAATCACTAAGCCACTGATAATCACGATTACAACGCCAGTCATCATATATTGCATATCACCACCTTTGTTGGTAAAAACCCGCACAGACACGCCGGGAGATCATTGACTTAAGAAAAGCCAGTCTGTTTATCTACGGCGTCAGTTGATTACCGGTGAATTCGCCGCCGGATAAAGGTAGCAAAATCGCCTTGCCAACGCGTCTGCGAGTTAATGTAAAAATAAACATCGCTTTCCTCACCTCATAATTAATAGTCCATGCTGACCCTGTTTGTTGACCTTTTCGGAGTATGGTTTGCCCACATCGCATCGTGGTATGGTGATGCTCTGCCAATATAACCTCGATGAAGGATTACCGATGCTGACGCTGTTGCAGGATAAAATTGACACCCCGCTGGGGCCGCTGTGGGTGATTTGTGATGAGCAGTTCAACCTGCGGGCCGTTGAGTGGGATCAGCACCGCGACCGCATGGAGCAACTGCTGGATATTCATTATCGGGTTAAAGGCTACAAACGCGTTGATTTCCGTAATCCGGGAGGCCTGAGCAGTAAGCTTAGCGATTACTTCGCCGGGGATCTCGCGATTATCAACACCTTACCGACCGCCACCGGCGGCACGCCGTTTCAGCGGCAAGTCTGGCAAGCGCTGCGTACCATCCCCTGCGGACAGGTCATGCACTACGGTCAGCTCGCGGAGGCACTGGGGCGACCGGGCGCCGCGCGCGCCGTGGGTGCCGCCAACGGTTCAAACCCGGTCAGTATTGTGGTGCCCTGCCATCGCGTGATCGGGCGTAACGGCACCATGACCGGTTACGCCGGCGGCGTGCAGCGTAAAGAGTGGCTATTGCGCCACGAAGGCTATCTGCTCCTTTGACCGTAAGTGCCTTTTTTGGAATCTTCCGGTAATTTTACAATCATCTCTCGTCAAATAAACCTTTTTTAATCAATTGGATAAATCAGGTAGCTGATTTACCCTTTTAATATTACGTGTTTCAGGGGTTCGAGACTTACCTGCTCATCAAAAAGATGTTAAAATTGACCAATATCAATTAAAGCCTGAGCAGACTTATGATCCCGGAAAAGCGAATTATACGACGCATTCAGTCTGGCGGTTGTGCAATCCATTGCCAGGATTGCAGCATTAGCCAGCTTTGCATCCCTTTTACTCTGAACGAGCATGAGCTTGATCAGCTTGATAACATCATCGAGCGGAAAAAGCCTATCCAGAAAGGACAGACCTTGTTCAAAGCCGGTGATGAGCTGAAATCGCTGTATGCAATTCGTTCTGGCACCATTAAAAGCTACACCATCACCGAACAGGGCGATGAGCAAATCACCGGTTTTCATCTGGCGGGCGATCTGGTTGGCTTTGACGCCATCGGCACCGGCCACCACCCAAGCTTTGCCCAGGCGCTGGAAACCTCAATGGTTTGCGAAATCCCTTTTGAAACGCTGGACGATCTCTCCGGTAAGATGCCGAATCTGCGTCAGCAGATGATGCGTCTGATGAGCGGCGAGATTAAAGGCGATCAGGATATGATCCTGCTGCTATCCAAAAAGAACGCAGAGGAGCGCCTGGCGGCCTTTATTTACAACCTGTCCCGCCGTTTTGCACAGCGCGGCTTCTCTCCGCGTGAGTTCCGCCTCACCATGACCCGTGGCGATATCGGCAACTATCTGGGCCTGACGGTGGAAACTATCAGCCGCCTGCTGGGGCGTTTCCAGAAAAGCGGTATGCTGGCGGTTAAAGGTAAATATATCACCATTGAAAACAGCGACCTGCTGGCGCAGCTTGCTGGCCAGGCCCGCAACGTCGCCTGATAGCCCCTCTGTATCCGGCCGGATCGCGAATTTTTTTCTAATTTGTTGATCTGGCCAGGCTCCTCCCCTGTTTCATTTCATCCATATAGGTTATCTTTTTAAGGACAAACTGTAGTTACAGTTGTAAGGAGACCCTGTATGGCGAAGTATCAGAACATGCTGGTAGTAATCGACCCCAATCAGGACGACCAGCCTGCATTGCGGCGCGCGGTGTATCTGCACCAACGGATTGGTGGACGCATCAAAGCCTTTTTGCCGATCTATGATTTTTCTTATGAAATGACCACTCTGCTGTCTCCTGACGAACGCACGGCCATGCGCCAGGGCGTCATTGGCCAGCGTACCGCCTGGATCCGCGAGCAGGCAAAATTCTATATTGAGTCCGGCGTGCCCATTGATATTAAAGTGGTGTGGCACAATCGTCCCTTCGAAGCCATTATCCAGGAAATCATCAGCGACAAGCATGATTTAGTGCTGAAGATGGCGCACCAGCACGACAAGCTGGAAGCGGTGATTTTCACCCCGACGGACTGGCACCTGCTGCGCAAATGCCCGTGTCCGGTATGGATGGTCAAAGATCAGCCGTGGCCGGAAGGGGGTAAAGCGCTGGTGGCGGTCAATCTCGCCAGCGAAGAAAACTACCACAACGCGCTCAATGAAAAGCTGGTACGTGAAACGATTGAGCTGGCGGAACAGGTCAACCATACCGAGGTGCACCTGGTGGGCGCCTATCCCGTCACGCCCATCAATATCGCAATTGAGCTACCTGATTTTGACCCCAGCGTTTATAACGACGCCATTCGCGGTCAGCATTTGCTGGCCATGAAAGCACTGCGGCAGAAATTCGGCATCGATGAAGGCCGCACTCACGTTGAAAAAGGCCTTCCTGAAGAGGTGATCCCCGATCTGTCTGAACATCTGCAGGCGGGCATCGTGGTGCTGGGTACCGTGGGTCGTACCGGCCTATCGGCGGCCTTCCTCGGCAATACCGCCGAGCAGGTGATTGACCATCTGCGCTGCGACCTGCTGGCGCTGAAGCCAGATCAATATCAGACACCGGTTGAGCTGGACGACGAAGAAGACGACTAGTCCCTCGCCTTCAGTAAGAGTAGTAAAACTTCGTCCCCCGCCCGCGCGGGGGATTTTTTTGCAATGTAAAACGAAATAAAGGGCCACCCGGCCCTTATCTTCAATCGCTTTATCGGTAACGAAAACGTTAGTGGATACCTAAACGCCAGGCGTGATCGATCTCTTCTTTCAGCTCCATGGACGAAAGCGCCATTAAGTCAGCAAACTCAAGTTCCAGTAGTTTCAGCTTTTTCAGATACTGCGCGGGGGTTAAAGCAGCGGGGTCACGGCGCAGAAATTCGATGGCCAGTTGCGTGGGGGTTAACTCGGTATCCATAATATCCTCAGTTTGGGTGAAAAACGGACTTATTATAACACCCTCGCCTGATTATTTTATGAGCAAATAATCACTTGGTAACCTATATAAAAAAGCCGTCTCACAGGAGACGGCTTAAGAAGCACAGGTTTTAAAAGACCAGGCTCTACAGTGCTTTCAGAATCGCATCGACGCTGGCTTTGGCATCGCCAAACAGCATGTGGGTATTTTCTTTAAAGAACAGCGGGTTTTGTACGCCGGCGTAGCCGGTGTTCATCGAACGCTTAAATACAATTACGTTTTGCGCTTTCCACACTTCCAGCACCGGCATACCGGCGATCGGACTGCCCGGATCGTCCTGCGCGGCTGGGTTAACCGTGTCGTTAGCGCCGATCACCAGTACGGTGTCGGTATCGGAGAAATCATCATTGATCTCATCCATCTCCAGCACGATGTCATACGGGACTTTCGCTTCCGCCAGCAGTACGTTCATATGGCCCGGCAGACGCCCGGCAACCGGGTGAATACCGAAACGTACCTTGATCCCGCGCGCGCGCAGTCGCTCGGTGATTTCCGCGACCGGATACTGGGCCTGAGCCACTGCCATGCCGTAGCCCGGGGTGATGATCACCGACTGGGAGCTTTTCAGCATCTCAGCGGTTTCTTCGGCGCTGATTTCGCGATGCTCGCCCACTTCTTCATCCGTCGTAGAGGCCGTGCCGTCAGAACCAAAGCCACCGGCAATCACGCTGAAGAACGAACGGTTCATCGCCTTACACATAATGTAGGACAGAATCGCACCGGAAGAGCCTACCAGCGCGCCGGTTACGATCAGCAGGTCGTTGCTGAGCATAAAGCCCGCCGCCGCTGCCGCCCAGCCGGAGTAGGAGTTCAGCATTGACACCACGACCGGCATATCCGCGCCGCCGATGGAGGCCACCAGGTGCCAGCCAAACGCCAGAGCAATAACGGTCATCACCAGCAGGCACAGAACCTGCATACCGATGCTGTCGGTACGTACGAAAACGATCAGCAGCAGGAAAGAAACCACCAGCGCCGCCAGGTTCAATTTATGACGGTTCGGCAGCATCAGCGGCTTTGAAGACATCTTGCCGCACAGTTTGCCAAACGCCACGACGGAGCCTGTGAAGGTTACCGCGCCGATGAAGATGCCGAGGAACACTTCGGTCAAATGAATATTGACCAGAATCTGCTCCATCCCGGTTTCATGCTGCAGATAGCTGTTGAAACCTACCAGTACCGCCGCCAGGCCCACGAAGCTGTGCAGAATCGCCACCAGCTCCGGCATTTCGGTCATTTCAACTTTCTTCGCCAGACGAATACCGATAGCGCCGCCGATAACCATCGCCAGCAGGATCCACGCGACGTTGCTGCTGTCCGGCCCCAGGATGGTCGCCACCAGGGCAATCGCCATCCCGGCAATACCGTAGTAGTTGCCCTGCTGGGAGGTTTCGTGTTTGGAAAGCCCCGCCAGGCTAAAAATAAATAGAATCGCGGCAACAATGTATGCAGCTGTAACTAATCCACCAGACATTTGTTACCCCTTATCCTTTGCGGAACATTTTCAGCATGCGCTGAGTGACGGTGAAACCACCAAAAATATTAATGCTGGCGATCAGCACCGCGATAAAGCTCAGGAAGCTGACCCAGCCGCCGTGGCCTATCTGTAACAATGCCCCGACCACAATAATGCCGGAAATGGCGTTAGTGACCGACATCAGCGGCGTATGCAGCGCGTGGGATACGTTCCAGACGACGTAGTAACCGACCACGCAGGAGAGCGCGAAGACGGTAAAGTGGCCGAGGAACTCTTTCGGCGCCACGCTGGCCAGCCAGCCAAACAGAATAATCGCCAGCGCCATCAGCGCATACTTGCGCAGCGGCGAGCTCGGTTTCGCTTCAGCTTTTGGCGCTTCAACCTTTTTCGCTGCCGCCTGCGGCTGAGCAGATACCTGAATGGGTGGCGCGGGCCAGGTGATTTCACCTTCGCGAACCACGGTAACGCCGCGGATAACGACATCATCAAAATCGATAACGACATTGCCGTCTTTCTCTTTGCACAGCAGCTTAAGCAGGTTAACCAGGTTGGTGCCATACAGCTGCGAAGACTGGGTCGGCAGGCGGCCAGGGAGATCGGTATAACCGATAATCTTCACGCCATTGGCGGTGGTGACCACCTGACCCGGCACGGTGTATTCACAGTTGCCGCCGTTTTGCGACGCCAGATCAACCACCACGCTGCCCGGCTTCATGGAGTCAACCATTTCGCGGGTAATCAGCTTCGGCGCCGGTTTACCCGGAATCAGGGCGGTGGTGACAATAATGTCGACATCTTTGGCCTGCGCGGCAAACAGCGCCATCTCGGCTTTAATAAAGGCTTCAGACATGACTTTGGCATAGCCGTCGCCGCTGCCCGCTTCCTCTTTAAAATCCAGCTCAAGGAACTCGGCGCCCATACTCTGCACCTGTTCTTTCACTTCCGGGCGGGTATCAAACGCGCGGACGATTGCCCCAAGGCTGTTGGCCGCGCCGATGGCCGCCAGACCGGCAACCCCGGCGCCAATCACCATCACCTTCGCGGGCGGTACCTTACCTGCCGCGGTGATCTGACCGGTGAAGAAGCGGCCAAACTCGTGGGCGGCTTCCACGATCGCGCGGTAGCCGGCGATGTTAGCCATTGAACTTAACGCATCCAGCGACTGCGCGCGCGAAATACGCGGCACCGAATCCATCGCCATCACGTTGATGTTGCGCGCCGCCAGTTTTTCCATCAGCTGCGGGTTTTGCGCCGGCCAGATGAAGCTGATGAGCGTCGTGCCGGGATTAAGCAGCAGGATTTCATCGTCATCGGGCGCGTTAACTTTCAGAATGACGTCAGACTGCCATACGTCATCACCGCTCACGATCTCCGCTCCAGCCTGAACGAAGGCTTCGTCGTCGAAACTGGCCAACTTACCGGCACCGCTTTCTACCGCGACGCTGAACCCAAGCTTAAGCAGCTGCTCCACCGTTTTCGGCGTGGCGGCGGCCCGGGTTTCCTGGGCGAGTCTCTCTTTTGGTACACCAATACGCATAGTTTTCCCTTCCATCGGTTTTTGATGATGGTTTACTTTTCTTACAAGCTACCGTCGCAAAGGCGGATGAACGCGCCCCCCAACATATGTCTGAAAAAATAAAACAGTAACAAACTTTTTATAACCTACTGAAAATACCGATTGTGATCTACAGCAATAAAACAGAAATTTTGATTTTATTGGTAAAACGCCCGGCTAACCGTGTCAGGCAGCAATATTTACCTTATTTTTATGCCAGCGCCTGATAATCCGCTTGGCAGAAGGGTTAATTCACCATTTATCGCCGTCTGGATCATCGCATTAACATTATGTTAACTTATGAAAGTGATATCGATTATCGATTTTGCTGGTCAAGCGGCTGTTTTTTCAACATATCGAAAAAGGTTATATTTCTGCAGTATACGTTTAGAGCGGCAAATGAAAATTGACGCAGACAGTCACTCACGATAAATGCAATAATCACATGTTTTCAGTCAACAACAATACCCGTACATGGTTTGCGCAAGGCAAAGGATTATTTTTATGAAGCTTAAGAACTCACTCCTGGCGTCTGCTCTTCTGGCTACCACCGCGTTGTCTGCCCATGCAGCGACCGAGCTGACTCCGGAGCAGGCGGCAGCGCTGAAGCCCTACGATCGCGTTGAGGTTACCGGTCGTTTTAACGCCATTGGCGATGCGGTGCAGGCAGTTTCCCGTAAAGCGGACAAAGAAGGCGCAGCTTCCTTTTATGTTGTCGACACCTCTGATTTTGGCAGCGGCGGCAATCTGCGCGTAACGGCCGATTTTTATAAAGAAAATGCCCCGCAGGCCGACGCGCCGAAAAATCGCATTATCAACGGCATAATGGAATTGCCGAAAGACCAGGCCGTTGAGCTGGAGCCATTTGATACCGTCACCGTACAGGGCTTCTACCGCAGCCAACCGGAAGTCAACGACGCCATCACCAAAGCTGCAAAGGCCAAGGGCGCAGCCTCTTTCTTTATCGTACGCCAGGTTGATGCCAACCAGGGCGGCAACCAGCGCATCACCGCCTATATCTACAAAGCGGATGCCAAGAAACGCGTTCTGCAAAGCCCGGATGCGATCCCGGCAGATTCAGAAGCCGGTCGCGCAGCGCTGGCCGAAGGCGGCGAAGCCGCTAAGAAAGTTGAAATCCCAGGCGTGGCGACGACCGCAGCGGTTGGTTCCGGCACCGGCGTAGGCCGTTTCTTTGAAACGCAATCGTCTAAAGGCGGGCGTTACACCGTCACGCTGCCGGACGGCACCAAGGTCGAGGAAGTGAATAAAATCACTGCCGCGCAGATGGTTCCTTACGACAGCATCAAGTTCACCGGTAACTACGGTAACATGACGGAAATCTCCTACCAGACGGCTAAGCGCGCCGCGAAGAAAGGCGCGAAGTACTACCACATTACCCGTCAGTGGCAGGAACGCGGCGGCAACATCACCATCAGCGCCGATCTGTATAAATAACAGCAACTGAGCTGAACAAAAAGGCGGCGATTAGTCGCCTTTTTTCTTTTTTTCATTTCTCTCCATTGCATGCATACAAAACACTCCGTAAAATCCCGCGCCTTAGCGCAATCCTCCATTTTTATGCGATTTCGCCAAATAAATATTCTTAGCTTGATGATTATCACCTCGGGAATGCAATGGAAAAGAAACTGGGCCTTAGCGCCCTGACCGCGCTGGTACTTAGCTCGATGCTGGGGGCGGGTGTATTCAGTCTGCCGCAGAACATGGCAGCCGTTGCCAGCCCTTCCGCGCTGCTTATCGGCTGGGGGATCACCGGCGTGGGGATCCTGTTCCTGGCCTTTGCCATGCTGCTGCTCACGCGGATCCGCCCCGACCTCGACGGCGGTATTTTTACCTACGCCCGGGAAGGTTTCGGCGAGCTGATTGGCTTCTGCTCCGCCTGGGGCTACTGGCTGTGCGCGGTTGTCGCCAACGTCTCCTACCTGGTTATCGTCTTCTCGGCGCTCAGTTTCTTTACCGATACTCCCGAACTGCGCCTGTTCGGCGATGGCAATACCTGGCAATCCATCGTCGGCGCCTCGGTCCTGCTGTGGATTGTTCATTTCCTGGTTCTACGCGGCGTTCAAACGGCCGCCGGTATCAACCTGGCCGCGACGCTGGCCAAACTGCTGCCCCTCGGGGCGTTTATCGCGCTGGCCGCCATCGCGTTTCGTATGGAGACATTCCGCCTCGATTTCAGCGGCCTGGCGCTGGGCGTACCGGTATGGGAGCAGGTGAAAAACACCATGCTGATCACCCTGTGGGTATTTATTGGCGTCGAAGGCGCGGTCGTTGTTTCCGCCCGCGCGCGTAATAAACAGGATGTTGGCCGCGCGACCCTGCTGGCGGTACTCTCCGCGCTGGCGGTCTATTTGCTGGTGACGCTTCTCTCGTTAGGCGTTGTGCCGCGTAGCGAACTGGCGGAAATCCGCAACCCGTCAATGGCCGGCCTGATGGTCAACATGATGGGCTCCTGGGGCGAAATTGTGATCGCTGCCGGGCTGATTATCTCCGTCTGCGGCGCGTATCTGAGCTGGACGATTATGGCGGCGGAGGTGCCCTATCTGGCAGCAACGCATAAAGCATTCCCGCGCCTGTTTGCCCGGACCAATAAAAACAACGCCCCGTCGGCTTCGCTGTGGCTCACCAATATCAGCGTGCAGGCTTCGCTGGTGTTGATTTGGCTTACCGGCTCAGATTACAGCACGCTGCTGACCATCGCCTCAGAGATGATCCTGGTCCCCTACTTTCTGGTCGGCGCCTTTCTGCTGAAGATTGCCCGGCGCCCTTTGCATAAGGCGGTTGGTGTCGGCGCCTGCATTTATGGCTTATGGTTATTATATGCGTCCGGCCCTGTGCATTTATTGTTGTCGGTGATACTTTACGCTCCGGGTCTTCTGGTTTTCCTGTATGCCCGTCGTACACACCAGCACGATCGCCCGCTCAAACGCCGTGACCTGGCATTAATTGGTTTTTTGCTGGTTGCCGCCGTACCGGCAACGTGGATGTTGGTAGGGTAAGCGGTTACCCTGCCGCTGAACTCAAAGGAGATCTCCATGGCTGACATCCAGCCTCGCCCCATCCTGATTACCGGCGGGGGCCGTCGCATTGGCCTCGCCCTGGCCCGCCATTTTGTGGCCCGCCAGCAGCCCGTTATCATCAGCTATCGCACCTGGTATCCGGCCATCGACGCGCTGCGTGAAGCGGGAGCCGTTTGTCTGCACGCGGATTTCAGCACGGATGAAAGCATTCTGGCGTTCGCCGCAGAGGTGAAAGCGCACGCCGGCAGCGGTCTACGCGCCATCATTCATAACGCCAGCGGCTGGATGGCGGAAAAGCCAGGTATTCCGTTAACCACGGTGCTCGCCAGCATGATGCAAATTCACGTCAACGCCCCCTACCTGCTCAACCATGCCCTGGAGAGCCTGCTTCGCGGCCACGGTCATGCCGCCAGCGATATTATCCACATCACCGACTACGTCGTGGAGCGCGGCAGCGACAAACATATCGCCTACGCCGCCAGCAAAGCGGCGTTGGATAATATGAGCCGCTCGTTCGCCCGTAAGCTGGCGCCGGAAATTAAGGTTAACGCCATCGCCCCCTCGCTGATTTTATTTAATGAAGGGGATGACGCGGAGTACCGCAGGCAGGCGCTCGATAAATCGCTGATGAAAATCGCCCCAGGCGAAAAAGAGATCATTGACCTTATTGAATACCTGTTCAGCAGTAGCTACGTGACCGGTCGCTCATTTGCCGTCGACGGCGGCCGCCATCTGCGCTAGTGGAAACGGCTCCAGCCAATAATGAGTAGCCACGCGCATAAGCTCCAGCACACCACTGCGCCTGCCAGGGCAAACGGCAGGCGCATGACGCCGGTGAAATACCATAGCGAAAGCAAGTAGATAAAGTACGGAATGATAGACCACATACCAAAGACAATGGTGGTGCGCAGCGCTTCGATACCCCGCTCGCTGGCGACGATGTAGTGCGCAATCAGGGCGAAGGTGGGAAAGAGCGGAATTAACCCGGCGATATAGTAATTTTTCGTTTTGGACAGCACGCCGATCAGGACTACAACCAGTGCCCCGAGCAGCGCTTTTATCAACAGCCCCATTCCTTTTGCCTTAACATTAAAACAACATGTATTTGCAGCATAACGGAAGCGCGGAAATTTATAAATGCGCAAAAGCGGCGAGTAGACTGAACAGGTGGAGACCTATTTGACGACTCCATAACGGCGGTACGGGAGATGATGCTCCCCTCGGCAAGGTCAACGCTGTTTGAATTTAATTTAAACTATTTTGAACATCCTTCGCACAAACGCATTTGTTTTTACTGCGAAACGCATCAGTATGCTCTAATCACTTGGTTATACGTATAACATGTTTTATATCATTATTCTGGAAGTTATCACCATAGCATATTTCTCCTGCGCGTCACCCTTAAGTATTCACACCTATTTTAAAGCACAACATGAACACCTCAATGATATTTTACAGATGTTAACTCAATAACCCTATCGGTTTACCATCGCCATTCATGTGCAGTAAGTGATGCAAATCAATAGTGATAACCTAACCTAAAAACAGTTAATTGACATAGGCGGTTTTTATCATAATTGATGACCTTAAAATCATTCTTTCTGCACTCATTTGAAATAAGCACACATAGACACTTTTTAGAAAAATAGCGCAATAAAGCACATTATTTTGATTTACATCAAAATAAAACCGATTTCATAAAGAAGCATACTTTGCCATTAATAACATTCATCGTAGTAGATATGATCGTAATTATATGATTTTACGATCTTTCGATCTAATCTTGATATCCAATACAGAACTTTATTCTATTCATAACCAACAATGTAGCTTATTAGTTCATCTCCCGTCGGTTTTTCGAATCTTTTACTTGTTGCTATTATCAATACTAGTATTAGGCACTCATGCAATTGCAATTATTCTATATTAAACTAAGTATGCATCACCTAAAGGAACCTCCATGTTTGGACCTGCTTCAGGCACAACAAAAATACTCTTAAACTTTATCAAACTATATACATCAACGCGAAAATGCTCGTAAATTACTGGAGCGCATCAAGCATGCAGTGGAATATTGAAAATAGCCTTGTATGTCCTGTAACCGGAACAGGATTTTCAGTTGCGGCAAGTGCTAAAAATCTCAAATTAATCATATGGTATAATGGTGATTATTTTTTGCGCGTTGGTTCAGTGATTAACATCACAAAAAATGAAGTTCTCATTAACGGCAAGCCCGGCGATTTACAGGTCATTCACGCTTTCCCCTATACGGAAACCCTGTGGTCAACGTTTTCCCGATATATTGATTGTCCAGGCAATCTGAATCCTATGTTGCTCATCTGCAATCGAAGAAGTGTCTGCAAATTCGCCTTGTGCCCCTACGGTACGAGGCAAAAGAGGCCGCAATAAGGCTCTTCCCTGACTCAAGCTCAACGTATCAGTACCTATTTTCTTTACGGGCAGAGGCTGTCCTGTTAGACCTCGCCCACCTTCTGCCGCGCCCCCATGACCATAATACGCAGAGCTTCCGTCATTAACGCAATCATTGCCTGGCCTCGTGAAAGCATAGTTCTGAACCACAAGTCCGGGAAGCATAGCGAATTTCATCACTAATACATAGCTCATATTAATGCCCGAATGGTTTACAATGGCGATAGTAATGAATGGGCTGCTGACCGAATGATGCCTCATGCACCGTCTCAGCCGCGATTCTGGCAAAGCGATTCTAACGATGATAGATGAGTGCAAGCATACACAATATGAATAAAATTGTTTTTGTTGAGGACGATGCCGAGGTCGGCGCACTGATTGCCGCCTACCTTGGCAAACACGATATGGACGTGGTCGTAGAACCGCGCGGCGACCGGGCGGAAGAGGTTATCGCGCGCGAAAAGCCCGATCTGGTGCTGCTGGATATCATGCTGCCGGGTAAAGACGGTATGACGCTGTGCCGCGATTTGCGCGGCCAGTGGCAGGGTCCCATCGTCCTGCTCACTTCGCTGGACAGCGATATGAACCATATTCTCTCTCTCGAAATGGGCGCCAGCGATTATATCCTGAAAACCACGCCTCCCGCGGTGCTGTTAGCCCGCCTGCGCCTGCATTTGCGCCAGCACGTCGCCGTGCCGGACGGTAGCGTTCCCTCCTCCCTCACCCCGCATAAAGCCATCACCTTTGGCTCCCTGAGCATCGACCCGGTCAATCGCCAGGTGATGCTCAGCGGCGAAAGCGTCGCGTTATCCACCGCGGATTTCGATCTGCTGTGGGAGTTGGCGACCCATGCCGGACAAATTATGGATCGCGACGCGTTATTAAAAAATCTGCGCGGCGTCAGCTACGATGGCATGGACCGCAGCGTCGACGTTGCCATCTCGCGACTGCGCAAGAAGCTTCTCGACAATGCGACCGAGCCCTATCGCATCAAAACGGTACGCAATAAAGGCTACCTGTTCGCCCCCCACGCCTGGGACAATTAATTCACGGGTCAGCTGTTAGTGCGGATATAGCCGGTAAAGTCACTGCAACCTCCTGTTAATGATTAGCTATCCTTAAAACAGGCGTTGCGCTTAATAAAGAACTGGCGAATCCGGAACCGGTTCGATAACTTGATATTATCCACGAAGACTTTTGCGCAACACTGAGCCTCTTGCCGACCGGTACAGCAACAGTGAAATTGCTTTTTCCACGCAAAAGCAGCGTTCCACCGAGCGCCATTCTTCGCAGACAATCAGCGCAAAACATTCTAATGTGGTGTGATAACCCTGGCGATTGTGCCAGTATCGATACCAGCCGTGAGTATAGAGATTCACACCATCAGTGGGTTGGGATGACCGAAATATCTACTGTACGGGGGTGTTTAAATGTTGAGCGATCTCAGCAACGATGAAAGTAAAAGACGCGCGGCGATTGACCTGTTAAAAAATCCCGACGAGGGGCGGGACGAAGCGTTAAGGAAATATACGCATCTGGTCTGCCAGTTGCTGAAAATGCCGATGAGTTTTGTCTCGGTGCTGGATGATGAAAAGCAATACATCAAATCCGCACAGAATATCGCCGCCACGGAAACCCGCCTGGGCGACGCATTTTGCGAACAGACCTTGAAACAGGGTAAAACGTTCATTTGTCGTGATACGCATCAGCACCCGGTCTTTCAGCGCGATCGCGCCGTCAGAGAAGCGCCGTTCATTCGCTTTTATGCGGGGTGTCCGCTGACAACCCGCGATGGGGTGGCCGTGGGTACCTTGAGTATCCTGGATACGCAACCCAGGGAACTTTCCGACGAGCAGATCGCTATCTTTAACACGCTGGCCGAGCTGATATCGGACTTCTTAGCCTCCTGGCACTCGGTAGGCTATACCGACGTCGTCACGCTATTACCCAATCGTCAGCGCCTGCTAAAGGACATTGAGGTGTCGGCGGTGAGTACCTTCCGGCTGGTCATCATTGACTGCATTGATATGCCCTTTGCCTACGAGATGGCCCGCTCATTGGGGATGATTGCCGTAGAAAACTTACTTCGGGATATGACCGTTGAGCTGCAGGCACGTCTGCCCCTGGCGGGCCAGCTTTACGCCGTGGCGGTCGGACGATTTGCTTTTTTAACGCCTGAACCTACGGCCCTGTCACTGGAAAGCATTGCACAAAACCTTCAGGGAACCCAGGCCCGGATTGGCCCAGAAGTTCCCCTGGATTTGAATATTCACATGGGGGACTCCGGGCTATGCGACAGCACCCTGACGCCGAATGAAATTCTGCGTCGTGCGGTAAGCGCCTTGCATGAGGCGATAAGCCAGGGGCACCGTTTTACGACCTATAATGACGCCCTGGATACCCGCAAAAAGAGAGATTTCAGCCTGCTGACCGAACTCAGACAAACGTTGCAGGGAAACCAGGGCTTATATCTGGTCTATCAGCCAAAAATCTCACTGGCGACCGGGCGCGTGACGGGTGCTGAAGCGCTGGTCAGATGGAAGCATCCGACAAACGGCGAAGTCCTGCCCGGCGAATTTATCCCGCTGGTCGAAAAAACCAGCCTGATGCGTGAGCTCACGGCCTGGGTTATCGATCGTACTATTGCGCAGCTGAGTGAGTGGCGGGACCAGGGACTTACTCTGCCGGTGTCAATTAATCTGGCCGCCAGTGATTTTTCTCGGCCCGATTTCGCCGAGGAGCTTGAAGAGAAACTGCGGAATGCGTCTCTTGACCCAGCGCTGCTGGGGTTGGAGTGTCTGGAAACAGAGAAGATGCTTGAGAGTCCGGCCGCGCTTAACGGGCTGAACATGCTCAAAAAACGCGGATTTAAAATTTCTCTGGATGACTTTGGTTCGGGATACAGCAACATTAATTACCTGCGGCAAATGCCCCTGGACATCATCAAAATCGACCGGTCTATCGTCAGTCATATTGTCCACGAAAAAGCCAGCCGCATAATTGTGCGTAACGTTATCAAGCTTCTCAAGGAGCTCGATTATATCGTCCTGGCCGAAGGCGTCGAGGATCGCAAAACGGTCGAGATTTTGCGAAGCCTGGGCTGCGATGAGGTTCAAGGATATTTTTATGCCAGGCCAATGGTATCTGCAGATTTTGCAGCATGGTCCCGCGCCAGAAACGAAGCGCCGGAAATGAACCCCTGAAGGACCTCGCCATTTTCGTAGCAATTGATCGAACGCACCCGCGCAAGGTGCATGCTGACCCAAATGCTCTGCGACGGCGAGGCAGATTGTTCTCTGTTATTAATCAGCGCGATGGCTTCTCTCCCCGGTTCGAGGCCCAATGCTTGTTGGCTACCAGATGTAACGAGAGCAATTAGCTTTGCGCCATCCTTCAGGGTTAACTCAACTTCATCGTTAATTGCCCCGCGTTCAGTCACGCTAATCGTACCAGCCAGTTGGTTTCTGGCTGAAATTGCCATACAACCTCCAGGCGAGATGAGAGAAGGTGTTATATCAAGTTGAACCCTCCTCACCTATAACCACTTTCTTATAATGATTTTTACAAGCCTCACGACCGCCTCAGTATTGATTTGCTATGGACTTCTCAAGTTTGCGCAATCAAGATTACCGGGTGTGTCAACCGGCGCCGCATAACTTGTGCAGAGCGGATGTTGTCAGCGGGTGCGAACCCTGCTTTCATAGCGAATCCAACGGCGCATGAAAATGCAGAAAGGAGTTTGCACGCAGTTTTTGCCGGGGAAAATGCCCTCACGGTGCTTCCGAGGGTAAAGGAAAGGCACTTAACCTTCTGTTTTTAAGTGAGATTTAATGAAAAAACTGTTTGTGCAGTTTTACCTGCTGCTGTTCGTCTGCTTCCTGGTGATGACCATGATGGTTGGCCTGGTGTACAAATTCACCGCCGAACGCGCCGGGCGTCAGTCTCTGGACGATTTAATGAAAAGCTCGCTGTATCTGATGCGCAGCGAGCTGCGGGAGATCCCGCCGCGCGACTGGAGCAAAACGCTCAAAGAGCTGGATCTCAATCTCTCTTTCGATCTGCATATCGAACCCATCAGCAAATTCAAACTGTCGGAAAACTCAATGCAGCATCTGCGCGCCGGGGATATCGTCGCTCTCGACGATCAGTACACCTTTATCCAGCGCATCCCGCGCAGCCACTACGTACTTTCCGTCGGCCCGGTGCCCTATCTCTATTTTTTGCACGAGATGCGCCTGCTCGATCTGGCCCTGATGGCTTTTATCGCCATCTCGCTGGCCTTCCCGGTATTTATCTGGATGCGTCCGCACTGGCAGGACATGCTGCGTATTGAGACCGCCGCCCAGCGCTTCGGCGATGGACATCTTAGCGAACGCATTCATTTCGACAGCATGTCCAGCTTCGAACGGCTGGGCGTGGCGTTTAATCAGATGGCCGATAATATCAACGCGCTTATCGCCAGCAAAAAACAGCTGATCGATGGTATCGCCCACGAGCTGCGAACCCCGCTGGTGCGTCTGCGCTATCGTCTTGAGATGAGCGAGAACCTCACCGAGGCCGAATCCCTGGCGTTGAACCGCGATATCGGCCAGTTGGAAGCGCTGATTGAAGAGCTGCTGACCTACGCGCGGCTTGACCGCCCGCAGAACGAACTGAAGCTGACGACCCCCGATTTCCCGGCGTGGATCCGCGATCATGTGGAAGATATTCAAACGGTTAATCCCCAGCGCGAGGTCGCGCCAGGCGACATTTTGGCCGGCAATTACGGCGCGCTGGATATGCGCCTGATGGAACGGGTGCTGGATAATCTGGTGAACAACGCCCTGCGCTACAGCAACCGGCGTATTCAGGTCGGCCTGACGCTACAGGGTTCGCGGGCGACGCTACGGGTCGAAGATGATGGTCCCGGTATCGCGCCAGCTGAACGGGAGAGAGTTTTCGAGCCTTTCGTACGCCTCGACCCCAGCCGCGATCGGGCCACCGGCGGCTGTGGCCTCGGTTTAGCTATCGTTCACAGCATCGCCCAGGCTATGGCCGGGGAAGTTCATTGCGAAGAGAGCGCGCTGGGCGGAGCCTGCTTTTGCTTTAGCTGGCCGGTATATCATCAGTTGCCGAGTTTTACCTCCGCCTGATGAGCCTTTGCGCGGATGCTGAGGTCTGCTATAGTTAAAAAACGTGAAGTATGTTGTAACTAAGGTGGGAAATATGGCCAGCTATGACCTCGTTGAACGTCTGAACGGCACCTTTCGCCAGCTCGAACGCGAACTGCAAGAGCTGAAGCAGTCCCTGAGCCAATGCCGCCTGCTGGCCGCCCGCGTCTTTGCGCTGCCGCCGGTAAGCAAGGATGCGGAACACCAGCCGCTCGACAGCATCAATGTGGTTCAGCATACCGGCAAAACCGCGCTGGAGATGGCGCTCAGGCACTACAGCCATCTGTTTATCCAGCAGCAGTCGGAAACCCGCAGTAGTAAGGCCGCCGTACGCTTACCCGGCGCCATTTGCCTACAAACTGACGCCAACCAACAGGCTGAGTTGGCAGGCAAAATCGCCCATATCAACGCCCTCAAAGCAACCTTTGAAAAGATTATTACCGTCGATTCCGGCCTGCCTGTCGCCGCGCGGTTTGAGTGGGTCCATCGCCACCTGCCAGGGCTTATCACGCTTAGCGCCTACCGCACCCTGACCCCGCTGCTCAATCCGAGTACCATTCGCTTCGGCTGGGCCAATAAGCACGTGATTAAAAATCTCACCCGTGACGGGGTGCTGATGCAGCTGGAAAAAAGCCTGCAGTCGCCGCGGGCGGTGCCGCCGTGGACGCGCGAGCAGTGGCAAAGCAAGCTGGAGCGAGAGTATCAGGATATTGCCGCCCTGCCGCAGCGGGCAAAGCTGAAGATAAAGCGGCCGGTGAAGGTGCAGCCCATCGCCCGGGTCTGGTACAGCGGCGAACAAAAACAGGTGCAATACGCCTGTCCAGGACCGTTGATTGCGCTGATATCCGGCACGAAGGGGGTCAGCGTGCCGGACCTCGGTGAGTTACTAAACTATGACGCCGAGAACGTACAGTATCGCTATAAACCGCAGGCGCAGTCGCTCAGGCTCCTGATCCCGCGGCTGCACCTGTGGCTGGCTAGCGAGTAGGCAGACTGCCCACCATCTCTTCCGGGCGAACCCACCGGTCAAACTCGTCCTCCGTCAGGTAGCCGAGCGAGAGCGCGGACGCCTTCAGGGTTAACCCCTCTTTGTGCGCCTTTTTGGCAATTTCCGCCGCTTTGTCATAGCCGATATGGGTGTTCAGCGCGGTGACCAGCATTAGCGACTCATTGAGCAGCTGGCTGATGCGTTCACGATTCGGTTCAATCCCCACCGCGCAGTGTTGGTTGAAGCTCTCCATCCCATCAGCCAGCAGCCGCACCGATTGCAGGAAGTTGTGGATCACCAGCGGGCGGTAGACGTTAAGCTCAAAGTTGCCCGATGCGCCGCCAATATTTACCGCGACATCGTTACCCATCACCTGGCAGCACAGCATAGTCAGCGCTTCGCACTGGGTCGGGTTGACTTTGCCGGGCATAATCGACGATCCCGGTTCATTTTCCGGGATCGCAATTTCGCCAATCCCGCAGCGCGGCCCGGAAGCCAGCCAGCGCACATCGTTGGCGATTTTCATCAGCGAGGCGGCCAGGCCTTTCAGCGCGCCGTGGGCGTGCACCAGGGCATCAACGGTCGCCAGCGCTTCAAATTTATTTGGCGCGGTGACAAACGGCTGGCCGCTTAAGGCCGCGAGCTCGGCGGCGACGCGTACCGCGTATTGTGGATGAGTGTTGAGCCCGGTTCCCACCGCCGTCCCGCCCAGCGCCAGCTCCGCCAGATGCGGCAGGCTATGGTCGATATGTTTTAAATTATGCTCCAGCATCGCTACCCAGCCGGAGATCTCCTGGCCGAGGGTCAGCGGCGTGGCGTCCTGCAGGTGGGTGCGGCCGATTTTAACGATGTCGCTGAAGGCAACGGCTTTATCGTTCAGGGTCTGCTTCAGCACGTTGAGCTGCGGGATCAGCTTCTCCCGCAGGGCAATTATCGCCGCCACGTGCATCGCCGTCGGGAAAACGTCGTTAGAGCTCTGGCTCTTGTTGACATCATCGTTCGGATGAACCTTACGCTCCATCCCGCGCGCCCCGCCCAGCAGCTCGCTGGCGCGGTTGGCCAGCACCTCATTCATATTCATATTGCTTTGCGTGCCGGAGCCGGTTTGCCAGATAGCCAGTGGAAAGGCGTCCGGATGCTGGCCTGCCAGCACTTCATCCGCGGCCTGAATAATCGCTTGCGCTTTCTCCGCGGCCAGCAGGCCGAGATCGTTGTTCACTTTCGCCGCCGCGCGCTTGGTCAGCGCCAGCGCGTGGATAAGCTCGACCGGCATTTTTTCCGTCGAAATGCGGAAATGTTCCAGCGAACGCTGGGTTTGCGCTCCCCATAGCTTGTCGGCAGGCACGTCGATGGCGCCCATTGAGTCTTTTTCACTGCGATACGTTGTCATGACTGTCTCCTTGGATTCAAAGTGCGAAATCGCGACAAAGCTCACCTGCTTAAAGCGTTAAGTATTGGCCAGATTTATATGTTGTTTTAGTCGTTCGTGCCGCTAAGCGGCATAAAAAAACCGCCCCGAAGGGCGGCTGGGATTATTTCACGCAGCGGGCGCACTGCGAGCTTTGGATTTGCTGGAAGAAATCGTTGCCCTTGTCATCCACGAGGATAAACGCCGGGAAGTCTTCCACTTCGATTTTCCAGATAGCTTCCATCCCCAGCTCCGGATACGCTACGCACTCCAGGCTACGAATACTCTGCTGTGCCAGTACCGCCGCCGGGCCGCCGATGCTGCCGAGGTAGAAACCGCCATGTTTGTGGCAGGCGTCGGTGACCTGCTGGCTGCGGTTGCCTTTGGCTAACATGATTTTACTCGCCCCGTGCGCCTGCAGCAGGTCGACGTAGGAGTCCATACGGCCAGCGGTGGTGGGGCCAAGAGAGCCGGAAGCGTAGCCGTCAGGCGTTTTCGCCGGACCCGCGTAGTAGATCGGGTGGTCCTTGACGTACTGCGGCAGTTCTTCACCGCTATCGATAAGCTCTTTCAGCTTCGCGTGAGCAATATCGCGGGCGACGATAATCGTACCGCTCAGCGACAGACGCGTCGACACCGGGTACTGCGACAGCAGCGCCAGAATATCGCTCATCGGCTGGTTGAGGTTGACCTTGACCGCCTCGCCCTCACCGGCCTGACGCAGATGCTCGGGAATATACTTGCCTGGGTTGCTCTCCAGTTTCTCCAGCCAGATCCCTTCGCGGTTGATCTTCGCTTTGATATTACGATCCGCCGAGCAGGAGACGCCCATGCCCACCGGGCACGACGCGCCGTGGCGCGGCAGGCGGATAACGCGGATATCGTGCGCGAAGTATTTGCCGCCGAACTGCGCCCCAAGACCAAGGTTTTGCGCCTCCACCAGTAGTTCCTGCTCCAGCTGAATATCGCGAAAAGCCTGGCCGTGCTCGTTGCCTTCGGTCGGCAGGCCGTCGTAATACTTGGTTGAGGCCAGCTTAACGGTTTTCAGGGTGGACTCCGCCGAAGTGCCGCCAATGACGAACGCAATATGGTACGGCGGGCAGGCGGCGGTGCCGAGGGTGCGCATCTTCTCGACGAGGTAGTTTTTCAGCTTCGCCGGAGTGATTAACGCTTTGGTTTCCTGATACAGATAGGTTTTATTCGCCGAGCCGCCGCCCTTGGCGATGCAGAGGAATTTGTACTCCTCGCCGTCGGTAGCGTAGAGGTCGATCTGCGCAGGCAGGTTAGTCCCTGTGTTGACCTCTTTATACATATCCAGCGGCGCGTTCTGGGAATAACGCAGGTTATCCTGGATATAGGTGTTATAAACGCCCTGCGCCAGCGCGGCTTCATCGCCGCCTCCGGTCCACACGCGCTGGCCTTTTTTGCCGGTAATAATCGCCGTGCCGGTATCCTGGCAGGTCGGCAGCACGCCTTTAGCGGCAATATCCGAGTTACGCAGGAACTGTAGCGCCACGTACTTATCGTTTTCGCTGGCTTCCGGGTCGTTGAGAATATCGGCCACCTGCTGCTGATGCGCCGGGCGAAGCATAAAGGAGGCGTCGTGGAAAGCGTGTTGTGCCAGTAAAGTTAGCGCCTGAGGTTCAACTTTCAGAACTTCCTGGCCGGCGAATTCGGCGACGGAGACGTAATCACTGCTGAGGAGGTAATACTCGGTATCGTCCTTTTTCAGTGGAAAAGGATCCTGATATACAAACGGTTTATTCGACATTGTGCTCTCACTTACTGCTTAGCTGATTATATTTCAGGCAGACACTCCATTTGCCCGTGGAAAAGCGAGTCGATCGATTTTACACAATTTTTTAACAAAAACTGAGACAAGGACGACTTTTTCTTCGCGCCGGTTGCTTATCGGTCGATTGCTGGTTTAATAGTGCCATGACTATTAAGTGGAAACAGGGATTGAGAATGCAAAAGCTCATTAACTCAGTGCAAAACTACGCCTGGGGAAGCCATACCGCCTTAACCGAACTTTATGGGATTGCTAATCCGAACAACCTGCCGATGGCGGAGCTGTGGATGGGCGCGCATCCGAAGAGCAGCTCGCAGATTCTGGACAATAGCGGAACTCCGCGTTCTCTGCGTGACGCGATCGACAGCGATAAAGCGACCCTGCTTGGCGAGAAAGTCGCCGGGCGTTTCGGCGAACTGCCGTTCCTGTTCAAAGTCCTGTGCGCCGCACAGCCGCTCTCTATCCAGGTGCACCCGAATAAGCAGGCCTCGGAAATCGGTTTTGCCAAAGAGAACGCCGCCGGGATCCCGCTTGATGCCGCCGAACGTAACTATAAAGATCCGAACCACAAGCCTGAGCTGGTTTTCGCCTTAACGCCGTTCCTCGCCATGAACGCCTTCCGCGAGTTTTCCGATATCGTCAACCTGCTGCAGCCGGTCTCCGACGCCCATCCGGCAATTGCGCAATTCCTCGCGCAGCCGAACGGCGAGCATCTGAGCCAGCTGTTTGCCAGCCTGCTGAATATGAAGGGTGAAGAAAAAGCGCACGCCTTGCGCGTGCTGCAGGCAGCGCTGGGCAGCGAGCAGGGTGAGCCCTGGCAGACTATCCGCCTGATAGCCGAGTTCTACCCGGACGATAGCGGCCTCTTCTCTCCGCTGCTGCTCAACGTGGTCAAACTGAATCCCGGCGAGGCGATGTTCCTGTTTGCGGAAACTCCGCACGCCTACCTGCAGGGCGTGGCGCTGGAGGTGATGGCCAACTCGGACAACGTGCTTCGCGCGGGTCTGACGCCGAAGTATATCGATATTCCAGAACTGGTGGCGAACGTGAAATTTACGCCCAAACCCGCAGGCGAGCTGCTGACCCAGCCGGTCAGCCGCGGCGCGGAGCTGGACTTCCCGATCCCGGTTGATGATTTTGCCTTCTCTCTGCACGACCTGTCGACGCAGCCGTCAACCATCGCCCAGGATAGCGCAGCGATCCTGTTCTGCGTCGAGGGCGAAGCGGTCATCGCCAAAGACGAGCAGAGCCTGACGCTGAAGCCGGGTGAATCCGCGTTTATCGGCTGTAATGAATCTCCGGTGCAGGTAAGCGGGCGCGGCCGCGTCGCGCGCGTGTTTAATAAGCTCCAGTAAGTTACTGAACTTTTTAGCCACAGTTGCTAGACTTTCACCCATCATGACAACACAACCAGGCGGCCCGATCCGCCTGGTTTCATTTATGGACAAATGCTATGAAAAAATCGCTGGTCGCAGCAGGAGTTATCATCGCGCTGGGCGTCGTCTGGTCTGGCGGCGCCTGGTACACAGGGAAGCAGCTGGAAAGCCGCATTGCCGATATGGTGCAGCAGGCTAATGCCCAGCTGCAAAGCAGCGCGCCGCAGGCTGGCGTAGAGCTGACGTATCAGGACTATCAGCGCGGTCTGTTCAGCAGCCACTTACAGCTGGTGCTGAAGCCCATTGCCGGCAAAGAGCCCCGCTGGCTTGCCGCCGGGCAATCTCTGGTATTTGATGAGGTCGTCGATCACGGTCCTTTCCCGCTGGCTTCGCTGAAATCCTTTAACCTCGCTCCGGCGATGGCGTCGGTCAAAACTACTCTGACCAATAACGACGCCAGCAAGGCGTTGTTCGACATCGCTAAAGGCGAAACGCCGTTCACCATTGATACCCGCATCGCTTATAGCGGCGACAACCAATCGGCTATCGTGCTCAACCCGCTTGATTACGCGAAAGGCGATGAGAAAGTGACGTTCAGCGGCGGGCAATTCCAGCTGAATGCCGACCGCGAGGGGAAAACCCTCAGCCTGACCGGCGAAGCCGGTAGCGGGCAGATTAACGCCGTCAACGAGTACAACCAGAAAGTTCAGCTCACCTTTAATAATCTGAAAACCGATGGCTCCACCGAAATGGCCAGCTTCAACGAACGTATCGGTAAACAGGCTATCTCGCTGGACAAACTGGCAATTGGCGTTGAAGGCAAAGAGCTGGCGCTGTTCGAAGGGATGAAAATTGACGGCAACTCCTCGCTGACCGCCGACGGTAAAGGCATTAACAGCCAGCTGGACTACACCGTTAACAGCCTGAAGCTGCAAAATCAGGATATCGGTAGCGGCCGGCTGACCCTGAAGCTGGATAACATTGACGGCGCAGCCTTCCATCAGTTCAGTCAAAAATACAACGCCGAAGCGCAGGCGCTGATGGCGGATCCGCAGCTGGCGCAGAATCCTGAGCTCTATCAGCAGGCGCTGACGCAGACCTTCTTTAGCGCGCTGCCGATGATGCTGAAAGGCAGCCCGTCCCTGACCATTTCGCCGCTGAGCTGGCGCAATGCGAAAGGCGAAACCACCCTCAACCTGTCGATTCTGCTGAAAGACCCGTCGCTGACCACTACCCCGCCGCAGACGCTGGCGGATGAAGTGGATCGTAGCGTTAAATCTCTCGACGGCAAGCTGGTGATCCCGGTCGATATGGCGACGGCGTTTATGACCCAGATTGCCGGGCTGGAAGGTTATCAGCCCGCCGACGCCGCTAAGCTTGCGGATCAGCAGGTAAAAGGCCTGGCGGCGATGGGCCAGATGTTCCGCATCACGACCATGGAAGATAACGCGATCACCTCAAGCCTGCAATATGCTGACGGCCAGGTCACGCTGAACGGGCAGAAAATGCCGCTGGATGAGTTTGCCGGCATGTTCGGTTTAGCGCTTCCCGCCGTCGCTGAACCCGCAGCGCCGCAGGAAACTCAGCCGCAAGATGACGCGCCGCAAGACGTAGTTCCACCCGCAGCGCCGCAGCAGTAAACGACAAATAGCCCCTTTACCAGGGGCTATTTTCGGGTAATCAGTCGGGGAGAAATGATCTGGTTTCTCGCCGCGCCCTGTCCCTCTTCCATTCGGCGTAAAATGCACTCCGCCAGGCTTTGCCCCAGCTCCCGGGCAGGTGTCGTCACCCAGGTCAGCGGCAGGTCGTCCAGCGCATCCTCGGGCAATTCCGCAAATGCCGCCAGCGCTATCCGCTGTTCAAAATAGCTTTCGACGCCAGCTTCGCCGCTCTGCCGCCCGGCACGCATCAGCCCAAACCACGCCCCGGTGGCGATCACGCTGTTGTAGCACAGCACGGCGCTAATCGTCGGGTTTTGCCGCAGCAGCGCCGCCATCGCCTCTGCCGCCTGCTTCTGGCTCGACTCGCATTCGAGCACCCACTCGCTATGAAACGGCAGGCCATACTTCAGTAAGGTGGCGCAGTAGCCGCCCACCCGTTCGGCGCGCGTCAGGGATGAGCTCTGCCCTCCCAGCCAGGCAATGCGCTGATGGCCGCGGCGGATCAGGTGCTCGGTGACAATCTGCGCCGCCTGCATATTATCCGGGCGGATCAGGTCGACATCGTCGAGATAGCTGGCACGGGAAGCAAACACCAGCGGCATCCCGGCCTGCGCCGCGCGGTCGCGCAGCTCCGCTCCCTGATCGATCGCTCCGGCAATCACTACGCCGTCGACCCCTTGCGCCACCAGGGTATCAAAACGCTGAAGCATTTTTTCACCGCTGTGTCCCCCCTGAGTGAGAAACACCATTCGCCCCTGCGACTCAAGCGCGTCGGTCAATCCAGCGGTCATCTCGGCGTAGAAAGGCTTCGATAGGTCGCTGACGATCAGACCGATAACGCCGCTCTGCCCGCCGCGCAGAGACGCCGCCTGGCGGTTACGCACGAAACCCAGTTGCTCAATGGCGTGATTGACGCGCTCGCCGGTGGCCGAGGAAATACGCCCCTTGCCGCTCAGAACCAGCGATACCGTACTGACCGATACCCCCGCCGCCTGGGCGACATCATTAATGGTGATTTTTTTCGCGATAGCCATAACTGCAGGCTGGCTCCCTTTGGCTGTCGATAAAACGTTTTATCAAGATACTCTCTTTATAAACGTTATTATCGCCGGAATATGTGATTTTTATCGCACTAAAATTAGGTAAAACGTTTTATCTTTCCGTTGCGCTTCATCCTACAGCTAACTTCAAGAACCAGGATTCATGTTATGACGGCGAAAACAGCAACCAAAATTACCTTATGGGAGTTTTTCCAGCAGTTAGGGAAAACCTTCATGTTACCCGTGGCGTTGCTCTCCTTTTGCGGGATCATGCTGGGGATCGGCAGCTCTCTGAGCAGCCATGACGTCCTGACGCTCCTGCCGTGGCTGGACGTGCCGCTGCTGCAGGCTGTATTCATCTGGATGGGCAAAGTCGGCTCTTTTGCCTTCAGCTTTCTGCCGGTGATGTTTTGTATCGCCATTCCGCTAGGCCTGGCTCGTGAAAACAAGGGCGTCGCCGCGTTTGCCGGTTTTGTCGGCTACGCCGTGATGAATCTGGCGGTTAACTTCTGGCTGACGGCCAAAGGCATTCTGCCGACCACCGATGCCGCCGTCCTCAAAGCGAATAACATTCAGAATATTATCGGTATTCAGTCTATCGATACCGGGATCCTTGGCGCGGTGATCGCCGGGATCATCGTCTGGATGCTGCATGAGCGTTTTCACAATATCCGCCTGCCCGACGCGCTGGCCTTTTTTGGCGGCACCCGCTTTGTTCCGATTATCACGACCGTGGTTCTCGGCCTGGTCGGCCTGGTGATCCCATTGATCTGGCCTGTTTTCGCCATGGGAATTAACGCCCTCGGCCACGTCATCAATAGCGCGGGAGATTTCGGACCGATGATCTTCGGCACCGGAGAGCGCCTGCTGCTGCCGTTCGGCCTGCACCATATTCTGGTGGCGCTGATCCGCTTTACCGAGGCGGGCGGCACCATGGACGTTTGCGGCCATAGCGTCAGCGGCGCGCTGACGATTTTCCAGGCCCAGCTCAGTTGCCCGACCACCCACGGCTTCTCCGAAAGCGCGACCCGCTTCCTCTCGCAAGGGAAAATGCCGGCATTTCTCGGCGGCCTACCGGGCGCGGCGCTGGCGATGTACCACTGCGCGCGTCCGGAAAACCGGCATAAAATTAAGGGACTGCTGATTTCCGGCGTTATCGCCTGCGTGGTGGGCGGTACCACAGAACCGCTGGAGTTTTTATTCCTGTTCGTCGCACCGGTGCTGTACGTTATCCACGCGCTGCTGACCGGGCTGGGCTTCACCATGATGGCTATCCTCGGCGTGACTATTGGCAACACCGACGGCAACGTTATCGACTTTGTGGTGTTCGGCATTCTGCACGGCCTGTCCACCAAGTGGTATCTGGTGCCGGTGGTCGCGGCTATCTGGTTCGCGGTTTACTATGGCATCTTCCGTTTCGCTATCACCCGTTTTAACCTGAAAACCCCGGGACGCGATATTGAAACTAATAGCGCTTTCGAAAAGGCCGTCACCGGCGTGACCGGAAAATCAGGCTATAACGTTCCGGCGATTCTGGCCGCGCTCGGCGGCGCTGAAAATATCGTTTCGCTCGATAACTGCATCACCCGCCTGCGTCTGTCGGTTAACGATATGAGCAAAGTCGACAGCGCCGCGCTGAAAGCGAATCGCGCCATCGGCGTGGTGCAGCTCAATCAGCATAACCTGCAGGTGGTGATTGGCCCGCAGGTGCAGTCGGTAAAAGATGAAATGGCTGTCCTGATGAATACCGTCGAGGCATAAACTCCGCCCCCTCCGTACGGGAGGGGGTTCATAATGAAGGAAGTGCAGATGTTTGATTTTTCAACGCCGGTCGACCGTCATGGCACTTGGTGTACTCAGTGGGATTACGTCGCCGATCGCTTTGGCGCAGCCGACCTGCTGCCGTTTACTATCTCCGATATGGATTTCGCCACCGCCCCCTGCATTCTTGATGCCGTCAGCAAACGTCTGGCGCACGGCGTTTTTGGCTATAGCCGCTGGAAAAACGAGGAGTTCCTCGGCGCGGTGAGCCACTGGTTCGCCAGCCGTTTTCATAGCTCAATCGATCGCGAAGCGCTGGTGTACGGCCCGTCGGTTATCTATATGGTCGCGGAGATGATTCGCCAGTGGTCGGCAACGGGAGACGGTATTGTGGTCCACGCTCCGGCCTATGACGCCTTTTATAAAACTATCGAAGGCAATCAGCGGCGCGTCGCCCCGGTCCCGCTCACCCTTGACAACGGCCAGTGGCGCTGCGATATGGCGCAGCTTGAACTGGTACTGGCCGAGCCGCGCAATACCGTTTTGCTGCTATGCAGTCCGCATAACCCCACCGGCAAGGTCTGGACCCGTGAAGAGCTGGAAACCATGGCGCGGCTGTGTAAAAAACACGGCGTGAAGGTGATCAGCGATGAGATCCATATGGACATGGTGTGGGACGGGCATCAGCACATCCCGTGGTGCGAGGTGGCGCGCAGCCCCTGGGCGCTCTTTACCTCCGGTTCGAAAAGCTTCAACATTCCGGCGTTTACCGGCGCATACGGGCTGATTGACGACGCGGCCGCGCGCGAAAGCTATCTGCACGCTCTGAAGAGCCGCGATGGCCTCTCTTCCCCTTCCGTGCCGGCGCTGGTGGCGCATATCGCCGCCTATCGCGAGGGGGCGGCCTGGCTGGATGCCCTACGCGGATATCTGCAGGACAATATGCGCTACATCGCCGGTGAGCTGAACCAGGCGTTTCCCGAGCTTAACTGGCAGCCGCCGCAGGCAACTTACCTGGCGTGGATTGATCTGCGGCCGCTGGGGGTTGACGATCGCGCCCTGCAAAAAGCGCTCATTGAGGAGCAAAAGGTCGCCATTATGCCAGGCGACACCTATGGCGAAGAGGGTAAGGGCTTTGTCCGCCTGAACGCCGGCTGTCCGCGCGAGAAGCTGGAAAAAGGCGTACGGGGGTTAATCGCCGCGTTGCGCCGACCGCCAACGCGCTAGCGGCCTGTCCGCTAGCTCAGAGGTCAATATCGCAGCCGGTTTTTCGCGGCTTAAAATTAAGCCGGAAATATCATCATCCCGCGCTATTTTACCGCGCCGCCGGCGTGCACGATCTATTTATCAAACGGCGGCGCAGCATCGCGGGATTATTTACCGCCGCTGCTCTCGCTGAATTTCCGTCTCCCCGCTCGCTCATCCGTCCTCCCGCATAATTAGCCGATATTTTGACGAGACTCAAAAAAAACCGTTTCACAAAGGTGTATTTAAATGCCGTTTTTAATTCCCGTCAAAGCTTTCATCAGGAGGATAAAATATGAACACCTACGATCGTAACCGTAACGCTATCTCTACCGGCAGCATGGTTATGGTGGCTGACAGCGGCGCGACGGGCGTCATCAAAGCCATCCACGCCGAGGGTAAAAAGGCGGAGCAGATCCGTCGCGCCGATTGCGTTGAAATAGACGGCCATCAGGAATTATATTGCCCATTGAATCTTATTCGCCTGGGCTTTAACTAATCGCCAAAACCGTCACCGAGATCTGACCGCGGATCGGCGGGCGTGAAAGGCCACCCAGGTGTGGCCTTTTGTATTTTCTTTATCGGTCAATTTGATCCCATCGAGCGTTTTCAGCTAATAAGCCGCGTATTATCGCTGCTCTTTAACCCGCTACGGGTAATATACCTTCTGAGTTCAGAGGCATCTTCATGACATGGCAACAGTTCAAACAGGCGTGGCTGATTAAATTTTGGTCGCCGGTACCTGCCGTTATCGCCGCGGGTATTCTCTCAAC
The DNA here is from genome assembly GCF_003812845.1 of Klebsiella sp. FDAARGOS_511. Taxonomy (NCBI): domain Bacteria; kingdom Pseudomonadati; phylum Pseudomonadota; class Gammaproteobacteria; order Enterobacterales; family Enterobacteriaceae; genus Klebsiella; species Klebsiella sp. FDAARGOS_511. Next base: position 5,657,840 of record NZ_CP033824.1, on the reverse strand, counting down.
CTACTACTTCGGTATTACCGGCACTTTCTGGGCCGTCACCGGCGAATTCACCCGCTGGGGCGGGCAATTGCTGCAGCTCGCCGGCGTGCACAGCGAAGAGTGGGGCTACTATAAACTCATTCATCTTGAGGGCACCCCGCTCACCCGTATCGACGGCATGATGATCATCGGCATGTTCGGCGGCTGTTTCGCCGCCGCGCTGTGGGCGAATAACGTGAAGCTGCGCTTCCCCCGCAGCCGGATCCGCATTCTGCAGGCCGTCGCCGGGGGGATCATTGCCGGTTTCGGCGCGCGCCTGGCGATGGGCTGCAATCTGGCCGCGTTCTTTACCGGTATCCCGCAGTTTTCTCTTCACGCCTGGTTCTTCGCCATCGCTACCGCTATCGGCACCTGGTTCGGCGCGCGCTTTACCTTACTGCCCATCTTTCGTATTCCGGTAAAAATGCAGAAAGTATCGCAGGCGTCGCCGCTGACGCAAAAACCTGACCAGGCGCGGCGCCGGTTCCGTCTCGGGATGGTGGTCTTTTTCGCCATGATCGCCTGGGGCCTGCTCACCGCGGCGAACCAGCCGAAGCTCGGCCTGGCGCTGCTGTTTGGCGTAGGGTTTGGCCTGCTTATCGAACGGGCGCAGATCTGCTTTACCTCCGCCTTTCGCGATATGTGGATCACCGGGCGCACCAATATGGCGAAGGCGATTATCTTCGGTATGGCCGCCAGCGCTATTGGCATCTTCAGCTACGTGCAGCTGGGTATGGAGCCGAAAATCATGTGGGCGGGCCCTAATGCGGTTATCGGCGGCCTGCTGTTTGGCTTTGGCATCGTCCTGGCGGGCGGCTGCGAAACCGGCTGGATGTACCGCGCGGTGGAGGGTCAGGTGCATTACTGGTGGGTCGGGCTGGGCAACGTGATCGGTTCAACGATCCTCGCATACTACTGGGACGGGCTCTCCCCGGCGCTGGCCACAAGCTGGGATAAAATCAACCTGCTGGCGACCTTCGGACCCTTCGGCGGCCTGCTGGTGACCTATCTTCTACTGCTGATCGCGCTGATTCTGGTGATTGGCTGGGAAAAACGTTTTTTCCGCCGCCAATCTCGCGTCCCCTCGGCCGTTAAGGAAAGCGTATGAAAACTTTCGTTCCCGATTATCGCCTCGATATGGTTGGCGAACCCTGCCCCTATCCGGCCATCGCCACGCTGGAAGCCATGCCTTCGCTGAAGAAAGGCGAGATACTTGAAGTGGTCAGCGACTGTCCGCAGTCGATTAACAATATCCCGCTGGATGCCAAAAACCACGGCTACACCGTGCTCGACATCCAGCAGGACGGGCCAACCATCCGCTATTTGATTCAAAAGTAGCCAGGAAAAGCCGGTAGCGGGTCGCTACCGGCTGCAATAATCGTGACTGCACGCGGTCAGAGTTGGCCGAGTGTCTTTACCAGCCCTTCACCGCATCGCCTTTGTATAGCCGTTCAGCCGCCGCGGCGACCTCATCGCTCTGGTAGGCCTTCACCAGGTTTTTCACCTTTTCGCTGTCTTTGTTTTCGATACGACTGGCAAAGATATTAACGTAAGGCGAATCTTTGCTTTCCACAAACAGGCCGTTACGCGACGGCGACAGCCCAACCTGGCTGGAGAAAGTGGTATTGATGATCGCCATAGTTATCTGCTGGTCGTCCAGCGCGCGGGTCAGCTGCGGCGCTTCGATTTCGACGATTTTTAGCTTTTTCGGATTGTTGATAATATCCAGCGAAGTGGGCAGCAGACCCACGCCATCCTTGAGCGTAATCAGGCCCTGTTTTTGTAACAGCAGCAGAGAGCGTCCGAGGTTGGTCGGGTCGTTGGGGACCGCGACCTGCGCGCCATCGGGCAGCTGATCGATCGAAGTGATTTTCTTCGAATAGGCCGCTATCGGATAAACGAACGTGGTGCCAACCTGAACCAGCTTATAGCCGCGCTCCTGGATCTGTTTGTCCAGATAGGGCCTGTGCTGGAAAGCATTGGCATCAAGATCGCCGTTATTCAGCGCCTCGTTGGGCAGAACGAAATCATTAAACGTCACCACCTCTACGTCGAGGTTATATTTCTCTTTCGCCACTTTTTGCGCCACCGCCCATACTTCCTGATCGACGCCCGCGCTAATGCCCACCTTGATGTGGTTGGGGTCCTCGCCAGGTTTGCAGGCGGCCAGCAGTAGTGAACTTGCGACAACCAGCGGTACCGCGATTTTTTTTAACGTGAAAACCATATTCCCAGGGTCCTTTTTAAAATTGCCTGCCATTCATTGCAGGAAAACCAGCGCCTGAGACTATAGAAAATCTCACGGGCGAAATTAAATACTGATTGACTATGATTAATAGCGTTTTGCTATGAGCGATTTGGTCATTCCTCTTTTTGACAGGGTAATCTTCCCTCCTCTCACCGTTTTTCCCTGGATTGTTCGGTATTTTTCTCCCCTTTAAACCATTTATCGTTCTGATGTACAATGGCGCGCACTTTAACTAAAAAAAGAGTGCGACCATGATTGATTTAACTTTGCCATTAACCGACATTCATCGCCACCTCGATGGTAATATCCGGGCCCAAACTATTCTCGATCTTGGCCGCCAGTTTAATCTCGCACTTCCGGCAGACACCCTCGATACTTTACGTCCTCACGTGCAGGTCACCAGCAATGAGCCAGACCTCGTCAGCTTCCTCGCTAAGCTCGACTGGGGGGTAAAAGTGTTGGCCTCGCTGGAAGCCTGCCGCCGCGTCGCCTATGAAAACCTCGAAGATGCCGCGCGAAACGGCCTGCACTACGTCGAACTGCGTTTCTCTCCACGCTATATGGCGATGACCCACCAGTTGCCCGTTGCTGGCGTTGTCGAGGCAGTGATCGCCGGAGTGAAAGAAGGCAGCCGCGACTTTAACGTTGAAGCCCGCCTGATCGGCATCCTGAGCCGCACCTTCGGCGAGGCGGCCTGCGAGGAGGAGCTTGAGGCTCTGCTCGCCCACCGCGATGGCATCACCGCCCTCGACCTCGCCGGGGATGAGCTGGGCTTCCCGGGAAACCTGTTTATGGATCACTTCCGCCGCGCACGCGATGCCGGCTGGCGCATCACCGTCCATGCGGGCGAGGCCGCTGGCCCGGAAAGCATCTGGCAGGCGATTCGCGAACTGGGGGCCGAGCGTATCGGCCACGGCGTGAAGGCAGTGCAGGATCCGGCATTGATGGATTATCTCGCCGCGCAGCGAATCGGTATTGAGTCCTGCCTGACCTCCAATATTCAGACCAGTACCGTGCCATCCCTGGCCGAGCATCCGTTGAAAACGTTCCTCGAACACGGCGTGCTGGCCTGCATTAACACCGACGACCCCGCCGTTCAGGGCGTCGATATTATCCACGAATACACCTTCGCCGCCCCGGCTGCCGGTTTAAGCCGCGAGCAAATTCGCCAGGCGCAGAGAAATGGTCTGGAGCTCGCCTTTTTAAGCGCCCAGGAAAAAGCGGCGCTGATTCAGCGCGTGCAGCAGGCTTGATGTTTACCCCCGTGGCAACGCGGGGTTCTGCTAAGCCAGGGGCTGGCCGCCTCGTTTCGTCAAAGCGACCTAATTTAGAGACAGCGTCGCCCGATGTCTGGCCGACTCCAGCCCCAGCTCAATCAGTTCCATTATCTGAATCGCCTGGCTTGCCGGAACCGGATTAACGCCGACCCCGTTAAGCGCATCGCGAATGGCGGCATAATAGGCCGGATAGTTGCCCGGTAGCGTCAGCCACGACGCTTCGGTTATGTCCTCGCCTTCGGCCCGCGTCAGCAGCCCATCGCGCATATCGTATCCCCAGTCTTCCTGCGGCAGGCGCTCGCCGCTTTTCAGCCGTTCTTCCTGCGGATCAAGACCGTATTTCACATAGCTTCCGCGCGAACCGTGGATGATAAAGCGCGCCGTTTCCGCGGCGGCCACCAGCGTACCGTGCAGTACCACCCGGCGCTGCGGCCAGGTTAAGACCGCGTGAAAATAGTCGGTGGACTGCGAGCCAGGCCGTAATTGCGCCAGATCGACCTGCATGCTGACCGGAAGCCCGAAGAGGTTTACCACCTGGTCAAGCAGATGCGGGGCAAGATCGTACCAGATACCGCTGCCCGGCCCGCCCTGCTCGCGCCAGCGATGACGCACCTGCGGTCGATAGCGGTCGAAATGCGACTCAAAATAGACCACTTCTCCCAGCAACCCTTCATTAATCAGCGATTTCACCGTCAGAAAATCGCTGTCCCAGCGGCGGTTGTGAAACACCGAAAGCAATAGCCCCTCGCTTTTGGCAATGGCTTCAAGCTCGCGCGCCTGTGCCAGCGTCACGGTAAAAGGTTTATCCACTACCACATGCTTACCCGCTTCCAGCGCCGCTTTCGCCAACGGGAAATGGGTATCGTTTGGCGTGGGGATCACCACCAGATCGATATTGGGATCGCTAAAAAGCGCTTGCGGCGCAGCCACCACCTGCACCGCAGGCCAGTCGGCCAGCACTTTCTTTTCATCGCTGCTCGAGACCGCCGCCAGCGTCATCCCCGGCGTACCGCTGATGAGCGGCGCATGAAAGGTTTTGCTCGCATAGCCGTAACCGATTAATCCTACCCGGATAGCGTCGCTCATTTTTCTGCCCTCTTAACAAGAAGATGGTGGCCGCGTTGATGCCGCGGCTTGCTCACTCTTTTAACCCGCAACGGTGCTCAGCTTTACGCCATTTGCGCCGCTAAGATCATGTAACACTTGCGTTACTTGAGTCGTTGAGTACCATTTCAGTCTGGTTTCACAATTAGCAGTAGTGTTATGGAAAACGTTTTTAACCGTATTGTAGAACTTATTGGCTGGATTGTTTTGGGCGTTTCGGCCCTGCTTTTAGTTATCGCTCATCATATTGATAACTACCAGTCCCCGCCTTCCGTTGATGTTGTTCAGACGAAGCCGCTGTCGAAATAAACAGTGACCCGCTTCGCAACTATGCAACCGGTTTCTGAAACCGGTTGCATAGTTGCACACGCATTGATTACACTCTCTTTATCAATCGATAAGGAGTTTTTTCATGTCCGGATTTCCGCAACACTTTTTATGGGGCGCCGCTACCGCAGCCTGGCAGGTTGAAGGCGGACACGATGCCGACGGCAAAGGCCCTTCTATCTGGGATACTTATTCCCACCTTCCTGGCACCACGTATCAGGGGACGACCGGTGACGTCGCCGTTGACCACTACCATCGTTTTCGCGAAGACGTGGCGCTGATGGCGGAAATGGGTTTGCAAAGCTATCGCTTCTCTATTTCATGGCCCCGCCTGCTGCCCACCGGCCGCGGCGTGGTGAATGAGGCGGGTGTGCAATTCTACAGCGACCTGATTGACGAACTGCTGGCGCATAACATTGAGCCGATGATTACCCTGTACCACTGGGATCTTCCCCAGGCGCTTCAGGATGAAGGCGGCTGGGAGGCGCGCAGCACGGCGCAAGCCTTCGCTGAGTACGCGCGTCTTTGCTATCAACGTTTTGGCTCTCGCGTCAAACTGTGGGCCACCTTTAACGAGACGATCGTTTTTATTGGCCACGGTTATATTAACGGCATCCATCCCCCTGCGGTGCGGGACCTGGCTCGGGCCATTCAGGCCTGCCACCATGTCTTTATCGCCCATGCGCTGGCGGTCAAAGCGTTTCGTGAAATGGCCGTCGCGGGGGAGATAGGATTTGTCAACGTGCTGCAGCCGCACACTGCCCTAACCGACAGTGAGGAAGATAAGCGGGCGACAGAGATGGCGGACGCCATTCATACCCACTGGCTCTACGATCCGGTATTAAAAGGCGGCTATCCCGCAGATCTACTGCAGCAGACCCAGGCGCTGTGGGGGGTTCCGGTCTTTGAACCGGGAGACGACGCGCTACTGCGTGACAACCGCTGTGACTTTATCGGCCTGAACTACTACCGTCGTGAAACCGTGTCGGCACAGCCTCCTGAAGTCGCGACCGGCGGCGAGCCGGGAGTTGACGGGCTCTTCTACTTCGTGCGCAACCCGCAAAGCACCTATACCGAATGGGGCTGGGAAATTTGGCCTCAGGGCTTAACCGACGGGATCATGATGATTAAAGCGCGCTACGGTGATATTCCGATCTATATCACCGAAAACGGGCTAGGAGCGGTAGACCCCATTATCGATGGCGAAATCGTCGACGACCCGCGGATTGACTACCTCAGCAGCCATATCACGGCGCTGGAAAAAGCGCTGGAACTTGGCGCCGACGTGCGCGGCTACTACCCCTGGTCCTTTATTGACCTGCTGAGCTGGCTGAACGGTTATAAAAAACAGTACGGGTTCGTTTATGTCGATCACCAGCAAAATCTGGCGCGTAAACGGAAAAAGAGCTTTTTCTGGTACCAAAACGTTATTGCCAGCCGAGGCGAACAGCGTTAATCTTCTCTCCCAGGCGCCTTCCGGCGCCTGATTTAGTTCTGGAATACTCCTAAATTTATTTTTACCAGGCCGGAAACATCGTCTGTTCTTGTCACAGGTATTTACAACCGAAATAATTCCATACAGTTTATCTTAAAAAGGAACTGCCGGTTGAGAACAGGTTTACTCGATATGGGTATATTCAACTTAATTTATTCCGATTATAAAATGGATACGCAAATGACCGTTCAGGACTACTTATTAAAATTTCGTAAAATCAGTTCGCTGGAAAGTCTGGAAAAACTTTTTGATCATCTTAACTATTCCCTGACCGATAACGAAGAGATCGTCAACATGTATCGCGCGGCCGACCATCGCCGGGCGGAGCTGGTTTCTGGCGGCAAATTGTTCAACATCGGCGAAGTGCCCAAGTCCGTGTGGCGCTACGTGCAATAAAGACTGTCATCATTCACGCCAGTTGCTTATACTTCCGCCCTGCTTTTATTTATAACTGGCGTTGAATTTGGGAGTAATAATGTCCTCTGACTCTGTGGAACGTATTGGCGGATGGCTTTTGGCGCCGCTGGCATGGCTCCTGGTAGCCCTGCTTAGCGCCTCATTGTCGCTGCTTTTTTTTGCTAAGGCTCTGATCTCTTCCCAGACTTATACATTGCTGGGCAATATGAGTGCCGAACATCTCGCTCTGTGGATTGCTTCCTTAGCTTTTGCCATCGCCATGTGGTACTACACGCTGTGGTTGACCATCGCCTTTTTTAAGCGGCGGAAAGGGGTGCCGAAACACTACATCATCTGGCTGCTGATCACGCTGCTGCTGGCGGTAAAAGCCTTTGCCTTTTCCCCGATTTCTGACGCGCTCGCGCTGCGCCAGCTGCTTTTCCCCCTTCTCGCCGCTGCGCTGCTTGCACCCTATTTCAGGCGTTCTGCTCGGGTTAAACGGACCTTTGTGAATCCGTAATAACCACACAGTTAACCTGTTGTCGCCGGTATCGATTTATTCGATAATAGACGGCTTTTTCTATTTCAGGTCGAATGATGGCTGATTATTTACTGCTCTTTGTTGGCACTGTTCTTGTTAACAACTTCGTGCTGGTGAAGTTTCTTGGACTGTGCCCGTTTATGGGGGTTTCCAAAAAGCTGGAAGCCGCTATGGGAATGGGGCTCGCCACCACCTTTGTGATGACGCTGGCCTCTATTTGCGCCTGGCTAATTGATACCTGGATCCTTATCCCGCTGGATCTGGTCTATTTGCGCACGCTGGCCTTTATCCTGGTCATCGCCGTGGTGGTGCAGTTTACCGAGATGGTCGTGCGTAAAACCAGCCCGGCGCTGTATCGCCTGCTGGGGATCTTCCTGCCGCTGATCACCACCAACTGCGCGGTGCTCGGCGTGGCGCTGCTAAATATAAACCTTGGGCATAATTTCCTGCAATCAGCACTGTACGGTTTTGCCGCCGCGGTCGGTTTTTCGCTGGTGATGGTGCTTTTCGCATCTATTCGCGAGCGCCTGGTAGTCGCGGATGTGCCGGCGCCGTTTCGTGGTAACGCCATTGCGCTGGTCACCGCAGGTTTAATGTCTCTTGCCTTTATGGGCTTTAGCGGTTTGGTGAAGTTGTAATGAACGCTGTCTGGATAGCCGTGGTCGCCATTAGCCTACTGGGGCTAATTTTCGGCTTAATTCTGGGATACGCCTCCCGCCGTTTTGCGGTGGAAGATGACCCGGTGGTGGAAAAAATTGATGCCCTGCTTCCGCAGAGCCAGTGCGGCCAGTGCGGCTACCCCGGCTGTCGCCCCTACGCGGAAGCAGTGGGGACCCAGGGTGAGAAAATCAACTGCTGCGCCCCCGGCGGCGAAGCGGTAATGCTTAAAATCGCCGAGCTGTTGAACGTCGATCCGCAGCCGGTAGACGGCGACGCGCAAGAAGCCGAACCTGTACGCATGCTGGCGACGATAGACGAAGCGAACTGCATCGGCTGCACAAAATGCATCCAGGCCTGCCCGGTCGACGCCATCGTCGGCGCCACTCGCGCCATGCATACGGTGATGAGCGATCTCTGTACCGGCTGTAATCTTTGCGTCGCGCCTTGTCCAACGCAATGTATTGAACTGCACCCGGTAGCAGCGACGACAGAAACCTGGAAATGGGATCTTCAGACCATCCCGGTACGCATTATTCCCGTGGAACAACATGTTTAAGTTATTTTCCGCTTTTCGCAAAGATAAAGTCTGGGACTTCAACGGCGGCATCCATCCGCCAGAGATGAAAACCCAGTCCAACGGTACCCCGCTGCGTCAGGTGTCGCTGCCGCAGCGTTTCGTCATCCCGCTAAAACAGCATATCGGCACGGAAGGTGAACTGTGCGTGCAGCCGGGCGATCGCGTCCTGCGCGGCCAGGCGTTGACCCGCGGTTGGGGCAGAATGCTGCCGGTGCACGCCCCAACGTCCGGGATCGTGGCGGCCATCGCCCCCCACTCTACCGCCCACCCTTCCGCGCTGGCGGAAATGAGCGTCATTATTGATGCCGATGGCGAAGACCGCTGGATTGAGCGCGATGGCTGGAACGATTATCAGAATAAATCCCGCGAAGCGCTGATTGAACGTATTCACCAGTTTGGCGTGGCCGGACTGGGCGGCGCGGGTTTCCCGACCGGCGCCAAGCTGCGCGGCGGCGGCGATAAAATCGACACACTCATTATCAACGCCGCCGAGTGCGAGCCCTATATCACCGCCGATGACCGTCTAATGCAGGATTGCGCGGCGCAAATCGTTGAGGGTATTCGTATCCTTGCCCATATTCTGCAGCCTGGTCAGGTACTGATCGGCATCGAGGATAATAAACCGCAGGCGATTTCGATGCTGCGCGCGGTATTAGCCGATACGCACGGAATGTCGCTGCGGGTGATCCCAACCAAATATCCCTCCGGCGGCGCGAAACAGCTCACGCAAATCCTCACCGGCAAGCAGGTGCCCCACGGCGGACGATCCTCTGATATCGGCGTGTTGATGCAAAACGTCGGCACCGCCTACGCGGTGAAACGGGCGGTAATTGACGGCGAGCCGCTGACGGAGCGCGTCGTTACCCTAACCGGCGAAGCGGTCTCGCGTCCGGGCAACGTCTGGGCGCGTCTCGGCACCCCGGTCAGCCATTTGCTAAAGGATGCCGGTTTCTGCCCGAGCGCTGACCCGATGGTGATTATGGGCGGCCCGCTGATGGGCTTCACCCTGCCGTGGCTCGACGTGCCGGTAGTGAAAATTACCAACTGCCTGCTGGCGCCGTCGGCGAGCGAACTGGGCGAGCCGGAAGAGGAAAAAGGCTGCATCCGCTGCAGCGCCTGCGCGGACGCCTGCCCTGCCGATCTTCTGCCGCAGCAGCTTTATTGGTTCAGCAAAGGCCAGCAGCACGACAAAGCCACTAGCCATAATCTCGCAGATTGCATTGAGTGCGGCGCCTGCGCCTGGGTTTGCCCAAGCAATATTCCGCTGGTGCAGTACTTCCGCCAGGAGAAGGCCGAGATCTCCGCGATCGCGCAAGAAGAGAAACGCGCCGCAGAGGCCAAAGTTCGCTTTGAGGCACGTCAGGCTCGCCTTGAGCGCGATAAAGCGGCGCGTCTGGAACGTCATAAGCAGGCCGCGGTCCAGCCTGCGGCGAAGGATCAGGACGCAATTAACGCCGCCCTTGCCCGGGTGCGTGAAAAACAGCGTGACGCGGCGCAGTCGATTATCGTGCTCTCCGGCGCCAAACCGGATAACAGCGAAGCCATCGCCGCCCGCGAAGCCCGCAAGGCCGAGGCCCGGGCGCGTAAAGCTGAACAGCAGACGGCTCCGACGGTAGATGCCGCCGCCGAACAACCGACGGCCGCCGATCCGCGCAAAGCCGCCGTCGAGGCCGCTATCGCCCGAGCGAAAGCGCGCAAAGCCGAACAGCAGACGTCTCCGGCGGTAGATGCCGCCGCCGAACAACCGACGCCCGCCGATCCGCGCAAAGCCGCCGTCGAGGCCGCTATCGCCCGAGCAAAAGCGCGCAAAGCCGAACAGCAGACGGCTCCGGCGGTAGATGCCGCCGCCGAACAACCGACGGCCGCCGATCCGCGCAAAGCCGCCGTCGAGGCCGCTATCGCCCGTGCGAAAGCGCGCAAAGCCGAACAGCAGGCGGCTCCGGCGGTAGATGCCGCCGCCGAACAACCGGCAGCCGCCGATCCGCGCAAAGCCGCCGTCGAGGCCGCTATCGCCCGAGCGAAAGCGCGCAAAGCCGAACAGCAGCAACAAGCAGTTCCCCCGTCGGCAGCCAATGACGACGCCCGCAAAGCGGCAGTCGCTGAAGCAATCGCCCGCGTTCAGGCCCGGAAAGCATCCCGGCAGGCAGTTAACGAGGATTAAATGGTTTTCAGAATCGCAAGTTCCCCTTATACCCACAATCAGCGCCAGACTTCGCGGATTATGCTGCTGGTGCTGCTCGCCGCGATACCCGGCATCGCGGTGCAGACCTGGTTTTTCGGCTGGGGTACCGTGTTGCAGATTATCCTTGCCGCCCTTACGGCGTGGGGAGCCGAAGCGGCCATCCTTAAACTGCGCAAACAAAATATTCCCGCGATCCTCGCCGATAACTCCGCGCTGCTGACCGGCCTGCTGCTGGCCATCAGTATCCCGCCTTTCGCCCCGTGGTGGATGGTCGTGCTGGGGACCGCGTTCGCGGTCATCATCGCCAAGCAGCTGTACGGCGGCCTCGGCCACAACCCTTTTAACCCGGCTATGATCGGCTATGTCGTACTGCTCATCTCCTTCCCGGTCCAGATGACCTCCTGGCTTCCGCCGCATGAGATAGCCGCCCATGTTCCAGGTTTTAGCGACGCGCTGTGGATGATTTTCACCGGCCATACGGCGACTGGTGGGGATATGAACAGCCTGCGAACAGGCATTGACGGTATCAGTCAGGCCACGCCGCTGGATACCTTTAAAACGTCGCTTCACGCCGGCCATCCGGTTGGCGAGATCCTCCAGTATCCGATCTACGGCGGCGAGCTCGCCGGTCTCGGCTGGCAGTGGGTTAACGTGGCCTGGCTCGCGGGCGGTCTGTTCCTGCTGTGGCAGAAGGCTATCCGCTGGCATATTCCGCTGAGCTTCCTGCTGAGCCTCGCCTTTTGCGCCACCCTGGGATGGCTGTTCTCCCCAGGAAGCCTCGCCTCGCCGCAGATACATCTGCTTTCCGGCGCAACCATGCTCGGCGCCTTCTTTATCCTGACGGATCCGGTGACCGCCTCTACCACCAATCGCGGACGCCTGATCTTTGGCGCGCTGGCGGGAGTACTGGTATGGTTGATTCGCAGCTTTGGCGGCTACCCGGATGGCGTGGCCTTTGCCGTCCTGCTGGCCAATATCACCGTTCCGTTGATCGATTACTACACGCGCCCGCGCGCGTACGGCCACCGCTGAGGACCCGAACATGTTACAAAGCATGCGCAAACACGGTATCACGCTGGCACTCTTCGCCGCAGGTTCTACCGGGCTGACGGCAGCGATTAACGAGCTGACCAAAAGTACCATTGAAGACCAGGCCGCCCAGCAGCAAAAAGCCCTATTCGACCAGGTGATGCCAGCCGCTCTCTACAATAACGATTTGCTGAAAAGCTGTTATCAGGTTAGCGCGCCGGAGCTGGGCAAGGGCCAGCATAAGGTATGGATCGCGCAGGACGGCGAGAAGCCGGTTGCTGCGGTGATGGAAGCCACCGCGCCGGACGGCTATTCCGGCGCCATTCAGCTGCTGGTAGCCGCCGATTTTAGAGGCACCGTGCTGGGTACCCGCGTCACCGAACACCATGAAACACCGGGCCTGGGCGACAAAATCGAGCTCCGAATTTCCGACTGGATCACCTTCTTTGCTGGTAAAACGATCCATGGGCAAGACGACAGCCACTGGGCCGTGAAAAAAGACGGCGGCGATTTCGACCAGTTCACCGGGGCCACTATTACCCCTCGCGCGGTGGTCAACGCCGTCAGGCGCGCGGGCCTGTACGCCCAAACGCTGCCCGCGCAGATTTCCGCATTCACTCCCTGTGGAGACTAGACCATGAGCGAAGTTAAAGACGTTATTGTTCAGGGGTTGTGGAAAAACAACTCCGCGCTTGTTCAACTGCTGGGGATGTGTCCCCTGCTCGCCGTGACTTCTACCGCCACCAACGCTCTCGGCCTTGGGCTGGCGACGACGCTGGTTTTGACCCTGACGAACCTGACCATTTCCAGCCTGCGTCGCTGGACGCCGGCGGAAATCCGTATCCCTATTTACGTGATGATCATCGCTTCGGTAGTGAGCGTCGTGCAGATGCTGATTAACGCCTACGCGTTCGGCCTTTATCAGTCTCTGGGGATTTTTATCCCGCTGATCGTCACCAACTGTATCGTGGTTGGCCGCGCGGAAGCCTTTGCCGCGAAAAAAGGCCCGGCGCTCTCGGCGCTGGACGGATTCTCCATCGGGATGGGGGCGACATGCGCAATGTTTGTGCTCGGTTCAATGCGCGAAATTCTCGGCAACGGCACCCTGTTTGACGGTGCCGATAGCCTGCTCGGCGGCTGGGCTAAAGTTCTGCGCATTGAAGTATTCCATACCGATACGCCGTTCCTGCTGGCGATGCTGCCGCCGGGCGCATTTATTGGCCTCGGCATGATGTTGGCGGTAAAATACCTCATCGATGAACGTAGCAAACAGCGCAAAACCAAAGCGGCGCAAGCCGATCTCATTGCGCCGTCTGATGTGACGGGAAAAGCATAGGATGAATAAGAGTAAACGCCTGGAGATCCTCATCAGGCTCAGGGATAACGACCCGCACCCCACCACGGAGCTGCATTTTAACTCGCCGTTTGAACTGTTGATCGCCGTCCTGCTCTCAGCGCAGGCCACCGACGTCAGCGTCAACAAAGCTACGGCAAAACTCTATCCGGTCGCCAATACGCCAGCGGCCATGCTGGCGCTGGGCGTTGAGGGAGTGAAGACGTATATCAAAACCATCGGCCTGTTTAACAGTAAAGCCGAAAACGTTATCAAGACCTGCCGGATCCTGCTTGAACAACACAATGGCGAAGTGCCGGAAGATCGGGCGGCCCTTGAGGCGCTTCCCGGTGTGGGACGCAAAACGGCAAACGTGGTGCTGAATACCGCCTTCGGCTGGCCGACAATCGCCGTCGATACGCATATCTTCCGCGTTTGTAATCGGACACAATTTGCGCCCGGTAAAAACGTGGAACAGGTGGAAGAAAAGCTGTTAAAGGTGGTTCCGGCGGAATTTAAAGTCGACTGCCACCACTGGTTAATCCTGCACGGTCGTTATACGTGTATTGCCCGCAAACCCCGCTGCGGCTCCTGCCTGATAGAAGATCTTTGCGAGTATAAAGAGAAGGTCTATTCCTGACGACGCGCAGAGTCATTGTCCTACCGGAGAGATGACTCTGCCTCCCCCCGGCTTTATCGACATTCACGCCATGGTTTCGCCCCGGTTGCGGGCGATTATACGGCTATATAATCATCAGCCAGGTTATTCATTTTTTTTAGAGTCAAAATTTCTATACATTTGCGATCGGGATCACTTGGTCATTTTGTTGTTGAATAATTGTTAACTCAATTGTACCCAAACCTGCTGATTCAAATACCCTCAACTTAAATAACAACACAATAACCCATCAATTTTTAGGATTATGGGCTATATCACTGGATGCAAGCGCAGTCAGCAGAACATATCGCCTTTATACGAAAAATTTTCCACTATGGCAGATAAAAACGCTTCCATTCACTAAACCTTGATATTTAACTCTGAATAACATTTGAGTATGCGGTGTATTATTCCGCACAAAATATGTGTAACAGATTATTGCAAAGCTATTGCCTGAAGGGGCAGGATAGTGAACATTACCTGCCGTTTTCCCTCCAGAATAACTATAAAGGCGGCGGTCTGAGAAGATTGCGCCCCGAGCACCCCCCGTTAATATGGGATGTAAAAAAAGAGGTATTTGTGTCGACTGCAAACAATAAACCAACCGAAAGCGTCAGCTTGAATGCTTTCAAACAACCACGATCGTTCTATCTCATCTTCTCGATTGAGCTATGGGAGCGTTTTGGTTTCTACGGCCTGCAAGGGATCATGGCCGTTTACCTGGTTAAACAACTGGGTATGTCAGAAGCGGATTCTATCACCCTGTTCTCCTCCTTTAGCGCCCTGGTCTACGGCCTGGTGGCGATTGGCGGCTGGCTGGGCGACAAGGTGCTGGGCACCAAGCGCGTCATTATGCTCGGTGCCATTGTTCTGGCCATCGGCTATGGCCTGGTAGCGTGGTCCGGGCACGATGCGGGCATCGTCTATATAGGTATGGCGACCATTGCCGTCGGTAACGGCCTGTTTAAGGCTAACCCCTCTTCTCTGCTCTCAACCTGCTATGAAAAGAACGACCCGCGTCTGGACGGTGCATTTACCATGTACTACATGTCCATCAACATCGGTTCCTTCTTCTCTATGCTGGCCACGCCGTGGCTGGCGGCAAAGTTCGGCTGGAGCGTCGCTTTCGCCCTGAGCTTTGTCGGCCTGGTAATCACCATTGTCAACTTCACTTTCTGCCAGCGCTGGGTTAAACAGTACGGCTCGAAGCCTGACTTCGCCCCGCTGCAGGTAGGCAAGCTGCTGGCGACAATCGTTGGCGTGGTTGTTCTCATCGCAATTGCAACCTGGCTGCTGCACAACCAGGGTATTGCACGTATGGCGCTGGGCGTGGTTGCGCTGGGTATTATCGTTATTTTCGCTAAAGAAGCCTTCGCAATGCAGGGCGCCGCGCGGCGCAAAATGATCGTCGCGTTCATCCTGATGCTGCAGGCGATTATCTTCTTTGTTCTGTACAGCCAGATGCCGACCTCCCTTAACTTCTTTGCGATTCGCAACGTTGAACACTCTCTGCTGGGCATCGCTTTCGAGCCTGAGCAGTACCAGGCGCTGAACCCATTCTGGATCATTATCGGTAGCCCGATTCTGGCCGCTATCTACAACAAAATGGGCGATACCCTGCCGATGCCGATGAAGTTTGCTATTGGTATGGTCCTCTGTTCCGGCGCCTTCCTCGTACTGCCGCTGGGCGCTAAGTTTGCCACCGACGCAGGTATCGTGAACGTCAGTTGGCTGGTTATGAGCTACGGCCTGCAAAGTATCGGTGAACTGATGATCTCCGGCCTGGGTCTGGCGATGGTTGCGCAGTTGGTTCCTCAGCGTCTGATGGGCTTCATCATGGGCAGCTGGTTCCTGACTACCGCTGGCGCCAACCTGATCGGCGGCTACGTCGCCAACATGATGGCGGTGCCGGATAACGTAACTGACCCGCTGATGTCGCTGGAAGTTTACGGTCGCGTATTCCTGCACATCGGTGTCGCCACCGGCATTATCGCCATCCTGATGCTGCTGACGGCGCCGAAGCTGAACCGCATGACCCAGGACGATGATAAAACGGCAAAAGCCAGCGATACCGCTACGGCCTAAGCTCACCGGGAAAACCCAAAACTTTAAACCGCTAACGCGCTGTTAGCGGTTTTTTTTTGCCCCTGGGCGGACTAACATACAGAAAACCGCAGCCACGAGGAGTTACCGATGAAACTGTTCTACAAATCCGGCGCTTGTTCTCTTGCTTCGCATATCGCGCTACGCGAGAGCGGCCTGGACTTCACCCTGCAGGGCGTTGACGTAATGAAAAAACGTCTCGAAAACGGGGATGATTATCTGCTGGTAAACCCGAAAGGTCAGGTGCCGGCGCTGCTGCTGGACGATGATATTTTGCTGACGGAAGGCGTGGCCATTATGCAATATATCGCCGATCGCGTGCCGGACCGCCAGCTGTTGGCACCGGTGGGAAGCATCGCCCGCTATCAAACGCTGGAGTGGCTAAACTACGTGGCGACGGAACTGCATAAAGGCTTTACCCCGCTGTTTCGCCCCGATACGCCGGAAGACTACAAACCTGTCGCCCGCGCGCTGCTGGATAAAAAAATGCAGTACGTGAATGAATGTCTGGAAGATAAAGAGTGGATTAACGGGCATCGTTTCACTATCGCCGATGGCTACCTGTTCACCGTGCTGCGCTGGGCGTACGCCGTGAAGCTGGATATGGCAGGCTATAGCAATATTGCAGTCTGGATGAAGCGCGTTGCCGCGCGTCCCGCTGTTGCCGCCGCCCTTGAGGCTGAAGGGCTGAAGTAACGCTGATGCTTGCCCGACGCCGGTCGGGCAAGTGGTTTACACGCGCCTTAAAGCTGCGTGGCGCTGAAGTAGTGCTCCGGCTGGGCAATGCGATCCTGAGCCGCCACGACCTGTAGCTCATACTCCTGCATATTTTTTGTCGCCAGCATGATTTCATACACCGCGGCGGTGACGTGCTCCAGCGCATCACGCAAACTCGCGCCCTGCAGCAGCTTAACCAACAGCAGCCCGCTGGTGACATCGCCGACGCCCACCGGCTGGCGCATGCCGAAATCCACCAGCGGACGGCTGATGTGCCAGGCTTCTTGACTGGTGACCAGCAGCATTTCAAAACGATCCATACTGAGCCCGGCGCGTGAGAGATGCTTCACCAGCACCACTTCCGGCCCCTGAGCAATCAACTCGCGCGCGGCTAAAACCGCTTCTTTAACGTTTGCCACCGGGTGCCCGCAGAGGATCTCCAGCTCAACCAGGTTTGGCGCAATAATATCGCTCGCCGGCAGCGCATAGCGCACGTGAAACTCCGCGACGCCAGGCGCCACGATGCAGCCCTTTTCAGGGTGGCCCATCACCGGGTCACAGAAAAATTTCGCGGCCGGGTTGGCGCTTTTCACCTGGCGCACGATGCCAAGAATATGTTCGCCCTGCTCCGCCGAACCCAGATATCCGCTTAATACCGCGTCGCAGCGCTGCAGCTGGTTAATGTCAGCAATCCCCTGAACAATCTCCGTTAAATGCGCCGGCGGCATGACGCAGCCGGTCCACTTTCCGTATTGGGTATGGTTGGAGAATTGTACGGTGTTAAGCGGCCAGACGTTGGCGCCAAGCCGGCGCATCGGAAATTCAGCGGCGCTGTTGCCCGCATGGCCAAACACAACGTGGGACTGGATGGCGAGGATATTCTTCATCTTGATTACCTGAGAGCAAAAAATAAGGGGCGCGGTTTCCCACGCCCCTGCCTTTACGCAATTACTTCCAGCAGACCAGACAGTAATTTTTCTTACCGCGGCGCAGTAAGGTATAGCGCCCGAAGAGACGGTCGGCATCGACAAATACGTATTCCGGGTCGGACTGTTTTTCGCCGTTAATGGTCACCGCGTTGGAGGCAATGGTTTTACGCGCCTGGCCGCGGGACGGCTGCAGGTCAGAATCCACCAGCGCCTGCATCAGATCGGCTCCCTTTTCCATTTCGATCATCGGCACGCCATCCTGCGCCAGCTGCTCAAAATCGGCTTCGCTCAGATCGCTCAGGTTACCGTTGAACAGGCTCTCGGTAATGCGTTTTGCCGCCACCAGTCCTTCTTCGCCGTGCACCAGACGGGTCACCTGCTCAGCCAGCACATACTGGGCGCGCGGTGCTTTACCGCTGTTTTTGTCTTCCTCTTCCAGGGCATTGATTTCGGTCATGTCCATAAAGGTGAAGAACTTCAGGAAGCGATAAACATCGGCATCCGCGGTGTTGATCCAGAACTGGTAGAACTTGTACGGACTCGTTTTCTTCGGATCCAGCCACACCGCGCCGCCTTCGGTTTTACCGAATTTCGTGCCGTCGGCTTTGGTGATCAGCGGAACGGTCAGGCCAAAGACCTGGTTCTGATGCAGACGACGGGTCAAGTCGATACCGGAGGTAATGTTGCCCCATTGGTCTGAACCGCCGATTTGTAGCGCCACGCCGTGCAGCTTGTTCAGGCAGGCAAAGTCGTACCCCTGCAGCAGGTTGTAGGAGAACTCGGTAAAAGAGATGCCCTGGTCGTCGCGGTTGAGACGCTGCTTCACCGCTTCTTTGTTGATCATCTGGTTTACAGAGAAGTGCTTGCCGATATCACGCAGAAAGGTCAGCACATTCATGCCGCCAAACCAGTCGTAGTTATTCGCGGCAATGGCCGAGTTATCCCCGCAATCAAAGTCGAGGAAAGGCGCGACCTGTTTGCGGATTTTATCCACCCACTCCTGCACGGTATCTTCAGTGTTCAGTTTACGCTCAGCGGCTTTAAAGCTCGGGTCGCCAATCAGCCCCGTCGCGCCGCCCACCAGCGCAACCGGCTTGTGGCCAGCCTGCTGGAAGCGTTTCAGGCATAACAATGGAACAAGATGCCCCAAGTGCAAGCTGTCGGCGGTAGGGTCGAAGCCGCAATAGAGCGCGATCGGGCCTTGCGCCAGTCGCTCTGCTAACGCTTCCTCGTCCGTCACCTGGGCTACCAGCCCCCGCTCCTGCAATTGTTTAATCAAGTTACTGCTTGCCATCAAATTCTCCATCTATAAACGACTGCACCTCTGCCGGTACACGACTTTTCGCCAGACGCGAAAAAAACATCTACGCAAAATTATTCAAGCTGCATCGCGGCGGCAAGCATGTAAAAGCCCAGGGAACTTACTCAGGTAAGCGACAGAGCCAGACAGGCGCGGCTAACAAAGATGCAGCTTGAAAAATGAAGCGTATAGAATAAAGCGCCGGGCCACGATGCACCAGCGCTTAACACAACATTTTTGCGTCCTTTATGGCGCCAGTCGGTCGATTTGCCAGCCGCCGTTTTGCCGCTGGTAGAGAAAACGATCGTGCAGACGGTGCTCGCCGCCCTGCCAGAACTCCATCTGCTCGATGCTGACGCGGAATCCGCCCCAGAAACTCGGCAGCGGAACTTCGCCCTGCTGGAACTTTTGCTTAAGCTCAAGGAACTTACTCTCAAGGATGCCGCGCGCCGAGATACGGCTGGACTGCTGCGACACCCAGGCGCCAATCTGGCTATCGCGCGGACGGCTGTGGAAATATTTCACCACTTCCAGCGTTGAAAGGCGTTCCGCTTTACCGATAACCATCACCTGGCGCTCCAGCATATGCCATGGGAAAAGCAGGCTAATGCGGGGATTTTTTTCAATCTGGTGGGCTTTGCGGCTGCCAAGGTTGGTGTAAAACACCAGACCTTTTTCATCGTAGTGCTTAAGCAAAACGATACGCTGGTAAGGCTGGGCGTTTTCATCAACGGTGGCGACGACCATCGCCGTTGGATCAGCGAGCTTCGCATCGCAGGCCTGACGCAGCCAGCGTTCAAATAGCGCCAGAGGTTCGGCTGGAAGGTCGTGGCGACGCAGGCCACCACGGGTGTACTCACGGCGCAGGTGCGCGATTTGCTGCAATTCGTCGTTATCAGACATGGCAATTGAGAAAATAATCAAAGGGTAGCGTCATTGTGCGCCCCCATGACCGAAATCTCAACGTTTGGCGGTTTGCAGCTGACAGTTTTCCAGCACAATGCGATCGCGTTTATAGACCGTGGCGCTATCGCCCTTCGACCAGAAGACGTAAACGCCGTCGGTATACCGCGCTCCGGACGCGGATAGCCCCTGCTGCAAGTTGAGCTGCTGGTTATCGTAGATAAAGCTGACCTGCTGGCGAGTATGATTAAGATGGACGGTTAACGGCTTCTGGTCGCACTGGTACTCCAGCGTGTCCGTATTCATCCGCTCGACAAACTGGTTGTAGTAGCTACAGCCCGCGAGCATAAAAGGTACCGCAAGAATAAGTATTTTTTTCATTAATTTGCCTTCGACTTTCCCGGTCCGGGAAGGCATAACGCCCTCCCTCAACGCTGTTCAGTTTACGAAGAAACCGCCGCGGGTGATTTCAGTTAACTCTGATTTTGCGGCGGATTTGCCGGGAAAATCGCGCCAAGCACGGAAGCCTGCGACGCGCCGGTTACCGAAGGGAGGTTGCCGGGTAATCCGGCAAGCGTCCGCCACGCCAGCCATGCGAATGCCAGCGCCTCCATATCATCCCCGCTGATCCCCGCCTCATCGGTGGTCGACACTTCCGTTCCCGGCAGCAGCGCCGCCAGACGCGCCATTAGCAGCGGATTGCGCGCGCCGCCGCCGCAGACCAGCAGGCGTTCACATCCCCCGCTGAGCAGCACCTGTTCACTGATGCTGACGGCGGTCAGTTCCGCAAGGGTGGTCTGCACGTCCTGGGCGCGAAGCCCCGGATAACGCGCCAGATGCTGCGATAGCCAGCCGTAGTTGAAGTATTCGCGACCGGTACTCTTCGGCGCCGGTAGCGCAAACCACGGATCGCTTAGCATATCCTGCAGCAGCGGCAGCACAACTTTACCCTCGCTGGCCCACTGCGCGTCCTTATCGAAGGGTTTGCCACACTGACGCCAGATCCACGCATCCATCAGCATGTTGCCGGGCCCGGTGTCGTAGCCGCGCACCGGTACCCCTGGCGCCAGCAGGGAGAGGTTGGCGATACCGCCAATATTAAGGACCATTCGACGCTCTACCGGATGCGCCAGCAGCGCGTGGTGGAACGCCGGAACCAGCGGCGCGCCCTGCCCGCCGAGCGCCATATCGCGACGACGAAAGTCGCCGACGACCGTCACGCCAGTACGCGCGGCAATCTGGTTATTGTCGCCAATCTGTAAGGTATGCGGCGCGTCGCCCGTAGGCTCATGCCAGACCGTTTGGCCATGGCAGCCGATGGCGATGATGTCCGCCGCCTGTAACTTTTCCTGCGCCATCAACGCCTGAACCGCATCGGCGAACAGCCGTCCCAGACGCGTATCAAGCCGTCCCAGCTGCGACAGCGTAAGCTGCTGTCCCTGGCAGATGGCCAGAATGTCTTCTTTAATAGCCAGGGGGATGGGATAGGTCAGGCTGGCCTGCTGGGCGACCAGATTTTCATTAATTGCTGCGAGGACAACATCAACACCATCAAGGCTGGTGCCGGACATTACGCCGATAAAGCGGCCTGATTTCATACGCTTTCCTTCATTCCATGACTCCGTATATCCCCACACTCCACCATAAACGAGGGGGCAATGCTATGCTGCTATAATACTTTTTAACAATACAAGCAGCGCTGCCGTTCTTAGGGTAAAGAACTTGTGTTTAGTTTAGGTTGAGACGACTCTGATTATTATTTTTTGTATAGTCACTGCATCTGCTATGCCAGCAGACGCTTAAATGCCATATAATTGGCTACAAGGAAGTTCAACAGAACGCTTCTTGGTGAACAGGAGATTCATAAATGATTTTACGTGTTTTGGCTGTCTCGATGATTGGTTTTACGCTTGCAGGCTGCGTCAGCAGCAGCGGTCTGTCCGGCGATGTTTACTCCGCATCCGAAGCCAAACAGGTCCAGAGCGTGACCTACGGCACTATTGTCCATACCCGCGCGGTGCAGATTCAGAGCGGAGATGACAGCAATGCTATTGGTGCCATCGGCGGCGCGGTACTCGGCGGCTTCCTGGGTAACACCATTGGCGGCGGAACGGGCCGCTCACTGGCAACAGCAGCGGGCGCTGTCGCCGGCGGCGTAGCCGGTCAGGGCGTACAGGGTGCGATGAACAAAACCCAGGGCGTTGAGCTGGAAATCCGCAAAGATGACGGTAACACTATTATGGTAGTGCAAAAGCAAGGCAGCACGCCGTTCTCCGTCGGCCAGCGCGTAGCTATTGCCGGCAGCGGCAGCCAGGTTACGGTATCCCCACGCTAAATCTTACCCCTGCGGCCCTGACGGGCCGCTTATTAATACAATAGATATATCATTTACCAGTATCAATAAACGATATAAATAGATTTATAGGTTCCTGCCGCGCCTCCACTCTTTGCGCCCGCGCAATATTTTTCCTGCTGCCATCAAGTAATCTTCAATGAGTCTTACTTAAATCATTTACGATACCTTCGTCGTTTACCCTCGCATTTTTCAGGGATATTGACTATGCACGCTAATATAAAAAGCTTACCCCAACGGATATTTCTTTACGCTGCCGCGTGTACCCTTGCGTTTACCACGCTTAATTATCTCAGCGACTCGTTAATTCATCGTATACCTACAACATCATCCATGCTTTTTCCTGTGCTGACGATTTCGTTGATGACTTTTCATATTATGATTGCCTGTTTTATGGCAATGAAATATCTGTGCGATAAAAAACGACTGTACCTGATTCCGATTACCTTCGCCTTTGCCTGCTCGGCTATGCTGATGCTGGGAACGATAGGCAGCTATCCCGACTGGTTGATTTGCGGACAGGGTCGCGCCATTAACCAAAATGACGCGCTGATTTTTTATTTTTTTCGCAACGTAATGATGGCCATTTTATTTATAACATCGATTGTATTATACCGTTTTCGCAACCTCACCCTTAGCTCAGGTAAAATTAACCGTACGGTACTGACAGGTTGCTTTATTTTTATTACCGCAGTGCTTATATTATCGTGGATTCATTCCAGCAATTCCCCGCTTTTTAGTATTGAATTCCTTGATAATCTGACCTACACTTTTACGCCACTGTGGCATAATCGTATTGGCTGGTTATTAATTATCATATGGTCTGTAACGCTGATTTTACTGATTAGCCTGACCCAATTGCGTAATATATTCTGGTACAGCGGGGCCTTTTTTTGTACCGCCTATATATTTACGTTAATGGTTCTGCTCGCAACGGCAGGTGACAGCAGTCACGCCTGGAGCCAGGCGCGATTCTTTGAAACGCTTAGCACCCTGTTTCTGATTTTAGTTCTGCTGTGCGATGTTTTTATGCTCTATCGTCAATCAAACGACAGGTACATTCGCTCTTATCAAAGCTCGATTCGCGATCCCCTGACCCGACTGTATAACCGCAGCTATTTCTATGAAACCCTGAATCAACGATTGTCGAAGGTTTCCGCTTCACAACCGCTGTCGGTGATCGTCTGTGACCTCGATCGCTTCAAGCGCATCAACGACACCTACGGTCACGTGCAGGGCGATAAGGTAATTCAATTTGCTGCCAGCGTGTTGCAGAACAACGTGCGCCAGGACGACGCTGCCGCGCGTATCGGCGGGGAAGAGTTTGCCCTACTGCTGGTCAATATCGGCGCAAAGGAAGCACTGGCTATCGCCGAACGCATCCGCCTCTCCGTCAGCGAGAAGCAGGAAGGATTACCCGAAAGAATGACTATCAGTATGGGGGTTTTCACGGCGCTGGATACGCGTGTTTCGGCAGAAGAGTGCGTTAAGCGTGCGGATACCGCGATGTACAAAGCGAAAAACAGCGGGCGTAACCGCGTAGTGGTCTGGCATGCATAGATAAAAAAGAGGCCTTGAGTCTTTCAAGGCCCCGTTAAAGTCAATCTTTTGCCTGGAGATCGAGGATGTTGTGTTCAAGTTTACGAATTAAATTAAGCAACGTTTCCACTTCTTCCCTGGAAACGCCAGCCAGAATCTCATCACGCGTTTTGCCAATAACCTCTTCCATTTCATTGATCAGAGGCTCGGCCTTTTCCGTAAGCTTGATACGTTTTGCCCGCCGATCGTTTGCACAGGTCTGGCGAGAAATAAGCCCTTTTTCCTCCAGCTGGTCGAGCGTGCGAACCAGCGACGGCTGCTCAATACCAATGGCCTTCGCCAGCTGAATCTGCGACTGTTCAGGCGGCAGCTGGTGAATGTTATGCAGCGTGACCCAGTGCGTCTGCGTTAACTCCAGAGGTTTCAGGCGATGGTCGATTAGCGCGCGCCAGACGCGTACCAAACGTGCCAGATCAGAACCAAGTGGCGATTCCAATTTCATCTCCTTATAATTAGCTTGCTAAGTTATTATACTGATTTTAGAATAGTGTGCAGCATTTAAATTACCAAAACAAATGAATTACCTGATTCACTAGAATCAGAACAATGATTTACAATGTGAATAATCGCATCACCTGAACATTCTTCCTGCAACGGCAAAGGATTTTTGCTTGTGAAACTGAGTCTTAACACTGCCGGATTGTCGCTCCAGGACCTGGTGTTCGGCGCTTCTGTCTATTTCCCTCCTGTCTTTAAAGCGGTTCTGCTGGGCTTTTTTATCTGGCTGATAGTCCATCGCCAGCTGCGGGACTGGATGTACGCATGCGAGATCTGGCATCCCCTGTTAATGGACCTCTCCTTCTTTGCGCTCTCCGTCTGTCTGGCGCTGGTTTTACTGACTATCTGGTAATGTTCATTCCATGAAAAAACTAAAATACTTATCCACGCTGCTGGTTGCCGCACTGGCCATTATTGCCGCCTGGCTGGTCTGGAATTACTACACGCAATCCCCATGGACCCGCGACGGCAAGGTGCGCGCCGAACAGGTTGGCGTCACGCCGCAGGTTTCCGGCAGTATCCTGCAGCTAAACGTGCGCGATAACCAACTGGTGAAGGCCGGAGACGTGCTGTTCAGAATCGACGACACGCCCTATAAAATTGCCCTGCTCAACGCCCGCGCGCAGCTCGCTAAAGCCAAAGCAGAAGTCGCCCGCGCGCAGGCGGAACAGAAAAAAGCCGCCAGCGATGCTAACCGCCGGCGTCATCTTTCCCAGAATTTCATCTCGGCAGAAGATTTAGAAAACGCCAATACCGCGCTGAATACTGCGACGACCAACCTCGAAGCCGCTAAGGCGGTGGTTGGCGTGGCGCAGGCCACGCTCGATCACGCCCAATGGCAGCTCACGCAGACGGAAATCAAAGCGCCGGTTGACGGTTGGGTCACCAATCTCTCGACCCGCGTTGGCGACTACGCCACCGTTGGCCACCCGGTTTTCGCCCTCGTCGACAGCCACTCCTTCTACGTGGTGGGTTATTTTGAAGAAACCAAACTGCGTCATATTCGTCCCGGCGATAGCGCGCAGATTATTCTTTATAGCAGCAAGAAAAAGTTACAGGGTCACGTAAGCAGCATTGGACGCGCGATAGTCGACCAGAGCGTGGAGAGCAGCGGCGGGCTGGTGGCCAATATTAAACCGAATATTCCCTGGGTCCGCCTTGCCCAACGTGTCCCGGTACGCATCGAGTTTGACCATTTGCCGCCGGATACCACTCTGGTCTCCGGTACCACTTGTACCGTTGCCATCGGCGCGCAGTAATGAAGCTACAGGCCCTGTCGTGGCGCGCGCTCCCGTGGATTAAGGCCAGCCGTCCGCAGTGGCGCTATGCCCTGCGCAACGGGATTGCCATGTGCCTGGCGCTGAGCATCGCCTACTGGCTGAATCTTGACGAGCCCTACTGGGCAATGACCTCCGCCGCGGTAGTCAGCTTTCCCACCGTCGGCGGCGTGATTAGCAAAAGCTTCGGGCGTATTGCCGGCAGTCTGCTCGGCGCCTGCGCGGCGCTGCTGCTGGCCGGGCACACGCTCAACGATCCGTGGCTGTTTCTCTTCAGCATTTCAGCGTGGATAGCCCTCTGTACCTGGGCCTGCGCGATGTTCACCAATAATGTCGCCTACGCCTTCCAGCTCGCGGGCTATACCTGCGCGATCATCGCTTTTCCGGTTATCAATATCACTGACGCCAACGAACTGTGGACCATCGCCCAGTCGCGCGTCTGTGAGGTTATCGTCGGTATATTGTGCGGTGGGCTGATGATGATGATTCTACCGAGCACGTCCGATGGCGCTACGCTGCTGACGGCGCTGAAAAACATGCACGCGCGCCTGCTGGAACACGCCAGCCTGCTGTGGGTGCCGGAAACCACCGATGCGATCCGCACCGCTCACGAGAGCGTAATTGGGCAAATTCTGACCATGAATTTGCTGCGTATCCAGGCCTTCTGGAGCCACTATCGCTTTCGCCGGCAAAACCCGCTGCTGAACTATCTGCTGCATCAGCAACTGCGAATGACCAGCGTGATTTCGAGCCTGCGGCGGATGCTGCTTAACTGGCCCACCGCCCCCGCCCGCACCCGCGATATCCTCGAGTCACTGCTTAACGAATTAGCGCATACAAACGCCGATGCCTTGAGCGTCGCCCGCATCATCGCCCCACTGGCGCCGCCCGCGGACGCTGATTACCGGCATATCGCCTTCTGGAAGCGTCTGCGCTACTTTTGTCGTCTCTACCTGGTGAGCAGCCGCTGGCTCATGCGCATCGAAAACGCCACCGCGGTGACTGAATTTAACGTGCCTTCTGCGCCAGCGCTGGCCCGCCATACCGACCAGGCCGAAGCCTTGTGGAACGGCGTTCGCACTTTCTGCGCGCTGGTAATGGTCGGCGCATGGGGAATTAGCACCCAGTGGCAGGCCTGCGCCGCGGCCCTGACCCTGGCGGCTATCTGCTGCGTCCTCTATTCGGTCTCTCCTTCACCGTTTAAGTCCTTAACGCTGTTGATGCGCACCCTGATCCTGCTTTCGCTCTTTAGCTTTGGGGTAAAGTTTGGCCTGATGGTGCAGATCACCGATTTATGGCAGTTTCTGCTGTTCCTGTTTCCCCTGCTGACGACCATGCAACTGCTGAAGCTACAGATGCCTAAGCTCGCCGGACTGTGGGGTCAGCTGATTGTCTTTATGGGGTCGTTTATTTCGGTCACCAACCCGCCGGTCTACGATTACGCATCGTTTCTTAACGATAATCTGGGAAAAATCATTGGCGTAGGCCTCGCCTGGCTGGCTTTTGCCATTATCAGCCCAGGTTCGGACGCGCGTAAAAGCCGCCGCCATATCCGTGCGTTACGGCGTCACTTTGTCGACCAGCTCAGCCGCCGCCCGCAGCACAGCGAGCACGAATTTGAATCGCTGGTTTACCACCATATTAGCCAGCTCAGCAATAGCCAGGATGCGCTGGCGCGCCGCTGGCTGCTGCGCTGGGGCGTGGTGTTGCTCAACTGTTCGCACGTGGTGTGGCAGCTACGCGAATGGGAAACCCGCTCCGACCCGCTGTCGCAGGTGCGTGATTTA
Source organism: Klebsiella sp. FDAARGOS_511 (assembly GCF_003812845.1). NCBI lineage: Bacteria > Pseudomonadati > Pseudomonadota > Gammaproteobacteria > Enterobacterales > Enterobacteriaceae > Klebsiella > Klebsiella sp. FDAARGOS_511. Next base: position 5,630,529 of record NZ_CP033824.1, on the reverse strand, counting down.
TGTATCAGCCTGCTGCGGGATGTGATGAGCGAGCGCGGGGTACAGCAGCGTCCGCTCGCCTCTACGCTCCAGGAGCTGCAGCGCATCTGCGACGCGCTTAACCACCACCACCAGCCGGCGGCCAAAGAGCTGGCGGCGGTAATCTGGCGGCTGTGGTGCGCGCTCTCCCAGCTGGAGCAGGCGCCTATTGCCGGAACGCTAACGGAAAGAACTACTTAATCACGCCGCAGGCGAACCGCACGCCGCCGCCTCCAAGGGGCTGCGGGCTATCGGACATATTATCGCCCCCCACGTGAATCATCAGCGCCTTGCCTTTCACCTCATCCAGCGTTTTTAAACGCGGCGCCACCACCGGCTGGGTGGCTTTACCGTCGTTATTGACCACCAGGAATGGCAGATCGCCGAGATGCCCCGCGCCGTCAGGCCCCTCATGCTTTCCTGTTTTTTGCGGATCGTAGTGCCCACCGGCTGCGCCAGCGGCGACGGCTTTGCCCTCTTTAATCGCGGGCTGGCAGCTACCGTTGGCGTGAATATGGAAGCCGTGCTCGCCGGGAGGCAGCGCCTTCAGATCCGGCGTAAACTCCAGTCCTTTCGCGGTTTCGCTGATTTTAACGCTACCGATAGCCTGACCGACACTTTGGCTGGTAACAAGATTGATATCGACGCTTTCACTGGCCGCCTGCGCGCCTGCGCACGCGGCCAGGGTAAGTATGGCGAGAATACATCGTTGCATAACACCTCCTTAATGGCTCTATCGCTATTAAGTGTAGGCCATCGCTGAGGTGTCGGTGTTTACGGTACGTCGTAGCCTAGCGCCGCTTTACGAATGCGGAACCACTGCTGGCGGCTCATGTTTAGCCTTTCAGCAACCACCGCGGATCCCACGCGCTCGATTTTGCCTGAGCCGATGATCGGTAACGGCTGCGATGGCAGCCGCAGGATCCAGGCGTACACCACCTGCTCAATGCTCTCCGCATTCAGCTCCTGAGCAACGCGCGCCAGCTCATCGCGCAGCGGCTGGAAGCTGTCGTCGTTAAACAAACGACCGCCGCCGAGGCAGGACCATGCCATCGGGCGAATACGCAGTTGCTGAAGCTGATCCAGCGTACCGTCAAGCAGCAGCGGCTGATGGACCGGAGAAATTTCCACCTGGTTGGTCGCCAGGGTAAATGGCAGGCGCGACTGCAGCAGGGTAAACTGGGCGGGGGTAAAGTTCGATACGCCGAAGTGACGAACTTTGCCGCTATGGTGAAGGGCCAGGAAGGCTTCCGCCACTTCATCCGCATCCATCAGCGGGTCTGGACGATGGATCAGCAGCAGATCAAGATGGTCGGTTGCCAGATTACGCAGCGACTGTTCGGCGCTGAGAACGATATGGTCACGGTCGGTAATATAGTGGCCGATGGTGTTTTCCGCCCGCGCTTTAGTGGCTATCCCGCATTTGGTGACGATTTCCATCCGGCTGCGCAGATGCGGGGCCAGCTTTAGCGCGTCGCCAAACGCCGCCTCGCAGCGATAGTCGCCATAAATATCGGCGTGATCGATAGTGCTGACGCCCAGATCCAGGTGTTGCTCAATAAAGCTCACCAGCGCTTTAGCGGACATATTCCAGTCCATCAAACGCCAGTAACCCATCACAAAACGAGAAAATTCCGGCCCCTGCGGAGCCATAGCAATACGCTGAACCATAACAGCTTCCTCAACAAAAATGTGCCCTGAGTATACGCAATTTTAGGCTCAAAACAGCGAGGGTTGCTGCGGTTCTTCCGCACTATCCTGCTTAGCTGCGCGTAATTTGCGCAGTAGCCGCTGTCGGCACAAACGCAAAACATCCTGCTTTTGCGCATCGCTCATTTTCTGCCAGTTGAAACGCTCGTCGCGGCTACGCATACACCCCCGACAGTAGCCGCGTTCATCAGACTGACAAATCCCCCGGCACGGACTTTGCACCGGGAAGAACTCCAGTTGTTCAGCCACTTCGCCTCTCCTGCCGCTCATCTCTTTCTTTATTGAAGACGTTTCATTCGCCGTACGCAAATTTTGTTCATCGCCCTCTGCGCCAGGCGGCATTTTTAATTATGACTTGCATTAGACCAATCGGTCTATTACAGTAAGCGCTATGAACAAGCACAGTGAATGCAACACACGCGAACATATCCTGGCCACCGGCGAGCAGCTCTGCATGCATCGGGGATTTACCGGCATGGGGCTGAGTGAACTACTGAAAACAGCGGAAGTGCCAAAAGGCTCTTTCTATCACTATTTTCGCTCAAAAGAAGCCTTTGGCGTTGCGCTGCTCGAGCATCATTACGCCGGATACCTTCAGCGCCTGGTGGAGCATTTTGACCACGGTCAGGGAAACTACCGCGACCGACTTTTGGCCTATTATCAGCATACGCTGACGCAATTTTGCCAGCAGGGCATTATTAGCGGCTGTCTGACGGTGAAGCTGTCGGCTGAGGTCTGCGATCTGTCGGAAGATATGCGCGCCGCGATGGATAAAGGCGCCAGCCAAATCATTATTCTGCTGGGCGATGCGCTGGAGAAAGGCCGTCAGGAAGGCAGCCTTGAGTTTGACGGCGACGCGTTCACCCTTTCCCAGGTGCTCTACTCCCTGTGGCTGGGGGCAAATCTGCAGGCCAAGATTACGCGTAGCGCAACGCCGCTGGAAAGCGCCCTTGCCCACGCTAAAAATATTATTGCTGCGCCTGGCGTTTAACAGGCGTTTTTATTTCATCAGTTTCAAGACGACCGGTCTACTCAGGAGTCATTATGTCAGAATCAAAGTTGTTTACCCCGTTGAAAGTGGGTGCGGTAACCGTACCCAACCGCGTATTTATGGCTCCGCTGACGCGTCTGCGCAGCATTGAACCGGGCGATATCCCTACCCCGTTAATGGGCGAATATTACCGTCAGCGCGCAAGCTCTGGCCTGATTATTTCCGAAGCCACCCAGATTTCCGCTCAGGCTAAAGGCTACGCGGGCGCACCGGGTCTGCACAGCCCAGAACAGATTGCAGCGTGGAAAAAAATCACCGCCGGCGTACACGCCGAAAACGGGCGTATTGCCGTACAGCTGTGGCACACCGGGCGTATTTCGCACAGCAGCATCCAGCCTGGCGGCGCCGCCCCGGTGGCACCGTCGGCCATAAGCGCGGGTACCCGTACCTCGCTGCGCGATGAAAACGGCCATGCTATTCGCGTCGACACCTCAATGCCGCGCGCGCTCAACACCGATGAGATCCCGGGGATTGTTGATGATTTCCGTCAGGCGGTAGGCAACGCCCGCGATGCCGGTTTTGACCTTGTCGAACTGCACTCCGCGCACGGCTACCTGCTGCACCAGTTCCTTTCCCCGTCTTCCAACCACCGTACTGACCAGTATGGCGGCAGCGTGGAAAACCGCGCGCGCCTGGTGCTGGAAGTAGTTGATGCGGCGAGTAAAGAGTGGAGCGCCGACCGTATCGGTATTCGCGTTTCGCCTATTGGCAGCTTCCAGAACGTCGATAATGGTCCAAATGAAGAGGCCGATGCGCTCTATCTGATTGAAGAGCTGGCCAAACGCGGTATCGCTTACCTGCACATGTCCGAGCCGGACTGGGCCGGCGGTCAGCCGTATAGCGATGAGTTCCGTCAGAAAGTACGCGACCGTTTTCCCGGCGCCATTATCGGCGCTGGCGCCTACACGGTCGAAAAGGCAAACGATCTGATCGGTAAAGGCCTCATCGATGCCGTGGCCTTTGGTCGCGACTACATTGCCAACCCGGATCTGGTCGCGCGCCTGCAGAAAAAGGCCGCGCTGAATCCACAGCGTCCGGAAAGCTTCTACGGCGGCGGCGCGGAAGGCTATACCGATTACCCGACCCTGTAATCCCTCCATTGATAGCGGCGGGTTATCGCCGCTATACTCAACGCTCTGCTGTATCAACATAAACTGCATAGGGGACATTATGCGCTTACTTCACACCATGCTGCGCGTTGGCGACCTGCAACGTTCGATTGAGTTTTACACCAACGTACTGGGCATGAAACTGCTGCGCACCAGCGAAAACACGGAGTATAAATACTCGCTGGCATTCGTGGGTTACGGCGAAGAGAGCGATACCGCCGTGATTGAGCTGACCTACAACTGGGGCGTTGATAAGTACGATCTCGGTAGCGCTTATGGCCATATCGCGCTGAGTGTTGAAAACGCGGCCGAAGCCTGCGAGCGTATTCGCCAGAACGGCGGCAACGTGACGCGTGAAGCCGGCCCGGTCAAAGGCGGTACCACCGTCATCGCCTTCGTCGAAGATCCGGATGGTTATAAAATCGAACTGATCGAAGAGAAAGACGCCGGTAAGGGTCTCGGCAATTAATCTGCTCGGGCACCCGCGGTGCCCGCTGTTTTATCCCCCCGCCTGCTGCAAGGCGCGGCAAAATTTGCCATAATGCGCGCTACTTTTTTCCAGCTAAGAGAATCTGATGTCCGAGAACGTTCAACTTAATGGTCTGTGCGACCGTTTTCGCGGTTTTTATCCTGTGGTAATCGATGTTGAAACCGCTGGGTTTAATGCCAAAACCGACGCCCTGCTGGAGATCGCCGCTATTACGTTGAAAATGGATGAGGAAGGCTGGCTGATGCCGGACGAAACGCTGCATTTTCATGTTGAACCTTTTGAGGGCGCCAACCTGCAGCCCGAAGCCCTGGCTTTTAACGGTATTAACCCCAACGACCCCGAGCGCGGCGCGGTAAGCGAATACGATGCGCTGCACGCGATTTTCAAAATGGTCCGTAAAGGGATGAAAGATAGCGACTGCAGCCGCGCGATCATGGTTGCGCATAACGCCACGTTCGATCACGGTTTTACCATGGCGGCGGCAGAGCGCGCGGGGCTGAAACGTAATCCGTTCCACCCGTTCGTCACCTTCGATACCGCGGCCCTGAGCGGCCTGGCGCTGGGTCAAACGGTGCTGTCGAAAGCCTGTATTGCCGCAGGAATGGCGTTTGATGGTACCCAGGCGCACTCCGCGCTATACGATACCGAACAAACCGCCCAGCTGTTCTGCGAAATCGTCAACCGCTGGAAGCGGCTCGGCGGTTGGCCATTGCCGATGGCCGAAGAATAAACGATAAAAAAAGCGACTTCATCGGAAGTCGCTTTTTTATTAGCAGCAGAATTACTCCGCTTTCGGCTCGTCAGTTTTGTACTTAGCGGCCGTTTCTTTAATCAGCTGCTGCAGTTCGCCGCGCTGATACATTTCAATCACGATGTCACAGCCGCCGACCAGTTCGCCGTCCACCCACAGCTGCGGGAAGGTTGGCCAGTTAGCGTATTTCGGCAGCTCTGCGCGGATGTCCGGGTTTTGCAGGATATCGACGTAGGCAAAACGTTCGCCACAGGCGGACAGTGCCTGCACGGCCTGTGCGGAGAAACCGCAGCTTGGCAGTTTCGGTGACCCTTTCATGTACAGCAGGATCGGGTTTTCAGCGATTTGATGTTGGATTTTTTCTAAAGTCGTGCTCATTGTCGTGCTTCCTCAAACTTCTCTACGGCAGTAATTTGTCATTGTAGCGTCCTGAACGCAGGACCGATAATAACATTTTTTTCACTTGCCACATTTTATCTTCTGTAGGCCAAAGTTGCCTCAAAAATATCATTTTATTGCTATACGCGGCAACGCGTTGCGTGCTTTTCATGCGCCGGAGGCGCTGACGGAAGCATTTTTTTGCAAATGTTAACCAAACGAGACTTTAGATACAAAAGAGTAGTAACTCTCCACGATTTTATGCTTTAGAATCGATGCGGTTTGTCATTCATCGTCAGGCATCTGTATATGTCTGTAATTTAATCAGGGGAGTGCTCAGTGGCGCGTCTTAACAAAATCGCGATTTCGCTCTGTGCATTACTTTTTACATCTATTTCACTGACGCCGCTGGCGCATGCTTCCGGGCATACGCACGCTTCGGCCACGCCAAAAGCGCATCCGGCCAAGGGCACGACCGCAGAGCGTAAGAAAAAAGCAGTCAATTCCAAAAGTAAAACTACCGCCAAAACCCCCAGCAAGAAAACGTCAACCGCCAGCCGTAGCAAATCAGCCGCGTCACGCCAGACCGCCAGCGTCACCAAAAAATGCGTCCTGCGCAAAGGCTATAAAAAACTGTGCGCCAGCTCGACAAGGTCGATAGCAGAAAGCAAGATGGCAACGGCGAGCGTGCAGAAAAAGTGCGTGGTGCGTAAAGGCTATAAAACTCGCTGCAAACCCATCGCCGATGAGCCGCAGCTGACTATCGCCGATGCGCATAAGGCGCGGGTACAAAAAGCGCAAAGCACCGCGATGTCAAAGCTGATGGATCAGATTGGTAAACCCTATCGCTGGGGCGGTACTTCCCCGCGCACCGGGTTTGATTGTAGCGGTCTGGTCTATTATGCCTATAAAGACCTGGTTAAAATCCATATTCCACGCACCGCCAATGAGATGTATCACCTGCGCGACGCCCGTCCGGTGGATCGCGGCGAGCTACAAAGCGGGGATCTCGTCTTTTTCCGCACCCGCGGGCGCGGGACTGCCGATCACGTCGGCGTTTACGTGGGCAACGGCAAATTTATCCAGTCTCCGCGCACCGGCCGCGATATTCAGATCACCTCATTAAGCGACGATTACTGGGTACGTCACTACGTCGGCGCGCGTCGCGTTATGACGCCGAAAACCATTCGCTAAATATGCCTTGCCGCTTTAGCGGCAGGGTAACGCTCTCTTTTGCCACATCTTTTAATTTGCTACTATTACCCTGCGTAATACATGGTTATTGCGCGTACAAACTATAAAAAGGAGAGTAGCAATGTCGTTCGAATTACCTGCATTACCATATGCAAAAGACGCCCTGGCGCCGCACATTTCCGCAGAAACCCTGGAATACCATTACGGTAAACACCACCAGGCCTACGTCACCAACCTGAATAACCTGATCAAAGGCACCGCGTTTGAAGGGAAAACCCTGGAAGAGATCGTGCGTTCTTCCGATGGCGGCGTCTTCAACAACGCCGCGCAGGTCTGGAACCACACCTTCTACTGGAACTGCCTCGCGCCAAACGCTGGCGGCGAACCGCAAGGCGAACTGGCGGCGGCTATCGCTAAATCATTCGGCAGCTTCGCTGATTTCAAAGCCAAATTCACCGACGCGGCGGCAAAAAACTTCGGCGCAGGCTGGACCTGGCTGGTGAAAAACGCCGATGGTAGCCTGGCCATTGTCTCCACCAGCAACGCGGGTACGCCGCTGACCAGCGACGCCACTCCGCTGCTGACCGTGGATGTCTGGGAACACGCTTATTACATCGACTACCGGAACGCTCGTCCGAACTATCTGGAACACTTTTGGGCGCTGGTAAACTGGAAGTTTGTTGCCGCTAACCTGGCAGCATAAAAGCAAACCGCAGAAGCCATACGGCTTCTGCGGTTCTTATCTCACTTCTCGCGATCTTAACGGTTAGCGAACGCCTCTTCCGGCTGCGCCCGACCGCTGAACAGCACCAGCAGCAGCGCAACGCCCGCGATAATCGCCCCCATCACCGGGACAAACGTATAGCCCAGGCCGCCGCTAATGACCGCGCCTCCCGCCGCCGCTCCCAACGCGTTTCCAAGGTTGAAAGCCCCGATATTGACCGACGACGACAGCCCCGGCGCTTCGTGAGCCACGCGCATCACTCGCATCTGCAAAGGCGGCACCACCGCAAAGGTCGCCGCGCCCCAGACAACCATACTGATAGCGGCGCCCACCTGCGATTGCGCCAGCAGCGGAATCGCCAGCATGATAACCATCAGCAGCAGCAGAAACCCCTTCAGCGTCCCGGAAACGGAGCGGTCAGCAAATTTACCGCCAAGGTAGTTGCCCAGCGAAAAGCCCACGCCGATCAGCACCAGCATCGCGGTGACAAACAGCGGAGAGGCGTTGGTAATGGTATGCAGAACCGGGGAAATATAGGTATAGAGCGTAAACATCGCCCCCGCCCCCAGCACGGTAGTCAGCAGCGCAGACAGCACCTGCGGACGCATCAGCACCGAAAGCTCCTGCTTCACGTTTGGGCGCTCGCCGACGCTGCCCTTCGGTAAGGAAAACCACAGGCCGATTATTGCCACCACGCCCAGCCCCGCCGTTGCAAGGAATGACATTCGCCAGCCGATGGTTTCGCCCAGCCAGGTTGCTGCGGGTACGCCGCCGATGTTGGCGATCGTCAGCCCCATAAACATCGTCGCCACCGCGCTGGCCTGCTTATGTTTTGGCACTACGCTTGCCGCCACCACCGAGCCCAGGCCAAAGAAAGCGCCGTGGTTAAGGCTGGTAATGATCCGCGACAGCAGCAGCGTGGTGTAATCCGGCGCAATGGAAGAGAGCACGTTGCCAAGGGTAAAAATCGCCATCAGGAAAATCAGCGCATTTCTGCGCGCGCGGTGGGAGAGCAGCAGCGTCATCAGCGGCGCGCCGACCATTACCCCGATGGCATAGGCGCTAATCAGCATTCCCGCCGCCGGAATCGAAACGTCCACGCCTTTAGCGATTACCGGTAATAGCCCCATCGGGGAGAATTCGGTCGTGCCGATGCCAAAGGCACCAATCGCCAGCGCGAGCAGGGGAAAGTTGATTTTCATGCAGGGACTCCATCAGGCCGCCTTCCGCGACGGCATCTCATCAGAAGTCAAAAGCATGACATCAATCACAGAAAAACAAAAGTGAACGAAATGGCAAAAGATTTTTGCGAAAATGATAATAATAGGTGGAGCAAAGGGAGAGCGGCCCCTCCCTTATCGCAGAACTAGTGCAGTACTGCAGTCAAACCTGCGGCAACAATCAAACCCAAAACAATAATCGTTGTTGTCAGCGAAAACTTTAAATTTGTATCCATCAATTTTTCCCCCTGATTATCCCCACATGAAAAGTGAGCTTGCTCATTTTTACACAGAATAGCGTAAAAATCTTCCGAGATTTAGAGTGATGCACATTTTTGCTCTTCCCCTTTGCCCCAAGATCGGACAAAATCCCACGCTAATTTGAAAGCGTATCGGCCATTGACCCCTTCCTGTCGTTCTGTGTCGTTTTCCCGACGTGATGCCATGCTCAATTTTGGCGTCAGGGTGTGTACAGGCAAACGTTTACGTACCGATAAACAGACGATCAGGTCAAGGTCTGGAGTGAGAAGTAATGGCAACTATTAAAGATGTAGCGAAGCGCGCAAACGTTTCCACTACAACAGTGTCACATGTGATTAACAAAACCCGATTCGTTGCGGAAGAGACGCGCAATGCGGTGTGGGCGGCAATAAAAGAACTGCATTACTCCCCCAGCGCCGTTGCCCGCAGCCTGAAGGTCAATCACACCAAGTCTATTGGTCTGCTGGCGACCAGCAGCGAAGCGGCCTATTTCGCTGAGATTATCGAAGCCGTCGAGAAAAGCTGCTTCCAGAAGGGCTACACCCTGATCCTCGGTAACGCATGGAACGACCCGGAGAAACAGCGCGCCTATCTGTCAATGATGGCGCAGAAACGCGTAGACGGCCTGCTGGTGATGTGTTCTGAGTATCCGGAATCGGTGTTAAGCATGCTGGAAGAGTATCGCCATATCCCGATGGTGGTGATGGACTGGGGCGAGGCAAAAGCCGACTTCACCGACTCGGTCGTCGATAACGCCTTCGAGGGCGGCTATATCGCCGGACGCTACCTGGTTGAGCGCGGCCATCGCGACATCGGCGTGATCCCCGGCCCGCTGGAGCGTAACACCGGCGCAGGCCGGCTGGCGGGTTTTATGAAAGCGATGGAAGAGGCGCAGATTAACGTCCCGGAGAACTGGATTGTGCAGGGTGATTTCGAGCCGGAATCCGGCTACCGCGCCATGCAGCAAATTCTCGCCCAGCATCCTCGCCCAACGGCCATCTTCTGCGGCGGGGATATTATGGCGATGGGCGCCATCTGCGCGGCGGATGAAATGGGCCTGCGCGTGCCGCAGGATATTTCACTGATCGGTTATGATAACGTGCGCAACGCTCGCTACTTTAGCCCGGCGCTGACCACCATTCATCAGCCTAAAGACTCTCTTGGCGAAGCGGCCTTTAATATGCTGCTGGACCGTATCGTCAATAAGCGTGAAGTCTCGCAGTCGATTGAAGTCCATCCGCGCCTGGTCGAGCGCCGTTCCGTGGCCGACGGTCCGTTTGTCGATTACCGCCGTTAGCCCTGCTTGCGGGGTCGGTTATTCCGGCGCCCGCAGCCACTCCCGATTTAGCGTTTCGCTATCGCCAAGATAATCCAGTAACCAGAGCAGCGCCGGCGAAGCGTCGCTTTGCTGCCACGTCAGGCAGCATGCGGCATCCGGGAAGGGGTTCTCCAGCTCCAGCGCCGTCCATTCACCGCTATCCAGCCACGGACGCGCTAAATGCCCGGGCACCATACCGACGCACAGTCCGGCGGAGAGGCAGGTTTCAGAAGCATCCCAGTCCGGCACGACGACCCTCTTCTGGTTATCGAGCAGCCACGTGGTCCTCTTTGGCAGCGAGCGTGACGTATCCTCTCTGACCAGCGACGGCCAGTTGCGCAACACGTCATCGCTCAAAGGCCCCGCCATTTTTGCCAGCGGATGGTGGCTCGCAACGACGCAGTCCCAGCTCAGCATCCCCATATCGCGGAAGGCGTAGCGTCCCCCTACCGGAATTGAGCGCGTCGCGCCGATGGCTAACTCCACGCGACCGTCGGCGAGCGCATCCCAGACGCCGTTGAACACTTCCTGAAAGACGATCAGCTCGACGTCATCAAAATGGCGATAAAAATCAACGATCATCTGCCGCATACGCGTGGGTTTAACGATGTTATCAACCGCGATAGAGAGCTGCCCGCGCCAGCCGTTGGCGATCTGCTGGCACTGCTGGCGGGTGATCTGCATTTTTTTGATAACAGATCGCCCTTCCTGTAAAAACCAGACGCCGGCCGGCGTTAATTCCACATCCCGATGGCGGCGTTCGAACAGCGGCACCGCCAGCCACTCCTCCAGCTGACGTACGGTATAGCTGACGGCCGAGGGTACGCGGTGCAGTTCCTGGGCGGCGGCGCTAAAGCTGCCGTTGCGGGCGACAGCATCGACAACCTCAAGCGAGTATTCAGACCACATTTTCTGCCTACAAAATTTTTGAACTCATCTGACAAATATTAGCGTTTCACAAGCCTTAATGCACTCCCTACACTCTGCGCCATCGTACCTGCACAATAAAAAGAGAACGTTATGCAACAACCTGGGAAAGGATTTTTAGTCTGGCTGGCTGGCCTCAGCGTACTGGGCTTTCTGGCCACCGATATGTATCTTCCGGCTTTCGCCGCCATGCAACAGGATCTGAATACTTCCGCCGCCTCGGTCAGCGCCAGCCTGAGCCTGTTCCTGGCGGGCTTTGCGCTTGGGCAGCTCTTCTGGGGCCCCATTTCCGATCGCTACGGCCGTAAGCCGGTGCTGCTGAGCGGCCTGGCTATCTTTGCTGTCGGCTGCCTGGGGATGCTGTGGGTGCGCGATGCCGGCCTGATGCTGGCGCTGCGCTTTATCCAGGCTCTGGGGGTTTGCGCGGCCGCGGTGACCTGGCAGGCGATGGTAACCGATTATTACCCCGCGCAAAGAACCAACCGCATTTTCGCCGCCATTATGCCGCTGGTTGGTTTATCGCCGGCGCTGGCGCCGCTGCTTGGCAGCTGGCTGCTGGTTCACTTCGAATGGCAGGCCATTTTTGCCGTTCTGTTCGCCATTACCCTGCTGCTGATGCTGCCGGCCCTGCGCCTGAAGCCGGCGAATAAACCGATCGTCAGCGCCCAGAAGAAGCTCACCTTCCTCGCCCTGCTGCGCTCGCGGGAATATAGCGGTAACGTGCTGATCTACGCCGCCTGTTCCGCCAGCTTTTTCGCCTGGCTCACGGGCTCGCCGTTTATTCTCCATGAAATGGGCTACGGCCCGACCGTTATTGGCCTGAGCTATGTGCCACAGACTATCGCGTTTCTGGTGGGCGGTTACGGCTGCCGCGCGGCGCTGCAAAAATGGCAGGGGCAGCAAATTCTGCCCTGGCTGCTGGCGATTTTTGCCGTCAGCGTCGCCGCCACCTGGCTGGTTGGCCTGCGGGAGAATGCGACGCTTATTGGGCTGATGATTCCGTTCTGCGCCATGGCGGTGGTGAACGGAGGTATTTATCCGATCGTCGTCGCGCAGGCCCTGAAGCCATTCCCGCAGGCGACCGGGCGTGCTGCGGCGCTGCAAAACACTCTGCAGCTTGGTCTCTGTTTCCTGACCAGCCTGCTGGTTTCTACGCTGATTGCCACGCCGCTGCAAACGACCACCAGCGTGATGCTGGTCTCCATCGTGCTGGCCGGCATAGGCTACCACATGCAGTATAAAGCCGCGCATCCTGCAACAGAATCGTCACATGCGTAAGCTATTCTGCTGATAGTTATAGAATTCAGTAGTTAGCTTGCTAAGATATTTTTGTTGAAAGCCTGTTTTTAGCGGCCTATACTGGATCCGGCATCACATAAATAGAAAGATTAATTGATTAAACGGGAGCAGGATGCATCCCGTTTCCCCATGGAAGGCCTTTCGGCAAGGGTTACCTCCCTTCCTCTGTTCTACGTCGGATAGCAGCCTCACGGATTATCCGTGAGATTTCTCACAAAGCCAAAAAAGCGTCTACGCTGTTTTAAGGTTCTGATCACTTGGGCGTGATGGAGAAGCTATGAGTTCATCGTGTATAGAAGAAGTAGTCAGTGTACCAAATGATGATTGGTACCGAATTGCAGCTGAATTATTAGGCCGTGCGGGCATCGAAATTAATGGTCCTGCCCCTTCCGATCTACGGATTAAAAACCCGCTCTTTTTTAAGCGTGTTTTGCAGGAGGGGTCGCTGGGGCTAGGCGAAAGCTATATGGACGGCTGGTGGGATTGTGAACGGCTGGATATATTTTTCCATAAAGTTTTACGCGCCGGACTGGAAAATCAGCTTCCCCATCATTTCAAAGATACCTTGCGTATCGCCAGCGCACGCTTATTCAATCTGCAAAGTAAAAAACGGTCCTGGATTGTCGGCAAGGAGCATTACGATTTAGGTAACGATCTGTTCAGCCGCATGCTTGACCCTTATATGCAGTATTCCTGCGCGTACTGGAAAGACGCGGAAACTCTTGATGACGCACAGCAGGCCAAATTAGATCTCATCTGCCGTAAACTTGAGCTTGAGCCCGGCATGCGGGTGCTGGATATCGGCTGCGGCTGGGGCGGGTTGGCCTACTACATGGCCAAAAATTACCAGGTTAGCGTGGTGGGCGTTACCATCTCGGCGGAGCAGCAGAAAATGGCGCAGCAGCGCTGCGCTGACCTCGACGTCACCATCCTCCTCCAGGACTATCGCGACCTGCACGAGAGCTTTGACCGTATTGTTTCAGTCGGCATGTTCGAACACGTCGGGCCTAAAAATTACGCCACCTATTTTGATGTGGTCGATCGTAATCTGAAGCCCGAAGGTCGTTTCCTGCTCCATACCATCGGCTCGAAAAAAACCGACCATAGCGTTGACCCCTGGATCAACAAATATATCTTCCCTAACGGCTGTTTGCCGTCGGTGCGCCATATTGCCGAAGCCAGCGAATCGCATTTTGTTATGGAAGACTGGCATAATTTCGGCGCCGACTACGACACCACGCTTATGGCCTGGTATGAGCGCTTCCTTAATAGCTGGCCGGAAATTGCCGACAACTACTCAGAACGCTTTAAACGCATGTTCAGCTATTACCTGAATGCCTGCGCCGGCGCTTTCCGCGCGCGCGATATTCAGCTGTGGCAGGTGGTTTTTTCTCGCGGAGCCGAACACGGTCTGCGCGTGGCCCGCTAAAAATTTCCCCCGCTTCGGCGGGGGAATTTATTATTCGGCCGCCGTTTTCAGCGCCGCTTCTGCTTCTTTCGCCGCCAGCACGCGCTCAACAGTATCAATGACCGCCTGCGTCTGCGGATCGATTTCAATATTCACCCGATCGCCCAGCTTTTTCACCCCAAGCGTGGTGCGCTGCAGCGTTTCCGGAATTAAATGCACGCAGAACCGGGTTGGCGTCACTTCACCGACGGTGAGGCTAATCCCATCGACGCCGATATATCCTTTGTAGAGGATATATTTCATCAACGTCGGGTCCTGAACCTTAAACCAAATCTGGCGATTATTTTCCGAGGTCAGAATTTTCACCACCTCCGCGGTGGTCATAATATGACCTGACATCAGGTGACCGCCAATTTCATCGCTGAATTTGGCCGCGCGCTCAACGTTGACGCTGTCGCCCTCGCGGATCGCGCCCAGATTGGTTATCCGCAAGGTCTCTTTCATCAGATCAAAACTTACTCGCGGACCATTGATATCGGTGACCGTCAAGCAGCAGCCGTTGTGCGCTACCGAAGCGCCTGTTTCAAGCCCCGCGAGCATATGCTCAGGCAGCTCCACAACGTGGGTGCGAAAGTTGGGTTTTTCATCAATAGCCACCACTTTGGCGGTCCCCTGCACAATACCGGTAAACATATTTTGCTCCTGTATAAATTCGTGACGGTATCAGTACCGTTTTCGGCTATGACGAACAATAACAGCTGGCAAAACAGGTTGCCAGCGCACAACGTGCAGAGGAATTTTTTCACTGGCTAAATGGCTAATCCTCGCTACAATAGTCTGGCAAATCCCTCTGCTTTTTCTTCTTGCTGCCCTTGATGGCGGCTTTTTTAGTCCTCCAATAACAACAATATATAGGTGTTCACGTGCAGAAGTATTTTATTGAAGCGCGTCAGTTATTAGCACTGGCTATACCCGTTATTCTTGCTCAGGTCGCCCAAACCGCCATGGGCTTTGTCGATACCGTGATGGCGGGCGGCTATAGCGCCACCGATATGGCGGCCGTTGCCATCGGCACTTCCATCTGGCTACCGGCGATCCTCTTTGGCCACGGCCTGCTGCTGGCCCTGACGCCCGTTATTGCTCAGTTGAATGGTTCCGGCCGTCGTGATCGTATCGCACACCAGGTGCGCCAGGGATTCTGGCTGGCCGGCTTCGTCTCCGTCCTGGTGATGGTCGTGCTGTGGAATGCCGGTTACATTATCAGCTCAATGCATAACATCGACCCGGCGATGGCGGACAAAGCGGTCGGCTACCTGCGCGCGCTGCTGTGGGGCGCGCCCGGCTATCTGTTCTTTCAGGTTGCCCGTAACCAATGTGAAGGGCTGGCGAAAACCAAGCCGGGTATGGTCATGGGATTTATCGGCCTGCTGGTCAACATTCCGGTGAACTACATTTTTATCTACGGTCACTTCGGTATGCCGGAACTTGGCGGGATTGGCTGTGGCGTAGCGACGGCATCGGTTTACTGGGTGATGTTTTTCAGCATGCTGTTCTGGGTACGCCGCGCGCGTTCGATGCGTGATATTCATCTCCAGGAGCGATTCAGCAAACCGGATTTCGCCGTCATTCAGCGTCTGGTGCAGCTGGGCCTGCCGATTGCGCTGGCGCTGTTTTTCGAAGTCACGCTGTTTGCCGTCGTGGCGCTGCTGGTCTCGCCGTTGGGGATCGTTGACGTGGCCGGGCATCAGATTGCCCTTAACTTCAGCTCGCTGATGTTCGTCTTACCGCTCTCGCTAGCGGCAGCGGTGACGATTCGCGTAGGCTTCCGTCTCGGGCAGGGTTCAACGCTGGAGGCTCAGACCTCAGCCAGAACCGGCGTCGGCGTTGGGGTGTGCATGGCCGTTTTCACGGCGGTGTTCACCATTCTGATGCGTAAGCAAATTGCGCTGCTGTATAACGACAATCCCGAGGTCGTGGCCCTGGCGTCCCAGCTAATGCTACTCGCGGCCATCTACCAGATTTCCGACTCCGTTCAGGTGATCGGCAGCGGGATCCTGCGCGGCTATAAAGACACGCGTTCCATCTTCTTTATTACCTTTACCGCCTACTGGGTATTGGGTCTGCCGAGCGGCTACCTGCTGGCCCTGACCGATCTGATCGTGCCGCGCATGGGCCCCGCCGGTTTCTGGTGCGGATTTATAATTGGTCTTACCTCCGCCGCCGTGATGATGATGTTGCGTATGCGTTTCCTGCAGCGTCAGCCTTCCAGCATCATTTTACAGCGCGCTGCGCGCTAGCCCGCGGCGAAACCCCACGGCGCTGATTCAGCGCCGTTTTCTCGTGCTGGTGAAGAAATATTCTTTTGCATCAGTAAAATATAACCAATATGGATAAAACTTCTGCGATCGCGAGAAAACTGGAAGAAAAGTGACGTTTGCCTCTTGCCACAACCCCTCCCTCCCGCTAATATGCGTCCCCGTTGCTGCTGCAACATTGCGTTCATAGCTCAGTTGGTTAGAGCACCACCTTGACATGGTGGGGGTCGTTGGTTCGAGTCCAATTGAACGCACCATAATGCGTTTATAGCTCAGTTGGTTAGAGCACCACCTTGACATGGTGGGGGTCGTTGGTTCGAGTCCAATTAAACGCACCATAATGCGTCCGTAGCTCAGTTGGTTAGAGCACCACCTTGACATGGTGGGGGTCGGTGGTTCGAGTCCACTCGGACGCACCATTTCACAATCTCGTGATATGGTGCCTGTTTTATCTCCCGCATTGAAACATCCGAAAATCACTCTCTTTCTGTAACCTCATTATTTTCTGACTTTTCTCAACTCATCTGCTAATAACGTTCAGTAACCGTTAAGTTATTCTCCACGGTTATGTAAAGTGACGTAAAGTCCTGCGCCAGGTCTGTCAGGAGTTTATTAACGCAACGGCTCTGGATATATCCTCTCGCTAATAAAAATCTTTCGTTAGATCATAACCCGTTATGCTGACATTCATTCAAAACAAGCGAAACGGTTACCGTTATGTAATTCAGAATATTTCAAAAAAATATCCCCAGCAAGCGGTTTGACTGTTCGTAAATAACAGCTAAATTTAATTCCTGAACGACAACGGATACGTATCCAAATCGTATCTTCCTGACATAAAATCAACAGAGGTATGAAAATATGGCAGAACATCGTGGTGGTTCCGGTAATTTCGCTGAAGACCGTGATAAAGCATCTGAAGCTGGACGTAAAGGCGGTCAGCACAGCGGTGGGAACTTTAAAAACGATCCGCAACGTGCATCTGAAGCCGGTAAAAAAGGCGGACAAAATAGTCATGGTGGCGGACGTAAATCTGATAATTCCTGATTATTAATCGCCTCGTTCTCTTGTAAATAAAAGAGTATCCTGCGGGTCTGCGGACTCGCAGTTATTCTCCTGTGTAAAAGGTATTTCATATGAATATGAAAAGCATAGAAGACGTATTTATTCATCTTTTATCGGATACTTACAGCGCTGAAAAACAATTAACTCGCGGGCTGGCTAAATTGGCCAGGGCAGCGTCAAGCGAACAGCTCAGCGACGCCTTCAAGGCCCACCTTGAAGAGACCCAGGGGCAGATTGAGCGTATCGATCAAATTGTCGAGCAAGAACCTGCCATCAAAATTAAGCGTATGAAATGCGTGGCGATGGAGGGGCTTATTGAAGAAGCTAACGAAGTCATCGAGAGCACAGAGAAAAATGAAGTGCGGGATGCTGCATTAATTGCCGCTGCGCAAAAGGTTGAGCATTATGAAATTGCCAGCTACGGTACTCTTGCCACCTTAGCAGAACAACTGGGTTATAAAAAAGCGGTTAAGCTTTTAGCGGAAACGTTAGAAGAAGAGAAATCAACCGACCTTAAATTAACTGACCTGGCGGTCGGCAATATTAATAAAGATGCACAAAATAAATAGCCAGATAATAACCCGATATTAAGGAGTTGATTATGAATCACCTTGAACATTATCACGACTGGCTACGCGATGCACATGCAATGGAAAAGCAAGCAGAATCCATGCTGGAATCCATGGCGGGCCGCATCGATAACTACCCGGACCTACGCAGTCGAATTCAACAGCACGTAACTGAAACCAAACGCCAAATTACCGTACTGGAGGAAATTCTCGACCGTAATAATATATCGCGTTCGGTACTGAAGGATTCAATGAGCAAAATGGCCGCCTTCGGGCAATCCATTGGCGGCATGTTCCCTTCCGATGAAATTGTTAAAGGGTCAATTAGCGGTTATGTCTTTGAGCAGTTTGAAATTGCCTGTTATACCTCCCTGCTTGCCGCTGCTAATAAAGCCGGCGACGTCGCATCGATCCCGGCCATCGAATCAATTCTTGCAGAGGAGCGGGCAATGGCCGACTGGCTGCTGAAGCATATCCCGCAAACAACGGAGGAGTTCCTTCTGCGATCTGAAGCCGAAGGCGTTGAAGCTAAGAAATAAGCAATAAGGATAAGAGCCCATGTTCCGACACGTTAAGCAACTTCAGTATACCGTAAGGGTCGCGGAGCCAAATCCGGGACTGGCGAACCTCCTTCTGGAACAATTCGGCGGCCCTCAGGGCGAGCTAGCCGCCGGGTAAATTACCGCCACTCCCTGAATACGCCAGCACCTACTACAATATGTCGTAGGGAGACGACATACGCGGGAGCTGGAATAGCGATCGGCACTTCGATTATGTCGCGGATCCGCAGCCTGCACCTGCAGTAGACGGCGGAAACGGGAGCGTCAGCGTCAGGCTAACAGCCCAGCAGAAGGCTCTGGTGAAAGCCATGGCGGAACGGATCGAATCCGCCCCCGATGGCGATCCTCTTACCGGCGCCGAGCTCGGCGAGGGTAAGGAAAAGCCTTAATCCTCGATAACCTGCTGTTAATCACTGCCCCCTGCTCGGTTCTGGGGGTTGTTATGTGATGGGGTCCGGATCATGTTTGAACTCGACGCGTTTAATCTGGCACGGCTGCAGTTCGCATTTACCGTCTCTTTTCATATTCTTTTCCCGGCAATTACCATCGGGCTTGCCAGCTATCTGGTGGTGCTGGAGGGGATGTGGCTGAGGACAAAAGACGACGTCTGGCGCTCATTGTATAATTTCTGGCTGAAAATTTTTGCCGTTAATTTCGGAATGGGCGTGGTTTCAGGCCTGGTCATGGCCTATCAATTCGGCACCAACTGGAGCGGCTTCTCGCAGTTTGCCGGTAGCATTACCGGTCCCCTGCTGCTTTACGAAGTCCTCACCGCTTTTTTTCTTGAAGCGGGTTTCTTAGGCGTCATGCTCTTTGGCTGGAATAAAGTTCCCCCTGGCCTGCACTTCTTCACCACCTGCATGGTGGCGCTGGGCACGCTGATGTCAACCTTCTGGATCCTCGCGTCCAATAGCTGGATGCAGACGCCGCAGGGTTTTACCATTGAAAACGGTCACATTATTCCGCAGGACTGGCTGGCGATTATCTTCAACCCCTCTTTCCCGTATCGCCTGTCGCACATGGCGATCGCCGCTTTTCTCAGCAGCGCGATGTTTGTCGGCGCCTCCGCCGCCTGGCATCTTCTTCGCGGCAACGATACGCCGGCGATACGCAAAATGTTCTCAATGGCGATGTGGATGGCCCTGCTGGTCGCGCCGGTCCAGGCCATCGTCGGCGATATGCACGGCCTCAACACGCTTGAACATCAGCCGGCAAAAATCGCTGCCATAGAAGGCCACTGGGAGAACAAACCCGGAGAAGCCACCCCACTGCTGCTGTTTGGCGTACCGGACATGGCGGAAGAGCGCACCAAATACGGCCTGGAGATCCCGGCGCTTGGCAGCCTGATCCTGACCCATAGCCTGAATAAGCAGGTCCCTGCCCTAAAAGATTTCCCGAAAGAGGATCGGCCAAATTCCCTTATCGTCTTCTGGTCGTTTCGCATCATGGTGGGTATGGGCGTGTTGATGATAGCCCTTGGCGTATGGAGCCTCTGGCTGCGCTATCGGCAGCGTCTTTATCACTCCCGCCCCTTTCAGTGGTCCGCGCTGGCGATGGGTCCAGCGGGGCTGCTAGCGCTGTTGGCCGGCTGGATCACGACCGAAGCGGGACGCCAGCCCTGGGTTATCTATGGTTTTTTACGCACCCGGGACGCAGTCTCCCTGCATAGCACAGCGCAAATGGTCGTCAGCCTGCTGGTCTTTATCATTGTTTACTGTTCGGTCTTCGGCGTCGGTTATTACTATATTATCCGGCTGATTAAAAAAGGGCCGCAGCCCGTCAGCGAATTAACGTCGTCAACCTCCGGCACGCCGGCGCGCCCCCTTTCCGCCGCAGAAGCCGTGCCTGAAGAGGAGAAAAGCTAATGGGCATCGATATTCCCGTGATCTGGTTTGTCATCATTGTGTTTGCCACCCTGATGTATATCGTGATGGACGGCTTCGATCTGGGTATTGGCATGGTATTCAGCTTTGTCCCCAACGCCTCCGAGCGCGACGTGATGATGAACAGCGTCGCCCCGGTGTGGGACGGTAATGAGACCTGGCTGGTGCTGGGCGGCGCGGGGCTATTCGGCGCCTTTCCGCTGGCCTACGCCGTGATCGCCGATGCGCTGACGATTCCGCTTACCGCTATGCTAATTGGTCTGATCTTTCGCGGCGTGGCCTTTGAGTTTCGCTTTAAGTCCCCCCCCTCTCATCAAAAGTTCTGGGATTACTCTTTTGTCGGCGGCTCGTTGTTGGCCACCTTTAGCCAGGGGATCGTCGTGGGTGCGGTCATTAGCGGCTTTGACGTTGCCGACCGCAGGTTCATCGGCTCCGCGCTGGACTGGTTGACGCCCTTCAACCTGTTCTGCGGTGTAGGGCTGGTGGTGGCTTATACGCTGCTTGGCACGACCTGGCTGATTATGAAAAGCGAAGGCGCGCTGCAGCAGCGTATGCGCGACCTGACTCGCCATACGCTACTGGCTCTGCTGGCGGTCATCGCCGTGGTCAGCGTCTGGACGCCGCTGGGCTGGCATTCCGTTGCTGAACGCTGGTTTACCCTGCCCAATTTCTACTGGTTTGTGCCCGTCCCCATTCTGGTTCTCGTCTTTAGCCTGTGGCTCTGGCGCCTGAGCGCTAACCCCGACAGTCATGCCCGTCCTTTCCTCCTGACGCTTGGGCTCATTTTTCTCGGCTTCAGCGGTCTGGGTATCAGTTTATGGCCCAATATCATTCCACCGCATATCACGCTGTGGGAGGCTTCCGCGCCGCCTGCCAGCCAGCTCTTTATGCTGGTAGGCACCCTGCTCATCATTCCGGTGATTTTGGTTTACACCGCATGGAGCTACTACGTGTTCCGCGGCAAAGTTTCCGGAAATGAAGGCTATCACTGAGGTACGCTATGGCTGACTGGCATACACGGGCCATTATCTATCAGATTGATTCCGCCCTCTTTTACGATTTCAACGGCGATGGCTGCGGCGATATCGCCGGGATTACGGCCAAGCTGCGCTATATTCGCCGGATGGGCGCGACGGTAATCTGGATAACCCCCTTCTACCTGACGCCATTTCTGGATGAAGGTTACGATGTCAGCGACCACCTGCAGGTCGATCCGCGATTTGGTCAACTGGCGGATATCATCGCCTTTATCGAGCAGGCCCGCGAATTAGGGATGCAGGTCATTATTGAACTGCTGATTCAGCACACCTCGGACGTTCATCCGTGGTTTCAACAGGCGCGCCGCAGCCGCAGTTCGCCGTTTCGCGACTATTATCTGTGGGCGGATAGCGACGATGACGATACGCCACCGATGTTTCCCGGCGTCGAAGAGAGCATCTGGACGTGGGATGAAGAAGCCGGGCAATATTTTCGCCATATGTTTTATCGTCACGAACCCGATCTCAATCTGGCCTCGCCTGCCGTTATTAAAGAGGTCGAAAATATCATTATCTTTTGGCTGAAGCTGGGGGTTTCCGGCTTTCGTCTGGATGCAGCTGCGCATCTCACAAAGCAGGCCGGACGCGGCGAGGAGAAACGGGGGCTGTGGATCCTGGAACATCTGCGCCGACTGATCGAACGGCATAACCCGCAGGCCATTCTGCTGGGCGAAGTTGACGTTGACGTCGAACAGTACCGCGACTATTTCGGCGACAATAACCGGCTTAACATGGTGCTTAACTTCTGGTTGAACAAATACTTTTACGTCAGTCTCGCCAGCCAGAACGCGCGCCCGCTGATTAACGCAATAAAGAAAACCATCGTCCCTCCCGACGCCTGCTGCTTCGCCAACTGGTTGCGTAATCATGATGAGCTGGATCTGGAGGGTATCGGCAACAAGAACAAGCAGACCGTGCTGGAGGCCTTCGCGCCGGATGAAAAGATGAACGTTTATCAGCGCGGCATTCGCCGTCGGCTCGCGCCAATGCTAAACGGCAATCGGCAGCGGCTGGCGTTCTGCCACGCCGTGCTGTTTTCGCTGCCCGGCGTACCGATCATGCGTTATGGGGATGAGATCGGCATGGGTGACGATCTGGCGCTGGAAGAGCGGTACGCGGTACGTACGCCGATGCAGTGGGCCGGTTCAGCCGGCGGCGGCTTCTCCGCAGCCGACCCCGATACCTTTGTTGCCCCCATGATTGACCGGGGCCCGTTTCGCTATCAGAAAGTCAACGTGGCTGCTTCCCTGCTGCACCGCCATTCCCTCCTGCATCGCATAATTGATATCGCCAATACGCGTTCCGAGTTCCCGGAAATCGCCGTTGCCCCTTTCCGCATCATTAGCACCGATAATCAGGCGATCCTGGCGATTTGCTACGATGATCGCGAGCGTAGCGTCATCACTTTGCTTAATTTCAGTGAAAAAGCGCAGCGCTTTACCGCGAAAGGGATCGACGAAGCGGTCTGGACGCCCTGCCTGGCCGACAAAACCTACGTTGACGCGCTTATCCCCGGCAAGCGCGTTGAGCTGGAGATTAGCGCGTATGGCTACCGCTGGTTCTGGACCAACAGCAGCGCGCTGCGTTAGCGGTGTTTGCGCGAGGTCAACCATCTTGCCAGGAGCAAACCGACCGCCGCCGCGCCGCCCAGCAGCGCTTTTCCCGGCACGCCGGAGGTAATGGCAGTGGCGCGATATTTCGCCTCGGAGGAAAAACGGCCGTGCGTTTTATGTAGTCCCCTGACCGGTTGTTCAAGGTAGTCCTGACGGTCGTCAGCGTTCAAATGGCGTGTCATTTGCCCTTCCCATGCTTTTTTGACCATC
The DNA here is from genome assembly GCF_003812845.1 of Klebsiella sp. FDAARGOS_511. Lineage (NCBI taxonomy): Bacteria > Pseudomonadati > Pseudomonadota > Gammaproteobacteria > Enterobacterales > Enterobacteriaceae > Klebsiella > Klebsiella sp. FDAARGOS_511. Next base: position 5,607,419 of record NZ_CP033824.1, on the reverse strand, counting down.
AGCCTGTCAAGCAAGCCGGGGAAAAGAAATTGCCCCACAATCGACTGAATAGTGCTGCTCCCCACCCAAAGTTCACGTACGGGCCTGCGCGCGACGTTGAAAATAGCCTGGGCGGCCACTTCCGGCTGAAATACCGGCGGCACCGGGCGCATCGCCCAGGCGAACTTATTGCGCGCCCACTCAAACTGCGGCGTATTCAGCCCCGGCATCTGCACCATGGCAATGCTCACGCCGCTATTTTCATGCATCAGTTCGGTACGAACCGCATCGGTAAAGCCGCGAATCGCGGCCTTCGCTCCGCAATAGGCGGATTGTAGCGGAATAGAGCGATAGGCCAGCGCGGAGCCGACCTGGATAATCACCCCGCGATCGCGGGGCGTCATGAGCGCCAGCGCGGCGCGAGTCCCGTTGACGTAGCCCAGATAGGTGACCTCGGTGACCCGCACAAATTCGTCGTGGGTCATCGCCCGGAAAGGCGCCAGCACCGCGCACATCGCGTTATTGACCCACACGTCGATCGCCCCGAGTCGATTTTCAATTTCGCCGGCGGCCGCCAGCAGCGCATCGGCATGGGCCACATCAGCCTCGACGGTATGAACCCGAACGCCATAGCGAAGGAGCTCGCGTTTCGTCGCTTCAAGGCTCCGATCATCGCGGGCAATAATGCCGACGTCATAGCCTGCCTGCGCAAAGCGCAGGGCCGTAGCTTTGCCAACTCCCGCAGTACCACCAGTGATCGCCATGACTGCCATACAAACCTCCGCAATAAGGGTGTGTTATGCGCTCTGCCAGCCGGGCAGCTTTTCCATCAGCATCGCCAGCGAATAGCGCACGGCTTTTTCCACCACGTCCTGGCACTCGCCGGAAAACAGCGTCTTATGCGCGTCGATTTCGCCGCGAAAGTTCCATGCGAACCACACGGTGCCCGCAGGCGTCCCGTCATCGCCGCCGTCAGGCCCCGCGTATCCGCTAATGGCGATGCTGATATCCGCCCCGGAACGCGCTAGCGCTCCCGTCGACATCTCTTCAACGGTTTGACGGCTGACGGCGCTATACTTTTCCAGCGTCGACGCGTTGACGTCGAGAAGCTGTTGTTTCGCCCGATCGCTAAAGGTGATTAAGCCAATATCGTAAAATGCGGCTGTATCCGCTTCCGCGCACAGCGCTGCCGCCAGGCTACCGCCGGTGCATGACTCCGCGGTGGTTAAGCGTAAACGACGGTCAATCAGCGCGCTGGCGACCTGTTTGGTCAGCTCGCCGGTGGTTTTCGCCTGGTTGTAAGGGTTATTTGACATAAAAAGACCTTTTTAACTCTCTGCAGGAATAATAGAAATGTGGCCATTCCTTTCCAGTATGGCATATTTGATTTTACTTAATTCCGTAATCCCCTGATTCTGCCGGGCAGCGACCAGAATATCATCGCAGGAAACATCCACTTTTTTCAGCTTATCAATTAACGGAACGCCATTTTCGACCAATATAACCGGGCAACCATCGAGCGCTGATTCCGCGCCCACCGTATATTTTTTCATTAATCCGAAAAGCATATCCACCACCACCAGCGTCATTATCGTCAGCATCGCGCCGGTCACCGAAAAATCGTTTCCCAACAGCGCCTGCTGTGTGGCCTCGCTGATAATAAGCAACAGAATCAGGTCAAAACTGGTCATTTGTAACAGCGCCCGGCGGCCGGCAATTTTAAACACCACCAGCAAAATTAAATACATCGCTAACGCTCGCAAGACCATCTCCATCGCGTCCTCCTAAGGGTAAATAAATTGCCAGAAGCGGATTTCGGGTTCGCCGTTTAGCTGTAAAGAGTGGTTCGACTTTCCCGGGCTGGTCGGCGTAACGTAAAGCCATACAGAAAAATTACTCATACTTTTCAGATGATTATATACAAGAAACAGCCGATCGTTCTGGCTATACATCCGATCCGGCCGGGGCCAGATGCTGCCGGGTTCAAAGGAAGCATTAAAATCACCGCCGAGACTAAAAATATATTTATCGGCGACGCGGGGCCGAGCAGTAATTTTTAGTCTGAATTCGGTTTGTAAACGACCAAATCGCTCATAGGTCACCGTTAAATTACCCTGCGCGTTTGTTTTTTCAGCCGTGCTGAAATAGCCGCCCGAAAAAATTCCCAACAACGCCGCCAGAATTATCCCTAATAATATTCCCAGACCATATTTTCGGGCAGCACATTCAAAGTTAAGAAAAAATTCGCTCTCTTTTATCCCAGGCAACCTCTCTTTTTCACTTGCCATTCTTCACCTCGCCGTTGCGCTTATTATCGGGGCGCCAGTTTAAGGAATAGCAAGCCCACTTAATATGTCAAGTTCGTCACGGTTACCCGGATTAATAGCATGGGACATCCCGCTTGTTATTCATAGAACGTCACCAGGCAGCCATGATTGCAACCGGAGGGGTATATCGCGTTAGCGAAGCGGGAATAAGGATCCGAATCGCAAGCTTAACCCCTCTCATCCACAGCGCTTTGCGCGCGACGCGGAGAGCGTATCGTTAACTTTCTTGTGAGTCAGATCATGTTTTACAAAAAGGCGGTTGACCCGAACCCTGAGCAAAAATATTTTATGCTCATGTGATATCGATTTCATAACTACCATGGCAACCATAAAAGACGTCGCTGTAAAAGCCGGTCTGTCGGTCACGACGGTATCCCGCTTCCTGAACAATCATCCTTATATCTCTGAAGATAAAAAGGAAAAAATCCTCGCAGCCATGAAAGAGCTGGATTACGAGCCGAGCACCGTCGCACAGCAGATGCGCGGCGTGAAAACCCACCGCATTGGCGTGCTTATCTCCAGGATAACCAACCCGTTTTTTGCCAGCCTGGTCGACGCCCTTGAAGTCACGGCGCGAAAAAACGGCTATTCAGTGCTGATCGTCCAGAACCACAATAGCGCGGGCGAAGAAGAAAATTGTCTCGACCTGCTGAAGAAAAAAATTATCGACGGCCTTATCTTGTGCGCCGTCGAAAGTGATAAAGACGTTATTGAGCAATATCAGAAATATGGCCCGATCCTGCTGTGCAACACCAGCATCGATGACACCACTCTGCCTGTGGTCAGAATGAACGATGAACTGGCGACCTATAACGCGGTCAGCTGGCTGCTGCACAAAGGTTATAAAAGAATCGCCTACTCTACCGGCGGTGCATTCCAGCAAAAGGGCCACGGCAGCAGAAGAAACCGCGGCTTTATTGCCGCCATGCAGCAAGGGCAGCAGTCCATTGACGAGCGGCTGATTTTCCGCCACGTCCATACCTGGCGCGACGGGCAGCGTCTGGCCGAGCAAATTCTACAAATGGCTAAAGGCGAGCGCCCTGACGCGATTTTCGCCGGTAGCGATGAGGTTGCCTGCGGCGTGATCTCCGCGCTGACAGCGAAAGGGGTGAGCATTCCCGGAGAACTGGCGGTAATGGGCTTTGATAACCTCCCCGTGGCCGAAATGGTCCCTACTCCGCTCACCACCGTTAGCCAACCTATCGAGCAACTAGGTCGCATATCCGTGGAACGCCTGCTGGCCCTGATTAACCACACGCAATATCGCTATGACGAGGAAGACCTGAAATCAGAGCTGGTTATCAGGGCCTCCGCATAATTTTTTTCACTCAATATGGTATCGATTTCATACTCAGGAGAAATAATGAATCAATCACAAAAAGGCGCATGGTGGAAAGAAGCCGTGATTTATCAGGTGTACCCAAAAAGCTTCTATGACAGCAATAACGACGGCGTGGGCGACATTCGGGGCATTATCGCCAAACTGCCGTATCTTAAAACGCTTGGTATCACCATGATATGGGTTTCGCCGTTCTACCGCTCGCCGGATGCGGATAACGGCTACGATATCGCGGACTACTACGCGGTGAATCCCGATTTAGGCCAGATGCAGGATGTGGACGACCTGATAGCACAGGCTGGCGAGCTGGGAATTGCGGTGATGGTCGATCTGGTGGTCAACCATACCAGCGATGAGCACCGCTGGTTTCAGGCCGCGCTGGCCGACCCTCAATCGAAATATCGTGATTACTACATCTTTAAACCCGCCGTGGCGGGAGGTGCGCCAAATAACTGGCGATCGATTTTTGGCGGCAGCGCATGGGAAAAAGTGGCTGGCGAAGAGAACTACTATCTGCACGTTTTTCATAAAAAGCAGCCAGACCTCAACTGGGAAAACCCGCAGCTGCGCGAGGAAATCTACGCCATGATTAACTGGTGGCTGGATAAAGGCATCGCTGGTTTTCGCATCGACGCCATTACCTTTATTAAAAAGGATCAGGACTATGCCTCTCTGCCCGCAGACGGTATTGATGGTCTGGTATCTATTAAAAGTAAATCGCGCAATCGTCCGGGTATTGAACGGTTCCTTAATGAGCTAAAAGCACGCACCTTCAATCGCCGCCGCTGCGTAACCGTGGGCGAGGCGCCGGGCGTCCCCCTGGAAGAGTACGCCAGCTATATTGGGCCCGACGGCTACTTCAATATGATTTTCGATTTTCACGCTGCCGATATCGACGTCGAAAACGGTTCGGAATGGTTTAAACAGCGCAGCTGGAGCGTTCGAGAATTCAGAGAAGCGCTCTTTGCCAGCCAGCGCGCCTTTTGTCAGGCAGGCTGGGGAACAACGTTTATTGAAAACCACGACCAGCCACGCGCGCTGTCCAAGCTTATCCGCGACGCTGATTATCAGAATGATGTCGGCGCCACGGCGCTGGCCGCGATGTATTTTTTTATGCAGGGGACGCCATTTATTTATCAGGGCCAGGAGCTGGGGATGAAAAATTTCCGCCGGCAATCGATCGACGAGTTTGACGATATTTCCAGTATTGATAATTACTATCGCTCCCTGGCGGAAGGTTTCTCAGAAGAGCAGGCGCTGGGTTTTATCAACCAGCGCTCCCGCGACAATTCGCGAACCCCTTTTCCGTGGTCGAAGAGCCCCAACGGCGGATTTAACCAGGGTGCACAACCCTGGCTGGCGTTTTCCTCAACCGACTTCAGCGTCAACGCGCAAAGCCAGATAAACGATGCACAATCGGTATTCTCGTTTTACCGGACCATCATTGCCTTGCGAAATAGGCACTATCCGCAGGCGCTGATCTATGGTTCATTCGCCGCCATTGAGGAGGTTGACGATCGTATCGTTGCTTACGAACGGACAACGGAGACAGAGCGTTTCATCTCGATAACCAATTTGAGCGCGCAACCTCTGCCTTTTACGCTCCCGGCAGGTGAGATTGTCCTCAATAATTATGCCGACGCTGGCGCAACCCTGAAACCCTATCAAACCATTCTCGTTAAGGAATGAGTTAAATATGAACAAATATAAAAATATCGCCATTGAGATCGTAAATACCATCGGCAAGGAAAACATTGCCTCCGCAACCCACTGCGCCACGCGATTACGTTTGCAGGTTAAAGATCGGCAGAAAATTGATGACGATAGAATCCGCAATATTAGCGAAGTCAAAGGCGTATTTTTTAATTCAGGCCAGTATCAGATAATCCTTGGAACCGGGATCGTTAATAAAGTTTATCAGGAATTTGTCAACGAATACCAGGTGGCCGAAATCAGCAAGGACGAAATGACGAAGCAGAGTACGGGCCGGTTACAGCGGGGAATTCGCAATTTATCGGATGTCTTCGTGCCGATTGTCCCGGTCCTCGGGGCCACCGGTCTGTTTCTTGGCCTGAAGGGGGTCATTTTTAACGATACCGTCCAGGCGTGGTTTGGCGGCAGCGTCCATGAGATCCCGGCAGCTCTGCAAACGCTGACCACGGTGCTCTGCGACACCGCTTTCGCTTTTCTGGCAGCGTTTATTTGCTGGTCGGCGTTTAAGAAATTTGGCGGGACGCCGATTATCGGTTTTTTAATCGGCCTGATGCTGGTCTCCCCTGCGCTGCCCAACGCCTACGACGTCGCCTACGGCCACAGCAGCCCGATTTATGTGTTTGGCTTTATTCCGCTGGTGGGCTATCAGGGGTCTATTTTAACCGCCCTGCTCACCGGCATTATTGGCGCAAAGCTGGAAATTTTCTTCCGCAGGGTAATGCCGAACTCAATGGATCTGATTTTCACGCCGTTTATCGTCATCCTGATCGCGGTGGCCATCGCGCTGCTGGTTTTAGGGCCGCTGGTACATGGTTTTGAACACTATGCGGTGATGGCTATCCAGCAGTTTCTGACCCTACCTGCGGGTATCGGCGGTTTGTTAATCGGCTTTATCTATCCGATTGCCGTGATGACCGGGATGCACCATATGTTTATTATGATCGAAACCTCGCTCATTGCCGGCACCGGGTTTAACCCGTTGATTACGGTGTGCGCGATGTATGGGTTTGCCAACGCCGCCGTGTGTCTGGCTATTTCGGTGAAAGCGAAAAATGTCGCGTTTAAAACCGCCGGTATTTCCGCCACTCTGACCCAGCTATTAGGCGTTTCAGAACCGGCTTTATTCGGTATTGTGATGCAGTCCGGACTCCGCGCAATTATGGTGATGCTCGCCAGTTCAGCACTGGGCGGCATGGTCCTGTCGCTGCTATCGATTAAAGCCAACTCTTACGGCCTGGCAGTGCTGCTGTCGCCGCTGATGTATCTCTACGATCGCTATCAGTTTATTACCTATATCACCGTCGGGATCGCCGTCTTTATCTTTGCCTTTATAATGACTTTCATTTTTGTCAAAATCAATAAACCCACCAAAGAGGCGTAAAAACTAATACAGCCCGAAAAATAATTTAATACCCGATTAAACCACCCATTTCAATGGCACAGTAACCTGTGCTCTGCACCCGCACGTCCAGAGCACAGCGACCCCGATACAGGTCTTAATGATGAAAGCCTATATGCTTACGCTTTGCGCGCTGGCTTTGCCAGCATCCGCCGCTGCTGCGGATACGACCCTGAGTGAAATTAACGCCCGGCTCGAAAGACTCGAGACCGAATTAAAACAATCGCGCATCCAGTTACAGGATGCGACGCGAAAAATAGATAGCGCGGAAAAAAGAGCGGCCAGCGCCGAAAAAAATGCGGCGCACGCGCAAGAAAGATTACAGGCCGTAGAACATAAAACCGAGCAAGATTTAGCGCGAATAAAAAGTACGCCGCCGCAGTCTCTGGTCGCGCAAGATAACAATCAAGAGATTAAATTCGGCGGCTACGCGCGCAGCGGAATATTAACCAGCAAAGGTACCACCACCACCGTGGGACCTTCCCTGACGCCTGCGGGCAGCACCGGCGGCAGCGTCGGGCGCCTGGGTAATGAATCAGATACCTATGTTACTGCCGATATCAACTACCGACGAAAATATGATAATAATAGCCAGCTGCGTTATTACATGAAAATAGCCGAATGGGATAAAACCTATAATACGGATAGTTCCTTCAACGGCCAGATGAACGTCCGGCAGGCGTTTGTTGAGATGAGCGATATGCCCGCATTTAGCGGCGCGTTTAAACAGGCGACGCTGTGGGCCGGAAAGCGCGAAGACCGGGATAATTTCGATATTCACTGGCTTGATTCCGATATGATGAATTTAATCGGTACCGGCGCCGGTATTTATGATGTCAATTTCGCGGGGGATATAAAAACCAATCTTGCGGTATACGGGCGTAATTTCAATGACATCGAGACAATGGACAACGTTGAATATAACAATATGACCGGAGCGGATAACACCTATATTCAAAACTACACCTTCTCGCTTAACAACAGGCTGGGCAAATTACAGTGGATGCTCAACGGTCTCTACTCGCAGGACAATAATAAACGGATAAACGATGGGCTGGCTTCGGATAAAGCAGCCTCGCAAGGGTTCAACACTATGCTGGCCTGGCACGGCGACAGCTTCTACGGACTGCGCCCGGGGAGCACGAAAACGGCGCTGCTGTATGGCCGCGCGCTGGGGGCGGAAGTACGCGGCCCGGGTTCCGACGGCTATCTGATTAGTCCGGCCTGGACCATCAAGTTTGCCACCTATGGGATGACCGCGCTTACCGACAGCCTGAGCATTGCACCGCTGATCGTCGCGCAGAGTAGTAATAGCCGCTATATCGACGCTGACCATTATAACTGGGTGACGCTGAACGCCCGGGTCATCCAGCAGATCAATCAGAACTTCGCCCTGCAGTACGAAAGCAGTTATCAGTATATGGATATCGACCCGAAAGGTTTTAACGGTAACCGACCCGCCAGCGGCAGCTACTACAAGCTGACGTTTGCCCCCACCTTCAAGCTGCAGAACGTGACGGACTTCTTTGAGCGCCCGGAAATCCGCTTTTTTGCCACCTGGATGCGCTGGGACAACGCGCTGGATGGCTACTCCTCCACGGACACCTTCGGCAGCGCCGGATACCACAGCGCGGGTACGCTATTCTTCGGCGCCCAGCTCGAAACCTGGTTCTGAAGCCGCAACGCTGTAACTAACCACCAGGAAGAGGCACGCCAGCGATTGGCCCTCTTCCTTATTTTGAACCACAATTATCCTGCCAGATTTCCCTTATCCGGAAATGATTTATCGTGGAGCTTTTCAACTGGCGGAAGGCCACCGACAACAAATGTGATAACAACAACGGCGGGTCAGTTATATGAAGAAAATTGCCATTATCGGCGCCGGTCCAACCGGGATTTATACCCTTTTTTCACTCCTTAAATGCGGTGAGCCGCTGGACGTGTCCATTTACGAACAGGCTGAGGAAGCGGGCGTGGGCATGCCCTATAGCGATGAAGAAAACTCGCGCATGATGCTGGCCAATATCGCCAGTATTGAAATCCCGCCTCTCCAGAACACCTATCTCGACTGGCTGAAGGCCCAGAGCCGGACGCACCTTGCGCGCTATGGCGTCGATTATGAGGGGTTGCACGATCGTCAATTTTTGCCGCGCATCCTGCTGGGCGAATACTTTCGCGACCAGTTCCTTGGCCTGGTCGCCGAGGCCAGAGAACAGGGCTTTCACATCCGGGTCAATGAGTCCTGCCGGGTCAGCGACCTGCAGGCGACCGCAGAAGGGGTGAGGATGTGGGTCGAAGATGAGCCGGTCGACGAAGCCTTTGACCTCGCGGTGGTCGCCACCGGCCACGTCTGGCCCGACGAAGAAGAGTCGACGCGCACCTGGTTTCCCAGCCCGTGGTCCGGCCTCATGGAGGCCAGCATTCCCCCCTGCCGGGTGGGGATTATGGGCACCTCGCTCAGCGGGATTGATGCCGCGATGGCCGTCGCCGTCCAGCACGGCCGCTTTATTGGGTCCGACGATGACGCCCTCTCTTTCAGGCTGGACGAGGCAAGCGAAGCGCTAAAAATCGTGTTGATGTCGCGCTCCGGCATTCTTCCCGAAGCGGATTTTTACTGTCCTATTCCCTGGGAGCCGCTCAGCATCGTGAGCGAAAGCGCGATGGAACACGCCATCGCCGCGGGGAGCGACGGTCTGCTCGATCGCGTCTTTGAGCTGGTAGCGAAGGAGATCGCGCTTGCCGACCCCCTATGGAGCGAAAATATCGCCCTTCACAGCCTGAATGCAGACAGCTTCAGCGAGGCGTGGTTCGCTAAGCGCCAGCAGCATAATCCGTTCCACTGGGCGCTGGATAACCTCGAAGAAGTTGAGCGCAACAAGCGCGCGCGATATACGGTTCCCTGGCGCTACGCGATCCTGCGGCTGCATGAAGCCGTTCAGGCGATGGTGCCTCACCTTAATGACCATGACCGGGAGCGTTTCAAAAATGGCCTTGCGCGGGTCTTTATCGACTGCTATGCAGCCATTCCTTCGGAGTCTATCCGCCGACTGCTGGCGCTGCGCGAAGCGGGCGTCATCAGTATTCTCGCCTTAGGGCACAACTATGAGATGGCGGTAGAGCATGAAAAGACGGTGCTTACCAGCGAACAAAATCGCTATACGTTTGATGTGTTTATTGATGCCAGAGGGCAAAAACCGCTGAAAAATAAAGATCTGCCCTTCCCGCACCTAAGGGAGCAACTGCTGGCGACCGGCGAAGATATCCCGGAAGTCGGAGACGATTATACGTTACTGGAGCCCTCTGAGGTACGCGGACGCATCGCCTTTGCCGCCATCCCCTGGCTGATGCACGACCAGCCTTTTGTTCAGGGGATCACCGCCTGCGCGGAAATCGGCGCGGCGATAGCGAAGGCCATATCCACGCCGGCTAGCCGCTCCCGCCGCCGTTTGTCGCCAATCGATTTTTAACCCGAGCCGCCCTCACGGGCGGCCGTTCTAGCGCTTTCCGGACTGCGGATGCCAGGGATCTTTTTTATGATCTTCGCTGTCATCTCTTTTTCTCGGCACTTCCCCCTGTTCGCGCGGGTCCTCTTTCGACGGATGACGGCCCCGCTTATCCGGGTCGGCTGGATTTTTTACGGACATGCATTTCTCCTGACTAAGCGATTATTTCTGGATCCGATCCACCCGCACCACCGGCGGCGTCATTTTTTTATCAAGGCTGCCGTTGATGCTGATCATCTGATCGGGCTTCACTTCGCGGCCATCAAAAACCGCGGCGGGAATAATTAGCGCAATGGTGTCGGTTTTATCGCGAAAGCTGTAGCGATCGTCGCCGTGCTGCTCAATAAGATTGCCGCGTAATGAAATGGTTGCCCCATCGTGCATATCCAGCGCCTGGCGCACGGTCATGATCCGACCATCTTCAGTCCCGCGATAACCATCATCAATTTTATGCGGCGGAGGTGGAGCAGCCTCTTTTTTAAACCCACCTTCATCCGCGGCGTAGACGCCTTGCGCCATCAGCGAACAGAAAATAACAGCCAGTAATTTTTTCATCAGCAATACCTCCAGCGTATTTTTCTTTTGTCTTAATAAGTCTGGTTGCTACTATTCATTTTCACAAGTTCCGTGCCTGATGAATCATCGGGAAATATTTTTAATGTTTTCAGCGCCCGCGTAAATATGAGCGCCAGGCAGTATTAATCCCCGCCTAAATATACCGTCAGGCTTGCGATAGAATAATCCTAAAATGGCCAACGCTGCCGTCGCTTCTCATTTTTAAAAGTTTCCCGGCAATCAGTGAATTACCGTTCGGAGATGAATAAAAGCGCAAAAATTCTAAAAGCGAAGCTGTTCAAATATTCCTCGATATTCCACCACTGGCTGACCAGGCAACTACGCTTAATCTTTTAACACGAGGAGGTCAGTATGAGCGATTACGCTAATAATACCGCGAAGTATCCCCGTCCCCCGTTTGTTGACCAACCGCAATCGCCGCCAGGTCTTGCCGAAGAGATGAAGCCGCAGCCGGATCACGGCGAACTGAGCTATGTCGGCGCCGGTCGACTCGCCGGCAAACGCGCCCTGATTACCGGCGGCGATTCCGGGATTGGTCGCGCGGTCGCGATCGCCTTCGCCCGAGAGGGCGCCGATGTGGCGATCAACTATCTGCCGGAAGAGGAGTCCGATGCGGAAACCGTGATTGCTCTCATTGAGGCCGAAGGACGTCAGGCCGTCGCGATTCCGGGAGATGTGCGCGACGAATCCTTCTGCGAAACCCTGGTCGAACAGGCCGTCAGCGAACTCGGCGGGCTGGATATTCTGATCAATAATGCCGGACGCCAGCAATACTGCGAATCGCTGGAAGAATTGACCACCGCCGACTTTGACGCCACCTTCAAAACCAACGTTTATGCGGCCTTCTGGATCACTAAAGCCGCCCTGCGTCATCTTAAAGAACACAGCGCGATTATTAATACTTCATCAGTCCAGGCCTTTAAGCCAAGCCCCATCCTACTGGACTATGCGCAAACCAAAGCGTGCCTGGTGGCGTTCACCAAGTCGCTGGCCAAACAGCTGGGGCCGAAGGGCATTCGGGTTAACGCCGTCGCCCCCGGCCCCTACTGGACGGTACTGCAGTCAAGCGGCGGCCAGCCGGATGAGAAAGTTCGTCAGTTCGGCGCCGATACGCCGCTAGGCCGCCCCGGCCAACCGGTGGAGATTGCGCCGCTGTACGTAACCCTGGCTTCGGACGCCTGCTCCTTCACCTCCGGCCAGGTGTGGTGCTCCGATGGCGGCGACGGCGTGGTATAAGCCGCAGGCGGCGCGCCCTCAGCGGTGCGCCGTCGTATTCAGGCAGGCGAGATACTTCTGCGCTGAATCTAAAACGATCTGCCGGGCATTTTTCGTGACGTTCTGTCCCTCGAAGGCGCCGTACAGCGCTTCAAAGGGCGTATCGCCCAGACGCTCAACGATCTTCTCGACGCTGGCTGCCGCGAGCGGCAGCAAATTGGGATAGCTCCACATAAACGAAACGGCGTGCGCCCCCGGCGTCACCTGGATGATATCGCCCGCCAGCATGATGCCATCATCTTTTGCCCAGTGCAGAACGGTGCCACCGGCGAAATGCCCGCCCAGACGCAGCAACCGCACCGCAGGGAGGATCTCCAGCGCATCCCCTTCCCACAGCGTGATTGCCGGGCTATCGCGCATAATCCATTCGCGATCGCTGGCATGAAGGTAGATTCGCGCGTCGAAGGCTTCCGCCCACGTCTGCATCGTGGTGTAGTAATGAGGATGAGAAATGGCGATCGCTTTTATCCCGCCCAGCGCGGCGATCAGGGTTTTTGTCGCCGCGTCCAGATTGGCGATGCAGTCCCACAGAATATTCCCCTGCGGGGTGAGCAGCAGAAACGCGCGCTGGTCGATGGCAAATTTCGGTACCGTCTTGATGCTCAACAGCTCGCCGCTATGCTGCCGCCACTTATTCACATGAGTGCGAACCAGAGTCTCTAATGCAATCCATGCCTGGCCGCTGGCCGGGACGTACTGACGTTCATCCTCACAGATACGGCACCGGCTCAGGTTGTTGCCGCCATCGTCGTAAGAAGTGCCGCAGGTTGCGCACAGCTTGATCATTACTTCCCCTTAAAAAAACAGACTACTCAGGAGTAATAAGTATGGCAGATAAGGCGGGAACGAGGGCTTCCGTGCCCTGCGGGAGGTTTATTCGAAATAGACGTCAGGGTTTTCCGACAGCGACACGAAGGTCTTGCTGTTTTTATCCAGCGCGCGAATATCGCCGCTTTCAATATCGTAGAACCAGCCGTGCAGACGCAGCGTGCTATCGCGCAGGCCCACGGCAACCGACGGGTGGGTTTTGATGTTGTTCAACTGGGCGATGACGTTTTCCTGCACCATTCCGTTGACTTTATCGGTCTCGTTGGCCCAGGTTTTCTTCTCCACGACCGCTTTCGCCGCGTCGGAGTAGCGCAGCCAGTGGGAGACGGCAGGCATCGGGTCCAGGCACTGGCAGGTGGCGATGGCTTTCATCGCGCCGCAGTTGGAGTGGCCGCAAATGACGATATCGGTCACGCCCAGGGCGACGACGGCATACTCGATGGTGGCGGAAACCCCGCCCGGCTCAGGACCGAAAGAGGGCACGATATTCCCGGCGTTGCGGATCACAAACAGCTGCCCCGGCTCCTGCTGGGTCACCAGCTCCGGCACCAGGCGGCTATCTGAACAAGAGATAAACAGCGCTTTAGGATTCTGGCTGGATGCCAGGCTGCGGAAGAGCTCTTTACGTTGCGGGAAGATCTCTTTCTGGAAGTTGAGGAAGCCCTCAATGATATGTTGCATAGCAGTGTCTCTTTTCTCTGTTTTAATGACGATATGACAAAGATCACATTTAGTCAGTTTATCACCGACGCGCGAAATGGGAATCGTTATTCGAACGGGCAACTAAACATCACCTCGCAAAGTTGGGTGACAGAGGGGTAAAGATTGTTTATTTTTTTGAGAGCGAAATCAATCATGAGCCGGAGCCAGATACGACTTTAGCGCTCAACGTCAACCAGGAGCGTTTATGTTCTTATCCAGCCTGATGGCCCTTGCCGCCGTCCTTATTATGGGCGTGATTAGCCCCGGCCCGAGCTTCATTTACGTTGCCCGCAACGCCGTTGCGCGCTCAAGAACGCACGGTCTGGTCACCGCGCTGGGCACCGGCGCGGGAGCGGCCATCTTTTCGATTATGGCCATGCTGGGGTTACAAAAAGTTCTGACCGCAGTGCCGGAAATGTTTATTGGCCTGAAGGTCGCAGGCGGCCTCTATCTGCTCTGGCTGGGGTATAAAATTTACCGCGGCGCGGCGCAGCCGATGGATTTTGCGGCAGGTGGCATGGCGGCGGAACATTCGCTGCTGAAAACCTTCCGCGATGGTCTGTATACCCAGCTCAGCAACCCAAAAACGGCGCTGGTATTCGCCTCTATTTTTACCGCCCTGCTGCCGGAGCGCATCCCGCTGGCCTTTTACTATATCGTGCCGCTGATGAGCTTTCTGATCGACGTCAGCTGGTATTCGCTGGTGGCCCTGGTGCTCTCTTCCGCCCGACCGCGCGGCGTCTATCTGCGCATGAAGCGTAAGATCGATATCCTCACCGCCACGGTGCTGGGCGCCCTCGGCCTGCGCCTGATTGCCACGTCGTTGTCAAAGTAAGTCCATACGGCGCTTAAACGGTGTAAATACGAATATCGTGTTCGCTGAACGCGTCGCGATATTCCCGACTGATGTTCTCCTCGACCACCAGCACATCAATGGCGCTGCTTTCGACCACCATAAAGCGCGCCACCGCCGGGATCTTATCGGAGGTGAGGCCGACTATGATTTCGCTGCACTGCTTGATCACCGCTTTTTTAAATTCGCAGTCGGCGTAGTCAAAACCCGTCAGGCCAGACTCGGGCGCCATAGCGCAGCCGCCGATAAAACCCTGATCGAAAAGCATACCCTGAATCTGCGCCACCGCGGAGGCGCCCACGCAGCCGCCGCTGGCCCGCTGGATCTGACCGCCAAGCATGACCACATCGTACAGCGGTTTCTTGAGCAGGACGGCGGCGATCTCGGGAGAATTGGTGACCACGGTTAACGCCAGCTCCGCTGGTAACGCTTCCGCCATCGCCAGATTGGTGGTGCCGGTATCGATAAAAATGCAGCCGCCGGGCTTCACCAGCTTTGCGCACTTCTGCGCGATCCTGCTTTTTGTCGCCGTATTTTTCTCTTTGCGCTCGCTATAGTCCCCCGCCTCCGGCAGGGTCATCACCGCGCCGCCGTAGACCTTTTTACAGTACCCTTCCCGGCTAAGTTCATGTAAATCACGGCGAATAGTATGCTCGGAGACGTTAAGGCGGTCGGCAAGCTCGGCGCAAACCACTCTGCCGTTCTCCTGCAGAATCTGGCAAATAAGCGCTTGTCGTTGTTTGGGGAAAGCAGCATAATCGAGCACAAGTAACTCCTGATTAAATCTTCATCGAGCAACAAAGTGCATGATCGTGCATTACGGCCCTGACTGTCAACTCACCCTATCAAGAGGTTTGCTATGAAAATTGCCCACATCGCTCTATGGACCCGCCAGCTTGAGCAACAGGCCCATTTTTGGGTGTCGTTTTTCGACGGCGAGATCAATGAGAAGTACTGCAGCCAAACCAACCCCGGTTTTGAGTCCTTTTTTGTCAAGATTGGCGACAACGTTGCCATTGAGCTGATGACCAAGCCGGGGCTGGTCGCACTGACGGCGGATAATAACCGTACCGGCTGGGTGCACCTGGCGATAAGCGTTGGCGGCGCGGAAAATGTCGACAGGCTGGCGAAACGCGCCGACGCGCAGGGAATACTGGTTTCCCCACCGCGAACCACCGGTGACGGCTACTATGAAGCGGTGATCAAAGACCCCGATGGCAACCTGATTGAAATCGTCGCATAGTGAAGGAAAGTCAGCCAACAGGAGAGGCCCGTGGCCAACTATCGCGTAATCGACAAACAACACTGGCCGCGAAAAGATCATTTTGATTTTTATCGCGGTTTTGCCAACCCCAGCTTTAATCTCTGCGTTCCCGTCGAGGCGCAGCGGCTATACGAATGCGCGAAAGATCGCGGCGTCTCTTTTTTCCAGCTGGCGCTCTACGGGCTGGTGCGCGCGGCAAACGACGTGCCACAGCTTAAGCAGCGGCTGCTGGACGACGAGATTGTCGAATATGATCAATTGGCTGTGATGACGCCGGTGATGACCGCGCAGGAAGGTTTTCGCCAGGTCTGGTGCGATAACGCCGCTGACTTTGCCGCCTTTAGCGCTGCGGCTACGCCGAAGATTGACGCGGCGAAACGGACCGCGCCGGCGCCGCTTATCGTCAACGGCGAGAACTTCTTCTGCGCCAGCTGCCTGCCATGGCTGCATTTCAGCGCCATGACCCACGCCGAGTATTACGTCGGCGCAGCGGTACCCGCCCTCACCTGGGGCAAGCTCAAAAACGGCATTATCCCGGTCGCGGGCAGATTCAATCACGCCTTCGTCGACGGCCTGCACGCCAGCCGCTTTTTCGCCCGGGTCGAAGAGGGGTTTTCCGAACCGGATACGCTCTGGCAGACGCCATAAACTTTCGGCTTACGTTCCGGGCCTGCCCGCGGTCGCCGCACGCTACGTACTGCTTACCGCAGCATTGCGGCCGGATGGCGGCCCTTCCCCTTTCTCTCCCCCGCAGACAGCAGAGAACGCTGGCGCTTAGCACAAAAATGGCAGATTAATGCAGAATTATAGCTAATGCTAAATTGCTATAAGCCATAGCCTTTCGTTGTTAGACAGGCTGCGATGCGCCTCTTATCTTTCGTCATGATTTGTAAATACTCAACGCAATCAATTGATGAGGGAGCACTTTTGTCCAGACTACTGCACGGGTTAAAAACCAAACAAACGCGGTTCGCGCTTGCTCTGAAAATAGCGTTGCTCGGCGGCGCGGTGGCATTTTCTTCTGTCGCCATCGCCGACGACATTTTAAAAGAAGGGATCACCCCGGCCAGCGATGCCAGCCAGATCCCCGCGGCGGCGAAGCTGCGCAAAGATACCGTCGTGGCCGGCATCTCCGAGCCGCAGGGTATATTTAACCCCTACTTCTTCGTCAACGGCTGGGATGAGAACGTCACCAACGTCATCTTCTCGCGCCTGATCGACTGGGACAGCCACGGCAAGCTGGTGCCGGGCCTCGCCGAAAGCTGGACGGTCAGTTCGGATAACAAGGTCTACACCATCAAGCTGCGTCCCAACCTGACCTTTAGCGACGGTTCGCCGCTGACCGCCGAGGATGTCGCCTTTACCCTCACCGTGCTGCTGGACCCGAAATACGATGGCGATACCGATATTACGCTCGCCAATATCGCCGGCGGCGCGGACTACAAGGCGGGGAAAGCCGATAGCGTCAGCGGCCTGAAAGTGATTGATCCCTTAACGCTCCAGGTAACCACCACCCAACCGGGCGCGACGACGCTGGCAAAAATTGGCGGCCCGGTCCTCTCCAAAGCCTATTA
The DNA here is from genome assembly GCF_003812845.1 of Klebsiella sp. FDAARGOS_511. Taxonomy (NCBI): domain Bacteria; kingdom Pseudomonadati; phylum Pseudomonadota; class Gammaproteobacteria; order Enterobacterales; family Enterobacteriaceae; genus Klebsiella; species Klebsiella sp. FDAARGOS_511. Next base: position 5,590,087 of record NZ_CP033824.1, on the reverse strand, counting down.
CGGCAAAGGCTACCAGCGCGGGAATCTCGATTATCTGCGCACCCTGCACGGCAAACCGCTGGGCAACGGTCCCTACGTTTACGACAAATACATCCCCGGCCAGGAGATTCGTTTCCACGCCAACAGCCACTTTTATCGCGGAACCCCGCCGACTCCGCGCTTTATTTATCGCGTGACCAACCCGTCGACCAATTTCCAGCTCTTCCAGACGGGCGAAACCGACTACGACGCCTTTACCTCGTGTCCTGATGATATCGAACAGCTGAAAATGCTCGGTTTTGCCAATATCAACCTCTACGGTTCCAGCGACTACAGCCAGGTGGAATTTAACCTCCGCCGCCCGGCGCTGAAGGACGTGAAGGTACGCCAGGCGCTGATTTACGGCCTCGACCGCCAGAAGCTGATTGATGTGGTCTACCAGGGCTACGGTAAAGTGGCGATTGAGCCTATCGCGCCGATCTCCTGGGCCTGGAACGCCGATGGGGTGAACCCGTATCACTATGACCCGGCGCAGGCGAAAAAGCTGCTTGACGAAGCCGGCTGGAAACCGGGCGCAGACGGTATCCGCGTTAAAGATGGCAAACGCCTCGAGTTAACCCTGCTGGTCAGCAAGAAAGTGCTCAACGATGCGCTGATCCCCATCGCCAAAGAGAACTGGCAGCAGATTGGCGTGCTGTTAAAACCGCAGGTGGTCGACTTCAACGCCCTGATGGCGCAGCGTAAATCGGGTAATTACGACCTGGCATCGTTCAGCACCAGCACCCTTAATGACCCGCACGATGGCGTGTGGGATTTTTACAGCGCGGAAGCGAAAGAGTCCGGCTATAACAATCCGCAGGTTGACAAGCTGATAACCGAAGGCAACTCGGTGCTCGACGTGGAAAAACGTAAGCCAATCTACCACCGGCTGTATCAGGTGCTGGCGCAGGACCCGCCGGTGATCCTGCTCGGCTACCGCGAAATTCTCTCGGCGAGCAGCGCCCGGGTTAGCGTCTTCAAACCGGATATCTACAACGGCCTGACCGGCAGCCTGCCGGATGTCAAAATCGTTAAGTAATCCTGAGCCGCCGGGCCTCCCGGCGGCTGACGTGAGAATGTCATGAGAAATTTCATCCTGAGACGGCTGCTGCAAACGCTGCCGATGCTGCTGCTGGCCTCCTTTATCATTTTTATGCTGTTTGCCAAAACGCCGGGCGATTTTATCGATGGCAATATCACCCTCACCGCCGCTCGCGCCGCCGAACTGAAAGCCATTTACGGCCTGGATCAGCCGCTGCTCACCCGCTATCTCCATTGGCTCGGCCAGCTGCTGCGCGGCGATCTGGGGTTCTCGCTGCAGTACCAGATCCCGGTCAGTCAGCTGCTCAACCAGTACATCTGGAACTCCTTTCTGCTGGCCAGCGTGGCGCTAGTGTTCTACTGGGGAATTGGCCTGACGGTGGGCGTGATCTCGGCGCTGAAGCCCAATTCTGCATTCGATCATCTGGTGAGCGTCGCGGTGTTCGCCGCCATGTCGTTCCCGACCTTTTTCCTCTGCCTGCTGCTGATCAAATGGTTCGCCGTCGATCTGCACTGGCTACCGGTGGGGGGCATGACCAATACCGGCAGCGACGACAGCGGCTGGGAGTATGTGCTGCAGGTCGCCGCCCATCTGGCGCTGCCGGTACTGGCGCTGGTGATGCTCCAGGCGGGCAGCCTGACCCGCTATTTTCGCGCCAGCATGCTCGATGTGGTGAAAATGGATTTTATCCGCACCGCCCGCGCCAAAGGGCTGCGCGAACGCACGGTTATCCTCAAGCACGCCCTGCGTAACGCCCTGCTGCCGATCATCACCCTGCTCGGCTTCGAGCTTCCGGGACTCTTCTCCGGGGCGATCATCACCGAAAAAGTGTTTAACTGGCCGGGGGCCGGGCATATTCATATCGATTCGCTGGCCGCCCGCGACTACCCGGTGTTAATGGGCTTCACCCTGTTTCTGGCGGTGCTCACTATTCTTGGCAACCTGATTGCCGATGTGCTCTACGCGTGGGCCGACCCGCGCATTCGCGTGAGGTCCTGATGCTTAGCTCTCTGTTCTCTTCCCGCCGACGCCTGCGTAAGGCGGAAATCCCGGCGCTGGCCCAGGTGACCCCGTCCCCCTGGCGTCAGGCCTGGCGGGCGCTGCGCCGCAACCGGCTGGCGATGCTGTGCCTGCTGCTGCTGGCGGTCATGGCCCTGTGGTGCGTCCTGGGGCCGCTGTGGTCGCCGTGGCAAGACGACGCCACCGACGCCCTGATGATCAACAAGCCGCCCGGCGCGGCGCACTGGCTGGGCACCGACTTTCTCGGTCGCGATATCTATACCCGCCTGCTGCTGGCCGGGCGCATTTCGCTGATTATTGGCCTGCTGACCATGCTGCTGTCGGTCGCCCTTGGCTATCTGCTCGGCGCGCTGTCTGGCTACGCCGGCGGCCTGACCGATAAACTCATTATGCGTTTTGCCGACCTGGTGATGACCATCCCCGGCCTGCCGCTGCTGATTGTCGCGGGCGCGATGCTGTCCGAACTCGATTTCTCGCCGGACTCACGTATCTATATGGTGGTGATTATGCTGAGCCTGCTGGAGTGGCCGAAGCTGGCGCGGCTGGTGCGCGGACAGTGCCTCTCCCTGCGCGAGCGCGACTTTATGCTGGCGACCCAGGTGCTGGGGCTGTCGGCACGACGCCGCCTGTTTGGTCATCTGCTGCCGAATACGGTACCGATTCTGGTGGTGATGGCGACCATGGCGGTGGCTAACGCCATTCTCAGCGAGTCGGCGCTCAGCTACCTCGGGCTTGGGGTGGTGCCGCCAACGCCGTCGTGGGGCAATATGATGGACGCCGCCAACAGCCTGATCGACTTTCAGCGCCGTCCCTGGTTGTGGATGCCGCCGGGGATCGCCATTTTTATCACCGTTATTGCCATCAACGTGCTGGGCGACGGCCTGCGCGACGCGATGGATCCCAAAATGAAACAGAGGCTGAAATGAGTCGCCCGTTAATGACGTTTAATCAGCTTTCGGTCTCGTTTGCCGCCGACAAAAGCCGGGTACGCGCGGTGCAGGAGGTGTCGTTCTCTATCCACGCTGGGCAGACCGTGGGCGTGGTCGGCGAATCCGGCTGCGGCAAAAGCGTCACCGCCCTGTCGTTAATGGGCCTGCTGCCGCCGCAGGCGGCTCGCATTGACGGCGGAGAGATTCTTTTCGCGGGCCAGGACCTGCTACGGCTGAATAAGGCCCGCATGTCCGACCTGCGCGGCAATCAGCTGGCGATGATTTTTCAGGAGCCGATGACCGCCCTGAACCCGGTACTTACCGTTGGCGAGCAGCTGTGCGAACCGCTGATTCGTCACCGAGGCGAGTCGCCGAAAGCCGCATGGCGGCACGCTACCGCGCTGCTCGCCCATGTCGGGCTGGCGCGGGCGGAGAGCCTGATGGCCAGCTATCCACATCAGCTCTCCGGCGGCATGCTGCAGCGGGTGATGATCGCCATGGCGCTGAGCTGTCAGCCGAAGCTGCTGATTGCCGATGAGCCGACGACCGCGCTGGATGTGACCGTGCAGGCGCAAATTCTGCGCCTGCTGCGCGACCAGGCGCGGGCCAACCGGATGGCGATGATGCTGATTACTCACGATCTCGGGGTCATCGCGCAGATGGCCGAGCACGTCGTGGTGATGTACGCCGGGCGGATCGTCGAGCAGGGCGCGACCGCCGATATTCTGCGCAACCCGCAGCATCCCTATACCCAGGGGCTGATTGCCTCCCGTCCGGTACCGGGGGAACGGCGCCGCCGCCTCTACTCGATCCCCGGCCAGGTGCCGGACCTCGCCGCCCTGCCCGCCGGGTGCGCCTTCGCCGAACGCTGCGCCAACGCGACCGCGCGCTGTCGCCAGGGCGTTCCGCCGCTGGTGGGGCAAACCCAACAGGCGGCCTGCTTTTACAGTGAACTCGCGGAGTCCGTGATATGAGTCATGAATACGTGATTGAAGTGGATGGGCTGAAAAAGTACTTCCCGCTGCGCGACGGGCTGTTCGGTCAGCAGACCGGCGAACTGCGGGCGGTGGATGGCGTGAGCTTTAAGATTCGCCGGGGAACGATTTTTGGCCTGGTGGGCGAATCCGGCAGCGGGAAAACCACCGTTGGCCGTACGCTGCTGGGGCTGTATGAGAAGACCGCCGGTAGCGTCAAGTTTCGCGGTCAGGAGCTTTCCGAACTGTCGCCGCGTGCAATGCGCGCGCTGCGCCCGAAAATCCAGCTGGTGTTTCAGGATCCCTACAGTTCATTAAACCCGCGGATCCGCATCGGTGACGCCATCGGTGAAGCGATGCTGGAGCACAAGCTCTGTCACCGGGAGGAGCTGTATGACAAAACCCTCGACGTCATGCGCATCTGCGGTCTTGCGCCGCAGCACTACCATCGCTTTCCGCACGAGTTTTCCGGCGGCCAGCGCCAGCGCATCGGCATTGCCCGGGCGCTGATCCTAAACCCGGATTTTATTATTGCCGATGAACCCATTTCGGCCCTCGATGTGTCGATTCAGGCACAGATTATTAATCTGTTTTCCGATCTGCGCGACGACCATGGGGTGACGTTTTTGTTTATCTCCCATGACCTCGGCGTGGTAGAGCATCTGTGCGATGACGTGGCGGTGATGTACCTCGGCCAGTTGGTGGAGACCGCCAGTCGCGATGCGCTATTCAGCCGGCCTTTGCATCCGTATACGCAGGCGCTGCTGGCGGCGGTCCCGACCCTCGATCCGAATAGCGAGCCGCTGGCGGTAGTGCAAGGTGAAATACCCGATCCGTCGAGGCCGCCCGCCGGCTGCCGCTTTTCCTCCCGCTGTCCGCAGGCCAGCGACCGCTGCCGGCGCGAAATCCCGGGATTAAGGGAGGTCGCCGACGGCCACCGCGTCGCCTGCCATGTGGTTTAGCGCCGGCCAGGCTTCAGACCATAAAAAAAGCCGCCCACAAAGGGGCGGCTGCTGCATAAGCGCCAATCGGGGTTAATTACTCCTCCAGCGCGAAGGCGATAATATCATCGCCCACGTCCGGCGAGTGGCTGGCGCCCCCGGCGGAGATCACCACGTACTCTTTACCGCTTTTCGGTGATTTATAGATCAGCGGCGCCGCCACGGCGCCTACTGGCAGACGGGCGCGCCACAGCTCTTTACCGGTGGCGGAATCCAGCGCGCGCAGGTAGTTATCCTGGGTTCCGGCGAAGAACACCAGACCGGATGCGGTTGACGTCGGGCCGCCCAGCGTCGGCATCCCCAGCGGGATATGCATATGCGTTTTCAGCCCCAGCGGCCCGGTATCCTCCACCGACCCCATCGGGACCTGCCACATCAGCTGACGAGTATTGAGATCGATGGCGCTCATGGTGCCAAACGGCGGGGTATTACAGGGGACGCCCAGCGCCGACTGCAAAATATCGATCCGCACGCCGCCGTATGGCCCGGCGATTTGCGGACGCACGGTCCCCATAAAGCCCGGCACCTCGTCGGTGGAGACTTTATATTTCGCCATATCCTCTTTCCGCACCAGCGACATTCTCAGCGGCATACGCATATCGTTGACGAACAGCGTTCCGGTGCGCTCATCGATAGTCATGCCGCCCCAGTTCATGCCGCCCAGCAGGCTTGGCCATTCGATATACGGTTTCTCTGACGGCGGCGTATACATCCCCAGATACGTCGATTCTTTGAAATCGATACGGCACATCAGCTGATCGAACGGCGTCACGCCCCACATCGATTTCTCGGTGAGCGGCTCGACGCCCAGCTGCGGCATGCCGGTGGAAAACGGCTGAGTGGCGGAGAGATGTTCGCCTTCCGCGCCGTCGCGGGCGACGGGCAGCTCTTCTACCCGGGTCACTGGCTTACCGCTGCGACGGTCAAGCACGTAGATCTGCCCGGTTTTGGTAGTCTGGATCAGGACCGGAACCTCTTCGCCCCGCTCATTTTTCATATGGAACAGCACCGGCTGCGACGGCAGGTCATAGTCCCAGATATCATGATGTACGGTCTGGAAGACCCACTTCGTCTCGCCGGTGCTGGCGTCCACCGCCACCACGGAAGAACCGTATTTCTCTTTGGCCGCGTTGCGATCGCCGCCCCAGTAGTCCGGCGGACCGTTACCGGTTGGCAAATAAATCAGGTTCAGCTCTTTATCAAAGCCCGGCACTGTCCAGACGTTCGGCGTTTCGAGGGTATAGACGCGACCTTTTACCGGGTCGGTAACGTTTTCCGGCTGACCAACGTCCCACGCCCACACCACCTTTCCGTTTCGTACGTCAAACGCCCGTACCACGCCGGAGGGTTCGCCATGCACGATATCGCGCACCCAGCCGCCGAGTACCGCAATATGCCCCATAATCACCGGCGTCGAGGTCGGGTGGTAGCGTTTGCTGTTTTCGGTATTGTCCATCCCCTGCTTCAGGTCGACGCTACCATGCTCGCCAAAGTCATCGCACGGTTCGCCGGTTTTGGCGTTCAGGGCGATCAACCGGGCGTCGACGGTCGACACCAGGATACGCTGCGGGCACTGCTGCAGCGCCGGGCTGGCCTTCTCTTCCGCGCTCAGCGAATCATCGCTTTGTACATCGTAATAGCCAACGCCGCGGCAGGTGACGTGTTCGGCGGTACCTGCGTGCGGGTCAAAACGCCAGCGCGCTTTCCCGGTATCCGCATCCAGCGCGGTGACAACGTTCAGCGGCGTACAGGAGTAGAGCGTGTCGCCAATTTGCAACGGGGTATTTTCATCGACGCCAATGCCGGCGCCGGTAAGACGGCGGCCGGTGTGGTACGTCCAGGCCACTTTCAGATTTTTGACGTTTTGCGGCGTAATCTCTTCGTACGGCGCAAAACGGGTACCGGAGGCATCGCGACCAAAAAACGCCCAATTATCGTTTTTCGACGCGAGGGTCGGCGTTGCGTTGCCGCTCGCTTTGACTACGCCGTTATGAATAGCGCCGTGCGGGTAAAACGCTGATACCAGGGTCGCCAGCAGCAGCAGGAAAATCGCCGAGGCGCTCCAGTTGGCGTAGCGCCGCCGCGCAGGCCGCATCGGCAGCGTCGCCGCCAGCCACAGGGCCAGCATCAGCATCAGCGCGGGAACCACCAGCCGCGGGATCAGGCCCCAGTAGCTGAACTGCACTTCATACAGCGCCCAGCAAAGGGTCAACAGGAAAGTCAGAATGGCAAAAGGCAGGACATAGCGGCTGCGGATGAGATAGCCGACGGCGATAAGTAGATAAGCGAGACCGGCTAACAGATACCAGGCGCTGCCGCCGAGAGAGAGGAGTTTGCCTCCCCAGAAAGTGAAAAAGAGTCCAATGCCAAAGTTGAGTAATACAAAGAGTAATCGGTAAACGGTGAAGAAAATCCCTCTCCCGCTACCTTGTCGTTCGTCCATAGTTCATTCCATACGACTTCAGTCGAAAAAACCAAAACATCTAATATAAATAGCGCCTTATCGAATAGATAAGAGCACAGACCGCATATCATGTTAGTTGGACGCTCCCGGACAGAGCGAAGAACGTAAGGAATCATATTCATTTGTAAAATTAATGTAAAACTATCACGCATTAAATGTTTAAAATTTTTTAATTTATAAAAGTAAGTTGAAGGAATGTCAGGTTATAACGACAGCCGCAGGACCCGCGCGGCGGCGGGCGAGTAAGGCCCAGCCGTCTTGCTATCCTCTCCCCGCTGTTTAATCATACCCGGCGCACTCAGCTGACTGCGTTACCCAGGGCGAAATACGCCTGAAGGGATAATTATTTGATGGCTATTCAGGAGGTTAATCATGAATAAACGAAAATATCTCACCGAAGCGGAGATTAAAAAAATCATTTACGAAGCGAGCAAGGGGGCGAACCCGGAGAGGGACCGTTGTTTAATCTGGATGTGCTTCATTCATGGCTGCCGCGTCAGCGAAATTCGCCACTGGCGGCTATCGGACCTTGACCTGCATAACCACTCAATCTACGTCAAACGGCTTAAGAATGGGTTTTCCACCACCCATCCCCTCTTTTCCAGCGAGATGGGGTTTATCCGTGAATGGCTGATGGTGCGTAAAAACTATCGCAATAGCGACAGCGACTGGCTCTTTCTGTCGCAAAAAGGAACACCGCTATCGCGTCAGCGGATCCACGTGTTAATTAGCCATTACAGCCGAAGCGCCGGTTTGAGGATTGCGGCGCATCCCCATATGCTGCGTCACGCCTGCGGTTTTTCGCTGGCCGATAAGGGCATGGATACCCGATTGATTCAGGATTATCTCGGTCACCGAAATATTCAGCATACGGTGCTTTATACTGCGAGCAATGCTGCAAGATTTAAAAATATATGGTGAAGCAACAAGGAATATATTTCTTACTTGACATAATGTATCAGATTGTCACCAACATAAAGAATCGCCAATAACCTGTCAAGTCGTAAGGTTTTCCAGTTCGGTAATAATTAAAAACATTAATAATCAATAGATTATCTACATTCTTTACTTTCGCAGCGAATCCTGACCTCCGCCAGCGCGCCGCAGCCCACCAGATTTTTTACCACATCAAACGCAAGAAGCAGTTTTAAGTATCGCATAAAACGCCATCCATGGCATTTATAACGACAAAGTTAACAAACAAAATATATAAAACTAAACAAGACACTTTGATACAAAATGTCTTCTGCCGAAATACGCTTCAGCATCACTGAACTTATTTTCTCCGGACATCTGGCTATCGGATTAATAAATATTCACGGATATCTTCTTTCCGCGAATGTATTACCTATCCCATTACTTATAAGGACAACCTTATGAAAAAGTGTCTTATTGCCGTTAGCCTGGCGGCGGCTGCCTTCTCCGCATCGGTATTAGCCGACGATGGCCGAATTAATTTTTACGGTTCCATCACCGATAGCGCCTGCACGGTGATGAATAATATGAGTAACCCGCTGTCGGTCATGATGGGGAACGTCTCCAGCAGTGCCTTCACCGGCGCGGGCTCAACGGCCTCGCCAACTAAATTTAATATTGCCCTCAAAGATTGCCCTGAGTCGGCGAAGTCCGCCACGGTTAAATTCGACGGTACGGCGGATAGCAACGTCGCCACCCTTCTGGCGCTAACGCAAGAAGCCGGCGTCGCCAAGGGCGTGGGTATTCAATTAATGGATAACAAGAATGTCGTGGTGCCGTTATATACCGCCTCGTCCGCGTATCCACTACAGGCTGGCGATAATAACCTCGCATTCGTCGCCCGCTATTATGCGACGGCTAATACCGTGAGCGCAGGATTCGCCAACGCGACCAGCAGTTTTACTCTTAATTACAACTAATGGATATTTCGCCGGCGCATTGCTATTTCGTCGGCGTTATTCCTCGGACCGGCGAAAACCGGTCCAACCCTTTTTCGTATCTGTGGAGTAAATGGCTATCATGCATAACGGATATAGAGTCTTTCCCCTCTTGCTTATATTACTGGCTAACGGATTAGCGGCCGCGGCGGAAAGCGGCGGCGTCACTATTGGCGGTACGCGGCTGATCTTTGACGGCGGTAAAAAGGAGGCCTCGCTGAGCGTCAGCAATTCCGATAGCGCTCCGTATTTAATTCAGTCGTGGATTGAGTCTGCCGATAACAATCCGCGTAAGCCGCCGTTCATTATTACGCCCCCGCTGTTCCGCCTCGACGGCAACCAGCAAAACCTGCTGCGGATCGTCAATATTGGCGGCCTGCTGCCGGCCGATCGCGAATCGCTTTACTGGCTAAACGTCAAGGCAATCCCGACTAACACCGCCCCCGATAACGCCAATACGCTGCAAATCGCCGTAAGAACGCGTCTTAAGCTCATTTTTCGCCCCAAAACCCTCAAGGGCACCCCGGAACAGGTGACGCATAAGCTGAAATGGCGCCAGGCAGGCCGTCGGCTCACGGTAACGAATCCCACGCCTTTTTACATGAATTTCAACGAGGTAACGATAGGTAATCATCCTATTACCAAAGCCACTTTTGTCGCGCCAATGAGCTCAGCCACGTTTGATACCCCCGACAAAGTGGTCGGTCAGGTGTCATGGAAAATCATCAGCGACTTTGGCGGCGTTGGAGAAAGCCACAGTCAGGATCGCTAATCCGCCGCCGACGACGGTTTGCGCTGCGGCTATCAGCCGCCAACTAAGGAGCACTTCAGGATGAACAAAAGAACGTTAAGCGACTCGCCCTTGAATTTAGCTTGCCTTATCGCCACCCAGGTTGCCCTGATTGCGGCGATATGCCCCTCTGCTAACGCCCGCGACCGGTTCAACGCCGCCCATCTGGAAACCGGCGACGGCGGCCAGGCCGCTACCGATCTCTCCGCCTTTGAGGAGCATGGCGGGCAGCTGCCCGGCCGCTACAGGGTCGATATTTATGTTAATAACAGCAAAGTGGATACCCGCGACGTTGAGTTCCGCATGCAGCAAAACGCGCAGGGGCTGAGTACATTACAGCCCTGTCTGTCCCTGAGCGACCTGGCGTCATGGGGCGTCATGACCCAGCGCTACCCGGCATTAGGCCCGACCGCCGATGGCTGCGCCAGGCTGTCGGCGCTTCCCCAGGCCAGCGCCGACTTTCGTTTTTCACGCCAGCAGCTGTTGTTGAGTTTTCCGCAATCTTCGCTTAACAACGCCGCGCGCGGCTGGGTCGATCCGGCGCGCTGGGATGACGGTATTCCGGCGGCGCTGATAAATTACAGCGTAAGCGGCGCTAACAATCGGGAGAAAAAGGGCGGCGGCGACAACGGAAACGCGCAGTACGTTAATTTGCGCCCCGGACTCAATCTCGGTCCCTGGCGGTTGCGTAATTACACCACCTGGAATCGCAGCAGCCAGGACGGCAAAAGCGGTACCTCCACAAAATGGGATACCGTCTATACCTACGCACAGCGCGATATACGTGCCCTGAGGAGCCGCCTGACGCTGGGCGACAGCACCACGCCCTCCGATATTTTCGACAGTATTCCGTTTCGCGGCGGCCAGCTGGCGTCTGACGACGATATGCTGCCGGAGAGCCTACGCGGCTATGCCCCGGTGGTGCGGGGGATCGCCCGCACCCATGCCCAGGTCACGATCCGGCAAAACGGCTACATCATTTATCAGACCTATGTTTCGCCCGGTAGCTTCGAAATCAGCGATATGTACCCCACTGGCGGTTCTGGCGACCTCTACGTCACCATCAAAGAGTCTGACGGCAGCGAGCAAATCCTCGTGGTGCCCTACGCCTCGGTCCCGGTCCTGCAGCGTGAAGGTCGCTTAAAGTACGCCATGACCGCGGGCGTTTACCGCGCCTATGACAACGGCATCGATAAAACCCCGCTGGCTGCCGGTACCGCGATTTACGGTCTTCCTGCCGGCTACACCGTTTACGGCGGCGGACAGTTTAGCAACAGGTACCAGGCGTTGGCGCTAGGGGTGGGTAAAAACCTCGGCCCCGTTGGCGCCGTATCCGCCGATGTCACCCAGGCATGGTCACGGCAAAAATACCGCGCGCGTGAAGAGGGTCAGTCATGGCGTATTCGCTACAGTAAAAACGTGGTGCAGACCGGGACCAATTTCACCTTTGCGGGATATCGTTACGCCACCAGCGGCTTTTGGGATATGCAGGACGTGCTCAACACCTGGCGCGATGGACGACGCTACGCTGCGCCGGAACGCAGACGCAACCGCGCGGAGCTCACCGTCACCCAGGATCTCTTTCAGATTCCAGGCAACCTCGCCCTTAGCGCGATCCTCGAAGACTACTGGGACACCAACAAGCGTATGGAGTCCTACAGCGCGAGCTACAACAGTTCGTATCAAGGCATCAGTTTCAGTCTGAGCTACAGCTATAACATTCATTCAGCGGAACGCTACGGCCAGCGTTCCGGGCGCGCCTACGACCGCGATGGGCTGTTTGCGCTCACCATGAGTATTCCTCTGGATAAATTATTCGGCGGTCATTCGACCTACGTCAGCTACATGCTGAATACCAGTAAGCGGGGGAATACCACCAATAATGTGAGCCTGGGCGGCACCCTGCTTGCCGATAATAACCTGAACTGGAGCGTCATGCAGGGCTATGGCTCTCAGGGCCAGGGGAGTAATAGCGGGCTCAATGCCGACTGGCGCGCCTCTTACGCTGAGACCCTCGTCGGCTACGCCCGCGACCGCTACAGCGAGCGCTTTAACTACGGTTTGCAGGGTGGGATCGTCGCGCATCGCAACGGTATCACCTTCAGCCAGCCCCTCGGCGAAACGATGGCGCTGATCGCCGCTCCCGGAGCGCAAAACGTGTCGGTGCTCGGACAATCAGGGGTGAAAACCGATCTCTTCGGCTACACCGTCATCCCCTACCTCAGCCCCTATCGCAAAAACGATCTCACGCTGAATACCGAAACCCTGGCCGATGACGCGGAGCTGGCGCTAGCGACCCAGACGGTTATCCCCACGCGCGGCGCGCTGGTGAAAGCCAGTTATCAAACCAGCCTCGGGAAACGGGTATTGATGAATCTGCGCAAACGCAACGGCGCGCCGGTGCCGTTCGGCGCAGCGGTTATCGATCCCGCCTCCCCGACGGCAGCAAGCTTCATCGTAGGCGATGGCGGGCAGGTCTATCTCACAGGGTTAAGAGACGCCGGCCAGTTGAACGTTAGCTGGAGCAGCGAGCCGGATGGCCGATGCACGGTGAATTACCGCCTGACGCCAAGCGCGGGCGGGATTATCAACCTCAATGAACAGTGTCTATAGCAGGAGCATGACGATATGAAACGAGTCCACGTCCCCCTTATGCTGGCCATCCTTATCGCGAGCGCTGCCCATGCAGATAACGGCTATTATTGCCCCAGTTCCCCGTCCACGCCGTATATCCAGCAGCTTGCGCAGATCGCGGTATCGCGGGCGCTGCCGGTTGGCAGCGATATTCCCGGCACTCAGCGGGTGTTCACCTTTAGCGGAAACTGCAAAGATCGCCACGGTTGGGCTCCCGTCACCCCCGGCCACCCCATTATCGCCTGCTATTACGGCAGCGGCGAAGAAGTGGCGGGTTTCCCCGGGGTCTATAAAACCGGGGTCGAGGGGATCGGGATTGCGCTACAAAATAGCGCCGGTCGGAGAATCAAAGGCGCCGGCAGCGACTGCGATACGCGTGGGGATGCGCTGGGGTATGTCTCCAGCGACGGCAATCTGACCTTTGGCTATACGGTTAAACTGGCGCTGGTAAAAACCGGAGAGACCGCCATTAGCGGCACGCTCGACGTCGCGCAAACCAAATTCGGTATGGGTGCCTACGATACCGGCCTCGGCATCGGTAGTCAGGGCCAGCAAAACTTTATAGGTTATGCCGGAGATATTGTTTATAAAGCGGTAAGCTGCATCGTGCCCTCGACGCTCACCGTCACCATGGGCGCGATCCCGGTCAGCCAATTCTCCGGCCCCGGCAGCACCAGCGGCGAACAAAACCTCCAGATCCCGGTGCGGTGCGATGATAAGGTCGCCGTGAATACGTCTATCAGCAGCCAGAGCTACCTTTCGCCGACGCTCGGCGTAGTGGCCTTAAGCAATGAAACCGGCGTGGCCGAAGGGATCGGCGTCCAGGTGCTCCATAACGGTTCACCCGTCCAGTTTGATCGGTTTTTCCCGGTCGGCACCATCCCTGAGGCTGGAGCATCGATAACCCTGCCGCTCACCTTTCGCTATTACCAGAACGCGCCGGCGATCCATCCCGGCCGCGCCAACGCGGTGGCAACCTTAACGATGATGTACAACTGAATTTATCCCGTTCCCGGTTCTAATTGGTTACTAAGGAGTCGATAATGAGAATTATCGCCAGCCCGGCCGCTATCACGTTATTTACGGCGATTGCGTCATCATCGCCCGTTAATGCAGCGGATGTTACCCTGTATATCAACGGGGATATTGTTGCTTCCTCCTGCACCGTCGAGAACAACGGTATCTATAATATTGACCTCGGACATAATATTCCCAGCCGTCGGCTCAGCGAGGCCAACTCTTATTCAGCGTGGAAAGCGTTTTACGTGACGTTGAGCGACTGTCCTGTCGGGACATCAAGGGTGACCGCGCACTTTACCGGCCCTGTCGACGGTACCGACCCTGGTCTCTATGCCAACGTGAACCGCCCTGACAGTTCACGCAATGTTGCGATAGAACTCCAGCGTATAACCGGCTCGGTTAATGCCGGCAGCGGAAAATCGATTGCCGTCGATGTTGATACTCGCCGTCAGGCTATATTCGACATGCGGGCGCGCATCTTTAGCGTCGCAGGCGGCGCCACCGCGGGGAATATCAGCACCATGGTCGTCATGAATTTTACCTACAACTAAAGGGTATCTGGCTCTTGTCGGGCCAGATACCCTGGCGTCAGAGGGTAATGGAGTTAAAGCGCGCTGGATTGCTCGCCGTATACAGTACGGTATGTTGAATATTGCGATGACCGAGATAATCCTGAATCAGTCGGGTATCCACGCCCTCTTCCGCAAGCGCATAGCCGCAGGCGTGACGCAGCATATGCGGATGCACCGGCACGGCAATTCCGGCCTGTACGCCATAGTTTCGCATCATGACGTGAATTTGCTGTCGCGAAAACGGCGTGCCTTTTCGCGACAGGAACAGCCACGGAAGATCGGCGTTTAAACAGCCCGTACGCTTAATCAGCCACTGGCTTAACGCCAGCTGTTCACGGGGCTGAAGAGGATGAATGGTGGAAAAGCCATTTTTTAAACGCCGAATGGCGATTCGCTGACTGGATAAATCAATATCACTCACTTTTAAAAAACGTAATTCACTTACGCGCAGTCCATGAATAAAACACATGAGTAGCATGCAATAATCACGCAGCGAGCCATCCTGCTGCTGCGAAGCATGAATTAAAGCTTCTACTTCTTTTTTGCTTAAGTATTTTCGTTTTTTCATAGCCAACCTGACGGTTTCTTCAATGGAGCCCTTAAGGTCCGGCTCTTATATTGACTCTGCTCATGGCGACTGGCAGTCCATTATTGAGCAACCCTTTATTGCTGAATATCCTGCATGCGGTTAATGGTTATGAACGCTATCGCCCAATAATATAAAACATCAGGAATAGCCCAAACATCATCTATATAAAAATAAAACCCAATAGATTTAGTGGTTACGTAAATAAGGAGATTTATAAACTTATGCTATTAATATTTATCTTAAGTCTGATGAGGCGGCAAGTTTTTTTAAGTCTATGCGTAGACTCATTGAGGGTTTATCCGCCCCTCGCCGTCATTGATAATGCTGTTGCAACACTTTGCTGTTTTTGGGAGTTATCTTTTTCATAAGGAAATCATTAGCATGGAAACAATCCCCCGTATACAACACGATACTGACCTGCTGCGCACCATCACCAAACCTCTGCATGACATTGAAAAAATCATTCACTTCCTGGCGCCAAAATGTAACAAAATGTTAATGGAAAAAAGAAGAAACATCGGCATTGTGAAAGAAAACCAGCATCAATGTTTGGTTTTATTCAGAGGCACCATGTCTTTATATCGCAACAACGACGGACTCGTCATCAACTCTGAAACGGGCCCCTTCATCTTTGGCATAAATAGTCAGCTGCGTTTTTCTCGCCATATTTATCTGCGCACCCAGGAGGCCTCGACAATTGGCCTCATCTCTATTAATCACGCCCATAATATCATCGCTGAACAGCAGCTATGGGAAAACGTCACCCGCCTTCTGGAATATTCTTCAGCTAAAGTCTACGCCCATTGCTTTAAGGTTTCTAAGCTTTCCTGTTATGAAATTATTGTCCATCAGCTCATAGAATTAAACAATGAACCGGTGGCCATCAAAAATAAAACTACCGCCGCCAATTATATTTTGTCGCGAACCTTTTTGTCGCGCAGCGGTGTCATGCGAACCCTCGCTAAATTAAAACAGCTAGGGGCCATTGAGCTTTATCGCGGCGTGCTGGTCACGATTAAGCAACTGCCGCCCAGCCTCAAGCTTAGCGAATAATTTCGCCGGTGGCCTTCAGCGCATGTTTACCCCGATATTGCCGGCGGGCAGCCCCCTGCCCACCGGCAAATGCGCAGCAAGAGTAATCAGCCGCTACGGTTCACGCAAATATCGCGTAGCGCGGCGGCAAGATCCAGCTGCGCCAGCTCTTTCAAGCCTTCTCGCTTGATAAACTGGCTGCGGTGCTTGCTTTTTACCTCTTCCAGGCTTTTCTTTATCTCGCTCGGCGGTAATTTGTACCAGCCGCGCCGATGCTTCTCGCCGCCAATTTCCAGCCAAAGCTCAGAATAACTGGTTTTTACTCTCTCGCTTTTAACATGGTAATGGCTGTCAATCGCATAGATTTCCTTGATATTGAAATGCGACAAGAAGCCGTACAATAGCGTGATAATTAAGTTTTTCGGGCGAATGCCGTAAAGCTCTTTGGTCAGCGCCTTAACTTCTTCATTATCAATGTCTTTCCCCCCCTGGATACCGCCAATCCACGCCTGGCCATCTGCGGTGCAGGAAAAACAGATACTGTAGACGCGCCTATCGCCGAGGAACATTAACAGCATCAGCTCCCCCTCCTCCTGAAAAGGGGATGCCAGTAGCTTCACATCAATACAGGCACCGTTTTTCAGCGGAATAGCGATTAAAGAACGACCGAACGCCGCCATATCGTACAACTGCGGCAACGCCTCGGGACGGAAGGTTTTCTCTATAAAATTCAAAGCGCCATGAGCAATATTGAGCTTCGCTCTTTTTGACATCTTTTTATTTAAATAGGCCTTGAAGGGTTTATCTTCAAAGTTAACCAGCCCCTCGGTTGCGCCGGTTAATTTCGCGCAAGTGTAGTTTTCACATAATGTCTGATATTCCTTATATTTCCCTCCGACTAGCGATATCTCGCGGCATTTACGCAATGCCTTTTTATAGTTGAGTTTAACGTGACAAATAAATTTATTATTTTTCCGCCATTCTTTGATAGCGGCTACTGCGGTTGTCGAAGCCATTGACCATAATCCATAGATACATCCATAAGCCCGCCAATATTAGCATAGTTTACACAAGTCAATGCTTAACCCACCGTTCGTTGTCGATTCGTTTAATAAATAATTTGCTTAGCACTAAAATAATCGCCGCCAGTTTCTGAAATAGTCTTTCAACTATTATTATTGGTAGGGTATCGGCTATTCCTGCTTTAACAGAACCTACCTGCACTTACCGCTATGTGCTGCCGGCGCGCAGGCCAGGTGCATCCCTCTGCCGTTTTGCCTATACTTGCTCACGGTCAAAACTGAACTTAAGTGGGTAACGCATGGAAATTGATCTCGATAACCTGGTCTTTAGCGGACTGGAAGAAGCGCAAGAGCGCAACGCTGAACGTCTTGAAGATGCCGATAAAAAAGCGCAGGCCATTGTTGCCGACGATGACTGCGGCGACGCCTGTAAGATCTAACCGCTAAACCGGCAATCCTGCCGGTTTTTTTGCCCACCTCGCCCCCCGCTGCGGCTATAAAAACGCCTTCAGCGCGCCTTTCAAAGAAAATTTTTCTCCGGATACGCCATTTTACAAATTTAACGTGCAACTTTTTTCTCTGCCGGGTGGGGTAATATTCTGGCTATCGTCCCTGTCGGTCATACTGCCCTCCCTCGGCCCACAGGCGTAAATCCACGTCGGGAAAGAACGCTTTCGCTCGACGGACATTTTTCTGTACCGACCCAGAGGCTCAGTCATGTCAAACCGGGAAGATCATGCTCAATGGAACGCCTTTATTCACGCCCTGAAACAGGAAGTCAAACCCGCGCTGGGGTGTACCGAACCGGTCTCCGTCGCCCTCGCCTGCGCCGTGGCCGCGCGGCAGCTCTCCGGCGCGGTGGTGCGCATTGAAGCGGCGGTTTCGCCGAATTTAATGAAGAATGGCATGGGCGTGACTATCCCGGGGACGGGAATGACCGGCCTGCCAATCGCCGCGGCCCTCGGCGCCATCGCCGGCGATCCGCAGGCGAATCTCGAGGTGCTGAAGAGAGCCACCCGGCGGGAAATGGACGCCGCTAGGGCGTTGCTTGAGGCCGGCGCCGTGCGCGTGGTACTGCAGGAACCCTGCGATGAAATACTGTACGTTCGCGCTAAGGTCTACGCGGGGGATGAGCACGCGACGGTGACCATCATCGGCGACCACACCAACGTCGTGGCCATTGAAAAAATGGGCCACTCCCTGTTTATCAAGCACGAAAGCGCGGCCAGCGATCGTGGCATCGACCCGCTGACGCAGGTTGCCCGCAGCTCGCTGCGCGATATCTACGATTTCGTTTGCGAGGTTCCTCCGCACGAGATCGCGTTTATTCTCGAAGCGGGTGCGATGAACGACGCTCTGTCAAAGAAGGGCCTGGTTAAGGAGTGGGGTTTGCATATCGGCCCGACGCTGAAGCGTCAGGTCGACAACGGGCTGGTTTCCGACGATATGTTTACCGAGCTCCTCTACCGGACCAGCGCTGCGTCGGATGCCCGAATGGGCGGCGCATCGCTGCCGGCGATGACTAACTCTGGTTCCGGCAACCAGGGTATTACGGCGACCATGCCGGTGGTGGTGGCCGCCGAACGCCTTAACGCCAGCCAGCAGCAGCTGGCCCGTGCGCTGGCGCTCTCGCACCTGGTCGCCATCTATATCCATTGTAAACTCCCGCGCCTGTCGGCCCTGTGCGCCACCACCACCGCCGGGATGGGCGCGGCGGCGGGGATTATCTGGTTAATGAACGGCAGCTTCGACACCATCGCCATGGCGATCAACAACATGATCGGCGACGTCAGCGGCATCATTTGTGATGGCGCTTCCGGCAGCTGCGCCATGAAGGTCTCCACCAGCATCTCTTCCGCCTGGAAGGCGATTCTGCTGGCGCTGGATAATTCAGTCGTTTCCGGCAACGACGGCATCGTCGATCGCGATGTGGAAAACTCGATTGCTAATCTTTGCGCCATTGCCGGGCGGGCCATGCAGCACACCGACCGGCAAATCATCGAAATTATGGCGCACAAGCGTTATCAGGCGGTAAGCGCCGGGAACGAAGCATAACGCGGGGTGAAGAATTCTACACTGACGTTATTTACCGCGGCGCATTTTCTGGAGCAATAACTTTAGGCGCAACCCGTGGTTAACTTTATGAACTAAAGAGTAAAACCGACGATTAAATAGACCATGAGCGCCAGACTTCCCGTCACCAGGGCGTAGGGCATTTGGGTACGAATATGCTCAATATGGTCACAGTTGGTCGCCATCGAGGCGACGATGGCGTCGCTGGAGATCGGCGACGTCATATCGCCAAAAATTGAGCCGGATATCGCCGCGCCGATCATAAAGTGCGGGTCGATGCCTAACGAGACCCCCAGTTGAACGCCGATCGGGATCATAATGGCGAAGGTTCCCCACGAGGTGCCCGTCGCCAGCGACATGACTGCGGCAATCAGGAAGATAAAGCCGATCGAGAATCCGGATGGGATCACGCCGGAGGTAATAGAGGCGATATACTGCCCGGTATTCAGTTCCGCTGAAATATGCCCCATCAGGAAAGCCAGGATCATGATTGAGCTAATTTTCACCATGCTGGCGTAGCCGATGTACAGCTCTTTGAAAAAGTTCTCAACGTTCAGAATACCGCGCGCGCGGAACCAGATAAAAGAAACAACAGTACCAAACATGACGCCGGAGTAGACCGACATCGAACCGCTGCCTTTGGAGAACTGTCCGTCGCCGGTAATATACAGCACCACCGGGACCATTAAGACAGTGGAAAGAATCGGAATAAAGAAGTTGAGCAGCGAGTGACAGGCCGGGTGATCGATAACCGGGTCCGCTTCGTCAGCCCCCTGCTCTTGCTCGATTTCCATCAGCGCGGTTTCAAACTTTAGCTCCGCCTTTTTCATCGGCCCCCAACCGTAGCCGGAGAGAATATAAAACAGCACCGAGGCCAATGAAAACCAGGCCATCGTGTTCCAGATCATTGAGCTTGCCAGGACTTCAAAAGGCTCGCCGGTCAGGTAACCCTGCGCAATCTGCACTCCGATAACGCCCATCATCGCCGCCCCCCAGCCGTTGATCATCACCGACGAGCAGACCGACACGCAGGAGGTCTGAATAATATAGGACATCTTTTCCGGCGAGACTTTATAGCGCCGGGCCAGGTTTTTTGTCGAAGCGCCGGCGATCAGCTGGTTTATCGAGCTCTCGATAAAAATCAACGAGGTCACCAGCATCGCCAGCAGCTGTACCGATTTTTTATTGGTGACAAAATCGTTTTTTTCCGAGAGAAACTGCACCAGCTTACGCACCCCGCCGGTCACCACGATCAGCCGCATAATGCCGCCGATCATCACCATAAACACAATCGTTCGCGCGTTACCGGCGGAGGCGAAGGTTTCGATAATCCCATTCAGGGTGCCGCCAACCCCCTGGATAATACTGTGGTTAATCACCGCGTAGCCGACAAAAATACCGGTCAGCAGCGAGAGGATCACCTGGCGGGTCAGGATCGCCAGAATAATCGTGACCAGCGGGGTAATGATCGTCCAGATACCGTAGTCATGCATGATGATTATCCTGTGTGATGTCCATAGCGGCGAAAGCAAACTCCAGGTCTTGCAGCAAATCATCGATATGTTCGATGCCGACGGAGAAACGCAGCGTCGTGTCGTAAACCCCGATGGCTTCCCGCTCCTCTTTTGACATCGCCCCGTGGGACATGGAAGCCGAATGGTTGATCATGCTCTCCACCCCACCCAACGATTCCGCCAGCACAAAATAGTGCAGACCGCCGATAAAGCGTTTCAGGCTCTGGATATCCCCCTTCAGCGTCGCGGTCACCACCGCGCCGCCCGAACGCATTTGCTGCCTACAAAGTTGATGCTGCGGGTGAGATGGCAGGCCCGGGTAGTAGACGCTGGCTATCGCCGGATGATTTTCCAGATATTCCGCCACCCGCTGCGCATTGCCGCACTGACGCGCCATGCGCAGATCCAGCGTTTTCATTCCGCGCAAGGCAAGATAGGCATCGAATGGCGAAGCAATAGAGCCGAGAGTGGTTTTAATGAAATCAAGCCGGGACGCCAGCGCTTCGTTATTGGTTATCACCGCGCCGCCAATTAAATCTGAATGCCCGCCGACATATTTACTGGTAGAGAGCATGACCATATCCGCCCCCATTTCAAGCGGCTTATGGTTCCAGGCGCTGGCAAAGGTATTATCGACGCAGGTGGTAATGGCCCGTTGCCGGGCGATACGGCAAACCCGGGCAATGTCGACCAGTTCCAGTAAGGGATTCGTCGGCGTTTCAATCCAGATTAACGCCGTGTTTTCCTGAATAGTGCTTATCAGGCTTTGCTCATCGTTCAGATCGATATAGGAAATCGTGACGCCGGTGGTATGCGTTTTTAATTTTTCAAACAGCCGCCAGGTTCCGCCGTAGACGCCTTTCATCGCGATAATATGGGCGTCTTTAGGTAAGAGTTCCATAACGATATTGGTGGCCGCCATTCCCGAGGCGGTAGCGGTGGCGTAAATGCCGCCTTCCAGTTCGGCGAGAGCCGATTCATAAGCTTTACGCGTTGGATTAGAGACCCGTGAATAACAAAATTCGCCACCTTCATACAGATTAGGTTGAATAAATGAGCTGGCCGTGACGATCGGTGTAAATATAGCATGGGTTACTGGATCGGACTGATTTCCAGCATGAACCGCCAGGGTAGCAATATCTTTAGTTCTGGTTTTCATAGGGTACACTCAAATTATTATCAGATATAAAATGTCATGAGTCTTTATTTTTGCGATCAGCGAAGCTGGCAAATAAAACAATCGCCAAAAATCCGTTTAATAGCCTGGGAAAATATGGCTAGCGCATCATTAACAGCGTGATTGGCGTTTTCTGACCACCGTTAAAATATATATCAGGCGGAAAAGAAAATTTTGCCTATTTTCCCTCTAATCAGCTAAATATGGAGAAAAATGTTCTCTGACAACCAAAGCCAGCATCTTTTAATCTGTTGATATAAAACACTTTAATTTTAAAGGGTGATGCTAATCACAAAAAATAGGGGAAAAATACTCTCTTACGCGCCTGACCAGGGCTGCGTTCGCGCGCCGCCGGCTGCGCAGAATGAGTTAGAGCTATTTGCCGCTAAATGCTGTATGGTCGTACGCTCTTAAATCAGGAAATATCATATGTCAGAACGCAAAGACGCTAAAACTCGCCGTAACTATCTCGTTAAATGCTCCTGCCCTAACTGCTCTCAGGACTCAGAACACAGCTTCAGCCGAGTCCAAAAAGGTGCGCAACTCATTTGCCCCTACTGCCATAAACTCTTTCAGTCCTCATCACGATCCGCTGCATAATTATTCCCTTGCCAGATGCCGATTGCCAATTGCCGCGCGTGATTGCGCAATAATCAGCCAGCGCCGAACTCATTTGGCAAAAAAACCCGCCTGCGCGGGTTTTATTTTGATTTGCATAGACTTCCCGCGCGCTTACTGTATAGTCGTGCCGGTTTTCATATTTAAAAGGTATTTATTTGTTCCAAAAAATGACAGGTATTGTCAAAGCGTTTGATAATAAAACGGGCAAGGGCCTGATAATCCCCTCCGATGGTCGTAAAGACGTTCAGGTCCATATTTCCGCATTATCGCCCGGCGAACCAACCATAATCAGCCCCGGAACCCGCGTCGAATTTCGTCGAGTCAACGGACTGCGAGGCCCAACCGCCGCCAACGTCTACCTTTCTTAAACAGTTTTAAAAAGCGTTAACTATTTCCTGTCGTCGTCACCCCACCGGTTAAAACATGGCCAGAAAACGCTTCACCGTGCGCGAGCGCTCGTAGCGCCGCCAGGCGATAGCGATATCGGTTTTCAGCGGCGTACCCATCAGCGGGTGATAGCTCACGTTGGGGAGCGTGATGCAGGTCATCGACTGCGGCACCAGCGCAAAGCCGAAGCCAGCCTCCACCATACTGAGCGACGATGATATTTGCGATGACTGATAGGCTCGCTGCACGTCAACACCGGCGCGCAGATAGCTGTTGAACACCAGCTCATACAGGCCAGGGGCCACTTCACGCGGGAAAAGAATCGGCGCCACGTCCGTCAGTTGCTCCAGCGTCAGCTCGCGGTGGGACGATAGCGGGTGCGAACGCGCCAGGGCAATCACCATCGGTTCTTGATCGATAATCCGCAGATTGAACGCTTTACTGCTCTCGCAGGGCAGGCGTACAAAAGCAATATCCAGCTCCGCTTCGCCAAGCGCCCCCATCAGCGTCGCCATATTGCCTTCGACCTGATGCAGCGTCACCCCCGGATAACTCTGCTGAAACTGCTGTAACAGGCTAAAGATTTGCGGATGAAAAGCATCAGAGCTGGTAATGCCCAGCGAGAGCCGACCGTTCAGCCCGCGGGCAATTCCCTTGGTTTTTTCCAGCGCGCGTCGCTTAACGCCAGAATCTGGCAAGCATCCTCATAAAACGACTCCCCCGCTTCCGTCAGCTCGACGCCCCGCGTTAATCGGCGGAAAAGCGGTGTGCCAATTTCTCTTTCAAGCCGTTGAATTTGCTGACTTAGCGGTGGCTGGGAGATACCAAGTTCTTTTGCCGCTTTAGTGAAGTGCCGCGCCTCGGCGACGGCGACGAAGTAGCGCAGATAACGAAGTTCCATATCGAAAACGTCTCAAACAATCATAGATTCTATATTGGAACTGTGAGCTGAATCGGGTCAACATTTATTTAACCTTTCTGATATTCGTTGAACGAGGAAGTGGGTAATGAACCATTCTGCTGAATGCTCTTGTGAAGAGAGCCTGTGTGAAACTCTACGAGGATTTTCCGCGCAACATCCCGATAGCGTCATCTACCAGACCTCTCTAATGAGCGCGCTGTTAAGCGGCGTTTATGAAGGTAATACGACCATCGCCGATTTGCTCACCCACGGCGATTTCGGCCTCGGGACCTTTAATGAACTGGACGGCGAGCTGATCGCGTTTAGCAGCGAAGTTTACCAGCTGCGCGCCGACGGCAGCGCCCGCAAAGCCCGTATGGAACAGAGTACGCCGTTCGCGGTGATGACCTGGTTTCAGCCGCAGTATCGCAAAACGTTCGATAAACCGGTCAGCCGTGAACAACTGCACGACATCATCGACCAGCAAATTCCGTCGGACAATCTGTTCTGCGCCCTGCGTATTAACGGCCATTTTCGCCACGCCCATACCCGCACGGTACCGCGCCAGACGCCGCCATACCGGGCGATGACCGACGTACTCGACGACCAGCCGGTTTTTCGCTTCAACCAGCGCGAGGGTGTCCTGGTTGGGTTCAGAACGCCGCAGCATATGCAGGGCATTAACGTGGCCGGCTACCACGAACACTTCATCACCGATGACCGCCAGGGCGGCGGCCATCTGCTCGATTATCAGCTCGACCACGGCGTTCTGACCTTTGGCGAGATCCACAAATTGATGATTGACCTTCCTGCCGATAGCGCCTTCCTGCAGGCGGATCTGCATCCAGACAATCTTGATGCCGCCATTCGCTCAGTCGAAAACTAAGGAGATTCTCGTGGATAATCAACATCAACCGCGCCAGTGGGCGCACGGCGCCGACCTCATCGTCAGCCAGCTTGAGGCCCAGGGGGTACGCCAGGTGTTCGGCATTCCGGGGGCCAAAATCGATAAAGTCTTCGATTCGCTGCTCGACTCCTCCATTCGCATTATCCCGGTGCGCCACGAAGCCAACGCCGCCTTTATGGCCGCCGCGGTTGGCCGCATCACCGGCAAAGCGGGCGTCGCGCTGGTCACGTCCGGACCGGGCTGCTCTAACCTGATTACCGGGATGGCAACGGCCAATAGCGAAGGCGACCCGGTGGTGGCGCTGGGCGGCGCGGTAAAACGCGCCGACAAGGCCAAACAGGTGCACCAGAGTATGGATACGGTGACGATGTTTAGCCCGGTGACCAAATACTCGGTGGAAGTCACCGCGCCGGAAGCGCTGGCGGAAGTTGTCTCCAACGCGTTTCGTGCAGCCGAGCAGGGACGCCCCGGCAGCGCCTTCGTCAGCCTGCCGCAGGACGTGGTCGACGGGCCGGTCCACGCCAGGGTTCTGCCCGCCGGCGATGCGCCGCAGACCGGCGCGGCGCCGGACGACGCCATTGCGCGAGTCGCGAAGATGATTGCCGGCGCGAAAAATCCGATATTTCTGCTCGGCCTGATGGCCAGCCAGACGGAAAACAGCGCGGCGCTGCGCGAATTGCTGAAAAAAAGTCATATCCCGGTGACCAGCACCTATCAGGCCGCCGGCGCAGTCAATCAGGATCACTTTACCCGCTTCGCCGGACGGGTTGGTCTGTTCAACAACCAGGCAGGGGATCGACTCCTGCATCTCGCCGACCTGGTCATCTGCATCGGCTATAGTCCGGTGGAGTACGAGCCGGCCATGTGGAATAACGGTAACGCCACGCTGGTACATATCGACGTGCTGCCCGCTTACGAAGAGCGTAATTATACCCCGGACGTCGAGCTGGTCGGCAATATCGCCGCCACCCTGAACAAACTGTCTCAACGCATCGACCACCAGCTGGTGCTCTCGCCGCAGGCCGCCGAGATCCTTGTCGACCGCCAGCATCAGCGGGAGCTCCTCGACCGCCGCGGTGCGCACCTGAACCAGTTCGCGCTTCATCCGCTGCGCATCGTTCGCGCCATGCAGGACATCGTCAATAGCGATGTCACCCTGACCGTCGATATGGGGAGCTTTCATATCTGGATCGCCCGCTATCTCTACAGCTTTCGCGCCCGTCAGGTCATGATTTCCAACGGTCAACAGACCATGGGCGTGGCGCTGCCGTGGGCGATTGGCGCCTGGCTGGTCAATCCGCAGCGCAAAGTGGTTTCCGTTTCCGGCGACGGCGGTTTCCTGCAGTCCAGCATGGAGCTGGAGACCGCTGTACGGCTGAAAGCGAACGTCCTGCATATCATCTGGGTCGATAACGGCTACAACATGGTGGCGATTCAGGAGGAGAAAAAATACCAGCGGCTCTCCGGCGTTGAGTTCGGCCCGGTGGATTTTAAAGTCTACGCCGAAGCCTTCGGCGCCAAAGGGTTTGCGGTAGAGAGCGCCGAAGCCCTTGAGCCGACGCTGCGGGCGGCGATGGACGTCGACGGCCCCGCCGTCGTAGCCATCCCCGTGGATTACCGCGATAACCCGCTGCTGATGGGCCAGCTCCATCTCAGTCAACTACTTTGAGTCACTACAGAAGGAATCTATCAATGAAAAAAGTCGCACTCGTCACCGGCGCGGGCCAGGGTATCGGTAAAGCTATCGCCCTTCGTCTGGTGAAAGATGGTTTTGCCGTGGCTATCGCCGATTATAACGACGCCACCGCGCAGGCGGTCGCTGATGAAATTAACCGCAGCGGCGGCCGGGCGCTAGCGGTGAAGGTGGATGTGTCTCAACGCGATCAGGTTTTTGCCGCCGTCGAACAGGCGCGCAAGGGTCTCGGCGGTTTTGACGTGATCGTCAACAACGCCGGGGTTGCGCCCTCCACGCCAATCGAAGAGATTCGCGAGGAGGTGATCGATAAAGTCTACAATATCAACGTTAAAGGCGTTATCTGGGGCATCCAGGCCGCGGTAGAGGCGTTTAAAAAAGAGGGCCACGGCGGCAAAATTATCAACGCCTGCTCCCAGGCGGGCCATGTAGGTAACCCGGAGCTGGCGGTCTATAGCTCCAGTAAATTTGCCGTGCGCGGCCTGACGCAAACCGCCGCCCGCGATCTGGCGCATCTGGGGATTACCGTAAACGGCTACTGCCCGGGGATCGTCAAAACCCCAATGTGGGCGGAAATTGACCGCCAGGTTTCCGAAGCGGCGGGTAAACCGCTGGGCTACGGAACCCAGGAGTTCGCCAAACGCATTACCCTTGGGCGGCTATCCGAGCCGGAAGACGTCGCGGCCTGCGTCTCTTATCTCGCCGGTCCGGACTCCAATTATATGACCGGCCAATCGCTGCTGATCGATGGCGGCATGGTATTTAACTAATAATAAATAAGCTCTGACATGGTTTGCCCCGGCGTCACCGCCGGGGCTTTTTTATTTCAACCTTTAGGGAAGATCCACAGGTCGCTGACGGGCAATGTCAGATGGCAACGCTCGGCATCGCGCAGCGCGCTGCCGTAGGCGCGTATGGCGAAATCATCGCCTTCGGTGCGAAACAGATACTCCCAGCGGTCGCCGAGGTACATGCTGGTCAACAGCGGCAGCGCCAGCATGTTCTCTTCAGGCGCGGAAGCGATGCGCAAACGCTCAACGCGGATCACCGCCGTCGCCTCTTCCCCCACGCTAACCCCTTCCCCCGCCATTCCCCATAGCGCCCAGCTGGCCCCCTCAATGCGCGCCCGACCGTTCTCCAGCGCGCTAACGGTGCCATGCAGGCGATTATTACTGCCCATAAACTCGGCGGCAAACAGCGTTTTCGGGCTGCCGTACATCTCCTGCGGGGTTCCCTGCTGCTCGATCACGCCGTTGTTAAGCAGCAGAATGCGATCGGAAATCGCCATCGCCTCATTCTGATCGTGGGTGACCATCAGCGCCGAGAGCCCCAGCTTGACGATCAGCTCGCGCAAAAAGACCCGCGCTTCTTCCCGCAGCTTGGCGTCCAGATTCGACAGCGGTTCATCCAGCAGGATCACCGGCGGGTTGTAAACCAGCGCCCTGCCGATGGCCACGCGCTGCTGCTGTCCTCCGGAGAGCTGATGCGGATGGCGACTGCCAAGATGCCCCAGCCCCAGCTGTTCAAGTACGGTCTGGACCCGTTGCTTGATCTCCGCGGCGGCAACCTTACGCAGCTTCAGCGGGTAAGCGACGTTTTCAAACACCGTTTTATGCGGCCACAGCGCATAGGACTGAAACACCAGACCCAGGTTACGCTCCTCGGCCGGAATTTCGCTACGCGGGTTGCCGTCATAGACGCGGGATTTTCCAATGGTAATAATGCCGCCGGTCGGCTTCTCCAGCCCGGCGACCGCCCGCAGCAGCGTGGTTTTTCCGCTGCCCGATGGCCCGAGCAGCGACACCACCTCTCCCCGCTTCAGTTCCATGGACACGCCCTTCAGTACCGGATTATCGCCATAGGTCAGATGCAGGTTTTCTACCGATAATTCAATCATGTAATTTCACTCCAAAGCGCAGGGCGATACCCAGACCGACGACCACCAGCAGGATATTAATAAAGGAGAGCGCGGCGACGATATCGATAGCCCCCGCAGCCCACAGCGAGACCAGCATCGAACCAATCGTTTCGGTTCCGGGCGAAAGCAGATAGACCCCGGTGGAGTATTCGCGCTCGAAGATAAGAAACATCAGCAGCCAGGAGCCGATTAAGCCGTAGCGCGACAGCGGCACCGTAACGTGACGGGTAATCTGCCCGCGCGATGCGCCGGTACTGCGCGCGGCCTCTTCCAACTCCGGCGCTACCTGCAGCAGCGTCGAGGAGATCAGCCGCAGGCCGTAAGCCATCCACACCACGGTATAGGCCAGCCAGACGCTAAAAATAGTATTACGCAGCGCGCGCAGTTGGACGATCAGATGCTCGCGCAGCCAGTCGGCCACCGGCAGCGCTGAGAGCCAGCCGTTTTTCAGCGACTGATCGAGCCACATCGGCAAAAACAGAAACACCCACAGAAACGCCAGCCCGGCCAGCAGCCCCGGCACGGCGCGCGGCACCAGTACGCTGTAGTCAAGAAAGCGCGTGACGTTATCCGGTTTACGGTGCATAGCGATGCCCACGAACAGATAGCAGACCACCGCCAGCGCGCCGCCGAACACGCCAATCGCCATGGAGTTAACGATGGCGCGCAGCAGGTTCGGCTGCTGCCAGATGCTACGGAACGTCGCCAGCGAGAGCTCATCCCATAGCGAAACGCCTACGCCCCAGTTTGAAATAAAGGCCCGCAGCGCCACGCCGATCAGCGGCACGCCGATGGTGACCGTCAGCCAGGCAACTACCACAATCCCGGCGACCCAGCGCCATTTCCCCAGCGGCAGCGCGCGGGCCTGGGACGCTTTCCCCTTCATGGTGACAAAGCGGTTGGCGGTGCGCATCAGGCGGCGCTGGAGCATTACCAGCGGAATGGTAATGCAGATCAGCACCACCGCTACCGCCGCCATCAGATGATACGAGGGGGTGCCGAGCTTGTTGGTGAGCTTATAAAGATAGGTCGCCAGCACCATGTTGCCTTCCGGGTCCCCCAGCACCAACATCAGGCCAAACACTTCCAGACCGAGGAAAAACAGCAGCACGCAGGCGTAGAGGATCGACGGTCGCACCATGGGCAGGCTCACCGACGTCATCACCTGCAGCGGCGATGCGCCAACCGTGCGCGCGGCCTCCTCCACGTCCGACCCGACGCTGCGCAGGGCGGAAGAGATATAGAGATAGGCATGCGGAACGTGCGTCAGTCCGGCAATCACCACGATGCTGAACATCGAATAGATATTCCACGGTACGAAACCGATCAGCTGTTCCGCCCATTGCGAAAAGAAACCTACCGGCCCGGCCGCCACCACGTAACCAAAGCCCAGCACCATCGGCGAAACGAAAATCGGCACCAGGATCAGCGGCTCAATAAACCGCCGCCCGGGTAAATCGGTGCGTACCATTAAAAAAGCGAGGATCCCGCCGAGGGGGATGGCGATCGCCACCAGACCGAAGGCGAGAATAAAACCGGATTTTAGCGCCAGATAAAAATCCGGGTCGCTAAAGATAAACGCGAAAGCTTCGAGGCTGAACGACTTCGAGCGGGCAAAAAAAGGCGCCGAGAGAAAGCTCTGCACCACGATAAACAACAGCGGGACATAAATCGCCAGCGCCGTCATCACGACGACGATACCGCGCGGCAAACCCTGCCATTTTCGACGTAAGACATTCATAAGCGATCCCTTTAAACCTGGCGGGCATTAAGCGGGCTGCGCATCCAGAAAAGAGACGCAGCGCCGGAGGGTTATTTCGCCGCGGCGGTACGCCACTGTTTGATAAATTCCAGACGTTGCTTCGGCTCAAGATACGCCAGCAGCGTTTCATCGACCGGAATCGGCTTCAGCGCGCTGCCGAGCATTTTGGTCATGCCGTCAATATCATTTTTACCTTCGATATCATTGCGCAGGGAGGGAATATCGGCCTGGTTCGCGAGGATGCTTTGCCCCTTTTCCGACAGCACGTAGTCAAACCACAGCTTCGCCGCATTAAGATGCTCGGCTTCTGCGGTAATAAAGGAGACTCGGGAGAGCACCAGCACGTAATCTTTCGGATATGAGATGCCAAGCGAAGGATCGGTTTTCGCCCTCGCCTCCGCGTAGGAACCGAGAATATTGTAGCCAATCAGGTTTTCACCGGAGGAGACGCGTTCCATCATCGTACCGGTGGACGATTGCACGGTCAGGCCGCCTTTCGCAATGCCCGCCAGATCGTTAAAGTAGTTGGCATCGGCTTTGCTGTCCTGCACCGCCAGCATAAAACCCAGCCCTGATTTTTCAATATCGTACGTGGTGACCTTGCCTTTGAATTTATCGGCCTGAGCGGAGATAAGCTTCGCCAGCGCGGTATGCGAGTCCGGGACATCCCCCTGCGGGATCAGCCGTTTATTATAGATAAAGACCACCGGCTCGTAGGTCGTGCCGTAGGCTTTCTGTTGCCAGACCGCCCATTTTGGCAGCTTATCCCGCTCCGGCGAGGCGTACTCTTCGGCATATTCAGTGGCAAGCTTCAGCGCCGTATCCATGGAAGAGCTCCAGACCACATCGCCGCTGCCGCCGCCCGCCGCCTGTTCGCTGATATAACGGTTGTACAATTCGGTACTGTTCATATCGTTATATTCAACTTTAATGCCGGGATATTGCGCCTCAAAGCCTTTAATTAACGGGCCTGCGGCCTTGGTATCGGTCGTTGAATAGATAACCACTTTGCCTTCTTTAATCCCGGCATCCACCACTTTTTGATAATCCGCTGGGTAGCCCTCAGGGACTGCGGCAAGAACCTGACCGGAGAATATTGCCGACAGTGAAATCATTAATCCACTAATTTTCATATACATAAAATCAACCTTTAGGCATCAATTATTAAACGTAAATTTAACATATAGCGGGACGTCAGAGCCTTGCAACGCCGGATTTTGTTTTTTTACGGCTTTTGTGACGCTGACGTAATTTAAAGGAAGATCCGTCGGATAAAGCGAAAGCGATTTACGGTCTGCGATAGAAATATTAAGAAAAGATTAAGTTTTTTACATATATGGCTCGCCGGATATTGGCTTTGATTAACTACAATAATAAAAGTGACGCCCCATTTTACCGGCCAAGGGCGGTATAACGCGTCTCACTCAGCCGCTAACATAGGGGCTTGATCGCCCTGGCGTGCTTTATATATCACCAGGTTCAAGGATTTGTCTCCTTCCTCCCCGCAGCAATAACCACCAGCGAAAAGCCTTTAATACAAAATTCAAAACCTTGATCTTCTCCATGGCTCAGCGCAGCATGGAAATGCAAACACACTAAAACAAGAATTCGCAACCCAATCACAGGAGAGAATCAGTGCAAACAGGACATCGCTTCCAGGCCACGGATCTGCATCACTTTGTTAAAACCCTTTTCACCCACATGGGAAGCTCCCCCACCGAAGCGTCGCTTATCGCCGACCACCTGATTGCCGCCAACCTGGCCGGGCACGATTCCCACGGCGTCGGCATGATCCCAAGCTACGTACGCTCCCACGCGCAGGGTTATCTCCAGCTCAATCGCCACGCCAGCGTCATGAAAGACGCGGGCGCGGTGGTCACGCTGGACGGCAACGGCGGCTTCGGCCAGGTGGTGGCCCATGAAGCCATGCAGATCGGTATTGAGAAGGCGAAACAGCACGGTATGGCCGCCGTGGCGCTGCGTAATGCGCACCATATTGGCCGCATCGGCTACTGGGCGGAACAGTGCGCGGCCGCCGGAATGATCTCTATCCATTTCGTTAACGTCGTTGGCAACGTGATGGTCGCCCCGTTCCGTGGGAAAGACAGCCGCTTCGGCACCAACCCGCTGTGCGTGGTGTTCCCGCGCGCCGGCCATCCGCCGCTGCTGCTGGATTACGCCACCAGCGCCATCGCCTTCGGTAAAACCCGCGTCGCCTGGCATAAAGGGGTTCCGGTACCGGCGGGGTCGCTGATCGACGCTCGCGGCGTCCCTACCACCGACCCGGCGGTGATGCAGACGTCGCCGCTGGGGGCGCTGCTGACCTTTGCCGAACATAAAGGCTACGCGCTGGCGACGCTGTGCGAAATTATCGGCGGCGCGGTATCCGGCGGTAAAACCTCGCATCAGGAGACGCTGCAGGGCAGCGTGGACGCAATTTTCAACTGCATGACCACCATTATTCTCAGCCCGGAAGCGTTCGATGCGCCGGATATGCAGCGCGAGACCGAAGCGTTTATCGACTGGTGTAAACGGTCGCCGCACGACCCGGACGCGCCGATTCTGGCCCCAGGCGAGTGGGAAGAGGCTAACCGCCAGCAGCGTTTGGCGCAGGGGATACCGCTGGACGCCGGCAGCTGGCAGGCGATTTGTGCCGCCGCCAAAGAAGTCGGTTTACCCGCCGACACCCTCGCGCAGCTGCGCCAGAAGCTGGCCTGATTTTTCCCCGATGACGCCCGAACGGGCGTCATGTCATCGTCATTAGTGTCGACATCACCGCCGCCCCGCCTGCACCTTCCGACTATTCTATTTAAATTCAATAAGTTAAAATTTGGCACAGCCTATGCATAACGCTCCCGTCATCTGCCGGTACGCTGGCGCATGACGCCCTGACAAGGGCGGGCCGGGCCCGGCCTGTCCATTGTTGTTTATTCTCTGTTAACAGGTCTGTTACTGATGAAAAAAATCACGAGCGTTTGCCCTTATTGCGGGGCCGGTTGCAAACTTAAGCTGGTCGTCGAAAACAATAAAATTATCCGAGCCGAAGCCGCTGATGGCGTTACTAACCAAAATCAGCTGTGCCTGAAAGGCTATTACGGCTGGGATTTTCTCAACGACACCCAGCTGCTGACGCCGCGTCTGCAGCAGCCGATGATTCGCTATCAGAAAGGCGGCAAGTTCACCCCGGTAAGCTGGGATGAAGCTATCCGCTATACGGCGAAAAAACTGCGTGAAATAAAGGAGAAGCATGGCCCGCGCGCCATTATGACTACCGGTTCATCGCGCGGTACCGGCAATGAAACCAACTACGTGATGCAAAAGTTCGCCCGCGGGGTACTCAACACCAATAACGTCGACTGCTGCGCCCGCGTCTGCCACGGCCCGTCGGTAGCCGGCCTGCAGCTGGCGCTCGGCAACGGCGCGATGAGCAACTCGATTAGCGATATTGAGAACTCAAAATGCCTGCTGGTCTTTGGCTATAACTGCGCCGACTCCCACCCAATCGTCGCCCGCCGGGTGATTAAGGCCCGCGAAAACGGGGCGAAAATCATCGTCTGCGACCCGCGCCGTATCGAAACCGCCCGCATCGCCGATCGCCATCTGCAGCTCAATAACGGCAGCAACATGGCGCTGGTCAACGCCTTCGCTCACGTTCTGCTGGAAGAAGATCTCTATAACCACGACTACGTCGACCGCTTTACCGAGGGGCTGGATGCCTATCGTGAGATGGTGAAAGACTATTCCCCTGAAGCCGTCGAAGGCATCGTCGGCGTCCCGGCCGCTGAAATTCGCCAGGCGATGCGCATGTTTGCCGCCGCGCCTTCCGCCACGATTATGTGGGGCATGGGCGTCACCCAGTTCGGCCAGGCGGTGGACGTTGTCAGAGGGCTGGCGAGCCTCGCGCTGTTAACCGGCAACCTCGGACGCGCCAACGTCGGCGTGGGGCCGGTACGCGGGCAAAACAACGTCCAGGGCGCCTGCGATATGGGCGTCCTGCCGAATATGTTCCCCGGCTACCAGGACGTCACCGACCCCGGCGTTCGCGCCAAATTCGCCAACGCGTGGGGGATTGATCCGGCGAGTATGGACGACCAGGTCGGCACCCGGATCACCGAAGTGCCGCACAAAGCGCTGACCGGCGAGATCAAAGCCTACTACATCATGGGTGAAGATCCGCTGCAAACCGAAGCCGATTTGGGCCTGGTGCGTAAAGGGATTGAGGCGCTCGATTTCGTGGTGGTGCAGGATATCTTTATGACCAAAACCGCCGAAATCGCCGATGTACTGCTGCCCGCCACCTCCTGGGGTGAACACGGCGGCGTCTTTACCTGCGCCGACCGCGGCTTCCAGCGCTTTGAGCAGGCGATTATCGCTACCGGTAACGTTAAGCGCGACTGGGAAATCATCAGCCTGCTGGCCAGCGAAATGGGCTATCCGATGCATTACGATAATAACCAGCAGATCTGGGACGAAATGCGCGAACTCTGCCCGCTGTTCTACGGCGTCACCTACGAGAAAATGGGTGATATGAACCACGTCCAGTGGCCGTGCCCGACGCTGGATCACCCCGGTACGCCGTGGCTGTATAAAGATAACCTCTTCGATACGCCAACCGGCAAAGGCCAGCTGTTCGCCGCCCCGTGGCGCGCGCCTGCCGAGACGCCGGATGAAGCGTATCCGCTGGTGCTCTGTACCGTGCGCGAAGTCGGCCACTACTCGTGTCGTTCGATGACCGGCAACTGCGCGGCCCTGCAATCGCTTGCCGATGAGCCGGGCCGGGTGCAAATCAACCGCGCCGACGCGCAGCGCCTCGGAATCGCCGACCAGCAGCTGGTGTGGGTCAGCTCGCGGCGCGGTAAGGTGATTACCCGCGCCGACATCAGCGATCGCATTAATGAAGGCGCGGTGTATATGACCTATCAGTGGTGGGTCGGCGCCTGTAACGAGCTGACGCAGGATAATCTCGACCCGATCTCGAAAACGCCGGAAACCAAATACTGCGCGGTGAAGGTGGAGGCTATTGCGGATCAGCGCTGGGCCGAACAGTATGCCTGGACCAGCTATAGCGAGATGAAAGCCCGCCTGAAAGCGGCGGTGAACGTGTAAAACCCCGCAGGGAGATGCGCGCGTCTCCCTTCGTATCCACTTTTGCTCCCGGGGGCGGCGCTCAATGCGCCTTGCCCGGGCTACAAATTCTGCGCTTACCCGGGCTACCGGTCCGCAGTCCGCTGAAGTCGTGTAGCCCGGACAGGTGCGGAGCACCGCCTCCGGGATCGCCCGCTTACGCCAGCAGTTTCTCCACCAGCGCCGTCCACAGCGCCACGCCGTGAGGGAGCAGCTCATCGTTAAAATCATATCCGGCGTTATGCAGCGGCTTTGACGCCGTCTCGCCATCGGCGCCGATCCAAAAATAGGCGCCCGGGCACGCCTCCAGCATGCAGGCAAAATCTTCCGAGGCCATGGACGGATTACCGTTCCAGCTCACCGCCGACTCCCCCAGCAGCGCGGTCGCTACCTCGCGCACCTTTTGCGCTTCGGCCGGATGGTTAGTGGTCACCGGATAACCGGGATACCAGGCGATTTTGCCTTCCACATCTGATACCTGCGGCTGGGCGGCGACATAGCTTTCAATCAGCCCCCTGACCCGCGCGCGCACCTGGTTATTCAGACAGCGGAAGGTTCCGCGTAGCACCACTTTATCCGGCAGCACGTTGATCGCCTCCCCGCCGGCAATCTGGGTAATGCTCACCACCGTCGACTCCTGCGGCGACAGGCGGCGCGAAGGAATGGTTTGCAGGGCCATAATCAACTGCGCCGCGGCGACAATCGGGTCCGCTCCGCGCTCCGGCATCGCCGCATGGCAGCTTTTTCCGGTCAGAGTAATTTCAAACGCGTCGAGAGAGGCCATCATCGCCCCGCTACCGATCGCCACCTGGCCCAGCGGCATACCCGGCCAGTTGTGCAGCGCGTATATGGCATCCATCGGGAAGCGCTCAAACAGCCCCTCCTCCACCATTTTCCGCGCGCCGCCCAGGTTCTCTTCAGCAGGCTGAAAAACAAAGTGCACGGTACCGCGAAAGCGGCGGGTCTGCGCCAGATGCGCGGCTGTCGCCAGCAGCATCGCGCTATGGCCATCGTGGCCGCAGGCGTGCATCACGCCAGGATTGCGTGATTTGTAATCGATATCGCTCTGCTCGGCGATCGGCAGCGCGTCCATATCGGCCCGCAGGCCAATCACCGGACCGGGGCCGTTCTCCAGGGTCGCGACCACGCCGGTACCCGCCAGCCCGCGATGCACCTGGAGGCCAAACGAGGCGAGCAGTTCAGCCACCCGGCGCGAGGTTTCCTGTTCCTGATACCCCAGCTCAGGGCAAGCATGAAAATCACGTCGCCAGCGAATGGCCTCGGCGATCAGTGAAGAGGATACTGCCATGTCATACTCCTTTCCTGCACAGCATCAGCGCTGAACGAGTGTGTTATTCAATAAATTGGGGCTACAGGTAGTCCGCCAGCCTATTGGTTATATCCTTTCGCCTGCTCGCTGACAACTTCCGCCAAACCCTGCGCCGGCGCGCCTTTACGCGGCATCCCGCCTGCACTGCGTTTTTTTTGTAGTCATATCAACGGTGACATAAGGCGTGCGATTAATTATTATGCAGCTATACTGGCGTTTTGCCGAATAATTCACTCTACAGACCTCCTTAACCGGAAATAAAATGTTCAACCCAGAGCAGAATCGTCTTGCCCCCACGCTGGCGATGATCATGGCGGCTTCATTAGTGGGATTTATCACCGGATACACGGTGCCCTTAATCAGTCTGGAGCTGGCGCAGCAGCAGATTGATACCGTTTACGTCGGCCTGCTGGCCGCGCTACCGCCAGCGGGGATGATGATCTCCTCCTTCCTCTCGCCCGCGCTGTGCCGGCGCTTCGAGATGGGGCTTCTGCTCTCCGTCAGTCTGGTGGCGCTGGCGGCGTCAACCATCGCCTCCTGCCTGTCGTTTGATATGGTTCATCTCCTGCTGCCGCGGCTGGTTACCGGCCTGGCGTCGGGGGTGATTATCGTCATTGGCGAAAGCTGGATCACCGGCGGCGCGGCGGGGAAAAACCGGGCAACCCTGACCGGCATTTATGCCTCCGCCTTTACCGGCTGTCAGCTGGCGGGGCCGCTGCTGATCTCCGCCGGAGAAGCGTATCAATCATGGACGCTGCTGCTGGTCGGGCTGGTGACCCTCGCCTGCCTGCTGATGCTGCGCCATCTACCCTCCGGCAGCCGCGAACGGCTGGCGGAACGCGCCAGCTGGCGCAGCCTCGGCGCTTTTTTACCGGTACTGGCTTCCGGCGTATTCTGTTTTGCCTTTTTTGATGCCAGCATTCTGGCGCTGCTGCCGCTTTACGGTATGGATAAAGGTCTGAGTGAAGTGACGGCGGTACTGCTGGTCACCGTGGTATTAACCGGCGATGCCGTATTCCAGGCGCCGCTGGGCTGGATTGCCGACCGCTTCGGTATCCGCCGCGTGCATCTGACCTGCGCGGTGGTCTTCTGCCTCGCCCTGCTTGCCCTGCCGTTTCTGCTGGCGTCGCATATCCAGCTAATTGCCGGCTGCCTGCTTCTCGGCGCCGCGGCGGGGGCGCTCTATACCCTGTCGCTGGTCCGCGCCGGGAAAACCTTCTCCGGGCAGAAGCTGATTATGATCAACGCCCTGCTGGGATTCTTTTGGTCCGCGGGCAGCGTGGCCGGGCCGGTGGTCAGCGGATTGCTGATCAGCGTCGCGGGCTATGATGGTCTGCTGATAACGCTGTTTGTCAGCGGCGCGCTGTTCCTGCTGATCCAGTGCCTGGGTAAAAGCGAAAAAGCGCTGCTGGCGGACGAACGCGAGCGTGAAGAAGAGATGGATGATATTAGCGAGGCGGCGCAGTAGCGCTTAAGCGTTCGGCAGTTACGCGTTGAGAGGACGAAAGAGCTTTCACCTTCCGCGTAAGATCTTCTCCCCGGCGGCGCAGGCGCGCGCCGGGGGCGTTATTGATTACAGCACTTTACTTAAAAACGCGGCGGTGCGCGGGTTAGTCGGCGCGCTAAAGATCTGCGCCGGTTTTCCCTCTTCCTGAATGATGCCCTGGTCGATAAAGATAACCCGGTCAGCCACTTCGCGGGCAAAGCCCATTTCGTGGGTCACGATGACCATTGTCATCCCTTCGCTGGCGAGGTTTTTCATCACCTCCAGCACATCGCCCACCAGCTCAGGATCGAGCGCCGAGGTAGGCTCATCGAACAGCATAATCGACGGTTTCATCGCCAGCGCGCGGGCGATGGCCACCCGCTGCTGCTGCCCGCCGGAGAGGCTGGAGGGCCAGGCGTCGCGCTTGTCGCTCAGCCCGACCTTCGCCAGCAGCTCTTCCGCCAGACGCACCGCCTCCGCGCGCGCCATGCCGCGCAGGCTCATCGGGGCCATAATCAGGTTTTCCAGCACCGTTTTGTGCGGGAACAGATTGAAGCGCTGAAAGACCATGCCGACGCTTTCCCGCATCTTATTCAGATCGGTCGCGCGATCGTGGGCGGCAAAGCCGTTCACCTCTACCTCGCCTTGGCTGACGGTTTCCAGCGCGTTCATGCAGCGCAGGAAGGTGCTTTTTCCGGAACCGGACGGGCCGATAATACAGACCACTTCCTGCGGTTTGATATCGCAGCTGATACCGCGCAGAACGTGGCTGTCGCCGAAACGCTTGTGTAAATTACGAATGTGAATCACTTTTGCCAAACCTCTTTTCCAGACGGTTAACCAGCTGCGCCAGCAGGAAAGTAATGACCCAGTAAACCAGGGAGATGGTCAGGTAGGGTTCCCAGTAGGTGGCGTAGGCGCCGGAAACGGTGCGCGCGGCGTAGGCCAGATCCGCCAGACCGATGGCCGACGCCAGCGAGGAGTCCTTAACGATGGCGATAGCGTTGTTGCCCAGCGGCGGCAGAATGCGGCGAAACGCCTGCGGCAGAATCACCTGACGCATGGTTTTCCACCACGGCATTCCCAGCGCGCGGGAGGCCTCCATCTGCCCCTTATCGATCGACTGGATCCCGGCGCGGAATATTTCGGAGACGTAGGCCCCGGCGTTTAGCGTAATCGCCACGATACAGGAGAGAAACGCGCCGTAGTTAGAGCGCAGCTCGCGGGCGAAATCGGCGCTCATCATGCCGCTGGTCACCAGCAGTCCGTCGCGCGGGTTGATAAATAGCGGCACCAGCGCGAAGTGCACCACCATAATTTGCACGAATAGCGGCGTGCCGCGAAACGCGCTGACGTAAAAGCGCACCGGAAACTGCACCAGATAACGCAGAACGTATTTCCATACCCCGTGCTCGGCTTTCGCCATCCGCCCCAGCCCAAGGGTCAGCCCCCACAGGGTGCCGAGGATCACGCAAATAATGGTACATTTAATGGTCATCAGGGCACCGTCCATAAACAGCGGACCGTACTCCTCAATGATCTCCCAACGGAATCCCGTCATAATCCTTCCCTAAAAAATACGGCTATCGCCAGAGTCGATAGCCGTGATGAAACAAAAATGCGAATTATTGCGCTGGCAGCGTCGGGACGTTGTCGTCGAACCAGGTTTTATAGATTTTAGCGTAGGTGCCGTCAGCGATGATTTTCTGTAAACCAGCGTTGATCTTCGCCTGCAGCTCGCTGTTGCCTTTCGCTACCGCGATGCCGAAGTACTGGCGCTCAAATTTGGCATCCGGCACCAGCTTAAACTGCTTCTCCGGGTGCTGCTTGATGTAGTATTTCACCACGCCGACGTCACCGACCGCCGCGCTGACGCCGTCTTCAAACAGCTCCTGCAGCATCAGCGGGGTATTATCAAAGCGCTTGATCGCGGTGCTGTTCTTGCCCAGCACGTCGGAGACCACGATATCGCCAGTGCTGGAGTTCACCACCCCGACTTTCTCGCTTTTCAGCGCCTCAAGGGAGGTCACTTTTGAATCCGCCGGCACAACGATGGACTGCTCGGCCGGGAAATAAGGAGCGGAGAAATCCACCATCTGCTTACGCTTATCGGTGATAGTGATCCCGGAGATAATAATGTCGCGATCGCCGGTGCTCAGGGTGGCGAAGATCCCTTCCCACGGTGTATTGACCAGTTTGATATCAAAGCCTTCCGCTTTGGCGATCGCTTTAATGATATCGATATCAAACCCTTCCAGCTGTTTCTGGCTGTTCTCAAACTCAAACGGGCGATAGGTTCCGCCGGAACCCACCACGTAAGTTTGCTGAGCCGCGTGGGCGGTGCCGATCATCGCCGCCGCCAGGCAGCATGCTTTCATCCACTTCTTAACCATGACAACTCCGTTTTATGCATTAATTTTGCATAAAAATACACACTGTCAGCATGGCATGCAACCGGAAACCTTCCCGACGGTAAATTATCTGCCGTTTAGCTTCGTTTACCGCCGGATTTCCCGATGGCCCGATGCAATTCATTGATCCGCTTCATCGATTTCACCGTCTTCTGCGGCGCGGTGGAGGCCACCGACAGCACGATCATCTCCAGACATACCAGCACCGTCCCGTGCAGCGGCACCCGTCCGTTATCGCCGCCGCGCGGCACCTCAATCACCACCTGCGCCTGCTGGCTAAAGCGGGAGTCCAGCGCCTGGGTGAGTAAAATCGTCGGGATCCCCAGACGGCGAGCTTCGCGCAGGGTCGTCATCCCCTCCCGGTGCGGCGACTTCTGCCCCATCATAATCAGCACGTCGCCGCGCTGCAGGCCGATCAGTTGCTCGGCGAGGCTAAAGCCGGTGCGGTTCATCACGTACGAAGGCAGGCCGATGCGGCTCAACAGCCGGGCGGTATATTCCGCCAGTATGCCCGAGGCGCCGATCCCGAAAATGCCCACCTGGCGCGCGCCGGTCAGCAGCGCCACCGCCTGAGCTACCGCCGCGCGGTTGTCAGGTCGCGACAGCACTTCGCAGGCCCGCTGATGCCCCTCAAGGACAAAATCAATGCTCGAATGGACATCGCTGGAGAGCGCGCTCACCGTTGAAATCATCTTTTCCGACGAGGTCGCCGACGGGCCAAACCAGCGTTCCATGGTCTGCTTCAGTTCCCGCAGGCCGGCGAAGCCGAGCGCCTGGATGGCGCGCACCACCGTGGCGTCCGAGGTGTTGGTCGCGCTCGCGATTTCCATGGCCGTGCGCTCCAGTACCGCTTCCCGGTTATCGTTGATATAGCTCGCTACCGCCAGCAGACGCGGCGACAGCTGATGCGCGCGGGCGCGAAAACGTTCGCCGAACAGGTCAACCCGCCCCTTCTCTCTTTTGACCGCCGTTTTCATTTCAGCCCCTCGGGTAAGGGACGACCGGCAATGTGCGATTGCACCTGGGCGACCATCAGCGACAGCGCGGCGTAGGAGTTAGAGATAACCTCCTCACGCGGCAGCAGTATATAGCGCCCGGTGCGACAGGCGCGCATAAAGTCGCACCAGCCCGGCATCACGCCCTCCATCGCCCGCAGCTCATCCTGCGGCTTACCGCCGGTATCGGAGCGCCAGGTGGCAAACACAAAATCGGCATCCAGCTCCGGTAGCTGCTCGGCGCTGACGTCAATGCGCTGGCCCTCAGGGATGTTGTCAATCAGCGGCGGGAAGCGGAATCCGGCATCGCGCAGCACGCGGCCCAGCGCATGATAGGAGTGATGCACGGTCACCTTGCCGTTGTTGGCCTGAATCACCGAGACAACAATGTTTTGCGTATCCACCATCGCCTTTAGCTGGGCTATCTGCGCCTGATAGCGGCGTTCGAGGATTAAGAGCCGCGGCTGGGTACCGGTGAGCTGCGCCAGCTTACGGTAGATGCGCGGCGCGCTGCCCTGCAGATGATCGATGCTGACCGTTGGCGCAATCTTCTCCAGCTGCTCCACCGAGACGTGGCGGCTCGGTTCGGTGATAATCAGGTCCGGTTTCGCGGCGGCCACCGCTTCGAGGTCGATATCCGCCGTGCCGATAAACTGAATCGCGCTGTTATCGAAATCAATCCCGGTCAGCTGCGCGCTGGCGCGTAAAAAGTGGCTGCCGTCCGGACGAGTCCGCCCGTGGCTGGCCACCGGCGGGACGCCAAGCTCAATCAGGGGAATGGTGATATCCAGATCGTGCATCGACACA
Organism: Klebsiella sp. FDAARGOS_511; assembly: GCF_003812845.1. Classification (NCBI taxonomy): domain Bacteria; kingdom Pseudomonadati; phylum Pseudomonadota; class Gammaproteobacteria; order Enterobacterales; family Enterobacteriaceae; genus Klebsiella; species Klebsiella sp. FDAARGOS_511. The sequence continues at coordinate 5,547,961 of NZ_CP033824.1, read as the reverse complement.
ATGCGCTGCGGGTGCAGCGGAACGGTCACCGTGCGACCTAAGTCGTCGGTGAAGGTTTGCGTATCGGCGGCCGAGGCGACGCCCGCCAACAGCACCAGCAGAGAAACGAACCAACGCATAGCGATCCTTTTTGATTTACAGGGCATCACGGCGACGCCAGAGCAGAACGATAAAAAACGGACAGCCGACCAGAGCAATCACGATCCCTGCCGGTATCTGCAGCGGCGCGAACGCCAGTCGGCCAATGGTATCGGTGGCTAGCACCAGCAGCGCGCCGATCAGCGCGCTGCCGCAGAGCAGCGCCACCTGGCCGCCGCGCAGTAGAAAGCGCGCCATATGCGGCGCCATCAGGCCAACGAAGCCGAGACTCCCGACGCAGGAGACGCTGGCGGAGGTCAGCAGCACCGGCGCGAAGAAACGCAGCAGGGTGAGCTGCTGCAGGCGTACCCCGAGTCCGACGGCCGCGCGGTCGCCGAGCAGCGCCGCATCGGCGGCCCTGGCGGTCAAAAAAAGGATCAGCGCCCCGGGCAGCGCCCAGCAAAAAGCGACGGCCAACAGCGGCCAGGTCGCCGCATGCAGGCTGCCCGCCAGCCAGATCATCGCCGTCTGTACATCGCGCACGTCGGCGGTAGTCATAAAAATGCCGACCGCCGCCGCCAGCGTCCAGGAGACGCCGATGCCGATGAGAATAAAGCGCGGGCGCGAACAGTCGCGGGCCAGCGCCAGAACCAGCAGCGCCACCAGCACGCCGCCGAGCATCCCCGCCAGCGGCCGCCAGACCAGGCCCACCGCCGGAAAGAACAGCACCAGCGCCAGAACCACAATGCTGGCCCCCTCCTTCACCCCGATAAGCCCGGGATCCGCCAGACCGTTGCGGGTAATGCTCTGCATCGCCGCGCCGGCCAGGCCGAGCATCGCCCCGCACAGCAGCGCCATAAACAGCCTCGGCAGGCGAATATCAAACAGGATAAAACGCTGCTGTTCGCCCACGATTTCCGCACCCAACAGTGCGCGAAACAGGGTACCGGAAGGCATCGGGAAGCTGCCGCGGGTCAGGCCAAACAGCGCCAGCAGCAGGATAACGAGCAGCATGCCGGCAGCGATTTTTAACGCCGCTGGCCGCAGCAAAAGATACCAGCCGCCGCAGACAAGCGGCCGAAAACCGGCGCGACGGGCGGCGCTTTTCATTTAAAAAACCTCGCGGCGATAAAAATAAATACCGGCGCCCCCACCAGCGCGGTCATCGCGCCGGTTGCCAGCTCCTGAGGTGCGACCAACGTACGAGCGGCGATATCCGCCAGCAGCAGCACCAGGGCGCCAACCGGGGCGGCCAGCGGCAGCGCCAGGCGAATATCTTCGCTAATCAACCGACGCACCACGTGCGGAACCACCAGACCGACAAAGCCGATCGGTCCGGCCACCGCCACCGCCGAGCCGCACAATAGCGCAATGGCGGCCAGCCCCAGCAGGCGGGTCTGAACAATCTTTACCCCCAGCCCCAGCGCGACCTTATCGCCCAGCGCCAACACGTTCAGACGCGGCGCGATGGCCAGCGCGATCGTCACTCCCGCCAGCGCCGGGAGCAGCGCAGCGCGCAGCGTTTGCCAGTTCAGCCCGGCAAGATCGCCCGCCAGCCAGGTACGCATCGCCAGCAGCGTTTGTTCATCGAGGATCAGAATCGCCGCGGTGACCGCCGAGGCAAAGGCCGACAGCGCCACCCCGCACAGGGTAATGCGCAGCGGCGTAACGCCGCCGCGCCCGGACGACGACAGCAGCATCACGCCGCCAAACAGCAGCGCCGCGCCGCAGGCGGCGGTGAGCGGCCTGGTTAACGCCACGCCGCCGAGGCTGACTCCCAGCGCCGACGTCGCCACTACCGCCAGCGAAGCGCCGGCGTTAAGGCCGAGAATATGCGGCTCGCCTAGCGGGTTGCGGATCACGGTTTGCAGCAGCAGCCCCGCCACGCCGAGCGCCGCGCCGGTAAGCAGCGCCGCCGCCAGACGTACCAGACGTAAATCAACGATGATGCGGTGGTCAAAGTTGCGCGGATCGTAATGGAGCAGCGCCTGCAGCACCGTTTGCGGCGCAATCCAGCGCGCGCCGAGCCCGAGATGCACCAGCGAGCCGCCCAGCAGCAGCAGGCTCAGCAGCGCCAGCGCCAGCCGGGGCCGGGATTGCCGGCGCTGCAGGAACAACGCGGAGGCGCTCATAACGCCTTCTCTTCACGGGCGCGGAACGGCATAAAAAAGGGCTTACCGGTCTGCGGATTGAGCGACATCTGCACGTCCACGTCAAAGACCATTTTGATCAGCTCCGGCGTACAGATTTCCTGTTCATTAATCACCCCGGCGATCTGCCCTTTTTTAAGAAACACCAGCAGGTCGGCGTAGTTCACCGCGAAGTTCAGGTCATGCAGGACGGTGACCACCGTGCGGCCATGATCGCGGGTTAAGGTTTGCAGTAGTTCGAGAATGTCGACCTGATAGCGCAGGTCAAGCCAGGTGGTGGGCTCATCCAGCAGAATCGTCGCCGTTTGCTGGGCAAGCGCCATCGCGATCCAGCAGCGCTGACGCTGGCCGCCGGAGAGGCTATCAACAGCTAAATGGGCAAACTCGGCGGTACCGGTGAGCCGCAGCGCCTCTTCTACCGCCCGTTCATCGGCCTCGGACCATTGACGCATCAGACCCTGCCAGGGATAGCGCCCGCGGGAAACCAGTTCAAACACCGTCAGCCCTTCCGGCGTGAGCGGCGATTGCGGCAGAATGCCCAGCCTACGGGACACCTCACGGGTCGGCAGCTGATGAATCACCTCGCCGTCCAGACGTACGCAGCCGCCCAGCGGCTTGAGCATCCGGGCGATGGTCGACAGCAGCGTCGATTTCCCCGAGCCGTTAGCGCCGGCCAGTACCGTCATTTTCCCGTGGGGGATGGTCAGATGAATATTATCGACAATTAGCGTCTGGCCATATCCGGCCGACAGGGAATCGAGGACGATTCCCTGTTCTGCAGGCAACACCCGCTGTGGCATAACTCGCTCCCGCGCCGCAACGGCGTGGCGCCAGGCCCGCTCGTTCCGCACTCAAACAAAAATACATCTCATTCTCTTTTGATCATGCGGCGGATGAATGTAGTAGTCAATACCCCGCGACCGCATCGGCAATGGCGGTCTACTACCAACAACCGCACCTGCAGCACATGGATTAATCAACAATAAAAACAACGAATTATTTTATATCCGCTCTGCTTATTCAGCGCTGAGTGAGTGATTATTTGCGTCGGCGCTTTTTTATCTTACATAACGTTTACTACTACATTCCTTCGTGATTGAATGATTCTCAATTACATATCTGCGCGCCTTCTGGCGTTAATAACAGATAGCTTTCTTTTTCAGGGCAATGATTTTATTGGCTTTACCTCTCCGCAAAGGCGAGGTTCGTTCACGAGACACAAAAATGATTCCATTAAATGGCCCTTTTTCGGCATTAAAAGGGCGTGCGCTTTTTTCACTGATTTTTTTCACCTCACCGGGATTAGTGGCCGCGGAAAATAGCGCCGATAAAACAAAAAAAACCGCTGACGAGACCATAACGGTCGTGGCTGAAGGCACCCAGCAACGCGCTACCCAGGGATACCAGCCGGTTAATACCTCGACCGCCACGCTGACTACCATGCCGATGCTGGATATTCCGCAGGTGGTCAATACCGTCAGCGAGCAGGTGCTCGAGGATCAGCATGCGACCAACCTCGACGAAGCGCTGTATAACGTCGCCAACGTGGTACAAACCAATACCCTCGGCGGGACTCAGGACGCCTTCACCCGCCGCGGCTTCGGCGCCAACCGCGACGGCTCGATCATGACCAACGGCCTGCGCACCGTACTGCCGCGCAGCTTCACCGCCGCCACCGAACGCGTCGAAGTGCTCAAAGGCCCGGCCTCGACGCTGTACGGTATTCTCGACCCTGGCGGATTGATCAACGTCGTCACCAAACGCCCGGAGCGTAGCTTCGGCGGATCCGTCTCCGCCACCTCCACCAGCTTTGGCGGCGGTACCGGCCAGTTCGACGTCACCGGCCCCATCGACGGGACGCCGCTGGCGTATCGGGTGATTGGCGAATATCAGCATGAAGATTACTGGCGTAATTACGGCAAACAGAAGAGCAGCTTTATCAGCCCCTCCCTGACCTGGTTCGGCGAGCGCGCAACGGTGAACGTCTCATATTCTCACCGTAACTACAGTACCCCATTCGATCGTGGCACCATCTTCGATCTGAACACCGGCCATGCGGTGAACGTCGATCGCAAAACGCGTTTTGATGAACCGTTTAATATTACCGACGGTTATTCCGATCTCGCGCAGCTGAATGCCGAATACCGTCTCAGCGACGCCTGGACCGCCCGCTTCGACTACAGCTACAGCCAGGATCATTACAACGACGATCAGGCCCGGGTCATGGCCTACGACTCGGCGACCGGCAACCTGACCCGCCGCGTCGACGCCACCCACGGTTCAACCCAGAAGATGCACGCTACGCGGGCGGATTTACAGGGTAACGTGGTCATTGGCGGCTTCTATAACGAGATCCTCACCGGCCTGGCCTATGAGAATTACGATCTGCTGCGCACCGATATGATCCGCTGTAAGAACGTCAAGGGATTTAATATCTACAACCCGGTCTACGGTACGCTCGACAAATGCTCCAGCGTTTCGGCATCCGATAGCGATCAGCGTATTCAGCAGGAGAGTTATGCAGGTTACGTCCAGGACGCGCTCTATCTTAGCGATAAGTGGATCGCCGTTGCCGGAGTGCGCTATCAGTATTACACCCAGTACGCCGGGAAAGGTCGCCCGTTTAACGTCAATACCGACAGCAGCGACCAGAAATGGACGCCGAAAGCGGGCCTGGTGTATAAGCTGACACCGTCCATCTCCCTGTTTGGTAACGTGGCGCAGTCGTTTATGCCGCAGTCCTCCATCGCCAGCTATATTGGCAATCTGCCGCCGGAAGAGTCCACGGCGTACGAGCTGGGCGCGAAGTTCGATCTGTTCAATGGCATCACCGCCAATATCGCGCTGTTTGATATTGATAAGCGCAACGTCCTCTACACGGAATCCGTGGGCGATGAGACGGTGGCAAAAACCGCCGGTAAGGTACGCTCCCGCGGCGTCGAAGTGGACGTGGCCGGGTCGCTAACCGATAACCTGAGCGTTATCGCCAGCTACGGCTATACCGATGCGAAAGTCACCGACGATCCGGATTACAAAGGCAAACCGCTGCCGAACGTGCCGAAACACACCGGTTCGCTGTTCCTGAGCTACGACATTCACAACGTCTACGACAGCAATACCCTGACGGTGGGCGGCGGCGGTCGCGCGGTAAGCAAACGTTCCGGTACCAACGGCGCAGATTATTATCTGCAGGGCTATGCGGTGGCGGATGTGTTTGCGGCCTATAAGATGAAGCTGCAATATCCGGTGACGCTACAGGTTAACGTGAAAAATCTGTTTGATAAGACCTACTACACCTCCTCCATCGGCACCAACAACCTCGGTAACCAGATCGGCGACCCGCGGGAAGTGCAGTTTACGGTGAAGATGGATTTTTAAGCCTTATCCCTGTCCCGGATCGCGGCGCCTTATCCGGGCTAGCACACTGTAGCCCGGGCAAGGCGCGGCCCTAGCGCCGCCCCCGGGAATCCCCGCCAAACGGTCAGAATCAGCACGCCCCGGATAACGCCTTGCCTTACCAGTCCTCACCCTGGCCAAGAATGCGCAAAATATCCTGCCGATGCTGTAGCAGCAGCGGATTGTCGCGATGGCGGGGATACGCCAGCGGAAGCGCAAACTCGGCGATAATCCGTCCCGGTCGCGGTGACATGATTAACACCCGATCGCAGAGCAGCAGCGCCTCTTCAATATCGTGGGTGACCAGCAGGCTGGTATAGCCCTGCTGCTGCCATAGAGCGATCAGCTCCCGCTGCATGCTGATGCGGGTAAGCGAATCCAGCTTGCCCAGCGGCTCATCAAGCAGCAGCAGGCGCGGTTCGTTCAGCAGCGCGCGCGCCAGCGCCGCACGCTGCGCCATGCCGCCGGAGAGCTGGCGCGGCCACGCTTCGCTAAACGCCTGCAGCCCCATTCGCGCAATCAGCGCATCGGCCTTTGGCTCAAGCCCCTTTTTCCCCTGCGCCTGCGGCCCCAGCAGCACGTTTTGCCGCACCGTCAGCCACGGATAAAGGGTCGGATCCTGAAACACCAGTATCCGTTCGGGCCCCGGTCCGCCCATCGCCGCCTCATCAATCTGAATTTGCCCGGCCTGCTGCGGCTCCAGTCCCGCCAGCAGCCGCAGCAGAGTGGATTTACCGCATCCCGAGGGGCCGAGCAGCGCGACGCTCTCTCCGGGCCGCAGCTGCAGACTGATGTTCTCCAGCACCGGCACCGTCTGTTTACCAAGGCTAAAAGCGTGATGCAGATGGCTTATCGACACCGCCGCGCCGGCCGATGCCGCCTGAGGTATTGCGTTCACGGTTACCATTGCATGCCTCCCCGCTGCCAGCTTAGCAGCCGGTCGCGCACCATAAACAGTCCGCTAATCAGGCCGGAGCAGAGCAGCGCCATCACCAGCAGCGCCGCGTACATATTGGGATAGGCAGCCCAACCCTGCGCCCACTGCAGATAAAAGCCAATACCCGATTTCACCCCGACCATTTCGGCGACGATCAGCACCGAAAACGATGCGCCAAGCCCCATAAACAGGCCGACAAAGACGTTCGGCAGCGCGGCGGGGATCGCCACGCGCAGGATCAGGAAGCGCTGGCTGGCGCCCAGGGTCCGCGCGACGTCATACCATGCCTTATCGATGCCGATCACTCCGGACCAGGTCAGCACGGTCACCGGGAACCAGGTGCTGAGCGCAATCAGGAATACGCTGGCGCCGAAGCTGGAAGGGAAAATAAACAGGCACAGGGGCAGCAGCGCGGTGGACGGCACCGGCCCCAGCAGACGCAACACCGGATGCACCCAATAGCCGATCCGCTGGGACCAGCCGATCGCCAGCCCGCTGATAAAGCCGCAGCTGGTACCCAGTAGCACCCCGAGCCCAAGCAGTCCCAGCGAATGCAGCAGGCTATCGAGCAGGCGCGGCCAGTCATCGTACAGTACCTCAATCAGCGCTTGCGGCGGCGCGAAAAACGGCACCGGCAGAAAGGCCGTCTTTGCCGTCAGCCCCTCCCACAGCGCAAAGAGTACCGGCAGCAGCGCCAGCCACTTTCCAGCATGCTGCAGGCGAGCCCCGCGCTGCCGCCAGTAGCGGTAGCTCAGCGCCAGCAGCAAGAGCCCGCCGCCGAGAGTGAACTGCGCCAGCGCCCACCCTTCGCTAAACGGCCAGCGCCGCCCGGCATCGGGCCAGGCCAGGGTAAACAGGCCGCCCAGCAGCCAGAGCGCGGCGGCAAGCAGGCCTTCCGTCCACAGCGGTCTGCCGCTTGTCGCACGCGCCAGCGCCCGTTCAGGCGAAAACGTTGACATAAATGCTCTCCGCAAACTGATGGGGATCGGTGCCCGGCTTAATGACCTGCACCCGCTGAAGATCTACGGCGTACTGGGTCAGCTCTTTGACAAACGCCTCGCCCACCGCGTGATGGCCGTGCCCCTGGCCGTGGAGAATGCCGCTGACCTCCGCCTCATTGGTATTCAGCGCATGGGCGAGGAAGGATTGCGCCACGCTTTCCGGGTGCGCGGCGGCATAGCTGTGCGCCTCAAGAATCGCCTGAGTGAGCGCGGCGGCGGCGGGTTTATGATCGCGGGCCAGGCTACCGCTGACGCCCAGTACGCAGCAGCTCAGGTTGGCGTAATCGCCGGTCATATTGCTGGCGATAAGCTGATACTTGCCGGTTGCCAGCAGGCGATAGCTAAAGGGCTCGCTGCCGCTGATGGCTGCTATTTCGCGTTTATCCAGCGCCACGCTGAGCAGATCCGCCGGATAGACTTTCCACTGTACATCGCTTATCGGGTCGATGCCGTGGCGCTTGAGCAAGATGGCGAAGAAGTTTTTATCCGGCCCGGCCATATCGGTGACGCCGATGGTTTGCCCTTTCAGGCTCTCCAGGCCGCCGAACGGCGAGTTTTTCGCCGTCAGCAGGTTCAGGCAGCCGCCGTGGGTTCCGGCGGTGAGCTTCACGTCGAAGCCCTGCTCCAGCGCCTTCAGCCAGCGCAGCGCCATCCCGACGCCGGCGTCGGCCTTGCCGGTGGCAATCGCCTCCAGCAACACGTCCGTCGAGTTGCCGAAGTTAACGAACTCCACGTCGAGATTGTATTTACTGAAGATCTTCTGCTGCTCGGCGACGGCAACCGGCGCCAGGCACACCGCGCTTTTGTTAATCGCCAGCTTGATTTTATACGGCTGCGCCAGGCGCAGCGCCGGATGTTCTTCCCCGCTCGCCATGGCCGCCATATCGTGAGCCCAAAGCGGCAGGGATGCCCCGGCGAGCGCGAGCCCGCCGGTCAAGCGTAAGAAACGACGGCGGGAAAAAGCGGCTTTCATCATGGCGTCACCTCCGCATGGGCCTGGGCGGCGGGCACGCTAAAGCCGTTATCAAACGTCGGCGTCACGTCCAGCTTTGCGCGGATCAGTCCGTTGGCGAGGTAAAAATTCGCCGTCGACTGCTGCTGAGCGACCGTCTGTGCGTCCAGAGGCTGCCACTGTGACTGGCGATTGGCAAACTGCACGCGGGCGATATCCGCCGGGAAACGAATAATCTCCCCCAGCGTTTTACCGTAGCTATCAAGGTTGGCGTAGGCCCAGCGCTCGGCGCCGGCCAGGCGGGTAAGGTAATCCTGCAGGGCCGCGCGTTTTTGCGGGTCTTTCAGGGCATCATCGGTTGCCGCCAGGAAGGTGTTGCCCGGCAGCAGCCCTTTACCACTGACCAGAATCTTTCCTTCCGCGGTCTTCACCAACTGCGTGGTATAGGGTTCCCAGGTCGCCCAGGCGTCAACCGATCCGTTGAGCAGCGCCACTTTGGCGTCCACCGGGCCGAGAAACACCCACTGCACCTCTTTCGGCGAAATCCCCGCCTGCTCCAGCGCTTTCAGCGCCACAAAGTGGCCAATCGACCCTTTACCGGTGGCGATGCGTTTGCCTTTTAAATCCGCGGCGCTCTTCAACGCGCTGCCGGGCGAGACCAGCACCGCGGTGCCGGCAGGGTTGCTTTTATCGACGGCGATAGCTTTGACCGGCGCGCCGTTAGCCAGCGCGAACAGCAGCGGCGCATCGCCGATAATCCCCGCATCCACCGCCCCGGCGTTAAGCGCTTCCGCCAGCGGCGCGGCGGCCGGAAACTCGGCCCATTTAATCTCGTAGGGGAGATCCTGCAGGGCGTTGGCGGCCTCCAGCTGCGAGCGCATGCCGCCCTTTTGATCGGCGATTCGCAGGGTGATTCGCTCCTGAGCCGCCGCATAGCCGCTCAGCGCCAGCAGCATCAGCGCCCCGGCTAAACGGGTAAAATGAAGTTTGCGCATATGAATTATCCTTATTTTTGAAAAGCGTATTTGCCTGCCGCCAGCCACGCGCTGTCGTTCTGCGGGGTATGTACCCGACCGCACAGGACGTTGCGATAGTGGCGTTCCAGAGGATTTTGCCGACTCAGGCCATGGTTGCCAGTCAGCTCCAGCGCCAGGTTTACCGCCTGAATGGCGTTGTCGGTAATCGTCACTTTCGCCAGATTCGCCTCAATGGCGGAAAAGCCCAGCTGCGCGGCCTTTTCCAGCAGGCTGCGGTTGACCAGCAGCCATCCGTCAATCTGGCCGACTTTTTCCTGCACGCGCGACAGGCTGGAAAGCGGTTGCCCAAGGCTGCCCGGAATACGCGTACCCAGCCACGTCACCAGCCAGTCGCGGGCCGCGCGCGCCACGCTGTCGTAGATCGCCGCCAGTAGCGCCGTATGGCGATTGGCAAACAGACGAAACTGCTCGGCGTCCGGCGCGGGAGGCGCATCGGCCGCCCACACGTCCACCGCATACTCATCGGCCACCCGCACATTGTTGAGCACCACTTCGTGGCTGCCGGTTGCCCGCATTCCGGCGTGATCCCAGCTTTTCACCACGCTGACGCCCTCGCTGTCGGCTGGAACCAGCCAGGTGCCGACCAGTGGCCGAGCGTCGTCGCTCCGTCCCCAGACGGCCAGCCAGCTTAGTCCCTCAACACCGGTGGTATAAATTTTGTGACCGTTAATTTGCCAGCCCCCTGCGCGGCGGGTCGCCACGGTTTGCGGCAGGCCGCCGCGCGCTGGAGAGCCGAGTTCCGGCTCCACCCGCAGGCTGTTGATCAGACCGCCCCGCTCGACGGCATCGTGAAAAACCCGCTTACGCAGCGGCTCGGCCCAGCCAGCGTTTTCCGCCAGCCGCAGATGATGCAGATACTGCATGCAAACAATGAGCGCGGTCGCCGGTTCGCCCCAGGCGATGGCGGCGACCGCCTGCTGAAGCCTGGGAAGATCGGCACCTGCCCCGCCGTACTGCTGCGGCACGGCGAGGCTTAAAAAACCGCGCTGGCGCAGACGGTCGATATTGTCGCGGGGAAATTCGCCGTTGGCGTCAAGGCTAGTCGCCTGCTCCGCCATCAGCTGGCGCACCTCCGTTAACCGCCGCGCCCAGCCATCATTGGCCTGATCGATCACGATGCGCGCTCCGCCACCGCGCGCAGGGCGGCTTTTTCGCGGGTTATCGGCAGCAGGGCCTTACCGTACTCCTGAGCATCGTTGAGCGGATCAAACCCGCGGATCAGGAAGTTGCGCACACCGAGGTCGTAGTAATCGAGCAGCGCGTCGGCGACCTGCTCCGGGGTGCCCACCAGCGCGGTGGAGTTGTGGCCGCCGCCTACCAGCTGCGCGATCCCGGTCCACAGGCGTTTATCCACCACCTTGCCCTGCGCCGCCGTCGCCCGCAGACGCTGCGCCCCAACGCTGTCGGGCTTGGCTTTGAAACCGCCTCCGCTCTGCGCCGCCCGCTCGGTGGCGACGTGCAGGATATGCTCGGCTTTCTCCCAGGCCTCGGCTTCGGTCGCGGCGATAATCGGCCGGAACGAGACGCTGAAGTCGATTTCGCGCTGATGTTTCGCCGCCTCGGCCCGCACGCGCTGGATGGTTTCCGCGGTTTGCGCCAGCGACTCTCCCCACAGGGCGAAAACGTTGGCATGTTTACCGGCCACGGCGATGGCCGCTTCCGAGGAGCCGCCGAAGTAGAGGGGAATATGCGGCTTTTGCAGCGGGCGAATCGCCGACCACGCCTGTTCAGCCTGATAAAAATCATTGGCGATATCCACCGGCTGTTCGGCGGTCCACACCTTGCGGACGGTCTCAAGGAAGGCATCGGTACGCGCATAGCGCTGGTCGTGATCGAGGTAATCGCCGTCACGGCGCTGCTCGGCGTCATTGCCGCCGCTGATGATATGCACCGCCAGACGGCCGCCCAGCAGGTGTTCAAGGGTAGCGAACTTACGCGCGGCGAGGGTTGGCGAGACAAAACCGGGACGATGGGCCAACAGGAAGCCGATCTTTTGCGTCGACAGGCCCGCCAGCGCGGTCACCAGAAAGCCATCGGGTTGATCGGACCAGTGCCCCACCAGAAGGCGGTCAAACCCGGCAGCCTCGTGGGTTTGCGCGAAACGCACGATGTAATCGCGGTCAAAAACCGGACCGACCGGGGCGATGGTTTCCGACGACAGGCGGTGGCCGATCATGCCGAGAAACTGAATGCTCATGCAGAACTCCTTGTAGCAGGATAATGAGTGGACCGCTGCGGCGGCGCGTTTTCATTACCCTATACACGGGCTCTTAATGAACAAAATGCATTTTTATCATATCTTAATATGCGAGATAAGCATTGATAAAAATTGTATTTAGGTTTCAGTCAGATACGTTCAGTTGCTGAACGACTTTGCCGGCGAAAAAAGTCATCGGCTGGCTCAGATTAGCCAGATTCTGCGCGTGAACCAACCACAGATGCACCGCGGGCTGGAAGTCAGCGAGGGTCAGCACGGCGACGTCATCGCGCCACGGGCTGGCGGCCAGCGCGGCGCGCGGCACCAGGCCAAGCCCCAGCCCCTGCGCCACGAGGCTGATTTGCAGCTGGGCGCCCGCGGTCTCGACATTCAGCGCTAAGCGCAGCCCCTGGGACTGCAACTCGCGGATCAGCCCCGCCCGCAGGCCACAGCCGTCGGGATTGAGCACCCAGCCTTTTTCCGCGCAGTCGCGCAGCGCTCCGGCGTGCAGGCGCCAGCTTTTCGCCGCTATCACCACGATATCCAGCGGGCACAGCAGCCTTCCGCTGTAGCCTTCGGCAAAGCGTTGCTGCTCAGGCCCCATCGCCAGCACCCCGTCCAGCTCGACGCTCTCGAGGCGCTTTTGCAGCAGACCGCTCCAGCCGCAGGTCACCTGCGGCTGGAGAGCGGGAAACTGCTGGCGCAGCGCGGCCAGCGCCGGCTGCAGGGCAATTTCCGCCACGCTCTGCGGCACGCCGAGACGCAGAATACCGTGTGGTTCCGCTTCGGGGTCGAGCAGGCCGTACAGCTTTTTGGTCTCCCGCTTGATGCTCAAACACTGCTCGTAAACCCGGTGCCCGGCGGCGGTCAGGGTGAGCGGCCGGGTCTGACGCTCCAGCAGCGTCACGTCGAGGGTTTGTTCCAGACGCTGCAGACGCCGGGTTATCGCTGATTGGGTAATACCAAGATATTCTGCGGCCTGGTTAAGCGAGGAAAACTGCACGGTGGCCAGCAGTGCGTCAATGTCGTCGATGCGCATAGCGTCCTTAAAGCCTGGCCCATCAGAGCTATTTTGCTTGCCATTTTGAACCTGGGCAGTGCTCAGACAAAACTCATAGAGTTTTGAACGCCTTCAGGGCGGCCCGAAGGGGGAGCGTAGCGAATAATCCTCACGTACTACGTGTACGCTCCGGTTCTTCCGCGCTGGCCGTGTTCAAACTGTCTGCGCCAATGACGCTTGATGGGTAGGCTATCAATGTGATTTTTGCATATTAATATATGCGGAAATTGCATTTTAATTATATTAACGCCTTTGCTAGCGTAAAGACCAGTCCCGACAACAGGAAGCGACCATGACCGCACCGCGAGTGGAAAAATTACGCCAGTTTATTCAAGACCTTGATGCACTGCATCGCGAGTTCGCCGACGAGAAGGCCCTGCTCGACGCCGTGGCCGTGCGCCTGGCCGCGCTGGTGAAAAAAGATGACTGGCTGCCGGAAGAGTACACCCTGCCGCATCCCCACCACTATCAGCAGTACCTGCTGCATGTTGACTCCGGACAGCGTTTCTCCATTGTCAGCTTCGTCTGGGGCCCGGGGCAATCGACGCCGATTCACGACCATCGGGTGTGGGGCGCCATCGGCATGCTGCGCGGCGCGGAGGAGAATCAGCGCTACCGCCTGGACGAGCGCGGCCAGCCGGTGGTCAGCGGCGTTGCTGAACGCCTTTCCCCAGGCGAGGTGGAAAAAGTCTCTTCCCGCGACGGTGATATTCACCGGGTGAGCAACGCCCTGGCGGATAGCGTCTCGATCAGTATTCACGTTTACGGCGGCAATATCGGCGGCGTCAGGCGCGCGGTTTATACCCCGGAAGGCCTCGTCAAACCATTTGTCTCCGGTTACTCCAACCGCCACTTACCCAATATCTGGGATCTCTCAAAGGATAATTAATATGCCCACCTGCTCTTATCGTCCGGCCGCACAGCTGCGCCAGGCGCTGCTTGACGGCGCCGAGCTGGCGCTGATCGACGTTCGCGAAGAGGCCGACTTTGCCCGCAGCCATCCGCTGTTTGCCGCCAATCTGCCGCTCAGCAAGCTGGAGCTGGACATTTTTCGGCGCGTACCGCGCCTGACGACGCCGATTACCGTCTATGACGGCGGCGAGGGCCTGGCAGAGCGAGCCGTCGAGCGTCTACAGAGCTGGGGCTACGAAAATGTCGCCCTGCTGGAAGGCGGCCTGCCGGGCTGGCAGCGCAGCGGCGGGGAACTGTTTCAGGACGTCAATTCGCCGAGCAAAGCGTTCGGCGAGCTGGTGGAGAGCGAGCGGCATACCCCCTCGCTGAGCGCCGGGGAAGTGAAAGCGCTGCTCGATAGCCCACAGGAGGTAGTGGTGGTCGACGCGCGCCGTTTCGATGAGTATCACACCATGAATATTCCCGGCAGCATCAGCGTGCCCGGCGGGGAGCTGGCGCTGCGCATTGAGGGGTTGGTTCCGTCATCGCAGGCGACGGTGATCGTCAACTGCGCCGGGCGCACGCGCAGCATTATCGGCACGCAGTCGCTGCGCAATGCCGGTTTGCCCAACCCGGTCTACGCGCTGCGCAACGGCACCATCGGCTGGACCTTAGCCGGGTTTGACCTTGAGCGCGCCCAGCAGCGGCGCTACGACGCCGATTTTCGCGCCCCAGCCGAACGCGCGGCGACGGTGAGACAGCTGGCGGAGCGCGCCGGAGTCACCTTTATCGATAGCCCCACCCTTCAGCGCTGGCTGCGGCAGCCCGCACGCACCACCTATCTGTTCGACGTCCGGAGTCCGGAAGAGTATGCCGCGGGCCATCTGCCGCAGAGCGTCAGCGCGCCCGGCGGGCAGCTGGTGCAGGAGACCGACCATTTCGCCAGCGTGCGCGGGGCGCGCATTGTGCTGGTTGCCGATGACGAGATACGCGCGCCGATAACGGCGTCCTGGCTGGCGCAGATGGGCTGGGAGGTGGCGGTCTTACACGATGCGCGCGCGGAAGATTTTAGCGAGCGCGGTACCCCCGCAGGCCGCGTACCGCCTGGTCCGCAGGCGGAGGAGATCTCTGCGCAGCAGCTGGCGGAACAGCTGCGGGAACCGGGCACCGTGGTACTGGATTTCACCACCAGCGCCAACTATGTCGCCCGGCACATTCCCGGCGCTTACTGGCTGATACGTTCGCAGCTGCGCCAGGCGCTGGAGGTTATCCCTTCCGCCGAACGTTACGTTGTCACCTGCGGCAGCAGCCTGCTGGCCCGCTATGCAGTGCCTGAGGTGGCGGCGTTAACCGGTAAACCGGTGCGACTGCTGAGCGGCGGCACTCTGGCGTGGATTGACGCCGGGCTTGCGCTCGAGCACGGCGAGACGCATCTGGCGACGCCGCGCAGCGATCGCTATCAGCGCCCGTATGAAGGTACCGATAACTCCCCCGGGGCAATGCAGGCCTACCTCGACTGGGAGTTCGGCCTGGTTAAACAGCTCAAGCGCGATGGCACGCACGGGTTTACGGTGTTGTGAATTTCCCCGCTCGCGCTGCGCTTAGCGGGGCTAAGGGCTCACCACCGTCGGCCATACCGTAGCCCGGACAGATGCGCAGCATCGCCTCCGGGAAATTATGCCACTCTGCGCTCTAATCCCGGGGGCGGCGCAAAGCGCCTGCCCGGGCTACGGGTCCACAGCCATCTGCGGTCCAGTAGCTCGGGGAAGGGACGCAATCAGATCTCCGGCGTATTTTTAAAGCCCATCAGCATCAGCATCGGCTCCTGCTGCGCGCCCGCCGGGTCGAAATGATAACGATTGCCCTGGCGGTCGCCGCCGATATACCACGAAATCTCGGTTTTGCCTTCCGCCAGCGCCTTGCGCACCGCTTTATCGACATCCACCATCCGGTATTCGCGTTTGGAATTGAGATACAACGACGCCTGTGAGCTGTAGTTGCAGGGTGGACGATGATTCCAGGTCACGCTGCTGGCGCTCCAGTCATTGTTCGCCGGATAGAAGAAGATCTGATCCGCGCCGTTGGTCTCCACTTTACCGCCGTAGATCCGCAGCTGATATTTAAACAGCGAGGCGTCCTGGTCCTGCGGCAGCGGCGGGATAGGAAATTTCACCAGCGTCATGGTTTCCGGGTTATGCGTCCGCCCGCCGTTTTGCCAGTTATCGCTCACCACCAGGTTTTCCGGTGCGGCGTGGGCAACCGTCGGCTCGGTGCTGTCCACCAGCGCATTCTCCTTCGCCGTCGTGAAGCGATACGGCACCGCGCTGCCGCAGTCGATCCCCTTGTTCATGCAGCGCTCGGTCATATAGTGCGCCCCTTCCACCGTCCAGCCGTTCATAAAATCCGCGTGCGCCGTATAGATACTGCCCCAGCGCTCTTCGCGCTTATCGCCGTCCATAACCGGATCCAGTGAAAGCTGAATTTTTGCGGTATCCAGCGAGGTTATCTGCGGCAGAACGTAGGCAACGTTCATATTTACCGTCGGGATTTTCACCGGATAATCACTCGGACAGGCGCCGTTGACATCATATGCCGCGTTACTGTGCCCGTGAGCCGGCTTCAGGTTGACGCCATCCCAGCAGTTGGGGAACTGAATACCGATATTAAACTGTACCGCATCGCCGCCTTTACGCAGTCCACAGACCTCCCCTGCCTGGTTGCTGTAGCCTTTCCCGTTGGCGCACAAAAACGTAATCCGCGAGCTGGGGGCCGAGCCATGATGGTCTCCCGCCAGCAGTTCGAGACCCGCCGGGAACGGTTGCAGCGGATACTGTTCCACTTTGCTGGTCTGATAGTAGGTTTTTTGATACGCCGGCGTCACCACCTGACCATCCGGCAGCTTCATTGACGGCACCCAGTAGGCGGAACTGTCGGCCTTGTTATCGCAGGTGGTTTCCGGCTGGTCGCGCAGGGTTTGATAGGTGGAAACCGCATCGGTATGGGTATTACCAAAAAAATCATGCCACATGGCCTGATTCGGTTTGCCGAACATCATGATGGCGTCATCGCCCAACGTGTGGTGATATGCGCAGACCACATGGGCCTGCGGGCCAGCATGAGCGGAAAACGCGCTGGCGGCCAGCAGCGGTGCGAAACATACAGCGAACGGGTTCAATTTCATTTTGCAATCCTCCTTGTTTGAAGGAGTGCAGAGATAGCAAACGACCGCCGATGTTACACATCATCAAACATCATTTCGTCTCACCAGGCTCGCGCATGATCCATGAATACTGAAATGATTTCGGCGCCGGAAAATGCGTACGCCGGCGATACGACCCCAGCAGTTGCGGCGTACAGTAGGTACAGCTCCCCAGCCACTCCATGTTTTCATCCGGCACGCCCGCCTCGCGCAGCAGGAGACGCGCAAAGGCTCGCAGATCGAACCAAAAATTGTCGTCACCGGTCGCTTTCGCCTGTTCACCCTCCGACGCCGCCTGATGGGGCAGGAAAAGCTGCTGCCGATGGCGTTTTGCCAGTTCGCCGGCGGGCATCGCCAGCAGCGCCTGGTAGAAGTCGCCGGTGACTTCATAGCAGCAGGCATGAATATGCGGCCCGCTCACCACCACCAGATCTTGCGGGTCGACGTGATAACGCTGAAACAGCGCGAGGCTATTGTCGATAATTCCGCTGGCCGCGCCGCGCCAGCCTGCGTGTACGCTGCAGACATAGCGCCCGTCTCGCGACGCCATCAGCAGCGGCAGACAGTCGGCGGTCACCACGCCCATCTTCTGCCCGCTGACGGCGGTAAACATCGCATCGGCGTGGGGTCGCTCCGCCTGCGGCGCCCGATACTCATGCACGATATTGCTGTGAACCAGTTTAACCGGCGCCATTTCGCTATAGGGAAAGGCGGCGGTTTCATGAACGTCGAGAAAGGCGTAGCGGATACCGGGGATATCGCTTAGTAAGCGGGATGTAAAAGACATGATGCTCGGAAGAATCAATGGATGATGATTTAACCTATGCCAAAGTGGATGGATGCGCAAGGTGGATTCCCGGGCTACCAGCCCGGTAGCCCGGGCAAGGCGCGGCTTTATCGCGCCGCCCCGGGAATCAGCGAAAATGCTCAGGCCAGCGCCGCGCGCTTTTGTCGGCTCATCAGCCAGAATACCGCCGCCCCCGCCAGCAGAATACCGGGAGCAGACGCGGCCATCACGCCCACGGTTCCGGTGCCCAGCGCCAGCATTTTGCCCGCCAGCAGCGGGCCGCTCATCGCGCCAAGACGGCCGATCGCCACCGCCGTTCCTACGCCGGTGGCGCGGATTTCGGTGCGATAGAACAGCGGAGCCAGCGCGTAAAGCACGCTCTGTCCGCCAGTGGCAAACAGTCCGGCGACAAAGCCGGAGAAGAGCATTGCGGTCAGCGAGGACGCGGTCCCCAGCGCCAGCAGCGACGCCAGCATGCCGGTATAGATCAGCAGCGACATCCACAGCGGGCTGAGCTTATCCATCAGCGCCCCTAGCAGCAGCGTGCCGCAGGCGGCGCCAAACTGCAGGACAAACATCACTCCCGCCGCCTCGCTGGCGCTGAACCCCTGGCCGACTAGCAGCATCGGCAGCCAGTTGATCAGCATATAGACCACCAGCAGCGTGAAAAAATAGCACAGCCACAGCAGCAGCGTGGCGGTAGCATTGCCCGGCGCGAGGAGCGTGCGCAGCGGCACGCCCTGCGCGCTGCGCTGAAACACCGGCGATTCCGGCAGCCAGCGCAGCAGCAGCGGCACCAGCAGCAGCGGAACGATACCGCCGACCCAGAACACCGTTTGCCAGGCGGCGGCGAGGCCGAAAAAGCCCAGCGCCGCCGCCAGCGCCGCGCCA
Source organism: Klebsiella sp. FDAARGOS_511 (assembly GCF_003812845.1). Taxonomy (NCBI): domain Bacteria; kingdom Pseudomonadati; phylum Pseudomonadota; class Gammaproteobacteria; order Enterobacterales; family Enterobacteriaceae; genus Klebsiella; species Klebsiella sp. FDAARGOS_511. The sequence continues at coordinate 5,529,385 of NZ_CP033824.1, read as the reverse complement.
ATGGGCACGCCGCAATACATCAGGCTGACCGCCCTGCCGCGAAAGCGCGGACCGGCGGCTTCCGAGGTGAGCGCAATCAGATTCGGCAGCGCCGCGCCCAGGCCGACGCCGGTCAGCAGTCGCGCCAGCAGCAGCGTCGGATAATTCCACGCCAGCGCGGTAGCGATTGAGAACAGGCCGAAGAGCAGCACCGAACCCAGCAGAATTCGCTTGCGGCCATAGCGATCCGCCAGCATGCCGCCCACCAGCGCGCCGGGCAGCAGGCCGAGGATCCCGGCGCTGAAGATCCAGCCCATCTGCATTTTATCCAGCGCGAACGCCTGCGCCATGCCAACGGCGGCGATCCCCGCCGCCTGCAGATCCAGCCCTTCCATCAGAGCCACCATAAAACAGAGCCCGACGGTTAACATCAGGCGCGAATTGCTTGCAGTCGTTGTTTGGGTCATAGGGTACCTTTGCGATATCCGGACAAGCGGAGCAGATGAATGGCGGCTGATACGTTGCCAGCCGCGCGTTGCTTTTATTGATGACGATTGAGCAGATCCAGCGCGACGTCGACGATCATATCCTCCTGACCGCCCACCATCCGTCGCTTGCCGAGTTCGACGAGAATATCCACCGCGCTCAGGCCGTAGCGCCCGGCTGCTACTTCGCTGTGGCGCAGAAAGCTGGAGTAAACCCCGGCATAGCCCAGCGCCAGCGTTTCGCGGTCAACCCGCACCGGGCGGTCCTGCAGCGGGCGCACCAGCTCATCGGCGGCATTCATCAGAGCGTACAGATCGGTACCGTGATTCCAGCCGAGCTTGTCGGCGGCGGCGATAAACACCTCCAGCGGCGCGTTGCCCGCCCCGGCCCCCATCCCCGCCAGGCTGGCGTCGATACGGTCGCAGCCCTCTTCCACCGCGACGATGGAGTTGGCCACGCCGAGGCTCAGGTTATGGTGCGCGTGCATCCCGGTGGCGGTTTCCGGCTTCAGCACCGCCTTGAGGGCGCGGAAACGATCGCGGATATCGTTCATATTCATCGCTCCGCCGGAATCGACCACGTAAATACAGGTCGCGCCGTAGGACTCCATCTTCAAGGCCTGCTGCGCCAGCTGCTCCGGAGTGGTCATATGGCTCATCATCAGAAAGCCTACGGTGTCCATGCCCAGTTCGCGGGCAAAGGCGATATGCTGCGCGGAAACATCCGCCTCGGTGCAGTGGGTCGCCACCCGCACTACCCGCGCTCCGGCCTGATAGGCGTTTTTCAGATCGTACAGCGTGCCGATGCCGGGCAACAATAAAGTGGCGATTTTCGCCTGGCTGACCGACTCCGCCGCCGCTTCAATCCACTCCAGGTCGCTGTGCGCGCCGAAGCCGTAGTTAAAACTGGAACCCTGGAGCCCGTCGCCGTGGGCCACTTCTATCGAATCGACGCCCGCGCTGTCCAGCGCCCGGGCAATCTGGCGCACATTGTCGAGCGAGTACTGATGGCGAATCGCGTGCATCCCGTCGCGCAGGGTCACGTCTGAGATAAAGAGTTTTTTACCATTCATGCTGCTTCTCCCGCCGTGTCGTTCATCGCCTGGGCCATTTTCTCCGCCGTCGCCAGCGCCGCCGATGTCATAATGTCGAGGTTGCCCGCGTAGGCGGGCAAATAGTGCGCCGCCCCTTCAACCTCAAGGTAAACCGCCGTTTTCAGGCCGGAGAAGCGGCCGACCCCCGGCAGGTTTACCGGTTTATCATCCGGGATGACCTCAAACTGCACCTGCTGCTTCAGGCGATACCCTGGCACATAAGCCTGCACCGCCGCCGCCATCTCGGCGATCGACGCGGCAATTTCCTGCTGCGACGCCGCTTCGCTCAGGACATACACGGTATCGCGCATCATCAGCGGCGGCTCCGCCGGGTTCAGCACGATAATCGCTTTACCTTTCGCCGCCCCGCCGACTTTCTCGATGGCCTGCGAGGTGGTCTCGGTGAACTCATCAATGTTAGCGCGCGTCCCCGGCCCGGCGGATTTGCTGGCAATCGAGGCGATGATCTCCGCATAGTGGACCTTCGCCACCCGGGAGACCGCCGCCACCATCGGGATCGTCGCCTGGCCGCCGCAGGTGACCATATTGACGTTGCCCTCGGCAAGGTTGGCCTCGAGGTTAACCACCGGCACGCAGTACGGGCCGATGGCCGCCGGGGTCAGGTCAATAACGCGGATCCCCGGTTTAGCTTCGCGCAACGCGGCATCGTTTTTTACGTGCGCCCCGGCGCTGGTGGCGTCAAAAACAAAATCGATATCGGCGAATTCGGCCATCCGCATCAGGCCGCCAACGCCCTCGTGCGTGGTGGCGACGCCCATGCGCCGGGCGCGGGCAAGGCCGTCTGATTCCGGGTCAATGCCGACCATTACCGCCATCTCCAGATGCTGCCCGTGGCGCAGTATTTTGATCATTAAATCGGTGCCGATATTACCGGAGCCGATAATGGCGACTTTACGTTTACTCATCACTCTCTTCCTCTTTGGCGACAAAGGTTGCCGCCACTGAACCTATACCGTCGATATGGGCGGCAAAACGATCGCCGGCGTTAATCGCCACCATCGGGCCTAACGCTCCGGTCAGCACGATATCGCCCGCCCGCAGCGGCTCGCCGAGGCTGGCCATTTTGCGCGCCAGCCATACCGCCGCGTTCAGCGGGTGGCCAAGACATTCGCTGCCCCGCCCGCTGGAGACCTCCTCCTCATTACGGGTCATGCGCATCGCGCAATTTTTCAGGTCCAGCCCGTCCGGACGCCGCGCCGGGCTGCCCAGCACGTAAACGCCGCAGGAGGCGTTATCGGCGACCGTGTCGACGAAGCCAATCGACCAGTCGCGGATACGGCTGCCGACCACTTCCAGCGCCGGCAGTACCCAGTCGATGGCGGCGTAAAGCTCATCAAAGGTAGTATCGGTATGCGGCAGATCGCGTTTCAGCAGCAGGGCGATTTCGGCCTCCACCTTCGGCTGCAGCACCCGGGAGAACGGGACCTCGGCGTTATCGCCATAGCACATATCGGCAAATAGAGTGCCGAAGTCCGGCTGGTCAACGCCCAGTTGCTGCTGCACTTTCGGGTGGGTCAGTCCCACCTTGCGCCCCACCACCCGGCGGCCGTTCGCCACGTGGTGCTGCACGTTCATCCGCTGGATGGCGTAGGCCGCTTCCGCGTTGTCAACGCCAAGCGTATCGCGCAGCGGTTCAATGGCCTGACCGCGCGTTTCGGCATCGCGCAGCCGCTGCGCCAGTTGTTCAAGAGATAAAGTTGTCATCAGGATTCCTCAGGGACGCGCCAGAAAGTCGAGCACCAGCTGGTTAAAGCTCTCCGCGTGCTCCCACTGAGCCCAGTGGCCGCAGTCGCGATAGATATGCAGCTCGGAACCGTTAATGCCCGCCAGCAGGCGCAGCCCGGCGTCCATCGGCACGAAGCGATCGTTACGCCCCCAGACGATCAGGGTTTGCGCGCGGATTTCGCCAAGACGCGGGCTAAAATCCGGGAACTGTTTCGGGTTGGCTTCCAGGCTTTTGACGAAGTTATCCAGATGTTCCCTGCGCGACAGCATATTGTTGAGGCGCGCGTCGAACAGGGCTTCGGTCAGATCGCGAGTATCGAAGACAAAGATGTTCATCATCTTTTTCAGGTTTTCGATGGTCGGCTCACGGTAGAGGCCGTTCAGCAGCTTGATGCCTTCCGTCGGCATCGGCGTAAACAGGCTCATGCCGCCGGTTCCGCCGCCCATCAGCACCAGTTTGCCGACGCGCTCCGGCCAGGTCAGGGTGAATGCCACCGCGCTGTGGCCGCCCATCGAGTTGCCCAGCAGATGCACCTTGCTGATATCCAGCTGGTCAATCACGCTTTTCAGCACCCTGGCGTTCAGGTCGGAACGCGAGCCGCGGTTGACGATAGAATCGCTTTTTCCCCAGCCGGGGCAGTCCAGCAGAATGACCCGGTAGCCCGCCTCCACCAGCGGGTCGATATTGCGGCTAAAGTTGGCCCAGCCGGTGGCGCCAGGGCCGGAGCCGTGCAGCAGGACCACCGTTTCGTCCCCCTGGCCGCAGTCGTTAAAATGGATGCGTAATGTTTCTCCGCCCTCTTCCACGTTGAGGAAACGGCTGGTGGCGGCTTCGGTTTGCGGTTGGTAGCTCATCATCTTCTCCCGTTAATTCAGTTCTGCGCGGCGGCGCTCAGCGAGCCAAACCCGGCAATCCACTCGGGGATTGGTCGGTAATAGCGGCCTTCGCAGCGCCAGCGGCCAAATGCGGATAGCGCGGCAAAAGCGGCCACCCAGGTTTTAATTTCGTGCGTTGATTTCCCGGCCATCGCCGACAGCTCTTCGTTACTGACGGCGTCCAGCTCCGTCAGCCGCCCCTGCTCCAGCAGGCTCATAAAGCGGATATCCCAGACCGGATTGAGCGGATAGAGCGAGTTCTGGTCATCGATAAACTGCTTCGCCGCGCTAATGACCCGCTGCTGGCGCAATTCACGCTCGTCCGGTGGCAGCTGCCTGCCGCTGCCCAGCAGCCGGTCGCGCATATGGGCATCGGCCTTCGCCAGCTCCGGTACCGGCGGCTGATGCGACAGGCCGCCGGAGCCGAGAATTAATACCCGCTTATTGAGGGTGGTTAGAAAGCGGCCAATGGCTTCGCCCAGCATGCGGGTACGCTGAAAGCCCGGCAGCGGCGAGGCGACGCCGTTAATAAACACCGGCAGAACCGGCAGCCTGTCGAGCCCGCCGAGCAGGAACTCCAGCGGCTGCGCAAAGCCGTGGTCCACCTGCATGCAGTAGGAGACCGCCAGATCGATACCGTCCTTGATCACCGCGTGGGCGCAGGCCTCCGCCAGCGCCGTCGGCACCGGCAAAACGCCGCTGGCGCTGCTGAAGTCGCCGATAGAGGTCGCTCCGATGCCTAAACAAAACGGCGGCATCACATCGTAGAAAAAACCGTTGTAGTGATCGGGGGCAAACAGCACCACCAGCTCCGGGTCGAAGGCGGCAATGCGCGCCCGCGCGTCGGCGATGGTGCCGTTCACTTCGTCCAGCACCGCCTGTTCCGGGTCAACGTAGCCCACTAGCGGGGTATGCGAGAGGCAATGAAGATACGCGTTCATATCAGGCCACCTGTTCAATCGTCGTTGCTGCCTGCGTGGCGGCCAGCTGCATCTTGCGTGCCAGCGCGTCGAGCTTTTTGCTCAGGGTTTGCGGGATGGCCACGGTGGCGACGAAGCGGTCCGGACGCACCACGGCGATGGCGGTATCGTGCTGCGCGAACCAGCTTTTCAGGCGGTTTTGCGTATCACCGAGGCGGATGACGCCGGGCACGTTGTCCTGATCGCAATGAATCTGTACTTCTGGCACCACCTGGATAAACCGCACGCCGACGGCGCGCCAGCGGGCTATCTGCTCATCGTTAAGCCCCCACAGCGGGTTGCTGCCCCAGGCGATGATGGCAAAGTTCGCGCCCATCACCTCATCCAGCAGCGTCACCTGACCGCCCTCCAGCGTGACCTTCGGCTGGATAAACATTTTGCCTACCGGGGACGTTTTGCCTTCGCCTTCCGCCAGCAGCGCGCCTTCGCGATACTGCGGCATCGGCTTGAAGCGCATTTCCAGGAAGTAGCGTTTAACCGGCGGCAGATAGTTGAGCAGCCACGAAATACCGTCGCGCACCGCGCCGTGCCAGCGTTTCGGCGGCACCAGCACGTTGCCGGCGGTCACCGACAGGTCGATCATCGCTTTGGCATGATCGCGCCGTTCCTGCTGGTAGCTGTCGAGCAGCGCCTCGCCAGCTTTGCCCCTCACCACCAGCGCCAGCTTCCACCCCAGGTTAAAGGCGTCGCGCATGCCGCTGTTATAGCCTTGCCCCTGCCAGACCGGCATGATGTGCGCGGCGTCGCCCGCCAGCAGCACGCGATCGACGCGAAAGCGTTCGGCGATGCGCGCGTTATGGGTGTAGACGCGCTGGCGGATCGGCTCGACGTTGTCCGGGTCCGGCAGCACCTTGCTCAGTAGCTGGCGCATCTTGTGCGGCTCGCTGAGCTGGGCTTCGGTTTCGCCGGGCATCACCATAAATTCAAAGCGCCGTACCCCGTGCGGCAGCGCGGCTGACACGTACGGACGCACCGGATCGCAGCACAGATAGACGTGCGGCGTCGCCAGCGGGTCGTTGGCAATATCGATAACAATCCACTGATTCGGCGCGGTTTTACCTTCGAAGGGGATATTGAGCGTGCGGCGAATCAGGCTCGCTCCGCCGTCGCAGGCCACCAGCCAGTCGGCGCGCACGGTTTCATGTTCGCCGGCGCTGCCTTTGAGATTCAACGTGACGGTGTCACTATTTTGGCTAAAAGCCTCCACTTCACGGGAAAACAGGCAACGCACGTGGGGGAAGCGGCTAAGGCCTTCGTACAGCACCCCATCAACCTGCGGCTGAATAAACGCGTTGCGCCGCGACCAGCCAAACTCGTCGGTCATCGGTTGAATATCGGCAAAGCAGCGCCCTTTCGGCGTCATGAAGCGCATCGCGTGCCACGGCGTGGTATGCGGCAATACCTTGTCCACCAGGCCCACCGCCTGCATTGCCCGCAGCGACTCATCGTCAATACCGATGGCGCGGGGATAGTCGATCAGCGACTCAAGCTTCTCAATCAGCAGGACGCTCACGCCCATCTGCCCGAGGTAGTTGGCGATGGTCAGGCCAACCGGACCGGCGCCGACAATCGCGACCTGGGCGGTGTGCTGTACGGCCGGTTGAATATCAGGATTAGATGTTGTCATTTTCAAAACCTCACGCTTCGAACGCATTGCCAACATTGCAGAAGAATCAATGCGGGCAACTTGTTAACCAAATGTGAATATATTTTTATAGTGAGGTCAGTATAGGGGCGATGATTTGCGCTACAATCAAAACATCACATAACGTGCACCAGGTGCACATTATTGTTTAATATGATTTTTACAGAGGAAGCATGGACCAAAATTCGTCGGCGGATTACAAAACGGTACGCGGTTTAAGCCGCGGGTTATTGTTATTAAATTTGTTAAATAAATTCGACGGAGGCGCGACGGTCGGCACCCTGGCCGAGTTTAGCGGCCTGCACCGCACCACCGTCAGGCGGCTACTGGAAACGCTACAGAACGAGGGTTACGTGCGCCGCAGCCGCTCCGATGACAGCTTCCGGTTGACGATTAAAGTGCGTCAGTTAAGTGAGGGATTTCGTGACGAACATTGGATTTCTGCCCTCGCCACGCCGCTGCTTGGCGAGCTGCTGCGGGAGGTTTTATGGCCCACCGATATCACGACTCTGGACGTCGATGCGATGGTCGTGCGCGAAACTACTCACCGCTTCAGCCGCCTCTCCTTCCACCGCGCGATGGTCGGCCGCCGCCTGCCGCTGCTGCTGACCGCCTCCGGATTGACCTGGCTGGCCTTCGCCCCGGAACATGAACGAAGCCCGATCGTTGAGATGCTGGCCGCCAGGCCGGAAGCGGAGTATCAGCTGGCGCGCGAGCCGGAGAAGCTGGTCGCCATCCTCGAACGCACCCGGCAAAACGGCTACGGTGAAAACTTTCGCGGCTGGCAGCAGGAGGAGAAAATCGCGTCCATTGCCGTCCCCATTCGCCGCCAGCAGCGGGTCATCGGCTGCCTGAACCTGGTGTATATGGCCCAGGCCATGACTATCGACCAGGCGGCGCAAAAGTACCTCGCCTCGTTGCAAAAGGTCGCCAGCCGAATAGAGGAACGGATGTCCGATGAAGAGGTTTTTTACCAATAACCTTGTTCTTTAGCGGTAAATAGCCCGTCAGCCATCGCGCTCGGCATTGTTGTGTACTTTAATATATAACGATTATTCATTGCTAATGAGCCCATCATGTCCAGACATCCGCGCGTTTTCTTCGTCCTGACGCTATAAAGCGCCAGCCTGTTCGCCGGCCAGGCCTTTGCCGACCGCACCCTCACCGACCAACTGGGCCGGAAAGTGCCCCTCCCCGACCACGTCACCCGCGGCGTGGTGTTCCAATCGTTATATAACTATAAATATAACGATAGAGTAACGCAGGTTCAGATCGGTTTAGTAGGAAATCTCCGCCAGCTCGCGCAACTGTTCCGGCGTCGCTACCGGCAGGTTAAAAAAACGCAGATAGGCAGGGATCATTTCAAACAGCATGTCGGTGCCGCGCTGAATGGGACAACCCGCCGCCCGCGCCGCCTGCAGTAACGGGGTGAACTCCTGGGCCATGACCACTTCGCCGACAAAGGTTCCCGGCGTCAGGCGCTGCGGATCTAACGGCAGCGGATCGCCCTCTTTCATCCCCAGCGGCGTGGCGTTGACCACCAGATCGTGCCCCTGCGGATCGCGCTGCATCAGCGTAATATCCAGCCGAGGATAGTGCTGAAGCAGACGCCCGGCCAGCGCTTCAGCCGTCTGTGCCTGGACGTCGTACAACGTCAGGGCGCTAACCCCTGCCGCCGCCAGCGAAGCGGCAATGGCCGACCCGACGCCGCCGCTGCCTACCACCAGCGCCCGGGCGCCGCGCGTCGCGAATCCTTTACGTTTGATACCGAGGACAAAGCCTTCGCCGTCAAACATATCGCCGCTCAGCGTACCGTCGGCTTCGGCACGAATCGCGTTGCACGCCCCCGCTATCGCCGCCGTTGGGCTCAGACGCTGCACCAACCCGCAGGTGGCGATTTTGTGCGGCATGGTGACCAGCGCGCCAATAATATTAGTCATCTTAAACAGCATCGGCACAAAGGCGGCATAATCCTCGGGCTTGACGCCCATCGGCACCACTTTGGCGTCAACCTGCTGATGAACCAACCACGGGTTGTAAATCATCGGCGCTTTAAACTTCGCGGTCGGGTAGCCAAGATGCGCTATCAGCCGCGTATTTCCACTAATCACCATTTGCTGCTCCTTTTGCTACTGCGCTACTGCGAAAGTTCGATACGTTTAACATCGCCGAGAATAAACAGATAGGCCGCTACGCCCAGCAGCGCGGCGCCGCCGATATAAATAAGCGCGTAAAAGAAGTTGCCGGAGGCCGCAACGATAAAACCGATAATCAGCGGCGTAAGGATCCCGGCAAGGTTAGCGCAGAAGTTAAACAGGCCGCCGGTCAGACCGCCAAGGCCCTTCGGCGCGATATCGGAGATTAATGTCCAGCCCAGCCCGACCATCCCCTGACCAAAGAAGGCGAACGACATCACCATGATCACCGCCAGATCGCTGGTCAGCCAGTTGGCGGCAATAATGGTACTCGCCATCAGCAGACCGGTGATAATCGGCAGCTTACGCCCGAGGTTTGCCGAGCCGGTGGCCTTCAGCAGCTTATCCGAAACCCAGCCGCCGAACATGACGCCGCCCGCCGCCGCGAGAAACGGCATGATGGCGAAGAAGCCGACTTTGATCCACGGCATATGGCGCTCGGTGGCCAGATAGGTCGGGAACCAGGTGAGGAAGAAGACCAGCACCGTATTACCGGCAAACTGCCCGATGCTGGCGCCAAGAATCTGCCGTTTAGCCAGCAGTTGGCGAACCAGCGGCCAGCTAAAGGCGGTATGCTGCTCCGCGCCGGTGGACATTCCGCCACCGTTGACGATGTGCTCGCGCTCCAGCTGATTAAGATGCTTATCCTCATGCGGCTCGCGGTAACAACGCCACCACACCAGCGCAAACAACACCCCGGCGGCGCCGACGCTAATAAACAATGCCCGCCAGCCGAAGCTGCCCATAATCCAGAACAGCAGCGGCGCAAAACAGGCCAGCCCGAGATATTCGCCGACGGTATAGACCGCCGTCGCCTTGGCGCGCTCCTGCTGCGGAAACCAGGCGCTCACTACCCGGCTGTTAACCGGGAAACAGGGCGCTTCGCTGACGCCGAGGCCAAAGCGGCACAGCAGCAGACTCTTCAGGCCAACCGCCAGGCCGTGGAACATGGTGAATAGCGACCACAGGGTCAGCGCCAGAAAATAGGTGACTTTATTACCGAAGCGGTCAAGGAAGATGCCGCCGGGGATCTGCGCCAGCGCGTAGGTCCAGGCAAAGGCGGAGAACACGATGCCCATCATTGCGGCATCAATCCCCAGTTCAGCGGTCAGCTGCGGCGCGGCGATACCCAGCACCGTGCGGTCGAGATAGTTGATCATGGTGCCGACGGCCAGCAGCGCAAGAATACCGATACGCCGCCGGGAAGGCCGCACGTCGGACGCGGCGGCGGCCGTCGTCTGATTGTGGCTATAAGAGTTCATAGTCGTTTCCTGTCATAGGGTACAGCCGGATGTTGTTATTGTGTTTGCGACATTGGGTTGTGAACCATCTGCTACATTACTAGGTGTACTGCATTGCTGACAAGCGTACAGCTGCATTTACAGCACCATAAAGTGCGTAACCGTTGCGCCGCTCGGTCAATTCAAAGAAAAAGCGTCCGGCAGAAAATGGGCGGGTATAAAGATGCAGGAACTCCCCGCCGTCGCCGTCACGGTCATAAAGAATTTGATGATTCTTCAAAAGGTTAACCTGAGCACCTTCGCCAAAACGGGCCAGCAGATCTTCATAATAGTTCGCCGGAATGGGCAGCGCGTCGACCGCAATCTGCGGCAGGCCGGCGAGGGTGGCGGGTAAATCGCGGCAGGCAAACGCCGCGTGCTGTAAACCGGCGCCCTGATAACAGGCGACCGAACGGGCAATTTGCGTGGCGCGGCTTTGCGAAATATTGAGCGCGAGGCGAATGTCGCCCTGCGGACTGCGCACCGCCAGGCTGCGCACCAGCCCGTAAGGATCGGGCAGGGTCTGCTCATGTTCGAGCGTAAAACCGAATACGCTGCGAAAAAAGATAATCCAGTTATCGCGACTGTCCGCTTCCATGCCGAGAGCCAGATGATCGATACCGCGATAATCGTCGCGCGGCGTGAGGTTCGCGCGCAGATGAAAATCGCGGGTATAGATGTCGTCCCCCACCTCAATCAGATAAATGAGGCTGCCGTCCGGCGCGCAAACCGCCGGGATCGGGCTTTCATTCGGCCCGGCATCGCCCTGCCAGGTGGCGTAGCCGTATGCGCGGGCGCGTTCCACGATCGCCGCGCTCTGGCTGACGCGCAGCGCCATGGCGCAGAGGGAGACCCCGTGACGCTGGTGAAAATGGTCGGCCCAGCTGTGCGGCTGTGCGTTGACTATCACCCGCGCCCCGCCGTTGCGCCAGAGGGAGACCCGTTTTGAGCGATGGCTCCCCTCCTCGGCAAAGCCGAGCTGCGTCAACCTTTGTCCAAGTTCGTCCGCCTGCGCCGGCGTAGCGGCAAACTCGATAAACTCCAGCCCGGCGTAGAGGGGGAGTTCAGCGGGCGAAAATAGCGGCACCTGACTTTCCGGCAGCCGCTGACGGACCTGCTCTTCCAGCCACAGCAGCGAGCGATAGCCATCTTTCGCCGTCGCGCCGTTGGGCGACGCCCGGAAGCTGTCGTTGAAAATTTCCAGCGACCAGGGACCGCGATAGCCGCAGCGGGTAAGATCGCAGGCAAAATCCACCAGCGGCAGTTGCCCCTGACCGGGAAAGCAGCGGAAGTGCCGGCTCCACTCCAGAATATCCATTTTCATCAGCGGCGCATCGGCCATCTGCACAAAGGTGATTTTTTCCGGCGGCACTTCCCCCAGTCGCTGCAGCGTATCGCCGCGCGCCAGTACGTGGAAGCTGTCGAGCACAATGCCCAGCGCCGGACTGTTGACGCTATTGACCCGTGACCAGGCCTGATGCCAGCGGTTGACGTGGGTACCCCAGGCCAACGCCTCGTAGCCGATGCGGATTTGTTCCTGCTCCGCCAGTTCAGCCAGGGCGCGCAAATCCGCGATCTGCAGCTCGACGTCGGCGGAACAGTCCGGCTGAACATTGCTGCACAGCAGCATAGTGTCGCAGCCCAGCTCATGCATAAGCGCAAATTTGCGCCTGGCGCGTTCCATATTGGCGGCGAACTGGCTGCGGCTGACGCCTTCAAAATCACGAAACGGTTGAAAAAGCGTGATTTTTAGCCCTAAATCTGCCGCCAGATGGCGGATATCGGCCGGCGTACCGGTATAATAGAGCAGATCGTTTTCGAAGATTTCGACGCCCTGATAGCCCGCCGCTGCGATGGCATGGAGCTTTTCGGGTAAGGTACCGGAGATCGAGACGGTGGCGATGGAGCGCAACATAGTGTCCTCGGGTCATTGGCTGAGGTAATGACCTGAATATGTATCATTTGGTTCAATCGCGCCATGGTTGGTTGCTAAATTGTGATCAATATGTGTATTTTTTGCATCTCAAGAAAAGGAGCCGTTATGTCCGTCGTTGCTCATGACGAAGCGCAGTCTCTGAAAGAGCGGATCTTCGCCGCCGCCATTATCGTTTTCGCCGAGCTTGGACTGTCGGGGGCGCGGATGGAGCAAATCGCCACCGAAGCGCAGACCACCAAACGCATGGTGGTCTATTACTTCAAGACGAAAGAGCAGCTTTATCAGGCCGTGCTGCAGCACGTCTACGCCAGGATCCGCGAAACCGAGCAGCAGCTTGGGCTGGAAAACGTGCCGCCGGTCGAGGCGCTGGTGCAACTGGTGAAGTGGAGCGTGCGCTATCACGCCACTCACGCCGACTATATGCGGGTCATCTGTATGGAAAACATGCAGCGCGGGAAGTGGCTAAAAAGCTCGGGCCAGCTGAAACCGCTAAACCGCACCGCCCTGTCGATTCTGGAAGATATTCTGCAGCGCGGCCAGCGGCAGGGAGTGTTTCAGGCGGGGCTGGAAGCGCGCGATGTGCATCGATTGATCAGCAGCTTTAGCTTCTATCAGGTGTCGAACTTTTACACCTTTAGCAGCCTGTACCTGGACGATCCGATGCCGGCGATTGATGATGAGGCGATGGTTGCCCACCACTGCGAGATTGCGGTGAAAGCGGTGGTTCGCTTTGTGATTTCCTGAAGCACGCGGGTAGTGCTCAGCGGCGGCTAGTTTCCAGAAAGCGCGTGGACAACTTTCTCCATCGCTTCCTGCGCCAGGGCGGAACGCTTGATCTTTGGGTTCGCGAGGGCGGTACGCACCACGCCGGCGATAACGATATGCTTCGGCTCCTGGCCCAGGTCGCGCATCTCCAGCACGACTTTACCGACCACCCGGCACATTTCCTGATACAGCGCCTCATCTTTGGCTGTGTTTCCCATCGTATTCCGCTCTCAAATTTTCATTATCAATCAAATCATTATTGATATATTTCCCGATTAAAGCAAACCAGCGTGCCGTTTCCGCGTCAGAGACCGCTTTTCCCGGGCAAACTTGTGAATAAACCCGCGTTTCTACTCTGTTTATCTTGTCAGATGATGAAAAAATGTGTTGCGCATAAGCATAGGATTAGTTTGCATTTTGTTAAGTATGTAACTATAGAAATGAAACATCGTTTTCATTTTCTTTTTTGGATTTGGCAACGTATAATGCCCGGCAAATTCTTATTGAATGGTTTCAGCGCATTGGATTGCATGACTAAACGCATAACACGTTGCCTCTTTTCATGGGCTGAACCGCCAGCACACATTCTTCTGCACGCTCTTTTGTTGTCACCTATCCTTAGAGCGTGGCATAGCAACTTTCGTAATACAGGTTTAACTCTGCGGCAGTGCGCCCACGGAGTCAGATTCCCCATCCCTATCCTTCACAACTTAAAGATTAAACTGTCATGAAAAAGACCAAAATTGTTTGCACCATCGGTCCGAAAACCGAATCCGAAGAGATGTTGACCAAAATGCTGGACGCGGGCATGAACGTTATGCGTCTGAACTTCTCTCACGGTGACTATGCGGAACACGGTCAGCGCATCCAGAACCTGCGCAATGTGATGAGTAAAACCGGTAAGAAAGCGGCAATCCTGCTGGACACCAAAGGTCCGGAAATCCGTACCATTAAGCTGGAAGGCGGCAACGACGTCTCCCTGAAAGCGGGCCAGACCTTCACCTTCACCACCGATAAATCCGTTGTCGGTAATAACGAAATCGTTGCGGTGACCTATGAAGGCTTCACCAGCGACCTGAGCGTTGGCAATACGGTACTGGTTGACGATGGTCTGATTGGTATGGAAGTGACCGCTATCGAAGGCAACAAAGTTGTTTGTAAAGTGCTGAACAACGGCGACCTCGGCGAGAACAAAGGCGTTAACCTGCCGGGCGTATCTATCGCGCTGCCGGCGCTGGCTGAAAAAGATAAACAGGACCTGATCTTCGGTTGCGAGCAGGGCGTTGACTTTGTTGCGGCATCCTTTATCCGTAAGCGTTCTGACGTTGTTGAAATCCGTGAGCACCTGAAAGCCCACGGCGGCGAGAAGATCCAGATCATCTCCAAAATCGAAAACCAGGAAGGCCTGAACAACTTCGACGAAATCCTCGAAGCCTCTGACGGCATCATGGTTGCGCGTGGCGACCTGGGCGTTGAAATCCCGGTTGAAGAAGTGATCTTCGCGCAGAAGATGATGATCGAAAAATGTATCCGCGCGCGTAAAGTCGTTATCACCGCGACTCAGATGCTGGATTCAATGATCAAAAACCCGCGTCCGACCCGTGCGGAAGCAGGCGACGTGGCCAACGCCATCCTCGACGGCACCGACGCAGTTATGCTGTCCGGCGAATCCGCGAAAGGTAAATACCCGCTGGAAGCGGTCACCATCATGGCGACCATCTGTGAACGTACCGACCGCGTCATGACCAGCCGTCTTGAGTACAATAACGACAACCGTAAGCTGCGCATCACCGAAGCGGTGTGCCGCGGTGCGGTAGAAACGGCTGAGAAACTGGAAGCGCCGCTGATCGTTGTGGCAACCCAGGGCGGTAAATCCGCGCGCGCCGTACGTAAATACTTCCCGGATGCCACCATCCTGGCGCTGACCACCAACGAAACTACCGCGCGTCAGCTGGTGCTGAGCAAAGGCGTTGTGGCGCAGCTGGTTGAAGATATCTCCTCTACCGATGCGTTCTACATCCAGGGTAAAGAACTGGCGCTGCAGAGCGGCCTGGCGCGTAAAGGCGACGTGGTTGTTATGGTTTCCGGCGCGTTAGTCCCGAGCGGAACCACCAATACCGCTTCCGTGCACGTGCTGTAATAATTTACAGGTTAATTAGTATTTCCTTTAAAAGCGCCTCTCGGGGCGCTTTTTTTTATTCCGGCACTAGCCGCTATTAATAAAAATGCAAATCGGAATTTACTATTTAACGCGAGATTATCTAAGATGAATCCGATGGAAGCGCGCTGTTTTCACTCGCCTTTTTAAAGTTACGTGATGATTTCGATGCTTCTTTGAGCGAACGATCAAAAATAAGCGTATTCAGGTAAAAAAATATTCTCATCACAAAAAAGTTTGTGTAATACTTGTAACGCTACATGGAGATTAACTCAATCTAGAGGGTATTAATAATGAATCGTACTAAACTGGTACTGGGCGCGGTAATCCTGGGTTCTACTCTGCTGGCTGGTTGCTCCAGCAATGCTAAAATCGATCAGCTGTCTTCTGACGTTCAGACTCTGAACGCTAAAGTTGACCAGCTGAGCAACGACGTGAACGCAATGCGTTCCGACGTTCAGGCTGCTAAAGATGACGCAGCTCGCGCTAACCAGCGTCTGGACAACGCAGCTACTAAATACCGTAAGTAATAGTATCTGTGTAATAAAAATGGCGCACACTGTGCGCCATTTTTTTTGCCTTATCTTTTCCCGCCTACTGCACCCTTTTCGCTTCATCTACCGGCGTATTATTCTGCACCGACAGGCTCGACGCAGTGCTTCCGCTGGCGGATACCACCACCGGATATCCTGCCCGCCGGGTCAGCGCGCGTTTAAGCTGCGCCTCATCAACCGCGTTATCCCCCGCAAACTGATGAAACTCCGCCGGAAGCGTATAGGCCATAGTCTGCGCGTTGCTGGTCTCATCAGGCGTCAACGGGCGATGAACTTCAACATAGCGCTTACCGTCCGGCTCCACGGCGAATTTGACCGGCTGGTTGATTATCCGCACCGGCGTGCCGCTTTTCACCTGATTGAATAAAGCCTGGATGTCCGCTGCGTTCATGCGCATGCAGCCGGAGCTTACGCGCAGGCCGACGCTGTCCGGCGCGCTGGTGCCATGAATAAGATATTCACCGTTGCCGTACGCCAGACGGAGCGCATAGCGACCTAGCGGGTTATTCGGCCCTGCGGGCACCACCGGCGGCAGTTTAATCCCCTTCTCCAGCGAACGGGCGCGGATACCCGCCGTCGGCGTCCAGGTGGGGTTCGGGATTTTCTGCCCGATACGGGTCGTCATCTCCGGGGTTTCCAGCCCCTGCTGACCAATCCCCAGGGGATAGACCTGCACCTGATTGACGCCCGGCGGGAAGTAGTAGAGGCGCAGTTCCGCCAGGTTGACGACGATGCCCTCACGCGGCACGTCCGGCAGCAGCATCTGCGAAGGTATCAGCACCTGAGTACCCGGTTTAGGCTGCACCGGCGCAATGGTATCGTTCGCTTCGAGGATCAGCATTGCCGCCGTATCAAAACGACGGGCAATCGCCTGCAGGTTGCGGTCGCCCTCTTGTACCGTCCAGAACTGGTTCTCACCAATCAGACGACTATTGGCTGGAGGAAGAGGATAATCAACGGCCCAGGCTGCGTGTGACGCGCTGAGGGCGCTCAGAAGAGCTATGGTGATGAGAGAAGCGCGTTTCATACTGAGATTCCTTCTTTCGCTGATAAAACGCCAGGCCTGTTATGCACGACGGGAGGCTAGCCTCCCGTCGTGCATAACAGAATGAAATCTACTGTTTTATTCTAGCTAAGATTTACAGCTTTCGCGCGAATTGCGCGGATCATGGCTTCCAGTCCTTGCGACCGCGAGGGGGTAAGATGCTGCGTCAGGGCCATTTTTTCAAACCACGGACGCACGTCAAAAGCGGTGATATCTTTGGCCGTCATCTGGTCATAAAGGATAAATACCACCGCGATGAGTCCTTTGACGATAGCCGCGTCGCTGTCGCCGCGAAGCGCGATAGCCCCGCTCTGCTCCTGCGCCATCACGATCCACACCTGACTCTGGCAACCCTGAATGATATTCTGGGCGGTGTGTTCCTCCGGGCTCAGCGGCGCCAGGCGCTGTCCCAGCTCAATAATATAGAGGTATTTCTCTTCCCAGTTCGCGCAACGGTTAAAGTTGCGCAGCAGTTTGTCTCTGTCCGGTAACGCCGCCATAGTCGCTTCCTTTAGCTTAGTAATTTGCGGATCCGCTGTAGCCCCGCCGCCAGCCGGTCCACCTCTTCCGTGGTATTGTACATCGCCAGCGATGCCCGGCACATGGACGGAACCCCGTAGAACGCCATTAGCGGCATGGCGCAGTGGTGCCCGGTCCGCACCGCGATACCGTAATTATCAAGGAAGCTGCCGACATCGTAGGCATGATGTTTGCCGAGATTAAAGGCAATCACCCCCAGACGATTTGGCGGGCCGTAAAGGGTTAAATCCGCCACGCTCTCCAGCGCCTGCAGCGCGTAACGCATCAGGGTTTGTTCATATTCCGCGATATGCGTCAGCCCCAGCGCGCTGACGTAATCCAGCGCC
Source organism: Klebsiella sp. FDAARGOS_511 (assembly GCF_003812845.1). Taxonomy (NCBI): domain Bacteria; kingdom Pseudomonadati; phylum Pseudomonadota; class Gammaproteobacteria; order Enterobacterales; family Enterobacteriaceae; genus Klebsiella; species Klebsiella sp. FDAARGOS_511. The sequence continues at coordinate 5,511,781 of NZ_CP033824.1, read as the reverse complement.
GCGCCCAGTCCAATAATACCACCGGTATTCGGCGTTCCCGCCTCGAAGCGCCACGGCGCTTTTGCCCATGTGGTGCCTTCCGTCAGGCTGACGGTGGCGATCATCGACCCGCCCCCTTCCCACGGCGGCATCGCCTGCAAAATGTCCTGTTTGACGTAGAGCACGCCAATCCCGGTAGGGCCATACAGCTTGTGCGCGGAGAAAGCGTAAAAATCGCAGTCCAGCGCCTGAACATCCACCGGATGGTGCATAACTGCCTGCGCACCGTCCACCAGTACCTTCGCGCCGTGCTGATGGGCTAAAGCCGCCAGGGCGGCGATTGGGTTTTCGGTGCCCAACACGTTAGACACCTGGGTGATGGCCAGCAGGCGGGTGCGATCGTCAAACAGGCCGGGGATCGCATCCAGCTGCAGGGTTCCGTCCTGATTCAGCGGGATCACCCGCAGCTGCGCCCCCACTCTGGCGCACAGCATCTGCCACGGCACGATATTGGCGTGATGCTCCATCGCGCTGACGATGATGTTGTCGCCCGCGCCGACGTTGGCGTTTCCCCAGCTGTTCGCCACGAGGTTAATGCCTTCCGTGGTGCCGCGAACAAACACCATCTCTTCCGCCGAGCGGGCGTTGAGGAACGTCGCCGCCTGCTGGCGCACCTGCTCCATGCTCGCCGTGGCTTCCGCGCTGAGGGTATGAATGCCGCGATGCACCGCCGCATAGCCGTGGCGGTAAAATTCCGCCTCGGCGTTAATCACCGCTTCCGGCTTCTGCGCGCTGGCGGCGCTGTCGAGATAGGCCAGCGGCTGGCCGTTCACCTCGCGATGGAGTAGCGGAAAATCGGCGCGCACGCGTTCCACAGAAAATGTCATAGGTTACCTCCCGGCAGACGCTGGCCGATACGCGCCAGTATTTGCTGCCTGAGCGCCTCATCGCCGATCGCTTCGGTGAGCTCGGCGGCAAAGGCGTAAAGAATCATCTGCTGCGCCGCCTGCTGCGTAATGCCGCGCGAGCGCAGATAAAACAGCTGTTCGTCATCAATACGCCCTATGGTCGCGCCGTGGCTGCACTTCACGTCGTCAGCGTAAATCTCCAGCTGCGGTTTGGTATCCACTTCCGATAAGCGGCCGAGCAGCAGGTTGTTGTTGGTCATCTGGCCATCGGTTTTGATCGCATGCGGCGCGACGTTAATCAGGCCGTTAAACACCGCCCGCCCTTTGTCGTTGACGATGGTTTTATGCAGCTGGCGGCTGTTGCAGTATCCGACTTTATGATCGAGCCAGGTGCGGCTGTCGCAGACTTCGCCGTTGACCGGCATCGCCAGCGAGTTAATTCGCAGGTTGCTGTTTTCTCCATTCAGCCGCGTGCTGGTGTGGTGGCGGAGCACCGAGCTCCCGAGGAGAAAACTGCTGCTGAAGGCGGAGCTGTCACGCCCGATCGCCAGGTCGTTGTGGGCAAAGTGGTAGCTTTGCGCATTCTCAAACGCCAGCTTGATATGCTGCAGGTGGGCGTTATCCGCCACGGCCATCGTCAGCCTTGCGCCGGTAAAGTGGCGCTGGTCGTTGAGGCTCAGATAGTGCTCGATGATGGTCGCCTGCGCGCCGCTCTCCAGTTCCAGATGATGGCGATAGTGGGCGGTATTCATTTCATCGCCCGCCAGCCCGCGCGTCAGGTGCATAATCAGCAGCGGTTTTTGCGGGCGCTGGTTGCGCCTGACCCGAATGCGGGTGACGGTGGTCGCCAGGCTTTCGGTCAAATGCAGAAAGACTTCGGGCTGAACGGCGTCAGGCAGTTGTTGACGCTCGTTATCCACCTGCACGTCATAGCCGCTGGCGGCCAGATCGTCGCTCAGGCTGTCGCTAAACTGGCCGTCGACAAACACCAGGCGCCATGCCTCCACTGTTAGCGCCTGCGCGTCACGCTGGGCCGCCGTCAGCGCCTGCGGAGGAGCAGCGACAAAGGTCTGATTCAGTAACGCGTCCAGCGGAGTATATTTCCAGTTTTCATGTTTACGCGTTGGCAGGCCCAGCCGCAGCAGCTGCTGCAGATGCTGATGCGCCTGCGGGCTGCGCTGCCCGCTTTGCGACTCAAACAGATGGTGCCACTGTTGCAGCGCGTTACTGCTGTTCGGTAAGCCAGCCATAGCCCTGCTCCTCCAGTTGTTTGACCAGCGTAAAGTCGCCGGATTTGACGATCCGCCCCTGGTACAGCACGTGGACGTAATCCGGCTTGATATAGTCGAGAATGCGCTGATAGTGGGTAACGATGATAAACGCGCGCTTACCGTCGCGCAGGGCGTTAACGCCGTCAGAGACAATCTTCAGCGCGTCAATATCCAGCCCGGAGTCGGACTCGTCGAGGATACACAGCTCCGGTTCCAGTACCGCCATCTGCAGGATATCGTTGCGCTTTTTCTCACCGCCGGAGAAGCCGACGTTAACCGAGCGGGTCAGCAGATCCTCGGGCATTTTCAGCAGCTTAATTTTGTCTTCCATCAGGTCCTGAAAGTCAAAGCGGTCAAGCTGCTCCTGGCCGCGGTAGCGGCGCACGGCGTTCAGCGCGGTTTGCAGGAAAAACTGATTGCTGACCCCGGGAATTTCCACCGGATACTGGAAGGCCATGAAGATGCCTTCGCCGGCGCGATCCTCCGGGGCGAGCTCCAGCAGATCTTTGCCTTTAAACTCCACGCTACCGCCGGTCACTTCATAGTCTTCACGTCCGGCCAGGGTGGCGGACAGGGTACTTTTGCCGGACCCGTTCGGCCCCATAATGGCGTGCACTTCGCCGGGACGAACGTCCAGATTCAGTCCGCGCAGAATCTCTTTATCTTCGACGGCGACCTGCAAATTTTTAATACTTAACATCTTATTTCCTTTGTTATCAGCCGACGCTGTGTTCAAGACTAATCGCCAGTAATTTCTGCGCTTCCACGGCAAACTCCAGCGGCAGCTCTGAGAAAACGTCCTTACAAAAACCATTGACGATCATCGAAATCGCATCATCCTCGCTGATGCCGCGCTGCAGGCAGTAAAACAGTTGGTCTTCGCCGATCCGCGACGTGGTCGCTTCATGCTCCAGCTGCGCGCTGTTGTTACGGCATTCCACATAAGGGAAGGTATGCGCCCCGCTGTCCGGACCAATCAGCATCGAATCACACTGGGTGAAGTTGCGCGCGTTGGTTGCTGTGGGCATGATTTTGACCAGCCCGCGATAGCTGTTCTGGCTGTGGCCGGCAGAAATCCCCTTCGAGATAATCGTCGAGCGGGTGTTTTTACCGATATGGATCATCTTGGTCCCCGTGTCCGCCTGCTGATGACCGCTGGTCAGCGCCACCGAGAAGAACTCGCCGATGGAGTTATCCCCGCGCAGAATACAGCTTGGATATTTCCAGGTGATCGCCGAGCCGGTTTCCGACTGGGTCCACGACATTTTGCTGTTCACACCCTCGCACAGCGCGCGCTTAGTGACGAAGTTAAGGATCCCGCCGGTGTTGTTATCGCCGGGGAACCAGTTTTGCACCGTGGAGTACTTCACCTCGGCGTCCTTATGAATAATGACTTCAACCACCGCCGCATGCAGCTGGTAGCTATCGCGTACCGGCGCCGAACAGCCTTCAATGTAGCTCACGTAGCTGCCCTCATCGGCGATCAGTATCGTGCGCTCGAACTGGCCGGTTTTTTCCGCGTTGATGCGGAAATAGGTCGACAGTTCCATCGGGCAGCGTACGCCTTTGGGGACATAGATGAAGGTCCCGTCTGAGGCCACCGCCGCGTTGAGGGCGGCGAAGAAGTTGTCGTTACCCGGCACCACGGTACCGAGGTATTTCTGCACCAGCTCCGGGTGATCGTGGATCGCTTCGCCGAACGAACAGAAGATAATCCCCTGCTCCGCCAGCTTTTCGCGATAGGTCGTGGCGACGGAAACCGAGTCAAAAATGGCGTCGACGGCCACTTCCCGCCCCTCGCGCACCGGCACGCCGAGGAGATTGAACGCCTCTTCAACTTCATTGGTCAAAAACGCGCTGGAGCCCGTCTGCTGCAAAGCGCCAGGCTCAGAGGCGCAGGCGTCATCGCAGTTGCCGCAGGAGGGCGCCGAGTAATAGCTGTAATCCTGATAGTTCAGCTTGTCGTAGTGCGCCTTCAGCCAGTGCGGCTCTTCCATCGTCTGCCAGGCCTTAAACGCGTTCAGACGAAATTCCAGCATCCATTCTGGCTCATTGCGGCGCGCGGAAATCGCCCTGACCACCTCTTCGTTTATGCCTTTCGCCAGCTCATCGGTCTGCAGCTGCGTGAAAAAGCCTTCTTTATAGTTGAGTGGCCCGCCGCTCCAGGTTTTGACATCGTCGGTTGCTTCAGTATTACGAGACATAGTTACTCCGCCTGAACGCCAAAACTTTCGCCGCAGCCGCATTCGTGCTGGGCTTTGGGATTATGGAATTTGAAGATTTGATTTAAGCCTTCGCGAACGTAATCGAGTTCGGTGCCATCGATAAACGGCATGGCCTGTAGCGGCGCCCATAACTTCGCGCCGTCGCGCTCAAAGAGCAGGTCGTCTTTCGCCGGTTCGGCGATTAATTCGAGAACGTAGCCAAAACCCGCGCAGCCGCTGGTTTTAACCCCCAGGCGCAGCCCCTGCATATCCGGCTGTTTGCGGACCAGATCGCGAATATGGGCGGCGGCGGCTGGAGTCATGACCAGTCCACGCCAGCTAAAATCTTCGGGATTGAAAGTTCCTGCATGTGAATTCATCGCTCTACCTCATAGGTTGACGCCATCGGGACATACCGCTATGTTAGTGATAATGATTATCACTTCAACCCATCCGGAGAAGGGGTATTCCCCTATCAGGCTCTTTTTATAAGCATAGACCCTGACAGGAGAGATATCGGAGATGCGACAAATTGTTCAATACATTGATTAATAATGTATTTTATGGATTGGGAGGCAGATGTTGCTGGAAAATTAAAATATGCATCGAAAATACCTATTTTTGAGATAGATTTTTTGCCTTGCATATAACCCGCCGCGGAAGGCAATAGACTGACCGACGCCTATTACGGGTAAAAGAGAGGGATCTTTACCGGCTATGAGGCAAACAAGGCCTGACTCACGACGGAAATAGTACGACGCAGCGTTACCATGATTTCATAAAGAAATATGCAACCGGCGTCGCGCTGAAACGGTTGCCCATTTAATTGTACTGTAGTGTCATGACGACAACGGCACTCACGCTTCCGGGCGTCGCTCCTCCTGACATAGATTTTACCGAGGCCTGCATGGCGAGGGTAGCGGTTCCGTCTGCCGCGATGTTGCCCATAATACTTGAACCCGTCCCTTTAAGCGCGCCGCTGCCCGCTTCGCTCATCGTGACCGCCACGTTTGATGCGGTACCGCTATTCATATAATAGCCAGGGCCGGCAACCGGATCCGGGATTCCGCTAAAGGAGGCCGTTACGTTGCGTGTTCCCGCCGGGCAGTTGGTAAACCGCAAATTAAAGGCCACAGGGTCGGATGATGACCCCGGAGTAACCATATTTTTTGCCTGAATATCGCCAAGATTGACATCGAGGTTGCTATTTCCACCATTAAATATACAGGGCGATGCAACAATATTTCCCGTAACGCCTACGCTCACGCTGTCGGCAGCAAAAGTTTTCCAGCACAGAAAAGCCAGAAGAAGCATTTTTTTGTGGTGTATTTTCATTTTTTCACCTGTTACTGGTACGTCAAATTAAGCGTGGCGGTTGCATTTGCCGAGCCCGACTCAACGGACGTTAAGGTCTGATAATAACGGGCCGTCAACGGCAGCGTTTCTTGCCCGCCCGATGACCGTTTTAATAACAGCGGGCTATTGATGGCCAACGGCGCGCCGTTATATAAAAGCTGGACTCCGACACCTTTCGCGGTACCGGCACTGCCCTGCCCCGTTAATGCCATTACGCTGGTATTGGCGCTATCCGGATTTTGTACGCCGCTCAGCGAAACGGTGATATTGGTATCGGCGTTGCAGCTTAACCCCAGATTTTGCGTATTCTGCGCGCCTGCGGGCGTGGTGCCTACCGTCGAGCCGAACGTTGATGCTGAAATATCGCCAATCGGGAAGGTCAGCTGAGGCGTAGTAATACTGCAGGCCAGCGCGTTGATTGTCCCATCGGTCAGCGTTGCGGTCAGGCCATCACGGTAGACGCCGTCGCTGCCCTGTAGCATCACAACTCCGATCGTTCCCGGCGTTAATGCGCCCGATGATACCCGGCCGGTGACCACCAGCTGCATGTTGCCCCCGTACCAGTCGACATATGAGGTCTGTGCGTTATAGGAGAATGTATTACTCGGGTTTTCAAAATAAGCGTTTGATGAAAAACGAATACCAATACCGCTAATATTAGTGTTTTAAACGTGATTACCGTAGCTGCTCAGCGTCGCATTATTATATCTCATGCTGAAACCCAGCATGATTGGGTTAGTACAACCTGAAAGGTAAGAGCCCGTAAATGTCCCGCCTGCCGAATAAATAACGGTCCCGACCGGTGCATCACGCGGTACGGTAATCGTTCCTACAGACAGCGTGGAGAGCTGCGGGGTAATTGTCGTGCAGGTTCCGGCACGCGCGTTATTCCAACCGGCCATTAAGCCGAGCAAAATAATAGAATAAATCAATCTCATTTTTAACGTTCCTGATGGCAACTGGCGCTAACCTCGGTTATTCCAGCGTAGGTTGGTTGTTTCGGCAGGCTGAAATCAGCACGGCACTGTTGGCTGGACTGGCGGCCCCATGTTGCGACTATCGCCCCTTGCTCGGGCATTCCGCTTAAAAATACCTGCCCACGATCGCCGACGATAAAGCTGCTTTTATTACCATCTGCAAATGTCACCACGGCGCCAAACGGCACAAAGTGGTTATTGTCTGTTAAGGTCATGAGTACCCGGCGCCCCACTTTTGCAAGGTAATCGGCCCTCACCACCGCGCCTCGCGTCGGTATGACCGTATCGGTGTTGATCTCCAGCTCGACATCATCAGGCATATTTTGCGGGTCGAGCGTCAGGTCGTTTTTTCGGTAGACGGAAATATTGCTGACTACCGTATATCCCCTGTAGTCGGTGCGCGAGCCGGGTTGATTGCGAATATTCACGCCGTGCGCCCCCGGAGCTTTGATTAAGACGTTGGTTTCACCGAGCGGTTGAGAAAGCGTAATGCCGTCGGCATGGGCGATAACGCCTCCTTGCAGGCCATAATTAAGCCGCTCGCTATTTCTGTCGTAGCTATAGCCCGCCGTCACTTCACCGTACGTGGCTTTATAGTCACCATTCATATTGCCGATGTAACCCACGCCATTCGTACCGTGACCCTGCTGGACGTTCCAGTTCAGCGAGTTATTTTCCAGCGCGACGCCGTTAATGCCGATATTGTGCGTCGTTCCGTTATTCTTGCTGGCGTTCATGCCATAGCTTGCCCACGTTTGCGGGAGGAATTTCTCCAGCGGCACGCTGACGTTAAACGCCAGTTGCTGGTCATGGTCGCTGTTTGTCGCGCGCCCGCCGTCGTATAACGCAGCGCTGCCATTTTTGCTGTATGTCCAGGTCACACCGTAGCTAATATTGTGCCAGTAGTTGTTATATCCAACGCTCCAGGAAGCCATCGACCTGGCAGAATTCCAGTAGTCTTCCCGCGCCGCGCTGAGGGTAAGCGACCCCAACTCACGACTCAGCGTCTGGCTCATCGTCAGCTCAGCGCGGTTGCGCCTGCGGTCCTGCAGCGCGCTGCTATCGCCATAGGAATCCAGGACTTCCTGCATCCCGTAATAGCCGCTGGTCGAATAGCGGTAGCCCGCAATGGAAAAGTTAGTCCCCGTCTCGGCGAAGTTTTTGCTGTAACGCGCTCGCCAGGATTGGCCCTGTGATTTTTCCGTTTTATCCGGCGTTGACCAACCCTGGGTAACGTCGGCGGAGATAGCGCCTAACGCCCCCATATTTTTGCCTACGCCAAAAGCAAGCGACTGGTATTTGCTTGACTCTTGCAGGCCGCCATAGAGGGTAATGCCGTGCTGCAGACCATAAATTGCGGTGGCTTGCCCGAAAGGGGTCTTATCCACGCTGCTGTTATAGGAGCGATATTGCCCACCGGTGATGGCGTATTTTAAGCGGCCTTCCCGCTGCAATACTGGCAGCGAGGCATAGGGCAGCGTGAAGTGCTGTTCGCTGCCATCGGCTTCTTTAATCGTCACGTCGAGGTCGCCCGCGCCGCCGGTGGGATACATATCCCTAATCTCAAACGCCCCCGGCGCAACGTAACTTTGGTAGATCTGATAGCCGTTCTGGCGCACCACGACCTGCGCATTGGTTCGGGCGATGCCGCGCACCACGGGCGCATAGCCCTTAAGAGAATCCGGTAACATATCGTCATCTGACGCCAGTTGGCCGCCGCGAAACGGCATACTGTCAAACACATCGGCAGGCGCGGAGCTGTCTCCAACGGTAAGCTGACCTTTCAGCGGAATAATGGCGCGCTGCGCGTAGGTATAAACGGTATCCCATTTATCCTGGCCGGAGGACTCCCGTGACCAGGTGGTATAGTTGCGAAAACGCCACGGCCCGATATTGATTCCCGGACGCAGGTTCGCATACTGGCTGTCGCTGCTAGCGCCCTGGCCCGTTTTCGCCCGAGCGTTCGCCCCGCTCAGGCTGTAATTGAGCAATGCCGCAGTAATGCCCTCATCCCACATTTCCGCCGGCACATAGCCCCTTGCCGGCAGGTCGATCGCTGCCTGGGGAATGCTGATAACCAGTCGCTGGGCGCCAAACTGAAAATCGGCGCTGGCCTGCGGAATCGCCTGGAGATTGGCGCAATCACTTTTTTCTACCACCAGTTGCGGAAAAAGATCGGTTTTCACGCCCCATTGTTTTAAGAGTTCAATGCTCAGACAGGGTTGTAATGCTTCATTACCGTCAGCGGTCTTTGCCATCGCAAAAGAAATATCCCGGGTGTCCATTAGCTGGTCATCAAGAATAATATCCACGTGGTATTTTCCCGGCGCCTGGGAGCCAGACTCGAAAGCAGATAAATCCGCTTTGCCCACCCCCGGGTTATCCAGTTCTACCAGCGCCGTATTAAACGAATCACTTGCATAAAGCTCATGTGGAATACCGGTAAACGCTAAGGCGATAAGAGTCGCCAAACGCGCAGGTCGCAATTTATTATTTTTTATTGTCATCGCTATTAACCTATTTAACGCGGGACGGGCCATTTGTTCAGGGGTTACAAATTGGCTTGATGTGATGCTCCGGGGCTACCATAGTCATTAATGATTTTAAATGTCAGGGCATTGCCGGAGGCCCCGTCCGGCAAGCGGAATCGGGCTGTCGAAGCAGGCAAAACATACGACACCTGCGCCAGCGTTTTCCCGCCCACGCTAATTTCATTGAAGTTAATGACGTAAGGCGTCGGGTTATTCACCTGAATTTCATTGCCGCTTCTTTGCCAGGTGAGCTTATTCGCCTGCTCTTCCGGCGTTGATCCACGAAGAGTGACGGGCCGGTAAATCAGTTTGATACGCGTTTTTACGGCAATTTGCAGGGAGTTCATCTGCTTTGATGCCGAGGGAATCGCTTTAATATTCATCCAGAATAAGCTTTCTTGCGTTTGAGGCAGCGAACCTGTCGCGACAATTCGTTCAATATTCTTTTGTCCGCTATCGAGGCGGTACAGCGGAGGCGTAATAATAAAAGGCGTTTTACCAGCCCCTCCTTCTTGCTCATCTATCCATGATTGAATTAAATAAGGCGTCGCGTCGGGATTATTAACGCTGATGGAGGCTTCTTTTTTCGCACCATCGAAAATAATCCGCGTGCCGCCAATAATTACCCCGGCAGTGGCGGTTGCCTGTACCAGCGTAAACATTGTTATCGCCAGGCCAATTCTTCTGATAAAACGCATTTAATACCTCTTAAAACAAAGGGGCCGGGCCGGCCCCCTACTGATTACTGCAAAAGACTTAGTTGTAAACTACGGAGAAATTCGCGACCGAGTTAGCTGGGCCGGCAACCACCGTCGCAGTGGTCGACACATACTGAGCATAGAAATTCAGCGTATTATCAGCGGTGCTGCTGAGTGGGTAGGAGTAACCGTTGCTGCCGTGCAGAGGCAGATCGGCTTTATCCGCCGTCATCAGATTAATCGCGACACCGGTGGCGGCGCCAGCGACCGACGAGTCAATGGCCAGCAGGTTGGAATTGCTTAAATCAGGAGTTCCATCGAAACGCACTTTGGCATTCACAACGGTTACCGGACAGTTTTTCAGAATAATATCGAATTTCGTCGCGGCGGTTCGCGAACCAGCCGCTGGAAATTCAGTTTTATAATAATCGCCTAAAACAACCACCTGGTTCTGAGACGCCACATCGACGTCGCAAGCGGAATCCAAAATATTGCCATTAAAATTAACGGTACCCGCTGCTGCGAAAGCATGAGTCATAGATAATGCAGAACCTGCTGCAAGCATAGCAATAACAATTGTCTTTTTCATAACGCCATATCCTGTTTTACTTTATTGACATTCAGGCAAAACACTTAATGTCCGTATTTTACCATTGCTTTAATATGTTGCCGGGAATCAATGGTAAATAAGCCACCACTGAAACGCTTTATTCAAACCGGATTACCCCTGCCGACGAGACAAAATTTATACAACTATTTTTCAGCACACAATCTATTTCGTGGTCTAAATGTAGACTCGAAATTAACAAAAATAGAACAATTAAATTCAGAAATTCCTTAATCTAAAACGTCCCGGTCTACTTTTGGACTAAAAAATGAATACAATAAAATCAATCACTTAAAATGAAAATTACGTTAAGTCTATTAATAGACCTGGCGCGAACGTTCCCTGGAATGATGTTTTTTAAGATAATTCCCAACATCGATCAAAAAACGATCGCATAAGTTAGTGAGGTATCTTATGAATACGCGAATTATTCCTGAACTCTACAATGAGCCTGCAGAGGTGTTGAGTATAAAACCCTTTAAGCATATTGAAAGATTAATCGATAATACCCTGCCATATGCCGAGAGGCGAATTGTATCAAAGGGCGATATCGTCCATTATTATGATAATGACGTTCGGCAGTGTTTTTTACTTATTCAGGGCAGCGTGGCTCTGCATCGTCGCGGAGACGGTATTGTTTTAAACTCAGAGTCATCGCCATTTCTTCTCGGCGTATGTAGCCAGTTTTCCTCTGAACGTCTGTATGTCAGGGTACTGGAAACGTCGGAAATAGCGGCAGTTTCTCTGGAAACATTCAATCACGTAGTGGCACAAAAGAACTTATGGGAGCATTTTTCAAAGCTGCTGATCTATACCGCATCAAGAGTTTATGAACACTGCGCCCAGATATCGCAAATGTCAGCCTATGATATCATCCGTTTTCAACTCGTTGAATTAATGCAAGAGCCCGAAGCTATCCGGCAAAATATCACCGCGGCGGCCTATATCAAAAGTCGAACCTATCTTTCCCGCAGCGGCGTTATGCGTATCCTGGCAGAGCTACGAACGGGTAAATACATTACTATGGAGCGCGGAGTGCTGATTGACATCCACCATCTGCCGCGAAAGTACTGACGGTTAATGTATCTATGGGGTGGCAAGAGAGAGGCGCGAGGTTATAATAAGTTCGATCTCCTTCAGGATGTTCTGACTATGTCATCGGCAAATCAATCCTTCCGCGGCTCCCCTTATGCACAGGAATTTATTTCTCATTTGCAGCCTTACAGCACGACGTACAAAGCGGGACGTGGCGAGCAGTTTGACCTCCAGGTTAACGGTCAGGGGATGTGCTATCTCCTGCTGGAGGGGACAATTGCGTTCTACAGGAGGAATGACGGCATGATGCTTACCACCGCGCGCAGCCCGGCCATTTTCGGCCTTGCGAACATGACGGATATCTATTTCAACGATTATTTTAAAACCGTCACGCCGTGCCTGATAGGCGTACTCACGACCCGTCGCGTCGAGGAAATCATTAAAGAGAAGGCGCTATGGGGACTGCTTTCTAAACAACTGATGTTTGTCTATAACCGCCTCTATCATAACGTCATGCCTCAGGGCGTGCCAACGGCGTATGAAATGATTCGCCAGCAGTTGATCAAGTTAATGGAGGAAGAGGAGGGTTATCGCTACAGCGTGACGGCTGAAAAATATATCAGAGAGAAAACCCGGCTTTCCCGCAGCGGTGTAATGCGCATTCTGGCCGCTCTGAAAACCGGCGGCTTCATCGAAATGGAAGAGGGAAAACTGATAAAAATCAACAAGCTTCCTGCTAAATACTGATTAACAGGATTGAGCTTGCGCTCTTCTCTCAATCCGGTCGCCACACCCAATACATTCATGCAACGAATTCTATTCGTTTTCATTATAAGTATTGTCGTTTCACAGAAATAAAGATTTATTCACTGCTGGCTGGCTCATGTAGAATGCGCTGCTAAATTTCCTTCATCTTTTAACGCAATGTCGCAACGGCGACCGTTCGGGAACCTGTGTAGTACTGAATTATGGAAATAGAAACAGATGTCATGTCGATGTGTATGGTCGTATTGTTAATTATTAGCGTTTTGCTCGATTAACCTCTTCCCTCGAAAAATCCGTGAGCCTCGCCGTCGCCGGACAGATCTTTATGTTGATGAAGAAACTGGCCCTTGCCGACGTCGTGCCAGCCCCGCTGTCCGGGCCGACGAGCGCATATTGGGTCAAAGATTCAGAGAGGCGATATTGCCCGGACAGGCATTGCCAGGATATTAAAAAAGGCTGCCGACAATGGCGGCAGCCTCTTCACTTTATGGCATAGCTAAAACGTAGCGCGAATTAGCTCCTGATCTTCCTGTAGATAAACAGGACCACCAGCGCGCCAATCACCGCTACGACAAAGCTGCCGAAATTAAAACCATCTACACGACCAAAGCCGAAGAAAGTACTAATCCACCCCCCGACAACTGCACCGATGACACCGAGAATTACGGTAACGATAAATCCGCCGCCGTCTTTCCCCGGCATAATCCACTTGGCTAAAATACCGGCAATAAGGCCAAAAATGATCCATGAAATGATACCCATAGCTAACTCCATCCTCTCGTTACTTGTAAATCTCTGGTATATAAAAGATTAGCATAATTAATAGTGATGTTTGAAAAATTTATATTTGATATTTATATACTTGCCACCCGAGAGATAATGGTCTACACCTTGCGAGGGTGGCTGCCTAATAAGCGGCAAGCGTAAGCATCGCGCTGCGGGCAATTAAAACTTGCGCGGAACGGAGATATACCAGGAATTTTCGTATGAATGGGTGAAGTGGCAATGGAATGAGGCTTAGCAAAAACGCCCGGGTGTTGCGATGATAGTGGTTCAGGCGATACAAAAGCAGTAAGGGGGGAATCCCCCCTTTGTTAATTTAGATCACGGCAGTGGTTAGCCGTGACGAACAGCAAAGGCGCCCCTGTTCATCAGAGATTTCGATTTGCCACACCTGGTGACGGGCGCCAACGTGCAGCGCCCGGCACACGCCGCGAACCCTTCCGCTGCGCACCGAACGAATGTGGTTGGCGTTCACCTCCAGCCCCACCACCTTCTGCTCACCTTCGCTGCACAGATAGCCCGCGACCGAACCTAACGTTTCCGCTAAAACCACCGACGCGCCGCCGTGTAGCAGGCCAAACGGCTGATGGGTGCGGCTATCTACCGGCATCGTGGCGATGATGGCGTCGTCGGTTATCGCCTCGAAGCGGATATCCAGCAGACCGACCATATTCCCCTCGCCCATCGCGTTCAGCTGTTCCAGGGTGCTGTGACGTTTCCAAATCATCCCATAATCTCCAGTAGCGCCTGCAGCGGATGGCGCACGCCACTGCCTTCAATACGCTTCACCTGGCTACGACAGGAGTAACCGGTGACCAGGCAGCGATTGCGCGGCAAGCGCTCCATCGCCTGCTGCCACGAGAGCGCGTAGATGGCCAGCGAGTTGGCGTGGTTCTTCACTTCATGACCGTAGGTCCCGGCCATGCCGCAGCAGCCCACGTTAACGTTTTCCAGCTTCGCGCCAAAGCGGGCAAAGATATCCGCCCACTGCCGGGTGGCCGCGGGAAGCGCCGTCACCTCGGTACAGTGGCCAAACAGATACCACGATTCGCCGCCTTTATCTTGAGCTGCGGTTTCCGACAGCACCTGCGGCAGCCACTCGTGCACCAGCATGACGCGGAAATCGCCGCGCTTCTCGCCGAGGACCTGGTTATATTCATCGCGGTAGCAAAGCACCAGCGCCGGATCGACCCCCACCATCGGCATGCCGAGCTCGGCCACCCGGTTAAGGAAATCGGCGGTTTTCTGCGCGGTGCGCGCGAATCGCGTCAGGAAGCCCTTAATATGCTGCGCCTTACCGTTTGGTGAAAACGGCAGCAGTACCGGCTGGTAGCCGACCTTCTCAACCAGGCGAACAAAATCGGCAACCACCTGCGCATCGTAATAGCTGGTAAACGGATCCTGAACCACCAGCACCATTTTCCCTTTCTGCTCTGCGCTCAGCGCTTCCAGCTGCTCCAGCGTGGTGTTCGCCGAACGGTGGCCGACCATCTGCTGCTTCAGCGACGGCACGGAGAGCAGCGGGAGATCGACCATACCGATATGCTTTTCCGACAGCTTGCGCATCCACGGTTGGTTAATAAAGAAGTTAAAGGTCTTCGGCGCATGCGCCATCAGCGGCGCGTAGGATTCAACCGTCGCCACCAAATGGTCGCGGACCGGGCGCAAATAGCGGCTATGGTAAAGCTGGAGGAAACGCGAACGGAACTCCGGGACGTCAATTTTAATCGGGCATTGGGTCGAGCAGGCTTTACAAGCCAGACAGCCGGACATCGCCTCCTTAACCTCATGCGAGAAATCGTACTCTCCTTTCCGAGCGTGCCAGCTATTGCGGGTACGTTCCACCAGGGTACGCAGGCTGGCACGCTTTTCCGGCAGATCTTTTTCCAGCTGATTGGGGTCAATACCGCGGTCCGCCAGCAGCCGCAGCCATTCGCGCACCAGCGTAGCCCGGCCTTTCGGCGAGTGAATACGGTGATTGCTAACCTTCATCGACGGACACATCGGGCTTTTAGCATCAAAGTTGAAGCACAGGCCGTTGCCGTTACACTCCATCGCCCCGCGCCATGAGCTGCGCACGGCGATAGGGATCTGCCGATCGAATGTACCGCGCTTAACCGCATCCACCTTCATCATCGGCGCGTCAACGCCTTCAGGCGGGCAGATCTTACCCGGGTTCAGGCGGTTATCCGGGTCAAAGGCGGCTTTAATCTTGCGCAACTCGCCAAATAACGCTTCGCCAAAGAACGCCGGACTATATTCGGCGCGGAAGCCTTTCCCGTGTTCCCCCCACAGCAGGCCGCCATACTTAGCGGTTAACGCCACAACGTCATCGGAAATGCGCTTCATCAGCATCTCCTGCTGCGGATCGCACATATCCAGCGCCGGACGCACGTGCAGTACGCCGGCATCCACATGGCCAAACATGCCGTAGCTCAGCCCGTGGCCGTCGAGCAGCGCGCGAAATTCTGCAATATAGTCAGCCAGATGCTCCGGCGGCACGCAGGTGTCTTCGGCGAACGGTATCGGCTTGGCGGCCCCTTTGGCATTACCCAGCAGGCCGACCGCTTTTTTACGCATCGCGTAGATGCGCTCCACGCCGTCGAGATCGTGACAAACCTGCCAGCCGATGACGCCCGCTTCATTGCGCGACATCAGCTCATCCAGACGCTGGCATAGCCCCGTCACCTGGCTATCAATCAGCTCGACGTCGTCACCGGCGAATTCGACGATATTCAGCCCCAGCATCTCTTTATCCGCCACGTCGGTAATGAGCTCGCTGACCGAATGCCACACGATATCTTCCCGCGCCAGATTAAGCACTTTCGAGTCGACGGTTTCGACCGAGAGCGCCCTGGCTTCAACCATAAACGGCGCGTTACGCAGCGCGGAATTAAAGGAGTCGTACTTCACGTTGACCAGTCGACGCACTTTCGGCAAACGGGTGATATCCAGCCGCGCTTCGGTGATAAACGCCAGCGTCCCTTCGGAACCGGTCAGGATGCGGGTGAGATCGAATTCGCTCATCTCGTCATTAAAGACGTGGCGCAGATCGTAGCCCGTGAGGAAGCGGTTAAGTTTGGGGAATTTATCGATAACCAGTTGGCGCTGCGCTTTGCAGCGCTGATAGACGGTGCGGTAAATACGCCCGATTGCCGACTGCTGGGCGCTTAGCGTTTCCGCCAGCGCTACCGGAATCGGCTGCGTATCAAGAATATCGCCGCCGATCAGCACCGAGCGCACCCCCAGCACGTGGTCGGACGTTTTGCCGTAGACCAGAGAGCCCTGCCCGGAAGCATCGGTGTTGATCATCCCGCCAAGCGTGGCGCGGTTGCTGGTTGACAACTCCGGCGCAAAAAAGTAGCCGTACGGCTTAAGGAATTGATTCAGCTGGTCTTTAATGACCCCGGCTTCCACCCGCACCCACCCTTCTTCCGGGTTGATTTCTATAATGCGGTTCATATAGCGGGACATATCGACGATAATCCCGGCGTTCAGCGCCTGGCCGTTGGTGCCGGTACCGCCCCCGCGCGGGGTAAAGATCAGTGATTTAAAACGTTCTTCCGCCGCCAGCCTGGCCAGCAGAGCCACGTCCGCCGTGGAACGAGGGAATATAATCGCATCCGGCAACAGTTGATAGACACTGTTATCAGTCGCCATCGTTAGCCTGTCGGCATAGCTGGTGGCGGTATCCCCGGTAAAACCTTGTTGCTCCAGTACCTGCAAAAAATTCAGCACCAGTTGAACGACACCTGGCGCTTGAGAAATCTGTGGGATCATGACGCTCGACCCTGCCTGACTATGTTGTGTTGTAAGTGATTAAACGTTTGCGTAGTGCCCTCAACTTTTTATCACATTTTTTTCATATGCGCCCGCCAGAATTAAGGGCAAAATCAGGCGCGCGAACATATTGATATTATTATCAGTACATGGAATTACGCTGCGTCAGCCTTTTGACGCGACTGCAAAGGTAAAACTTCACTATGATTAACCCCAATCAGCCCCGGGACATACCGCAAGTTCTGCTGTCGGTGCTGTTTTTGTCCCTGATTATTATTTCCTGTCTGTGGGTCGTGCAGCCATTTATCCTGTCATTCGCCTGGGCCGGTACCGTGGTTATCGCCACCTGGCCGGTACTGTTGCGCCTGCAGCGCCTGCTTTTCGGCAAGCGCGCCCTGGCGGTGCTGGTGATGACGCTACTGCTCTTTTTGCTGTTCGTTATCCCTATTGCGCTGCTGGTCAACAGCCTGGTCGATAACAGCACGCCATTAATAAAAGTGATTACCAGCGGCAACTTTACGCCGCCGGATCTGGCGTGGCTAAATAGTGTTCCGCTAATCGGCGATAAACTGTATACCGGCTGGCATAACTTACTGGAGATGGGGGGAACGGCGATTATGGTCAAAATTCGCCCCTATCTTGGCACCACCACCACGTGGTTTGTCGGCCAGGCGGCGCATATTGGCAAGCTGCTGGTCTATTGCGGACTGATGTTGCTGTTCAGCGCCCTGCTGTACTGGCGCGGCGAACAGGTCGCCTATGGCTTCCGTCACTTTGCCACACGCCTGGCGTCCAAACGCGGCGACGCGGCGGTGATCCTCGCCGGACAGGCGATTCGCGCTGTGGCGCTTGGGGTGGTCGTTACCGCGCTGGCCCAGGCGGTGCTTGGCGGTATTGGCCTTGCGGTCAGCGGCGTGCCCTACGCCGCGCTGCTCACCGTGGTGATGATCTTCACCTGCCTCGTCCAGCTGGGACCCCTGCTGGTCCTGGTACCGTCAATTATCTGGCTTTACTGGAGCGGCGATACCACCTGGGGCACCGTGCTGCTGGTCTGGAGCTGCGTCGTCGGCACCATGGATAACTTTATTCGTCCGCTGCTGATTCGCATGGGCGCCGACCTGCCGATGATTCTGATCCTTTCCGGCGTTATCGGCGGCCTGGTGGCGTTCGGCATGATAGGACTGTTTATCGGTCCGGTACTGCTTGCGGTCTCCTGGCGGCTGTATGATGCGTGGGTTAACGAAGCGCCGCCGCCGCCGAAAGACCCCGATCTGGTGCTTGAAGAACTGAGCGAGCTGAATACGCGAGCCTCGCAGGATAAGTAAGCAAAAGGCGGGGAAACCCGCCTTTCCCCATTACGCCCCTGATTACCGTCGGGCGGGACAATCTAAAATATTAAGAAAGACTAATCTATCTCTCACCACATCCCGCATTTCTCTGCCTGCTAACCCTATTTGCTGTACAGATTCTTTACCGTAATTTAACTATTGAGAGGAATCCGATCGACGCAAAAAGCCTCAGTGCCTAGTATTAGCTCACGGTTATAAATCAACATATTGATTTATAAGCATGGAAATCCCCTGAGTGAAACAACGAATTGCTGTGTGTAGTCTTTGCCCATCTCCCACGATGGGCTTTTTTTTGTCCGTAAGCCTGTCGGCTAAAAACAAAAAATCCCCGCCACTGCTGGCGGGGATGGTCTTTTGAGCGAGAATCCGGCGCAAACTTACTTATTCAATTCCGCCAGTCCGAGCCAGGTTTGCACGACCGTATCCGGGTTCAGGGACAGGCTATCGATCCCCTCTTCCATCAGCCAGGCGGCAAAATCTTCGTGGTCAGACGGACCCTGCCCACAGATACCGACATATTTGCCCTGTTTCTTCGCCGCGCGAATGGCCATCGACAGCAGCGCTTTCACCGCGTCGTTACGCTCATCGAACAGTTCTGAGACTACGCCGGAGTCACGGTCCAGGCCCAGCGCCAGCTGCGTCATATCGTTAGAACCGATAGAGAAGCCGTCGAAGTATTCGAGGAACTGTTCAGCCAGCAGCGCATTCGATGGGATTTCACACATCATAATCAGCTTCAGGCCGTTTTCGCCGCGCTTGAGGCCCTGGCGTTCCAGCTCATCAACCACCGCTTTTGCCTGCGCGACGGTACGGACAAACGGCACCATGATTTCGACGTTGGTCAGCCCCATGTCGTTACGCACCCGTTTAACCGCTTCACACTCCAGCGCGAAGCAGTCGCGGAAGCTTTCGGACACATAGCGACCGGCGCCGCGGAAGCCCAGCATCGGGTTCTCTTCTTCCGGCTCATAACGTTCGCCACCGACCAGATTGGCGTATTCGTTAGATTTAAAATCGGAAAGACGCACAATCACTCGTTTCGGGAAGAATGCCGCGCCCAGCGTCGAGATCCCTTCCGTCAGGCGACCGACGTAGAACTCTCTCGGCGAGTCGTAGCCTTTCATCAGCTCGCGGATTTCGTTCTGCAAACCCGGCTCCTGATCGTCGAACTCCAGCAGCGCGCGCGGGTGGACGCCGATCATACGGTTGATGATGAACTCCAGACGCGCCAGGCCTACGCCTTCGTTTGGCAGGCAGGCAAAGTCAAAGGCGCGGTCCGGGTTACCGACGTTCATCATGATTTTCAGCGGCAGATCCGGCATCTCGCCAACGCTGGAGCTCTTCACGCTGAAGTCGAGGATTTCGGCATACACGTAGCCGGTATCACCTTCCGCGCAGGAGACGGTCACGTTCTGGTTTTCCTGGATGCGATCGGTGGCGTTGCCGCAGCCAACTACCGCCGGGATCCCCAGCTCACGCGCGATAATCGCCGCATGACAGGTACGCCCGCCGCGGTTGGTGACGATCGCCGCCGCTTTTTTCATGATCGGTTCCCAGTCCGGGTCGGTCATGTCGGTCACCAGCACGTCGCCGGGCTCGATGCGGTTCATTTCGCTGATATCGTGAATGACCTTTACCGGACCCGCGCCGATACGATGGCCGATAGCGCGCCCTTCCGAAATAATCTGCCCTTGTGCATGGAGGGTATAACGCTCCATGACCTGGCCGCGCGAACGAACGGTTTCCGGACGGGCCTGCACGATAAATAGCTTGCCGGTGTGACCATCCTTCGCCCACTCGATATCCATCGGGCGGTTGTAGTGTTTTTCGATTTGTAGCGCCTGCTGCGCCAGCTCCTGCACTTCCGCATCGGTCAACGAGAAAACGTCGCGCTGCGCCTGCGGCACGTCTTCGATACGCACCTGCTTACCGTGCTCCTGGGTAGGGGCGTAAACCATGCGGATCTTTTTCGACCCCATGGTGCGGCGGACAATGGCCGGACGGCCCGCTTCCAGCGTCGGTTTATGGACGTAGAACTCATCGGGGTTCACCGCCCCCTGCACCACCATTTCGCCGAGCCCCCAGGCGGAGGTGATAAACACCACCTGGTCAAAACCGGATTCGGTATCGATAGAGAACATCACGCCGGACGAGGCCAGATCGGAACGGACCATCCTTTGCACCCCGGCGGAGAGCGCCACCCCGCGATGATCGTATCCCTGATGCACACGGTAGGAAATGGCGCGATCGTTAAACAGCGAAGCAAATACGTGCTTCACCGCGACGAGCACGGCGTCAAAGCCCTGCACGTTAAGGAATGTCTCTTGCTGACCGGCGAAGGAGGCATCTGGCATATCTTCCGCCGTCGCCGAGGAGCGAACGGCAAAAGAGGCCTCAGCGTCATCGGCGGAGAGCTGGGTATAGGCATCACGAATCGCATTTTCCAGTTCGCTCTGGAACGGCGTATCGATGATCCACTGACGGATCTGTGCGCCCGCTTTCGCTAATGCGGAAACGTCGTCAATGTCGGTTTCATCCAGCAGTTCATAAATGCGCTGGTTAACACCGCTTTGGTCCAAAAACTGATTAAAGGCATCAGCGGTGGTGGCAAACCCGTTCGGTACGGAAACGCCCATACCAGACAGATTTGTAATCATTTCACCAAGGGAGGCATTTTTGCCCCCAACCCTGTCTACATCATTCATGCCGAGTTGGTTATACCAAAGCACCAGCGGTGACGAGCCATTGTTGGACATCGAGACAATCCTTTTGTGATTTAATACCAGTGATAAATAATTCACGATCGACTACGAGATTTATCCTGACATATTTATCCAGCTGAAAGAAACGGTGAATCGTTCAAGCAAATTATTTTTTCGTTTTTAGGATTCTTTGCCAGATATAGCTAAGCTAATGATTCTTCAGAAATCTGATGAAATTTGATACAAAAGATACGCAGTTGCGAAAAATGAACTCACCTTTTCATTAAAAATAAAAATAGCGTTTCATTTTTTAAATATGAGACAAAGCCTGGAGCGTTATGCTTAAATTTAATATCTGCTTTCAGACAATTAAACTCATTATACCGGATGGTCAAAATGGAAAGTGCTGTAGATCGCCACGTCTTTTATATTTCCGACGGTACCGCTATTACGGCGGAAGTTCTGGGTCATGCGGTCATGTCGCAATTCCCGGTCGCCACCAGCAGCGTAACCCTGCCGTTTGTCGAAAATATCAGCCGCGCGCGCGCCGTGAAGGAGCAAATAGACGCGATTTTCCAGCAGACCGGTATTCGACCGCTGGTGTTCTACTCCATCGTGCTGCCGGAAATCCGCGACATCATCATACAAAGTGAAGGCTTTTGTCAGGATATCGTTCAGGCGCTGGTGGCCCCTCTGCAGCAGGAATTGCGCCTTGACCCGACGCCAATCGCTCACCGAACCCACGGCCTGACGCCGGGCAACCTCAATAAATACGACGCGCGCATCGCCGCTATCGATTATACCCTTGCCCACGATGACGGCATTTCGCTGCGCAACCTCGATCAAGCTCAGGTGATCCTACTCGGCGTTTCGCGCTGCGGGAAAACCCCCACCAGTCTGTACCTGGCGATGCAGTACGGTATCCGCGCCGCCAACTACCCGTTTATCGCCGATGATATGGACAATCTGATTCTTCCGGCCTCCCTCAAGCCGCTACAGCACAAGCTCTTCGGCTTAACGATCAATCCGGAGCGCCTGGCGGCTATCCGTGAAGAGCGACGGGAAAACAGCCGCTATGCTTCTATGCGTCAGTGCCGAATGGAAGTGACCGAAGTTGAAGCGCTTTACCGCAAAAACAAGATACCTTGCCTGAACAGTACCAACTATTCCGTAGAAGAGATCGCCACCAAAATCATGGATATTATGGGGTTGAGCCGCAGAATGTACTAACACACTAGTACATTATTAAAAATTTGTTTATGCTATCACCCGTGGCCTATACAGGATCATGCCCTGCTCTTGCAATAAGCGGGGATTGGTTTATCGTGATGCGCATCACTTCCCGGCATTTTCGCCGCGGAAGAAACAGATTTTTGAGACCCCAATGAATAAAACAGACGAATTGCGTACCGCGCGCATTGAAAGCCTGGTAACGCCCGCGGAACTGGCTCAGCGGCATCCTGTGTCTGCCGAAGTTGCAGCTCACGTCTCCGCTTCGCGCCGCCGCATCGAGAGAATTCTCAACGGTGAGGACCGCCGCCTGCTGGTGGTGATAGGTCCGTGCTCCATCCACGACATTGATGCGGCGATGGAGTATGCGCGCCGCCTGCAGGGCATGCGCGAACGTTACCAGCCGCAGCTGGAAATCGTGATGCGCACCTATTTTGAGAAGCCGCGCACGGTGGTCGGCTGGAAGGGGCTGATCTCCGACCCCGACCTCAACGGCAGCTATCGGGTGAATCACGGCCTCGAGCTGGCGCGTAGCCTGCTGCTGCAGGTCAATGAACTGGGCGTACCGACCGCCACCGAGTTTCTCGATATGGTGACCGGGCAGTTTATTGCCGACTTGATAAGCTGGGGCGCAATCGGCGCACGTACGACCGAGAGCCAAATCCACCGCGAAATGGCCTCTGCGCTCTCTTGCCCGGTAGGCTTTAAGAACGGTACCGATGGCAATACCCGTATCGCCGTAGACGCTATCCGCGCTTCCCGCGCCAGCCACATGTTCCTGTCACCGGATAAGCAGGGGCAAATGACGATCTACCAGACCAGCGGTAATCCTTACGGCCATATCATTATGCGCGGCGGCAAAAAACCGAATTACCACGCTGCCGATATCGCCGCAGCAGGGCAAGCGCTGGCTGAGTTCGACCTACCGGAACAGCTGGTGGTGGATTTTAGCCACGGCAATTGCCAGAAACAGCACCGCCGTCAGCTGGAGGTGTGCGCCGATATCTGCCAGCAGATCCGCGCTGGCTCGACCGCTATCGCCGGGATCATGGCCGAGAGCTTCCTTCAGGAAGGCACGCAGAAGGTGGTCGCCGGCCAGCCGCTGGCCTGGGGGCAGTCGATTACCGATCCCTGCCTGAACTGGGACGATAGCGAACGGCTGCTGGGTGAATTAGCCGCCGCCACCGCCACCCGCCTGTAGTTCCCCTTCCCCGCCGTCTCCGCGGCGGGGTTATTTCCTTCCCTCGTCCGCTCGCTCACCGGCTAAATCGGCTATTTCGATAAATAATGCTTGCCGTGAAAAACAACATTATTGATAATGATTATCATTGTTACCTTTATTTTTATTTTTAGTGCTATGACGCGTATGGATAACACTGCCACAGCAGAAAAAACTAAAGACAATGCCCTGCATCCTGTTCCGACCGACAGAGAGATAAGCAGTCGCACATTATTAGGCACCGAGGGACGAGTGGTGATTGAACACGACGGTCAGCGCTATCTGCTGCGCCAGACCCATTCGGGTAAGTTGATCCTGACCAAATAATTATCCCCGCCGATTAAGGCAGGGATAATAACGACTAGCTGGAACAGCTCACTTCAAGACGCCTTCCCCAGTCAGGAGGACGATTGACATAATCATCCGTCCTGTCGATAAAGGGCTGGGATAGCGCATTATGCAGACGTTCCAGTTCACTCATATCTCCCTGCTCCGCCAGCTCAATTGTCCTCTGCGCAAGCCAGTTGCGCAGCACCAGCGCCGGATTCACGCTGCGCATCCTCACCTGCCTTTGCTCATCGTCAACCAGTTCATCGCGCAGGCGCGCGCGATAATCGGCAAACCAGCTATCGAAGGTCTCGCGGTCGATAAATTCGTCGCGTAGCGGCGAGGCGGCGCTCGCCTGCTCGCTGGCGCTGAGCATCCGGAAGGTCCGCGTATAGTCGCTGCCCTCGCGCGCCATTAAGGCAAACAGACCGTCCAGCAACTCGTTATCTCCTTTTTGCTGGGTAAACAGGCCAAGCTTGTCGCGCATGCGGCGGCCATATGCCGTGAGCAGCGCGTGCTGGTAGCCATCCAGCGCGCCGTTCAGTAACTCCGCGGTGATAAACGGCGACAGCGTCTGCGCCAGGCGTTGCAGATTCCATAGCCCTACCGCCGGCTGATTATCAAAGCTATAGCGCCCCTGATAATCGGAATGGTTACAAATAAATCCCGGCTGGAAATCGTCAAGGAAACCGTACGGACCGTAGTCCATCGTCAGGCCGAGGATCGACATGTTATCGGTATTCATTACCCCGTGCGCAAAGCCGACCGTTTGCCAGCTGGCAATCATCTCAGCCGTTCGAGTGACCACGTCGCTGAACCAGACAATGTACTTATCCGCTTCATTTTGCAGGTGCGGCCAGTGGTGACGAATCACGTAATCCGCCAGTTGCTGTACTTTGAGCGGCTCGCGGCGGTAGTAAAAGTGCTCAAAATGGCCAAAACGTACGTGACTTTCCGCCAGCCGCATCAGCATCGCCCCGCGTTCAGCGGTTTCACGGTATACCGGGGTGTCGCTGGCCACTATCGCCAGCGCGCGGGTGGTGGGAATACCCAGCGCATGCATTGCTTCCGAGGCCAGCCCCTCGCGGATCGTTGAGCGCAGTACCGCCCGTCCGTCACTCATCCGTGAATAGGGAGTGAGCCCGGCACCTTTCAGGTGCCAGTCAAAGCGACGACCGTCCGCGAGCTGCTGTTCGCCGAGCAGAATGCCGCGCCCGTCGCCGAGCTGCCCGGCCCAGGAGCCGAACTGGTGGCCGCTGTATACCTGCGCCAGCGGCGACATTCCCGGCAGCAGCGTTTCGCCGCCCCATACGCCAGCGCCCTTCTCCGGGCTAAATAACGAATCGGCGACGCCCAGCGATCGCGCCAGCGGCGCGTTGTGCCAGACAAGCCGCGCATTCTCCAGCGGTGTGGGGGCTAAAGCAGTGTAAAAATCCGGCAGTTCATCACGCCAGTGGGTAGTAAAAGACAGGGTCATGGTTCCTCCTGCCTTCAGTGTAGTGCTTTCAACAAATTATTAACACGGGGCAAGTACGGGGTTATTGCAATAATAAGCCGCACGGGGGATTGGCCGCGCTTCAGCCTTTGCCCGGTGACGGCTGGCGTTAGATCCTTCGCGCCTGCCAGAATTTTTTATGCCAGTAGACATTATCCAGCGATGAGCGCGTCACGCCCTGGCTGGTGGAGGCGTGGATAAACTGGTTGTCGGTGTCGTAAATACCGACGTGCAGACCACTCTCTCCGGAGCCGGTCTTGAAAAAGACCAGATCGCCGGGCAGCAGTTCGCTCTTATCAATTTTGGTGCCGACCTCCGCCTGCTCACGGGTTTCGCGTGGAAGCTGCAGCGCAAACTTATCGCGAAAGGTCATTAGCACAAACCCGGAGCAATCGACGCCGCGCGGCGACATCCCGCCGTAGCGATAAGGCGCTCCCCGCCAGTTCCTTAACTGCTCATTCAGGTTGGCCACAACGGTAATCGAATCAGCAAGCCGTGGATTTGGCGGCGGCGCCCGGTGACTGCTACAACCCGCCAGAAATAACGCAACACACAAAACGAGCCAGAAACGCATCTCAGACGAATCCTCTGTTCCTTATCCTGTTAGCAGAATAATTTAGCTTGTTTATCAATTCGCTGGCAAGCTGACTGCGTGCTACTGTGACGGAACGAGCATAAGATGACCAGCCACCTCAACTCTCTGGAAGTCCATGGCGTAGGCGGCGGTCAAGTTTTCTTCGTTAAGAACTTCAGCGGTACTACCGCAGGCAATGGTTTTCCCCCGGCAGATCAGCCAGGCGCGATGGGCATGTCGGAGGGTATGATTAAGGTCGTGGCTGCTCATCACGATAGCAACCCCGGATGCACAGAGCTCATTTAATACGCGATCGAGCGCGGACTGCTGCGCCACGTCCAGGCTGTTCATTGGTTCATCCAGCAAGAGCAATTGCCCGGCCGGATTAGCCTGCCGATGAATCTGCAGTATTACCGCCGCCAGCCGCACGCGCTGCCACTCCCCGCCAGAAATGTGATTCACCTGGCGCCCAAGCTTATCGCCTAAGCCCAGTTTCTCCGCGACAGCCGTCAGCAGCGCGTTTTGCGCGTCGTTGTGCAGATGCAGCGACAGATAATGCCAGACCGGCATTGCGAAAGGCGGCATCTGGTGTTGGCTTAAATAGGCCCGATGACGGGCCAGCTCCTGAGCAGGCCAATCCTTCAGAGGGCGTTCATTCAGTTTGACCCGCCCCGGCCCTGTAGAGAGTCCCGCCATACGCGCCAACAGCGTGCTTTTCCCCGCGCCGTTTGGCCCCACCAGGTGAATAATCTCTCCCGGCCGGATTTCCGCTGAAAACGGCGCCAGCCGCCCCGCCTCTTCTACGTCCTGTAGCTGCATCAAAAACGGCATTATTTCGCTAAAGCTCCTTTAATGACGGCCACCAGCTGCGGGTCATCCGGCGTCATATCCGGTGAGAAACGACCGATAACCTGTCCGTCCCGGCCAATCAGGAATTTTTCAAAGTTCCAAAGAATATCATCTACATACAGCGGAGCCCTGCCTTTACTGGCCATGCGCTCATAAAAACCGCTGCCTTCCGGCGCGACAGCCTGCGGGGCGGCATCAACCAGCTTCTGATACAGAGGCGCGCGATGCTCGCCGTTAACGTCAATTTTGCTGAACATCGGGAAAGTCACGCCGTAGGTGGTGCTACAGAAGGTTTTTATCTCTTCTTCGCTGCCCGGCTCCTGCCCCAGGAACTGGTTGCACGGGAAGCCCAGCACGCTAAATCCTTCACTTTCAAGCCCTTTTTGCAGCGCTTCCAGCTGCTCATACTGCGGCGTCAGGCCGCATTTTGAAGCAACGTTAACGATCAACAGCACTTTACCCGCCCATGGGGCAAGCGTTGTTTTTTCACCATCGATGGTGGTGACTTCAGTATTGAGAATATCGTGTTGCATAGCCTTCCCTCAATGAATAAACCGATTTCTGCTTCAGGTGATCCCTATCTACTGTAGCGGATTCAGACCGGGTCATTCTACTTTGAATCCCCCCGGAGTGTCTCTTGATGTAACAGGCCACACAACATGAATTCATCTCAACACCGGGACCGCGCAATTCAGTGTACAGTGATGAATGGATGTAATAGCATTTCGTTAATTGTTAATTTAAGAGAGTTTTATTGATGAAGAAGATGTTTAGCACGGTGTTAATTGCGGCCTCCGTCGCGCTGCTGGCAGCCTGCTCACCGGATGAAGATAATAAGATCAAAGTCGCCATTAATACCGGGCCGGATGAGGCTATCTGGAAAGTCGTAGAACAAGTGGCCAAAGAGAAATATAACCTCGACGTGGAGGTTATCTCATTTAATGATTACGTACTGCCGAACGAAGCGCTGAACAATAAAGACGTCGATGCTAACGCCTTCCAGACGCTGCCTTACCTTGAGGCGCAATCAAAAGAGCGCGGCTATAAGTTTGCGATTGTCGGTAAAACCTTCGTCTTCCCGATCGCCGCCTACTCGAAGAAAATCAAAAATATCAGCGAACTGCCTGACGGCGCGACGATTTCCATTTCTAACGAAACCACAACCCTGGGCCGCAGCCTGCTGCTGCTGCAGGCGCAAGGTTTAATCAAGCTAAAAGAAGGGACAGGCTACCTGCCTACGACGCTGGATATTATCGACAATCCTAAACAGCTAAAAATCGTCGAAGTCGACACGCCGCAGCTGACCCGTACCCTTGACGACCCGAATGTCGCCCTGTCGATTATTAATACCAACTTCTCTGCCCAGGCCGGCCTGTCGGCCGCCCGCGATGGCTTATTTATGGAAGGTCCTGACTCTCCGTACGTCAACGCCATCGTTTCACGCGAAGAGAATAAAGACAGCAAAAAGGTTCAGGAGCTGAAAGAGGCCTTCCAGACTCAAGCAGTTGCCGATAAGGCAGCGGAAGTCTACAAAGGCGATGCGATTAAGGGCTGGTAATTAGCCACCGCTTACGGCCGCCCGTTACTGCGGGCGGCCTGATTTTAACAATAACCAGATGAACACCGGCGCACCCAGGGTGGCGGTGACCACACCAATCGGCAATTCCGCCGCCGAGAGCGCCAGACGCGCGACGATATCCGCCCCAAGCAGCGCGCTGGCCCCCGCTAACAAACAGGCCGGAAGCAGCGCGCGGTGATCGCTTAAACCACATAAGCGCAGAATATGCGGAATAACCAGACCAATAAAGCCGA
This sequence comes from Klebsiella sp. FDAARGOS_511, assembly GCF_003812845.1. NCBI lineage: Bacteria > Pseudomonadati > Pseudomonadota > Gammaproteobacteria > Enterobacterales > Enterobacteriaceae > Klebsiella > Klebsiella sp. FDAARGOS_511. The sequence goes on along the minus strand of NZ_CP033824.1, from coordinate 5,483,330 downwards.
TCGCGCCCGCCAGCGCCACGCTGACGCCCACCAGCCAACCGGTCGCCACCACCAGCACTTTACGCCATAGCCACAGCGGCAGCCCCAGCTGGCGTGCGGAAACCTCCCCCAGCGCTAACAGATTAAGAGGCTGCGATTGCAGGCACACCCAGGCCAGCGCCGGCAGCAGAGCCAGCATCAGCCACAGCTGCTGCCAGTCCACGCCGCCAAAGCCGCCCATCATCCAGTACATCAGCTGGCGGAGATCGAAAGAGGTTGAGAAGTAGACCGCCCAGGTCATCAGCGCGCTGCATATGATACCGAGCGCCACGCCCGCCAGCAGCAGGCGGCTGGTCGAGAGATGCCGCCTGGCAAAACGCAGTAAAATAAAAGTAATGACCAGCGCGCCAGCGATGGCGCACAGCCCCAGCGCCCAGCCCGGAAGCAGCCCTTTTCCCAGCAAGACGGCGGCTATCAGGCCAACCCCAGCGCCGTTTGATACCCCCAGCAGCCCGGGCTCCGCCAGCGGGTTTTCAAACAGCGCCTGCATAATCGCCCCGGACAGCGCCAGCGCGGCCCCCACTAATAGGACGGCCAGAGTGCGCGGCAGACGGATCTGCCAGATAAACAGCTCACCTTTGGCGCTAAACCACTCGGCGGGGCCAATCCACTGGTCGCCCGCGCACAGGCTGATGGTCGACGTAACCAACAGCAGCAATGTTAATACCGCAAGCCAACGCCGATTGCGGCGCCGTTGAATTTGAGCAAAGGTCTGCATAGTTTTCTGAATCGAGAAAAAGGATGTGATTGATTTTACGGTATTCGGCCAGGAAAAGAAAAAAGGCCGCATAGCGGCCTTTTTAGTTAGTTCAGATTATTTGTCTCTGGGTGACGCATTTTCGACACGGCTTTTTAGCTTCTGGCCAGGTCTGAAAGTCACCACTCGCCGGGCTGTAATAGGGATATCCTCTCCCGTTTTCGGGTTACGGCCCGGGCGTTGGTTCTTATCTCGCAAATCGAAGTTGCCGAACCCGGAGAGTTTTACCTGTTCTCCGTTTTCCAGAGCGCGACGGACCTCTTCGAAAAACAACTCTACCAGCTCTTTGGCATCCCGCTTGCTAAGCCCAAGCTTATCAAACAGATATTCTGACATTTCAGCTTTTGTAAGCGCCATAGGTTCAATCCCTCAATGATGCCTGGAATCGCTCTTTCAATGCCTCTACACATTTGGCGACGGTAGCGGCAATCTCCTCTTCTTCGAGTGTACGGCTGGTATCCTGGAGGATAAGGCTGATAGCGAGGCTCTTGAAACCTTCTGCTACGCCCTTGCCGCGGTACACGTCAAATAAGTTTACGCCAACTACCTGATTTACGCCAACTTTCTTACACTCGGCTAAAACATCGGCAGCGGGAACGTTTTCTGCCACAACGACGGCGATGTCGCGACGGTTCGCCGGGAAGCGAGAAACTTCATGCGCCTGAGGCACCACGCGGTCTGCAAGCTTGTTCCACTCCAGTTCAAAGACCAACGTGCGACCGTTCAGATCCAGCTTACGTTCCAGCTCAGGATGAACAACCCCAATAAAACCAATACGTTCACCTTTCAGATAAATCGCCGCCGACTGGCCCGGATGAAGCGCATTATTGGCTTCGATGCGGAATTCGATGTCGGACAGCTTACCGGTGAGGTCGAGGACCGACTCCAGATCGCCTTTTAAATCATAGAAATCGACGGTTTCTTTTGCCAGGTTCCAGTGTTCTTCATAACGGTTACCGCAAATCACGCCAGCCAGCATCACATCCTGACGAATGCCCAGCGGAGCCTGAGTATCAGGAACAAAGCGTAAACCGCTCTCAAAGATGCGCACGCGAGTCTGCTGACGATTCTGGTTGTAGACCACCGTCCCTAACAGGCCGGTCCACAATGATAGGCGCATCGCCGACATTTCGCTGGAGATCGGGCTCGGCAGAATCAGCGCTTCTTCCCCGGCGTGGATCCACTGCTGTACTTTCGGATCAACGAAGCTGTAGGTAATCACTTCCTGATAGCCTTTGTCGTTGAGCAGCGTTTTCACGCGTTTAAGCGACAGATCCGCTTCGCGGTGGGTGCCCATGATCAGGCCCGCTTGCACCGGTTCGTCAGGAATATTGTTATAGCCATAGACGCGGGCGACTTCTTCGACCAGGTCCTCTTCGATGGCAATATCGAAACGCCAGCTCGGCGCGACGGCATGCCACTCGTCCTGGCCTTCGGTGACTTCACAGCCCAGACGTCGCAGAATATCGCTCACCTGCGCATCCTCAACGTGGTGACCGATCAGACGATCCAGCTTGCTGCGGCGAAGCCTGATGGTCGCAGGCTTCGGCAGGGTCGCTTCGTTGGTGACGTCAATAATCGGGCCAGCTTCGCCGCCGCAAATATCCATCAGCAGGCGGGTCGCACGCTCCATAGCCTGATACTGCAACGCGGAGTCCACGCCGCGCTCGTAGCGGTGGGAAGCATCGGTATGCAGACCATGGCGACGGGCGCGACCGGTAATGGACAGCGGGCTGAAGAACGCGCATTCCAGCAGAACGTTTTGCGTTTCATCGTTTACGCCGGAGTGCTCGCCGCCGAAAATCCCCCCCATTGCCAGAGCTTTCTGATGGTCAGCAATCACCAGAGTATCGGTGTCCAGCTTAGCCTCGGAGCCGTCCAGCAGAACCAGGGTTTCCCCTTCATGCGCCATACGCACGATAATTCCGCCTTCAATGCGGTCTTTATCGAAGGCGTGCATCGGCTGACCCAGCTCAAGCAATACGTAGTTGGTCACATCAACCACCGCATCGATGGAGCGAATACCGCAACGGCGCAGCTTCTCTTTCATCCATAATGGGGTCGGTGCTTTGACATTAATGCCTTTTACCACGCGCCCCAGATAGCGCGGACATGCTTCCGGCGCATCGACCTGGATTGGCAGAACGTCATTGACGGTGGCGGCTACCGGGGGCATTTCCGGGACATTCAACGGCGCCTTGTTGAGCACGGCGACATCGCGAGCCACGCCGATAATACCGAGACAATCGGCACGGTTCGGCGTGACGCTGATTTCGATAGTGTTATCGTCGAGCTTCAGATATTCACGGATGTCGGTACCCAGCGGCGCATCGGCGGGCAGTTCAATAATACCGCTGTGATCGTCGGAAATACCCAGTTCCGAGAAGGAGCACAGCATACCTTCCGACGGCTCACCGCGCAGCTTTGCCGCTTTAATTTTAAAATCGCCCGGCAGTACGGCGCCGATGGTCGCAACGGCAACCTTAAGGCCCTGACGGCAGTTCGGCGCGCCGCAGACGATATCCAGCAGACGTTCGCCGCCGACGTTGATTTTTGTCACGCGCAGCTTGTCGGCATTAGGGTGCTGAGCGCACTCGACCACTTCGCCAACAACAACGCCGTTAAAACTGCCCGCGACCGGCTCAACGCCGTCAACCTCAAGCCCGGCCATCGTTATCTGGTCCGACAGCGCTTCGCTATCGATAGCTGGGTTAACCCACTCGCGTAACCACAGTTCACTGAATTTCATTGTTCTGTCCTGCCCTTATTTAAACTGTTTGAGGAAACGCAGATCGTTTTCGAAGAACGCGCGTAAGTCGGTCACGCCGTAGCGCAGCATGGTCAGACGCTCCATACCCATGCCGAAGGCAAAGCCGGAATAGATTTCCGGATCGATACCCACGTTGCGCAGTACGTTTGGATGCACCATACCGCAGCCGAGCACTTCCAGCCATTTGCCGTTTTTGCCCATGACGTCAACTTCCGCAGAGGGCTCGGTGAACGGGAAATAGGACGGACGAAAACGAATCTGTAGATCTTCTTCAAAGAAGTTACGCAGGAAATCGTGCAGTGTTCCCTTCAGGTTGGTGAAGCTGATGTTGGTATCAACAATCAGGCCTTCCATCTGATGGAACATTGGGGTGTGGGTCTGATCGTAGTCGTTACGATAGACGCGACCTGGCGCAATAATGCGGATCGGCGGCTGCTGGTTAGCCATGGTGCGGATCTGTACGCCTGAGGTTTGCGTACGCAGCAGGCGCGTCGCATCAAACCAGAAAGTGTCGTGGTCAGCGCGTGCCGGATGGTGGCCAGGAATATTCAGCGCATCGAAGTTGTGGTAGTCATCTTCGATTTCCGGACCAGTCGCGACGGTAAAGCCGAGCTCACCGAAGAAACTTTCGATACGGTCGATAGTACGGGTCACCGGATGCAGGCCACCGTTCTCAATACGACGACCCGGCAGAGAGACATCGATGGTTTCCGAGGCCAGGCGCGCGTTAAGCGCAGCACTTTCAAGCGCTGACTTACGCACGTTAAGCGCCTGCTGGACCTGCTCTTTCGCTTCGTTGATAACCGCGCCGGCTGCCGGACGCTCTTCAGCAGGCAGCTCGCGCAGGGTCGTCATCTGAAGGGTCAAAAGCCCTTTTTTACCCAGGTATTCCACGCGGACGTTGTCCAGCGCAGCAACATCTGATGCCTCGTTAATGGCTGCCTTCGCACTGGCAACCAGCTCTGCGAGATGTGACATGGTTTTCCTCATTATGTCGGTGCAGACACCGGTTATGGTTATTATTTTGCTCTCACTATTTCGAGCCGCAGACCGTAGGTAATCCTTCATTTGACCGAATGATTCAGGTCAACCCACGCGTCTGGAGCTTGAAATAGAACGAGCCAGTTCAGATACAAAAAAAGCCTCCACAGGGGGAGGCTTTTTGGCGCTGTTTTCCGTTTCTTCTTTCACGCGCTAGCCTCCTGAGTTCAGGTGCTAAAGTAAAAAAAGAAGCGGAAAATAGCAGCATTCATGCTTGCATTACCTTGTCTGATAAAAAACGTAAGACTGGTATTGAAAAGCCTACGCGAATAAAAGTCAATGGATTGATAGCCTTGAAACGAAAAGAGGGAGACAAGCTCCCTCTTTCAACTGGCTTATGCCAGAGCTGCTTTCGCTTTTTCGACCAGCGCGGTGAACGCTAATTTGTCGAATACGGCGATGTCAGCCAGGATCTTACGGTCGATTTCAACAGAGGCTTTTTTCAGGCCGTTGATGAATTTGCTGTAAGAAATACCGTTCTGACGTGCTGCTGCGTTGATACGCGCAATCCACAGTTGACGGAACTGACGCTTTTTCTGACGACGGTCACGATAAGCGTACTGACCAGCTTTGATAACAGCCTGGAAGGCAACGCGGTATACGCGAGAACGCGCACCGTAGTAGCCTTTAGCTTGTTTCAAAATTTTCTTGTGACGTGCACGGGCAACTACACCACGTTTTACGCGAGCCATATGTGCTCTCCTGTATCTATTCTAATTAAAAAGTTAAAAGGGTTAACGACTTATGCGTACGGCAGGCACGCGATGACCAGGCCCAGATCGCCTTTAGAAACCATGGCTTTCGGACGCAGGTGACGTTTACGCTTAGTAGCTTTTTTGGTCAGAATGTGACGCAGGTTAGCGTGCTTGTGCTTAAAACCACCTTTACCGGTTTTTTTGAAGCGCTTAGCAGCACCGCGTACGGTCTTAATTTTTGGCATTTTAATAACTTCCACTTCGCATTGTTAATAAACGAAACATAGGCGAGCAACAGCTGCGGAACCTAAAGGCTCCACAGACATTGCTACTTGAAGGCCTTACTGTTTCTTCTTAGGAGCGAGCACCATGATCATCTGACGGCCTTCGATCTTCGTTGGGAAGGATTCGACTACTGCCAGTTCACTCAGATCGTCACGGACGCGGGTAAGCACTTCCATCCCGATCTGCTGGTGAGCCATCTCACGGCCGCGGAAACGCAGCGTGATCTTAGCTTTATCACCCTCTTCCAGAAAGCGAACCAGGCTGCGGAGTTTTACCTGGTAGTCGCCATCATCGGTGCCAGGTCGGAATTTGATTTCCTTGACCTGAATAACTTTTTGCTTTTTCTTCTGTTCCTTAGAAGACTTGCTCTTTTCATAAAGGAACTTGCCGTAGTCCATGATACGACAAACTGGCGGTTCGGCGTTAGGGCTGATCTCAACTAAATCTACTCCAGCTTCTTCAGCTTTTTCGATAGCTTCTCTCAGACTCACAATACCCAAAGCTTCGCCTTCCAGACCTGTTAAGCGAACTTCCAGGGCGCGAATCTCGCCATTGATACGATTCGGACGTGCCGTTTGAACTCGTTTTCCGCCTTTAATACCTTATTCCTCCAGTTGTTTTAGACTGCGGCTGCGAATCTCTTGTTGCAGCTTCTCGATAACTTCATTTACGTCCAGGCTGCCCAAGTCTTTGCCACGACGGGTACGCACGGCAACTTTGCCAGCTTCTACCTCTTTGTCGCCACAGACCAACATGTAAGGGACACGACGTAAAGTGTGCTCGCGGATTTTAAAGCCTATCTTCTCATTTCTCAAGTCTGCTTTTACGCGAATGCCTGCATTTTGTAGTTTACGCGTCAATTCGTTAACGTATTCAGCCTGAGAATCAGTAATATTCATAACCACAACCTGCACTGGCGCAAGCCAGCTTGGGAAGAAGCCGGCAAACTCTTCGGTCAGGATGCCAATAAAGCGCTCCAGCGAACCAAGAATAGCACGGTGAATCATTACCGGTACCTGGCGTTCATTATTTTCGCCAACATAGGAGGCGCTTAAACGCTGCGGCAAGGAGAAGTCCAGCTGTACAGTACCGCACTGCCATGCACGATCGAGGCAGTCATACAGGGTAAATTCAATTTTCGGACCGTAGAAGGCGCCTTCACCCAGTTGATATTCAAACGGGATATTGTTCTCTTCCAGCGCCACCGCCAGATCCGCTTCAGCACGATCCCATGTCTCATCGCTACCGATGCGTTTTTCCGGGCGAGTTGACAGCTTGACGACGATTTTCTCGAAGCCGAAGGTGCTGTACATATCGTAGACCATACGAATACAGGCGTTAACTTCATCACGAACCTGATCTTCAGTACAGAAAATGTGGGCATCGTCCTGAGTAAATCCGCGTACGCGCATCAGGCCATGCAGCGCGCCTGACGGCTCATTGCGATGGCAGCTACCGAATTCAGCCATACGTAATGGCAGATCGCGGTAGGATTTCAGGCCCTGGTTGAAGATCTGCACGTGACCCGGGCAGTTCATCGGCTTGATGCAGTATTCACGGTTCTCGGAAGAAGTGGTAAACATCGCATCTTTATAGTTGTCCCAGTGGCCGGTTTTTTCCCACAGCACGCGGTCCATCATAAACGGGCCTTTAACTTCCTGATACTGGTACTCTTTCAGCTTAGAACGCACAAAAGTTTCCAGTTCGCGGAAGATAGTCCAGCCGTCGTTATGCCAGAACACCATACCCGGCGCCTCTTCCTGCATATGATACAGATCGAGCTGCTTACCGATTTTACGGTGATCGCGCTTAGCGGCTTCTTCCAGACGCTGCAGATAGGCATTAAGCGCTTTTTTATCTGCCCAGGCGGTACCGTAGATGCGCTGCAGCATTTTATTGTTGCTATCGCCGCGCCAGTAGGCGCCCGCGGTCTTCATCAGTTTGAAGTGATGGCAGAAACGCATATTCGGCACATGCGGCCCACGGCACATGTCGACATATTCTTCGTGATGATACAAGCCGGGCTTATCATCATGAGCAATGTTTTCATCAAGAATAGAGACTTTATAGCTCTCGCCGCGCTTCACAAAGGTTTCACGCGCTTCGTGCCAGCTGACTTTCTTCTTAATAACGTCGTAGTTTTTCTCGGCGAGCTCATGCATGCGTTTTTCGAGCGCGTCGATATCTTCCTGGGTCAGGGTATGGTCCAGATCGACATCATAGTAGAAACCATTGTCGACAACCGGGCCGATCGCCATTTTGGTATTTGGCCACAGCTGTTTAATCGCATGTCCCAAAAGGTGCGCACAGGAGTGACGAATAATCTCAAGTCCATCTTCATCTTTCGCGGTGATGATAGAGAGCGTTGCGTCGTTTTCAATTAAGTCACAGGCGTCAACCAGCTCGCCATTGACACGACCAGCGATGGTGGCTTTCGCCAGACCGGGGCCAATATCCAGAGCGACGTCCATCGGGCTCACAGCGTGATCAAAATGGCGTTGGCTGCCATCAGGAAGCGTAATTACAGGCATTTCATGTCCTTATTTGCAGTGGTGCCCCACACGAAAGAGCACATACAAAACAATATAATCATAATTATCAACAAGTTCAGACCCAGTTCCCGCTTCACTCTGCGAAAATGTGTGCACGCTCGTTCAACGACACGTCCCCACCTGCAGCCGCCTGTTGATAACACCGAGGGTTAGTTTACACATCATTAGTGCGTGATAAAAGTCACATAAGACTAAATGGTTATTGTTGATGGAAAAAAAAGGGGGAGGTGTAACAAACGTTGCATAATTGCTTCAGCGATAGATCGGAAGAAACGGCGACAGCGCGATATGACGCATAAAGAATATTTATGATTTCACATAAATTATGAAGATTTTACACCAAACGCGTAAAGCGAAACCGGTACAACATTACCCGGTTTACTGCTTGACGAAATAATAAAAGAGAAATTATGAATGGCGTTTAAATATCAGGACCATTCGCCGGCGACAAGTTTATGAACATCAAACGCGTCGTTCATTGACTGTCCGGTTGATTGGGAGCCCGGTGCAATATTAGAGCCCGCTTCGACATCGGTCGCTTTGGCTATGCCCACTTGCGTACGATCGTGATTACCCGGCTGCGGTGCGGGAGCGGCGGCAAATGCGCCAAAAGACAACGTGCACAGCATCGCGGCCGCGAGTGCGATTTTACTATTTTTCATGATAGTCATTCTCTTATTTGTTTCAGATAATAGAACGGATTCGTTATCTCCGCCTGTGGTGAACAGTATAGATCCAGATCACATTTTTGTCCGACCCAATATTTATCTTTTCGTGTCAAATTAACTACATATTTGTCAGCAAAATAGCGATCATGAAGAAATTATGGAGACCATTTCTTTTTATAAAAAACAAAACAAGAGACCAAAAATAATAATGCCACTTATTGCTAAATTTAAAACAATCAGGCCGGAATATCCGGCCTGAAAAGATTACATTTTATAACCGAGCGATAGCGTGGTGCGGCGATCGGTATGCTCCGGCGCCGATGACGGCGGTTCAGAGTTCCACGTCAGGTTATAGGCTACTTTGAGGGCAAAGTGCGCGTTAATCGCAACGTTTAACGCACTTTCAGAGTTCAGCGTCGTATCTTCGGCGCCGAATACCGAGACGCCTTGGGTAAATTTGGCGTTATCGGTCATCTGCCAGGCGTAGGTGCCGGAAGCGTAGCCCAGTGGCTGAGTATCATTATCACCATCGGTATACTCGTCATAGCGTACACCAGGACCAAATTCAAAACGCAGGCTGTGTACCGGGCCGTTCATGATCTGACGACCATAACCCGCGGTGAACACATCACGCTGCTGATAACCATTGTAACGATCCGTCAGCCAGCTCGCCTGACCAAAAAGATAATTCTGGTCGGTCAGGTTATAACGGCTACGTCCGCCCACCGCGTACTTTTCCGAAGAGCGCTGATCGTTCGACGACGTATTGCTGGCATTCCCCCACAGCGACCATGCGGTGGTATCGCCATACCAGGTCAACGTTGAGTCGGCGGTCATTGAGGAACTTTTCGTATTGCCGGACTGCGCCAGATAACCGGCGTTAACAGTACCTTCGAAAGGTTTTTTTGCAGAAGAAGGGTCATCCATGACAGTAAAAACGGAATCATCGGCCATTGCGCACGCAGACGCAAAGAGCCCTCCCGCCAGCATCACCGCTGCGGGTACTGTCTTCAAAAGCTTCATTTAATTTTAAGTCCGTACAACCTATAAGGAGACCAGGAGGGTCCCGGGAGCTTTCGCGAGGATCGCTAATAGCCGGTCCTAAGAAAGGGAGTAAATTATAAAAAAGCACGATTAACTTAGCAATCAATTACTCTTTCGTTTTTTGTATAAGACGCTTCTCAAAACAATTTTTATTTCATAAAGATAAAAGGGGTACCGGTGCATAAGCTACGCGTCGCTTCCCCTTCCCTCCTTTAAGTGCCATGCTTAAAACCAGAGCCGCTAAACTCGTATTATGGAGGAAACTGGATGACCAAAATCTATACGCTCACGTTAGCCCCCTCGCTCGACAGCGCCACGCAGACCCCGCAAATTTACCCGGAAGGCAAGCTACGCTGTAGCGCTCCCGTGTTTGAACCCGGCGGGGGCGGAATTAACGTTGCGCGCGCCATCACTTTTCTTGGCGGCAGCGCCACGGCTATCTTTCCCGTCGGTGGGGCAACCGGCGAACACCTGACGGCGCTGCTGACGGATGAACACGTTCCCGTCGATACGGTAGAGACTCATGACTGGACGCGGCAGAATCTTCACGTTCATGTGAACGCCAGCGGCGAGCAATATCGTTTCGTGATGCCTGGCGCCGCATTAACTGCGGATGAGCTCCGGCTCATTGAGGAAAAAGTGCTCACTATCGCCCCCGGCTCGCTGCTGGTAATTAGCGGAAGCCTGCCGCCGGGCATCAGCGTCGAGAACCTGACGCAGCTGGTGAAAAACGCGCAGCGGCATGGATTGCGCTGTATTGTCGATAGTTCCGGTGATGCCCTCGCCGCCGCGCTTGATGTCGGCAATATTGAACTGGTTAAACCGAACCAGAAAGAGTTAAGTGCGCTGGTCCAGCGGGATCTGAGTCAGCCAGATGATGTGCGGCTCGCCGCGCAAGAGTTAATTCGTTCCGGTAAAGTCCAGCGCGTCGTCGTCTCCCTGGGAGCACAGGGAGCGCTTGGTGTTGATGCCGATGGTAGTGTTCAGGTCGTACCGCCGCCGATGAAAAGCCAGAGTACTGTCGGCGCCGGTGACAGCATGGTTGGCGCGATGACCTTAAGGCTGGCGGAAAATGCCTCGCTTGAAGATATGGTTCGCTTTGGCGTCGCTGCGGGCAGCGCGGCCACCATCAATCAGGGCACCCGCCTTTGCTCGCTGGAAAATACGCAAAAAATCTACGATTATCTGCGCGGTTTATAATCTCCTTCGCTCCCTCTGGCAAAACGGAGGGAGTCGCCAAATCAGCATGATGGTCTATGCTAAAAATGCCATGGATAACAATGGGGTGAAAAATGAGTAGCGAAATTAACGCCTGGGTCGTCACGGTTCGTTTTCACGAAGAGACGTTAACGGAAATTAACGAACTCAGTAATCATCTCACCCGCGCCGGATTTACCCTTGTCTTAAACGATGATGAAGGGAACGTCCACGAGCTCGGCACCAATACCTTCGGCCTGCTTTCCATGCAGAATGCCGATGAAGTTAAAGCGTTAAGCGCGGGTTTAGCCGAAACCGCGCTGGGACGAGCCGTTGACGTCACCGTGTCAACATTCAGCGAGTGGATAGAAGCTCAATAAGTGCGATTGACGCAACGGAAAACGTTCAGTTGTGCGTCAGTTCGAATTTTACGCCGGGGTTATGCGCTAACCTTATGAAATGTTGGAAGACATGGGGAGAGACGGCATGTGGCAAGCTATCAGCAATTTGTTAAGCGATTTGCATACCGAAGCAGCTGAAGTCGAACTGCGAAACGAGCTACCCGGTGGAGAGATCCACGCCGCCTGGCATTTACGCTTTGGCGGGCGAGATTACTTCGTAAAATGCGATGAACGTGAGCTTTTACCCATCTTCACGGCCGAGGCAGACCAGCTTGAGCTGCTGTCACGAAGTAAAACCGTGAACGTACCGCAGGTTTTTGCCGTAGGCAGCGACCGTGATTATAGTTTTCTGGTCATGGAATATCTCCCCCCTCGCCCGCTGGATGCGCACAACGCTTTCCTGTTAGGCCAGCAAATCGCCCATTTGCATCAATGGAGCGATCAGCCGCAGTTTGGTCTGGATTTTGACAATGACCTTTCCACCACTCCCCAGCCGAACGCCTGGCAGCGTCGATGGTCCACGTTCTTTGCCGAACAGCGCATCGGCTGGCAGCTCGAGCTCGCCGCCGAGAAAGGTCTGCATTTTGGCGATATCGATAGTCTTGTTGATATTATTCAGCAGCGATTGAGCAATCATCAGCCGCAGCCGTCGCTGCTCCACGGTGACTTATGGTCCGGTAACTGCGCGCTCGGTCCAAACGGGCCCTATATTTTCGACCCGGCCTGCTACTGGGGCGATCGCGAATGCGATCTGGCAATGCTCCCACTGCATCAGGAACAGCCGCCGCAAATCTATGATGGCTATCAGTCCGTTTCGCCGCTGCCGTCCGGCTTTCTCGAGCGGCAACCCATCTACCAGCTCTATACGCTGCTGAATCGCGCGATTCTGTTTGGCGGACAACATCTGGTGACGGCGCAGAAAGCGCTTGATGACGTGTTCATGGATAAGGCCCCGTAAGGGGCCTTGCTTACGCAGATTAGCTGATTTGTATGCCTTTCAGGCGGAACTGAATGGTCATGGTAATGCCGTTCCCCGGTTTACCCGGTTCATAACGCCATTTACGTAAAGCGTTTTTCACTTCACGCTCAAACATATTGGCTGGTTGGGCGGAGAGGATCTGCACGTTATCCACGCGCCCGTCCGCCGTGACGTCGAACTTAACCCGAACATTCCCTTCAATGCGCAGCGCCTGCGCACGAGCCGGATAGCTCGGCTCCCCACGGCTTAGCGCTCGCGGTCCGGTCGGCGCCGTGACGGTCGGTTTAGCGTTCGCGGTTGAGGTGCTCGGCGCGGTGCGCGCTGGCGCCGTATTCGTATTTTCAAACGGCGAGGCCGGGCGCGTTTCCGCCGGTTTCACATCACGCTTCGGTTGCTCAACCTTTTTTTCCGGCTTCGGTTTAGGCTTTGGCTTCGGTTTAGGTTTCGGTTTATGGATAACGACCGGCGCCTCTTTTGGCGGTTCAGGAATCACCTCCGGTTCCGGCTCAGGTTCCGGCTCAACAACGGGTTCAACGACCGGCTGAGCCGCCTGAGGCGGTTCCAGATCTTCCGGGGCCACCATAGTAATCTCAATGGGCTGTGAGGGTGACGGCCGTTCAATTACCTGATGTACCGAAGTATAGAGCAGCGCCGCGACAACACCGCCGTGGATGACCACAGACAGTAGCGTGGGCCACGGAAAGCGGCGAGGTAAATCAAAGGTCATTGCGCTCATAGTCGTTTCTGTTGAAAAATGATGCCCCGATTTTAAATGCAAATAGCAATCATATTCAACTAGGGTTGTTGGCTTGTATCAAAATTTGCCCTGATTTCTGACAAAAAGCCGACGGGACGTGGCATTCTGGGGATCGTGAGCATCTTTGCATTGCAGTCAACGACGGTTTCACTTAACGTGATTCGCCAATTTATTGATAAGGAGCCATGCCGTGCTTTACGTTATCTACGCTGAAGATATCGCCGACTCTCTGGAAAAACGGACGTCGGTACGTCCCGCCCACCTGGCGCGTTTGCAATTATTACATGATGAAGGTCGTTTACTGACCGCCGGCCCAATGCCTGCAGTCGACAGTAATGAACCCGGCGCGGCGGGCTTCACCGGCTCAACGGTCATTGCGGAATTTGAATCACTGGAAGCGGCACAATCATGGGCCAATGACGATCCGTATATTGCCGCAGGGGTTTATCAGAAAGTATCTGTAAAACCGTATAAAAAAGTATTCTAAAGCACCAAATGTTGGCAAAAAACAGAGGCACCGCGAGCGGTGCCTTTTGTTTTGACCCTCAAAACTCAGAGAAGGTGAACAGCAGAGAGTGTCGTTGCCGCTTAACCAGCTCTTTTCTGATGGCGAGGATGCGCATATTACGACGCGACTGTCCTTCCAGCCAGCGTGCTTTACGGCGGCTCACCTGCCGAAGCATGCGCCAGCGCCCTACTTCCGTTCTACTACGCTTCATTACAACTACTCTACGAGTGAAAACAGCCTGCATTATAGACCGATGAATCTGGCTAACCAACGCTTTCGCTGCGTTTTTATTTGCCAGATGGATGTTGATGCGTAAACTCATGTCATCAAGTCATTCAAAAGGATTTTTCATCTATGACAACCTTTTACACGGTGGTGAACTGGCTGGTTATACTCGGTTACTGGCTACTTATCGCCGGTGTAACATTACGGATATTAATGAAAAGACGCGCGGTACCGTCAGCGATGGCCTGGCTGCTTGTCATTTATATTCTTCCGCTGGTAGGAATTATCGCCTATCTTTCGTTTGGCGAACTGCATCTGGGTAAACGCCGCGCCGAGCGTGCGCGGGCCATGTGGCCCTCAACGGCCAAGTGGTTAAAAGACCTCAAAGCCTGCAAGCATATCTTTGCCGAGGAGAATAGTCCGGTCGCGGAATCCTTGTTCAAGCTCTGCGAACGTCGGCAGGGCATTGGCGGCGTCAAAGGCAATCAGCTGCAGCTGCTCACTGAATCCGATGACGTCATGCAGGCGCTCATCCGCGATATCCAGCTCGCTCGTCACAATATTGAGATGGTGTTCTATATCTGGCAGCCCGGCGGCATGGCCGACCAGGTCGCAGAATCATTAATGGCGGCGGCCAGACGCGGCGTACATTGTCGGCTGATGCTCGACTCCGCCGAGAGCGTGGCCTTTTTCCGTAGCCCTTGGGCCGCCATGATGCGTAATGCTGGCATTGATGTCGTCGAAGCCCTGAAGGTCAACCTGATGCGCGTCTTCCTGCGCCGTATGGACCTGCGTCAGCATCGTAAAATGGTCATGATCGATAACTATATTGCCTATACCGGCAGTATGAATCTGGTCGACCCGCGTTTCTTTAAGCAGGACTCCGGCGTTGGCCAGTGGATCGATCTGATGGCGCGAATGGAAGGTCCGGTAGCGACAGCGATGGGCATTGTCTACTCCTGCGACTGGGAGATTGAAACCGGCAAACGTATTTTGCCTCCGCCGCCGGACGCGAACATTATGCCGTTCGAAGAGGCCAGCGGGCACACGATTCACACTATCGCCTCGGGCCCGGGCTTTCCGGAAGATTTGATCCATCAGGCTCTGCTCACTGCCGCCTACGCGGCCAAAGAGCATTTGATCATGACGACCCCCTACTTTGTGCCCAGCGACGATCTTCTGCATGCCATCTGCACCGCCGCCCAGCGCGGCGTCGATGTCAGCATCATCCTGCCGCGCAAGAACGACTCTCTGCTGGTGGGCTGGGCCAGCCGCGCCTTCTTTACCGAGCTGCTGGCTGCCGGAGTGAAGATCTACCAGTTTGAAGGCGGCCTGCTGCATACCAAGAGCGTGCTGGTTGACGGCGAGCTCAGCCTGGTGGGCACCGTTAACCTCGACATGCGCAGCCTGTGGCTGAACTTCGAGATTACGCTGGTAATTGACGATGCGGGATTTGGCAGCGATCTGGCCGCGGTGCAGGATGATTATATCTCCCGCTCGCGTCTGTTGGACGCCAGGCTATGGCTAAAACGTCCGCTGTGGCAGCGGATCGCCGAGCGACTGTTTTACTTCTTCAGTCCGTTGCTGTAAAACGTGCCAATCAGATGTTTAATGGGTAGCAATCATGGATATGGATTTAAATAATCGCCTGACCGAAGACGAAACGCTTGAACAGGCTTACGACATTTTCCTCGAGCTGGCCGTGGACAACCTCGACCCGGCAGATGTCATTCTGTTCAATCTGCAGTTTGAAGAACGCGGCGGCGCCGAGCTCTTTGACCCGGCGCCTGACTGGGAAGAGCACGTCGATTTTGACCTCAACCCTGACTTCTTCGCGGAAGTGGTCATTGGCCTGGCCGATGAAGATGGCGGCGAGATTAACGATATTTTTGCGCGCGTGCTGCTGTGCCGTGAAAAAGACCATAAGCTCTGCCATATTCTGTGGCGTGAATAAGTTCTTTCTCAAGTAAATATCGATACAGAAGAAGCCTGCCTGGTTTAACCAGGGCAGGCTTTTTTATTCATTCGGGCAGTTCGCTGCCGCAGGCATTGCAGTAGCGGGCGCCTTTTTCATGATTTGTATGCTGACAATTCGAACATATGCGCTGAGTACGGCGATTCTGAAAGGCCGTGGTCATGTGGGTGGTAATTAAGCCGGTGGGAATCGCAATAATTGAGTAGCCGATTAAGATAAGGATGGACGCAAGAATTCGCCCGAGCGGCGTATGCGGCGTGATGTCGCCATATCCCACCGTCGTTATCGTCACAATCGCCCAATAAACTGACGCGTTCAGCGTAGTAAACCCATATCGCGGCCCCTCAACCAGATACATCAAGGCGCCAAAAATCACCATCACGATGGCAATAAAAGAGTAGAACAGAATCAGCTGGTGGCGAGCGCTGACGATGGCGGTCCAGAAAATATTCAGCGACGGCATAAAGCGCAGCAGTTTAAGAATACGCAGCGCGCGTATCGCGCGCATGGCCCGCCAGGCGAACACGTACTCAATACTGATCTCTGGCCATAGCCACATTACGTAGAGCGGTAATATAGTGGCAAGGTCAATAATTCCCCAAAAGCTAAAAATATACTTTAGCGGATTCGGCCAGCTGATAATGCGCAGAATATACTCACAGGTAAAAACCACAGTAACAATAAGCTCAAGCCAGACAAAAACATGCCATTCGTCCACCGTCAGATGATATTGCGTTCCCAATCCGGACTCGATAAATATCACCAGAACGCTAAGCAGCGCGAAGAGACCGCAAAATCCCTCAAAATGCCGGCCGGAGCGTCGGTTTTGATCAAAGAATAAATGATACAGCCGCAGACGAGCGGCATGAATATGAAAAGCCACGTTAACCTCACTAAAAAAGGGCTGACTTACGTCAGCCCCAGAGATTATAACGGGTCTACCTTCAGGCAGGAAACCGCGTGTCGGAAACTGCCCTCCAGCACCGGTCGCGTCTTAGCGCACTCCGGCCCGGCAATCGGGCACCGCGTGCGAAATACGCATCCAGACGGCGGGTTAATCGGCGATGGTAATTCCCCCTCCAGCAGCTGGATAGTTTTATTCTTTTCTTTATCGGGGTCCGGCACCGGCACCGCCGACATCAGCGCTTTGGTATAGGGATGCAGCGGATTATGGTATACCTCATCGTAGGTGCCCAGTTCCACGGCATGCCCGAGATACATCACCAGTACGCGATCAGAAATGTGCTTCACCACCGCCAGATCGTGGGCGATAAAAATCAGCGATAGTCCCATTTCACGCTGCAGCTGCTGCAGCAGATTCACTACCTGAGCCTGAATCGACACGTCCAGCGCCGAAACCGGTTCATCGCAAATAATGAGCTTCGGCTCAAGAATTAGCGCGCGGGCAATACCAATACGCTGACACTGGCCGCCGGAAAATTCATGCGGGTAGCGGTTAATCAAGTTCGGCAGCAGCCCCACTTTCATCATCATCGCCTTAACGCGATCGCGAACTTCCTGACGCGGCATTTTAGGATGATAGGTACGCAGCGGCTCGGCGATAATTTCCCCGATAGTCATGCGCGGGTTTAGCGACGCCAGCGGATCCTGAAAGATCATCTGAATATCGCTGCGCACGTCACGCCATTCGTCGGCCTTCATTCCCAGCAAATCTTTACCTAACCAGGCGACTTTACCGTCGGTGGCTTTGACCAGACCAATGATCGCGCGCGCGAAGGTCGATTTTCCGCATCCGGACTCGCCGACCACGCCCAGAGTTTCACCTTCATACAGACGCAGCGTTACGCCATCCACCGCTTTCAGCGTTTTCGAAGGCTGCCAGAACCACTGTTTACCGTCTTTAATATCAAAGTGCACTTTCAGATCGGCGATTTCGAGCAGGACTTTTCTTTGTTCCGTTACGGCGTTCATAGCAAATCCCCCACCGGTTGAAAGCAGGCGCGCAGGCGGCCCGGTGCAAACTCCTCCAGAGGAGGAGCGCTATTGCAAATTTCCATCGCATGCGGGCAGCGCGGCTGGAATGGACACCCCTTCGGCAAACGCAGCAGGTTTGGCGGATTGCCTGGAATCGTTAACAGGGCATCGCCTTCCGCATCCAGCCGCGGTACCGCGTTGAGCAGACCGATAGAATAAGGGTGCGATGGTTGATAAAAGACGTCGCGCGCCTGGCCATATTCCATCGTACGCCCGGCGTACATCACCAGCACCTTATCGCAGATCCCGGCGACGACGCCGAGATCGTGGGTAATCATAATGATCGCCGTATTGAACTCGCGCTTGAGCTCATTAAGCAGCGTCATGATTTGCGCCTGTACGGTCACGTCCAGCGCCGTTGTCGGCTCATCGGCAATCAGCAGCTTAGGCCGGCACAGCAGCGCCATCGCGATCATCACGCGCTGGCGCATCCCGCCGGAAAATTCGTGCGGATACATTTTCATCCGTTTGCGCGCTTCGGGCATTTTGACCGCGTCCAGCATTTTCACCGACTCTTCAAAGGCTTCGGCTTTGCCCAACGCTTTATGCAGCATCAGGACTTCCATAAGCTGCTCCCCTACCCGCATATACGGATTTAGCGAGGTCATCGGGTCCTGAAAAATCATTGAGATCTGCTCGGCGCGTAGCTTATTCAGTTCTCGCTCCGGAAGGTTGAGGATCTGCTTACCGTTAAAGGTCGCAGAACCGCCGATGCGGCCGTTCGCCGCCAGCAGGCCCATCAGCGCAAACGCGGTCTGCGACTTACCGGAACCGGACTCGCCCACGATGCCTAAGGTTTCCCCTGCCCGCAGATTAAAATTGAGATCGTTGACTGCAGTCACATCGCCATCGGGAGTACCAAAGGTGACGCGGAGATCTTTCACATCCAGAAGCAGTCCGGATTGTTGTGCTGCCTGCGGCGCTTTCGCCGTTTCCATCGTACTCATGTCGGCGCTCCTTAGCGGTCTTTCGGGTCGAGGGCATCACGCAGGCCATCGCCGATAAAGTTAAAACAAAACAGCGTTACCACCAGGAAACCGGCAGGAAACAGCAGTAGCCACGGCGAAACTTCCATAGAGTTGGCGCCATCGCTGAGCAGCGCGCCCCAGCTGCTTAACGGCTCCTGGGTACCCAGGCCGAGGAAGCTCAGGAAGGATTCGAACAGAATCATGCTCGGCACCAGCAGTGAGGCATACACCACAACCACGCCAAGCACGTTAGGCACGATATGGCGGATAACGATATTGCCCGTTGAAACACCGCCAACCTGCGCAGCTTCAATAAACTCTTTACGCTTCAGGCTCAGGGTCTGGCCGCGAACGATACGCGCCATATCCAGCCAGGAGACCATCCCGATGGCAACGAAAATCAGCAGGATATTCTGACCAAAAAAGGTCACCAGCAGGATGACGAAGAACATAAACGGGAAGGAGTTGAGGATTTCCAGCAGACGCATCATTACCGAATCCACTTTGCCGCCCAGATAGCCGGAAAGTGACCCGTAAAGCGTCCCCAGAATCACCGCCACCAGCGCAGCAGCCACGCCGACCATTAATGAGATACGCCCGCCAATCGCCACCCGCACCAGCAGGTCGCGGCCGGAAGAGTCGGTACCAAAGTAGTGCCCGGACTCCATATCGGGCGCGCTGGACATCATGCCCCAGTCGGTATCGTAATAGGAAAACTGCGATACCATCGGCGCGATGGTGACAAACAGCGCAATAATCACCAGCACAATCAGGCTGGCGACGGCAGCGCGGTTATGCATAAAGCGGCGGCGGGCGTCCTGCCAGAGGCTGCGCCCCTCGACTTCCAGCTTTTCACTGAAGTTTTCCAGCGCCTCGTTGTTTTTCTTACTTAACATCATGGCGAACCCCAGCGTTAGTAACGGATCTTCGGATCGATAACGGCGTACAGCACGTCAACAATCGCGTTAAACAGAATGGTCAATGCGCCAACCAGAATGGTCAGACTAAGGACCAGCGAGTAGTCGCGGTTCAGCGCGCCGTTTACGAACAGTTGACCGATTCCCGGCAGGCCATAAATGGTTTCGATAACCATTGAGCCGGTAATAATGCCGACAAATGCGGGCCCCATATAGGAAAGCACCGGCAGCAGCGCGGGCTTTAATGCGTGGCGCAGAATAATGCGGCGCATCGGTAAGCCTTTTGCCCGGGCGGTACGAATGAAGTTAGAGTGGAGAACTTCGATCATAGAGCCACGGGTAATACGCGCGATACTGGCGATATAGGCCAACGACAGGGCGACCATCGGCAAAATCATATATTGCAGCGCCCCGCCGTTCCATCCGCCGCCCGGCAGCCAGTGCAGGGTGATAGCAAATATCATGACCAGTAACGGCGCGACCACGAAACTCGGTATCACGACCCCGGTCATTGCCACCCCCATCACGGCAAAATCCCATTTTGTATTTTGCTTCAAAGCCGCAATAACCCCGGCGCTCACGCCAAGCACAACCGCCAGAAAAAACGCGGCGAAGCCTAATTTGGCTGATACCGGAAAGCTGGAAGCGACCAGATCGTTAACCGAGTAATCTTTATATTTAAAGGAAGGACCGAAATCACCGTGCGCCAGTTGCTTCAGGTAATTGAAGTACTGAGTCATGATGGGGTCGTTTAAATGGTATTTTGCTTCAATATTCGCCATGACTTCCGGCGGCAGCGTACGTTCACCGGTAAAAGGGCTTCCCGGGGCAAGACGCATCATGAAGAAAGAGATAGTAATAAGAATAAATAGCGTCGGAATCGCTTCCAGACAGCGACGAAAGATGAATTTTAACATTGCCCGTACCTTCTGGCGTGTGCCTTTAATAGTGCGATGAAATAAGACACCGTGAGGCAAGCGTTAACGCCCGCCCCACGTATTGCCATTAGTGCTTCACAATGTACATATTTCTTGTATAGGTATTATCCAGCGGATCTTTGCCGGTATAGCCCCCTACCCACGGTTTAACCAAACGGGCGTTGACGTAATAGAAGACCGGTACGATGACGGAGTCTTTATCCAGCTGCTGCTCAGATTGTGCATAGAGGTCCGCGCGTTTCCCTTCGTCGCTGGTTTTCAGCGTTTCAGCGATAATCTTGTCGAAAGCCGGGCTCTTATAGTGTGATGTGTTGTTTGAGCTGTCGCTCAGCATCGTATTGAGGAAGGAGGTCGGTTCGTTATAGTCCGCACACCAGCCGGCGCGCGCAATATCAAAGGTGCCCTGATGGCGGTTATCGAGGAAGGTTTTCCATTCCTGGTTTTCCAGCTTCACGTTTACGCCGAGGTTTTTCTTCCAGATGGACGCCACTGCGATAGCCAGTTTTTTGTGTAAATCGGAAGTGTTATACAGCAGATTGAAGGTCAGCGGCTTATCAGCGCTATAGCCAGCTTCGGCCAGCAATTTTTTTGCTTCTTCATTGCGTTTTTCCTGCGACCATTTAAACCACTCAGGCTCAATGAGCTTCATGCCATCGGTATAAGGCGGCGTGTAGCTATAGGCTGGTAGGTCG
This sequence comes from Klebsiella sp. FDAARGOS_511, assembly GCF_003812845.1. Classification (NCBI taxonomy): domain Bacteria; kingdom Pseudomonadati; phylum Pseudomonadota; class Gammaproteobacteria; order Enterobacterales; family Enterobacteriaceae; genus Klebsiella; species Klebsiella sp. FDAARGOS_511. The sequence continues at coordinate 5,461,927 of NZ_CP033824.1, read as the reverse complement.
CCCTGGTTTTTCACTTTATTAACAATAATGTCGCGATCCAGCGCCATCTTCAGGGCCGTACGCACGCGAACGTCGGTAAACGGGGCTTTCTGGTTATTGATTTCGTAATAATAAGTACACAGATACGGATCGACGTGAACTTCCTTCGGGATCTCTTTTTTCAGTTTCTGGAACAGCTCGATCGGCATGTTGTTATAGGTCATATCGATTTCACCGCTGCGGTAGCGGTTAACGTCGGTGACTTCTGAAGAAATCGGCAGGAAGGTGACCTGATTAATCACGGTTTTGGCGTTATCCCAGTAGTTGGTATTACGCTCCAGAACAATGCGTTCGTTAACAACCCAATCTTTTAATTTATATGCGCCATTGCTGACGATATTGGCCGGCTGGGTCCATTTGTCACCGAATTTCTCAATGGCGGATTTAGGTACCGGCGAAACAGATGGGTGAACGAGCAGTTTGTAGAAGTACGGCACCGGTTCGCTAAGGGTCACTTCAAAGGTATGATCGTCAAGCGCTTTTACGCCCAGATCGGTCGCCGGTTTTTTCCCGGCGATAATGTCGTCAATATTGGCTAAATGACCATACTGCAGATAGCTTGCATAAGGAGAAGCGGTTTTCGGATCCGCCAGGCGCTGCCAGCTATAAACGAAATCTTGTGCCGTAACCGGCGTGCCGTCGGACCACTTTGCATCTTTACGTAGATGGAAGGTCCAGACTTTAAAATCTTTGTTGTCCCATTTTTCCGCAACACCCGCGACCGGGTGGCCGTCGAGGTCGCTTACCAGCAGCCCTTCAAACAAATCGCGGTTAATATTGGACTCCGGCACGCCTTCAATTTTATGCGGATCGAGGGACTGAACTTCGGAGCCGTTGTTACGTACCAGCGTTTGTTTGTCCGCCAGCTGTACCCCTGCCGGTACATCTGCCGCAACGGCGGCGTTGATGGTCATTAACGCAGAGAGTACTCCTGCGGCTACCAGGCTTTTTTTAGTGATGATGGTCATGTGTTTGTTACTCCAATCATTATAATTACTGGTTATTTAACCAGCCTGTTTTCTCTTTTCTGGATTCTGAACAGTGCAGGAGTTTATGCTGCTGTCAGAGAGTACTGCTTGCTATCACCGACTTATTTATTACGACCGCTCAAACGGCAGCCTTGACGTCGATTCTTCCCCCCTGTCCGGAGGCAATTTTAGTCCCGAGGAGCTATATAATAAAAATTCTCATTTGCGTAAGTATTCCGCCAAAGATCACGCCGGAAAGTACCAAAACGCTTTATTGTCCGCCAATGCAATTTGCAAATATGTTACCGAATTCTCTTTTGTGGCCTGCTGGCGGCGGAGTTTTATTCCCCTCTTCCCACGGCGTAGTTCATTAATCCTATTACTATCAAAGAATTGTGATAAATATCTCACGCTATGCGTCATCCCGCGCCAAATAGCTTCTTTTTTGTACGAAAATTTAACAATTGCTTATTATTTAGCACATTCATCTGCTTCATCGGGAAAATTACTAATATCATTTCGATTATCAGACGGCAAGCACCAGAGAATGATGTGAGGAAAATAACAGTGATTAATGTAGGTAGAAAGCGGCGAGCGTGATGAAACGGATTAGTAACTAATTGATAAATAACGATAATACTAAAGGATTAGAAAAGCGTATTGCAGGCCGGCAAATCACTTTTTTTAATATGTTTTGCTAATAATGAGCAAACGCGGAACAGATTGTCCCGCGAGTCGGACGCAGGTTAATTCACGAGGCCAGGAAAGAGCGCCTTAATACCGGTAACGATGAACTCGATCCCCAGCGCCATCAGCAGCAGCCCCATGATACGGGTAATGACGTTAATGCCGGTTTGGCCAAGCAAGCGAACCAGCCAGGGAGCCATACGGAAAATCCCCCAGCAGCACAGCGCAAAAAGAGCAATCGCGACTGAAAATCCCACAAAATGAGCGATGCTATGGTAGCGGGTTCCCCAGACAATGGTTGAGCTGATGGCGCCGGGTCCCGCCATCAGAGGCAGCGCCAGCGGAACAACGCCAATACTTTCACGGATGGCCGTTTCTGATTTTTCTTGCTTGTTCTGTTTATCCTCCCCAAGCTTGCCGCTGATCATCGACATGGCAATGGTGACGACCAGGATTCCGCCAGCAATACGGAATGAATCGATGGAAATCCCGAAGACCTGGAGAATCGCGTCGCCTAAAAATAGCGACGTGAGTAGGATAATGGCCACCGACAGGTTGGCTGTCAGGTTGGTTTTGTTACGCACCGCCGCCGTCTGGTAGCTGGTCATACTAATAAAGACCGGGATGATGCCTACCGGGTTGACCAGCGCAAATAATCCAATAAAAAACTTAAAGTAAGCTGAAAAATCAAACATCGACTGAATCACAGGGTGCTCCGCAGCATCATTAAAAATGGCTGTTGATAGTTACCAGCATAAAATATTCGCGAGAAGATACGCTGTTTGATGGCATAATTCATCTCTACTGACGCATAAGCTCATAATTACGCTCGGATGTTACTTATTTGTTTCCGCAATGCTATTTAATCCTTTAATTAGCATACCTAATCATTACACTTGATCAAACAGGTCAAAAAACGACCTGCTGAAAGGTATCAGCTTGGCTGATTATTGATTTAGATCACATAAATTGTACCCAGAAGTGAGTAACCTTATTTACACCCAGCGAGGAGGCAAAACAGCGGTACCTGAACGAATAGAGCAAAGCTTTTTTAGTCAATCGGTGAAGTCAGAAGCACAAAATTCTTTACGTTAACATTTACATGCAAGCCGTTAACACAATGTCTATACTGTCGAATCGAGCTACTGATTGACTAAAAAAGTTTAACATTATCAGGAGAGCATTATGGCTGTTACTAATGTCGCTGAACTTAACGCACTCGTAGAGCGCGTAAAAAAAGCCCAGCGTGAATATGCCAGTTTCACTCAAGAACAAGTCGACAAAATCTTCCGCGCCGCCGCTCTGGCCGCTGCTGATGCTCGAATCCCTCTCGCTAAGATGGCCGTTGCCGAATCCGGCATGGGTATCGTCGAAGATAAAGTGATCAAAAACCACTTTGCTTCTGAATACATCTATAACGCCTATAAAGATGAAAAGACCTGCGGTGTCCTGTCTGAAGATGACACCTTCGGTACTATCACCATCGCTGAACCGATTGGTATTATCTGCGGCATCGTTCCAACCACTAACCCGACTTCAACCGCGATCTTTAAATCTCTGATCAGCCTGAAGACGCGTAACGCCATCATCTTCTCTCCGCATCCGCGTGCTAAAGATGCAACCAACAAAGCAGCTGACATCGTCCTGCAGGCTGCGATCGCTGCCGGCGCGCCGAAAGATCTGATTGGTTGGATTGATCAGCCTTCCGTTGAACTGTCGAACGCGCTGATGCACCACCCGGATATCAACCTGATCCTCGCGACCGGCGGTCCAGGCATGGTTAAAGCGGCGTACAGCTCCGGTAAACCTGCCATCGGCGTTGGCGCGGGTAACACCCCGGTTGTCATCGACGAAACGGCTGATATCAAGCGTGCTGTCGCTTCCGTACTGATGTCAAAAACCTTCGATAACGGCGTGATTTGTGCTTCAGAGCAGTCTGTTGTGGTTGTTGATTCCGTATACGATGCCGTTCGCGAACGTTTCTCCAGCCACGGCGGCTACCTGCTGCAGGGCCAGGAACTGAAGGCTGTGCAGAACATCATCCTGAAAAACGGCGCGCTGAACGCCGCGATCGTTGGTCAACCAGCCTATAAAATCGCTGAGCTGGCTGGCTTCACCGTCCCTGTTTCCACCAAAATTCTGATTGGTGAAGTCACCGACGTTGATGAAAGCGAACCGTTTGCCCACGAAAAACTGTCTCCGACGCTGGCGATGTATCGTGCGAAGAATTTCGAAGACGCAGTTGATAAAGCTGAAAAACTGGTGGCAATGGGCGGCATCGGCCACACCTCCTGCCTGTATACCGACCAGGACAACCAGCCAGAACGCGTTGCTTACTTCGGCCAGTTGATGAAAACCGCGCGTATTCTGATCAACACCCCGGCTTCTCAGGGTGGTATCGGTGACCTGTATAACTTCAAACTCGCACCTTCCCTGACTCTGGGTTGTGGTTCATGGGGTGGTAACTCCATCTCGGAAAACGTTGGTCCTAAGCACCTGATCAACAAGAAAACCGTTGCTAAGCGAGCTGAAAACATGTTGTGGCACAAACTTCCGAAATCTATCTACTTCCGTCGTGGCTCACTGCCAATCGCGCTGGATGAAGTGATTACTGATGGTCACAAACGCGCGCTGATCGTGACCGACCGCTTCCTGTTCAACAACGGCTATGCGGACCAGATCACTTCTGTGCTGAAAGCCGCTGGCGTAGAAACTGAAGTTTTCTTTGAAGTTGAAGCTGACCCGACCCTGACCATCGTACGTAAAGGCGCTGAGCTGGCCAACTCCTTCAAACCAGACGTGATTATCGCGCTGGGCGGCGGCTCCCCGATGGATGCGGCGAAAATTATGTGGGTCATGTATGAACATCCGGAAACCCACTTCGAAGAACTGGCGCTGCGCTTTATGGATATCCGTAAACGTATCTACAAGTTCCCGAAAATGGGCGTCAAAGCGAAGATGGTAGCGATCACTACGACTTCCGGCACCGGTTCTGAAGTTACGCCGTTCGCCGTGGTTACCGATGACACAACCGGTCAGAAATACCCGCTGGCAGACTACGCGCTGACTCCGGACATGGCGATTGTTGACGCCAACCTGGTTATGGAAATGCCGAAGTCACTGTGTGCTTTCGGTGGTCTGGATGCGGTGACGCATGCCCTGGAAGCTTACGTTTCCGTACTGGCTTCCGAGTTCTCTGACGGCCAGGCTCTGCAGGCGCTTAAGCTGCTGAAAGAAAACCTGCCGGCATCCTACCATGAAGGGTCTAAAAACCCGGTAGCGCGTGAGCGTGTTCACAGTGCTGCGACCATCGCCGGTATTGCGTTTGCGAACGCCTTCCTGGGCGTATGTCACTCAATGGCGCACAAACTGGGCTCTCAGTTCCACATTCCTCATGGTCTGGCGAACGCCCTGTTGATCAGCAACGTAATTCGTTATAACGCTAACGACAACCCGACCAAACAGACGGCTTTCAGCCAGTACGACCGTCCGCAGGCTCGTCGTCGCTACGCTGAAATCGCTGACCATCTGGGTCTGACTGCTCCGGGCGACCGTACCGCAGCGAAAATCGAAAAACTGCTTGGTTGGTTGGACGAAATTAAAGCTGAACTGGGTATTCCTAAGTCTATCCGCGAAGCTGGCGTACAGGAAGCTGACTTCCTGGCCCACGTTGATAAGCTGTCTGAAGACGCTTTTGACGACCAGTGCACCGGCGCTAACCCGCGCTACCCGCTGATCGCCGAGCTGAAACAGATTCTGCTGGATACCTTCTACGGACGTAACTACGTAGAGGGCGGCGTGGAAGAGAAAAAAGAAGCCGCGCCGGCTAAAGCTGAGAAGAAAGCGAAAAAATCCGCTTAATCCAACAGCTGTAAAATCAGTGTCGCAAAGCCCCATCTTTTGATGGGGCTTTTTTTATCCGTCTTGCAGCAGCCGCCAAATCGCCTCAGACAACCGAAACGTATAATCAAGGCGCTAAGCTTAGTGATGGAAGAAAGGCGCTGTAAAAGCGCCTGAGAGGGTTTAGCGGGGAGAATTAGCAAATGTGCTGCTTGTTCTGTACAGCGGTCAGAGAACCTTCGCTTAGCGCCGCTTTATAATGCTTACGGCATACCGAGACATAACGTTCATTACCGCCAATCACGACCTGTTCCCCTTCATTGTACGGCCGCCCTTCCTGATCGAGGCGCAAAACCATACTCGCCTTACGGCCGCAGAAACAGATAGTTTTTAATTCAACCAGCTTATCGGACCACGCCAACAAATATTGGCTGCCCGTAAAAAGTTCGCCGCGAAAATCTGTTCGCAACCCATAACACAACACCGGAATATCGAGCTGGTCCACCACCTCAGACAGGTCACGTACCTGCTCACGGGTCAGGAACTGGCTCTCATCAACTAATACGCAGTGAATCGGCTGACGCTCATGTTCGGCCGCAATGTCTGCAAATAACGCCGTCTGGGTATTATACAACCGCGCTGGCGATGAGAGGCCAATCCTTGAACTCACTTTCCCCGACCCAAAGCGGTCATCAATCTCCGCGGTATAAACCAGCGTGCGCATCCCTCGCTCCTGGTAATTGTATGAAGACTGCAACAGAGCGGTAGACTTGCCTGCATTCATTGCTGAATAGTAGAAATAAAGTTGTGCCATCGGCCGCGTAACCCCAATCAATGTGTTTTTTCGCCGTAAAATTGTATCATATATTCACACACTATCAGCCCTCGCCGTGTGGGTATTGCCGGCCATGTTCAGTGTGTGGATACCCGAAAGATTAAGCCTTTTAATTGAATGGAAATGCCTGTTATTCGTACGACCCAAGCGGCCACGCTGACGTCACTATTGCCCTTTTGTGCTTATCGGGCATTTTCTGATAGCTATAACCGCTGTGGACAAGTGTTTTATATTAAACATCATCGCCGCTGCTGCGCTAATACCCACAAAGATATTTATCCACACACAGTATAATTTTTCCCACCGCGCATAGGAAAAATCATACTATCTCAGGGTTTTAGCTAATGCCTTCCGCCACCCTATAAGCAAAAAAGATGTGAACCCGCACATAAAATTTAAGTTAAATGAATTAATTCCCGAGACAAATAACAAGTTATTTTGACTTCCTTACATTCTCCCCTATTGCACATCTGAATTTATCGCTCTATTATTAGTCCAACAAACCACCCCACAATATAAGTTTGAGATTACTACAATGAGCGAAGCACTTAAAATTTTGAACAACATCCGTACTCTTCGTGCGCAGGCAAGAGAATGCACCCTTGAAACGCTCGAAGAAATGCTGGAAAAATTAGAAGTTGTCGTTAACGAACGTCGTGAAGAAGAAAGCGCTGCGGCTGCGGAAATTGAAGAACGCACTCGTAAACTGCAGCAATACCGTGAAATGCTGATTGCAGACGGTATTGATCCTAATGAACTGCTGAGCACCATGGCTGCAGTTAAAGCAGGAACGAAAACCAAGCGCGCTGCACGTCCGGCTAAATACAGCTACGTTGACGAGAATGGCGAAACTAAAACCTGGACTGGTCAGGGCCGTACTCCGGCAGTGATCAAGAAAGCGATGGACGAGCAAGGTAAATCTCTGGACGATTTCCTGCTGTAATAAGCTATCGTATCCGTTTAAAAATCCCGCTTCGGCGGGATTTTTTTTATCCGTTATTCGAGATCGGTCCCGGTCGGGCATAAAAAAACCGGGAAACGAATCTCGCTCCCGGTTTCGCATTCTGTCGCGAACGATTACTTCGCTACGGCTTTTTCCAGCCAGGCTTTAAATTCTTCGCCCAGCGACTTGTGGCGTACGCCATATTCAACAAAAGCCTGCATATAGCCAAGTTTATTACCGCAGTCGTGGCTCTTGCCTTTCATATGATAGGCTTCTACCGTTTCTTTTTCGATAAGCATATCGATGGCATCGGTCAGCTGAATCTCATCCCCGGCTCCCGGAGGCGTTTTTGCCAAAAGCGGCCAAATATCCGCGCTCAGCACGTAGCGACCGACAACCGCCAGATTAGATGGCGCCACGTCCGCTTTCGGTTTCTCGACGACACCAACCATCGGCACGCTCTCACCCGGCTGCAGAGCCAGGCCCTTGCAATCGACAACGCCGTATGCGGTAACGTCAGCAACCGGTTCAACCATGATCTGGCTTGCGCCGGTCTCATCAAAACGAGCCATCATTTCGGCCAGGTTGTCGCGAGACAGATCGGATTCATATTCATCAAGAATAACGTCCGGTAAAATAACCGCAACCGGCTCATCGCCCACAACCGGGTGCGCGCAAAGCACAGCGTGCCCCAAACCTTTAGCCAGCCCCTGACGGACCTGCATAATAGTCACGTGCGGCGGACAAATAGATTGTACTTCCTCCAGCAGCTGGCGTTTTACACGTTTTTCCAGCATCGCTTCCAGTTCAAAACTGGTATCAAAATGGTTTTCGATAGAGTTTTTCGAAGAGTGCGTAACCAGAACAATTTCAGTAATCCCGGCGGCAATACATTCGTTAACAACATATTGAATTAATGGCTTATCTACCAGCGGCAGCATTTCTTTCGGAATAGCCTTAGTAGCGGGCAACATCCTGGTGCCTAATCCCGCAACCGGGATGACAGCTTTTCTTACTTTTGAATTAAGCGCAGCCATTGAAATCTCCTGGACTGTTCGTTTTTTAAACTTCTCGTTAATAATATGGTATCGAGTATATCAGCCTGCTCAGTCAAACCTGTTCCGAAAAGGATTAGATATCTTCGAATTAGGAATTTTACGCATTAAACCCGGCGATAGTACCACCACAAAAGATCGCGTGGTAATCCCGCGAGCCTAAAAATAAGTACAATTGTTCACTCCGTAGTCAACATCAGGCGTAAACGTCCACCAGCCCCCCAAATTTGGCACTGCCATGATGCGCAGCGTTGACTAATTTGGTTGAGATATGCATTACCTAATGTTCCCAACGGAACGCCATTACTAATCTGAATTTGGTGCTCTCCCGTATTCAGCGTGCCATTCAAACCCGCAGAGACTAAAATTAAATTTTTCAAGCCACTGTGGTAATACCCTACCAATAATGGAAACTGCCCCGGCAGATTAGCTTGCCGCAGCAATTGGTTAACCTGTTTTAGCAGGCTGCCCATCTCCGGCAAACGCTGCCCCTGATGGGCAAGCTGCTCCTGCAGCAACCCATTGAACAGCGCGCGCAGCAATAAGGCCGCCAGGACCCCATTATCGCCTGCTCGTGTGACATCCAGACAATAAAACGCCAGATCGTTTTCTGATAGCGGCGCAATATCGAGTACTAATCCAGGCTTATCGACGGAGACAAGCTGCCGATAGTGAATCCGGCAACGCGACATCTCCTGTTGCACCGGCGGCTGGAGCTCCTGAAGCAGCCTTGACGCCGCGGTAGGATCGCTAACCAGCGCATCCCAGTCCTCAAACAGGCGCTCTTCTTCTTCAACACGTGAATTAAACATATTGGGATAGAGGCAGGCATAAACGGTTTCTCGCAGGCGATCGAAATCTTTTACCGGTTTTAGCAGAATATCCTGAACGCCCAGACGCAACGCTTTGGCGATGTCCGCCATGTTTTCCGTCGCTGAAATCATCAGAATCGGCAACTGCTCGCCCTGGTTACGCACATGTTCTACCAGCTGCAGACCGTTCATTCGCGGCATTGAGATATCGCAAATCATCAAATCGGGTTTTGACTCGGCCATTTTTTGCAGTGCATCCAAACCATCTTCAGCCTGGACGATGGTCGCGCCAAGTGAAGCCAACCAGGCGTGCATAAGAGAGCGGAAAACGGGTTCGTCTTCAACTATCAGAATCTGTTTTCCCGCCAATGGCTGCGTCATGATCTCTCCCCTGACTGACGATAATATAATAGTGGCATGATATTCACGCTACCGCCTGTCAGAATTTACTTAAGTATGCATCAAATGTGCTACACGGAGGTTCGCACTAAAGGTAATAGTTCATCCATTCTCTTTTCCACTGCCAGATGCCCGGCGGCGATAGCTTCGCCAGCCCGATGGAAATCAAGCGTGGAGATTTGCGGGCAAAAGGGCTGAATCAGAATATCAGGCGGGTCGCCCGCCATGCGGTTTCGCTTGAGGCGATTCTCCAGAACCTGAATAGACGTCGACATAATTTCCATCGCCGTTGGCGCTCTCGTCACCCGTCGTGAAGTCATACGCGCCAGGCGAGAGCGCAACCGTGAATGCCACGAGAAATCTTCTTCGCTCTCCGGACGTGGTACCTCCATGGATAGCAAATCCTGCTGCATCAGATGCGCATCGTGCTGCAAATCAACGGCAATGACGATATCTGCGCCCATTGCGCGGGCCAGCGATACTGGCACAGGATTGACCACCGCGCCATCCACCAGCCAGTAGCCATTATGCATCACCGGCGCCATCAGGCCGGGCATACTGCAGGACGCGCGGATCGCCAGATGCAGATCCCCTTCCGTAAACCACAGTTCACGACCGGTGCTTAAATTCGTGGTGACCGCCGCAAACCGGCGCTCGCAGCGCTCAATCTCGCTGACGGGCATCAGCTTACGGTATTGGCTAAATACGCGCTCACCCCGCAACAGGCCGCCCCGCTGCCACGAGAGATCCATTAATTTCAGGACGTCCCAGTTGCTGAAAGAGCATACCCATTTCTCCAGCGCCGGAAGCCGGTTGCAGGCGTACGCCGCCCCTACCAGTGAGCCAATGGAGCACCCAGCGATAACATCAACATCGATACCCGCCCGCTGTAATGCATTAATCACGCCGATATGAGACCATCCGCGAGCGGCGCCAGCCCCTAGCGCCAGTCCAATTTTAAGCTTTCTCATTAGTGCCGAAACATATCCTTCCACTCCGGGCATGGCATCATCGCCATACCTCAGTTAACATAATGCGTTTTGGCGGCGTAGCGTCGTCTCTCTTTTTCCCATGGAGGCCGTTTTGTCGCCATTATGCCCCTGTGGCAGCGCTCTGGAGTATAGCTCATGTTGTCAGCGTTATCTGGCTGGCGCGCAGCTGGCGCCCGATCCGTCACAGCTGATGCGCTCCCGCTATAGCGCGTTTGTTATGAAAGACGCCGACTATCTGATTAAAACCTGGCATCCCTCCTGCCAGGCGCAGCAGTTTCGCGCTGACCTTGAGAACGGTTTTACCCGCACGCAGTGGCATGGTCTCACCGTCTTTGCCGCCGATAAAGGCAAGAACCCCGATGAAGGCTTCGTCAGCTTTATCGCTCGTTACGCTGACGATAACCGTTCCGGGGCCATTATTGAACGATCCCGATTCTTAAAAGAAAACGGACAGTGGTATTATATTGACGGCACGCGACCGCTAATCGGTCGTAACGATCCCTGCCCCTGCGGTTCAGGTAAAAAATTTAAAAAATGCTGCGATCGGTAAGCCAGCAGCAGAAATAGCAAACACTACAGGATTTTCCCCGCGATGCATTCACAACAACGTAAAGTACTACGCACTATTTGCCCTGATCAGAAAGGCCTCATCGCGCGTATCACTAATATCTGCTATAAGCACGAACTGAATATCGTGCAGAATAATGAGTTTGTTGACCACCGAACCGGCCGCTTCTTTATGCGAACCGAGCTCGAGGGTATTTTCAATGATTCTATTCTACTGGCTGATCTCGACAGCGCGCTGCCGGAAGGTTCAATTCGTGAGCTCAACCCGGCAGGACGCCGCCGGGTCGTCATTCTGGTCACCAAAGAAGCGCACTGCCTCGGCGATCTGCTGATGAAAGCCAACTATGGCGGCCTGGATGTAGAAATCGCCGCGGTTATCGGCAATCACGAAACGCTGCGCTCGCTTGTAGAACGTTTTGATATCCCTTTCCAGCTGGTGAGCCATGAGGGATTAACTCGCGAAGAGCATGATAAACAGATGGGAGATGCTATCGCCGCCCTTGAGCCGGATTACGTCGTGCTGGCGAAATACATGCGGGTATTGACCCCCGAGTTTGTCTCTCGTTTCCCGAATAAAATCATTAATATCCACCACTCATTCCTGCCTGCTTTTATCGGCGCGCGTCCGTATCACCAGGCCTATGACCGCGGGGTGAAGATCATTGGCGCCACCGCGCACTACGTGAACGATAATCTGGATGAAGGTCCAATCATTATGCAGGATGTCATTCACGTCGATCATACCTACACCGCGGAAGATATGATGCGCGCAGGACGCGACGTCGAGAAAAACGTTCTGAGTCGCGCGCTGTATCAGGTTCTTGCTCAGCGGGTATTTGTTTACGGTAACCGGACGATTATTCTTTAATCGATAATGAAATTAGCTGGTTAGCTTTGCGTCTTTACGCATAAAAATCAGGCAACCAGTTTATTTTTATCAAAGGAATACTTTACAGTGGCGCGTCATTTGATATGATGCGCCCCGCTTCCAGCAGGAAGCAGGCCAGTAAATAGCATTACCCCGTGGTGGGGTTCCCGAGCGGCCAAAGGGAGCAGACTGTAAATCTGCCGTCATCGACTTCGAAGGTTCGAATCCTTCCCCCACCACCATTCTTTACCATGTTGTTGTGGTAATACCGATGAACGTAAACGATGTTTGCACTGATCGGGAAGGGTGAGAATCTTCGACCAAGGTTCGAGTCGAGCGAAAGCGAGACAACGTTGCCGCAGGCAACGGCCCGAAGGGTGAGGAGCGAAGCGACGAATAATCCTTCCCCCCCGCCATCTCTCAGCTTTACTTCAAAATTTGAATTACCCCTGGTGGGGTTCCCGAGCGGCCAAAGGGAGCAGACTGTAAATCTGCCGTCATCGACTTCGAAGGTTCGAATCCTTCCCCCACCACCATCACTTGCATATCGTTTTGAATACCCCCTCCGCTCACTGCCCCATATTCATCCCATGCGGGAAGGATGAGAAGCTTCGACTAAGGTTCGATTCAAGCGAAGCGAGAAAGCGTTGCCGCAGGCAACGACCCGAAGGGCGAGGCGCAACGCGCCGAGTAATCCTTCCCCCACCACCATCACTTGCATATCGTTTTGAATACCCCCTTCGCTCATTGCCCCATATTCATCCCATGCGGGAAGGATGAGAAGCTTCGACTAAGGTTCGATTCGAGCGAAGCGAGAAAGCGTTGCCGCAGGCAACGACCCGAAGGGCGAGGCGCAACGCGCCGAGTAATCCTTCCCCCACCACCATCACTTGCATATCGTTTTGAATACCCCCCTTCGCTCACTGCCCCATATTCATCCCATGCGGGAAGGATGAGAAGCTTCGACTAAGGTTCGATTCGAGCGAAGCGAGAAAGCGTTGCCGCAGGCAACGACCCGAAGGGCGAGGCGCAACGCGCCGAGTAATCCTTCCCCCACCACCATCACTTGCATATCGTTTTGAATACCCCCTCCGCTCACTGCCCCATATTCATCCCATGCGGGAAGGATGAGAAGCTTCGACTAAGGTTCGATTCGAGCGAAGCGAGAAAGCGTTGCCGCAGGCAACGACCCGAAGGGCGAGGCGCAACGCGCCGAGTAATCCTTCCCCCACCCTCACTTCTTCTGTAGCTCAATTATCCCTGAAAAATACGTTGCCACCCGTTGTGCCGTTGCCTTGTCGTAGGCCGGGTAAGGCGCAGCCGCCACCCGGCGATGCACGGCTACATCGGCGGCAGCCGGCGCTTAACCGGCGAACTCTTCACGATAGAGGTATTGCACTGGGCATGCTCCGCCAGGCCGTCGAGCAGCGTATCCAACTGCTCTATCGACCGCACCACCAGCCTGATGACAAAGCAATCTTCGCCGGTCACTTTGTCGCTTTCAATGCACTCCGGCATCGCCTGAATATACTTATCCACTTTATGTAACAACCCAGGCAACGGCCGTACGCGCACCAGCGCCTGCAGCGTATAGCCTAACGCCGCAAGATTCACCCGCGCGCCATATCCCTGAATCACCCCGCGCTCCTCAAGCCTTTTCAGACGCTCCGCCGTACTGGGCGATGTCAGGCCAATGCGGCCGCTCAGCACCTTCAGCGATACGCGCGCATCCTCCACCAGACAGGCTAAAATTTGTCGGTCGATATCATCAATAAGGTTATCCATCATTTTCACCTAATTTTAAAAAGCTATTTACGCTTTCACCCTTATATCACCCCTGTAAAAGCCGACAACAATTTTCGACAATAGCGTCATTAATCAGGAGGTGGATGATGCGTGATTTACATAAAGGCGTCTGGCAAATGATTCTGGCAATGCTAATTTCCGGATCGATTGGCGCGTTTGTTTTACTTTCCGGCCTGCCGGTGACGGAAGTCGTGTTCTGGCGCTGTCTTATCGGGGCTATTGCGCTGTTCATTTTTATTCGGATGAGTCGAAAACCGTTTAGCCCTCTCACCCGCATTACGCTGCTGCTGGCTATCCTCGGCGGCATAGCTTTAGTGGTGAACTGGCTGCTGCTCTTCGCAGCCTATGAACGGATCTCTATTGGTCTTTCTACCGTGGTGTATAACACCCAGCCGTTTATGCTGGTATTGATGGGGATGCTTTTCGGTGAGCGCGTCAGCCTGGTAAAATGGGGGTGGCTGTTCCTCGCCTTTGGCGGCGTGGTCATTTTGCTCTCCACCGAGTTAACCGGCGCACGTGGCGCCGACTGGCTCGCCGGTATCGGCCTGGCGCTGGCCGCGGCCTTCTTCTACGCGCTCACGGCGCTAATTACCCGCAAGCTCAAATCCCTCGCGCCGCAGCATATCGCCTTTATTCAGGTGCTCACCGGCGTGGTGATGCTTTTACCGCTGGCGCATATGCCGTCGCTCACGCCTCCCTTCCCTTGGGTGATGCTATTCACGCTGGGAATCGTGCATACCGGCGTGATGTATCAACTGCTGTACAGCGCGATACAGAAGCTTCCCACCCCTATTATCGGCTCGCTGTCATTTATCTATCCCGTCGTGGCGATCGTTGTCGATAACCGGGTATTTGGCCATTCGCTAAACCTGGTACAGTTGTTCGGCGGCGCGCTGATCCTGTTGGCCGCGGCAGGCAACAATCTGGGCTGGGGCGAAAAAAAACCCCGCCAATGCGGGGTTGGTATCAAAACAGCGAATTAGCGACGGGCGCGAACAATCTGGTATTTGCGCGTCAGGTACTCGACCGGTGCGCTCCAGATATGCACCAGACGGGAGAACGGGAACAGCACAAACAATGTCATCCCCAAGACCAGGTGCACGCGGAAAATAAACGCCACGCCGTCCAGATGCTGTGAAGCGCCGCCGTGGAAGGTCACCACCGACTGCGCCCAGCCCACCAGTTTCATCATTTCGCTACCGTCCATATGCTGAGCGGAGAACGGAATGGTCAGCAGGCCGAGGGCGCACTGCACCATCAGCAAGGAGAGGATCAAAATATCCGCTCCGGTAGTGGTGGCGCGAACGCGCGGGCTCAGCAGACGGCGTTTCAGCAGCAGTAGCCCTCCCACCAGCGTCATTACGCCGCAGGCGCCGCCCGCAATCATCGCCATCTTCTGCTTCACGTCGATCGGCAGGAAGGATTCGTACATCCAGTGCGGCGTCAGCATACCGAGAAAGTGGCCGGCAAAGATCCCCAGAATCCCGATATGAAACAGGTTCGAAGCCAGATTCATCCCTTTACGGTCCAGCATCTGGCTGGAGGCCGCGCGCCAGGTGTACTGCCCATAGTCGTAGCGCAGCCAGCTGCCGACGAGGAACACCGTCCCGGCGATGAACGGATAAATGTCAAAGAAGAACATATTAAGGAAGTGCATTATTGCTGTCCTCCGTTAGAGATATTCAAATATTGCGGGGCAACGGCTCCGGCAAAACGACGCTGGTGAGCGGAGATCTCCGAATCATCGCAGCCCCGATCGGCAAAGAATTTCACCTGTTCTTCTTCCCAGACGGCGTCCAGCGCCTGCGGCGTATCGTCGCGGGCTTCATCGGCGATTTTTTCCGCCACTTTCCGGCTATCGACCTGCGCGTTAGCCAGCTTGAGCAGCAGCTCAAACAGCACCGCGTAGCCGCTTTCGCGCTGCTGCAGGCGAGCGCTGAGCAGGCCGAGTATCGGCGCGATATCCTGCAATCCACCGCGCGCTTCCGCTTCCGGCAACTGCGCCAGATACTCCAGGTACAGCGGGAGATGATCCGGCAGTTCGCGGCTGTCCAGCTGCAGACCGTGGCGCTCGTACTGCGCCATCAGGTCGACCATCGCCTGGCCGCGATCGCGGGATTCGCCGTGCACGTGCTCAAACAGCAGCAGCGAGGTCGCGCGGCCGCGATCGAACAGTTCGCTGTAGCGAGACTGCGCGTCCAGTACATCCTGGGCCGTGAGGTCGCGCAGGAAAACGCTCAGCTTATGGGCATCCTCCGGCGCCAGTTTTTCCGAAGCGGCGATAGCGTCAAACAGCTCCTGCTGATGCTGCCATAAGGCAGCGTCAGGGTACTCGAGAAGACGCGACACAATGACGAGTTCAATCATGGGTGCGGCTCCGTTTTGCTGGTGACGTCGATAGCATCGATACGGCGGCTGTTGAACAGATTGAACTGGCTGTCAGAACCGTGGCAGCCGTCGCCGAAGGTAAAACCGCAACCGCTTTTCTCCGGGAAGGCGTCGCGGGCCTGCTCGCGGTGGCTGCTCGGCACCACGAAACGGTCTTCGTAGTTAGCGATAGCCAGATAGCGATACATCTCCTGCGCCTGGGCTTCAGTAAGTCCAACCTCTTCCAGCGCCCGAGTATCCACGACACCGTCCACGGTTTCCGCGCGCTTGAAGTGGCGCATCGCCAGCATGCGTTTCAGCGCCAGCAGCACCGGCTGGGTATCGCCCGCGGTCAGCAGGTTGGCCAGATACTGAACCGGAATACGCAGGCTTTCCACGTCAGGCAGAATACCGTTGCTGCCCAGTTCCCCCGCGTCGGCGGCCGACTGAATCGGCGACAGCGGCGGCACGTACCAGACCATCGGCAGCGTGCGATATTCCGGATGCAGCGGCAGCGCCAGCTTCCAGTCCATCGCCATTTTGTACACCGGCGACTGCTGGGCGGCTTCGATAACCCCCTGCGGCACGCCGTCCTTCAGCGCCTGCTCAATCACTTTCGGGTCGTTCGGGTTGAGGAACACGTCCAGCTGGCGCTGATAGAGATCCTTCTCATTCTCCGCGCTGGCGGCATTTTCAATGGCGTCCGCGTCGTACAGCAGCACGCCGAGGTAGCGAATACGCCCCACGCAGGTTTCCGAGCAAACGGTCGGCATCCCGGATTCGATACGCGGGTAGCAGAAGATGCACTTCTCCGATTTCCCGCTCTTCCAGTTGAAGTAGATTTTCTTGTACGGACAGCCGGTGATGCACATGCGCCAGCCGCGGCACTTGTCCTGGTCGATCAGCACGATGCCGTCTTCTTCACGTTTATAGATCGCGCCGCTCGGGCAGGTCGCGACGCACGCCGGGTTCAGGCAGTGCTCGCACAGGCGCGGCAGATACATCATAAAAGTGTTTTCGAACTGGCCGTACATCGCCTTCTGCATGTTTTCGAAGTTCTGGTCTTTGGCGCGTTTTTCAAATTCGCCGCCCAGAATCTCTTCCCAGTTCGGGCCGCTGGTGATTTTATCCATCCGTTGGCCGGTGATCAGCGAGCGCGGGCGGGCGATCGGCTGATGTTTGCCCTCCGGCGCGTTGTGCAGGTTCTGGTAGTCGTAGTCAAACGGCTCGTAGTAGTCGTCGATGCCCGGCAGATGCGGGTTAGCAAAGATTTTACCCAGCAGCATCGCGCGGTTGCCCATCCGCGGCTGCAGCTTGCCGTTGATCTTACGGATCCAGCCGCCCTTCCACTTCTCCTGGTTTTCCCAGTCGGTCGGGAAGCCGGTGCCCGGCTTGCTTTCCACGTTGTTGAACCAGGCGTATTCCATACCTTCACGGCTGGTCCAGACGTTTTTACAGGTGACCGAGCAGGTATGACAGCCGATGCACTTATCGAGATTCAGCACCATGCCGACTTGTGAACGAATTTTCATTTTACGCTCTCCTGTACCTGGTCGTTACCTTCGCCATCTAACCAGTTAATATTCTTCATCTTACGTACCACCACGAACTCATCGCGGTTAGACCCTACCGTGCCGTAGTAGTTAAAACCGTAAGCCAGCTGCGCATAGCCGCCAATCATATGGGTCGGTTTCGGCGTAATACGGGTCACGGAGTTATGAATCCCGCCGCGCTGCTCGGTGATCTCGGAACCCGGCAGGTTTACGATACGTTCCTGGGCGTGATACATCATGGTCATCCCGGCCGGCACGCGCTGGCTGACGACCGCGCGGGCGGTCAGCGCGCCGTTGCTGTTGAACACTTCGATCCAGTCGTTATCCTCAATCCCCAGGTCTTTAGCGTCCGCTTCGCTCATCCACACAATCGGGCCGCCGCGGGACAGCGTCAGCATCAGCAGATTGTCGCTGTAGGTGGAGTGGATACCCCACTTCTGGTGCGGCGTCAGGAAGTTGAGCGCTTTTTCCGGGTTGCCGTTGGATTTCGCGCCCATTACCGCCTTCACCGAACGAGTGTCGATTGGCGGACGATAGACCAGCAGGCTTTCGCCGAAATCGCGCATCCACTGGTGATCCTGATACAGCTGCTGGCGGCCGGAAAGCGTGCGCCACGGGATCAGCTCATGAACGTTGGTGTAGCCAGCGTTGTAGGAAACGTGCTCATCTTCGAGTCCGGACCAGGTCGGGCTGGAGATAATTTTACGCGGCTGGGCCTGAATATCGCGGAAGCGAATTTTCTCTTCCTCTTTATTCTTCGCCAGATGCGTATGGTCGCGACCGGTAAACTCGCTGAGCGCCGCCCAGGCTTTCACCGCGACGTGGCCGTTGGTTTCCGGCGCCAGGGTCAGGACCATCTCTGCCGCATCAATTGCCGTATTGAGACAAGGCTGACCTTTCGCCGGACCGTCCGCTTTGGTGTAGTTGAGCTTACGCAGCAGATCCATCTCGCTCTGGGTGTTCCAGGCGATGCCTTTACCGCCGTTACCAATTTTCTCCATCAGCGGGCCAATAGAGGTAAAGCGTTCGTATGTCGCCGGATAATCGCGTTCGACGGTCAGAATATGCGGCGCGGTTTTCCCCGGAATCAGATCGCATTCGCCCTTTTTCCAGTCCTTAACGTCCAGCGGCTGCGCCAGTTCGGCGGCGGAATCATGCTGGATGGGCAGCGTGACCACGTCGGTCTCTTTGCCCAGGTGCCCTACGCAGACTTCAGAGAATTTCTTCGCGATGTCCTTGTAGATATCCCAGTCGCTTTTCGATTCCCAGGCGGGATCGACGGCGGCAGACAGCGGATGAATAAATGGATGCATATCCGAGGTATTCATGTCGTCTTTTTCATACCAGGTGGCGGTCGGCAGCACGATGTCGGAGTACAGGCAGGTGCTCGACAGACGGAAGTCGAGGGTCACCACCAGATCCAGCTTGCCGTCGAGACCGTTATCTTTCCACTCCACCTCTTCCGGCTTCACGCCGCCCTGCTTGCCGAGATCTTTGCCCTGAATACCATTTTCCGTACCCAGCAGGTACTTGAGCATGTATTCGTGGCCTTTACCGGAAGAGCCCAGCAGGTTAGAACGCCAGATAAACAGGTTGCGCGGATGGTTTTTACCGTTTTCCGGTTGCTCAGCGGCAAAGCGAATGGAGCCCTCTTTCAGCGATTTGACGGTGTAATCAACCGGCGTCATGCCCGCTTTTTTCGCCTCTTGCGCAATGCGCAGCGGGTTGGTGCCCAACTGCGGCGCCGACGGCAGCCAGCCCATACGTTCAGCGCGCACGTTGAAGTCAATCAGGTGGCCGCTGTAGCGGGATTTATCCGCTAACGGCGACAGCAGCTCCTGCGCGGTGACGGTTTCATAGCGCCACTGGCTGGAGTGGTTATAAAAGTACGATGTGCTGTTCATATGACGCGCCGGACGCTGCCAGTCGAGGGCAAACGCCAGCGGCTGCCAGCCGGTCTGTGGACGCAGTTTTTCCTGGCCCACGTAGTGCGCCCAGCCGCCACCGCTCTGACCGACGCAGCCGCAGAAGATCAGCATATTGATAAGACCGCGATAGTTCATATCGAGGTGGAACCAGTGGTTCAGACCGGCGCCGACGATGATCATCGAACGGCCGTGGGTCTTATCGGCGTTATCGGCAAACTCACGCGCGGTACGGATAATGTGCGCCCGGGAAACGCCGGTGATTTTCTCCGCCCATGCCGGGGTATACGCTTTCACGTCATCATAGCTGCTGGCGCAGTTTTCATCGCCCAGACCGCGATCCAGACCGTAGTTGGCCATGGTCAGATCGTATACGGTGGCGACCAGCACGCTAGAGCCGTCGGCTTTTTGCAGGCGTTTGACCGGCAGTTTGTGCAGCAGCACGTTTTCCAGCTCGACTTTATTAAAGTGCTCGGTACCTTCGCCGCCAAAATACGGGAAGCCGACGTTGGCGATATCGTCATGGCTACCCAGCAGGCTCAGGCACAGCTCAAGGTCTTCGCCGGTTTTACCGTCGCGCTGTTCAAGGTTCCATTTGCCTTTATCGCCCCAGCGGAAGCCGATAGAACCGTTGGGTACGGTGATTTCGCCCTTCTCATCAAAAGCGACGGTTTTCCATTCCGGATTCTTTTCCTGACCTAGCGCATCGACCAGATCCGCCGCGCGCAGCATACGCCCCGCCGCGTAATAACCGTCGCGCTCTTCGAGCATCACCAGCATCGGCATATCGGTATAGCGGCGCACGTAATCGGTGAAATACTGGCTCGGTTTATCGAGATGGAATTCGCGCAGCATCACGTGGCCCATCGCCAACGCCATCGCCGCATCGGTACCCTGCTTCGGCGCCAGCCACAGATCGCAAAGCTTGGCGATTTCGGCGTAATCAGGGGTGATGGCAACGGTTTTGGTGCCTTTATAGCGCACTTCGGTAAAGAAGTGCGCGTCGGGAGTACGGGTCTGCGGAACGTTGGAACCCCAGGCGATGATGTAGCTGGAGTTGTACCAGTCGGCCGATTCCGGCACGTCGGTCTGCTCGCCCCAGGTCTGTGGAGAGGCAGGCGGCAGGTCGCAGTACCAGTCGTAGAAGCTCAGGCAGGTGCCGCCGATCAGCGACAGATAGCGCGCGCCGGAGGCATAGGAGACCATCGACATCGCCGGAATGGGCGAGAAGCCTGCCACGCGGTCCGGGCCGTAGGTTTTGACGGTATAGACGTTAGAGGCGGCAATCAGCTCGTTCACCTCTTTCCACGAGGAACGCACAAAGCCGCCGCGGCCGCGCGCCTGCTTAAAGCTTTTTGCTTTGTCGGCGTCTTCAATGATTGAGGCCCAGGCGTCAACCGGATCGCTGTGCTGCGCCTTCGCTTCACGCCACATCTTCATCAGGCGTTTGCGCATCAGCGGATACTTAAGGCGGTTGGCGCTGTAGAGGTACCAGGAGTAGCTGGCGCCGCGCGGGCAGCCGCGCGGCTCGTGGTTTGGCATATCCGGACGGGTGCGCGGATAGTCGGTCTGCTGGGTTTCCCAGGTGACGAGACCATTTTTGACATAAATCTTCCAGCTGCACGAGCCGGTGCAGTTGACGCCGTGGGTGGAGCGCACAACTTTATCGTGCTGCCAACGTTGACGGTATCCATCCTCCCAGTCCCGGTTGGTTTTTAGAAGCTGGCCGTGCCCATCGGCAAAGGTTTCACCCTTCTGTTTGAAGTAGCGAAACCGGTCCAGGAATTTACTCATCGGGTTTCTCCTGTGTGGAGCCTGACGGCTCTCTGATAAATCGACATTGCTGGATTTGCAGCGAAGGTAACGCTATGAAAGAGGGCGAGAATTGATAACGATCAAGAGCATAGGGCTTATGAACGCGAGGCAAAACGCTTATTACCACCAAAGTAGTATTTATTTCTGTTTATTATTTTATTGATAAATAAAGATATTTAATTAAAAAGGCTGCAGGAACCTGGGTTTTGTTATTCCCCACGGTATTAAGGGGTAGACGCGCCTGACGTCATTATTTTTGTGACTTCAGGCGGCTTTTAATATTCCTCAGAATCACTAGTATGTTGTAACTAAGTAATAATCAATAAAAAGGGCGCAAATATCGTTGCGCCCTTTGCAGAAATTCAAATAGAAATATTATTTCTGCTTACGTCCGTAGACCGCCCAGGTAATCACCACGCAGGCGATATAGAACACCAGGAAGACCTTCATGGCGCCGGCCGGTGACCCAGTGAGATCCAGCGAAATACCAAATGCCTTGGGAATAAAGAACCCGCCAATCGCGCCAATTGCCGAAATAAAGCCCAGCGCCGCCGCCGTATCGGTCGCCGCTTCACGCATGGCCTGCGCTTCGCTGCCGCCCTGCGCCCTAACGCGATCCATGGTCATTTTACGGAAGATAACCGAGATCATCTGGAAGGTCGACGCGCTGCCCAGACCGGCTGTCAGGAACAGCACCATAAACACCGCGAAGAAGGCAATAAAGTTGCCGCCCTCGCCGTGGGTCGGCAGCGTCAGGAACAGCAGGCCACAGAAGATAGCCATCACCACAAAGTTCACCAGCGTCACGCGCGTCCCGCCCAGGCGGTCGGAGATCGCCCCACCGGTTGAGCGCGCCAGGGCGCCGATAAACGGCCCGAAGAAGGCATAGTGCAGAATCTGCACATCCGGAAACTGGGTTTTCGACAGCATGGCGAAGCCCGCAGAGAAGCCGATAAACGAGCCGAAGGTGGCAAGATAGAGCAGCGCCATAATCCACAGATGCGCGCGTTTCAGTACCGGTAGCTGCTCGCTCAGCGAGGCCTTCGACGCCGACAGGTCGTTCATAAAGAACCACGCCGCCAGGGTGAAGATAATCAGGAACGGCACCCAGATCCACGCCGCGTTTTCCAGATACAGCATGGAGCCATCCGGCTGCTCGCTGCCGGTTCCGCCAAAGACGGCGAAAATCGATAGCGATACCACCAGAGGGGCAACCAGCTGCATTACGCTGACGCCCATATTCCCAAGGCCGCCGTTGATACCCAGCGCGCCGCCCTGCTTCTGTTTCGGAAAGAAGAAGCTGATGTTAGCCATACTGGAAGCAAAGTTCGCCCCCGCAAAGCCGCACAGCAGAGAAATAATCACGAAAACGCTAAATGGCGTAGCGGTATCCTGCACCGCGAAGCCCAACCAGACGCAGGGGACGATCATGATCCCGGTACTGAATGCGGTCCAGCGACGGCCGCCGAACAGCGGCACCATAAACGCGTAAGGCACGCGCAGCAGCGCGCCGGAGAGCGCCGGGAGCGCGGTCAGCATAAACAACTGATCGGTAGTAAACTGAAAGCCGACTTTATTCAGGTTGACGGCAACGGCGCTGAACAACATCCAGACGCAGAATGCCAGCAAAAGACATGGAACGGAGATCCACAGATTGCGGCTGGCGACGCGATGACCGCGCTGCTGCCAGAATTCAGGATCTTCGGGACGCCAGTCGCTAATGACTGAGCTGGTAGTCTTCTCCGGGATTGAAGAGTGACTCATAGACACCTCTGATAATTCGTATTAACCCTGGCTACCTTATGGGTTACAGGCGGCGGTAAGTTGATATAAATCAAAGGAAAAGTTGGCGTCGATTTGGCTAAAAAAAACGTATCACCCGAAGTGAGTAGCTGTTTCTGCGAAAAAAAGTGTGGTTTTTCACGCCAGTGCTGGAATTACCCGAACGCCTCCCACCAGCCCACCCCATCCTGACAATTAAGGGGTAATCCTTTAGGGGTATGGGTATACTCCGGGGGATGGCCGAGAATAAGCGCCACTCCCGGATAATTTGCCGGTCAGGAGCCCCGTACCCCATGTTGAAACGTCTTTTTACGCCGCTGACGCTGGTGAATCAACTCGCGCTGATCGTTCTGCTGGCTACCATCATCGGCGTCGCCGGAATGGCGATCTCTTCTCGCCTGGTGCACGGCGTCCAGGGCAGCGCGCACGCCATTAACAAAGCCGGTTCGCTGCGCATGCAGAGCTATCGCCTGCTGGCGGCTGTGCCGCTGGGCGAAAACGATGAAAAGCTGCTGGATGAAATGACGACAACCGTCTTTAGCCCGGAACTGCAGTACGCCGCGCGCCATGACGATCAGCAGCGGCAGCTCCAGGCGCTGCAGCACTACTGGCAGTTGGAGCTGGCGCCGGGCATGCGCAACGCGCAAAATCAGGCCTCGGTAGCGACCGATGTCGCCGGGTTTGTCGACCGTATAGACCAGTTGGTTACCGCCTTCGATCACACCACCGAAGAGCGAATTAAACACGTTGTCTGGATCCAGCGCATCATGGCCGTAGGAATGGCGCTGCTGCTGGTGTTCACCATCGTCTGGCTGCGCGCGCGCCTGTTGCGCCCGTGGAAACAGCTACTGGGTATGGCCCGCGCGGTAAGCCGACGCGATTTTACCCAGCGCGCGCAGATTAGCGGGCGCAACGAGATGGCGACGCTCGGCATGGCGCTGAACAATATGTCTGAAGAGCTGGCAGAGAGCTATTCGGTGCTGGAACGCCGGGTGCAGGAAAAAACCGCGGGCCTGGAGCAGAAAAACGAGATCCTCGCCTTCCTGTGGCAAGCCAACCGCCGTCTGCACTCGAACGCGCCGCTCTGCGAGCGCATTTCTCCGGTTCTGAACGGGCTGCAGGGGTTAACCCTGCTGCGCGATATTGAAGTTCGCGTTTACGACCTCGAAGATGAAGACAATCATCAGGAGTTTTCCTGCCACTCCGATATTCAGTGTGACGACAGAGGCTGCTACCTCTGCCCGCGCGACCTGCCGCCGCTGCCAGATACCGGCACCACCTTAAAATGGCGGCTGTCGGATGCCCATAATCAGTACGGTATTCTGCTGGCCACCCTGCCCGCCGGGCGGCATCTGAGCCACGATCAGCAGCAGCTGGTGGATACGCTGGTGGAGCAACTCACCGGCACCCTCGCCCTTGACCGGCATCAGGAGCGCCAGCAGCAGCTTATCGTCATGGAGGAGCGTGCCACCATCGCCCGGGAACTCCACGACTCCATCGCCCAGTCGCTCTCCTGTATGAAAATGCAGGTCAGCTGCCTGCAGATGCAGGGCGACGATCTGCCGGAAGCGAGTCGCCAGCTGCTGGGGCAAATTCGAAATGAACTCAATACCTCCTGGGCCCAGCTGCGCGAACTGCTGACGACCTTCCGGCTACAGCTCACCGAGCCGGGGCTGCGCCCGGCGCTGGAGGCCAGTTGCCAGGAATACAGCGCCCACTTCGGTTTTACGGTGCGCCTGGATTACCAGCTGCCGCCGCGTTTTGTGCCGTCACACCAGGCCATTCATCTGCTGCAAATCGCCCGGGAAGCGCTTAGCAACGCGCTGAAGCACGCAAGCGCCACTGAGGTCAGCGTCAGCGTGACGCTGCGGGACAATCAGGTCCGCCTGGTGGTCGCCGATAACGGCCGCGGTGTGCCGGACCACGCGGAACGCAGCAACCACTACGGCTTGATTATCATGCGCGATCGCGCGCAGAGCCTGCGCGGGGACTGCCAGGTCCGGCGTCGGGAAACCGGCGGAACCGAAGTGGTGGTCACTTTTATCCCTGAAAAATCGTTTTCAATTCAATAAGGAGAACTCCATGAGTCAACAGGAACGGGCAACCATCCTTCTCATCGACGACCACCCCATGCTGCGCACCGGCGTCAAACAGCTGATCAGCATGGCGCCGGATATCCAGGTGATCGGTGAAGCCAGCAACGGCGAGCAGGGTATTGCGATGGCGGAAGCCTTAGATCCGGATTTAATTCTGCTGGATCTCAATATGCCGGGCATGAACGGTCTGGAAACCCTCGACAAGCTGCGCGAGAAGACGCTTTCCGGCCGCGTGGTGGTATTTAGCGTTTCCAATCATGAAGAAGATGTGGTGACCGCCCTGAAACGCGGCGCCGACGGCTATCTGCTGAAGGATATGGAACCGGAAGATCTGCTGAAAGCGCTGCAGCAGGCGGCGGCGGGCGAAATGGTGCTCAGCGAAGCGTTAACCCCGGTACTGGCGGCCAGCCTGCGCGCCAATCGCGCCACCTCGGACCGCGACATCAGCCAGCTGACCCCGCGCGAGCGCGACATTCTCAAGCTGATTGCCCAGGGCCTGCCGAATAAAATGATCGCCCGCCGTCTGGATATCACCGAAAGCACCGTCAAAGTGCACGTTAAGCATATGCTGAAGAAAATGAAGCTAAAATCGCGCGTGGAAGCGGCGGTTTGGGTCCATCAGGAACGGGTATTCTAGGGCTGTTGCGGCCACGAAACGCCCTCGGCCGGTACGTGTACCAACGGCTCCGTCAGCGCCAGTGCGATCTCATTGGATGAGACGCGCTGACCCGTTTTATCCTCCACCACCAGCGAAAGATGCCAGCGGTTGCTCGCCCCGGCTTCGCTGCTCCAGCGCGGCATAATCACGGTCCAGCCGTCCGTACTGTTGGCTTCAATCGGTGAAGTCAGGCTTAGCGCCTGGGTATCCCCCTGCCAGCTCAGCGACTTAATGCCGTGCAGGCTACGAATCTGTAGTTTCAGCTGCACCGTCTCCCCCGGCTGAAGATCCCAGGGCGGCGTCGCCAGATAAACCGACAGCGTTTTACGCTGGCGATATTCAACTACCGGTAGGTTATCGCGTTCCGGGCTGTCGTAGCGGCTGCCGCGAAGCGATCGGCTAACGGCGACTTCATCGGCCGCCAGCTGCTGCTTCAGCGGGACGCCGAAGCGATAGTTCAGCTTCAGCCCGACATCATTTTGGCTGATGCCGCTCTCGCCCTGCTTATGCTTAGCCGTCACCGTCACCAGCGGAACCGGAGTGTAATTCAGCCCCACCGACACCGCGACCGGGTTGTGGTAGCCGGTACCCGAATGGAA
Organism: Klebsiella sp. FDAARGOS_511; assembly: GCF_003812845.1. Taxonomy (NCBI): domain Bacteria; kingdom Pseudomonadati; phylum Pseudomonadota; class Gammaproteobacteria; order Enterobacterales; family Enterobacteriaceae; genus Klebsiella; species Klebsiella sp. FDAARGOS_511. Next base: position 5,435,321 of record NZ_CP033824.1, on the reverse strand, counting down.
CAGATCGACGCTATCGCCAAAATACTGCTCCACGCTGACGCTGGTATTAATGTGCTGATAAAACGGCAGCCGCGCCTGGGCGGTCACATCGTAGCCGCTCGCCATACGCTGCTGCTGGGTCAGGCTACTCCCCTGCTGCCAGCCGCCGAGCGGTTGGTAGTAGTTTGCCGACAGGCGCAGCGACTCGCCCCAGGCTTCGGCCCCGACGCTGCCGCGCGCCATGCGATCGTCCAGGGCTTTATCGTAGAAAGAGTTGTAGCCCAGCAGCCAGGAGCCCATCCGCCAGCGCTGCCCGAGACCAATATTGCCGACCAGCCCCGTATCCCGCTGGGTGACCGAGTACTGATTCCAGGTAAGGTAGTCGCCGTTATCCTGCAACGGGACAAACCAGCTCCCCTTACTGCCGGTAAAATTTCCCTCTTTATCGACCAGCAGATCGACGTTGGCGTTGCCCCATGGCGAAAGCCAATTCTCCAGCTGGTGGCTGACCTCGTTCCCCAGCTTACCGATGGCAAATACTCGCGCCTGTTCGCTGGTTGTCAGCCCGTTATCGCTCATACTGGCTTCGCCAAATTTTTTCGCCATCTCGGCAAAGTGCTTTGCGTCATCATCCACCTGCGGCGCAAGGCCGAGGTCGGGTAAGGTCTCAGGACCCTTAGAGAATGCCTGGTTATCCTGCAGCGCGCGGGCGGGCATGCCTGTCAGCAGCAGGAGAAGCGGTAAAAACGGGGTTACGCGGAACGGCAGAGAGCTCAAATCGGTTACGTCTACTCACGAAGTGGTGGCGGCAAAACATGAGTTTATCGTTTTTTGCGCTCCCCCGCAGCCCTGAGGACGATTCCAGGAATATGCTGAATCTCAGGCCTGCGCCAGCTTCGCCGCCAGCAGCGCTTTCAGTTCCGGGATGCAGGAGCCGCAGCTGGTGCCGCATTTCAGTTTCCCCCCCAGCGCGCCGGGCGTACGGCAGCCGCCGGCAATCGCTTCGCCTATCGCCCGTTCGCCCACGCTAAAGCAGCTACAAATGATACGCCCGCGCGGCATCTCATCGCCGCCCTTTCTGCCGCTTAATAACGCGTGGCGCTGGACGGCGTTCTGCGGCGGGACGTGAAACGCAGCGTAAATCCATTCGGCATCGATAGGCGGCTCGCTGGCGTCGCTCCACCAGCCGAGCATCAGCTCTCCCTTCCGCCACGCCAACAGGTTCCAGACCTTGCCGCCCTCGGCTACCTGCATCTGCCATCCCTGCTGCTGGCACCACTCCACCAGCCAGTCGCGGGAGCAGATATCCCCCGCCAGCGAAAGATGGATAATGCCCTGCGCTGCCCGCCGCCGCCAGTGCAGCGAAGCGGGGAGCGGAACCGGTTGGCGTGAAAAAAACTCGCCTTTCCACGCCGGCAACCAGGCGGCTATCGCCACCGCCGTCTGTTTACTTTCCGGCTGCCCGGAGTGCGGGTCGGTGACCGCCGTCAGCAGGTTATTCACCCGTCCCTGGCGAGCAAACTGATTATTCCAGTGCATCGGCACAAACAGCGATCCGGGCCGCTGACCGTCGCCGATCGTCACTTTTGCTACCATCACCCCATTCGGTGAGCGGACCCGCGCCAGTTCGCCTTCCAGCAGGTGATAGCGCTCCGCGTCCGCCGGCGCGACCTCCACCACCGGCTCGTTAATATGCTGCATCAGACGCGGCACCGCGCCGGTGCGGGTCATGGTGTGCCACTGATCGCGAATCCGCCCGCTGTTGAGGATCAGCGGATAGAACGCATCGGTGGTCGCTCGGGTAGGTTGCGGTGCGACCGGCACCATCCGCAGTTTACCGTCGCGATGCCAGCCCTTATGCACACTCCAGGCTGCTTCACTGCGGCTCACCGGCCAGCGCACCGGTTCCAGCGCATCCCACGCTTCGCGGCTAAGATCCGCCAGTCCGCCGATATCAAACGCCCGCTGGCCATCGTTTTCATATCCTGAAAGCGCGGCGTGTTCGCTGAACACCTCGTGCGGATGCTGCCAGGCAAAGGCGGAACCGAAGCCCAGCGCCTCGGCCACGCGGGCGACGATCCACCAGTCGGCCCTGGCCTCTCCCGGCGGCGGCATGAAAGCACGCTGGCGGGAGATCCGCCGTTCGGAGTTGGTCACCGTGCCGCTCTTCTCTCCCCACGCCAGCGCGGGAAAACGGATATGGGCGAAGCGTCCGGTATCGGTAGCGGCGGCGACGTCGGAAACGATGACCAGCGGACACCGCGCCAGCGCTTCGCTTACCGCGTGGCTGTCCGGCAGCGACACCACCGGATTGGTGCCCATAATCCACACCGCTTTTACCTCGCCGCGGCCAATGGCGGCGAACAGATCCACCGCCGTCAGCCCCGGCGTTTGCGCCAGACGTTCGCTGCCCCAGAATCGCGCCAGGCGCCGTAAATCATCGGGTTCAAAGTTCATATGCGCCGCCAGCATGGTCGCCAGGCCGCCCACTTCGCGCCCCCCCATGGCGTTGGGTTGACCAGTCAGCGAAAACGGTCCGCAGCCCGGACGCCCGTATTTACCGCAGGCCAGGTGTACGTTGATGATAGCGTTACATTTATCGCTGCCGCTGGCGGATTGATTGATTCCCATGGTATAGAGCGTGATGGCGCGCGGGGCGGCGATAAACTCGCGGTAGAAATCGGCGATCTGTTGTCGCGGCAGGCCGCAGAACTGCGCCACTTTGTCGAGGTCCCAGTCCTGGGCGATGGCCAGCGCCCGCTGGGCATCACTAAAATCGTCGCTGATGACGCCGCTGGCGGCAATGGCGTTCAGCAGGCCGACAAAGAGCCCGCCGTCGCTGCCGGGGGCCAGCGCCAGATGTCGGTCAGCGATATCGCAGGTGGCGGTCCGACGCGGATCGATGACCACTACCCGCATCTGCGGATTGTCGCGCTTCGCCTGCGCCAGTCGCTGATAAAGCACCGGATGCGCCCAGGCGGCGTTCGACCCGACCAGCACCACCAGATCGCTGTTTTCCACGTCCTCATAGCTGCACGGCACCACATCAGCGCCCAGCGCCCGTTTGTAGCCGGTCACCGCTGAAGACATACACAGCCGCGAATTGGTATCGATATTCGCCGCGCCGATAAACCCCTTCATCAGCTTATTCGCCGCGTAGTAGTCCTCGGTCAGCAACTGGCCGGAGGCGTAAAACGCCACCGCCTGCGGCCCGTGCCGATCGAGAATCTCCCGCAGGCGCGAACCTGCCGCCGCCAGCGCCTGCGGCCAGGTCGCGCGTTCGCCGTCGACTTCCGGGAATAACATTCGCCCCTCCAGGCCGATGGTTTCGCCCAGCGCCGCTCCCTTAACGCACAGGCGGCCAAAGTTTGCCGGGTGCTGCTCATCGCCGCGCACGGTCACCTGACCGTAAGGTCCCCTACTGGCGATAACCCCGCAGCCAACTCCGCAATAGGGGCATGTGGTTCTTGTTTCCGTCATCAAGAGGCCTCCGCGCGCGCCAGCAGCTGCTGGTTGCCAACCCACACCTTGCCGTTCTCCACTTTAACCGGCCAGGCGCGCACCGCCTGTTCGCTGCCGTCGCACTGGCGGCCATCGCGCAGACGGATACGCTGCTTATACAGAGGCGAAATCACGATCGGTTCGCCGCCCGCATCGCCAAGCAGACCGCGCGACAGAACGTTGGCCTCGCTCCCAGGCTCGAGGTTATCAAGGGCATACACCTGATCGCCAAAGCGGAACAACGCAATCTGCCGCTCGCCGAGCCGCGCGCCAATCCCCGCCTGCTGCGGGATGGCGTCGAGATCGCAAATAACCTGCCACGGGCGGGACGGCAGCGTCGGTTCGCCCTGCGCCGCGAAGGGGGCCAGCTGCGGCTGGCCGCGCAGGGTTTGCCGCTGTACGGTTTCGTCCGGCTCATCGCTGTTCACGTAGGAGCGGAACAGCGCCAGCCGCTGCGGATCGTTAAGGGTGGTTTGCCATTCACACTGGTAGCTCTCGACCACCCGCATCATCTCCTGCTCCAGCTCTTCGCCGATGCCAAGGCTGTCTTCGAGGATCACCTCGCGCAGATAGTCGACCCCGCCTTCAAGGTTATCCATCCAGGTACTGGTGCGCTGCAGGCGATCGGCGGTACGGATGTAGAACATCAGCAGCCGGTCAATACTGCGGATAAGCGTGGCTTCATCAAGATCGCTGGCGAACAGGTCGGCATGGCGCGGTTTCATGCCGCCGTTGCCGCAAACGTACAGGTTCCATCCCTTCTCCGTGGCGATAACCCCAATATCTTTCCCCTGGGCTTCCGCGCATTCGCGGGTACAGCCGGAGACGGCCATTTTAATTTTGTGCGGCGCGCGCAGCCCCTTGTAGCGATGTTCGAGGGTGACCGCCAGGCCGGTGGAATCCTGGACGCCGTAGCGGCACCAGGTCGAACCGACGCAGGATTTCACCGTCCGCAGGGATTTGCCGTAGGCGTGGCCGGTTTCAAATCCCGCCTCGGCCAGCTCGCGCCAGATTGCCGGGAGCTGCTCCAGGCGCGCGCCGAACAGGTCGATACGCTGACCGCCGGTCACTTTACTGTACAGCTGATAGCGTTTGGCGATCTGGCCGATCGCAATCAGACCGTCGGGCGTCACCTCTCCTGCCGCCATGCGCGGTACCACCGAATAGGTGCCGTCTTTCTGTATATTGGCGAAGTAGCGATCGTTGGTGTCCTGAAGCGGCAGATGCGCCGGCTTCAGCAGATATTCATTCCAACAGGAGGCCAGCACCGAAGCCACCAGAGGTTTACAGACCTCACAGCCGTGGCCGTGTCCATAACGGGCAATCAGCTGTTCGAAGGTGCGGATATGGTTGACGCGTACCAGGTGATAGATCTCCTGGCGCGACCACGGAAAGTGCTCGCAGATATCCTTTTTGACTTCGACGCCCTGCTCGGCAAGCTGGTACTCCATCACCTGTTTCACCAGCGCGCTACAGCCGCCGCAGCCGGTCGCCGCTTTGGTGCAGCTTTTTATCGCCGCCATGTCGCCCGCGCCGCCGCTCACCGCCTGGCAGATATCGCCTTTGCTGACGTTGTGACAGGAGCAAATCTGCGCGCCGTCCGGCAGCGCCGCGACTCCGAGCGCCTTCGGCGCGGCACCCTCCAGCGCTGGAAGGATCAGGCTTTCCGGGTGTTTGGGTAAAGCCATCCCGTTAAGCATCATCTGTAGCAGCGTGGCGTAGTCGCTGGCATCCCCGACCAGCACTCCGCCTAGCAGGTTTTTGCCATCCGCGCTGACCACGATTTTTTTGTAGATCTGCTGCGGCCCGTGAGTCCACTGATAGCTCTGACAGCCCGGGGTACGCCCCTGGGCGTCGCCGAACGAGGCGACATCAACGCCAAGCAGCTTCAGCTTAGTGCTCATATCCGCGCCGCTAAAGCTGCCCGCTTCGCCCGCCAGGGTAGCCGCCGCGGCGCGCGCCATCTGATAGCCTGGCGCCACCAGACCATAAATTTTGTTGTCCCACAAGGCGCATTCGCCGATCGCCAGCACGTCCGGGTCGGAGGTGCGGCACTGGTTGTCGATGCAAATCCCGCCGCGTTCGCCTACGCTCAGTCCGCCGCTGCGCGCCAGCGCGTCCTGCGGGCGAATACCGGCGGAGAACACCAGCATATCGGTCGCCAGCGAGCTGCCGTCGGCGAAGTTCAGCTGCAGCCCCTGCTCATTGCGAACAATTTCCGTCGTCGCCTTGCTGGTATGCACTCCGACGCCCAGCTCGCTAATTTTTTCCCGCAGCATCGCCGCGCCGCCGTTGTCCAGCTGCACCGCCATCAGGTTCGGCGCAAACTCGACAACGTGAGTTTCCAGCCCCAGTTGCTTCAGCGCGTTGGCCGCTTCCAGCCCGAGCAGGCCGCCGCCGATCACCACGCCCCGTTGGGCGGTTGCGGCGCGGGCGGCAATCTGGTCGAGGTCGTCCAGCGTACGGTAAACAAAACAGCCCTCAAGATTATGGCCCGGCACCGGCGGAACAAACGGGTAAGAGCCCGTCGCCAGCACCAGCTTATCCCAGTGGGTTTCGTGGCCGAAGGCATCGCGCACCACCCGCGCTTCGCGGTCGATGCTGGCGACCGATTCGCTCAGGCGCAGCTCAATACCGTGCTGAGTAAAAAAATCCCCTTCCACCAGCGACAGGGATTCCGCGCTGCGTCCGGCGAAATATTCCGTCAGATGAACCCGGTCGTAGGCGGCATAGCGCTCCTCGCAGAACACCACAATCCGGTACTGTTGGTGAAGGTCACGGCTGACGCATTGCTCAAGAAAATGGTGGCCGACCATACCGTGTCCGACCAGCACTAATACAGGTTTTGTCATCGTCGTTTGTCCCGCAGCGCGCGGCTGCATCGTTGAAGAGGGATTGAAGAGCCACTCTGCCGGCGCTGGCGCATGCGCCCCCAGCAGAGCGGTCAGGGGCGCGGCGCTGCTGCAATCACCGAGCAGCAGTACGCCGCGCAGCTTGCCGTCGCGCAGCAGCAGGCGACGGTAGTGGCGGTCCAGCGGATCCCAACTGGTATATACGTCATCCTGCTCATCGGCCCGCAGCGCGCCGGCGCTGAACAGTTCAATGCCGGTGACCTTCAGGCGGGTGCCGCTATCCTGCCAGCTGAAATCCTCGCCAGGGATCGCGCACAGGCGATCCGCCAGCACCTCCGCCTGACGCAGGCACGGCGCCACCAGCCCCCAGGTCTGACCGTCGATTTCACAACACTCGCCGAGGGCGCTAACCCCCGGCTGCGCGGTTGCCAGCCGGCGATCGACGAGAATTCCGCGACCGCACGCCAGCCCGCTGCGCTCGGCCAGCCCTTTGTTCGGCTGCACGCCGGTCGCCAGTACCACCCGCGAGGCGGCAAACGCGCGCCCGTCCTCCAGCAGTACCTGACGTTCATCAATGGCGGCGATACGGCTCTCCATCACGCAGCCGATCCCACGCTCGGCGAGCAGTATTTGCAGCTGTTCGCCAGCAAAGGCATCAGTCTGCTGCTCCATCAGCCAGTTTCCGCGGTGCAGTAAAGTGACACTGTCACCATGACGGCGTAGCGCCGCGGCGGCCTCCACACCGAGAATGCCGCCGCCGATAACCACCGCCGGGCCGTCGATGGCCAGGATGCCCTCAACGTCCGCCAGGGTGCGGAAAGCAAAAACGTGCGGCAGCGTGATGCCCGGCAGCGGCGGCAGAAACGGCAGCGAACCTGTGGCAAACACCAGTTCATCCCAGCCAAGTTCGCATGCGCTGGTTTGCAGCGTACGCGCCGCCATATCCACCGCCGTAACCGTTTCACCGGCACGTACCGTGACGTTCTGTTGCGAATACCACTCTGCGGGCAGCAGTCGCGTCGCGCCTGCGGTTTTCTCCGCGCCAAGCACCGGCGACAGCTGAATGCGGTTATAGGCCTGGCAAGGTTCATCGCCGATAATGGTGATGCTAAACCGCCGCGCATCCCGCTCCACCAGCGCCTGCGCCAGACGCGTGGCCGCCATGCCATTGCCGATAATCACCAGTTGCCGCGTCATCGCCGCCCCCTATGCCGCTTTCGGCTGTTTTTCATAGAGGAAGTGCAGGATCTGCTGGCGCAGATGGTGATAGCGGCTGTCGTCCGCCAGCTGCACGCGATTGCGCGGTCGCGGCAGATTGACGTCGAGGATCTCCCCGACCGTCGCCGCCGGTCCGTTGGTCATCATCAGCACCCGGTCGGAAAGCAGCACCGCCTCATCCACATCATGGGTAATCATGACGATGGTGGTATTCAATGATTGCTGGATCTGCATCACCGCGTCCTGTAAATGCGCCCGCGTCAGGGCATCAAGGGCGCCAAAGGGTTCATCCAGCAGCAACACTTTCGGTTTCATCGCCAGCGCCCTGGCAATGCCAACGCGCTGCTTCATCCCACCGGAGATCTCCCCCGGACGCTTGTGCAGGGCGTGGCCCATCTGTACCCGCTCGAGGTTGTGTTCAATCCACTCCTGGCGCTCGCCTTTGCTCATGCTGCGGCGAAAGACCTGGTCCACCGCCAGCGCCACGTTGTCAAAGCAGGTCAGCCACGGCAGCAGGGAGTGGTTCTGAAACACCACCGCGCGTTCCGGCCCCGGCCCGGCGATTTCGCGGTTGTCGCACAGCAGGCCGCCTTCCGTCGGCAGGGCTATCCCGGCTATCAGATTCAGCAAGGTTGATTTACCGCAGCCGGAGTGGCCGATCAGGCTGATGGTTTCCCCTTCGTAGATGTCGAAGGAGACGTTCTGCAATGCCAGGAATTCGCCGCTGGCGGTGTTAAAACGCTGGCTGACGCCCTGGACCTGAATTAATGGTTTCATCTGCGACTCCTTATTTTTCCTGCCAGCTAAAACGACGGGCGAGCAGCATTAGCCCCTGTTCCAGCAGCAGCCCGACCACGCCGATAATGACGATGGCGATGATGATGTTTTCGACGTTGAGGTTGTTCCACTCGTTCCAGATCCAGAAGCCGATCCCTAAGCCGCCGGTGAGCATTTCGGCGGCGACAATCACCAGCCAGGCGATACCGATGGAGAGACGAACCCCGGTCAGCACCGCCGGCAATACCGCCGGAAAGAGGATCTTGCGCATCACCGTCCATTCGGAAAGCTGCAGCACCCGGGCGACGTTGAGGTAATCCTCAGGAATACGCCGCACGCCCTCGGCGGTGTTAATCACCATCGGCCAGATCGAGCAGATAAAAATGGTCCAGCTGGAGGCCGGTTCCGCTTTCTGGAACAGCAGCAGACCAATGGGCAGCCAGGCCAGCGGGCTCACCGGGCGCAGCAGTGCGATAAGCGGGTTAAACATCCGGGCGAAAAACAGTGAGCGGCCAATCAGGAAGCCGAGCGGAATTCCCGCCAGCGCGGCAAGTCCAAATCCCACCGCCACCCGCTGCAACGACGCCAGCACGTTCCAGCCGATGCCCATATCGTTGGGCCCGTCCTGATAAAACGGATCGGCAAAAATGGTCAACGCCGAATCCAGGGTGCTAAGCGGGGTCGGGAAACCTTTGCTGTTCATCGCCGCCAGCTGCCAGCCCAGCAGCAGTAATCCCAGCCCGAGCAGCGGCGGCAGAAGACGCTGGATAACATCGCGCAGCCAGCGGCTGAGCGGAGGCGTGGTTTTGCGCACCTGCAGCGGCGGCAGGGTAATGATTTCGCCGGGCGCTTTATCGGCACTGGCCGGCGGTTGCGGTTTATATGCGTGTTTCATCTCATGCCCCCTTACGTTGAATCGCGAAACTGCGGGCGTAACCTTCCGGATCGACCCCATTCCAGACCTTGCCATCGATCAGCGTACTGCTGCGCATCGCCTGCGTCGGCGCGCTGATGCCGCCGACCGCCTGGGCGGCCTCTTTCCAGACGTCAATCCGGTTAATGCGCTGGGCCACCGCCAGATAATCCGGCGCCGACTTCAGCAATCCCCAACGGCGGAACTGGGTCAAAAACCACATGCCGTCCGAGAGCCACGGAAAACTCACTTCCCCCTGTTCATAGAAGCGCATCGGGTGCGCGTCCTGCCAGCGGCGGCCGATACCGTTGTCGTATTCGCCGAGCATGCGTCCGGTGAGGTACTGCTCTTTGGTGTTCAGCCATGCGCGTCTGGCAAGGAGACGCGCCGTTTCGCGGGTGTTGTCGGCGGAGGCTTCAATCCAGCGCTGGGCCTCCATCAGCGCCGCCACCAGCGCGCGCGCGGTGTTTGGATGACGCGTAACCCATTCGCTGCGGGTGCCGAGAATTTTTTCCGGGTGCTCCGGCCAGATATCCTGAGAAGTGGCGGCGGTGAAGCCGATACGATCGTTAATGGCGCGCGCGTTCCACGGCTCGCCGACGCAAAAGCCGCTCATATTGCCGATACGCATGTTCATCACCATTTGCGGCGGCGGCACTACCACGGTGCGCACATCCTCAAAGGGATTAATTCCGCCGCTCGCCAGCCAGTAGTAAAGCCACATCGCGTGGGTACCAGTGGGAAAGGTGTGGGCGAAGGTGTAGCTGCCCGGCGCTTGCTGGCCGATCCGTTTTTTTAGTCCGCTCAGGTCGGTGACACCCTGTTCCTGCAGCTCGCTGGAGAGCGTAATCGCCTGGCCGTTGCGGTTAAGGGTCATCAGGTTGGCCATCGCCTGCGGTTTACTGGCGATACCCAGCTCGAGGCCGTAGAGCATGCCGTACAAAATGTGCGCCGCATCGAGCTCTCCGGCGACCAGCTTGTCGCGCACCGCCGCCCAGCTGGCCTCTTTGCTCGGCACGAGGGTAATACCGTGCTTTTTATCAAACCCCTTCAGGGAGGCAATGGCTAAGGGAGCGCAGTCGGTTAGCGGAATAAACCCCACCCGCACGGTGGTCTGTTCTGGTTTATCCGACCCTGCCGCCCACGCCGCCTGCATTAGGCCGGGGAGCAGCATCGCGCCGCCCAGCGCCGCCCCCGCCTGTAATAAACGCCGCCGTGAAATCGAAAACTTATCGCCCATAACCACTCCAGAAACGCGCAAAAAAAAAGCGCCCGGCGGTGCTTACGCACCGCTGGACGCCTTTATCCCTGGACATACGCGCCGCCATTGGCGCGCTGCCCAAAACCTTTTATTCACTCATTTTATCTAATGCAAAGCTAATGCCAGTTTTGCAGAAGTCCATTTCACGCGCCCTGGCTCACTACCCGGGCGCGTTTAAAGCGAAAAATGCACCGTCGGCTGGCAATAAATGCCCGCTGATTGTGCATCTACTCCTTTGGGGTTACGCGCCATAGCGACTTCACCGTCAGCAGCGCGCGGGCTATCTCAACCATGCGCTGATTCTTGTCCATCGCCATTTTACGCAGCGCCTGCCAGGCCTGCTCCTCCTGCATTCCCTGGTGGGTCATCAGCACGCTTTTGGCCTTTTCAATGAGCTTGCGCTCTTCAAGCGCATCTTTTAATGATGCAAGCTGGCCGGAGAGCTGCTGCAGCTCATGGGCCTGCTGGCGCACCAGCGGCAACAGCTGCTTATCCAGCCGCAGGGCAATACTCTCCTCCTGCCAGTCAGCGGGCGGCAGCTGAGCCTCCGGCGCTTCGCCCTCGAGCAGCGCGTCCGCCGCATTAAGCAAATCAGCGATCAGCAGCTCTTCCACGCCGCGCAGCTGTTCGAGGCGCTGAGTCTGAGCGCAAAACCAGCGCAGCGCCGTTTCTCCCTCGTCCGCCGGCGGCTGACGGGTGCAGGCAATCCGCCGTAGCTGTTCAATCTCCAGGCTGGCCTGGCACTGTTCAGCGAACAGGGCGGTTTGCGGCGGTTGGGCCAGGGCCTGAAAACTGTCGAAACAGGGCTGCTGGCCGTCGATGCGGTCCACCAGCTGCTGACGCAGATCGTCGCTGAACTGCCCGCGGGCAAAGCCCAGCGCGCCCAGCGCGCGCTCCTGACCGGCCAGCTCTTTTCCCTGCATAAAGCTATAAAGCGCAACCATGCGTCCGGCGATTTGCGGATCGTCGATGCTGTCGTTGAGCTGCGGAATGATATTCAACAGGTGGCGGATAATGCGGCTAAACTGCCCGGTGGCCTCTTCGGCGGCAATCTCCCGGTCACGCACGCGTTTACGCAGCGCCGCAAGCTGGGGCAGATACCACACCGCGCAGGCAATGCGCCAACATAGCGCGCTGCTGGCGGCATCGCGTGCAGGCTCCAGTGCCGCATAAAACCGCGTGAGCTGCTCATCGACCAGCGCCGCGCCCGCCCGGCACTCCGCCGCATACAGTCTACCGCCCGAGCACAGCCAGATATTTGACGCGCCGCGCTCGCACTGCAGCATATGCGCCAGCGCGCTTATCTGTCCTGCCAGCGCCCCCTGCTGCGCCAGCTGGTGCAGCTGCTGCTTCTGTAAGCGACGCGCGCGCGCAAACCAGTCGACCACCTCAGGCGGATTGCTCGCCATATTATTCATACCCCTCTCCCGGCTTAACGCTTTATACTTCAGCCAAGCAATAACCGTGCCTTATAGAAGGAGTCCTTATGCAACGTATTGTGATTATCGCGAACGGTGCCGCCTACGGCAGTGAATCCCTGTTTAATAGCCTGCGCCTGGCTATCGCCCTGCGCGAGCAGCAGGCAGACCTCGAACTGAAGCTGTTTTTAATGTCCGATGCGGTGACCGCCGGCCTGCGCGGCCAGAAGCCTGCGGAAGGCTACAACATTCAGCAGATGCTGGAGATCCTCACCGCGCAAAACGTGCCGGTGAAGCTGTGTAAAACCTGCGCCGATGGCCGGGGAGTCGGCGCGCTGCCGCTGATTGACGGCGTGGAGATTAGTACCCTCGTCGAGCTGGCGCAGTGGACGCTGGCGGCAGATAAAGTCCTGACCTTCTAAATATGTCCCGTTCAACGGGATTAAATATCAAACTGGCGGCGTTTAGCGACCGAAAACAATGCCAGCTGAAAGCTTTCAGGAACAACGTCATTTTTGTTTAATCTTTATTCTTTTTTTTGATCAAAATCAGCATCCGCCTCCCTCCCCTTTGGTGTTATGCACAGAGCAAAGTGTGAACAATATCACGCGGATTAATGGGCTGGCAGGATGCTGTAGACAGAAACGGGGTTAAGATTAAATGGCAATGGTAAAAGCAAGTTTAACGTTGTTTGGCGGTGATACGTTGGTGGTACGTTGTTCCGAACGCTGCCACATTCACCTGATGAGCGCCAAAGTGCCTGGCGATAGTCATGCGGATATTCTGAGCGTACAGGACAGAGATAGCGCGTATCTGACCGTGCCTTACAGCGGCACCTGGAACGTTCTTATCGACAGCCACAGCCAGTCGCTGGAGCACTCGATAAGCTACGTTCCCGCCTGATAGCAAACGCCCGGGGAAACCCGGGCGATCTACTCTTAAGCCAGCCCGGGCTGGCTGCTTTCCCCTAGCAGATGACGCACCTTGCCGACTAAATCGTCGAGGCAGGCATCATGCATACCGAGCTTCCGCAGCTCTTGATCGAGCGAGAACAGATACTGAGCGTTGGTGCCAAGCGGCCCGCTGGCGCGTGCAATTAGCGGCGCAATGACCTGCGCGCTGGTATCGGCTTCAAACAGCGGATGGCGCGGGTCCATAATAAAAACTAATGCGTTGACGGTGCGGCCATCGTCCAGATCCAGCTTGCACCAGGTCGGCAGGTAGCAGCCGGTGATCATCTCCCGCTTCCACAACAGGGTCAGCTCTTCTTCCAGGGTTTCATCAGGCAAGCGATAGGCGACGCCGGTGGTACGCCCGCCCTCTTTTAACGCCAGCATACGGCCAGGCTGAGTTGCGCTACCGCGCCCGGCGGTGAGCCTCAGGCAAAACGCGCGGTGCCAGCCCGGTAGGGTACCGGTACAGGATTCACGATACTCCAGCGCCGGGTTCCACATCAGCGAACCGTAGCCAAAGATCCACACCGAGCCATCGTCCGGACGACAGGCCAGGGTCGCCGCTAAAGAGGCTGCCCGCTGCTCTGCCGACCAAAGAAGCGATTCCTCAATAGCGCCAAACGCTGTTTTACAATCCGCATTCAGTAAGAAATCACGAGTTAACACTTTCTACTACCTCCGCCACTGCCCGCTTCCCGGCGATGATCTGGTGCCATCCGTGAAGTATTGCCGAATTATTATCCAGCTTTATTCGACAATAAGCAATGAACGAGCCGCGGGCAAGGGTTCAGGCAGCAGAGAGCGTATCATGAGCGATTACTTCTTCTTATGCCACTTATCATCATCGCCTTTTTGGTACTCATTTTTCACCGCCGCCCAGGCGACTTTGTGCGCCGTCTCTTCACGGGTGGCGTCATCGCGTCGGTCTTCTTTATGCTTATACTGTTCCCAGGCGCTGTTAAAGGCTTCCTTGTAAATCTCCTGGGCATGCGCGGGGAGAACGTGCTGAACGCTGTCGGGCAATTCACTTTTGTTTCTATAGGGCATGGCAACCTCCGGTTTAAGGGTGAATAGTGAGTCTGGTAGAGGTTCAATCGGCTGGCAAGGCGACAGATAAATGAGAAAGATGTTTTAGTAATTATCTGAATAATAAATACAAAAAAATAGTAACCGCATTTTATGGCAATCTACCACTTTTATAGAGCCAGAGTAGTAAATTTAAGTAAAAAAACAAAATAGTCCCCGCAATGTCTGTTATTTTATTAACTTACAGTATCTATAATTATAACACCTGCATACCTGGAGATAATTCATGACCGATGCACATGAGGCGGTGAAAACCCGCCACAAGGAGACCACCCTCGCCTTTCCGGTTCTGGCGCTGGCGGTGCTGTTTTTCTGGGGAAGCAGCCAGTCACTGCCAGTGGTCGTTGCCATTAATATCCTGGCGCTGGTCGGGATTCTGAGCAGCGCGTTCAGCGTTGTTCGCCACGCCGACGTTCTGGCGCACCGCCTTGGCGAACCCTACGGCTCATTAATTTTAAGCCTTTCAGTGGTTATACTCGAAGTCAGCCTGATTTCCGCATTAATGGCCACCGGCGACGCCGCGCCGACCCTGATGCGAGATACGCTTTATTCAATCATCATGATTGTCACCGGCGGGTTGGTAGGTTTTTCTTTATTGTTGGGCGGGCGCAAATTCGCCACCCAGTATATGAATCTGTTCGGCCTTAAACAGTACCTGATCGCCCTTTTTCCACTGGCGATTATCGTGCTGGTCTTCCCGATGGCGCTGCCCGGGGCTAACTTCACCACCGGCCAGGCGCTGCTGGTTGCGCTGATTTCCGCCGCCATGTACGGCGTGTTCCTGCTAATTCAAACTAAAACACACCAGAGCCTGTTTGTTTACGAGCATGAAGATGACGGCGACGACGATGACCCGCACCACGGAAAACCGTCGGCGCATAGCAGCAAGTGGCATACCGCCTGGCTGCTGGTACACCTGGTTGCGGTAATCGCCGTAACCAAAATGAACGCTAATCCGCTTGAGACGTTGCTGACCAGCATGAACGCCCCCGTGGCCTTTACCGGTTTCCTGGTCGCGCTGCTGATCCTCTCTCCGGAAGGCCTTGGCGCGCTGAAAGCGGTATTGAACAATCAGGTCCAGCGGGCGATGAACCTGTTCTTCGGCTCCGTGCTGGCCACCATTTCTCTGACGGTGCCGGTGGTAACGCTTATCGCCTTCCTCACCGGCAATGAACTGCGCTTTGGCCTTGGCGCGCCGGAAATGGTGGTGATGGTTGCCTCCCTGCTGCTGTGCCAGATTTCGTTCTCTACCGGGCGCACCAACGTGCTGAACGGCGCGGCGCACCTGGCGCTGTTCGCCGCCTACCTGATGACCATTTTTGCCTGAGCCTCCCCCCGGCGGCGTATACCTCTGCCGGGGAGATAAAAAAAGCCTGCCGGTTTTGCAACGGGCAGGCTTTTGTCATTTCAGGCGCGGTTACTTGCTGGTATCCAGCTCATCAAAACCTTTGACCAGATCGTCGATGGCTTTCATCTGCTTGAGGAACGGCTCCAGTTTATCCAGCGGCAGCGCGGACGGACCGTCGCATTTCGCGTGTTCCGGATCCGGGTGCGCTTCAATAAACAGGCCAGCGATACCCACCGCCATCCCGGCGCGCGCCAGCTCGGCAACCTGCGCGCGGCGTCCGCCGGACGCGGCGCCAAACGGGTCGCGGCACTGCAGAGCGTGGGTAACGTCGAAGATAACCGGTGAGTTATTGGAGGCTTTTTTCATCACCCCGAAGCCCAGCATGTCGACCACCAGGTTATCGTAGCCGAAGTTCGCGCCGCGATCGCAAAGAATGACTTTGTCATTGCCGCCTTCGATGAACTTATCGACGATATTGCCCATCTGGCCCGGGCTCACGAACTGCGGTTTTTTCACGTTGATCACCGCGCCAGTTTTCGCCATCGCTTCAACCAGGTCGGTCTGGCGGGCGAGGAACGCTGGCAGCTGAATAACGTCAACCACGTCAGCCACCGGCTGAGCCTGGCTGGCTTCGTGAACGTCGGTGATGATTTTCACGCCGAAAGTCTGCTTCAGCTCCTGAAAAATCTTCATCCCTTCTTCCAGCCCCGGCCCGCGATAGGAGTGGATGGAAGAACGGTTAGCTTTATCAAAAGAGGCTTTAAACACGTAAGGAATACCCAGCTTCTGCGTGACAGTCACGTAGTGTTCGCAGATACGCATCGCAAGGTCGCGGGATTCGAGCACGTTCATGCCACCAAACAGCACGAATGGCAGGTCGTTTGCTACGTTGATATCGCCAATGCTAACCACTTTTTGTTTCATAAGTTCGCCTTATCAGGGTGTAACCGGAATGGTTTCAGACTAAAGCCTATCCAATCAGGACTATTTTGCTTGCCATTTTGGACCTGGGCAGTGCTCGACAAAATACGAAAGTATTTTGAACGCCCTTCAGGGCGGCCCGGAGGGCGAGCGTCGCGAGTCAATCCTCACGTACTACGTGTACGCTCCGGGATCGAAGCGCTGTCCGTGTCCAAACTGGCTGCGCCAGGAGCGCCTGCTGGGATTGGCTTTAATGCAAAGTAATTTGTTTGTGCGAAATGGTGTTGATCTGCGCGCGGATCATCTCGCTAATGGGATCCTCCGGGCACTGTTCAACGAAGTAACTGAGGTCCTGCAACGCCACGTGATCGCAATCGAGCTGGGCGTATATCAGCCCGCGATCGCGAATTTCGTACGGATCTTCCGGGTTGAACTGCAGCAGCGCTTCGCTGGTGCGTAACGCCAGCTCCATCTGCCGCTCTTCCATCAGCGCCGATTTCAGGGTGTCGAGCAGCTTACGGATCACTTCCGCGTTATCGGCTTCGTCGAGATCTTCGTTAAACAGCTCGGCGACCGGGCTAATATTACCCTTCAGCCACACTTCCAGCATATGCTCGTTCAGCGTTTCGCCGTTAAACGGATTAATGAGCCACATCTCTTCGCTCTCTTGCGGATCGGCGCGCAGCAGCATCTGGGTCGGGAAAATAACCGGAACCACCGGCAGCGCCAGACGCTGAGCGATCCACAGCAGGATTGCGCCTAACGACACCGCGCTACCCTGACGGTTGTTGAGGACCTTATCAAGCCAGAGCACATCGGACAGACGGTAAACGCCGCGTGAATCGCTGAAGCCCCAGTCGTGATAGAACAGCTCCAGCAGACGCTCTATCTGACGTTCCTGGTCCCAGGAAGAGGCAATCTCCTCCTGCGCCAGGGCCAGCAGCCGCTCCAGCTCATCCTGCACATAGTGCGTCGGAAAATCGTCGCGGATTAATTCAGAAATGAGGACCATGCCGTCACATAACGGCGCTTTATTAAATTCGAAATCAGCTAACGACCTCATGCCTTACCCCAATAACGGTATTCTTGTGATGGCGAGTTGAATAATGATAAACAACACCACCAGGGCCAGCAGAAAGGCGACAAACCGGCTCTGCTGACTGCGCGAGCGACGACGGCCCAGCGCGATAAATCCCAATGCGATATAAATGATAACGCCAAACAGCTTCTCAGTCAGCCATGTACCCTCTTCGGTAAACGGCAGATAGTGCGTTATTGCCATTAATCCCGCGCCGCTGAGAAACAGCAGCGTATCGCTACAGTGCGGCGCAATGCGGACCCAGCGCTGGTCGAGCAGGCGGTTCCCGCTCCAGCTCCACCAGTAGCGCAGCACGAACAGGCTGACCGAGACCACTACGCAGGCGATATGCAAATACAGTACCGCGTTAAACAGATTCATACCTCTCCCTGATAATGCCCGAGCGTCAGGCGCTCGTTGTCTCCATAATCGCGGCAGGTGGCAATATTACCATAACCCGCCTCGCGAAAGAGCTCCCGCACCGCCAGGCCCTGCGTCCAGCCATGTTCCAGCAGCATCACGCCGCCGGCAGCAAGATAGCGGCGGCCTTCGCGGATGATATGCGCCAGATCGGCCAGACCACCATCGGCGGCGACCAGCGCCGTTTTCGGCTCAAAGCGGACATCGCCCTGCGCCAGATGCGGGTCAGTTTCGTCGATATAGGGCGGATTGCTGACGATGATGTCGAACTGCTGCCCGGCGAGCGCGCTAAACCAGTCGCTTTGCAGCACGCTAACGTTAGGCATAGCGAGATGTTCAACGTTGCGCGCGGCCAGCGCGACCGCATCGGGCATCACGTCGACGGCGGTGACGCGGCAGTCCGGGCGTTCGCTGGCCAGCGCCAGAGCGATCGCGCCGGTGCCGGTGCCGAGATCGAGAATGCGGCACGGCTCACCGGGTAAGCGCGCCAGCGCCTGTTCAACCAGGCACTCGGTATCCGGACGCGGAATCAGCGTCGCGGGAGAGACGAACAGCGGCAGCGACCAGAATTCGCGCTGGCCCACCAGGTGAGCTACCGGTTCGCCCCTGGCGCGACGGCTGAGTAGCGTTTCCAGCTCTGCGGCCTGCGCCGCGGTCAGCGCCGTTTCGCCAAAGGCGAGAATATAGGTTCGCGCTCTGCCGGTCACGTGACCCAGCAGGATTTCGGCATCCCGGCGCGGGCTTTCACTTTGGCTCAGGCGGGCGATAGCCTGGATCAGCCACTGCTGAAAAGTCATCATTCCTGCTCGGAAAGGGCGGCCAGCTGATCGGCCTGATATTCCTGAACGATCGGCTCAATCAGCATATCCAGTTTGCCTTCCATCGCTTCGTCCAGACGGTAGAGCGTCAGGTTGATGCGGTGATCGGTCACGCGGCCCTGCGGAAAGTTATAGGTGCGGTTACGATCGCTGCGATCGCCGCTGCCCAGCAGGTTACGACGCTCGGAAGCTTCCGCCTGCTGGCGCCTGGAGACTTCGGCGGCGCGGATGCGCGCGCCAAGCACCGACAGCGCTTTCGCTTTGTTTTTGTGCTGAGAACGTTCGTCCTGACACTCGACGACAATGCCGGTCGGCAGGTGAGTAATACGGATCGCCGAGTCGGTGGTGTTAACGTGCTGACCGCCCGCGCCGGAGGAACGGAAGGTATCGATGCGCAGATCGCTCGGGTTGATGTCCGGCATTTCGGCTTCCGGCAACTCTGGCATCACCGCCACGGTGCAGGCGGAGGTATGAATACGTCCCTGGGATTCGGTGGCCGGTACGCGCTGTACGCGATGGCCGCCGGATTCGAACTTCAGCCGACCATAAACGCCGTCGCCGCTGATTTTGGCGATCACTTCTTTAAAGCCGCCGTGCTCGCCTTCGTTGGCGCTCATGATTTCCACGCGCCAACGGCGCGATTCCGCGTAACGGCTGTACATACGGAACAGATCGCCCGCGAACAGCGCCGCTTCATCGCCGCCGGTACCGGCGCGAACTTCAACAAACGCGTTACGCTCGTCGTCCGGGTCTTTAGGCAGCAGCAGAACCTGCAGCTGCTGCTCCATCTGTTCACCCTTCTCTTTCGCTTCGCGCAGCTCTTCCTGCGCCATTTCGCACATTTCCGGGTCATCGAGCATCATCTGCGCGGCTTCGATATCATCCTGCAGCTGGCGCCAGTCGGTATAGCAGCGGGCGACGTCGCTCAGCTGCGCGTATTCGCGGGATAACGCGCGAAACTTATCCTGATCGGCGATAGTCGCGGCATCGCCGAGTAGCGCCTGAACTTCCTCATGGCGTTCGTAAAGGGCTTCCAGTTTGGCAACAATAGAAGGCTTCATAGGCGTGAATTCACCCTGTCCTAAAAAAAGAGAGAAAGGTGCGCTATTCCAGCCCGAGGCTGTTGCGCAGAATATGCAGGCGTTCATCATCCCCGTCACGGGCGGCCTGCTGAAGAGATTTGGTTGGCGAGTGGATCAGGCGGTTAGTCAGCTTGCGCGCCAGATCCTGCATAATTTCCTGCGCATCGCCGCCCTGATTGAGCGCCGCCAGCGCTTTAGCCGTCAGCTCCTCGCGGACCTGATCGGCCTGGGAGCGATATTCGCGGATAGTCTCGCTGGCGCTCTGGGCGCGCAGCCAGGCCATAAATTCGCTGGCTTCCTGCTCAACAATGGTTTCTGCCTGCACCGCCGCGGCTTTACGCTGCGCCAGGTTGTGCTGAATGATGTTTTGCAGATCGTCAACGCTGTAGAGATAGGCGTTCGCCAGTTTGCCAACCTCCGGTTCGACATCGCGCGGAACGGCAATATCGACCAGCAGCATCGGCTGGTTGCGGCGCGCCTTCAGCGCACGCTCCACCATCCCTTTACCGATAATCGGCAGCGGGCTGGCGGTAGAACTAATAATGATATCCGCTTCTTTAAGCCGCTCGTCGATGTCGCTCAGGGCGATCACCTCCGCGCCAACCTCATCGGCCAGCGCCTGAGCGCGCTCGCGGGTGCGGTTGGCAATCACCATTTTGCGCACCTTATGCTCGCGCAGATGGCGGGCCACCAGCTCAATGGTTTCACCGGCGCCAACCAGCAGCACGGTAACGCTGGAGAGGGATTCAAAGATTTGCCGCGCCAGAGTACAGGCGGCAAAGGCCACGGAGACCGCGCTGGCGCCGATATCGGTTTCGGTACGCACGCGTTTGGCCACTGAGAACGACTTCTGGAACATGCGCTCCAGCTCGCTGACGTTAAGATGCCCGCGGCTGGAATCAGCAAAGGCTTTTTTTACCTGCCCGAGGATCTGCGGCTCGCCCAGCACCAGCGAATCAAGACCGCTGGCGACGCGCATCAGATGGCTGACCGCATCGTTGTCCTGATGCCAGTAGAGGCTTTTGCGCAGGTCGTCTTCATTTAAGCCGTGGTAATCGCACAGCCAGCGGATAAGAACTTCCTGAAGGTTATCCTGCTCTTCGACGCTGAGGTAGAGTTCCGTGCGGTTACAGGTCGACAGCACCACCCCGCCCTGCACCATTGGCTGAGCCAGCAAGCTCTCCAGCGCCTGGTCGAGCGTGTCCGGCGAAAACGTTACGCGTTCTCGCAGCGCTACAGGAGCTGTTTTGTGGTTAATGCCAAGAGCTAAAAGCGTCATTGTGAGGGAGTAGTACCAGCGTTGCTAAGGTTAGTCTGCAGGCATCATACAGGATGCGCGTAATCAATAAAAGAGAGGCTCCCCTTTTGGAGTAATAGCTAATCTGTAATAGCCATTAACGGTAATTTTTTGATTTCAGACAACTTGAACGTAGACGCTACCGCCCGGCAACGCTAGCATTAATGGTTATTATTGTAACCCGCTACACAAATCGGCCAGCTGTTACTCTCATTTGCCGCATTTCACTGTAGACATCAAGGATTTGTCATCATTATGAATCGACTGTTCCGCCTGTTGCCGCTGGCAAGCCTCGTCCTGACCGCCTGTGCGATTAATGCTCCGAAAGGGCCGGGTAAAAGCCCGGATTCTCCACAGTGGCGTCAGCACCAGCAAGATGTCCGCAATCTCAATCAGTTTCAGACGCGCGGCGCTTTCGCTTATCTTTCGGATGAGCAAAAGGTGTATGCCCGCTTCTTCTGGCAGCAAACCGGCCAGGACCGCTATCGCCTGCTGCTGACTAACCCGCTCGGTAGCACCGAGCTGTCGTTAACCGCCCAGCCGGGCAACGTGCAGCTGATTGATAATAAAGGACAGACCTACACGGCGACCGATGCCGAAGAGATGATTGGCCGGCTGACCGGCATGCCGATTCCGCTCAATAGCCTGCGCCAGTGGATTATTGGCCTGCCTGGCGAAGCCACCGACTACTCGCTTGATGACCAGTACCGCCTGCGCGAACTGAATTACACGCAAAACGGCAAGACCTGGCACGTCACCTGGGGCGGTTACACCTCCGACACAAAACCGTCGCTGCCGGCCAATATGGAGCTTAACGACGGCAGCCAGCGCATCAAGCTGAAAATGGATAACTGGATTGTGAAATGATGACCCGCTGGCCCTCTCCCGCAAAGCTGAACCTGTTTTTGTACATTACCGGGCGGCGCGTCGACGGTTACCACACGCTGCAGACGCTGTTTCAATTTCTGGATTATGGCGACACGCTGACGATTGAACCGCGCGATGACGGTCAACTGCGTCTGCTGACGCCGGTTGAAGGCGTGCCGGATGAAGAGAACCTGATCATCCGCGCGGCCAGGCTATTAATGCAGGCCGCAGCGCAGGCCGGGACGCTTCCCCCGGGCAGCGGCGCCGATATCAGCATCGACAAGGTGCTGCCGATGGGCGGCGGCCTCGGCGGCGGCTCGTCCAACGCCGCAACCGTTCTGGTGGCGCTGAATCACTTATGGGGCTGCCATCTCTCGGAAGATCAGCTGGCGGCTTTGGGTCTGCAGCTGGGCGCCGACGTGCCGGTGTTCGTTCGCGGGCACGCGGCCTTTGCCGAAGGTATTGGGGAAATTCTGACCCCGGCCGAACCGGAGGAAAAATGGTATCTGGTGGCGCATCCGGGAGTCAGCATTCCAACGCCGATCATTTTTCGCGATCCGCAACTGCCGCGCGATACCCCGGTCAGGTCAATTAATACGTTATTAAAATGTAAATTCGGCAATGATTGCGAGGTTATCGCAAGAAAACGTTTTCGTGAGGTTGATGCGGCGCTTTCCTGGCTGTTAGAATATGCGCCGTCGCGCCTGACTGGCACCGGTGCATGTGTATTTGCTGAATTTGACACTGAATCCGCCGCTCGTCAGGTGCTTGAAAAAGCCCCGGCATGGCTGCATGGCTTCGTGGCGCGAGGTGTTAACATCTCTCCGCTCAAGCAGGCGCTGCGCTAAGTTCTGCTAAACTATAGCAAATTTGGCGAAAACGCCGGGGAAACTGAGTTACGGTGACAACGTCACCCTGTTCCAGACGTTGCATCGGGCTCTTTAATACACCGCCTGGATGAAATCGTGCCCACCCGCACAGTTTTTGGCCCATTTCATCCACCACTGGACGCATGCCTGAGGTTCTTCTCGTGCCTGATATGAAGCTTTTTGCTGGTAACGCCACCCCGGAACTAGCACAACGTATTGCCAACCGCCTGTACACTTCTCTTGGCGACGCCGCCGTAGGTCGTTTTAGCGACGGTGAAGTCAGCGTACAAATCAATGAAAACGTACGCGGTGGTGATATTTTCATCATCCAGTCCACTTGTGCTCCCACCAACGACAACCTGATGGAACTGGTTGTTATGGTTGATGCTCTGCGTCGTGCTTCGGCAGGTCGTATCACCGCTGTTATCCCTTACTTCGGTTATGCTCGCCAGGACCGTCGTGTTCGTTCTGCTCGTGTGCCTATCACCGCGAAAGTGGTTGCTGACTTCCTGTCCAGCGTCGGCGTCGACCGCGTTCTGACCGTTGACCTGCACGCAGAACAAATTCAGGGCTTCTTTGACGTTCCGGTTGATAACGTATTCGGCAGCCCGATCCTGCTGGAAGACATGCTGCAGCTGAACCTGGACAACCCTATCGTGGTTTCTCCGGACATCGGCGGCGTAGTTCGCGCTCGCGCTATCGCCAAGCTGCTGAACGATACCGATATGGCTATCATCGACAAACGCCGTCCGCGCGCTAACGTTTCTCAGGTGATGCACATCATCGGTGACGTCGCCGGTCGCGACTGCGTAATGGTTGACGATATGATCGATACCGGCGGCACCCTGTGTAAAGCGGCTGAAGCGCTGAAAGAGCGCGGCGCTAAACGCGTATTCGCCTACGCGACGCACCCGATCTTCTCCGGCAATGCTATCCAGAACATCAAGAACTCAGTGATTGACGAATTCGTCGTCTGCGATACTATTCCGCTGACGCCGGAAATCAAAGCGCTGGAAAAAGTCCGTACCCTGACGCTGTCTGGTATGCTGGCCGAAGCGATTCGTCGTATCAGCAACGAAGAATCTATCTCTGCTATGTTCGAACATTAATCGAGCCCGGCACAAAAACCCGCTGCGGCGGGTTTTTTTGTCTCTAAACCTTTTATTCTCCACAAAATCATTCGGCATGCGTCATGGCGGCAAGTGAATGAATCTCCGGCAACGTACAGGCAGTACAGGATCGGGGTCAATGAACGCAGCCAACGCAGAGGCATCCCGAAGGATGACGTGGAAATGACCGATGCCTCCTTCACCTGCCATTTAGTTGACAGATGATGCGCTCATGGATGAAACATTATTGTGAACAGATTATTTTCCTCACATGTGATGCCTTTCCGCGCCCTCATCGACGCTTGTTGGAAAGAAAAATATACCGCTTCGCGGTTTACTCGTGATGTGATTGCCGGGATTACCGTCGGAATTATCGCTATCCCACTGGCGATGGCGCTGGCAATTGGCAGCGGGGTGGCGCCGCAGTACGGTCTCTATACCTCAGCGGTGGCGGGGATCGTCATTGCGTTAACCGGCGGGTCACGCTTCAGCGTATCCGGGCCTACCGCCGCTTTCGTGGTGATCCTCTACCCAGTCTCGCAGCAGTTCGGACTTGCCGGGCTGCTGGTCGCCACCTTGATGTCGGGGATCTTCCTGATTCTTTTCGGCCTGGCGCGCTTTGGCCGCTTGATTGAGTATATTCCGCTATCGGTCACTCTCGGCTTCACCTCCGGGATCGGTATCACCATCGGTACCATGCAAATTAAAGATTTTCTCGGCCTGCAGATGGCGCACGTGCCTGAACATTATCTGCAAAAAGTCGGCGCGCTGGCGATGGCGCTGCCGACCATTAATCCCGGCGATGCCGCCATCGGCGTGGTCACGCTGGGCACGCTGATTATCTGGCCGCGTCTGGGGATTCGTCTGCCGGGCCACCTCCCGGCCCTGCTGGCGGGCTGCGCGGTGATGGGCGTGGTCAACCTGCTTGGCGGGCACGTCGCTACTATTGGCTCTCAGTTCCACTATATTCTCGCCGACGGCAGCCAGGGCAACGGTATTCCGCAGCTGCTGCCGCAGCTGGTGCTGCCGTGGGATATGCCGGGTTCAGACTTCACCCTCAGCTGGTCTTCGCTGCAGGCGCTGCTGCCGGCGGCGTTTTCCATGGCCATGCTCGGGGCGATTGAGTCCCTGCTGTGCGCTGTGGTGCTGGACGGCATGACCGGCACCAAACACAAGGCCAATAGCGAGTTGATTGGCCAGGGGCTCGGCAATATCGTGGCGCCGTTCTTCGGCGGCATTACTGCCACCGCCGCCATCGCCCGCTCGGCGGCCAACGTCCGCGCTGGCGCGACCTCGCCGGTTTCCGCCGTGATCCATGCGCTACTGGTGATTATGGCGCTGCTGGTGCTTGCCCCTCTGCTCTCCTGGCTGCCGCTTTCCGCGATGGCGGCGCTGCTGCTGATGGTGGCATGGAATATGAGCGAAGCGCACAAGGTCGTTAACCTGCTGCGCTATGCGCCGAAAGACGACATTATCGTCATGCTGATGTGCATGTCGCTGACCGTACTGTTTGATATGGTCATCGCGATTAGTGTCGGCATCGTGCTGGCTTCCCTGCTGTTTATGCGCCGGATCGCGCGGATGACCCGTCTGGCGCCGGTCAACGTTGAGGTTCCGGATGATGTGCTGGTGCTGCGCGTCATTGGTCCGCTGTTTTTCGCCGCCGCGGAAGGGTTGTTTACCGATCTGGAAACGCGGGTCGCAGGCAAGCGTATTGTGGTGCTGAAATGGGATGCGGTGCCGGTGCTGGACGCCGGCGGACTGGATGCCTTCCAGCGTTTCGTGAAGAAGCTGCCGGAAGGCTGTGAGCTGCGCGTGTCGAACTTGGAATTTCAGCCGCTGCGCACCCTGGCGCGGGCAGGCGTTAAACCGATTCCGGGCCGTCTGAGCTTCTACCCGGACCGCAACGCCGCGCTGGCGGATATTTAATTACCCGGCGGCAGGCCCTGATGCCTGCCGCATCATCACGCCAATCGCCTGCTGAAGCCAGCCAAGCACCTCCGCCGTCATCCAGGTTCCCTTCATCAAATGCGGCTCCCGCTCCATGGCATAACGAAACTTCTGCTGCGTATGAGGATCCGTTCCCGCATATGACTGGAATAGCCCCAGCCAGCGCTGCGCCAGCTGCTGACCTTCCACGGATGCCGGGTCCTGCTTTTCACGACAGGCCCGATGCAGGTCGGCCACCAGCGCAGGCCATTCCATCAGGCGATCGAAATAGTGCTGCCGCGTAAACGCCAGCTCTTCTGCATTCAGATAGCGCGCCCAGATGGCCAGCTTGCTTTCCGCAAAGGCATGGGTAATAAAATCAATCGTTTCCGCAGTCACTCCGGTTTGCTCGCGCATCTGCGGCTCAGCGGCGTGCATTTCATTCAGCCGGGTCAGAAACTCAGGCCTTCCGGCGGTATCCTGCTCCAGTTGTTCCATCCAGCGGGTTGCCAGCGCCATTGCCTGCGGCGCGTCTGCCGGGCAGCGTTGGCGCATGAGCTGCTGCGCTTCGCTAACCAGCTCCAGCCAGGTCTGATTGCGCTGCTCATCCTGCTCCGCGAACGGCAGCACCTGTAACTCCTGTTGACTAAACCAGCGATCGTACATTTTCATTAACTCCAGCGTTTGTAGCCAGGACTCCAGGTCGGGTTCGCCTCCGCTGTCCAGCTCTTCACGCAGCAGCGCCAGGCGCTGGCGCAACGTTGAGAGAGTTTGTAGCTGCCGGTCGAGGGTGGTTATCTGCTTAACCAGCAGGTCGGACAGCGAGAAAGCGTCCCGGTCGAGATAGTCCTTGATAGTGGCGAGTTCCAGCCCGGCCTGTGCCAGCGCTTTGATCATATGCAGCCGCTTTACGGCCGCCAGATTATATAACCGGTAACCCGCCGCGCTTCTGGCCGAAGGCGTCAGCAATCCCGTTTGTTCATAATGATGTAGCGTACGGACGGTCATTCCGGCGCGCTTCGCCAGTTCTCCCACCTGAATTAACATGATTGCTCCTTTCATCGACCAGTGGCGCCACTCTGCAGCCTGACGTTACGTCAGGGTCAAGCGCTCAGTACGCGAATTGTATTAGGCAGACTGTGCCGATGAAAGATGAAGAGAGATAAGGAGGATTTGAGACAACAACATGCGGGCGGCCTGAACGGACGGCATTAAAACGCACCAGCCGTTCACAACGGCTGGTGGTATGGAATTCACTCAGCTGTGGCGATGCTGATCGCGGCGGCAGCGTTTGTCGTAGTGACGAACCCACCAGTATCTGTCGCTAACCTGTTCATGACCGCCGACGCGAGCGCCTGCCAGCCACAGCACAGCGCCGACAAAGATACTCAGGATCGCGCCGTGCGCGAAAAACTGCGGCAGGTCAAGCTGCGGAAGCTGGTTTAAAATAGAATAACCAACGCCGACAACCATGACGACCAACCCCAACCCCATCAGCACATTACCGAGTAACGAAGCGTTTCTGCGTTTCATATGTCACCTCCGGAACCTTGGGTTGCATGGGAATATCCCCAAATCTTATAGGTGTAGTATAGACAATGAGCAATATACCGATTGCGTGAAGGATCACAGAAGCGAACATCTTGCCAACAAAAGTTTACAAATAACCCTCTGAACAACATCAAATTCTAATTATTCAAACCTGTTATTATCTCTGTCAGCCGCGCTTCGCTGGCAGAACTTTGTCAACCGCGCGCTCAGACAGTACACTACGCGCCAGAGAACGACCAAGCAGGATAAAAAAGTGAGCATAAAATTAATTGTCGGCCTGGCGAACCCCGGCGCTGAATACGCAGCGACCCGACATAACGCTGGCGCCTGGTACGTGGATTTACTGGCGGAACGCCACCGTGCGCCGCTGCGCGAAGAGAGCAAATTCTTCGGCTACACCTCGCGGATAAACCTTGCCGGCGAAGATGTCCGCCTGCTGGTGCCGACCACCTTTATGAACCTGAGCGGCAAAGCCGTCGGCGCGATGGCGACCTTCTTTCGTATTAACCCGGACGAAATCCTCGTCGCCCACGATGAGCTCGACTTACCGCCAGGCGTGGCGAAGTTCAAGCTGGGCGGCGGACACGGCGGCCATAATGGCCTGAAAGATATCATTAGTAAGCTGGGCAATAACCCGAACTTTCACCGCTTACGCGTGGGAATCGGCCATCCGGGCGATAAAAATAAAGTTGTCGGTTTTGTTTTGGGTAAACCGCCCGCCAGCGAACAGAAGCTGATTGATGAGGCCGTTGACGAAGCGGCACGCTGCACTGAGGTGTGGCTGAAAGATGGCCTGACGAAAGCGACCAACCGTTTACACGCTTTTAAAGCGCAATAACCGGTTGGCGTGCGGAATTTTTGTCACGC
The DNA here is from genome assembly GCF_003812845.1 of Klebsiella sp. FDAARGOS_511. Lineage (NCBI taxonomy): Bacteria > Pseudomonadati > Pseudomonadota > Gammaproteobacteria > Enterobacterales > Enterobacteriaceae > Klebsiella > Klebsiella sp. FDAARGOS_511. The sequence continues at coordinate 5,407,207 of NZ_CP033824.1, read as the reverse complement.
ACCGTGTATAATAGGCGAAGCTATTTACTTTTCTGCAATCTGTTCACTGTAACAGGTTGATTATCCAAAGATTAAGGTGATTTAAATCATGGGATTCAAATGCGGTATCGTCGGTTTGCCCAACGTCGGCAAATCCACCCTGTTCAATGCGCTCACCAAAGCGGGTATTGAAGCGGCCAACTTCCCCTTCTGTACCATTGAGCCGAACACCGGTGTCGTGCCGATGCCCGATCCGCGTCTGGACAAACTGGCTGAAATCGTCAAACCACAGCGTATTCTGCCGACCACGATGGAATTCGTTGATATCGCCGGCCTCGTTAAAGGCGCGTCGAAAGGTGAAGGCCTGGGCAACCAGTTCCTGACCAACATCCGCGAAACCGAAGCTATCGGTCACGTGGTACGCTGTTTCGAAAACGACAACATCATTCACGTTAACAATAAAGTGGATCCGGCTGACGATATCGAGGTGATCAACACCGAGCTGGCGCTCTCTGACCTGGATACCTGCGAGCGCGCCATTCACCGCGTGCAGAAGAAAGCCAAAGGCGGCGATAAAGACGCGAAAGCCGAACTGGCGGCGCTGGAAAAATGCCTGCCGCAGTTGGAAAACGCCGGTATGCTGCGTGCGCTGAAAAACCTGACCGACGAAGACAAAGCAGCGATTAAATACCTGAGCTTCCTGACCCTGAAGCCGACCATGTATATCGCCAACGTCAACGAAGACGGTTTTGAGAACAACCCTTATCTTGATAAAGTTCGCGAAATCGCCGCCGCCGAAGGTTCCGTGGTGGTCGCCGTTTGCGCCGCCGTTGAGTCCGACATCGCCGAGCTGGACGATGCCGACCGCGATGAGTTTATGGCCGAGCTGGGTCTCGAAGAGCCGGGCCTGAACCGCGTTATCCGCGCCGGCTACGAGCTGCTGAACCTGCAGACCTACTTCACCGCAGGGGTTAAGGAAGTCCGTGCATGGACCATCCCGGTCGGCGCCACTGCCCCGCAGGCCGCGGGTAAAATCCACACCGACTTCGAAAAAGGCTTTATCCGCGCGCAGACCATCGCTTATGAAGACTTTATTACCTATAAAGGTGAGCAGGGTGCCAAAGAAGCCGGGAAAATGCGTGCTGAAGGTAAAGACTACATCGTGAAAGATGGCGATGTGATGAACTTCCTGTTTAACGTCTAAGCTCTCCTTCGCAGAAATATCATTCATAAAATCCACGCACTCGCGTGGATTTTTTATTGCCCGCCATTGCCGTCAGTTCTGACCCGCCGCCAGCGAATATTTCTTTATTTTGCGATACAGCGTGGCGATACCAATCCCCAGCTCGTCCGCCGCCTGTTTTTTATTACTGTAGCGCGAGAGCGCATCGCGGATCATCTGCCGCTCCATCTCTTCTAGCGCCGTCACGTTCTCCTCCTGAGCGAGGGGCGCTGCCGCGGAAGCAGAAGACGGCGGCTGACTCGCCAGCTCGCTGCTGCTCAGCAAATTGGGCGGCAGCAGCGACATATCAATGATTTCTCCCGACGGCACCACGTTGACCAGGTACTCCATCAGGTTGCTGAGCTCGCGAATGTTGCCCGGCCAGCGGTAACGTTTAAGGAAATCGATCACGTCCTGCGCCACGCCAGGATATACCAGATTGAGGCGACCGGTATGCAGATGCAGGAAATAGTGAATCAGCAGCTCAATGTCGTCCTGACGTTCGCGCAGCGGCGGCAGGCGCAGCGGAATCACGTTCAGACGATAGTAGAGATCTTCGCGGAACTTCCCTTCCGCGATATACTGTTCCAGGTTTTGATTAGTCGCCGATATGATACGAATATCGACCTGGACCGGATGGCTGGCGCCCACCGGCTGAATCTCACGTGACTCAATGGCCCGCAGCAGCTTGGCCTGCAGAGTGAGCGGCATATCGCCAATTTCGTCAAGAAACAGCGTGCCGCTATTGGCCGCCTGAATCAGGCCGGTCTTGCCGTTCGCCGATGCGCCGGTAAACGCCCCCTTCACGTAGCCAAACAGTTCGCTTTCTAACAGCTGCTCGGGGATCGCGGCGCAGTTAATCGCGATAAAGGGCTTTGCGTGGCGGTCGCTGAGTTTGTGGATTGCGCGGGCAACAACCTCCTTGCCGGTGCCGCTCTCGCCGGCAATCATCACGCTGGATGGGCTCGGGGCCACGCGGCTGATCAGCTTTTTAAGCTGCCGCATAGGTCGACATTCTCCCACCATCGCCTCAATCTGCGGCCCTTCCTGCCCGCAGCTGAAATCGGCCGAAGAGTGCGACTGATGGAACGCCATTAAAAATAACCACTGATCCTGCACCGCGTGCAGCTGACCGATAATGAGCTCCTTGCGATCGTCAAAGGAGATAATGTGCTGCATATGTCCGTGCTTGAAATTATCTTCGAAGGTCAACGGCTGAAACTGGATTGACTTACCAATCACCTGCCCCTGAGTGACGTTCATTATTTTCAATGCGGCCTGGTTGGCAAATTTGACTCTTTGATCGTTGCCCATCACCAGCACGCCCTGATCCATATTTTCGATCATGGTTAAAAATATTTTATGGATATTGTCGCCGACCGCCCGCTCTTGCAAAAAGCGGGAAACGAATATGGTTGAGACATGACGAACATAATCAGAAAACTCCTGGATATTCGCATTTATACGTTCCTGCTGCTCGCGCGTCAGCGCAACCAGACTAATAACGCCGACGCAGCGGTCGTGATACATCACCGGCGTGCCAAGAAACGTTTTCTCCTCGCATTTCTCCTTATTGCTACAGTCTTTACAGAGGGGGTCGAAGCGGGAATGGGTGACGACTTTCTCGGTCTGTGTTTCAATAATGTAACGAAGAAGCCGCGAATTGGAATTTAATTTATAGCCAATCTGTTTACTATAGGCGCCGGTTCCGGCGACCCGGTATAATTCGTTATCAACAATCTCGACCTCCAGCTGCAGCACGCTGGATAACATCCTTGCAAACTTTTGAATTGTAGGCTGAATCTGCATTAAAATGGAGGGTGCTTTGGACGGTATCATGTCTATCGGCCTTCTATTATTGCTCACCTGTTCGGCGTCAAGCGAAGCGGCTTTATTTATCTCCGGGGAATGATAACACTCCTTCTAGCTACCCGCGTTGATATAGATAGGGCCAATTCCCCCACCTTATCTTAAATATGCAAGAGCTATCACAATTTCTTATCATTATGATAAATTTGCAGCGATTTTTATCATATTGGCGCAATGTGAAGATGATAATCGCATTATTTGCGGCGGCAACCCGCGCCTGTCTCGTTGAAATGGACGGCGGGGGAGAAATTTCACCTTTCCTTTCTCGTAATAACTCGCCTGAATTCGTGATAGACCTGGCATAATCTTAACTATTCAATCCTCTCCGCCGCCTCTCCCGGAGGATTTGGCACGCTTATTGTTAGTGGTAATACAGCGCTGGCAGTCGCTAATTCGGCAACTCTGCATATCCGACCGCACAGCAATCAATAAGCCGTCATTCACGACCAGGATTGAAACATGAAAACTGTTAACGAACTGATTAAGGATATCAATAAACTTAACTCGCATCTCAGTGAGAAAGACTTTCTGCTGACCTGGGAACAATCGCCGGATGAGTTGAAACAGGTGCTGGACGTCGCCGCCGCGCTGAAAACGCTACGCGCTGAAAATATTGCCACCAAAGTGTTTAACAGCGGCCTGGGCATTTCCGTGTTCCGCGATAACTCAACCCGTACCCGCTTCTCCTATGCCTCGGCCCTCAATCTGTTAGGGCTGGCGCAGCAGGATCTGGATGAGGGGAAATCGCAGATTGCCCACGGCGAAACGGTGCGTGAAACCGCCAACATGATCTCCTTTTGCGCCGACGCCATCGGCATTCGCGATGACATGTTCCTTGGCGCGGGCAACGCCTATATGCGCGAAGTCGGCGAAGCGCTGGATGACGGTCACAAACAGGGTGTTCTGCCGCAGCGTCCGGCGTTGATCAATTTACAGTGCGATATTGACCACCCAACGCAGTCCATGGCGGACCTCGCCTGGCTGCGCGAGCACTTCGGCTCGCTGGAGAACCTGAAAGGCAAGAAGATCGCCATGACCTGGGCCTATTCGCCGAGCTATGGCAAACCCCTCTCGGTGCCGCAGGGCATTATCGGCCTGATGACCCGCTTCGGTATGGAGGTCACCCTCGCCCACCCGGAAGGCTACGACCTGATCCCGGACGTTATCGAAGTGGCGAAAAACAACGCCCAGGCCTCCGGCGGCAGCTTCCGCCAGGTCAACAGCATGGAGGAAGCTTTTAAAGACGCCGATATCGTCTATCCGAAATCCTGGGCGCCGTACAAAGTGATGGAAAAACGCACCGAACTGCTGCGCGCTAACGACCACGAAGGGCTGAAGGCGCTGGAGAAAGCCTGCCTGGCGCAGAACGCCGGGCATAAAGACTGGCACTGTACGGAAGAGATGATGAAGCATACCCGTGACGGCGAAGCGCTGTACATGCACTGTCTGCCGGCGGATATCACCGGCGTCTCCTGCGAGGCGGGCGAAGTCACCGAAGGCGTCTTCGAGAAGTACCGGATCCCGACCTACAAAGAGGCAAGCTGGAAGCCGTACATCATCGCCGCGATGATCGTCTGCCGCAAATACGCGAACCCAGGCAAGGTGCTGGAGCAACTGCTCAAGGACGCGCAGAAACGCATCAAATAATCTCCCGGCTGGCCCGCGGGCCAGCCCCACGACTGTCGAAATAAAGGATAAGGATCGAGTATGTCTGCTTTCTCATTGAAAATGGATATTGCCGAAAACCGTTTTTTTAACGCGGAGACTTCACCGCTGTTTTCACGCCAGCAGGCGCAGCAGGCTCGCCGCTTTCATCAAAAGATTACCGGCTATAAGCCTACGCCGCTGGTGGCGCTGAACGAACTTTCCGCGCTGTTTGGGGTACAAAAAATCCTCGTTAAAGATGAATCCCGGCGCTTTGGCCTCAACGCCTTCAAAATGCTCGGCGGCTCTTACGCCATCGCCCGGCTGCTGTGTGAAAAATATCATTTAGATATCAACGATCTCTCCTTCGAAACGCTTAAATCCAGCATTAAAGAGAAGATGACTTTCGCCACCACCACCGACGGCAACCACGGCCGCGGCGTGGCGTGGGCGGCCCGCCAGTTAGGCCAGAACGCGGTGATCTATATGCCGAAAGGCTCCGCGCAAGAGCGGGTTGACGCCATTCTGCGCCTCGGCGCGGAATGCATCGTCACCGACATGAACTACGACGACACCGTCCGCTTTACCATGCAGACCGCGCAGAAAAACGGCTGGGAGGTGGTACAGGACACCGCCTGGGAAGGTTACACAAAAATTCCGACCTGGATTATGCAGGGCTACGCCACCCTCGCTGATGAAGCGGTAGAACAGCTCTCCTCAATGGGTATCGCTCGTCCGACGCACGTGCTCCTGCAGGGCGGCGTGGGGGCGATGGCCGGCGGCGTGTTGGGCTATCTGGCCGACGTCTACGGCGCAAAGCATCTCCATTCCATTATCGTCGAGCCGGAGCTAGCCGACTGCCTCTATCGCTCTGCGCTGAAGGGCCAGATGGTCAACGTCAGCGGCGATATGGCCACCATTATGGCCGGCCTTGCCTGCGGTGAGCCTAACCCGCTGGGCTGGGAAGTGCTGCGCAACTGCGCCACGCAGTTCGTCTCCTGTCAGGACGCCGTCGCCGCCCTCGGCATGCGGGTGCTGGGAAACCCGGCGGGCCAGGATCCGCGCATTATTTCCGGCGAATCCGGCGCCGTCGGTCTCGGCCTGCTGGCGGCGATTCATTTCCATCCGCAGCGCGAAGCCCTGATGCACAAGCTCAAGCTGGACAGCCGCTCCGTGGTGCTGGTGATTAGCACCGAAGGCGACACCGACGTTAAGCACTATCGCGAAGTCGTCTGGGAAGGCAGGCATCCGGCGGCGCAATAGCCGACTTAGCAAAATTCCTCCCGCCGCGCGGGAAGTCCGTATTCAGAACTGGAGAACATCGTTATGGCTAAGCAAATTCCGTTCAACGCAATCCTGGCAAAATCAAAACAGTACGAAAAAGAGATGACCCGTTTCCTGCGCGATATGATCGCTATCCCCAGCGAAAGCAGCGATGAGAAGCGCGTGGTACACCGCATTAAAGAAGAGATGGAAAAAGTCGGCTTCGATAAAGTTGAAATCGATCCGATGGGCAACGTGCTGGGCTACATCGGCCACGGTCCGCGTCTGCTGGCAATGGATGCGCACATTGATACCGTCGGTATTGGCAATATCAAAAACTGGAACTTTGACCCGTACGAAGGTATGGAGACCGATGAGCTGATCGGCGGACGCGGCGCGTCTGACCAGGAGGGCGGAATGGCCTCCATGGTTTACGCCGGTAAAATCATTAAAGATCTGGGCCTGGAAGATGAATATACCCTGCTGGTGACCGGTACCGTTCAGGAGGAGGATTGCGACGGCCTGTGCTGGCAGTACATTATTGAACAATCCGGCATTCGTCCTGAATTTGTCGTCAGCACCGAACCCACCGACTGCCAGATTTACCGCGGCCAGCGCGGGCGTATGGAGATCCGCGTGGAAGTTCAGGGCGTCAGCTGCCACGGCTCCGCCCCGGAGCGCGGCGATAACGCCATCTTCAAAATGGCGCCCGTTCTCACCGAGCTGGAACAGCTTTCGCACAAGCTGGGCGATGACGAATTCCTCGGCAAAGGCACCCTGACCGTTTCCGAGATTTTCTTCACCTCGCCGAGCCGCTGCGCGGTAGCGGATAGCTGCGCCGTCTCCATTGACCGCCGTCTGACCTGGGGCGAAACCTGGGAAGGCGCGCTGGATGAGATCCGCGCGCTGCCGGCAGTGAAAAAAGCCGCCGCGGTGGTCTCGATGTACAACTACGAGCGTCCCTCCTGGACTGGCCTGGTCTACCCGACCGAATGCTACTTCCCGACCTGGAAAGTGGAAGAGAACCACTTTACCGTCCGCGCCCTGAGCAACGCCTATGAAGGGCTGTTCGGCAAAGCGCCGGTGGTGGATAAGTGGACCTTCTCCACCAACGGCGTCTCCATTATGGGCCGCCACGGCATTCCGGTTATCGGCTTTGGGCCAGGGAAAGAGCCGGAAGCGCATGCGCCGAATGAGAAAACCTGGAAATCGCATCTGGTGACCTGCGCCGCGATGTATGCCGCCATCCCGCTGAGCTGGCTGGCCACGGAGTAATCGTTCGTCCTGTCTGCCGCTGCGTCCTGCGGCGGCATATTGAGGTTTCTATGCGCGTACTGATTAAAAATGGCCTCGTCGTCAACGCCGACGGCCAGGTGAAGCAGGACCTGCTTATCGAAGATGGCCTCGTCAAGCGCCTTGCCGATTCAATTGAGGCCGAACAACCCTGCGAAGTAATTGACGCCGAGGGCTGCTACGTGATGCCCGGCGGCGTCGACGTTCATACCCATTTCAATATTGACGTGGGTCTCGCCCGCAGCTGCGATGATTTCTTTACCGGCACCCGGGCCGCGGCCTGCGGCGGTACCACCACCATTGTTGATCATATGGGCTTCGGGCCCGTCGGCTGCCATTTGCGCCACCAGTTCGAGGTCTATCGCGGCTACGCCGCCTATAAAGCCGTTATCGACTACAGTTTTCACGGCGTTATCCAGCACGTTAACCACGGCATTCTCGACGAGATTCCGATGATGGTGGATAGCGGCATCAGCAGCTTTAAGCTCTATCTGACCTACCAGTACAAACTCAGCGATGATGAGATATTGCAGGCGATGCGCCACCTCCAGCGCGCCGGCGCGCTAACCACCGTTCATCCCGAAAACGATGCCGCCATCGCCCAGCGCCGGGCGGAATTTATCAACGCCGGTAAAACCGCGCCGCGCTATCACGCCCTGAGCCGCCCGCTGGAGTGCGAGGCGGAAGCCATCGCCCGAACCATCAATCTCGCGCAGCTGGCGGGGAACGCGCCGCTGTATATCGTGCATCTTTCCAACGCCCTGGGTCTGGACTATCTACGCCTGGCCAGAAGACGCCACCAGCCGGTGTGGGTGGAGACCTGCCCGCAGTATCTGCTGCTGGACGAGCGCTGCTACGAGCGCGAAGACGCGCTTAACTATCTGCTCAGCCCTCCTCTGCGCAACGCCAGCAACAACGACGCCCTCTGGAGCGGCATCAGCAATGGCGACATTGACACGGTCGCCACCGACCACTGCGCGTTCTCTGCGCAGCAGCGCAGGCAGATCTCCGGCGGCGACTTTAGCCGCTGCCCGAACGGTCTGCCGGGAGTGGAAAACCGCCTGCTGCTGCTGTTCTCGCATGGGGTCATGACCGGACGCATCACCCCCGAGCGCTTTGTGGCGCTCACCAGCACCAATCCGGCGAAGCTGTTTGGCCTATGGCCGCAGAAGGGCTTGCTGGCGCCCGGTGCCGATGGCGACGTGGTCATCATCGACCCCAAACGCACCACCACCATTCGCCACGACATGCTGCACGACAACGCTGACTATTCACCCTATGAGGGCTTTATCTGCCAGGGCGCGATTCGCCAGACGCTCTCCCACGGCAGGGTGATTTTTGATAACGGCACTTTTACTGGCACCGCCGGTCAGGGCCGTTTTTTACGCCGACAACCCTTTTCCACCGCTCACCTGGCCGTCAGCGGAACAGAAACGTAATGAGAGGATGCTATGAGTAAAAAAATTGTTCTCGCTCTCGGCGGGAATGCGCTGGGCGACGATCTCGCCGGACAGATGCAGGCCGTACGGCACACCGCGCGGACGATCGTCGATCTTATCGCCCTTGGCCATCAGGTGGTGGTGACTCACGGTAACGGCCCGCAGGTGGGCATGATCAACCAGGCCTTTGAAGCCGCGGCCAAAACCGAGGCCCACACGCCGATGCTGCCGATGTCGGTCTGCGTGGCGTTGAGCCAGGGCTACATCGGCTACGACCTGCAGAACGCGATTCGCGAAGAGCTGCTGTCGCGCCAGCTGGATATTCCAGTGGCGACCCTGATAACCCAGGTGGAAGTGGACGCTAACGATAAGGCATTTCTTAATCCGACCAAGCCCATCGGCTCGTTCTTCAGCAAAGAAGAGGCCGAAAAGCTGAGCCAAAACGGCTACATCATGAAAGAGGACGCCGGGCGCGGCTACCGTCGCGTCGTCGCGTCGCCCATGCCGGTAGATATTATCGAGAAACAAACGGTAAAAGCGCTGATGGATGACTGCCACGTGGTGATCACCGTCGGCGGCGGCGGCATTCCGGTGATTCGCGAGGGTAACCATCTGCGCGGAGCCAGCGCGGTTATCGACAAGGACTGGGCCAGCGCGAAGCTGGCGGAGATGATCGACGCCGACTTGCTGATCATTCTCACCGCCGTGGAAAAGGTGGCGATCAACTTCGGTAAACCTGAGGAGCAGTGGCTGGATAACCTCTCCCTGCGCGATGCCGAACGCTTTATCGCAGAGGGTCACTTTGCCAAAGGCTCAATGCTGCCAAAAGTGGAAGCCGCCGCCGCCTTCGCCCGCTCCCGGCCGGGACGCCAGGCGCTGATCACCATGTTAAGCAAAGCCAAAGAGGGCATTGAAGGGAAAACCGGCACCATGATTAGCCAGTAAGCTGTACGCCACGGGTTGCCGGGAACCTCCCGGCAACATTTCCCCTGGCAGAACCTCAGATTTCCGCCGCCTCCACGGCATATTCCTGCCGACCCGCCTGTTTAACCTGGTTCATCAGCCCCCCCGGCGCGCCGTTTTTCACCTGCAGGATCTCCGCCAGCACGCTGATGGCGATCTCGTTTGGCGTCTCGGCGCCGATGTCATAGCCAATCGGCGCCCGCAGGCGGCTGATATCCGCTTCCGGCACGCCGTTCTCCCGCATCTGACGTACAAAGGCCTGCACTTTTCGCCGGCTGGCCAGCAGCCCCAGCCACGCCACCGGTTGGGTTATCAGCCTGTCCAGCGCCTCGCGATCCTGGTTGTTGGTGGCAATCAGCACGAAATCCTGCGGCCGTACCGCCATCGCGTCCACCACATCCGTGAAGCTGGCAGCATGCGCCAGCCGCGCCGAAGCGGGGAAAGCATCGGGACAGAGGCTTGCGGCGTAGGTATCGCCGACGCAGATATCAAAATCCAGCAGCGCCGCGGCGTGGGCAACCGCGCGGTTAACGTGCCCGGCGCCGACCAGCAGCAGGCGCGGGCGCAGGCCGTGAACGCTGATGTATACCGACATCGCGCCGCCGCAGTCGGAGCCCACGGCGTCGCTGCCGGTGCGCGCCATGCGGCCGTGAAACATTCGCGATTCCCGCTCGCGCAGCGCCGCCTGCGCCGCATCAATAACTTTACGTTCCACCATCCCGCCGCCAATGGTGCCCACAATCGAACCGTCCTCACGGATCAGCATCTGAGCGGCGTGTCGGGGGGTGGAGCCCCGACTTTCGACAATCTGCGCGAGGGCAAAGGGGCAGTTCTGTTCTTCAAGCCGTGCTGCTTCTGCGAAAATATTCATACCAACCTCAAAGGCAATTTCTTTTACGGTTTTGGGGATTGTCTGCGATGTCGACCGGCTTCTCAGTTTGAGAGCTCACCCTCCGTTGAAAATACCGTCGCAGCGACCGATTATGGCTATGCAATATTTATACTGCCCCGCCGTTTTTTATCGCGAATTGTGAATCAGGTCATTTTGTTAGCCCTGGCGACGTTGAAATTGGGCTATCGCGCCGATTATTTCGTCAACCACCGGGCCAAATTCCCACCGCCCGCTGAAATCACCGCCGAATAGCCGACATAAATTATCATTCTGATATTCCGGATCTGATTTTGAGAAATCTCGCCGAATGATAAAGCGTATTGATTTGAGTTCTCATTTACCCGCTATGGAATTATTCACGCCGCGGCGTTGAGTTTCGACCTGGTTCACAAATTAATTATTCCGCCGCCGCCGTTTGAATAACTGGTGTGATTGTTGCTCCTCTTTCTTTATCCGTCGGGATTATTACCACCGGCAATGTCGATCTTACAATGATATCTAAGGAGAGGGTTATGGGAGATATAATGCGTCCCGTGCCGTTTGAGGAGCTGTTAACGCGCATTTTCGATGAGTATCAGAGTCAGGGATCTATTTTTGGCATTCCTGAACAACAGTTTTATTCGCCGCAGGCGCAGCGTTCGATCGGCGTATTTGGCGAAAGCTGCGCCACGCCTCTCGGCCCCGCTGCCGGGCCGCATACCCAGCTGGCGCAAAACATCATTACCGCCTGGCTAACCGGCGGGCGGTTTATCGAGCTGAAAACCGTACAGATCCTTGATCGTCTGGAGCTGGAAAAGCCCTGTATCGACGCGGAAGATGAGTGCTTCAATACCGAGTGGTCCACTGAATTTACCCTGAAAAAAGCCTGGGATGAGTACCTGAAAGCCTGGTTCGCTCTGCATCTGCTGGAGCAGATCTTTCCGCTGGCGACGAATAAAGAGAGCAAGTCGTTTATTTTCAATATGAGCGTCGGCTACAACCTTGATGGTATTAAGCAGCCGCCAATGCAGGAATTTATCGACAACATGATGGACGCCTCCGCCCATCCTAAATTCGCCCAGTACCGCGACACGCTGAACCGCTGGCTGCAAAATAAACCCTTTATTGACAGCCTGCCAACTTGCGCGCGCAAAGACGGGCTGGACAACCTGGCGCAGCGCATACCGGCCAGGCTGGTCCAGGGCGTCACCCTCTCGACGATGCACGGCTGCCCGCCGGACGAGATCGAAGCCATCTGTCGCTATATGCTGACGGAGAAAAACCTCAATACCTTTGTGAAGCTCAACCCAACCCTGCTCGGCTATCCGCGCGTGCGCGAGATCCTCGACGCCTGCGGCTTCGGCTATATCGGCCTTAGCGAAGCGTCGTTTGACCACGACCTTAAGATCGACCGGGCGCTGGAGATGCTGACGCGCCTGATGGCGCTGGCGAAAGCGCGCAGCCTCGGCTTTGGCGTCAAGCTGACCAACACCCTCGGCACCATCAACAACAAAGGCGCGCTGCCGGGAGAGGAAATGTATATGTCCGGGCGCGCGCTGTTCCCGCTCTCTATCAACGTGGCCGCCCTGCTCTCGCGGGCGTTTGACGGCAAGCTGCCGATCTCCTACTCCGGCGGCGCCAGCCAGCTCAACATTCGCGAGATTTTCGACACCGGCATTCGCCCTATCACCATGGCCACCGACCTGCTGAAGCCGGGAGGATATCTGCGCCTGAGCGAGTGCATGCGCGAGCTGGAGAAAGCCGACGGCTGGAACATGACGCAGATCGACGTCGAGCGCCTCAACGCGCTGGCGGAAAAAGCGGTGAGCATGGACTACACCCAGAAACAGTGGAAGCCGGAAGAGCGCATTGATACCGGCGAGCCGCTGCCGCTGCTGGACTGCTACGTCGCCCCCTGCGTGACGGCCTGCGCTATCAAGCAGGATATTCCGGAGTATATCCGCCTGCTGGGCGAGCATCGCTACGCCGACGCGCTGGAGCTGATCTATCAGCGCAACGCTTTACCGGCCATCACCGGCCATATCTGCGATCACCAGTGCCAGTACAACTGTACGCGGCTGGATTACGACAGCGCGCTCAACATCCGCGAACTGAAAAAAGTGGCGCTGGAGAAAGGCTGGGACGAGTACCGTAGCCGCTGGCATAAGCCCGCGGGATCCGGCTCCCGGCACCCGGTAGCGGTGATCGGCGCAGGCCCTGCCGGTCTCGCCGCCGGCTACTTCCTCGCCCGCGCCGGGCATCCGGTCACGGTATTTGAACGCGAAGCCAACGCCGGGGGCGTGGTGCAAAATATCATTCCGCAGTTCCGCATTCCCGGCGAGCTTATTCAGCACGATATCGATTTTGTCGTCGCCCACGGCGTCAAAATTGAGTACGGCTGCGATCCGCATCTGAGCGTGGAAAAACTGCAGGCGAAAGGTTTTCGTTACGTGCTGGTCGGCACCGGTACCGATAAAAACAGCGGCGTGAAGCTGGGCGGCGACAACCAGAACGTGCATAAATCGCTGCAGTTCCTGCGCCAGTTTAACCGCGGCGCCGAGCTGAATCTGGGCAAACATGTGGCCGTGGTCGGCGCCGGCAATACCGCGATGGACTGCGCCCGCGCGGCGCTGCGCGTACCGGGCGTGCAGAGCGCGACCATCGTCTATCGCCGCTCGCAGCAAGAGATGCCCGCCTGGCGCGAAGAGTACGATGAGGCGCTGCTCGACGGCGTCGACTTCGAGTGGCTATGTAACCCGGAACAGTTTAACGCCGACGGGACGCTCGTCGTACGCGTCATGAAGCTCGGCGAGCCGGATGAGAAAGGCCGCCGCCGCCCGGTGGAAACCGATGAGATTCGCACCCTGCAAGTCGACTCTCTGATTACCGCCATCGGCGAGCAGCAGGACGGCGAAGCGCTGTCGGCAATGGGGATCCCGCTCGACCCACAGGGCTGGCCGGTGGTCAACGCCGATGGCGAGACCAGCAAGCCGAACGTCTTCCTGATCGGCGACGTTCAGCGCGGCCCCTCATCTATCGTCTCCGCTATCGGCAACGCGCGACGGGCCACGGACGCGATCCTGGCCCGGGAAAATATCGCCAGCCGCTACGGAAACAAAGTCTGGAACAATGTCGATCCGGCGAAGGTGTACCAGCGTAAAGGCGCTATCGCCGTCACCCTGGTGGATAAAAACCAGCGCGAGGCTTTTGTCGAGCAGGAAGCCAGCCGCTGCCTGGAGTGTAACTACGTGTGCAGCAAGTGCGTCGACGTCTGTCCGAACCGCGCCAATATTTCCGTGGCCGTGCCGGGCTTCCAGAATCGCTTCCAGACACTGCATCTGGACGCTTATTGCAACGAATGCGGCAACTGCGCTCAGTTCTGCCCATGGCAGGGAAAACCGTATAAAGACAAAATCACCGTGTTCAGCCTGGAGCAGGATTTTGTCAACAGCACCAATCCAGGCTTCTTCGTCGCGGGCGCCAGTGTCAAAGTGCGTCAGGACGACCAGACGTGGCAGCTGGAAATAAACGACCGCGGCCAGTTTAGCGAGGTACCGGCCCAGTTGGACGCCATGTGCCGCATCATAAGCCACATTCATCAGCACCAAAGCTATCTTCTGGGAGGCGTTGAAGTATGAGTGTCCTGATCCTGAAAAATGCCACCGCCGCGCAGATCTATCCGGCGAAAGTGTGGGAGAACGTCGATATCGCCATTGAGAATGATAAAATTCTCGCTGTCGGCCCCGGCCTGTGCCAGCGCTATCCGCAGGCGCAGGTGAAAGAGATGCGCGGGCAGCTGGTGATGCCCGGCATGGTCTGCTCCCACAATCACTTTTATTCCGGCCTGTCCCGGGGGATTCAGGCCAATATCGCCCCCAGCCCGGACTTTATCTCCACGCTGAAAAACCTGTGGTGGCGCCTTGACCGGGCGCTGGACGAGGAGTCGCTCTACTACAGCGGGCTGATCTGCGCCATGGAGGCCGTGCGCAGCGGCTGTACGGCGGTGATCGATCATCATGCGTCGCCTCACTATATTGCGGGCTCCTTGAGCCAGCTGCGCAACGCCTTCCTCAAAATCGGGCTGCGCGGAATGACCTGCTTCGAAACCACCGACCGCAACTTTGGCAGCCGCGAGCTGCGCGACAGCGTTGAGGAGAACATTCGCTTCGCCAGAGAGATCGACGCCGCGCGTGAAAAGGGCGACCAGCCTTATCTGGTCGAGGCCCATATCGGCGCCCATGCCCCGTTCACCGTGCCGGATGAAGGTCTGGCGATGCTGCGCGAAGCGCTAAAAGCCACCGGCCGCGGCCTGCATATTCACGCGGCGGAAGACCGCTACGATGTCTCTCACAGCCATCACCTTTACGGCAAGGACCTGCTGGTGCGGCTGGTGGAGTTCGACCTTATCAACAGTAAAACGCTGATTGCCCACGGCCTGTACATCTCCGATGCCGACGTCGAGCTGCTCAACGCGCAGGACGGCTTCCTGGTGCACAACGCCCGCTCCAACATGAACAACCACGTCGGTTACAACCCCCGCCTGCCGCAGATGCGCAATCTGGCGCTCGGCACCGACGGCATCGGTTCCGACATGTTCGAGGAGATGAAGTTTGCCTTCTTTAAACACCGCGACGCCGGCGGGCCGCTGTGGCCGGACAGCTTCGCGAAGGCGCTGAGCAACGGCAACGAACTGCTGAATCGCAACTTCAACGCCCACTTTGGCCGCCTTGAGGCGGGCTATAAAGCGGACCTCACTATTTGCGACTATATGGCGCCGACGCCGCTGATCGCGGAAAACATCGCCGGACATATCGCCTTCGGCCTTGGGGCAAACAGCGTGCGCAGCGTCATGGTGAACGGCGTGATGATCTACGAGGATCGCCAGTTCAGCTTTGACTGCGAGTCGATATTCCGCGAAGCGCAGAAAGTGGCGAAAAAAATGTGGGCGCGAATGGATGCGCTCCCCGCGTAGCCCGCGTAAAAATGCTAAACCGGCTGGCAAGCCGGTTTTTTTTTGCTGACAGAACGCGCGTGAAATTGCCCGGCGGCTTCTGCGCCGCCGGGCGCAACGTTTACAGCGACAGCAGCGCGGCGGTGGCGATATTGCGCTGCTTTTGCAGCGCGTTAAGCTGTTCTTCGGTCATGATACTCAGCGCCGCCGTCGGGCAGACGTCAACGCAGGCGGGGCCGCGCTCGCGGGTACCGCAAAGATCGCACTTAACGATAACCGGCGTCAGACCGGCCTTCACCTCGATGGTAATCGCCCCAAACGGGCAGGCGATCGCGCAGCTCTGGCAGCCAATGCAGCGCCCGCCGTCAGCTTCCACCTTCTCCGCCCCCATACTTAGCGCCCCGGTCGGACAGGCGCCCACGCAGGGCGCGTTCTCGCACTGATGACACATCACCGGCACGCTAACATCGTCGAGGCGCATCACTTTCAGGCGGGGGTGAAACTCTGCCCCCGGCGCCACGTGTTCCAGCGCACAGGCTACCTCACAGGTCCGGCAGCCGATGCAGGCCTGCGAACTGGCAACGATAAAACGGGTCATATCTCCTCCCGGGCCGTGAATTGCGTCAGCATCTCGCTGGCCGCCTGCCGCCCGGCAACCATGGCGGTGACCACCAGGTCCGCCCCGGTCACGGCATCGCCGCCGGCAAAAATTTTGTCATGGCTGGTTTGCGTCGTTCCGCGCCCTTTGCCACCGGTCACTATCTGCCCCCAGCGGTCCAGCTTAATCCCGTGGCCGCGCAGCCACGGCATCTCGTGAGCCTGAAAGCCAAACGCCATAATGAGCACATCGGCTTTAAGTTCAAACCCGGAATCCGGGATCGGCTGCGGCCGACGGCGGCCGTCCGGGCCCGGCTCGCCCATCTTCGTGCGGATCATCTCTACCGCGCAGACCTGCCCCTTACGGTTGAGCTGAATGCGCTGCGGCTGCACGTTAAACTCAAATTTCACCCCCTCTTCCCGCGCGTTCACCACCTCTTTTTTCGACCCGGGCATGCTTAGCTCATCGCGACGGTAGGCGCAGGTCACGCTCGCTGCGCCGCGGCGAACGGCGGTACGCAGACAGTCCATCGCCGTATCTCCCCCGCCAAGCACCACCACCCGTTTCCCCTTAATGTCGGTCAGCGGATACTCGGCGCTCTCTTCAAGCCCCATCACCTCGCGGGTGCTGGCAATCAGAAACGGCAGCGCCTGAATCACGCCGGGGGCGTTCTCTCCCGCCAGACCGGCGGCCATCAGACCGTAGGTACCCACGCCGAGGAAAACCGCGTCATAGTTTTTCAGCAGATCGGCAAAGGCCACGTCGCGACCCACCTCCTGGTTGAGATGAAAATTGACGCCCATGGCGCTAAAAATGTCGCGGCGCATCTCAAGCACCTTTTTATCCAGCTTGAACGGCGGGATACCGAAAGTCAGCAGGCCGCCGATTTCCGGATGGCGATCAAAGACGTCAACGTGCACGCCCGCGCGCACGAGAATATCGGCGCAGCCCAGTCCGGCGGGCCCGGCGCCAATCACCGCCACCCGCTTCCGGCGCGGGGCCACGTTGTCGATTGTCGGTCGCCAGCCCATCGCCAGCGCGGTATCGGTGATATAGCGCTCAAGATTGCCAATGGCGACCGAGCCGCCCTCGTTCTTTAAGGTACAGGCCCCTTCGCACAGCCGGTCCTGCGGACAGACGCGGCCGCAAATCTCCGGCAGGGAGCTGCTCTGATGACACAGTTCCGCCGCCTCGATAATCTTGCCTTCGTTCACCAGGCGGATGAAATCGGGAATGTGGTTATGCAGCGGACAGGTCCAGTTGCACCACGCCTTCTGTGCACAGTAGAGGCAGCGTTCGCTCTCATATTCCGCGTCACGCTCGCCCAGCGGTTGATAGATTTCGCCGAAATGCCGCAGGCGGTCATCGGCGGGCACTTTTTTCGCCCCAACGCGCGGAGGTTTATTGAGTATCGCGTTACGTCTCGCGCCGCGAACGCCCTTCAGCGGTCTTTCCAGCGCGGATCGGATCTGCCGCGCGTTGCGCAGTTGGTTAACGGCAGCCTCATCCATCAGGCGCAGCGCCTGGGTTGGACAGCTAGCCACGCACGCCTGCTGACCGGAAGGATGCTGGCTGCAAAGATCGCACTTCTGCGCCAGCTGCGGCGCGTCGTCATCGTTGGCCACCATCTCAATGGCCCCAAAGGGACAGGCGATGACGCAGTTTTTACAGCCGATGCACAGCGCCTCTGTAAACTGAACGCTGTCGTTCGCCACGCGCAGCGCCTGGGTCGGACAGGAGCCGACGCAGGGCGCGTCGTTGCAGTGGCGGCAGGTCGTCGCGCTGCTGGCCTTACGGTTGAAGAACACGCGGATGCGTGGAAGAAAGTCGCTGCGCTGCTGGGGCCAGCGGTCCTGGCGATGAGAGGTGACGCAGGCCACTTCACAGGCATGGCAGCCAATACAGTTTGCAGAATCGGCAACGATAAATTTATTCATTTGCTTCCCTTTATTATTTCAGGACTCACCGGGAAGCGATGCAATAATCAGGCGATTTTTTTCAGGGTATTCATATGCTGCTCATTTTTGCGAGCCACCTCAAAAAAAAGTGCCCCTCAGCGTAACGGCGAGATAATTATCCACGCGCGCTGAGCGAAGATTATTCGCTGCGTTCTGGATTTAATCATGTTGATAATTCAACGTATCGTGCGTAATACCAAAATGAGATTGTCCCTATCTCAATGTGATAGCGCACATTTTTTGCCAACGCGTCTTATTTAAAGATATTGCCCTCAGAGAGATATTCCGCCCTTTTTCCCGTGAGTTATTTCACACAATTCCTCTTCGATTCTCCGGATGTTTATTTTTGGCACAGCTTACGCATATCACTCAACGTGCGCGCAACACGCTGGTGAACGCATCAGCTCAGGGAGGCAGCGGCCTTCGAATCGTAACTTCGGCTCTGTTCACGCTTATACCCAAAATAATTCGAGTTGCAGGAAGGCGGCGACACAGCGAATCCCCAGGAGCTTACTCTAGTAAGTGACTGGGGTGAGCGAGGAAAGCCAACGCACAAGCAACTTGAAGTATGAAGGGTATATACGGAGTGAAGTCGTACAGGAGATAACAACTTCATGAAAGATATCGCCAATTCCGCCTCACGAAACGGGAGCTCGACCGCGCCGGTCGATGAAGTTTTACCCGTTACGCAAATGATTCTTTATGGGCTACAGCACGTGCTGGTGATGTACGCCGGCGCCGTGGCGGTTCCGCTGGTAGTGGGCAACGCAGTAGGGCTCCCGCCGGAACACATTATTTTACTCATCAGCGCCGACCTGTTTATCTGCGGCGCGGCCACCATCGTGCAGTCGCTGGGGGTTGGTAAATGGCTCGGCTGCCGGCTGCCGCTTATCCAGGGTTGTACCTTCGCGGCGCTGATTCCGATGGTGCTGATCGGTAAGGAGTACGGGATCGGCGGTATTTCCGGGGCGGTGATCGTGTCCGGTATATTCATCCTCTGCTGCGCGCCGTGGATTAGTAAGCTTATCCGCTTCTTTCCCAAGGTGGTGATGGGCAGTATCGTCACGCTTATCGGCATGTCAATTATGCCGGTGGCAGGCGGGTGGATTGGTGGCGGCAGCAGCGAAATGAGCGGCTTTGGCGCCCCCTTCTCGCTGCTGATGGCGGCGATTACGCTGGTGATTATTCTCAATATTTACACCTTCGCCTCCGGCGTCGTGAAAAACACGTCGGTGCTGATCGGTCTTATTATCGGCACCGTACTCTGGAGCTGCTTTAAGCCTCTCGACTTCAGTCTGGTCCACGCCACTCCCTGGCTCCATCTGCCGACCCTGATGCCCTTCGCCAAACCTGAGTTTCATATTATCCCCGTCGCCCTGCTGTCGATGGTGATGGTAGTGGTGATGGTGGAAACCATGTCCTCGATGATGGCGACCGGGGATATCGTCGGGAAAAAGGTGGACGCGAAGATGCTGCGCAACGGCCTCAACACCTGCGGTATCGCGACCACCATCTGCGGCTTCTTCAATCTGTTTCCCTACGCCGCGTTCGCGCAGAACGTCGGCCTGATCGGTTTAACCGGGGTGCGCAGCCGTTTTGTGGTGTCGGTCTCCGGCATCATTCTGATTCTGATGGGCGTGTTCTCGAGGATGGCGGCGCTGGTGGTGCTGATACCGAAACCGATCCTCGGCGGCGCAGGCATTGTCATGTTCGGTATGGTGGCGGTGTCTGGTATTCGTACCCTGGGACAGGTCAACTACCGCAACAATAATAACGGTATGGTGGTGGCATTAACGCTCGGCCTCGGCATGATGCCGGTACTGGTGCCCAACTTATTCACCCAGTTTCCGCCGATGGTTCAGCTGTTTCTGCACAGCGGGATTACGATCGGTACCCTGACGGCTATTGTCGCCAACCTCACCCTCAACGGCAGCGTGCCTTTGCGCGTTAACCACGAAACGCCGGTCCCCGATCCGGCCCCGCCAAGTTCGGCGGCACGCAACATGGCCGTCAGAACCGTCAGAATGTGGCTCCTGCTGCGCAAAGTTCAAAAGGAGAAACAGCCGGAAGAAGCCCAGGAGGGGTAACGATGCTCACCAGACTCCTGTTCGCATTGCTAACCCTTCTGCTGCTGGCGATCCCCGTCGTACAGCAGGGGATCGCGCAGGGCCTGAACGGCCGCTTTAGTTTTGCCCTGCTGTTCTAAGATTAAGGACCCTTACTATGAAGAAAGTAACGACCGTCTGCCCCTACTGCGCCTCCGGCTGCAAAATGCAGCTCACGGTAGAAGAGGGAAAGATTACCCGCGCCGATGCCGCTATGGGAAAAAACAATCAGGGTACCCTGTGCCTGAAGGGCTACTACGGCTGGGATTTTATTAACGATACCCAGATCCTCACGCCGCGCCTGAAAACCCCGATGATCCGCCGCCAGCGCGGCGGCAGGCTAGAATCCGTCTCCTGGGATGAGGCGCTCGATTACGTCGCCACCCGTCTGAGCGCCATTAAAGAGAAGTATGGCCCGGACGCGATTCAGACCACCGGCTCTTCGCGCGCCACCGGCAATGAAACCAACTACATCATGCAAAAATTTGCGCGCGCCGTTATTGGTACCAATAACGTCGACTGCTGCGCACGCGTCTGACACGGCCCTTCGGTTGCAGGTCTGCACCAGTCGGTCGGCAACGGCGCGATGAGTAATGCTATCACCGAGATCGATGATACCGATCTGGTGTTTATTTTCGGCTATAACCCGGCGGATTCGCACCCTATCGTGGCGAATCATATCCTCAACGCCAAACGCAACGGGGCGAAAATTATCGTCTGCGATCCGCGTAAAATCGAAACCGCGCGCATTGCCGATCTGCACCTTGCCCTGAAAAACGGTTCCAATATTGCGCTGCTCAACGCCCTCGGGCACGTCATTATCGAAGAGGATCTGTACGATAAACCCTTCGTCGCCGGGCGTTCCGAAGGCTTCGAAGCGTATCGCAACATCGTCGAAGGCTATACGCCGGAGTCGGTGGAAGCCATCACCGGCATCAGCGCCGGGCAGATTCGCGAATGCGCGCGGCTGTACGCCACCGCAGGAAACGCCATGATTCTGTGGGGAATGGGGGTGACACAGTTCTGGCAGGGCGTCGAAACGGTACGCTCCCTGACCAGCCTGGCGATCCTTACCGGCAACCTGGGGAAACCGCACGTCGGCGTTAACCCGGTGCGCGGTCAGAACAACGTTCAGGGGGCCTGCGACATGGGCGCGCTGCCGGACACCTTTCCGGGCTATCAGTATGTGAAATTCCCGGAAAACCGGGAAAAGTTCGCCAACGCCTGGGGCGTCGAGAGCCTACCGGAGAACCCCGGCTACCGCATCAGCGAGCTGCCACACCGCGTGGCGCACGGTGAAGTGCGGGCGGCATATATCATGGGGGAAGATCCGCTGCAGACCGACGCCGAGCTTTCCGCCGTGCGTCAGGCCTTCGAGGATCTGGAACTGGTTATCGTCCAGGATATTTTCATGACCAAAACCGCCGCGGCGGCCGATGTGATTCTGCCCTCGACCTCGTGGGGCGAGCATGAGGGCGTCTATACCGCAGCGGACCGCGGCTTCCAGCGTTTTTTCAAGGCGGTTGAGCCGAAGTGGGATCTGAAGACCGACTGGCAGATCATCTGCGAGATCGCCACCCGCATGGGTTATCCGATGAAGTACGACAACACGCAGCAGATTTGGGATGAGCTCCGCCAGCTGTGCCCCAACTTCTTCGGCGCGACCTATGAGAAGATGGGAGAGCTGGGCTACGTGCAGTGGCCGTGCCGCGACGAGTCCGAGGCGGATCAGGGCACTTCGTATCTGTTTGCGGAGCGCTTCTCCACCCCAAACGGACTGGCGCAGTTCTTCACCTGCGAATGGCAGGCGCCGATCGATACCCTGAGCGACGAGTATCCGCTGGTGCTCTCCACAGTGCGCGAAGTGGGCCATTACTCCTGCCGCTCGATGACCGGCAACTGCGCGGCGCTGGCCAAACTGGCGGACGAACCGGGCTACATCCAGATCAACACCGCCGACGCCAAACGGCTCGGCATTGAGGACGAAGAACTGGTGTGGGTTAACTCGCGCAAAGGCAAGGTGATTTCCCGGGCGAAGGTCAGCGACAGGCCGAATAAAGGGGCGGTTTATATGACCTATCAGTGGTGGATCGGCGCCTGCAACGAGCTGGTCACCGAGAATCTCAGCCCGATAACCAAAACCCCCGAGTACAAGTACTGCGCGGTTAACGTTGAGCGCATTGCCGATCGGCAAGCCGCCGAACGGTACGTTATTGATCAATACAACCAGCTGAAAACCCGCCTGCGCGAAAGCGCCGCGGGGTAAAAAATATCGCCCCGCGGCGCGCACCCCGGGGCGATATTGTCTCTTCTTATTCCCTTCTCCAACGCTAACCGACAGCGACCTGATCCTTACGGCAGCGTCGCGCGACCTCAAGATACTGCTGCGGAGTATCAACGTCCCAGTGAATCCCCTGGCTCGCCACGGGAATAACGCGCACCGCCATCTGACCGATAACGTCCCGCAGGGTGGCCCCTTGCGGGGCGCGACGAATCAGCGAGATCGCCCGCTTCGGCAGAAGAACCGGGTGGCCTTTGCCGCGCTCGTAGGCCGGAATAAGACAGCTCTCGGCGTCGGCGTTATCCCACAGCCGGCGATAGACGCCCGGCGTCACCTCCGGCATATCACCCAGCGCCAGAAAGAAACGCGAAGCGCTGATATGGCCCACCCCGCACTGAATCGAAGAGAACATGCCGTCCTGATATCGCGGGTTAAAGACCACCTCTACGCCCGGATGATCCTGATAGCATGCGGCCAACTCATCGCCGCGAAACCCCGTCACCAGCACTACCCGATCGCAGAATGCCAGGGCGCCGGCAAGGGCGCTATCCAGAATCGTTCCTTCGCTCCACGGCAGCATCATTTTCCATTTCCCCATCCGGCTGGAGAGCCCAGCGGCCAGCATAATGCACTGTTTATCCATTTTTTTGCTCATCGTCATCCTCCTCCTGCAGCCGAAAAAGCGCCGCCGTCGGCTGGCGACGGCGGCGCTTGCGGCGATCAGGGTTTCAGCACCGCTTTAATCGAGGTAATGATCGGCTGATATCCCGTACAGCGGCAGATATTCCCCTCCAGCGCCTCTTTCAACTCATCGTCGCTGGGATTAGGGTTAGCATCCAGCAGCGCCTTGGCGCTCATCAACACGCCGGGCGTGCAGAAGCCGCACTGAACGCCGCCGTGACGAATAAAGGCGTTCTGCAATTTTTTACCGACCGGATCGTGATGCAGCGCTTCGACGGTGGTAACCTCCGCCCCGTTACACTGGGCGGCCAGCAGCAGGCAGGAGCAGACGGATTTGCCGTCCATAATGACGGTGCAGGCTCCGCACTCGCCCACCGAGCAGCCCTCTTTGGTGCCGGTTAACTTGAGATCTTCACGGAGAAAATCGATCAGGCGGACATTGTCTTTCACATCGCGGGCAATGCGGATGCCATTCACTTTTAGCTCAATATGGTTCATGTTCATGGCTCCTTATTTTTTCTGCTCTGTCATAACTTCCTGCAGCATCTGCCGGAACATATCGATAAATACCGGGACCTTATAAGGCGCTGACCAGCGTCCCCCGATGGCTTTCTCTACCTTGTCGTGAAGCACCCCGGCCGCATAGTCAATGGTGGCGGCGTCCAGCGTCCGGCCGATGAGCGCCTGCTCAACCTCGAGCAGGCGCTGCGGTTTGGCCATCAGCGCGCCATCCACCAGACGGCACAGGCGAACCACGCCTTTATCGACCATAAACTGCCCGGTCAGGCTCTGGCGCGTAATGTTCAACGCATTGCGCCGGCCAAGCTGCAGATAGCGATTGATCAGCGGCTGCTGCGTCGGCGCCGGCAGGATAAAGCGGACAACCAGCTCATCGGGCTCAAGAAGGGTGCGATAGCCGCCCACGACAAATTCGCTGACCGGCATCCGGCGCGTTCCGCGCGCGCTGCGCAGCTCCACCTCCGCCTCGTAAATAATCAACGGCGGCATGGAGTCCGCGCACGGGGCGGCGTTAACGATATTGCCGCCGATTGTCGCCCGGTTGCGCAGCTGCAGGGAGCCGACGGTTTTACAGGCGGTAACCAGCAGCGGATAGCGCTGCTGAATCAACGGATGCTTAACCAGGTCGGTAAAGCAGACACCGGAGCCAATCGAGACGCCGCCCTCCACGTCAAAGACCTCCTTCAGCTCCGCCAGCCCGGCGATATTGACAAGCGGCACCTCGCCGGACAGCATCCGCGCCTGCACCAGCACATCGGTGCCGCCGGCGATGGGCATCGCCCCCTTCTCGGCCATCAGCGTCAGGGCCTGTTTCAGGGTTTGCGGTACGCTCAGCGACAGGGTATTGAGGCGATGAACCTGTTTCTTATCACCCGACTCCAGCATCTGCTCGCTCTGGCGCTCCGGTTTTTTGAGGTTGTAACCCAGGCGAACCTGCTCGAGGGTTAGCGGCAGGGTCCGGTTAGGCCGCCCGATGGCGAAACTCACCGCGTTGTTGAGGGCCGCGGCGCCGAGTTCCAGTACCGGTTCGCCGATAACCTTCGCCCCCATTGGCCCCGCTTGATCGTAGTTTTCCACCGCAATGATATCGATGTGCGGCATATCCTTGATGGTCGGCAGCAGATAGGTATCGAAGTTTTCCGATTTCACCACGCCGTGCTCGGTGTTGAAATCCTCCAGCATGCCGTAACCGATCATCCCCTGCAGCACGCCGCCGTAAACCTGGCCGCTAAAACCAACCGGGTTAATGACTTTACCGACATCGTGGGTGGCGACGACGTTATTGACGGTGATTTTACCGGTGCGCGTATCCACCGCCACGTCGGCCAACTGGCAGCCGTACACCCAGGTGAAATAGGGGCTGCCGCAACCCTTCTCCTCATCCCAGTGAATATTCGGCGCCACGTGCCAGCCGTAGGCGGAGAGGTTTGCCCCGGTAGCCCGGGTCATATCGCACACCTGCTGGAAGCTGAGGCTAAGTGCCGGGCTGTGACGGTTGAACACTTTGCCATTTTGCCAGGCGATATCGTCGAGGCTCTGCGCTTTCAGCGTTTCCCTCACGGCGTCCGCCATGCGTTGTTTAATTTTGTTCGCCGCGCTCAGAATCGCCTGGCCACCCATCAGGGTACCGCGCGAAGCGACCGTTGAGCCGCCGTCAGCGATCATCGCCGTGGCCGGTTCGCTAAACATTACCCGATCGAGCGCAATACCGAACGCTTCCGCCGCCAGCAGCGACATGGTGGTCTGCAGCCCCTGCCCGTTCTCGGATACCGAGGTAGAGATGTTGACGCTGGCGTCGGCATTCACCTGAATCAGCGCCGAGGACGCATCCAGCCCCTCGGCCCCCAGAGAGCAGCCGCGGTGGCTCAGCGCGAAGCCAATCCCGTAGCGGATCGGGCCGCCTTCCGCGTTAAGCTTTTTGTAGTGCTCGCGTTTGGCCTCGTATTCGGCCTTGAGCAGCGTTTTCTCCAGCACCTCCTGCGCGGAGACGGTATGCTCGCTGAAGACCTGTCCGGCCATGCTGGTATCGCCCTGCTTCAGTATGTTGCGCAGGCGGAATTCGACGGGCGACAGGCCCAGTTCGCCCGCCACCTCATCCATCAGCGATTCGTTGGCGAAAATGACCTGCGGCGCGCCGTAGCCGCGGTAGGCCGAGGTGTAGTTGTTGTTGGTGTAAACGCCCACCAGATCGACGCGTACGTTAGGAATGTTGTAGGGGCCCGCGGCCTGCACGGAACTGCGCCAGGTGACAAACACCGTCTGGCCGCAGTAGCTGCCGCCATCGGCGATAATGTCGATTTTAATCGCCTGAATGTGCGCGTCGTCGTCCACGCCAATGCGGTATTTCATTTTATAGGGGTGGCGCTTGTAGCTCTCGCGCATCGACTGTTCGCGGTTATATGAGATCTTAACCGGCCGCCCGGTCAGGTGCACCAGCAGCGCCGCGCGGCAGGAGACGTTATCAATAATGTCATCCTTGCCGCCGAAGGAACCGCCCAGCACGGAGCGCTTAATGTTCACCTTCGCCTGGGGCAGGTCGAGGTTTTTGGCAATCACCGCCCGGGTACGGTGAGCATTCTGAATCGACCCCTCGATGGTCATTATCTGTTCATTATTATCCAGGTAGGCGGTGATCGATTCCGGCTCAATATAGCCGTGCTCCTGGAAACCCACCTCATACTCGCGTTCGAAAATATGGCTGGAGGCGGCGAATCCGGCGTCGATATCGCCCTTCGCCGTATGGTGGCGGTTAATGATGTTGCTATCGAGTTCGCTGTGAATAAGGCGCGCCCCGGGCTTCATCGCCTCTTCCGGGGAGGTAATCGGCTCCCACGGGGTGTAGGTGATTTTGATTTTATCGACCGCGATGCAGGCTGCCTCGTAGGTTTCCGCCGCCACCACGGCAACCACGTCGCCGCGATAGGCGATCTCCTTGTCGATAATCGGCGGATGATCGGGAACGATCGCCCCCAGTTTGCGCTGGCCGGGGATATCATTCCAGGTGGCAATACGCACGACACCGGGCACTTTTTCCGCCTCCGACAGGTCGAGCGCATCGATGCGCCCGGCGGGTATATCCACGTAGCGGCATACGCCATATAGCATATTGTTCATAATAATGTCATCGCCATAGACCGCTTTACCCGTCACCTTGGCGAGCCCATCGACGCGGGGCACCTCACTGCCAACTAGCAATGTATCCATATTTTCAGTCTCCACTCACAAAGAAAGATAACGGAATCAAGCAATGGCTATGCCATCTATAAATAAAGGGTTATTTCAGGCTGAGTTATGTGAGGCGTCTCTAAAAATAGCGGCAGGTTAAACCATCGAAGGCGGATGATATCGTCAGAGGGATTATCAAAAAGAGAGCGTGCGTATCACAATGATAATTGGCGCTTCTCGATGGTATTACTCAGAGGGGTCTACCGCCAGATATTGACCATAAGTATTATTCACCCCATCAACCGGCGTCAAAAAGCGCGCAGATGGCGCGATGCGTTGAAATTTTCCCTTACCGCTGCACCTCTCAAATTTCGAATAAAAAATAAAATAAACTCAATAATGAAATTTAAATTCCATAACCAGGCATATTAACAAATGTGATATATATCATAATTTTAACAATTCACTTCCCTGCCATCGCCGTTAAAGGCCATAATCAATCCTAAAAATTACTTTATATATCAGTTAATTATAAAAATAGCTATTATAGACACATAGATGTTACAGATAAGCCACAACGACAAATCGAAATAAAACTTTCAAAATGTGATCTGTTTGTATTTTTGTTTCAGTTGCAGCGGTAATAATACCTTCTCACTAAACGCACCCTGACCACCTTGATGGTGCAGCAGAAATCCTAACCCCGGAGGATGCAATGAAGGAAGTGAGATCAGGAGTTATCAGAACCGTTTATGTTGGCCCATGCCATACCATCCGTTCATACCACAACGCTGCCCGGGACATGTTGAACCTCACCCATCCCGGAGGACAAAACCCCGCGTATACCGATGATTCCTCATTCATCAAAAAGAAACCTCTTTAACCGGTTTTATTTAGCGCGCTGCAATCGCGCTGGATAGGAGCACTCAGGGCAAAAAACCATTTTATGTCAGCCAGGCTTCATAAAGCGAAAAGACAGAGCGTGGTTGGGATGGGATGACACATTTTTATCTCGTGCCGTTAATCAAAACAAAAGGTATAAAAATGTCTCTTATTATGAATCTGAACCTACAGCAGAGAAAGCGACTACACCAAATAACCTTAGTAGCGACATTCGGTGGCCTGTTATTCGGTTATGACACCGGCGTTATTAATGGCGCATTTTCTTCACTGAAACAATATATGGCCTTGACCCCAACCACAGAAGGCCTGGTCATGAGCGTGTTGCTGATCGGCGCCGCGCTAGGTAGCGTTTTCGGCGGAAAATTCGCGGATTTCTTTGGCAGAAGAAAGTACCTGCTCTTTTTATCTTTCATCTTTTTCATCGGCGCCTTAATGTCCGCGCTGGCGCCGGACATTACCGTACTGCTGATTTCACGCTTCATCCTCGGCTATGCCGTTGGCGGAGCCTCGGTCACCGCCCGCACCTTTATTTCTGAAGTGGCGCCCACCGAAATGCGCGGTAAGCTGACCGGCTTAAACGAAGTCGCCATTGTTATCGGACAGCTCGCCGCCTTTGCCATCAACGCCATTATTGGCATTCTCTGGGGCCATCTACCGGACGTCTGGCGCTATATGCTGATGGTGCAGACAATCCCCGCCATCTGCCTGTTTATCGGTATGCTGCGGTCGCCGGAAAGCCCGCGCTGGCTAATCAGTAAAAACCGCCATGAAGAAGCGCTGGAAATATTAAAACAAATCCGCCCGCTTGAACGTGCAACCAAAGAGTTCAACGATATCACCACGTTGATTAAGGCCGAAGCGGACAAAAAGCTGCATTCCCAGAACGCCTTTATCACCATTCTCCAGACGCCGTGGATTTTGAAACTCCTGCTGGTCGGCGTGATTTGGGCGGCGCTGCAGCAAACTACCGGGGTCAACGTCATCATGTACTATGGTACTGAGATCCTCAGCAGCGCCGGCTTCTCAGAAAGAACGTCCTTAATCTGCAACGTACTCAATGGCGTGTTCTCCGTCGGCGGCATGCTCTTTGGGGTGCTGTTCCTCGTTGACCGTTTTAAACGTAAAACCATCATTATTTATGGTTTCGCGCTGATGGCCACCCTGCACCTTATCATTGCCGGTGTAGACTACACGCTGGTCGGCGACATCAAAGCAACGGCAATCTGGCTGCTCGGCGCGATGTTCGTTGGCGTGATGCAGGGCACCATGGGCTTTATCACCTGGGTGGTGCTGGCGGAACTTTTCCCGCTGAAGTTTCGCGGACTGTCGATGGGCATATCGGTATTTTTCATGTGGGTGATGAACGCCATCGTCAGCTATCTGTTCCCATTATTGCAGGCCAAGCTCGGTTTAGGTCCGGTCTTCCTGATTTTTGCCGCGATCAACTACCTGGCGATTATTTTTGTGATAACGGCGCTGCCAGAAACATCGAATAAATCGCTGGAGCAGCTGGAAGAGGAGCTGTCGGCAAATAAATCTACTGCAGGATTCAATACGGCCACCAAGGAAAGCGGATTATGATCGATACTATTACGCAGGATAATCTCCATCTGTCGTGCCGGGCGAAAAATAAAGCGGAAGTGCTGGCCATGATCGGCGCGGACTTCAAAGCCAGAGGGTATGTCAGCGAAGATTGCGTGGCGTTTCTTGCCGAAAGAGAGCGCCAGGTCTCCACCTTTTTAGGTAACGGCATTACGCTACCGCATCTGCCTAAATCAGCCACCAGCATCATTGTCAAAACGGGAGTGGAGATTTATCAGTTCCCTGACGGTGTGATCTGGGACAGAAATAACGTTATGTTTATTGCCATTGGCGTGATCGCCAAAGAGAGTGAGCATATTGATGTGCTGCGAGAGGTGGCGTCGATCTTTAGCGACGAAGTCATCGCCAGAGCGCTGTCGTTGATTGCCAATAAAGAGGATTTTTTAAGGATCCTCCAGCAGAATCACTAAGCACGGCTCTCTCCCGATAGTCGCCCGATAAAAGCCTGCTTTCGCGCAGGCTTTTGCTTATTCAGGATGGACGTAGCGATTAGCTGCCTTTGTAGGTGGAGTAGCCGTACTGGCTGAGCAGCAGCGGAATATGCAGCTTTTCATTGGTACGCGTCACGGTAAACAGTACCGGGATCTCAGGGAAAAACGTCGCCAGCTTCTGTTTGCTGAAATCATCGCCGGTTTTAAAGGTCACTTTATAAATCCCCGGCTGCATATCCCCTTCTGCTGGATACAGCGATTTAATACGTCCATCATTATCCGTGACGGCGCTCGCCAGCGCCGTCCATTTATCCGCCTGCTGTTTTTCGAGGGTAACGGTCACACCCGACGAAGGCAGCCCCGTCTGCTGATTGAGAATATGCACGCTGAGCGTCCCGACAGGGGCGCTAAACGCGGCTGGAGCGACAGACATAGCAGATAACAGAATCAAACTGGATAATTTTTTCACGATGTTTTCCCGTTGTGAATAATAACGTTCAAACGTTAGCACCTGGGCCGCTAAAATATATTCAACTTTTTGTGATAATCACCTTAACGAAAGCAGGACGAGGAAAATAGCGAGCAGGGCAACAGCCCATTCGAAGTTATAGAATTATCTGAATATAATGTGCATTCCCGGGGCGTGAATAAAGGCCCGCTCGTTTGCGCTATACTTATTTTCCTCCGCGTTCACAAAAGGACTTCTCATGAAGATATGGCCTGTTCTGACGGGTGTTGCTATTGCATTAACGCTCGTCGCCTGTAAATCCCCTACGCCGCCCAAGGGCGTTCAGCCGATAAATAACTTTGACGCGAGCCGTTATCTGGGGAAATGGTATGAGATTGCCCGGCTTGAAAACCGCTTTGAACGGGGCCTGGAACGGGTAACCGCAACCTACGGTCAACGGAATGACGGCGGAATCAGCGTTCTCAACCGCGGTTACGATCCGCGGAAACAGAAATGGAGCGAGAGCGAAGGTAAAGCGTATTTCACCGGCGCGCCGACCACTGCCGCGCTGAAAGTCTCCTTTTTTGGTCCGTTTTACGGCGGCTACAACGTGATTGCGCTGGATAGCCAGTATCAATATGCGCTGGTCAGCGGCCCCGATCGCGGCTATTTATGGATCCTGTCGCGCACGCCGACCATCCCGGAATCCGTGAAGCAGGAGTATCTCAGCATTGCGCGGGAACTCGGTTTCCCGGTCGAAAAGCTCGTCTGGGTGAATCATCGATAACGCCGGGGATAGTTCGCGGGCCTCTTTTACGAACATTATCTTCAGCCAACCTGAGGTCTGAAGATAATGTCGTAAAAGGTGGTGATAATGACAGAGTTATTGTTGGGGAGTTGCAGTCGCATCGTCAGCGCTTTTCGCGGGAGCGATACTCTCTTTAATCTCTTTGGTTTTATTCGCGGCGTCGCTGGCAAGATTATTCGCGTCAACAATCGCGTTGTCTTTAATTTTTCCCGCTTCCTGGACAATTTGGTCGCTTTTCTGTCGGGCATCCTGCTTAACCGCATCAGCCTGAGCTTGCGCCTGCTGGGCTATAGCCTCCGCTTTTTTATCCGCTTCCGCCTTGATGCTGGAGGCCTGGCTGCTGAGACTGTTCGCCTCGTCCGCCGCCTGTTTTTTTATCGCGTCGATGTGTTTATCGGCTTGATCCTTAATTGCCTCGGCTTTATCGGCCGCCGCCTCTTTAATTTGTTGCGCATTATCTTTAGCTTTATCCAGATTGGCATCAACTTTTGATGAATCATCACAGCCTGCAAGAAATAAGCATACGGCAGAAGCGATCAGCGTTTTACTCCAGAGTTTCATAGTCATTCCTTTATTTATCCGTATCCCCGTAGCGGGGAGAGCATTGCAGCAGGATTGCCAGGATAATTCTCATGACAATTGTGCCATGAAGTTATTTAGCCCCCAATACTTAACCCCGCATCCCTTTATTTATAATCGCTAACCAGGCAGAGTCAAGTTCCTGGTCCAGGGACGCTGCGGATATAAAAAAACCCGGGCGGCTGCCCGGGCTTGTACGCGGAAAAAATAGCTTATGCGGAGACGGCGGATTTGACCAGCGTCGGGCCGGCTAGCGCCAGCCGGGCCCCGGCGTCGGTATCGCTATATT
This sequence comes from Klebsiella sp. FDAARGOS_511, assembly GCF_003812845.1. Classification (NCBI taxonomy): domain Bacteria; kingdom Pseudomonadati; phylum Pseudomonadota; class Gammaproteobacteria; order Enterobacterales; family Enterobacteriaceae; genus Klebsiella; species Klebsiella sp. FDAARGOS_511. The sequence goes on along the minus strand of NZ_CP033824.1, from coordinate 5,375,346 downwards.
GCTTAAAGTTATCCATAAACAACTGCGCCAGGCTCTCGGCCTTCTCCTGCCATTTATCGGCAGAAGGCCAGCCGCTACGCGGGTCGAGCAGCGTGCTGTCGACGCCAGGCACGCTTTGCGGGATAGCGAGACCGAACACCGGCACGGTTTCTTCACGCAGCTTGCCGGTGGTACCGTTTAAAATCGCGCTGATGATATTGCGCGTATCACGCAGCGAAAGACGCTTGCCTTCGCCGTTCCAGCCGGTGTTAACCAGCCAGGCTTCAGCGCCGGCCTCCGCCATTTTGGCCGCCAGAACGCTGGCGTACTGCGTCGGGTGCAGCAGCAAGAACGCCGCGCCGTAGCAGGCGGAAAACGTCGGCGTCGGTTGAGTAATGCCGCGCTCGGTGCCGGCCAGCTTCGAGGTGAAACCGGACAGGAAGTGATACTGCATCTGATCGGTCGTCAGGCGGGATACCGGCGGCAGCACGCCAAACGCATCGGCGGCGAGGAAAATCACCTTCGACGGATGGCCAGCGCGCGACACCGGTTTCACGATGTTTTCAATATGCGATAACGGATAAGAGACGCGGGTATTCTCAGTCTTACTGCCGTCGGCGTAATCCACGCTGCCATCGGCTCTGACCACCACGTTTTCCAGCAGCGCGTTACGGCGAATCGCGCGATAGATTTCCGGCTCGGCCTGCGGGTCAAGATTAATGGTCTTGGCATAGCAACCGCCTTCGAAGTTGAACACGCCATCATCATCCCAGCCGTGCTCGTCATCGCCGATCAGCTGACGCAGCGGATCGGTGGAAAGCGTGGTCTTACCGGTGCCGGAAAGGCCGAAGAACAGCGCCACGTCGCCCGCTTCGCCGCGGTTCGCCGAGCAGTGCATCGAGGCGATTCCCTGCTGCGGGAGCAGATAGTTCATCACCGAGAAGAGGCCTTTCTTCATCTCGCCGCCGTACCAGGTGCCGCCGATCAGCTGAATTTTTTCGCTCAGGTTAAACGCGACAAAGTTTTCGGAGTTAAGCCCCTGCTCTTGCCATTTATCGTTGGTGCAGCCGGCGCCGTTGAGGACAACGAAGTCCGGCGTAAATTCAGCCAGTTCCTCTGCGCTCGGCGCAATAAACATGTTTTTCACAAAGTGCGCCTGCCAGGCCACCTCGGTGACAAAGCGGACGCCCAGCCGCGTCGCCGGGCTGGCGCCGCACCAGGCATCAACAACATAAAGTTTCTTGCCGCTCAATTGCCCGGCGACCAGCGCCTTCAGGTCAGCCCAGATTTCGCGGCTCAGCGGCTTATTATCGTTGCGACCCAGACCGGAATCGGCCCACCAGACGGTATCACGCGTCAGCTCGTCTCTGACGATATATTTGTCGCGCGGCGAGCGCCCGGTAAAGATCCCGGTATCCACAGCAACCGCCCCGGACTCGGTCATGACGCCGCGCGCCGCGCCGGTTAATTCCGGGCTGGTTTCATGCGTAATCAGCAAGTCGTAATCGGGGTTATAAAACAGCTCGCTGCTCTCCTGAATACCGAGCGAAAGAAGAGCGTCTTTTACTGATTCAATACGTGACATGGCACTCCTGACAAACTATTGGCTGGATAAGATGCTATTAGGCTATTTCAACCTGTCAGTGAAACGGATGGATTTATTTTAATAAAAAAACCATCGTAAAATTAAATAAACAGGATGAGAAGACCAGAGCCGGCGATGTAAAATCGTGCTCGTGTAGGGTGTCGCCTGTACTTTAGAAATATCGCTTGCACGAATAAGTCATAAGCTAACTCTGCAAAAAATGTTAACACCTGTAGATAATTATGTTAATTGCATAGTTTCTATGCGTTATGCTAAAATTGCATAGCTATTATTGCAGGGGTGGGGAAAGAGTCTGTGCTGGCGAATCTTGAAGTAAAATGGCTTTACGATGTGATTGCCCTTGAGGAGTCCAGAAGCTTTACGCTGGCGGCAAAAAGCCGGAATATCTCACAATCCTCCTTCAGCCGCCGGATTCAGGCGCTTGAGGCCTCGCTGGGCTTCAGCATCTTCGACCGCTCGGCGAACCCGCTCCAGCTCACCAACCGCGGGAAGATATTTGTCGGCTATGCGCGTAATATGCTCGATGATATGGATTTCCAGATCAGCCGAATTAAAGGGCTGAACAACACGACCCAGAAAATAAGAATCGACGCGGCGCCTTCGCTTTCCGTTTTATTGCTCCCCGAAATTATCGCCGGTTATACCGACAGAAAGAATAAAACTTTTCATGTTGAATCGATTAACGTTAACGACGCCGTGTTCAATCTGAAAGAAGGCAAGAGTGATTTTATCCTGTCGTTTTATAATGAAGAACTGATGAACTATCCGTTTATCAATCACAAAATATTCGACTCGGCGCTGCATCTCGTCTCCCCCTGTGATAAACACGGCAGGCCGCTTTTTAATTTGCACCGCGGGGTGCTGCCGCTGATGAAATATGCCAACGACAGCTATATGGGTCGCCAGGTGAACCAGGTTATCGACCGCAAGCCGGAGATTACCTTCTCGTTGACCTTCGTATCCTCCATGAGCGAGCTATTAAAACGCATGATCCTCAACGGCGACGGGGTGGGTTGGCTGCCGCAGTACTCGATCAAACGTGAGCTTGAGGAAGGCCGCCTGGCGATCATGGATGAGAGCCTCTCGCTGCCCATCGGCGCCTACATCTATCGCTCCGGCGCGCGGCTTAATCAGTCCGCCGAGCGTTTCTGGCAGCATATTAAGTCTACGAGCGCCGTGAGCGCATAATTCGCCTGGCGGTGGAAAATTCGCTATCATCCGCCTCCACTTACTATTCGCGCAGCCTGATGTCTACGATTATCGATACCTTTATCGCCCCGCCGTGCCACGCTGAAATTGACATTCTCTATCAGGATGAGCATCTGCTGCTGATCGATAAACCCGCAGGCTTGCTCAGCCTGTCAGGGAAAAACCCGCGCAATCTCGACTCGGTACATTATCGGCTGGTACAGCAGTTTCCCGGCTGCACTCTGGCGCATCGTCTTGATTTCGGCACCTCCGGGCTGATGGTGATTGCGCGCAACAAGGCCATCAACGCCGCCCTCTGCCAGCAGTTCAGCCAGCGTACGGTGAGCAAAGTTTACAGCGCGCTGCTGTGCGGGCATCTGGTGGACGATGAAGGTACCATTGACACCCCGATAGCCAAAGATCCGGCGCTGTTTCCGCTGATGACGATTTGCCCGCGCCGCGGCAAGCCAGCCCGTTCCGGCTATCGGGTGGTTGAGCGCCTGCGTTATCAAGATAGCGTGCCGGTGACGCGGGTCCAACTGACGCCGGAAACCGGCCGCACCCACCAGCTGCGTATTCACTGCCAGCAGCTTGGCCACCCTATTCTGGGCTGCGACCTGTACGGCGGTCTGCTACTTCCGGGAACAGAACAGGCGCCGCGCCTGATGCTACACGCCAGCGAACTGCATTTCGTACATCCGGTTAGCGGAGAGCGGATCGATGCGATAAGTTCCAGCGGGTTTTAAATAGACGCGGCGGCGAAGAGGCCCGGAGTGGTGCCAAAATGCAAGCGGAAGTACTTAATCAAATGACTTTGGTCATAAAAACCGACCTCCGTTGCGACCTGCGCAGCACCTGCACCTTTCGCTAATAATCCTTTTGCTCTGACCAGTCGCAGTTGGGTCAAATATTGATGCACCGATAACCCCGTCTGCGCCTGAAAAGTGCGCATAAAATAAAACTCGCTCAGCCCGGCGACCGTTGCGATCTCTTTGACCGACAGCGACTGCTGATATGCGCAGTGCAAAAAATCTATCGCCCGACGAATATCAGCCCTCACAGCGGGTCGTCGCCCTCCGCGCACGCTGCGTTTGGCATAGCGCCCCACTAGTTGATTAAGCACCTGATAGAGAGTGCACTCTTTTTCCAGTGAATCGCGGCTGGCGCCTAGCACGGCGGAAGCCTTAAGTACGCTCCGTGCCATAAGCGGATCGTATCGCATTCCTTCACCACCGAAATTGACTTCTCCCTTTCCACCCATCACCGTTTCCGCGACTTCGTCAATCAGGCTTGCGGAGGGATAAAAAGCGCAGTAATCCCACCCCTCATCGCGCTGCACTGCTTCACCGGTATGCACCTCGCCAGGCATGATGACCATCACCGTACCCGCAGCCGCAACGCCTCGTTCACGGCAAATACGGGTACGCTGTGCGCCGCGTGCAAAAGCAGCGATCACATATTCATTATGGAAATGCGGCGGATAGCTATGTTCATAGCAGGATGCTCGCAGGATCTCCATACCACCGTGGAGTTTGCTGTCCCGCCAGAGTTTGATATCGTCACGCATCTCATCTCCCCAGTTTGTACCTTTCCCATATATATCGTGATCGTTGCGCAAATGCGCAGGATTTTACTATCGCGCCCCTGGCCAATTCTTAAGATTACCATTCAGCAACGCATAAAATGGAAGTCATCAATGTTAATTACAATCAAAACTTCGGCAAAGAATGGGGCATCAGCGCAATTCCGTGAGGGCGTCATCGCTTGTCTCCCCACCATTCCCGGTTACTGGAGCATCGGTTTCGCCGCCGGCGCTATCGGGACACTATCCGGTTTTTCCACTCTTCAAACAGCGCTGCTGGCCAGCGCCCTGTATGCAGGTTCGGCGCAGTTCCTGTTTTATTCGCTTTGGGCGACCGGTGCAGAAATTGCATCCGTTGTGTTAAGCATACTGCTGGTTAACCTGCGCTATCTGTTGATGAGTTCAGCCATAAGCATCTTCTTTCGTCCCTACACGGTGCTGCAAAAAATCATCAGCGGACTGCTGCTGACGGATGAAACCTTCGGCGTAGCGGTACAACATGGTGGAGGGAAAAACAGTATCACTTACCCATGGATGCTCGGACTCAATCTGACTGCATGGTTAAACTGGATCCTCGCCTGCGTGTCAGGCGCCGTATTAGCCTCAGCGCTTCCATCATCGTTGATGGAAGGATTGAGCTTTAGTCTGGTGTCGATGTTCATCGGCCTGGTTTTGGCCCTGTGGTTTGCCAGCCAACGTAAAATGCTGGAACTGTTCAGCATTAGTATCGCGGTCCTCATCACGCTATTTACCTCTGGACATATCGATATGAGTCTCGTCGTTATCGCCGCAGCCTCTGTAGCGGCAACGCTGGCTACCGCTGGGTTGTATCTGTTCAGTAACAAAGAGGAGAAATAAAATGGATCGCAATATTATCCTGGCCATTCTTGCTTCAGCGCTGGTAACGGCGCTCATGCGTACGGCGCCGATTCTTCTCCTTTCACGCTTTCGTCTGCCATCGGCTCAGCAGCAATGGCTTAGCTTTATTCCATCTGCCATTATGGCGGCTATTGTGACGGCAGAACTGGTTGGCAAGCCGGTATTAACCCCATCGGGTATCAGTATTTCAGCGCTGGCCGCTCTTGCCGCGACGCTTGTTGGGCTGATCACGCGCAGTCTTTTCGCCACCGTGATCGTTGGTATGGTAGCCTTTTCATCCTTCAGCTATTTCCTGCTCTAGCCTCCGGGCAGTGGTCATCTGCCACTGCCTTTTCGCGTTAACCGTTTTACTCCCCCGAAGTGTGAGATATCGCGTTAAATAACAAAGAAGTTAAATCGCTTAGCTTTGCCAGAAACTGACCTTATTCTCTGTCGAACACGGTGATATAGCGCCACCCGGCAAAAATGCTCACGCCTGCGCAAACCAGCAGCGACGCTCCCAGCGATTGCCCCCACCCGGCCGCCAGCAGACCGGCGCCAATCAGCACATAATAAAACAGGCCGAAAAAGGCGCCAGCGGTGCCCCGACAGTCGCCGTAGGCGCTCAGCGCCGACCCCAGCACCAGCGGGATCGCCATGGCATAGGCAAGGGTCACCAGCACCACTGGCGCCACAAACCAGATCGATTCCCGCAGCACGTACACCGCGACGCCGCCGACGAAGTGCAGAATGCAGGCAATCGACAGTATTCGGCCCAGTGGGACATGCTGACGCAGCAGCAGGCGGTTAAGCAGCGCGCCGAGCAGCGAACCGGCGGCAAGCGCCACGCCGCTGTAGCCAAAGGCCAGGGCATCAAGATTGAATCGGGCGAACAGAAACGGGGCCAGGCTGTAGTAGCTGAACAGGCTGACGTTAAATGCCGCCACCAGTATTGCCGCCAGCGCGACATATTTATCCCCCGCCATCCGCCGCATCACGCGAAGAAACGGTTCCCCAGCGCGATTTTGCGGACGCGTTTCCGGCATCAGCCGCAGGCAGCCCAGCAGGAGCGCGGCGGCCAGAAGCGCCAGCGCGCTGAAGACGCCGCGCATCCCCCAGATGGCGGTCAGTGCGCCGCCGATATAGACTCCGACGGCCGGACTCACCGCCAGCGCCATGCCGATAAACGAAAAAATCCCCGCCAGCTGCCGCCCGCTATAGCAGTCCCGCAGGACCGTCTGCGTCACTACGGAGCCGGTTGCCGCGCCAATAGCCGTCACTATCCGTGCCGCCAACAGCAACGAAAAATCCGCAGCCCACAGCGCCATCAGGCATCCCATCGCATAAACGCCCAGCCCGGCCAGCAGCGCCGGACGCCGGCCGTAGCGATCGCTGAAACCGCCCCACAGCAGTACGCCGACGGCAAAACCGATAAAGTAGACGGAGAGGGTTTGCGCCGCCTGCGGCGCGCTCACGGAAAATTGGGCGCTGATATCGGTCAACGCCGGGCTATAAATCGTTTCCGCTATTTGCGGAAACATCAGTAGCGCGGTCACCAGCACCAGCGCGGCACGTCCCAACATATCCACCTCCGGATAAACAAGAGGCGCTATTGTAGGCAGGCCGTTTTTCGAACATTATAAACATAATGACTTTAAATATCGGAAATCAGACATTATGGCCTGGCTTGACGCTGATGCCGCATTCGATCCGGATACCTTAAAAACTCGCCTGATTGGCGTACAGTCGGCGTTAGGGGATCACGATTCCGGCAGCCACCGGCATAAGATGGCGCAGATCCTGTTTACCCGTCAGGGATGCGTTCGTTTGACCCTCAACGATGGCGCCCTTCTGTGCCTGCTTCCGCCGGGACGCGCGGCCTGGATCCCCGCTGAAGTCAGCCATCGCGCGGAGATGAAAAACATTGTCGATTATCGTTCCGTCTGGTTTCAGCCGCAGCGTTACCCTCAGTTGCCAACACAGTCGGCGATACTCAACGTGGTGCCGCTGCTGCGCGAACTATTAGAACGCATCAGCGCCAGCCCCTGGGATACCGACTGGGAAGCCGAACCGGCGCGGCATCTTGCCGCCCTGTGCCAGGCGGAAATTCGCCTCGCGGCCCAGGAGCCGATGATGCTCGCGCTGCCGCAGGATAAACGGCTGGCAAGCCTTTGCGGCGACGCGCTGCCGCCGGCGCTTGGGGCGCTCGCTGCCCGCTGCGGCGCCAGCGAAAAAACCATCAGCCGCCTGTTCCGCCGCGATACCGGGATGACCTACCAGCAGTGGCGACAACAGTGGCGATTAATGAAAGCGGTCGAGATGCTGGCAACCGGGGAGCGCATCACCGATACGGCGCAGGCGCTCGACTTCGCCAGCGATAGCGCTTTTATCTACTTTTTCCGCACCATGACCGGCATGACGCCGGGGCGTTATTTTTCCGCCTGATTCTGGCCGCCCGGCGTAAACGGCGGCAGCTTGAGAAAGGTGCTTTGCAGCCCCTCGGACCACGCTTTGCGAATGGTATTGAAATAGGGATCGCTTTCGGTGATCCGATGCTGTTCGGCGCTGCTCAGGCTCCCGCTGCGGTACAGCAGCGTGTCCAGCGGCAGCCCCACCGAAAGATTGCTGCGCAGGGTGGAGTCGATCGAAATCAGCGCGCAGCACATCGCCTGCTCCAGCGGAGTATCGATGGTCAACACCCGATCGATGATCGGCTTGCCGTATTTGCTCTCGCCAATCTGGAAATAGGGCGTGTCGCGTGTGGCTTCGATAAAGTTGCCTTCCGGGTAGATATGAAACAGCCGGTGCGTTTCCCCGGCGATCTGCCCGCCGAGCAGCAGGTTGCAGTTGAAGTTGGTATTGCCGCAGTTCTGCTGATTGCTGCTGTCGCGCTGAATCACCTCCTGCAAGGTTTTACCGATCAGCATCGCCGCGTCGTATAACGAGGTCACCTGCATCAGATTGGGCTCCTGCTGGGTACGAATGCGGCCGCTGAGCAGGCTAATCACGCTTTGCGTGGTGGCCAGGTTTCCCGCCGACTGCAGCACCATGACCCGTTCGCCATCCTGATGGAAAACGTGCAGTTTTTTAAACGTTGCAATATGGTCCACTCCCGCGTTGGTGCGGGAGTCTGAGGCAAATACCAGTCCATCTGACAAACACATGGCCACACAGTAGGTCATCGTTTTTCGTTCCTGCCGTTATTGCTGCTGCGCCTGCTGCGAATGCTCGCGCACTTCAGCGTTAGTTAACATGATTTCTCCCCCGCCGCCGAGGCGGGTGCCGCGAACCGGGCACGCATCAAGATAGTCCAGCCCGGTCGCCAGCCGCAAATGTTGATTCAGGCTGCGCGTGTTATTGGTGATATCAAACGACTGCCAGCGCTCGTTGAGCCATACTTCGGCCCACGCGTGCATGGCGACGTGCTCGGCATTATCGCTGTAGACGTAGCCGCTGACGTAGCGCGCCGGGATCTCCAGCGCCCGGCAGCAGGCGAGAAACACATGGGTGTGATCCTGGCAAACGCCCTTCGCGCGCGCAAAGGCATCGGCGGCGGAATCCTGCACCTGCGTGGCGCCCGGCGAATAGGGCATTCTCAACAGTAGTTCGCCCATTAACTGGTTCAGGCTCTCTTCCTGCGCCTCGGGCTGATACCAGCGCTGGGCGAATTCGCGGATCGGGCCGTCAGCGCGCGTAAGCGGCGTACAGCGCAAGAAAACCAGCGGCGAAAGCAGCTCCTGCGGCTCCGCGCCGATATCGTCCCCCTCTTCCGCGATATCGACGATCCCGCTGGCGCGAATGGTTATCTCTTTATGCGGATTATCCAGCGTCAGCACGTGCAGCACGTTGCCCCACGCGTCGGTGGTAGCGACGGCGGAACCGTCCGGCAAGGTCAATGACCAGGCGGTGATCTTCTGGCGGCCGGTGCTGCGCGGCGTCAGGCGCAGATACTGGGTCGAAAACTTCACTTCTTCATCATAGCCGTAGCGGGTCAGGTGATCGATAACCAGTTTCATAACGCCTCCAGATAGGTTTGTCTGATGCTGTCAGAAAGCGCGTTAATCCGCGCCAGCAGTGCATTAAGGGTGATCTGTAAATCGGCCTGCGCCAGATCGTCACGGGTGCTGAAGCGCAGGTCGACGTTCAGCTGGTGCGCCAGGCGCAGCGGCAGGTGCGAGCGATCGTTGGCAATCTGCTCCAGCTGCCCGACGAGGTCGGAGATGCTCGCTCTTAGCGATCTCGGTACATCGTCGCGCAGGATCAGCAGTTCCATTACCGTCTCGCGGCTTACCGGCTGGCGGTAGATGCTGTTATAGGCCTCGCGGGCGCTGACCGCGTTGAGCAGCGTATCCAGCCGGTAGTACTCGCGTACCGGGTCAGGATCGCTGGTCAACTGCTGATCCTTAATCAACAGCAGCTGCGCGGTGGCGGACGCCCGTTCGATCAGCGTCCCGATGCCGATAAAGCTCAGGGCGTCATTGCGCAGCAGCGTACCGAGAATCGCCCCGCGAAACAGATGCACCCGCTCTTTGACCCATTCAAAAAAAGCGTCATTGCCCAGCTCGCCGATCCCCTGCTGGCGCAGTTTCCGCAGCTCAATACGCGTGGCGTTGATGCTTTCCCACACCTCCGCCGACAGGCTGCCGCGCACCGCGTGGGCGTTGTTCCACGCCATCTCGACGCAGCTGAAAATGCTGTACGGGTTGTTGCCGTCGAGGGCGAAAAAATTGAGCAGGTTGCTCATAGTGAAACGCGCGTGGCGCGCCTGAAACAGCTCGTGAGTCAGCGACAAATTGAGCGGTAAGGCTAAATCCCGCGACTGCTGGCTGTGGCGGGGGATCATCGACAGCTTCCAGGTCACGTCCAGCACCCGGGCATAGCTTTCCGCGCGCTCAAGGTAGCGCGCCATCCAGAAGAGTTCACTCGCTGTGCGGCTTAACATGATTCATCATCCTCCATCACCCAGGTATCCTTGGTGCCGCCGCCCTGCGACGAGTTCACCACCAGCGAGCCTTCGGTTAGCGCCACCCGGGTCAGGCCGCCGGGAACCAGGCGGATCTCCTGGCCGGAGAGCACGAAGGGACGTAAATCGATATGGCGCGGCGCCAGCCCCTCGTCGACAAAGGTTGGGCAGGTCGAGAGCGCCAGGGTGTCCTGGGCAATATAGTTGGCCGGATTCGCCAGCAGGCGCTGGCGGAACGCTTCGCGTTCCTCTTTAGTCGAGCGCGGACCGACCAGCATGCCGTAGCCGCCCGCGCCGTGAACCTCCTTCACCACCATCAGTTCAAGATTGCTCAGCACGTAGCTGAGATCCTCCGCTTTACGGCACTGCCAGGTGGGAATATTGCTCAGGATCGGCTGTTCGCCCAGATAGAAGCGGATCATCTCCGGCACGAAGGGGTAGATCGATTTATCGTCGGCGACGCCGGTGCCGATGGCGTTGGCCAGCACCACGCCCCCAGCGCGATATACCGACAGCAGGCCCGGAACGCCTAGCATGGAGTCGGCCTTGAAGGCCAGCGGGTCAAGATACGCGTCGTCGATACGCCGGTAAATGACGTCCACCCGCCGCGGCCCCTCGGTGGTACGCATGTACACCGCCCCGGTTTTAATAAACAGATCCGCGCTTTCCACCAGCTCAACGCCCATCTGCTGGGCCAAAAAGCTGTGTTCAAAATAGGCGCTGTTAAATCGTCCTGGCGTCATCACCACCACGCACGGATCGTCCACCGGCGAGCTTTCACGCAGCGTTTGCAGCAGATAACTGGGGTAGCGTTCGACTGGCGCAATGTGGTGCTGTTCAAACATTTCAGGATACAGCCGCATCATCATTTTGCGGTTTTCCAGCATATAGGAGACGCCGGAAGGCGTGCGCAGATTATCCTCCAGCACGTAATACTGGCCGTCGCTGTTGCGCACCATATCGACCCCGGTGATATGGGCATAGGTGTTATTGGGTAAATTTATCCCCTGCATACAGGGCTGATACTGTTCGTTAGCCAGCACCTGCTCGGCCGGGATCAGCCCGGCGCGGAGGATGTTTTGATCGTGGTAAATATCATAAAGGAAAGCGTTGAGCGCTTTCACCCGCTGGCGGATGCCGCGGTCAATCCGCTGCCACTCGCCGGCGGGAATAATGCGCGGCACGCTGTCGAAAGGGATCAGTCGTTCGGTGCCCTCATCCTCACCGTAGACGTTAAAGGTGATGCCGATACGGTGAAAGAGCAGCTCCGCCTGCTCTTTTTTCTGCCGGATAGAGAATTGATCGGTGCTGCGAAACCATTGCCACCAGGCGTTATAGTGCTGACGCTGCTCTCCCTGTGCGGTAAGCATCTCATCATAATAATGCCCGTCAGGAAGCGTTATTTTTATCATGGCCGTCTCCTCCGGTTGTACTCACTTTGAGGTAATCCCGGTAAGAGATAAGCATTAATTATGCCAGGTAGCGCAGCGCGGCGATGGGGCGTAACGTTATCGCGCCGCCGCGCCGAATTGAATAAAAAACAACCAGATGCTTTGCTTATTTATGGTTTGTTGGACGCCCGAAATGCACCAATATGGGGCGTCCGTTTCGGCTTTGCCGCCTGCGCCCGTCCCACATCGCCGAGAGTACCCCACCCGTCGGGCCATCCGGCAAAAGGCGCTACTCTGGCCAAACATCAGCTGCGGTCAGTCGTTAACATGCCTTAGCTCCAGCCAATGCACCACCAGACCCGGTTTGATAAAATCAAAGCCCACCCGATATTTCCCCGGCTGCAGCTCGATCCGACACAGCTTCTGCACGCTCTCACGGCCAAGAGTGCCGTTGGTCTGAATGGTCGCCACAAACTGGTTATTGAGCAGCAGATTGCAGGCGGTTTGCGCCAGCGGCGCGCCGTTAGCGTGTACATTGACCAGAACATCGTAGCGCGCGGCCTGCTCAACGCTTAGCACCAGATCCTCGTCGCAGCGCAGACGCGATTGCTCGGCGATTTTTATCGCCCCCTCGCAGTCTGCGACGCAGCCCGGTTCCGCCGCCAGACGAATGATATCCGCGCGCGGCTTCTCCCCGCGCTTAAACACCTGGGTCTGCAGCATAAAATTGAGGATGTTTGCCGCGCACCGCTGCAGTTCGCCGAGCGTCAGTTCACCTTTCGCCAGCGCCGTAAGAGTATTATCCCCGGCCGCGTTAATCTCCGCGCCGTTATTGTTGACCACCATATAGAGATCGTTCTGCGCGCGTATCATCGCCGCGGTGTTGTGGGTACTCGCCGCCCCGCCATCGATGGGGTCGTTCATCGTAGCCCACCAGTCGGTCATGACGACTCCGCGAAAGCCCCACTCCTCGCGCAGTACGGTGGTGGTGAGATCGTAGTTGGATGCGGCATGGTAGCCGTTGAGCGGGTTATAGGCGGTCATCACCGCGCTGGCGCCGCCGGTTTTCACCGCGTATTCGAAACCTTTCAGATAGATTTCGCGCAGCGCGCGCTCCGATACGACCGAGTCCGCCCTGGCTCTGGCGAATTCCTGATTATTACAGGCGAAGTGCTTAAGGGTCGCTATCCCGCCGCCGCTGCGAATGCCGCGAACCACCGCCGCCGCCATCATTCCGGTAAGCAGCGGGTCTTCGGAAAAGTACTCGAAATTACGCCCGTTGAGCGGATGGCGCTGGATGTTCATCCCCGGCCCCAGCAGCAGGTCAATACCGTTGCGCAGTAGCTCTTTTCCCTCCATCACGTATAAACGCTCAACGAGGATCGGATCCCAGCTGGAGGCCAGCAGCGTCCCGCTGGGGAGCAGTGTGGCCTTCGCGCCGTTATCCATACGGATGCCGGAAGGCCCATCGGCGGTGGACGCCAGCGGGATCCCTTTTTCCAGCAGGCTATCGGCCACTCTGCCAAAGGCCGACGCGACGCCGGGGGTGACTTTATGGCTGCACATACCTTCTCCGCGCACCAGGCAGGCCAGCTCCTCCACTGACAGCTGAGCAATAAAGGCATTCATCGTGGCGCGCCCTTCAGCAACGTCGCTGAGGGTAAGCCCCTGGTTGCCGGTGAGGGAAATTGTCTCCGGCAGGCGCGCCTCAACCCTTGAGCGCAGATTAATCTCCCGGCGCGGCACGTCTTCCCATTCGATCTCATAGCGGCCATCGTCACCATCGGCAACCGGTTTAATACGGACAAAAGGCACCGTCGGGGCCAGCACCTGCTGGTGACGGGACAGCACCCGCAGCGTCTTTTGCGAATACCCCGCCTCTCCGTCAATCGGTAACGGCTGCAGTTCGCGCACGCTGTTGCCGATCAGCAAACGGTAAAGGCCGGGTTCCATCACGTAGCAATGCGGGTGACCTGTCGCCCCGCTATCGTCCAGGGATGCAAAACGCTCCAGCGGGATCGATAGCGTTAAGGTTTCGCTTTCACCCGGCTGCAGCAGGCAGGTTTTAGCGAAGGCCATCAGTGCCCGGGCCGGTTTGCCGAGCGCTCCCTGCGGCGCCTGGAGGTAGATTTGCACCACTTCTTTGCCGGCAAAGCGGTCGCCGCGGTTAGTGACGGTAACGGTCGCCTTGATCCGATCGCCGAAGGCCTGCGCCCGCGCCGATGACAGGGTGAAGCGGGTGTATGAGAGACCAAATCCGAAAGGATACTGCAGGCGCTGGGGACAAAAGGTTTCGAAGTAGCGATAGCCGACGTAAATATCTTCCTGATAGAGGTTTTGCGCTTGTGCTCCCCAGCAGGGCGATGCCGGGTGGTCGTCCAGGGAGGCGACAATGCTGCCCACCAGCTTACCGGACGGCGTTACATCGCCGTACAGCAGCGATGCAGCCGCCCGGGCGCCGTCGGCGCCGCCGTGCCAGACGTACAGCAGCGCACGAACGCGTTTACGCAACAGAGGATCGTCAGCCCACGAGATATCGATTAGCCCGGCGGTATTCAGCACCACCGCCACGTCATCAAACTCGCGGCAGACCTGGCGCAGCAGCGTTATCTCGTCTGCGGTTAGCCGATAGCCGCCTTCTACATCGGCGTTGTCCTGGTCCTCCCCCGCGGTACGGCCAAGCACAATCACCGCCTGGCTGGAGACGGCGCGCGCCTGGCGAATCTGCTGGTCGCTAAGCGGCATCTCCTGCTGATGCCAGGGCTCGGCGGCCCAGGCTCCCCCGCCGTTGTCAAAAGGATGCTGCGCAATCCAGCGTTCATAGAGCCCGGCCAGTTGCTCATTCAGCCTCTTCCCGTTTCGCGCGCGCATCGCCTGCAGCAGGGTTGTCCGGCTCACCACGTTAACCGCCCCGCCTGACCCGGTGCCGCTGCGATAGTAGTCAATCTGCGTACGGCCAAACAACGAAACCGGCTGCTCGGGATCGAGCGGCAACATTTGGCGATCGTTTCTCAGCAGCACCGCGCCTTCGGCGGCAGCGGCGGCGGCAAATTCGGCAAACCCTTCCAGCGGGGTCCCCGCTTTACTGTCAAACATGGTGTTGTCCTGTTAACTCATGCCTCTGCGGGAGGCTTAATCACATAATGAACAGAGCCCGCACGATGCGGGCTCTGCTTTGATCAGAAGAAATATTTGAAGCGTAGACGACCGCCGTAGCGGGAGTCTTCCTGACCATCGCCGCTGGTCGGATTGGATTCAATCCACGAGGCGTAGGCGCCAAGATAGATGTTGAAGTTCTTCATATTCATGACGTTCGGGAACAGGTACGACGCATGAATCGTGTGGATATTGTATTTGCCCGGATCGGCGATCCAGCAGCTATCGTCGCAGTCAGCGATAAAATTAGCGGTGTTAAAGCTGTCGATCTTGTTATGCGCGTAAATGTAGCCAAGCTCGAAGCCGCGCCACAGAGAATTCACCCCCACGGTGAAGTCGGTTTCATCCTCGGCATCCATCCAGGCGAAGTTAAGGTTGCTCACCACGCCATCCAGCGGATCGGTTTTTTGCCCGTTCCACGTCATCGTATAGCCATAGCCGGTACGGCTGGACTGATCGACCCAGTGCCCTTTCGCATCGTGATAGCCATAGGCGTTATTGACCACGTTGCTTTCCATCGCGATGGCGGTGGAGAAGCGCCCGCTGTTCCACGCGACGACCGGGCGCAAATAGGCCACATTTTTCTCATTTTCCAACTCAGTCCCGTGATACTGCTTATCCTGGAACAGCGTGCTGCCGTCTTCCAACAAGGTATTGAGTTCGAAATACCAGTTATCAAGGGTTTTGCTGACCAGGAAGTTGCCGCCGCTGCTGCTACGGCCGCGCCCTTCCTTCATCATGTAGATATAGCCGTAGCCGTCACTGTAAAGATCGTTGGCGGTGTTCCCGGAGTATTCCACGAACGTATCCTGGTTCAGCGGGAACATATCGTAAGCCTCAAAGCGCCCAACCTTCACCTTCCAGTCATTTTCCTGACCAAAGAAGAACACCGCATCATCAAGGTTCATTTTGCCGTTCAGGTCCGCCAGCGGTTGGACGGAAAAACCGGCGAAATTGCCGTTATCCATTTTGCGCATGCCGTCAAAACCTAACAGCAGTCGGCCGTTAATATCCCAGCGTTCGTTATTGCCCGGCGCCCAGTCTTTATTCGCCGTGGTTTTTACCGAGGTCAGGCTTCCGCTGCTGCTGGCGCCGTCCATATTGAATTCGACATCGCCATAAAACTTGATATCGCCGTAGCCGGAGAGCGTCAGTTTCGTCGGCTCAGCGCCCGGTGCGGCAGGCTCCGCGGACTGCACCTTCACCGTTGGCGCGCTTTTCGCCGCGACGGCCTGCTGCCGGGTTAACGTCTGGATTTTCGCTTCCGCATCGGCCGCCCGTTGCTCAGCGTTCATTAAACGCTGTTCCAGTTGGGCTAACCGATTTTCAATATCCGCAGATTGATAATTTGTCGCTGCCAAAAGACCAGAGGAGAATACGCCACTAATAACCAGAGCTATATATTTTACTTTCATGATTAACATCCCTAATTACATTATTATTTGTTTCATCCTGGGTATAACCGGGGCTATCCAGGGAAATAACCTGCATAGCCCTTTTAATACAGCGTTGAATTATCAGGATTCGGCGAAGGTTCCGTGTTTCAAGTCATCAACGATGCCGTTCATTCTATTTTCCGTTAAGCCATAAAATTTAATAGAGATAGCGGTAAGAACATAAAAAGCGGAAGGGACTAACGTGAATAACAGCACCACGCCCTGGATGGCTGAGGCTGGCTGCGCCGCGGTATTAGCGGCGTAGTGGTAATAGGCCAGCACCCAGCCAAGAATCGCCCCGCCGACCGCCACGCCCAGCTTAATGACAAAGATATTTGCCGCGACGTTCATACCGGTTATACGCCGCTGGGTTTTCCATTCGCCATAGTTATTGACGTCGGTAATCATCGACCACTGCAGCGCGCCGTTGCCGCCCTGAATGATGGAAATCAGAATATGCACGCCGAGAACCGCAATCCAGTATTGCACCGGCAGCATAAAGCATACGACGCCCAGCGCAGCGGTGAGCAGATTAATCCAGAACGAAAATCTGACCTTACAGAAACGGGTACCGAATGGTTTGGCCAGCACCGACCCCAGCATTGAGGCAAACATGCCGCCGAGCATGAATATCGTAATAACGTCCGAGCCTTTATTCAGCACGTTATTAACGTAATACACCACCGCACCGCCGCGAATGA
Source organism: Klebsiella sp. FDAARGOS_511 (assembly GCF_003812845.1). NCBI lineage: Bacteria > Pseudomonadati > Pseudomonadota > Gammaproteobacteria > Enterobacterales > Enterobacteriaceae > Klebsiella > Klebsiella sp. FDAARGOS_511. Next base: position 5,358,486 of record NZ_CP033824.1, on the reverse strand, counting down.
CCACGGCAACCAGCATCATAAAGTTGTAAACGGAAAGAATACGCCACTGATCGTTACGAAAAAGAATTTTCACATCGCGAGCGATATTCAGGTTCTCTTCTTTGATCGGCTGCACGCGTTCTTTGGTGGTGGCAAAGCAGGTAACAAACATCAGGCAGCCAATCACGCCGAATAACGCCATGGAGACCTGAATACCGGTAGCGCGGTCGCCAGGATAGAGAAAATCAGCCAGTGGCAAAATAAACGCGGTACCGAGCGCGCCGCCAATCGGAGTAATGGCAAAACGCCAGGATTGTAGAGAGAGGCTCTCGCGCGGATCGGAGGTCAGGGCCGCCCCCAGCGAGCAATAAGGAATATTAATCGCCGTATACATCAACGTCATGAATATATAAGCCGCAACGGCGTAGACAATTTTCCCCGAGTCGGAAAAGGACGGAATGGAATACACCAGCACGCAGCTCACCGCAAAGGGCACGCAGATCGCCAGCAGCCACGGACGGAAGCGTCCCCAGCGGGTAGAGGTGGCATCAGCAATCGCCCCCATGATCGGATCGGTAATCGCATCCAGCAGACGAACCAGCAAAAACATTGTCCCCATTACGGCGGGCGGCAGGCCATAAATATCGGTATAAAAGTAAGCGAGGATAGCCACGGACGAGTCAAACACGATGTGACTTGCCGCGTCCCCGAGGCTATAGCCTACTTTTTCTCTGACTGAAATTTTGTCGCCAGCGGACATACACCACTCCTTTATGTAAAATGAAACCGGTTTCGGTCATGTCTGCATTTTTTACTTATCCGCTATGCTGGCGCCATTATGTTTTTTTATTAATTATTTATGTTTTTTAATTTATGTGATCCGGTCAACCTTCAGCCGTATTATCCCGAGGCTTTTTGCCTGACAGATCACAGCTTTTATTCCTTTGCGCATTTTTTAATACGCGACAAGTGAAAACAGCACCCGTATATATAAACACCAGCCCGTTCTCTATTTTTCACTTGAGGCAGAAAGGGCGTTTTTTATTTATACAAAAATATTCACACCGCAAATATAAACCACCTGATTTCATATAATTAAAAATATAATATTGTACTGTTCAGGATATGGCCTCCCGGGTGTCTTCCGAGGCAGGTAATTTCTCTGTTTTACTGCAAAATGTTAGCTTCGACACGCGCAGCGGCGGATATTCGTCTAAGGTTTTCTGATGGCCGAATGCAGTGGCACATAGTCTGCAATGATAAGGAGAACAACCTATGACGAGTCCCGTTTCCCGTCGTCCAGCCACCCTGCCCTATGCTCTTCGTCTTGCGCTGGGGGGCGCGTTTGTCGCCCTGGCGACGCTGACGGCTCAGGCTGAAGAAACCCGCCCAATCCCGCAATCACCCGATATTCTGCTTGGTCCGCTATTTAACGATGTGCAAAGCGCAAAACTTTTTTCCGACCAGAAGACGTTTGCCGACGCCATCCCTAACGGCGACCCGCTGATGATCCTGGCCGATTATCGTATGCAGAAAAGTCAGACCAGCTTTGATTTGCGGCACTTCGTCGAGCTCAACTTTACCCTGCCCCGCGAAAACGACCAGTACGTTCCGCCAAAAGGACAAACGCTGCGCCAGCATATCAACGGTTTATGGCCGGTGCTGACCCGCAGCACCGTCGAGGTGGAAAAGTGGGATTCACTGCTGCCGCTGCCAAAACCCTACGTGGTGCCCGGCGGACGCTTTCGCGAAGTCTATTACTGGGATAGCTACTTCACGATGCTAGGACTAGCGGAGAGCGGCCACTGGGATAAAATTGAAGATATGGTGACTAACTTTGCCGCGGAAATCGATGCCTGGGGCCATATTCCCAACGGCAACCGTACCTACTATCTGAGCCGCTCGCAGCCGCCGTTCTTCCCGTTTATGGTCGAACTGCTGGCCACGCACGATGGCGATGAGGCGCTCAAAAAATGGCTGCCGCAGATGGAGAAAGAGTACCAGTACTGGATGGATGGCGCCGAAGCGCTTGAGCCCGGCGGCGCCAGTAAGCGCGTGGTGCGTATGGCCGATGGTTCGCTGCTGAACCGCTACTGGGATGATAACGACACGCCGCGTCCGGAATCCTGGCTGGACGATGTCACCACCGCTAAAAACAATCCCAACCGCCCGGCCACTGAAATCTACCGCGATCTGCGCTCCGCCGCAGCATCCGGCTGGGACTTCAGCTCCCGCTGGATGGATAATCCGCAGCAGCTCGGCACCATCCGCACCACCTCGATTGTACCGGTCGACCTCAACTCGCTGATGTTCCATATGGAAAAAGCCATCGCCCGCGCCAGTAAAGCAGCTGGCGATAACGCGAAAGCCGCGCAGTACGACGCGTTGGCCAACGCCCGACAGAAAGCGCTGGAGAAATACCTGTGGAACGATAAAGAGGGCTGGTACGCCGATTACGATCTGAAAAGTCATAAGGTGCGCAATCAGCTAACCGCCGCGGCGCTGTTCCCGCTGTACGTCAACGCCTCCTCCAGCGAGCGCGCCGCTAAAGTCGCCGCCGCCACCGAAGCGCGCCTGCTCAAACCCGGCGGCCTGACCACCACGACCGTCAATAGCGGCCAGCAGTGGGATGCGCCGAACGGCTGGGCGCCGCTGCAGTGGGTCGCCGCTGAAGGCCTGCAAAAGTATGGCCAGCAGAAGATCGCAATGGAGGTGAGCTGGCGTTTCCTCAGCAACGTTCAGCATACCTACAACAGCGAACAGAAGCTGGTGGAAAAATATGATGTCAGCTCGACCGGAACCGGCGGCGGTGGCGGAGAGTATCCGCTACAGGACGGCTTTGGCTGGACCAACGGCGTCACCCTGAAGATGCTGGACCTGGTGTGCCCGAAAGAGAACCCCTGTGATTCGGTTCCAGCCACCCGCCCGGCAGCGAATGACGATACCAGTAAGGCGACAGATAAGGCGGCTCAGCCCGCGGCCAACGATCCTGTTGCGCCTGGGGATGAAAAAGCCACCCGGTAAACCTTTGCGCGGCGGGCCCCGCCGCGCATCTTTCTTCATCTTATACGTGTAAGCTGATGACTCCCCGGCAAACGATGCCGGGTGAGAGCCCCCTTACATCGCGTCCAGCGCTTTTTGCAGCTTCCAGATATAGCGCGGCGCCTGCGGAGCCGGGTGTTTCTTCACGACATGCTCAAAAAAATCATCGGCGTCCATATCGTTAATCTCCTCGATCGCATCCTGGCGATTGGACGAGAACGTCCGCAGCAGCGCGCCCGCGCCGTTGGCATAGGAGACGACCACCGCGTAGCGCATCACCTGCGGGTCTTTAATTCCCGCCAGCGGACCGTTTTCGAGAATGCTTAAATAAGCGGCCCCCATGGATATATTACGCTCGGGATTTTTCAGCTCGCTCACCGAAGGATCCCCGCTCCAGCCCATCCGCCGGTAAACATCGCGACCGGAGGTCGAGGGCTTCAGCTGCATCAGGCCAACCGCGCCGGATTTGCTGACCACCGTCGGGTTGCCGCCAGACTCAATGGCGATGATCGCGGTAATCAGCTGCGGGTCAACGCCCCACGCCGCACCGGCTTTTTCGCTGATTGGCATCCACTGCATCGCCCGCTTAACCGGGACTTCCGGGTTCCACGGCGGGTTACGATAATCGTGTTTTGAACTACAACCGGCCAACAATACACATAAAAAAACACACCATCTCAATTTCACACATCTATCCTTATTGGCTGAAGTTTGCCGCACGGAGATGACAATAAACGCTCCAGGCGGCATGATAACCCTTTCATTCTTAGCAAGGAATTGTCATGTCTCAGTTTTATCTCATCGCCCCTTCCGGTTACTGCATCAACCAAGAGGCGGCGTACCGCGGCGTGCAGCGTCTGCAGGAGGCCGGGCATCAGGTCGCGCACCAGCAGGTCATTCCCCGCCGGGCGCTGCGGTTTGCCGGAACTGAGAATGAACGCCTTGACGATATCAACCAGCTCGCCGCCCTCGACGGCAAAAACCGTATCGTGCTGGCGGTACGCGGCGGCTACGGCGCGACTCGCCTGCTGCCGCACATTGACTGGCAGGCGCTGATCGCCCGCCAGCAGCAGGATCCGCTGCTTATTTGCGGCCACAGCGATTTCACCGCCGTTCAGATGGGCCTGCTGGCAAAGGGTAGCATAATCACTTTTAGCGGGCCGATGCTGGCCGGAAACTTCGGCGCCGAAACGCTGAACGAATTTACTGAACACCATTTCTGGCAGGCGCTGCGCGACCCGGCGTTTACCCTCGAATGGCACGGCGAAGGCCCGGACTGCCGCGCCGATGGCACCCTGTGGGGCGGTAACCTGGCGATGTTGACCTCGCTTATCGGCACCCCGTGGATGCCGCAAATTAGCGACGGAATTCTGGTGGTGGAAGATATTAACGAACACCCGTTCCGCGTGGAAAGAATGCTATTACAGCTGCTTAGCAGCGGTATTCTGGCGCGCCAGCGGGCGATTATCCTCGGCAGTTTCACCGGCGCCAATGCTAACGATTACGATGCCGGTTACGATCTGCCGATGGTATACGACTACCTTCGCCAGCAGCTTAACATTCCGGTCATCAGCGGCCTGGATTTTGGCCACGAACAGCGTACTGTCACCCTGCCGCTAGGCGCCAGAGCATTGCTGGTCAACAACGCATCCATCACCACGTTAAGCATCAGCGGCCACCCGGTTCTGGCAGAATAAAAATTCCTCTAACGCATATCCCGATCGGCGTCGGATTGTTAAAATGGTGTAGTTTTTAATTTATCTTCACGCCGGTAAGGAGTACGTCAACATTGGACGCCGCTGCGGTCATCAGTCTGTTTATCCTGGGTTCTGTTTTAGTAACCTGTAGCATCTTATTAAGTTCCTTTTCCTCACGCCTCGGCATCCCGATTCTGGTTATCTTCCTGGCGATCGGGATGCTGGCGGGCATTGACGGTATTGGCGGCATTCCGTTCGACAACTACCCTTTCGCTTATATGGTGAGTAACCTGGCGCTGGCGGTTATCCTGCTCGACGGCGGGATGCGCACTCAGGCCAGCTCCTTTCGCGTAGCGCTATGGCCCGCGCTGTCGCTCGCCACGGTCGGGGTGCTGATCACCTCCGCCCTGACCGGACTGATGGCGGCCTGGCTGTTTCATCTCAACCTGATCGAAGGAATGCTGATCGGCGCTATCGTCGGCTCGACCGATGCGGCGGCGGTGTTCTCCCTGCTCGGCGGTAAAGGGCTGAATGAACGCGTCGGCTCAACGCTGGAAATTGAATCCGGCAGCAATGACCCGATGGCGGTGTTCCTGACCATCACCCTTATCGAGATGATTCAGCAGCATGAGACCGGCCTGAGCTGGATGTTCGCGGTGCATATCGTGCAGCAGTTCGGTCTGGGTATCGCTATCGGCCTCGGCGGGGGCTATCTACTGCTGCAGATGATTAACCGCATTGTGCTGCCGGCCGGGCTTTACCCGCTGCTGGCGCTGAGCGGCGGGATCATGATTTTTGCCGCGACCACTTCGCTGGACGGCAGCGGTATTCTCGCGGTCTACCTGTGCGGCTTCCTGCTCGGCAACCGGCCGATTCGCAACCGCCACGGCATCCTGCAAAACTTCGACGGCCTGGCGTGGCTGGCGCAGATCGCCATGTTCCTTGTGCTCGGGCTGCTGGTGACGCCGTCCGACCTGTGGCCTATCGCTATCCCGGCGCTCATTCTGTCGATGTGGATGATCTTTATCGCCCGTCCGCTGTCGGTATTTGCCGGCCTGCTGCCGTTTCGCGGCTTTAACCTGCGCGAACGGATATTTATCAGTTGGGTGGGCCTGCGCGGCGCGGTACCGATTATTCTCGCCGTTTTTCCGATGATGGCCGGTCTGGACAATGCGCGGTTGTTCTTTAACGTGGCTTTCTTCGTGGTGCTGGTGTCGCTGCTTTTACAGGGGACCTCGCTCTCCTGGGCGGCGAAGAAAGCCAAAGTGGTGGTGCCGCCGGTCGGCTCGCCCATCTCTCGCGTCGGGCTGGATATTCACCCGGAAAACCCGTGGGAGCAGTTCATTTACCAGCTTAGCGCCGAAAAATGGTGCGTCGGCGCAGCGCTGCGCGACCTGCATATGCCGCCGGAAACGCGGATTGCCGCGTTGTTCCGCGACAACGTACTCCTGCATCCTACCGGCAGCACCCGCCTGCTGGAGGGCGATATTCTCTGCGTTATCGGCCGCGAGCGCGATTTACCCGCGCTGGGTAAACTGTTCAGCCAGTCCCCGCCGGTCGCGCTCGATCAGCGCTTCTTTGGTGATTTTATCCTTGACGCTAATGCCAAGTTCGCCGACGTCGCGCAGATTTACGGCATCGATGGCGGAGAGGAGTTCCGCGATCGCCAGCAGTCGCTGGGTGATGTCGTGCAACAGCTGCTGGGCGCCGCGCCGGTCGTCGGCGACCAGGTGGAATTTGCCGGCATGGTGTGGACGGTGGCGGAAAAAGAAGAGGATCATGTCCTGAGGGTGGGCGTACGTATGGCGGGAGATGAGGCGGAGTGATCCGCCTCAGCACATGTTACACCGTCACAACCGGTACGCGCGGCGCCAGCGCGCACATTAACTCATACCCGACGGTGCCGCAGGCGGATGCGACATCGTCGATTTTAATCTCTTTGCCCCACAGCTCGACCGGGGCACCGATCCCTGCCTGCGGGCAGGGAGTCAAATCCACTGCCAGCATATCCATCGAGATGCGCCCTACCGTCGCGGTGCGAACGCCGTCAACCAGCACCGGCGTACCGCTTGGCGCCAGACGCGGGTAGCCATCGGCGTAGCCGCAGGCAACGATGCCGATGCGCCGCTCCTCCGCCGTACGCCAGGTTGCGCCGTAGCCGACCGCTTCACCGGCTTTCAGGTTCTGTACGGCAATAATTTCGCTGCTTAGCGTCATCACCGGCTTCAGCCCGGTGTTGGCCACATCCTGCCACAGGCCGGAAGGCGAAGCGCCGTACAGCACGATCCCCGGCCTCACCCAGTTAAAATGCGACTCCGGATGCCACAGGGTGGCCGCCGAATTCGCCAGCGAGCGCGGGCAATCCAGTCCTTCCGCCGCCTGCTCAATACGCCGCATCGGCTCCACGATGCCGTCCGGGTTTTCCGCTTCGGCAAAATGTGACATTAACGTCATTTCACTGACGTTATGCAGCGCTCGCAGCTGCTGCCAGACGACATGCAGACGATCCGGCATAAACCCCAGCCGATTCATCCCGCTATTCACCTTGACGTAGATATCGAGCGGCGCGTGCAGCTTCGCCTGCTGCAGCGCCTTGATTTGCCAGTTACTGTGCACGCTGGTGGTCAAACGGTACTTATCAAACAGGGCCAGCTCATCGGCGTGGAAAAAGCCTTCCAGCATCAGTATTGGCCCTTTCCAGCCCAGCTCGCGCAGCAGGATCGCCTCTTCAAGATTCAGCATCGCGAAACCGTCCGCGGCGTTAAGCGCGTTCCAGACCCTCGCCAGACCGTGGCCATAAGCATTGGCTTTGACCACCGCCCACAGGCGCGAACCAGGTGCCGCGCGACGAACAATGTGCTGATTCTGGCGTAAGGCTGACATATCAATGCTGGCCTTTACAGGACGAGACATGAAAGCTCCTTGTTAATTGTGGACACCATGCAGATGCTGAGCGCGGGCCGGCGTAAAGCCGCGGCCGTAGCGGGCGACGGCAAGATCGTCATACGGGATCGCCGGCGTACGCCCGGAGATCAGGTCGCTAATCAGTTGCCCTGAACCACAGGCCATGGTCCATCCCAGCGTACCGTGGCCGGTATTCAGCCACAGATTTTTATACGCCGTGCGGCCCACCACCGGCGTACCGTCCGGGGTCATCGGACGCAGTCCGGTCCAGAAGGTCGCCTGTTCAACGTGACCGCCGCGCGGGAACAGATCGCGCACCACCATCTCCAGGGTTTCACGCCGCGGCTGCAGCAGTTCTTTATTAAAACCGACAATTTCCGCCATTCCGCCAACCCGAATACGCCTGTCGAAACGGGTGATGGCGATTTTGTACGTTTCATCAAGGATAGTCGATACCGGCGCGCCGTCCTCTTCAGCGATCGGTATGGTCAGCGAATAGCCTTTTAGCGGATAAACCGGAATGTCCACCAGCCCTTTCAGCATGGCCGTCGAATATGAACCGAACGCCATCACGTACGCGTCGGCTTTAATGATTTCAGCGCCGCACTTCACACCGGAGATGAGATCCCCTTCATAGAGCAGTTCATCCACGGGGGTATTAAAACGGAAGGTCACGCCCGCCTGTTCCGCCATCCGGGCCAGACGCGTGGTGAAGAGCTGGCAGTCGCCGGTTTCATCATTGGGTAAGCGTAAACCGCCCGTCAGCTTGTGGCTCACTTCAGCCAGCGCCGGTTCAACTTCCAGCAGGCGGTTCGCCTCCAGCAGCTGATAAGGCACGCCCGCATCCTGCAGCACCGCGATATCGCGTGTGGCATTTTCGAACTGCTTGTTGGTGCGAAAAAGCTGCAGCGTGCCGCCCTGCCGGCCTTCATACTGGATACCGGTACTCTCGCGCAGCGCCTTCAGGCAGTCGCGGCTGTACTCCGCCAGGCGCACCATGCGTCCTTTATTTTCCATATAGTGGCGAGTGTCGCAGTTGCGCAGCATCTGCCACATCCATTTCAGCTGGAACGGGGTGCCATCCAGCCCGATGGCCAGCGGCGCGTGGCGCTGGAACATCCACTTTATCGCCTTCAAAGGTACGCCCGGCGCCGCCCACGGCGCGGCATAGCCGGGAGAGATCTGCCCGGCGTTAGCGGCGCTGGTCTCTTCGGCCGGCCCCGGCTGACGATCGATAACCGTCACTTTATGTCCTGCCTGGCTTAAGTACCAGGCGCTAGCGACTCCTACTACCCCACTTCCCAGTATGACGACGCGCATAGCGGCTCCGTAATCGTTAAAGAACAATCATCTGATTACAAATTGATAACTCAGATGAAAATATTATTCAACATACGCTTTATTTATGGTGACTTATCTCACAGGGTTCTGCGCCAGCGCAGCCCCCGTCGGTTTACCATCTCCTGCTGCGCCTCATTTTTCTACAGAATAAAATTCTGTTTAAATCGTGGAATATCGCGTTTCAGATGGTGAAATCGCGAAGAAAAGAAAATGCGGATGGACGCAGTTTGCGACGCCGTGTTCTATGCTTGTTAAGAGGTTTTCCGTACAGAGAGAACCATCAACAACGAGGGCGCGCTAATGGCTACGATTGATTCCATGAACAAGGACACAACCCGTTTAAGCGATGGACCCGACTGGACTTTTGAGCTGCTGGAGACCTATCTGGCAGAAGTCGACCGGGTGGCGAAGCTGTATCGTCTTGACACCTATCCGCACCAAATCGAAGTCATTACTTCTGAACAGATGATGGATGCCTACTCCAGCGTCGGGATGCCGATTAACTATCCGCACTGGTCGTTCGGTAAAAAATTCATTGAGACCGAACAGGCCTATAAGCACGGTCAACAGGGGCTGGCCTATGAAATCGTCATTAACTCCAACCCCTGTATCGCCTATTTGATGGAAGAGAACACCATCACCATGCAAGCGCTGGTCATGGCGCACGCCTGTTACGGGCATAACTCGTTTTTCAAAAATAACTACCTCTTTCGCAGCTGGACCGACGCCAGTTCAATCATCGACTATCTCATCTTCGCGCGGAAATACATCACCGAATGTGAAGAGCGCTATGGCGTAGATGAAGTCGAGAAGCTGCTCGACTCCTGCCACGCCCTGATGAATTACGGCGTTGACCGCTATAAACGTCCGCAGAAAATCTCCCTGCAGGAGGAGAAGGCGCGGCAAAAAAGCCGGGAAGAGTATCTCCAGAGTCAGGTGAATATGCTGTGGCGCACCCTACCAAAGCGCGAAGAGGAAAGGACGATTGAGGCGGCGCGCCGCTATCCTTCAGAGCCGCAGGAAAATCTGCTCTATTTTATGGAGAAAAACGCGCCGCTGCTGGAACCCTGGCAGCGTGAAATCCTGCGCATCGTGCGCAAGGTCAGCCAGTATTTTTATCCGCAGAAGCAGACTCAGGTCATGAACGAAGGCTGGGCGACCTTCTGGCATTACACCATCCTTAATCATCTCTATGACGAAGGAAAAGTGACAGAGCGCTTTATGCTGGAGTTTCTGCACAGTCACACCAACGTAGTGTTCCAGCCGCCCTATAACAGCCAGTGGTACAGCGGCATTAACCCCTACGCGCTGGGTTTCGCCATGTTCCAGGATATCAAACGTATTTGTCAGTCGCCGACGGAAGAGGACCGATACTGGTTCCCGGATATTGCCGGTTCAGACTGGCTTGAAACCCTACACTTCGCGATGCGCGACTTCAAAGATGAGAGCTTTATCAGCCAGTTCCTGTCGCCGAAAATCATGCGTGATTTCCGCTTCTTTACCGTGCTCGATGACGATCACAACAACTATCTGGAAATATCCGCTATTCATAATGAAGAGGGATATCGTGAGATTCGTTCGAAGCTTTCAGCGCAGTACAACCTGAGCAACCTCGAGCCGAATATTCAGGTATGGAACGTTGACCTGCGCGGCGACCGCTCGCTCACCCTGCGCTATGTGCCGCATAACCGCGTGCCGCTGGATAAAGGTCGTCGCGAGGTGCTTAAACACGTCCACCGCCTGTGGGGGTTTGACGTTCTTCTTGAGCAGCAAAACGCCGATGGTAGCGTTGAGCTGCTAGAACGCACGCCGCCGCGGCCCAATCCGCTGTAGCGCCTGACAAGCAAAACGCCCGGTGATAGCGCCGGGCGTTTTTTATTCATTGGCGGGTCTAGCGCATATTAATCGCCAGGTCACCCGGCAAATTCTTCTGCATACGGTGCCAGATCTCACCGCTGTCATGCCCGTAGCGGCGCACGATTTCATAAACCTGTTCATGAAGCTTTTCTTCACATACCTTCGCCAGCTGGTGATAGAAGCCGAGCGCCAGGCTACGCGCTTCCGGGTTGGCAAAATAGTGACGGCCAATCCGAGTGTATAAGCCTTTCATTCCATTGAGGATAAGGCCGTAAATGGGATTTCCTGAAGCAAAGGCCAGACCGCGGAAAATGTTATAATCGAGTTCAGCAAAAGCGTCGGCGTGATCTTCAATTTCACGCGCGCTCGCCAGAACTTCCAGCGCCTTGTCAGGATGCTGGCGGAAAGCGGTACGGATAAAAATCGTCGAAATATTGGTTCGTACGGACAGCAGATTATCAATCAACTGCGGTACGCTGTCATGATCGAGACGCGCCAGGGTTTCGAGAATATTCAGGCCTGAAGTTTCCCAGAAGTTGTTCACCTTGGTAGGCTTACCGTGCTGAATGGTTAACCAGCCATCGCGCGCCAGACGCTGCAACACTTCACGTAAGGTTGTACGGGTAACACCAATCAGTTCAGAAAGTTCACGTTCAGCGGGAAGAATTGAACCAGGAGGAAAGCGGTTATTCCAGATACTTTCAATGATGTACTCTTCAGCGAAACCCGCAGGGCTTTGCGCCTTAATGACCATAATAAGATTTCCATTACACAGCGTTGCTATTCGACTCATCATACCAGAGCGGCCATAAGGCAGATAGCGCCAGAAAGTAATTAAAAAGGGATCGCCGTTTCATTTTCAACTTTTCATTTCACACTATCTACGGCTAAAGAATGTGATGCGAAGAAAGTTGCGCCCTGTTTTGCGCAACTGGTAATCTTGCGTATAGTTACGCATAAAATCATGTTTCAGAATTTGGCGGAGAAAGGATGTCTGTCGTGGAAATGTCGTATGGCCGCGCCCTGTGGCGCAATTTTCTTGGTCAGTCCCCGGACTGGTACAAACTCACTCTTATCATTTTCTTAATCGTTAATCCGCTGGTCTTTTATCTTCATCCGTTTTTTGCCGGATGGCTGCTGGTTATCGAGTTTATTTTCACCCTGGCGATGGCGCTCAAATGTTATCCGCTGCTGCCGGGCGGCCTGCTGGCAATCGAAGCTGTATTTATCGGGATGACCACGCCCGGGCATATTCGCGAAGAAGTTGCCGCTAATCTTGAAGTCCTGCTGCTGCTGATGTTTATGGTGGCGGGGATCTACTTCATGAAGCAACTGCTGCTGTTCATCTTCACCCGTTTGCTGCTTGGCATCCGCAGCAAAATGCTGCTGTCGCTGGCGTTTTGCATCGCGTCCGCTTTCCTCTCCGCCTTCCTCGACGCGCTGACCGTTGTCGCGGTCGTGATCAGCGTTGCCGTGGGTTTCTACGGTATTTATCACAAAGTCGCTTCGGCGCGGCCGGACGATGACAATATGCTCGACGACAGCCATATTGAGCAGCACTATCGCGATGTCCTGGAGCAGTTTCGCGGCTTCCTGCGCAGCCTGATGATGCACGCCGGGGTCGGCACCGCGCTCGGCGGCGTAATGACGATGGTCGGCGAACCGCAGAATCTCATTATCGCCAAAGCCGCGGGCTGGCACTTCGGCGAATTTTTCATGCGGATGCTGCCGATAAGCTTACCGGTGCTGCTCGGTGGCCTGCTCACCTGCATGATGCTTGAGAAATTCCGCCTGTTTGGCTACGGCGAACCGCTGCCGCCAACGGTGCGTAAAGTCCTCCAGGATTTTGACGATCGTAGCCGTCTGAGCCGCAGCCGTCAGGATCGCCTGCGTCTTATCGCCCAGGGGGTTATCGGCGTTTGGCTAATCATCGCCCTGGCGCTACACCTTGCGGAAGTCGGCCTGATTGGCCTGTCGGTTATCATTCTGGCGACCACGTTCTCCGGGGTCACCGATGAACACGCCATCGGCAAAGCGTTTACCGAAGCGCTACCGTTTACCGCGCTGCTGACGGTCTTTTTCGCCGTTGTGGCGGTGATTATCGATCAACACCTGTTTGCGCCGGTGATCGAATTTGTTCTCCAGGCCTCGCCGCACGCCCAGCTGTCGCTGTTTTACCTGTTTAACGGCCTGCTGTCGTCGATTTCGGATAACGTCTTCGTCGGCACCGTCTATATCAACGAGGTCAAGTCCGCGCTGGAGCAGGGAACCATCAGTTTGTCGCAGTTCGAGCTGCTGGCAGTCGCAATCAATACCGGCACCAACCTGCCATCGGTCGCCACGCCGAACGGTCAGGCCGCTTTTCTGTTCCTGCTGACTTCCGCGCTGGCCCCGCTGATTCGTCTCTCCTACGGCCGTATGGTGTGGATGGCGCTGCCGTATACCATCGTTCTGACCCTGGTCGGACTGGCATGCGTCGAGTTTACCTTGATGCCGGCTACCCAGTGGATGCTGGAGCATGGTTGGCTGGTGACGCCTCAGTTGCTCAAATAAAAAAGCAATGCCCGGATCAAAAACCCGGGTATTCTATATTCGCTTACGTAATATTTTCAGACTAGCTGCTGGCGTCGCTTCGGTTTTCGTTTACACTGCCATGATTTAGCATGTTCCAGGGAAATGATTATGTTGCGATATTTAAACCAGTGCTCAAGGGGACGCGGTGCCTGGCTCCTGATGGCGCTAACCGCGTTTATTCTTGAATTGGTTGCTTTGTGGTTCCAGCACGTCATGCTGCTGCAACCCTGCGTACTGTGTATTTACGAACGCTGTGCGCTATTTGGCATTATGGGGGCGGGCATTGTTGGCGCCATCGCGCCGAAATCGCCTCTGCGCTATGTGGCGATAATTATCTGGCTCTACAGCGCCGTGCGCGGACTGCAGCTAGCATGGGAACACACCATGATTCAGCTTCACCCTTCCCCCTTCCAGACCTGCGATTTCGCGGCCCGTTTCCCAACGTGGCTGCCGCTGGATAAATGGCTGCCTCAGGTCTTCGTCGCGACCGGCGACTGCTCCGTGCGCCAGTGGGAATTCCTGACGCTGGAAATGCCGCAGTGGCTGGTCGGCATCTTCGCCGCCTATCTGGTTGTCGGCGCGCTGGTGCTTATCGCTCAGCCGTTTAAACCTAAAAAACGCGATCTGTTCGGTCGCTAAAAACGATTGCTGATAAAACGCTCCTCCGGGAGCGTTTTTTTTGCCCGCGCGTTGACGTCAGTTAGATAAAGATGCATATTAAATGCATATTATAGATATCAACCAAGGAGCAAATCATGTCTCATCTGCGTATTCCCGCTAGCTGGAAAGTAAAACGCTCCACGCCATTCTTTACCAAACAGACTGTCCCTGCCGCTCTATTGACGCATCACAACACCGCTGCGGGTGTTTTCGGCCAGCTTTGCGTGATGGAAGGCACGGTAACCTACTATGGTTTCGCCGATGAACAGGCGACAGAACCGGAGGCAAAAGTGGTGATCAACGCCGGGCAGTTCGCAACCAGCCCGCCGCAGTACTGGCACCGCATTGAGCTCAGCGACGACGCGCAGTTCAATATTAACTTTTGGGTTGCTGACGACACCGACGGTGAGAGCGGGCTGTTCCACGCGAAGAAAGGCTAACTGAGCGCCTACTGCGCCCAGTCTGGTTTATTTAAAATATGATCCTGCCAGTCAACCACGGTGGCTTCTTTCACCGCAATATGGCGCACCGAGATGCGTTCGCCATGCATCGCCGCCTTCGAACCGGTTAACAGCGGGTGCCAGTGCGGCAGCGGTTGACCTTCCGCCAGCAGACGATAGGCGCAGGTCGGCGGCAGCCATTCAAACGTAGGCAGGTTGTCGCGGGTTAGCTTAATGCAGTCCGGTTCATATTCGAAACGGCGCTCATAGTTACGGCACTGGCAGGTTTTGATATTCAGCTGACGGCAGGCGACGTTGGTGAAATAGATTTCGTCGGTATCCTCATCCATCAGCTTATGCAGGCAGCACTGTCCGCAGCCGTCGCAAAGTGATTCCCACTCCGCATCGCTCATTTCATCCAGTGTTTTTTGTTGCCAGAAAGGTTGTTCGCTCATTGGGATGTCCGTCATTGCAATTCAGGGTGCACCTTATAACCAGTCTGGCACGCCGTTGCAAGTTTTGCCGCCCGGAGATGGCGGCAAGGGGTCGTTACAGTACGCGGGTGGTCAGCGATAAGCCGTTAAAACCCACTTCCAACTCGTCGCCGCTGGCGAGCGGCCCCACGCCTTCCGGGGTACCGGTCAGCACCACATCACCGGCTTTCAGGGTGAAGAAGCGCGACATATAGGCGATCAGCGGCACAATTTTATGAATCATGTCGGCCGTGGTGCCCTGCTGGCGCACCTCGCCATTTACCTTCAGGCTCAGCGGCGTATTCTGCGCGTCGCCATGAAATTCGGCGGCGGGAATAAACCCGGAAATCGGACAGGCGTTATCAAAGCCTTTCGCCTTTTCCCACGGCTGACCGGCCTTTTTCAGTTTACCCTGCAGATCGCGCAGGGTGAGGTCCAGCGCCACGCCATAGCCGGCAATGGCTTTGAGCACGTGATCTTCCGTCGCCTGACGCAGCGTGCCGCCAATCAGCACCGCCAGCTCAACTTCATGGTGCACCGAACCCAGGCCCTCAGGAAGCACCAACGGCTGGCGGATATCGCATAGCGCCGTCTCAGGTTTAATAAACAGCACCGGCTCTTCCGGCGTCGCACTGCCCATCTCCTTGATGTGTTTTGCATAGTTGCTGCCCACGCAAACCACTTTGCTTACCGGATAATCCAGTAGCGCACCCTGCCAGTTATGATGTTGGTACATTTTTTACCTCTGTGGGTTAATCAGATTTATTCCCCTGTTCCGCCAGGTGTTTCTTGAGTAAATTTTCAGATGGCGGAGGGAGTTGAAGGTAATAGCCCTGATCGGTCAGCGCCTGCTTCACTTTATCCAAATCGGCGTGGATGAGTTTTTTTCGTCCATCAAGCGGCAGAATCATTGCCAGTTTAGGCGTACCGAAGCTATACATTAATTCGTCAGGAACGCGGGAGAAATCGTCCTTTTTTTCGACATATAAATAGGTTTGTTCACGTTTAGTACTTCGATAGATCACACAAAACATAGTTTTACTCGGAATTAGACCTGCGGTCACTTGCCTCTATATATGAGTGACTATAACATGCCTTTTAGTCTTCGGAATATCACCGCACTTCAGCGAGTGATAAACAGCAAATTGAGTAAGGCCAGGATGTCAAATACGCCAATCGAACTTAAGGGCAGTAGCTTCACCTTATCTGTGGTTCATTTGCACGATGCAAATCCCGAGGTTATTCGTCAGGCGTTAGAAGACAAAATCGCCCAGGCTCCCGCCTTTTTACGTCATGCCCCCGTGGTAGTGAATATCAGCAGCATTGAAGATGACGTCGACTGGCGCCCTCTCCATGAAGCTATTGCGGCCACCGGGCTGCGTATTATGGGCGTAAGCGGATGTAAACTTCCTCGGTTGAAAACCGAAATTGACCGCGCCGGGATACCGTTATTAACCGAAGGGAAAGAAAAAACCACCCGTCAGGCCCCGCCAGAACCTGTCGCACCGCCGCCAGTTGTTAATCAGATCACAAAAACGCGTTTGATTGATCAGCCGGTACGTTCCGGTCAGCGTATTTATGCGCCACACTGTGATCTAATTGTTACAAACCATGTGAGTGCCGGGGCTGAACTTATTGCCGATGGTAATATCCATGTATATGGCATGATGCGGGGACGAGCGCTTGCCGGCGCTGGCGGCGACAGAGAAGCCCAAATATTTTGTACGAACCTCTCGGCGGAACTGGTTTCCATCGCCGGGGAATACTGGCTGAGTGAT
The DNA here is from genome assembly GCF_003812845.1 of Klebsiella sp. FDAARGOS_511. Lineage (NCBI taxonomy): Bacteria > Pseudomonadati > Pseudomonadota > Gammaproteobacteria > Enterobacterales > Enterobacteriaceae > Klebsiella > Klebsiella sp. FDAARGOS_511. The sequence goes on along the minus strand of NZ_CP033824.1, from coordinate 5,341,741 downwards.
AACATTCCGGCCGAATTTTATGGCAAAGCGGCACGTCTACGTTTAGACGATAGCGCTTTGACGATTCAATCGTTGAATTAATCCCTTTTTAACAAGGAATTTCTATGGCACGCATTATTGTTGTGACTTCGGGTAAAGGAGGCGTTGGCAAGACCACCTCCAGCGCGGCCATCGCTACTGGTTTGGCCCAGAAGGGAAAGAAAACGGTCGTTATCGACTTCGACATCGGCCTGCGTAACCTTGACCTGATCATGGGCTGTGAACGCCGGGTCGTTTATGACTTCGTCAACGTCATCCAGGGCGATGCCACGCTGAACCAGGCGCTTATCAAAGACAAGCGCACGGAGAACCTCTATATCCTCCCGGCCTCCCAGACGCGTGACAAAGACGCCCTGACCCGTGAAGGCGTAGACAAAGTTCTCGAAGAACTGAAAAAAATGGATTTTGATTTTATCGTCTGTGACTCCCCTGCAGGCATCGAAACCGGTGCGCTGATGGCGTTGTACTTCGCTGATGAAGCCATTATCACCACCAACCCGGAAGTCTCCTCCGTTCGCGACTCCGACCGTATCCTCGGCATCCTGGCCTCTAAATCCCGCCGTGCGGAAAAAGGTGAAGATCCGATTAAAGAGCATCTGCTGCTGACCCGCTATAACCCAGGCCGCGTCAACAAAGGCGACATGCTGAGCATGGAAGACGTGCTGGAAATTCTGCGCATCAATCTGGTGGGCGTGATTCCGGAAGATCAGTCCGTCCTGCGCGCGTCTAACCAGGGCGAACCGGTTATTCTGGATGATACCTCGGACGCGGGCAAAACCTATGCCGATACCGTTGAACGTCTGCTCGGAGAAGAACGTCCTTTCCGCTTCGTAGAAGAAGAGAAGAAAGGTTTCCTCAAACGCCTGTTCGGAGGATAAATTATGGCATTACTCGACTTTTTTCTCTCGCGGAAAAAGAACACGGCCAACATTGCGAAAGAGCGCCTGCAAATCATCGTCGCGGAGCGCCGTCGCGGCGACGCGGAACCGCACTATCTTCCGCAGCTGCGTAAAGACATTCTTGAAGTGATTTGCAAATATGTGCAAATCGACCCGGAGATGGTCAGCGTGCAGCTTGAGCAGAGAGACGGTGATATTTCGATTCTGGAGCTGAACGTGACCCTGCCGGAAACTGAAGAGTCGAAATCCTGAGCCTGTAAGCGTTAAAAAAACCGGCAACGCGATGCGTAGCCGGTTTTTTACTTTGCAGACTACACGCTAGCGCGGGTACTCGCTTAATAGCGCATTCAGGCGATCGGCCATTAATGCGCCGCGCCAGCCGGAAACCAGCTCAGGCTGCCCGTTGCCGCTTTTTAATCCCCAGTGCCAGTTCAGCAGCTGGTTAATCTGCCTTCTTGAGGCCAGCAGCTCGGCGCTGACGCCTTTCTCGGCGCTCACGGTCTGCACAATCGCTTTAATATCTTTAAACAGCTTGCGGTAGCCCGGCATATCGATCAGGTTCTGCAGCGGCTCAGGCAGCGCCTCTTCCGGCAGCGCCTGCGCTTTCTCGACGAGGCCGATCAGCGTCTTGCCGTGGAAACGAATTTCGCTGCCCGACAGTCCCAGGCTATCAAGTTCCCCCAGACTGCCAGGCATATAGCGCGCCACGTTCCACAAATGTTCTTCTCGAATGACAAAGTTGACGGCCAGGTCGCGCTCCCGCGCTTTACGCAAACGCCAGTCCGCCAGCAGCTGCAGGCAGCCCAGCTGGCGAGTCCGCAGCTGCCAGGCGTTACCGATATCGCGCCACGCCTCGGCAGGATCCTGCACCTCCTGGCGACGCTGCTGCATCAGCTGACACTCATCCAGCGCGGCGGAGAGCCAGCCTGCGCTGTCGGTTTCGGCCATCAGCTTTCCGGCAATCGGCAGCAGGTACCAGACATCGGCGGCGGCATAAATGCACTGGCGTTCGGTTAGCGGACGCGCCAGCCAGTCGGTACGGGATTCACTTTTATCCAGCGCCACGCCGGTAAACTCTTCCACCATCGACGCAAAGCCCCAGGACATCGGGCGACCGCAAAAGGCGGCCAGAATTTGCGTATCGATCAGCGGCTGCGGCATCAGATGAAAGGCATTAAGGAATACTTCCAGATCCTCGCTACCGGCGTGCAGAAATTTGGTCACGTCCTTATTCAGCAGCAGTTCGCGCATCGGTTCCCAGTCGGTGATGACCAGCGGGTCGATCAGCGAAACCTGGTTGCCGTCGAACAGCTGGAGCAGACCGAGCTGTGGGTAGTAGGTGCGAGTACGGACAAACTCCGTATCCAGCGCAATGGCGGAAACCGCGCTTGCCGCGTCACAGACGGCGCGAAGGCCATCGTTGGTGGTGATCATCTGATAGTTCAAATCATACTCTCTTAACTTGCGCCCATAAAAAACGCCGGCTTAGCCGGCGTCTGGCGATTCACTCTTAGCTCAGGCTTTATTGTCTACTTTAGCGCGGGCTTCGTCACGCAGTTCTCGACGTAAAATTTTCCCGACGTTAGATTTCGGCAGCTCATCGCGAAACTCCACCAGCTTCGGGACCTTGTAGCCGGTTAGCTGCCGACGGCAAAAGGTAATCAGCATCTCTTCCGTCAGCGTCGGGTCTTTCTTGACCACGAAAATTTTCACTGCTTCACCGCTACTGCCGGACGGCACACCTACCGCGGCCACTTCCTGTACCCCGGCGTGCTGCATTACCACATCTTCGATTTCATTCGGATAGACGTTAAAGCCCGAGACAAGAATCATATCTTTTTTGCGGTCAACGATGCGCAGGAAGCCCTCTTCATCCATCACCGCGATGTCGCCAGTATGCAGCCAGCCGTCCTTAATAATTTCCGCGGTGGCATCAGGACGCTGCCAGTATCCCAGCATCACCTGCGGCCCTTTCACGCACAGCTCCCCCGGCTCCCCCGGCGGCACTTCATTATCGTCGTCATCCACTAGCTTCGCTTCGGTGGAGGGCACCGGCAGACCGATGCTGCCGCTGTGATAGTCAATATCGTGCGGGTTGACGCTCACCAGCGGCGCACACTCGGTCAGGCCATAGCCTTCAAGCAGATACTGCCCGGTCAGCTTAACCCAGCGTTCGGCCACCACCTGCTGCACCGGCATGCCGCCGCCGGCGGAGAGATGCAGGGAGGAGAAGTCGAGCTGCTGAAACTCTTTGTTATTGAGCAGCGCGTTAAACAGGGTGTTGACCCCGGTCATCGCGGTGAAGGGATATTTCGCCAGCTCTTTGACCAGGCCCGGAATGTCGCGCGGGTTGGTGATCAGCAGGTTCTGCCCGCCCAGCTCGATAAACAGCAGGCAGTTCATGGTCAGCGCAAAAATGTGATACAGCGGGAGCGCGGTAACGACCAGCTCTTTGCCGCGATGCAGCAGCGGTCCGTAGGTGCCGTTGACCTGTTCAAGGTTCGCCAGCATATTGCGATGCGTCAGCATCGCCCCCTTCGCCACGCCGGTTGTTCCGCCGGTATACTGGAGAAAGGCGAGATCCTGAGAGACGATTTCCGGCTTGATGTACTGCATACGGTAGCCGTGCTGCAGCGCGCTGCGAAACGAAATGGCGTCCGGCAGATGGTATTTTGGCACCAGCCGTTTGATGTACTTCACCACAAAGTTAACCAGAGTGCCTTTCGCCGGGGAAAGCTGATCGCCCATACGGGTTAAAATCACGTGCTTAACCTGGGTTTTATCGACCACCTTTTCCAGGGTATGCGCGAAGTTAGAGACAATCACGATGGCGGCGGCGCCGCTGTCGTTGAGCTGGTGCTCCAGTTCGCGTGGGGTGTAGAGCGGATTGACGTTCACCACAATCATCCCCGCGCGCAGGATACCAAACAGCGCCACCGGATATTGCAGCAGGTTCGGCATCATGAGGGCGACGCGGTCGCCTTTTTGCAGGCCCAACCCTTCCTGAAGGTAAGCGGCAAACGCCCGGCTGCGCTCCTCCAGCTTACGGTAGGTCATCACCTCGCCCATATTGATAAATGCCGGTTGGTCGGCATAGCGGCGCACGGCGTGTTCAAACAGTTCAACCAGGGATTGATAGCGGTCAGGGTTTATCTCCGCAGGAACGTCCGCGGGATAACGGTTTAGCCAAACCTTTTTCACTGCATCACCTCTGAAATAGTTATTCGTCGTCATCACAGCCCCTGATCAACAAACATTTTGTTAACATTATATTAACTCAGCGTACCAGTTTATTAATTAGGCGTTGTACAGGTTGCGAAGCGCGTCACTAATTATTTTTCTTATTTGACTGAAAACGAAGAAACAGCGGACCAGCCGCTGTTTCTTTTTGCTTACAATATCTACAAAATCATTCTGTTACGACGTTTCTGACTTCGGCAGGGCCCGGGTTATACCAGCCCCAGCCGCCGTAACCGTAGCCCCAAGGGCGCGGGCCGAACATCCACGGGTCCATCATTGGCTGCGGGGGCATGACCACCTGCTGCACAACGTTCCAGCGCTTGTAGCCGGTCGCATTCATCAGCATGAATTTATACGGCGTATTCCCCACTTTGCCGTCGACGACGCCGACGATGGGGCCAACCACGGTGACCAGTTGCCCACGAAAATCCACCGGGTCGATAAAGCCGTTCACGTCGGCAAAAATACGCCCACGCGACGGTTCGCCCAGCTCCGGGCGCGCGGCGCCGTCGAGCGGAACGGTGGCAATTTCCAGGCGGGTTTTACCCTGCTGGTTCTGCACGCTAACCACCTTGCCGCCAAAACGCGCTTCCTGACCGACATACAGCTGCGGCGCGTTCATCACCCGGACTAAATCCTGCTGCGGCGTCGGAGTGGTGCCCTTTATGGCATCCGGTACCGAAGCACACCCGCTCAGCGCAGCGACCACTGCCGCCGCGACTAACCAACGCACTACCCTTTTTTGCCCCGCCATGACGCGACCCCTTCCTTCTTCTCAGACTTATAGTTACTGAGATTCACTCGCGGCCAGGAAGTTTCTTCCACGCCACTTCATTACGTAAATAAACCGGTTCAGCGTGTTCGACGGCCACGGTTTTTCCCGCCGTAAACAGGTGGCAGGCCAGCGGCAGCATATCCTGCGCTTCAGGCAGCTGAATAGCGCCATCGGCGAGCGTTAAACCGCAGCCGTTAGCCAGATCCGGCCACGCCTGCCAGCCGGTGCCAACGGTGGCCCACTCGCCTTCCAGCTGCTGCAGACGCTCGCGAACCGCTTCCGGCTTAAGCACCGCTTCACTCTCTTCGCCGTGCCAGACGCCCTGCTCATCGCGCTGATATTCCGCCCAGTAGACCTCGCCCATTCTGGCGTCGATGGCCGCCAGTACGCGGGTTGCGCCGGTTTTGCGCCACGCGCCCTGCGCCATGGTTGCCAACGTGGACACGCCGATCATCGGCAGCTCGGCTCCCAGCGCCAGCCCCTGGGCGATACCGATACCGATACGCACGCCGGTGAAGCTCCCCGGCCCGCGGCCAAAGGCCAGCGCGTCAAGGTCGGTTAATTGCGTGCCGCTTTCATTGAGGACCTCCTGCACCAGAGGCAGGATACGTTGGGTATGTTCACGGGGGCAGATTTCAAAATGAGCACTGAGGGTGCCATCATTCCACAGCGCCGCGGAGCAGGCCTCCGTGGCGGTATCGATAGCTAAAATTCGCATGGGTTGTCGCGCTCTCGCTCTAGCAGATTGACAAAATGGCGCGCAGCTTACCACATTTTGCGTCGGATTACCTCGCCGGCGGCACCGCAAGAAAGCGTACCGCCCGGCGGATGTCGCGCGTGCGCGGCGCGGGCGGCAGGCTGGCGAGGAAGGTCGCACCGTAGGGACGCATCACCAGACGATTGTCGCAGATAACCAGTACCCCACGATCGGTAACATCGCGGATCAGACGCCCCACGCCCTGTTTAAGAGTAATCACCGCGTCCGGGAGTTGCACCTCATCAAAGGGATCGCCGCCGCGCAGACGGCAATCCTCCATCCGCGCTTTGAGTAGCGGATCGTCCGGTGAGGTGAACGGCAGTTTGTCGATAATCACCAGCGAGAGGGCATCGCCGCGCACGTCCACGCCTTCCCAGAAGCTGCTGGTCGCCACCAGCAGCGCATTTCCGGCGCTGACGAACTGCTGTAAAAGCTGACCTTTACTGGTTTCCCCCTGCAGCAGCACCGGCAGGGTCATGGTGGCGCGAAACTGCTCCGCCAGATCGCGCATCATGGCGTGGGAAGTGCACAGCATAAAGCAGCGCCCGTCGTTGGCCTCAATCAGCGGTTTGAGCATCGCTGCCAGATGCCGCGCCGCGCCAGGTTGGTTGGGTAACGGCAGATTTCGCGGCACGCACAGCAGCGCCTGATGGGCATAATCAAAGGGGCTGGGCAGCAGCAGCGTTTGCGCTTCGCCGATGCCCAGGCGATCGGTGAAATGACGTAAATCGTCATTGACCGAGAGCGTCGCCGAGGTAAAGATCCAGCTTCCCGATTTTTGCGCCATCACCTCTTTAAATTTATCCGCCACCGTCAGCGGGGTCAGCGCCAGGGTGAAGGTACGTGAAGTACACTCATACCAGTAGCTAAAGCCCGGCTGGCTGATCTCTTTTAGCCGCTTCAGGCGGCCGCGATAAAGGGTTGCCCGCTCAAAGGCGGCATCAAGCAGCGCCGAGCGGCCCAGCGACAGCTTTGCCACGTCGTAACAGAGTTCGAGCGCATCATCAAGCAGCAGCAGCGCGCGCTGAATGTTGTGGTCAGCCAGTAGTTCGCGCAGATTGCCGCGATAGCCTGGTTCCCCTAGCTGCAGGCGAAAATCCTGCGCGCTCTGGGCCAGTCGGTCGGCGCACTTCTGCAGCTGCTGGGTGTCTTTGAGCTCGGTACGATAAGCAATCGTGATATCTTTCGCCAGGTCCAGCAGCTGGCGGCTGGAGAGCGATTGCCCAAAGTACTGGCTGGCGATATCCGGTAGCTGATGCGCTTCGTCGAAGATCATCACTTCCGCTTCGGGAATCAGCTCGGCAAAGCCGCTCTCTTTGACCACCATATCGGCGAGGAACAAATGATGGTTGACGACGACCACGTCGGCATCCATCGCCTTTTTCCGCGCCTTAACTACAAAACAGTCTTTATATAACGGGCAGTCGCTGCCGAGGCAGTTGTCGTTGGTGCTGGTGACCAGCGGCCAGGCCTGGGAATCTTCGGCGACGCTAACGCAGGTGCTGATATCGCCATCGACGGTTTGGTTAGACCATGAACGCAGCAGAATAACGTCGCTGAGGGTTTGCACCGGCAGGTCTCCCCCGGCAAGGGCCTGCTGCTCCAGACGCTCAAGGCACAGGTAGTTCGACCGCCCTTTCAGCAGGGCCAGCTTGCCGGTGTACTTCAGCGCTTTGGCGACGGTCGGCAAATCGCGACTGTAGAGCTGATCCTGTAGCGCTTTCGAGCCGGTGGAGATAATGACTTTCTTGTTGGCGCGCAGCGCCGGCGCCAGGTAGGCGTAGGTTTTCCCGGTCCCAGTGCCCGCTTCAACCACCAGCGGACGGGTTTCTTCAATCGCGCTGGCGACGGCAAAAGCCATCTGGCGCTGCGGCTCGCGCGGTTTAAATCCCGCAATCGCGCTGGCCAGCTGGCCGTCTGCTGCAAAATCGTCGATCACATTACCCCCTGGTTATTTGGACAGTGATTATGTCAGGGTGGAGGGGTTTTCGCCAGTGCAGGTAGTGACGCAGGTGCAACATTGTGGCAGTCTTGCCGCAGCTTAATGAACCGGAACAAAGAGGAAATAAACATGACCATTACGCGTATTGATGCCGAAGCCCGCTGGTCTGATGTGGTGATCCACAACCAGACGCTGTACTACACCGGCGTGCCGTCCAACCTGGATGCCGACGCCTGCGCGCAAACCGCCGATACCCTGGCGCAGATTGACGCGGTGCTGGAGAAACAGGGCAGCAGCAAGTCGCGTATTCTTGATGCGACGATTTTCCTTGCCGATGGCGCAGACTTTGCGGCGATGAACCAGGCGTGGGATGCGTGGGTCGTCGCCGGTCATGCCCCGGTGCGCTGTACGGTACAGGCGAAGCTGATGAATCCTAAGTACAAAGTCGAGATTAAAATCATCGCCGCAGTGTAAGACAGCCGTGGCCCCGTAGCCCGGGCAAGCGTAGCGCCGCCCGGGAAGAAGCCGCGCCAAAGCCGCTATCCGGCGCATTCCCCGGATAGCGGCGTAAACGCCTTTTACGGGCTACATACCAGCCAGGCCGACCAGCCACGGCGCCGTCAGGAGGCAAGAAGCATTGTTCTATCAGCCCGGACACCACATGAGCTGTTCCTTCAGCTGCAGCGTCTCCTGCGGCACACATTTCAGCGCTTCACGATAGCTGGCAGATTGTTTTGCGTAGCCCCTCACTGACTGCAGCAGCACGCGCAGCGCGCTATCCCACACGATTCCCTGCAGGTCGCTGTAGGGCCAGAGATCCGGTTCCCGAATAAACGGCACCAGGTAATCGATCCCCTGCTTCACGCCTCGCCCATCGCGGATGGCGTTCCAACGGTCAAACTCGACGTGCTCGGCATAGCGGTTGAGCAGCAGATGCGCTTCCAGGTTAAACAACGAGTAGTGGAAAGGGATGGTACGTTCGAGCTCCATGGTCTGTTTGCCATCCTGATCAATCTGCGCCGCCATCCGCTGGGTGATCCCCTGCTCGATGATCCGCGCCGCCAGCCCTTTATCGCCATAGAAAAGCGCGTTAACCGTCCGCTGGGCGTCGTACCAGGTGCCGTGGTTGTTGTGCCAGACGTACTCTGAGTGGCCGATGTCGCTGTAGTACATCCAGTGGTTAAAATCGCGGAACCACTGGTGCAGGCCGATTATATCGTCGGTATCAAGCACACTCGCCGTGTTAATCAAACCGATGGTGTCCACCACCATCCACATTAAGCGGGTGTCAATCAGCCCGGTGCCGCGGCCGGAAACAATCCCCGGGATAGCCTGGCCATAGTTCAGATGCGGATTCATTCGCATGTCGGCATCGAGGAACCAGCAGCGGATCTGCGCGGCCGCCGCCTGCGCGTACTGGCGCTGGCCGGTGAAGTACCACGCCAGTCCCAGGGTCAGACACCGTTCGCACATGCGGATAATGCGCGAGGTGTCGGTATCGTTGTTCTCACACTGCGGATTAATATGCCCGTCGCGGCGAATATAGGGTAACCCGTTGGGACGCCGCGGGTTTGGCCACCAGTAGGTCCCCAGACTGTAGTAATCGTGCGCATCGCCGCTCGCCGGGCGCAGTTTTTTGTGCACCACGCTTTCCGGCGCTTCACGGCGCAGAATGTCAGCCTCCGACACCAGCTTGCTCAGCGCCAGCTGCAGCGGCGAAAACGGCTGTTTTAAGCCCGCCCGGGCGTTTTCCAGGCAGGTTTCATCAAGGGTGTACAGCTTCATCGCCACCTTAATTTACCTCCCGGCACGCTATGCGTTGACCGCTTTGCGCATCGAACAGGTGCACGCCCGAGAGTTTCGGCTGTAGCCAGATCTTATCCCCCTCTTTTACTGCCAGACGCTGTTTGAACACCGAGGTAAACGCCCCGCCGCCGGTATCGCAGAACAGCTGCATATCCGAACCGGTGTTCTCCACCGCCGTCACCGTCGCCGCCAGCGCATCGTCGCGCGCTTCATGGACCACGTTGACCTGCTCGGGGCGAATGGCGTACACCACCTGCTGGCCGTCGATCACCCGTAAACCCGCAGGCAACGCCAGCAGCGAGCCATCTTTCAGACGCAAGCTGGTCGCGTTGCCGTTCAGCACAACCTCGCCGGGAAGCTGGTTAATCTCCGGCGAACCGATAAATCCGGCCACGAACAGATTCGCCGGCCGGTCGTACAGCTCCAGCGGGGTACCCGCCTGTTCAATTCGCCCATCGCGCAGGACGACGATCATCTGTCCCATGGTCATGGCCTCAATCTGATCGTGGGTAACGTACACCGAGGTGGTTTTCAGTCGACGATGCAGTTCGCGGATCTCGCCGCGCACCTGGGTACGTAGCTTGGCGTCCAGGTTGGAGAGCGGTTCATCGAATAAAAACACCTGCGGCTTACGCACGATCGCCCGCCCCATCGCCACGCGCTGGCGCTGGCCGCCGGAGAGATCTTTGGGCAGGCGCTCCAGTAGCGGCTCCAGCCCCAGTAGCGCCGCCGCTTCATTAACCTTCTGATTGATCTCCGCTTTTGGCAGTTTAGCCATCTTCAGGGCAAAGCCCATATTTTCACGCACCGTCATCTGCGGGTAGAGCGCATAGCTCTGGAACACCATCGCAATGTCGCGTAGCTTCGGCTCCACTTCCGTGACGTTACGCTCGTTGATGTGCACGTCCCCGCCGGAGATCTCCTCCAGTCCGGCGATCATGCGCAGTAGCGTTGACTTTCCGCAGCCGCTGGGCCCCACAAGGACACAGAACTCGCCGTCCGGGATTGTCAACGACACGTCTTTAATCACGTGCGCATCACCATACGATTTACGGACGCTATTCAGTACAACAGATCCCATCGGTAACTCCTTATCCTTTGACCGCGCCGGACATAATCCCGCGATTGAAATGTTTTTGCAGACCCAGGTAGACGATGATGCTGGGCAGCATCGCCAGCAGCGTTATAGCGATAAAAATGTTCGGCGTGATGCTCTCATCGGTACGCAGCGTACCAAGGATCACCGGAATGGTATTCAGGCTGTCCTGGTTGACCACGATCAGCGGCAGCAGGTACTGGTCCCAAATCATAATAAAGCCGAAGGTCACCACCGTTCCGAGCGCCGGTTTCACCAGCGGCAGGATGACGTGGAAGAAAATCTGCCACTCGTTAGCGCCATCAATCCGCGCCGCCTCCTCCAGCTCTTTCGGAATCGCCGACATAAATTCAGTCAGGACAAAGATAGAAAACGCCCAGCCGACAACCGGTAAAATCATCCCGAGGTAGCTGTTGTACAGCGAGGCGTCGATGAACGGCAGCCGCCAGTTAATAATCATGTACAGCGGAATGGCGATAACCTCTTCCGGCAGCATCATGGTGGACAAAATCACCAGGCTCACCAGCGCCACGCCGCGAAACTTCTTACGCGCCAGCGCATAGGCCGCCAGCGCGCTGACCGACACCTGCAGAACGGTGCCGAAGAACACCACCAGAATGGAGTTCAGCAGATACTGCCAGACGCCAATATCCATCCACGCAAAGATGAAGTTTTCAAATGAGAACTGATTCGGCCAGGCCAGCAGTTCGCCCGGTTTCACCGGCGCACCGCTGAATGCCGTGGCGACGATGCCCCAGAACGGACCGACAAAGACAATCAGCAGCAGCGCGTAGATGCACCAGCGTCCTGCGGTATCCCAACGTTTACTTAACATCGCGGCTCCTTAGTAACGGGCGATACGTTTTTTCAGCGTCAGATGACAAATGGTTAACAACACCGTGAAGGTGAACAGCAGAAACGACACCGCCGAAGCGTAGCCATAGTCAAACTGCTCAAAACCCAATTTATAGATGTGGGTCATGACCATTTCCGTGGCGTTAGACGGTCCCCCGCCGGTGGTGGCATACACCTCGGCAAACACGCGAAAACCACGAATAAAGGAGAGCATCAGCACCACCGAGAGCGCCGGGATCATGCCAGGCAGCGTGACGTAGCGCAGGCGGTTCCACCAGCTGGCGCCGTCGACGTTCGCCGCATCGTATAAATCGCGGCTGATCCCCGCCAGGCCGGCAATAAAAATCACCATGTTGTAAGGCACCGCCTTCCAGATATGCAGCAGCATGATGACCCCCAACGCCTGATCGGAGCTAGCAAGAAAGCCCTGGTCGGCGACGCCAAACCAGCTCAGGATGTGGTTAACCACGCCGTTGGGCGTTGGGTTGAATAAAATTCGCCACATTTCGGCGACGATCGCTGCGCTGGTGACCGCGGGTAAAAAGATGGCGGTGCGAATAAAACGCAGATGGCGCGCCGGGCCTTCCAGCAACATGGCGAGAAAAAAGGCCAGGATAGCCGCGGCGAACATCGTTACCACAACGTACAGCAGCGTGTTCACCACCGCCGCGTGCAGCTCGGCGTCGGCAAAAGCGCGGGTGAAGTTATCCAGCCCTACCCACTCGTTCGGCTGATTAAAGTTGACTTTGTAAAAGCTCATCACCAGACCCTGAATCATCGGGATAAACTTAAACCAGCTGAAAATAATTAGCGCAGGCGCTAAAAACAGCCACGGGATCAGCGCCCGCTTACGCTTTGCGCTCAGCCATCCGGCCGAGTCAGGCGAAGCGGCCTGCTTTATCGGCGAGGACTTCGTCTCATGCAGCGTCATAACCTATGTCCTCAGTTAGCCAGCACATTTTGTTTTTTCAGCTCAGCGTTCACCTTGCCGTCGAGCGTCTTCAGCTCAGCGGCAATATCGCTGCCGCAGTCGGCAAAAATGCGGTTAAAGCCTTCGGCTGCCACCTGACGTACCGGCGTCCAGTTGGGAATTTGCGGTACGTAGCGCCCCTGTTCATTGTAAAGTCGGGCGAAAGTCTCCCAGCGCGCGTCCTGATAAACGGCTTTGACGTCGACGTTCTTATTCACCGGCAGGCGCACCACCGGTATATGCTGGCTGCCTTTACCCATGCCGATTTCCTGACCTTCCGGGGAGATCATAAATTCGATAAATTGACGCGCCGCCTCTTTCTGTACACTGCTCTTCATCATAAAGACCGTGGTGCCCTCGGCGAGGGTGGCCTCACCTTTCGGCCCCACCACCGGAATCACTTCAAAGTTGTCTTTACCAGGGTCTTTATCGAACAGCGCGATATGGTACGGGCCGCTGAAGAACATGCCGCTTTGCCCGGAGCGGAAGGAGGGAATAACGTCGGCGGTAGTGGCGTTAATCGCACCCGGCTGCGTGACTTTGTCGCACATCATAGTGCGCATAAAGTTCATCGCCTGAGCCACTTCCGGCGTATTGAGCGAGGCGCTGAATTTTCCGCTGCGTTCCGTCACGAAATCACCGCCCGCCTGCCAGATAAAGCTGCTCATAAACCAGCTGGCGTAGCCGCGCGTCGTGGAGGCGGGAACGATAAATCCGTAGGTATCATTTTTACCGTTGCCATCGGGATCCTGGGTGGTGAAGGCTTTTGCCAGGGCCTGAATATCATCCCAGCTCTTCGGCTGCGGCAGCCCCAGTTTTTCCCGCCAGTCTTTGCGCACAAACAGGGCGAAAGTTTGCGCGGAGGTCGGTACGCCATAGTATTTACCGTCGATATAGCGGGTACTCTTCCATGCCGTCTGGAATAGCTGGTCGCCGCCCGCGATCGCCTGCGGGTCAATTTCTTCAGCAATACCCAACTGGATAAACTGCCCCAGCGACGCCGCATCGTTAAAAATCAGATCGGGTAAGGCGTTTCCCGCCGTAGCGCGCGCCAGTCGCTGTTCAAAGTCGGTAGTGGCGTTGAAATACTCAATTTTGATACCGGTTTTTTCTTCAAACTTTTCCGCCTCTTGTTTGTAGATATTCTTCGAGTCATTGCTGGCGCGGATCCAGACGTTGAGCGTAGTCGCGGCGTAGCTTTGGCTAACGCCGAGCCCGAGCGCGGTAAGAAGTAACAATGAACGCAATTTATTGGCAGACATGATGGCATATCCTTTATTGTAGGGCACAAAGGTAATTAAATTCTCAATTAATACATAAAAAGAAATTTGAATATCGCTCAGGCGTTAATACAGCTGACGCAAGAAATATTTCCATTCATTAGATAGAAATGTATTTCCCAATACAACCATGCAAAAAAGAAATTGCGTTTCAAAAATCAGAAAATTGAGACAGATCACACCAAAAAGTGACAATAAAAGTGACCAAAAATTAATAATAACAAAAATCAACAACTTATAAATTTACTGTTTTTGTTAAAAAAATCAAAAAGTATAGAAAAATGGCAAAATACGTGATGCACACTGCATTAATAGCGTCATTATTTATCCAGGGCGTTAAACTTGAAGGAGGTCACAAAAAAAATCACTTTGTCTTTTACACTGCTCGCCATCGAATATTTAAATATATTGCTTTTAATTACACCGCCTGTTTTTCGCGTCCTTTAAATACGCGTCAGGTATAATTTTTTTGTTATCTTTTCTCATATTTGCAGAAGGGTTATCACGATGAACTCAATACCTCGCCGAGGTTTGTTAGGCATTGCGCTGTTTTGTTCCGGCCTGAGCGCCTCCTCATATGCCGCTGAGCCGTACACGCTAGACGGAAAGGATTTAGCCTTCAGCCGCCAGCAGATTGCCGCGAAAGACCCGCTATTTGTTCAGGCGCAAGCGGCTCTGCTAAAAAAAGCCGACCTGGCGCTCAAGCATCCGCTGTTCTCGGTGATGGATAAAACGCTGGTCGCCGCCAGCGGCAACAAGCACGACTACTACAGTTTTCCACCTTACTGGTGGCCAAACCCTGATACCCAGGACGGGCTTCCCTATATCCGCAAAGATGGGCAAACCAACCCTGACGCCAATAGCGACGCTACCGATAAGAACCGGCTGGTGAAGATGAGTAACGACGTGTCAACGCTGGCGCTGGCGTGGTACTTCTCTCACGACGATCGCTACGCGCAAAAAGCGGCGGCGCAGTTAAAGCGCTGGTTTCTCGATCCCAAAACGCGCATGACCCCCAACCTGCAGCATGCCCAGGCCATTCCCGGTATTAATACCGGACGCGGTATCGGCATTATTGATAGCCGCGCGCTGGTTGACGTCGTTGACGCGATCGCCCTGCTGCAATCCTCAGCTGCGCTGAACGATAACGACGTTAGCGCTTTAAAGCAGTGGTTTGGTGACTATTACCACTGGATGACCACCAGCCAGAACGGCTTTGAAGAAGAGAACTGGCATAACAATCACGGCAGCTATTTTGATATGCAGGCTACCGCCTTCGCCCTGTTCAGCGGTAAAATCGACGAGGCGAAAAAGCGCCTGTACATCACCCAGCTGCGGCGTATTGCGGGACAATTTGATATTGAAGGACGCCAGATGGCCGAACTGGAACGCACGCGTCCGTGGCACTACAGCAATTTCAACCTCGAAGCCTACAACCGCCTCGGGCGACTGGGCGAAAAAGCGGGCGTCGATATCTGGAACTTCACCCTCGACGACCATAGCCTGCGCAAAGGCTATCAGTACATCGCCGGGTTTATTAACAGCGATACGCCATGGCCCTGGAAAGATCTCGAGAAAATGGATGACAAGAAAGCGCTGCGCAATATCGCCACCGCCGCGCACGCCTGGCCGGAAGATCCGCTGTTCCGTGACAAAGCGCAGTGGCTGCGGGCGAAGTATCCCGACGATATCACGACGCTCATCGCCCCGCTTTCCGCATCGTCAGAGGTCAGGGATAACCGCTAATGAAACAATTTTCTGGGCTCTGGCCCGACATTGTCGGACGCGCAGCCGCGAATAGCGGACTGCTTGAGCGGCTGGTGAAAGATGCGCAGCCGGTACTTCAGGCAGCGGTTCGCATTCCGCAGTCAGGCATCGCCAGCTGGAATCTCTACTACTTTTGTCCGCGCCACGGCGTACGCCTGACGTGGCGGGCGGATACGCCCCACCAGCATGCCTGCCCGGTCGATGGGGAACTATTTAGCGGCGAACCGTGGGACGGCGCCTGGTGGCGCGAGATGAATGGCCGAAACGCCAGCGCCTGTCAGCAGCTTGGCCTGCTTTGGCGGCTGACCGGCGAAACAGCGTATCGCGATAAAGTTCGCACGCTGCTGATGGGTTACGCGGATGTCTATCCCGGCTATGAGATTCACGGCGATATTCCCAACAACGGACCGGGAAAGATGAACGCCCAGACGCTGTGCGAAGCCAACTGCATTCTGGAAATGGCGCTGGGTTATGACTTTATTCGCGACAGCCTGACGCCCGGCGAACAGCGGCATATCAGTGAAAACCTGCTGCGCTGTGCGGCCACGTTTTTGCGCGACCATCGTAGTCCGCAGATCCATAACCATGAGGTCAAAATCAGCGCGGCGCTTGGCGTACTGGGTTTCGTCCTCGAAGATGAAACCCTGCTGGAGTTTGCCGTTAACCAGCCGTATGGCCTGCGCTGGCAGCTGGAAAACGGCCTGCTGGCGGAAGGGATCTGGTTTGAAGGTTCGATTCACTACCACTATTACGCGCTGCAGGGTTTTTTTGCCTTCGAAAAGCTGGCGCGCGGCAGCCGCTGGAGCCTGCTGGACGGTCCCTGGTATCAGGCGATGCTGAAGTTCCCACTGTCGCTGCTGCTGCCGGACGGCACTTTCCCCCGGCTTAATGACTGCCTCGCCGGGCAGGAGAAACTCCATCACCGGGATCTGTACGAGTTCGCCTGGTTTATCTGGCGTGACCCGCAGTACGCCGCGGTCCTGCAGTTTACCGAAACGGCACCCGATGAGCGTGAAACCCTGCTATGGCGCGAACGGCCTCTGCCGGAATCCCGCCTGCCGCTCATCCCACGGCAGTCGCTGTTTGCGCCGGGCGCGGGTCTGACGCTATGGCGACGGCCGCAGCAGGCGCTGCTGATTAAGCACAGTCCCTGGGGCGGCGAGCACGACCATTACGACCGGCTGGGGCTGATGCTCTGGCATCGCGACGGCTGGCTGCTCACGGATATGGGCACCACAGGATACGGCGCGAAAATGCACTACGACTATTACAAAAACAGCGCCACCCACAATACGCTTTGCGTTAATCAGAGCAACCAGCCTCCGGCCAACCCGCAGGTGCTGGGCTGGCATATGGATGACGACTTTCTGTGGCTGGATAGCGAGGTTGATTGGGGCAAACCGCCGCCGGAGCTCAACAGCCATAGCCGCGTCGAGTGGGACGATACGGCCTGGCGGGACGTGCGCTTCCGCCGTCGCCTGCTGTGGCTTGAAGATGTGCTGATCGATCTGTCCTCCGTGGAGAACCCGCATCGCCAGCAGCTCGACTGGACGCTGCATCTGGCGGCACAGGCGCTGGACCAGAGCGGCTTGGCCCAACCTTTTTCGCTCAGCGGGCCGCTGCGGCGAATGACCGAAGCAACCGTGACGCCGCTGAACGGCTGTCAGCCGCGCCACTTTGCGCGCGGCGGCGATACCGTTGCGCTCTGGCTATCCGGTGATGGTGAACTCTGGCAAGGGCTGGCGCCCGATAACCCGGCGATTCGCAATCTTAGCTATCTGGTAATACGTAATCACCTGCCGCAGGCGCGTTTTGTGTGTCTGTGGGATCTGGCAAACAGCGCGCCGCTGACGGAAGTGAACGTGCATCATACGCCAGTCGGTACGCAAATTACCTTCTGGCGCGGCGATCGCGTGACGCACGTGACGCTATACGACGAGCCAGGAAAACGACCTGATGCGATCCTTCCGCTCGCGGAAAGCGGCGTCTCACCTCAGTACGCAGAGTAATTTACTCGTCTTCATCCTCAAAGCGCGCCACAATCCGATCGCCGGTATGTGAGGCGCGCAGTTCATCTGCCACCAAAGCGATGGCCTGGCCGCTGCTCATGCCCTGCGACATCAGCTCCTGAATTCGTTCAACTGCTTTTTGCTGTTGCTCGTGGCTCAGCGAAGGTAAACCTGCAAACATCACTTACTCCTGCTACATTGTGGGGCGTAATTATTTCACGCCGTCCTCTCGTATACCAGCGGGCGGTCACGATCAGGATTAATGAAGACCATGTTGTCCCCCGCTATGATTTCCCTGCCCTGGCGTCCGGATGCCGCTGAATACTATTTTAGCCCATTAAGTTCACAGCCCTGGGCGATGCTGCTGCACTCCGGTTTTGCCGAACATCCGCATAATCGTTTTGACATTGTTGTCGCCCAGCCGCGCGCAACGCTGGTGACTCGCGGCGATATGACCTTCATAAACGAAGGGGATACCCTCTCAACCTCTGCCGCCGATCCGCTCACCCTCGTGCATCAACAGCTGGCGCGCTTTAACCTGCAGCCGCACGCTCATCCGCAGCTGCCGTTTCTCGGCGGGGCGCTGGGGCTGTTCGGTTACGATTTGGGTCGCCGCTTTGAAAATCTGCCGACGCAGGCCGAGGCGGATATCGATCTGCCGGATATGGCGGTAGGCATTTATGATTGGGCGTTAGTCGTCGATCATCAGCGTCGGGAAGTGTCGTTATTCAGCTATGACGACCCGCAGGCGCGGCTGACGTGGCTGGAAGCGCAGGCTGAGCCTGCCGCTGCTCCCTTTGCCCTCACCTCAGGGTGGCGCTCAAATATGAGCCGCGCGGAGTATGGCAAGAAGTTTCGCCAGGTTCAGGCTTATCTGCACAGCGGCGACTGCTATCAGGTTAACCTGGCGCAGCGGTTTACGGCGAGCTATCGCGGGGATGAGTGGCAGGCCTTCCGTCAGCTAAACCGCGTCAATCGCGCACCGTTCAGCGCCTTTATTCGCCTCCAGGAGGGCGCCATATTAAGCCTGTCGCCCGAGCGTTTTATTCAGCTCCGGCAAGGCGAAATTCAAACCCGGCCCATTAAGGGGACGTTGCCCAGGCTGGCCGATCCTGAGCAGGATGCGTTGCAGGCGCAAAAGCTGGCGAACTCAGCAAAAGACCGCGCCGAAAACCTGATGATCGTCGATTTAATGCGTAACGATATTGGCCGGGTTGCTGTCCCCGGTAGCGTTCGCGTTCCTGAGCTGTTTGTGGTGGAGCCCTTCCCTGCCGTGCATCATCTGGTGAGCACCGTGGCCGCCCGATTGCCCGCTGATCTGCACGCCGCCGACCTGCTGCGCGCGGCCTTTCCCGGCGGCTCAATCACCGGCGCGCCGAAGGTCAGAGCGATGGAGATCATCGATGAACTGGAGCCGCAGCGGCGCAATGCGTGGTGCGGCAGCATCGGATATCTCAGCTTCTGCGGCAATATGGATACCAGCATTACCATCCGTACGCTGACGGCCTGCCAGGGGCGGATCTACTGCTCCGCCGGCGGCGGAATTGTGGCCGATAGCGAAGAGGCGGCGGAATATCAGGAAACTTTTGATAAAGTTAATCGTATTCTGCATCAACTGGAGAGCTAGCACATGGCGGACAGCGCCCTCGAACTTGACGATTTCCTTTCGCGTTTTCAGCTCCTGCACCCGCAGCCGACGCGCCACGCGCTCAACCAGCGTCAGGCGGCGGTGCTGGTACCGATTGTGCGCCGCCCGCAGCCGGGGCTGCTGCTGACCCAGCGTTCGCCGCTGATGCGCAAGCACGCGGGTCAGGTCGCCTTCCCCGGCGGCGCGGTGGATAACAGCGATGCGACCCTGATCGCCGCCGCGCTGCGCGAGGCCCACGAAGAGGTGGCGATCCCGCCGGAGTCGGTCGAGGTGATCGGCGTTCTGCCCCCGGTCGATAGCGTAACCGGTTTTCAGGTCACCCCGGTAGTGGGCATTATTCCGCCTGACCTGCACTATCACGCCAGCCAGGATGAAGTCGCCGCGGTCTTCGAAATGCCGCTGGCCGAAGCGCTGCGCCTGGGACGCTACCACCCGCTGGATATCCATCGCCGCGGCAATTCGCATCGCGTCTGGCTATCCTGGTATCAGCATTATTTTGTCTGGGGAATGACCGCCGGCATTATCCGTGAACTGGCGCTACAGATAGGCTCCCGCCCTTAGCTATACTAAAACTGAGACGGCGTTCTCAGCATTAGTAAATCCATGGTTACCCATTAGTTTAATTCATGTGAATACTTAAGCTGATGGCCCGGTTCCCTCTTACACTATGCGCAGTTATTACATCGTTGCCGCACCCGCGGCAACCCTGTCAGGAGTGTTAGCGTGATTAGTATATTCGACATGTTCAAGGTGGGGATCGGTCCCTCATCTTCCCATACTGTAGGCCCGATGAAGGCCGGTAAACAGTTCGTCGATGACCTGGTCGAAAAGGGATTGCTTAATGAAGTGACTCGCCTGGCGGTTGACGTCTACGGCTCACTGTCATTAACCGGCAAAGGCCACCACACGGATATCGCCATTATTATGGGGCTGGCGGGCAATCAGCCCGATACGGTCGATATCGACGCGATTCCGGCGTTTATCCGCGACGTTGAAGAGCGCGGACGCCTGCTGCTGGCCCAAGGGCAACATGAAGTCGACTTCCCGAAAAATGACGGCATGCGTTTTCGTAGCGACAACCTGCCGCTGCATGAAAACGGCATGACCATTCACGCCTGGGCTGGCGAGAAAGAGATCTACAGTAAAACGTATTATTCTATTGGCGGCGGTTTTATCGTCGATGAAGAACATTTCGGCAAAGAGAGCGCCAGCGAACTCGCCGTTCCGTATCCGTTTAAATCCGCTCAGGAGATGCTGGGCTACTGCAAACAGACCGGCATGTCGCTCTCCGGCATGGTGATGCAGAATGAGCTGGCGCTGCACAGCAAAAAAGAGATTGAAGACTATTTTGCCAATATCTGGCAGACCATGCGCGCCTGTATCGATCGTGGGATGAATACCGAAGGGGTCCTGCCTGGTCCGCTGCGCGTTCCTCGTCGCGCCTCGGCGCTGCGGCGGATGCTGGTTGCCAGCGATAAGCTCTCTAACGACCCGATGAACGTGGTGGACTGGGTCAATATGTTTGCGCTGGCGGTCAACGAAGAAAACGCCGCCGGTGGCCGGGTGGTGACGGCCCCCACCAACGGCGCCTGCGGCATCGTTCCGGCGGTGCTGGCCTACTATGACCACTTTATCGAGCCCGTCAGTCCGGATATCTATATTCGTTATTTCCTGGCTTCAGGGGCTATTGGCACGCTGTACAAAATGAACGCTTCCATTTCCGGCGCGGAAGTGGGCTGTCAGGGCGAAGTGGGCGTAGCCTGCTCAATGGCGGCCGCGGGCCTGGCTGAAATCCTTGGCGCCAGCCCGGAGCAGGTCTGCGTGGCGGCGGAAATCGGCATGGAACACAATCTGGGACTGACCTGCGACCCGGTGGCCGGACAGGTACAGGTTCCGTGCATTGAACGCAACGCGATTGCCTCCGTCAAAGCGATTAACGCCAGCCGAATGGCAATGCGCCGCACCAGCGAGCCGCGCGTCTCACTGGATAAGGTTATTGAGACCATGTATGAAACCGGTAAAGACATGAACGCCAAATACCGGGAAACGTCGCGCGGCGGCCTGGCTATCAAAGTTCAGTGCGACTAAACATTACTCAACAGAATGCGCCTAAGGGCGCATTCTCCTTTTTCCGCTCTATATTATTATCTGCGCCCTCTACACTTGCTCTATAACGGCTGTTACTCTCATTAACACTTTTAGCCGACAGGGCGTCGCGCATGCAGACTGCACAAAAAGTCATCACAACCTATCGCCGGAAACGCATTCTGGTTTGCCTGCTGGTCGCACTACTGACGCTGACAACAACCTTAGTAATACGATTTATTTCGCAGCGTAGCTTAAATCAGCAACGCGTTCAGATGAGCACCAACAAGATGGTGGCCGCTATGGATAATATCCTGCGGCCTCTGGCGGCCCAGCACGTTGCGCTACTGCATCTAGTCAATCAGCCTTGTCAGGACGTCCACCTCACGTTACGTAAGCTGGCGGCATCGCTGCAAACGGTGCGTTCAATTGCGCTGGTCCAGTCGAACCTGCTGTACTGCTCGAGTATTTTTGGCCAACGCAATATTCCAATACACCAGCTACAGCCGGCATTACCAACCCATCATCCCCTGCTCACCTTCAGCTACGACTCCTCGCTGCTCAAAGGGACGCCGGTACTTATCCAGTGGTATCCCGCGTCGCTTAGCGGCGCTGACGGCGTGCTGCTGGTGATCAACATTGAGCTGCTGGGCGAGTTAATTTTCAACGCAAAATCAGCGCTAATCAGCGGAATTGGCCTTAGCGTAGGCGAAAAAAGCTTTATTAGCGGTTCAGGGCTGAGTAAACAGGAAGCCCTACCGGGCGAGCAAATCATCTACCGCCAGCCGTCGACCGAGTTTCCCTTTACCATTAGCGTCAGCGGGCCAGGAGCCTCGGCGGTCGCCCTTAATGAACTACCGGCCGAGCTTCCGCTGGCGCTGGTAATCAGCCTGTTAATGACCGGCATCGCCTGGCTGGCGACCGCCGGAAGAATGAGCTTTTCCCGCGAAATTAATCTCGGCATTGCCGCGCACGAGTTCGCCCTCTGGTGTCAGCCCCAGCAGAACTTACGCACCCGACAATGCTGTGGCGTGGAAATTTTGCTGCGATGGAATAATCCGCGCAGAGGGACTATCTCACCAGATGTTTTTATACCCATCGCGGAAAGATATAATTTGATTGTCCCCCTGACCCGCTATGTCATTTCGCAAACAGCGCACAAATTATCCCTCTTCCCTCAGGACAAACATTTTCACATCAGCATTAACGTCGCCGCCCGCCATTTTGCCAACGGCGAGCTGCTGCGCGATCTGCATCACTACTGGTTTAGCGCCCATCCCATACAGCAACTGATCGTTGAGCTCACCGAACGTGACGTACTGCAGGATGGCGACCACCATATGGCCGAGCATCTTCATTTCAAAGGCGTCCAGCTGGCTATCGATGATTTCGGTACCGGCAACAGCTCCCTTTCGTGGCTGGAAAAGCTGCGCCCTGATGTCCTGAAAATTGATAAATCGTTTACCAGCGCAATTGGGATTGATAGCGTTAATGCGACGGTGACCGACATGATCATTGCTCTCGCCCATCGTCTGAAAATTGTTACCGTCGCGGAAGGCGTCGAGACCCAGGATCAGGAAGAGTATCTGCGCGGCAACGGCGTTGATTTATTGCAGGGGTTTTATTACGCCCGGCCGATGCCGGTAGAGGACTTTCCGCAGTGGCTGGCGGCGGAAAAGCGGCGGGAAATGAACGCCTAAAAATGCCCGCCGGCATGAGGCCGGCGGGCATCAACGTTACTCTTCTTCGTCGTTGTACTGACGCAGCTTGACAACGCGCACCAGATCGACACGGTAGTCGTTGGCTTCAATGATGGTGAACTGCAGAGGCGACAGTTCAAGCACGTCGCCCGGACGAGGAATATGGCCGTTGACGGCAATCACCAGGCCGGCAACCGTGGCGATATCTTCGTCCTCATCGACCAGATCGTCTACGCCCAACGCCTGCTGCAACGCATGCACGTCGGTTGAACCTTTCACCAGCCAGCCATCGCCATCGATGACAATTTCCGGCGTTTCGTCGGCGTCCGGGAACTCACCGGCAATCGCCTCCAGTACGTCCAGCGGCGTAACCAGCCCCTGCACCACGCCAAACTCGTTAGTGACGATGACAAAGCTACCGCGGGCGCGGCGCAGCACGCCGAGCAGGTTGATAGGGTCCAACGTTTCCGGGACCACAATCGCCGGCGAGGCGGAAGCCAGCGCGGCAACGTTGTCACCCGCCTCCAGCGCCACCAGCATCTCTTTTGCCCGTACGATACCGATGATTTCATCCAGCTCGCCGCGACAGACCGGGAACAGGCTGTGCGGGGAAGAGAGCAGCTGGCGGCGAATTTCATCTTCGCTTTGCTCTGCGTTCACCCAGCTAATTTCCCCGCGTGGGGTCATAATACTGCGCAACGAACGCTGGGCCAGGGTCAGTACGCCATTAATCATATAGCGCTCTTCTTCCGCAAACGCGCCTTCCGGTATTGGCACCACGGACGAGCTGTCGCTATCGTGCGCCGGGGCGCTCTGCTTCCGCCCGCCCATCAGGCGCAGGATCGCATCGGCAGTACGCGCGCGCAGAGGCAGGGTCGATTGATGGCGAATAAAGTTACGGCGCGCAACCTGGTTAAAGAACTCGATGGTTATCGAGAAGCCAATCGCGGCGTACAGGTAACCTTTCGGTATATGGAAACCAAATCCTTCCGCCACCAGGCTCAGGCCGATCATCAGCAGGAAGCTCAGGCAGAGCACCACCACCGTCGGATGCTGGTTGACAAAATTAGTCAACGGCTTCGAGGCCAGCAGCATCACCGCCATCGCAATCACAACCGCCGCCATCATCACCGGCAGGTGGTTAACCATCCCGACCGCAGTAATCACGGCATCCAGCGAGAACACGGCGTCAAGTACGACGATTTGCAGTACCACCACCCAGAAACTGGCATATCCTTTACCATGACCGGAGTCATGCTGGCGGTTCTCCAGCCGTTCATGCAGTTCGGTGGTCGCCTTAAACAGCAAGAATATCCCGCCGAGCAGCATAATAAGATCGCGCCCGGAGAACGAGAAATCGGCAACGCTGAAAAGCGGTTTCGTCAGGGTCACCATCCACGAAATGACCGACAGTAGCCCCAGACGCATAAACAGCGCCAGCGAAAGGCCGATCAGGCGCGCCTTATCGCGCTGCTTTGGCGGCAGCTTGTCGGCAAGGATGGCGATAAACACCAGGTTGTCGATACCCAGTACGATTTCAAGGACGACAAGCGTCAGCAAACCGGCCCAAATAGAGGGATCCATTAAGAATTCCATGAGCAGCTCCAGTTAACGACAGGCATAGTCATCGCTGTGTCATGCACAGACGAGACACTTGTTGCTGGTGAAAAGACGTAGCAGGTGACTGCGGCACGCGCGTGCCGGAAGGTGAAATGACGTCGGTGACGGTCCATATAGCGGGCTATGCCCTATACTCCTGAGTAATTAAACGGAACGTAAACATAGCAAAATATAGAGCATTATTGGAAAAAATTTACCTGTCTTTGCAATAGTTAAGGCTATTTTTTGCGCTGCAAAATAATTAGCACCCGATGCATAATTAGCGGAGCTTCATCACATTAATTATTTTTTCACTGTCTAAAATAATTCGCTGTAGTAATTACTTTATATCTTACACCCTTACTGAATCGATTTTGTTCGCAAGAGTGATTCAGGATGTATCACAACAGATGATGCATTCACGATTATAAAGGAGGTAGCAAGTGACGATTGCTATTGTAATAGGCACACATGGTTGGGCTGCAGAACAGCTGTTAAAAACGGCAGAAATGCTGCTGGGCGAACAGGAAAACGTTGGCTGGATCGATTTCGTTCCTGGCGAAAACGCAGAAACGTTAATCGAGAAGTACAACGCTCAGTTGGCAAAGCTGGATACGGCTAAAGGCGTGTTATTTCTCGTCGATACATGGGGAGGCAGCCCGTTTAACGCGGCCAGCCGTATTGTCGTCGATAAAGAACATTATGAAGTCATCGCGGGCGTCAATATCCCGATGCTGGTCGAAACGCTGATGGCGCGCGACGACAACCCCTCGTTTGATGAACTGGTCGCCCTGGCGGTGGAAACCGGTCGTGAAGGCGTGAAGGCACTGAAAGCGAAGCCGGTGGAAAAGGCCGCCCCTGCTCCGGTTCAGGCTGCGGCACCGAAAGCGGCAGCGCCATTGAAGCCAATGGGTCCAAACGACTACATGGTTATTGGGCTGGCGCGTATCGATGACCGTTTAATTCACGGCCAGGTCGCCACTCGCTGGACCAAAGAGACCAATGTTTCGCGCATTATCGTCGTCAGCGACGAAGTGGCGGCGGATACCGTGCGTAAAACGCTGCTGACCCAGGTTGCTCCTCCGGGCGTTACCGCCCACGTAGTAGACGTGGCGAAGATGATTCGCGTCTATAACAACCCCAAATACGCAGGCGAGCGCATTATGCTGCTGTTCACTAACCCAACGGACGTTGAACGTGTTGTTGAAGGCGGTGTGAAAATCACCAGCGTCAACATCGGCGGCATGGCTTTCCGTCAGGGCAAAACGCAGGTGAATAACGCCATTTCGGTCGATGAGAAAGATATTGAAGCGTTCAAGAAGTTGAACGCCCGCGGTATCGAACTGGAAGCCCGCAAAGTTTCCACCGACCAGAAACTGAAAATGATGGATCTGATCGGCAAGGTGAAATAAGCCTCTCTGCGGATCGCAACTCAATTTTCAACTTAAGACTTAATCAACAGGAGAAGTACAATGGAGATTACCCTTCTTCAGATTGTGCTGGTGTTCATCGTCGCGTGTATTGCGGGTATGGAGTCGGTACTTGATGAATTTCAGTTCCACCGTCCTCTGGTGGCCTGTACGCTGATTGGCGCCGTTCTCGGGGATATGAAAACCGGTATTATCATCGGTGGTACCCTGGAAATGATCGCCCTGGGGTGGATGAACATCGGCGCCGCCGTTGCGCCTGATGCCGCGCTTGCATCCATCATCTCAACCGTTCTGGTTATCGCGGGCCACCAAAGCATCGGTGCCGGTATCGCGCTGGCAATTCCGCTGGCGGCAGCGGGCCAGGTGCTGACCATTATCGTCCGTACCATTACCGTTGCTTTCCAGCACGCTGCGGATAAAGCGGCGGAAAATGGCAACCTGACGGCCATCTCCTGGCTGCACGTTTCGTCACTGTTCCTGCAGGCGATGCGTATCGCTATTCCTGCGGTTATCGTGGCGATTTCCGTCGGTACCAGCGAAGTACAAGGTCTGCTGAACGCCATTCCTGAAGTGGTTACCGGCGGTCTGAACATCGCGGGTGGCATGATCGTGGTAGTGGGTTATGCGATGGTCATCAATATGATGCGCGCCGGCTACCTGATGCCGTTCTTCTACCTTGGCTTTGTTACCGCCGCGTTCACCGATTTCAACCTGGTTGCTCTGGGTGTGATTGGTACGGTAATGGCTGTCCTCTACATTCAGCTGAGCCCGAAATATAACCGCGTCGCGGGTGCGCCTGCGCAGGCTGCTGGTAATAACGATCTCGACAACGAACTGGACTAACAGGTGAGCGAAATGGTTGATATGACTAAAAATACCACCGAGAAAAAACTCACTCAGAGTGATATTCGTGGCGTGTTCATTCGTTCTAACCTGTTCCAGGGTTCATGGAACTTCGAACGTATGCAGGCGCTGGGCTTCTGCTTCTCCATGGTACCGGCTATTCGTCGCCTGTATCCGGAGAACAACGATGCGCGCAAACAGGCGATTAAGCGTCACCTTGAGTTCTTTAACACCCATCCCTACGTTGCGGCTCCGGTTCTCGGCGTAACGCTGGCGATGGAAGAGCAGCGTGCTAACGGCGCAGAAATCGACGATGGCGCCATCAACGGTATCAAAGTTGGTCTGATGGGCCCGCTGGCCGGCGTAGGCGACCCGATCTTCTGGGGTACCGTTCGTCCGGTATTCGCCGCACTGGGCGCAGGTATCGCCATGAGCGGAAGCCTGCTCGGCCCTCTGCTGTTCTTTATCCTGTTTAACGCGGTGCGTCTGCTGACCCGCTATTACGGCGTCGCTTACGGTTACCGTAAAGGTATCGACATCGTTAAAGATATGGGCGGCGGCTTCCTGCAGAAACTGACCGAGGGGGCGTCAATTCTCGGCCTGTTTGTCATGGGGGCGCTGGTTAACAAGTGGACGCACGTGAACATCCCGCTGGTGGTTTCCACCATCACCGGTCAGGATGGCCAGACTCGCGTCACTACCGTGCAGACGATCCTTGACCAGCTGATGCCGGGCCTGGTACCGCTGCTGCTGACCTTCGCTTGTATGTGGCTGCTGCGTAAGAAAGTTAACGCCCTGTGGATCATCGTGGGCTTCTTCGTCATCGGTATCGCCGGCTACGCTGTCGGACTGCTGGGTCAGTAATCAACACGTTGTGCGCCGGGGGCTTGCCCCCGGCTTTTTTATTTGGAGGATGGATGACAATCACGGACCTGGTGTTAATCCTGTTTATTCTCGTTTTGCTCGCGTTTGCGGTTTACGACCAGTTCATCATGCCGCGCCGTAATGGCCCAGTTTTACTGGCTATCCCCCTGCTCCGCCGCAACCGCGTCGATGGCATTATCTTCGTCGGCCTCATAGCTATCCTGATTTATAACAATATTGCCAACCACGGCGAACTTATCACCACCTGGTTATTATCTGCCCTGGCCTTAATGGGGTTATATCTGTTCTGGATCCGCTCACCCAAAATCATTTTCAAGCAGCAGGGCTTTTTTTTCGCCAATATCTGGATCGAATATAAGCGTATTAAAGAGATGAATTTATCGGAAGATGGCGTACTGGTCATGCAATTAGAACAACGGCGCCTGCTTATTCGCGTACGAAATATCGACGATCTGGAAAGGATATACAAACTTCTCGTTTCCAATCAATAGCTTAAAAATATAGCCAACGCTATATTTACCCCTTCCCCCACGTCTGGAATATAGCCACGGCTATATTCCAGATGTTCACTTCAACGATATTTATTAACTAATCATTTACCTATAAATTGAAATGAAAATCGTTATCATTTGATTGGAAAAATAACCGCGTCCTGTTATTGTTTTATATTCTAAAATTATGTTAAGGTTGCGCCCGTCGTTGGGGAGTAGCCAATTTTCTGCCTGGCAGAAAATGTCCGTGTCAACATACTCGTTGCAAAACGTGGCACGTGCGGGTTGAAGCAGAACGTATTCAATCAGGCGAGACCATAGACGCATCACTGCTGTACGCAGCACTTTATCATTAGGTGTGCTGCGTATTTTTACTGGGGGCAGCGATGTGTCATATGGATTATCCCCGGTCAGGACGCTCTCATGAATGTATCCGCTACAATTCTTCTTGCCTTCGGCATGTCCATGGACGCCTTTGCGGCCTCTATTGGAAAAGGCGCGACCCTCCATAAACCTAAATTTTCTGAAGCCCTGCGGACGGGTCTGATCTTTGGCGCTATCGAAACGCTCACCCCGCTTGTCGGCTGGGGTTTGGGGATGCTCGCCAGCCAGTTCGTACTCGAATGGAACCACTGGATTGCCTTTGTGCTGCTGGTTTTTCTCGGCGGTCGAATGGTTATCGAAGGGTTACGCGGCGGCGATAGCGATGAGGGCGAAGCTCCACGCCGTCATGGTTTTTGGCTACTGGTGACCACCGCTTTCGCCACCAGCCTGGATGCGATGGCCGTCGGCGTTGGCCTGGCGTTCCTGCAGGTCAATATTATCGCCACCGCGCTGGCTATCGGCTGCGCCACGTTGATGATGTCGACGCTGGGCATAATGGTAGGACGTTTTATCGGCCCGCTGCTCGGCAAACGGGCGGAAATCCTTGGCGGTATCGTGCTGATCGGCATTGGCGCCCAGATCCTCTGGAGCCATTTCGCTGGCTAATCCTCAGGCATCGCGCTGCCAGCAGTGAATAGCAAAATCGGTCTGGCAGTCAAACAGCGCCTGCTGGCGCAGCGCTTCCCTCACCGGCGGCTTCGCCCGCCACGCAAACGGCGTCATTTGCAGTAAAGCTTCCGCCTCGCTGCCGTTAAGCTGCATCGGATAGGTCAACTGCTGCTGGTGACGTAACGTAAATCCTTCCATCTCTTCCCTGCTCTGCTCATGCAAGCGCACGTCGTCGTAGATCAACCCTTTCAGCTCCATAAGGTGGCGAGGTCCCGGCGTCGCGGTGATAACCCAGCCGCCGGGCCTGACAACGCGCGCCAGTTCAAGGGCATTACAGGGAGCATAAATACGTACTATCGCATCCAGGCTCGCGTTCTCAAACGGCAGACGCTGGCTGGAAGCGACGCAAAAGCTGACCTGCGGATAACGTTTTGCCGCCGCGCGGATAGCCGATTTCGACACATCCAGGCCCCAGCTATGGGCCGCGATGGCGGCAAAAGCGTGCGTGTAGTAGCCTTCTCCGCAGCCAATATCCAATAAATCCATCGGCGCGAAGGTTTGCAGATAAGCGCAGATAGCTTCGCGAAGCGGCTGATAATGCCCCGCATCAAGGAACGCGCGCCTGGCCTGCATCATTTCAGCGCTGTCGCCCGGATCGCGGGAGCGCTTAAACTGCACAGGCAGCAAATTGACGTACCCTTCCTTCGCCAGATCGAACTGATGCCGCTGCGGGCAGATATAGCTATTATCGCGGCGCTCAAGCGGCGCGTGGCAAAGGGGGCAACTGTAAGACATGACAACTCCGGTGTGCTGAAAGGGCGAAAGTGTAACGCTATTCGCCCCTCCAGGCCACCGTTACAGCGCAGGCGACGGGGCTCCGTCACGATGCATCACGATAAGATTTTCCGCCCCCTGCGGCATCCCATCGGGCATGACGTTTTCCAGGCGCAGCACATCGCCCATAATCTGGCTGAATACCGGCGCCGAAACCGCTCCGCCGTAATACGAACCGTTGCTGGGATCGTTCATCACTACCACCAGCGCGAATTTCGGGTTACTGGCGGGCGCAACGCCGGCGGTATAGGCAACGTACTTATCGATATATTTACCATCCGGTCCAATTTTTTTGGCGGTACCGGTTTTTACCGCCACCCGATAGTCGCGTACCGCCGCTTTGGTCCCGCCGCCGCCCGGTAAGGCGACGCTCTCCATCATATGTTCGACTTCATGCACGATTTGCTCCGGCATTACCCGAGTACCCATCACCGGCGGATCAATACGGGTTATTGATAGCGGACGCTCGATACCGTAGCTGCCGATAGTGGCATACACGTGCGCCAGCTGGAGCGGCGTGACCATCAGGCCGTAGCCGAAGGCGAATGTCGCCCGGTCCAACTGGCCCCAATAGCGGCGCTGCGGCATCAACCCGGCGCTCTCCCCGGTCAATCCCAGGCCAGTAGAGTCGCCAAAACCGAACGCTTTATAGGTATCGATAAGATGCTGAATTGGCATCGCCAGCGACAAATGTGAAACCCCGGTATCGCTGGATTTCTGCAGAATACCGGTGAGGGAGAGCTCGGGATAGTAACCCACGTCGCGAATACGGTGGCCATCGAGGACAAACGGATGAGTATCCACCACGCTATCCGGCTGAACAATGCCCTGCTGGAGCGCGGTCATCAGCACCAGCGGTTTAACCGTCGACCCCGGCTCGAAAGTATCGCTAATGGCGCGATTGCGAAAATCATCCAGCTTCGCATCATCGCGATTGTTCGGGTTGAAGTCCGGGTAGCTGGCCATCGACAGAATCTCCCCGGTATCGATTTTAATTAATACCGCCGCTCCTGATTCCGCCTTGTTCCAGCGAACAGCGTTATCCAGCGCGTCCTCTGTCACCGTTTGCAGGCGCTCATCGATACTGAGCTGTAAATTGTGGGCCGGAACCGCCGGGACTTCGGTGATATTTTCGATGACGTTGCCGTGCCGGTCTTTGCGCACCAGGCGACGCCCGGGCTGACCGGTCAACTGAACGTTAAAGCTTTTCTCAACGCCTTCAATACCCTGGTTATCGATATTGGTAAAACCCAGCAGGTTAGCGGCAACGTGCCCCGCCGGATAAAAGCGGCGCGACTCATCGCGCAGATTGATCCCCGGCAGATGAAGCTTATCAATCCACTCCGCCTGCTCCGGATTGATCTGGCGCGCCAGGTAGAGAAACCGCGCGTGAGGGTGCGCTTCGACGCGGTGGGCCAGCTCGCTAAGGTTGAGATGTAAAGCTTGCGCCATTGCTTGCCAGCGCGGACCGTAGCCGACGCCCCCCTTTTCGAGCGTGGTTTGCGGATCGACCCAGACGGCGCTCACCGGCACGCTGACCGCCAGCGGTCGGCCCTCGCGGTCGCTAATCGTGCCGCGCTGCACATCAATAGGCTCCTCGCGCAGGGATCGCATGTCCTCTTGTTTAACCAGATTGTCAGGGGAGACAATTTGTAGCCAGCCGACCCGGACCAACAGCAGTCCCATACAGCAAAGAATCGCCACGCACAACAACCCAAACCTAAGCGGGGTAAAGTTGGCGGCTGACTTGAGTTTGTTCTTTTGCACCTTAGCTCCATCATTGTTTTGCAAGCATCTGATTTAACAGAAATAGACAAAACAGGTTGCTAAACAGTGCTAATAATGGTGTTGATTTGCAACAAAGCGCAACGGAGGGTGGTAAATGGACATGTTTTGCAATAAATACTAAAAAGCCCCGCAGTTGCGAGGCTTTCTTACAAGATTCAGTGGTCTTAAATCAGATAGCAGTTACGTTAACTGCAGCTGGACCTTTCTGGCCGTCCTGAATTTCGAACTCAACGTTCTGGCCTTCAGCCAGAGTTTTGAAACCGTTACCCTGGATAGCGGAGAAGTGTACAAACACATCTTTGCTGCCATCAGCCGGAGTAATGAAGCCAAAACCTTTAGACTCGTTGAACCACTTAACTTGACCTTTAATCTTTGCCATTTGCAAAATTCCTTAGACTGTTTTCTTCGCCCGTAGGGCGCTTACATAGATAAAACTGACACATGACTGCATGAGGCACTAATATAAGGTTCGGCAGAGAAGCGGTATTCAACGACAACGTGTTTACTCAGGACTTCTTTACTGAAAATGCCACACATAAACAGAACTGTACCTCGTTTAACCCGAAACGTGTTATCACATACTACGTAAATAATGGCAAGCCATTTTTAGACGGGTCTCGATCGCTCGCACAGATTATAAGGGAATCATTTGATCGCCTGCACATTTATGCGACTTTGCTCGCTCTGGCTTATCCTTATCGCGCCCTGCTTGCCCCCCCAGGATATCCTCTCTGGCGGCCACTTATCCGTCACAGCTCAACAACTTCAGTGCTCCCACCCACGGCCGCAGTGAAACCGCCAATTTTAGGGGGGAGACAAAAACCACTGCATAAAGATGCATATAAAAGCTCATAACGATAGACGAAAAATTGCTTTAATGCGGGCATTTCATAATATCAAAACACGTAAATTGAAGAGCTTAAAATATTGTCTATACTGATATTCCACGACAATAATGAAGAGCTGATGACAGTTAAGTCCAACTATTCTTTTATTTGATTAATTAAACAAAGCAATATAAGGCGGCGTGGTAAAGCCGCTTCCGCTGGCCCGTGCGCGCGGAAAAAGCTGAAGAGGTTTATAGATAAGATTAAGTTATACAGCCGGGTGAGATACAGGCGCACACCGCAAACGTGCACACCTGTCGGTCGGATCAGCGCTCTGCAACAAGACGGATAAAATCGTCGTCGCCTTTTCCCTTTTCGGCTACTGAAGGTTCAGCGGCGCTCTCCTTCTCAGGCGCATTGGCCTCACAGAGACGACGCAGCAGCGCGGTTTGCCGCTTTTGCTGATCCAGCAGCGCCTGCAGCAGCGCTATCTGCTCATTGGCGCGCGAACTGGCGCGATTAACAAAAAACCATAACAACAGGCCGACAAGCAGCAGCACAACAGATAGCGCCACGGATGCCAGGCTTACAATCCCAGGATTTAGTAACTCACTCATTTCACCACCTCAAAGAGAAGGCGCTTATTCTACCACCCGCGCAGCAGAAGAAAATCAATCATATTAAAAATGTCTTACCAGGGAATAAATTTATTGATAGTGCAGATGCCGCTGAAGAACTGTACATCCTGATCGCACATTACGTTAAGCATCTGAGTCCATAGCAGTAAGCAACCTGCAATGATGACTATCAGCAAAACCCACCGTAATTTTTTCACTCCACACTCCGCATCAGTATCAGATGTCGCCAGGATAACATGACCTTCTTAAACCGCGGCTAACTGTAATACGAAAGGCAAGTTTAGGAATCATAGACTTGTTTCAACTGGTGTTCATGCCAGAATGGACGCAAGGATAATACAAATAATGAGGCAACAATGCGATTGATCATTCGTACCATTGTGGTGCTGGCTATCTTGTGGATTGGCGTGTTATTAAGCGGTTATGGTGTATTAATGGGCAGCAGTGAGAACGCAGGAGGGCTGGGATTGCAGTGTAAATATCTCACGGCTCGCGGCATCAGTACCGCACAATATGTTCATTCCAGCAGCGGTATTATCGGCATCACCGATTGCCCTATTCTGCGTAAAAGCGCCACGGTTGTTGATAACGGCTAGTCACGAGCGGGCTACAGATTCTGTAGCCCGCTTCACGCACCCGATCAGAACGGATAATCGTTATAGCCCATCTGCTCGGAAATTTTACGTGCCGCCGTGTGCAGCATCGCGACATACTCGTTCAGGCGTTCTTCCGAGAAACGCAGCGTCGGGAAAGAGATACTCAGTCCGGCGATAACCACGCCGAAGCGGTCGAAAACCGGCACCCCAATGCAGCGCAGCCCTTCTTCCTGCTCTTCGTTATCTTCGCCATACCCCTGCTCGCGGACCTGATCCAGAACCGCCAGCAGCTCTTCGGTGCTGGTGATGGTCCGGTCGGTGCTGCGTTTGTACTCCACGCCTTCCAGAATCTGTTCAACCTCGGAACGATCGCGCCAGGCCAGCAGCACTTTACCGATCGCGGTGCTGTACAGCGGGTTACGACGCCCAATGCGCGAGTACATGCGCAAATTGTACATTGAGTCGATTTTGTGGATGTAAACGATGCTGTCTTCATCCAAAGCCCCCAGGTGGACGGTCTCTTTCGTCAGACGCGAAAGCTCGCGCATCTGAATATCAGCGCTGCGTACCAAATCAACGTTCTGCAAAGCCCGCGCGCCAAGTTCGAAGAGTTTGAGGGTCAGAGAATATTTCTCGGATTCGCCTTCCTGAGCTACGTACCCCAGCGATTTCATGGTCTGCAAAAAGCGATAAACGGTGCTCTTTGACATCATGACGCGCTGGGACAGTTCGGTAATGCCAATTTCACGCTCTTCGCCAAGCGCCTGCAGAATGCCAAAAACCTTCAATACCGAAGAGACAGAATCTGGCTGTTTATCCAAATCTGCAACTGCCATTTATCACCTCATCGCAACTGTTTTATAAAAATTAGAACCGGTTTTTATTATAAATTCGCATCCCGCGACCCGCAATCGTTCTTCTGCCTATTCGTTACAAATCTGCGACATGCCGCTGAATAATCAATGCTAAAATTATTACCCAGTTAATAGTCCCCGATAAGATACAGACCTCACATGGATAAAAACCTCTCCGATGGGTTACCTTTGCCGCAGCGTTACGGCGCCATTCTGACCATTGTATTAGGCCTGTCGATGGCGGTGCTGGATGGCGCGATCGCCAACGTCGCCCTACCGACCATCGCCAGCGATTTAAACGCCTCCCCGGCATCCTCTATCTGGATAGTGAATGCCTACCAAATCGCCATTGTTATCGCCCTGCTGCCGCTCTCTTTCCTCGGCGATATGGTCGGCTATCGGCGTATTTATAAAATCGGCCTGGCGCTTTTTACCTTCACGTCGCTGGCCTGCGCCCTCTCCACAAGCCTGGAAATGCTGACCCTGGCGCGCGTGGCGCAGGGCCTCGGCGGCGCGGCACTGATGAGCGTTAACACCGCGCTTATTCGCCTGATTTATCCCCAGCGTTTTCTCGGCCGCGGAATGGGGATCAACTCTTTCGTGGTGGCGGTCTCCTCCGCGGCGGGTCCGACCATCGCCGCCGCGATTCTCTCGATGGCTTCATGGCAATGGCTGTTTCTGATTAACGTTCCGCTGGGCATTATTTCCCTGCTTCTCGCGTTACGCTATCTGCCCGCCAACGTGGGCCGCAGCAAGGTCACCCGCTTCGACCTGCCGAGCGCCATCATGAATGCCTTAACCTTTGGCTTACTGATTACCGCTCTCGGCGGTTTCGCCCAGGGCCAGTCCGGCGAACTGGTTGCGGCGGAGATCGTTGCCATGCTGGTCGTCGGGTTCTTTTTTGTCCGTCGTCAGCTCAGGATGCCGGTCCCCCTGTTGCCGATTGACCTGCTGCGTATCCCGCTGTTCTCTCTTTCAATTTGTACCTCCATATGCTCCTTCTGCGCCCAGATGCTGGCCATGGTTTCGCTGCCGTTCTTCCTGCAGTCAATGATGGGACGCAGCGAGGTGGAAACCGGTCTGCTCCTGACGCCGTGGCCGCTGGCCACAATGGTGATGGCGCCGCTGGCAGGCTATTTGATTGAGAAAGTTCACGCCGGGCTGCTGGGCGCGATTGGCCTTCTCGTCATGGCCTGTGGCCTGTTCGGCCTGGCTTTACTGCCCTCCGCCCCCACGGATCTGGATATTATCTGGCGAATGGCGCTCTGCGGCGCGGGCTTTGGTCTGTTCCAGTCGCCCAACAATCACACCATCGTCTCTTCAGCGCCGGCTCATCGTAGCGGCGGCGCAAGCGGCATGCTGGGTACCGCGCGCCTGCTTGGGCAGAGTACCGGCGCCGCGCTGGTGGCGCTGCTGTTTAATCTGTCAGGGAATAGCGGAACCCACACCGCTCTTATGCTGGCAGGGATCCTTGCCGTTGTCGCCGCGGCCGTCAGCGGGCTGCGCGTCACGCAGCCGCGCGCCAGGCTGTAGCCCTTAATCGACATAAAAAAATCCGCAGCCCGAAGGTTGCGGATTTTTATTTTTTTACAGCCGGGAACGGAGCGTTACTTCAGATATTCGCCGCTGCGCAGGGCTTCAATACGCTTATCCAGAGGCGGGTGAGTCATAAACAGCTCGCTCATGGATTTCGCTTTACCGTTAATACAGAACGCCATCATGCTGCTGGCTTCCTGCGGCTCATAGCTGGTTTTCAGGCGCTGCAGCGCGGCGATCATTTTCTCACGCCCGACCAGTTTTGCTGAACCGGCGTCGGCATGGAACTCGCGGTAGCGGGAGAACCACATGGTGATAATGCTCGCCAGAATACCAAACACCAGCTCCAGCACCGTAGCGACCGCAAAATAGATCAGCGGGTTGCCGTTGCTGTTTTCACCTTCATCCCGATTGCCGCCGAGGAAGCCCGCCGCAATCTGCGCGATAACGCGCGAGATAAAGATAACGAAGGTATTCACCACCCCCTGAATCAACGTCATGGTAACCATGTCACCGTTGGCAATGTGGCTAATCTCATGCGCAATGACCGCTTCCGCTTCATCACGGCTCATGTTCTGCAACAGCCCTGTGCTGACGGCCACCAGCGACGCATCGCGGCGCGCGCCGGTCGCGAAGGCGTTAATATCCGGCGCATGGTAGATAGCCACCTGCGGCATACCAATGCCCGCCTGCCGCGCCTGCTGCGCGACGGTATTCATTAGCCAGCGCTCGGTTTCATTACGCGGCTGCTCAATGACTTCCCCACCCACCGATTTCAGCGCCATCCATTTCGACATCAGCAGCGAAACGATTGAACCGCCGAAACCAAACAACAGCGCCATGATCAGCAGCCCGGTCATGCTGCTTGACTGAATTCCCGTCAGGCTTAGCACCAGCCCGAACACCACCATCACTGCCAGGTTGGTCAGCAGGAAAAGCGCGATTCGCATCATAATTTTCTTTTAACCTCGATTTAACAAAACGCACTATGCGATTACCCACATGGTATGGGTAGAGCGCCAATTTTCAACCATCAGGCCCCGCTAAGTCACGAGAAAGACACAACTTTACATTTTGTAGCATATTGCTGACGCTGGGCAATAGCGTTGACATTTTGTTGAATTCAGGCCGGCAAAGTTGCGCAAGAACAGAAAAGAAAACGGGCACAAATTAGTGTGCCCGTTGGGGATTTATTTACTGGCCGGGGGCTCTACCGCTGGCCGATCCTTTTCCTCATGGGCCAGATCGAGCGCAATATGAACCGTTTCATCAAGATACGGATCGGGCTCCTGGTAATCCTTCGGCAGATCTTCCAGTTTCTTCAGCAACGGCTTGCCTTCGCGTTTCAGGCGATCGTTAACGCGAGCCAGACGAATCGCATCATCTTCTTCGTTCTCCTTTTCACGCTGCGCGTAGTTCAGGGAGACGATGTTGCGTTTGTCTTTCATCGCGTTATAGCGAGCAATGTCCTTCATGATGTACTGGAATTCAGGATCATTAGCGATACGCGCATCGTGGCGTTTTAGCAGCTCAGGCCCAAACGGCGTCAGGTCACTGTATTTCACGTAGGTTGCCGCATTGACGCTGTCCCACGGTAGCGCGTTATCTTCATACTGCTCGCCGGTCTCACGCTGTTCCGTTCCGGTCGGCATCATGATGTCCGGCGTCACACCCTTACGCTGAGTACTACCGCCGTTGATGCGATAGAATTTCTGAATGGTGTACTGTACGGAGCCCAGCGCCGGCCAGTCAGGGCGCAGCATTTGATCGTAGATACGGTTCAGCGAACGGTACTGCTGGACGGTCCCCTTGCCAAAGGTCGGCTCCCCGACGATCAGCGCGCGACCGTAGTCCTGCATCGCGGCGGCGAAAATTTCAGAAGCCGACGCGCTGAAACGGTCGACCAGCACCACCAGCGGGCCTTTGTAGTACACCACGCCATCGGTATCGCTGTCTTCGCGCACTTTACCGTTGTTATCGCGCACCTGAACAACCGGACCGGATGGAATAAACAAGCCAGAAAGCGAAACCGCTTCGGTCAGCGCCCCGCCGCCGTTGCTGCGCAGATCGATAACGATGCTGCTAACGTTCTGTTTTTCCAGTTTCTGCAGTTGAACCTTCACGTCATCCGTCAGGCCAACATAGAAACCTGGAATATCCAGCACGCCAACCTTCTCTTTGCCGACGGTTTTGACTGACATCTTAACCGCGCGGTCTTCAAGACGAATACGTTCGCGCGTGAGGGTCACAATCCGTGTTTTCGCGCCTTTACCCGCCGGGAGTATCTCCAGGCGAACCTTGCTGCCCTTTGGACCTTTGATCAGCGCTACCACATCATCAAGACGCCAGCCGATCACATCGACCATGGCCTTACCCGGCTGGCCAACGCCAACGATACGGTCACCCACGCTGATGGCTTTGCTCTTCGCCGCAGGCCCACCGGCCACCAGTGAATTGATCACCGTGTAGTCGTCATCCATCTGCAATACCGCGCCGATACCTTCGAGAGACAGGCTCATTTCGGTATTGAACTGTTCAGTATTGCGCGGTGAGAGATAGTTGGTATGCGGGTCGATTTCACGCGCAAAGGCGGTCATCGCCAGCGAGAAAACATCTTCGCTGTTGGTTTGCGCCAGACGGCGAATGGCAAACTTGTAACGACGGGTTAAGGTCTCGCGAATCTCTTTATCATCTTTGCCAGCCAGCTTGAGACTGAGCTGATCGAACTTCACCTTGGCATCCCACAGCGCATTCAGCTCGGCCTCATCTTTCGGCCAGGGCGACTTGCTGCGGTCAAGGTTGAAGTTGTCATTGCCGGTGAAGTCCATCGGACGTTCCAGCACTTTCAATGCATATTGATAACGCTCGAAACGACGTTTCTGCGCCAGATTATACAGGTCGTAAAAAACGTCCAGCTTCCCGCTGCGCAGCTCATCGCCGATTTGATTCTTTTTCGCGGCAAACTGCGCCACGTCGCTGGCCAACAGCACGTTATGGCTGTAATCCAGCAGGTTCAGATAACGATCGAAAATTTTTGCCGAAAAGGCATTGTCGAGATCGAACTGGCGGTAGTGGGAACGGGTAAAGCGCGATGTCACGCGCTCGCTCACCGTTGCGTGCTGCGGCTCTTCTTTCAGCACGGGGATTTGATCAATCCGGGTTATATCGTCCACGGCGAACGACTGGCCTGCGATTACCAGCAGACCCGCCAACGCGGTGAGCTTAAAGAATTTGTTCATGCCTGGCCCGGCCTCCGTTTCAGAACACCAGGTGTTCTGCGCGTACAATCATTGACATACCAGAAGTCAGCTGTACACGAACGCCATCTTTGGTGATTTCCAGGACAGTGGCGTCCATTGCATTATTACCTGCTTTCACCTTCAGTGCCTGGCCAACGGTCAATACAGACACATCTGATACAGGGGTATGACGCTCTTCGCGCGGCGCTTTGGCTGCTGGTGCCGGGCGCGGTTTACGCTGCTCAGCGCCTTCTTTACGACGCGCCTGAGCCTGAGGACGAGGTTTACGCTCGCGACGAGCCCCCTCTTCCGGCTGGCCAGCGGCGGCGGCGGCTTCGCGTTTTTTCGCTTGCTGCGCTTCACGCTGCGCCTGAACGCGGGCTTTTGCTTCTTCAAGCTGCTGGCGGGCGTGAGCAACATGCTGCTCTTCCAGCTCGCCGCACGGGTTGCCGTCGAGGTCAACGCGGACTGCGCCAGGCTTAACGCCGTACAGGTAGCGCCAGCTCGAAGTATAAAGACGCAGTGCAGCGCGAAGTTGGGTTTTGCTGAGATTCATCTCTCCGCCAACGCGCTCAACGAGATCCTGAAAAATACCGACTTTCAGGGGGCGAGCTTCGCCTTCAGCGCTAAAACACTGAGGGAAGCGTTCGGCCAGAAACGCAATGACTTCTTTACTGCTATTCAACTTAGGTTGATTTTCCATGAAATTTCCTGATTACAACGGACGTAGCCAACAAGCCGCAGGCATGAACAGGCG
Organism: Klebsiella sp. FDAARGOS_511; assembly: GCF_003812845.1. Taxonomy (NCBI): domain Bacteria; kingdom Pseudomonadati; phylum Pseudomonadota; class Gammaproteobacteria; order Enterobacterales; family Enterobacteriaceae; genus Klebsiella; species Klebsiella sp. FDAARGOS_511. The sequence continues at coordinate 5,301,563 of NZ_CP033824.1, read as the reverse complement.
TCATTATAATGACGTCATCGGTAAATGCTACGTTATCCGTTGATTATCCTGCGACGCGGGTGAATATTTTTTGATAATCAGTCGCAGAAATGAGTTTTTCCAGATGCGCGACCAGTTCTGCCAGCCCCTGCTCATCTTCAGCGGTGAAGCGGGAATAGGCTGTGCTATCGATATCCAGGACGCCGATAGTTCGATCGTTCACCCGCAACGGGAAGACAATTTCCGAATTACTGGCGGCGTCACAGGCGATGTGACCATCAAACGCGTGAACGTCTTCTACCCGCTGCACGCGATTCTGCGCGACGGCAGCGCCGCATACGCCGCGCCCTACCGGAATACGCACGCAGGCCAGCTTGCCCTGGAACGGGCCAAGGACCAGCGTGTCGCCTTCCAGGAGATAAAAACCGGCCCAGTTCACTTCAGCCAGCCGCTCGAACAGCAGCGCGCTGGTATTTGAAATCATGGCCAGAAAACTGGTTTCGCCTGCCATTAACGCCTGAAAATCGCGGTTCAGATCCGCGTAGAATTCTTGTTTGTTCATTATTTATTCGCTTAGTTGTCTTACTACCTTACACTTACAGCCTAATAAAATAAGCTTTAAATGCATTCATGCTCAAGATGAATTCATTCCTGAGTTAAGATAGAGAGATACACTCATTTCTGTAAGCTATAAATGCCACTAAAAACACCCAGGGTTACGCCAGCAAAAAAGATGATCGTCTACTCGGTCAGTGCGCCTGTTGCGCACGCTCACTATCAGCGCTGCCCGCAGTGCGATCTGCTGTTTCGTTTACCGGTCCTCAAAAAGAATCAGAGCGCCTGGTGCCCTCGCTGCAATGCCAAAGTGCGCGATGGCCGTGACTGGTCGCTTACCCGACTGGGCAGTATGGCGATCGCGATGCTGCTGCTGATGCCTTTTGCCTGGAGCGAACCGCTTCTGCGTTTACATCTCTTAGGCGTACGCATCGACGCTAACGTCCTTCAGGGCATCTGGCAAATGACCGGCCAGGGCGATCCGCTCACGGCGGCGATGGTGCTGTTTTGCGCGGTCGTCGCGCCAGTGCTGCTGGTCGTCTCAATCGCCTACCTGTGGCTGGGTAACGTGCTGGGCATGAATCTGCGCCCGATACTGCTGATGCTGGAGCGGCTCAAAGAGTGGGTGATGCTGGATATTTACCTGGTCGGTATCGGCGTCGCCTCCATCAAAGTACAAGATTACGCCTTTCTGCAGCCCGGCATCGGGCTTATTGCCTATATCGCGCTCACCCTGCTCAGCATCCTGACGCTTATCCATATGAACGTTGAGGAGCTGTGGGAGCGTTTTTATCCCCAGCGCCCGGCGCTGCGGCCGGATAATAATCTCCAGGTTTGTCTCGGCTGTCATTATACCGGACATCGTGATTCCCGCGGGCGCTGCCGCCGCTGTCACACGCCTCTGCGCCACAGACGTCGCCAAAGCCTGCAAAAGAGCTGGGCCGCGCTGATCGCGTCGATGGTTTTCCTGCTGCCTGCCAACCTGCTGCCAATCTCGATTATTTACGTCAACGGCGCGCGCCAGGACGACACTATTCTTTCCGGCATTATGTCGCTGGCCAGCAGCAACGTGGCCATCGCCGGAGTGGTGTTCATCGCCAGTATTCTGGTCCCATTCACCAAAGTTATTGTATTGTTTACCCTGCTGGTCAGCATACAATTCAAGTGTGAACAGGGGTTACGTACCCGCATCCTGCTGCTGCGGCTGATTACCTGGATCGGCCGCTGGTCTATGTTGGATCTTTTTGTCATCGCATTAACCATGTCGCTGATCAACCGCGATCAGCTCCTCGCGTTTACGATGGGGCCCGCCGCGGTCTATTTTGGCGCCGCGGTAATATTAACTATCCTTGCTGTTGAATGGCTGGACAGCCGCTTACTTTGGGACGCACATGAGTCAGGAAACGCCCGCTTCGCCGACTGAAGCCAAAATTAAAACTAAACGCCGCATCTCGCCCTTCTGGCTGCTGCCGGTCATTGCGCTACTGATTGCCGGTTGGCTGATATGGACCAGCTATCAGGATCGCGGTACGACGATCGTTATCGACTTCCAGTCGGCCAACGGTATCGTTCCTGGGCGCACGCCCATCCGCTATCAGGGAGTAGAAGTCGGTACGGTCGAGAATATCTCGCTGAGTAAAGATCTGAGCAAAATTGAGGTTTCAGCCAGCGTCAAAGGCGATATGAAAGATGCGCTGCGCAAGGAGACGCAGTTCTGGCTGGTGACGCCGAAAGCTTCTCTCGCCGGCGTGTCGGGCCTCGATGCGCTGGTTGGCGGCAACTATATCGGCATGATGCCCGGTCAGGGCGAGCCTGAAGATCACTTTGTCGCTCTCGACACCCAGCCGAAGTATCACATTAATAACGGCGAGCTAATGATTCATCTCAAGTCTGCGGATTTGGGCTCGTTAACCAGCGGCTCGCTGGTCTATTTCCGCAAAATTCCGGTCGGCCGGGTGTATGACTACGCAATTAATCCGAACAATCAGGGCGTCACCATTGACGTACTGATCGAGCGCCGTTTCACGAACCTGGTGAAAAAAGAGAGCCGTTTCTGGAACGTCTCCGGCGTAAAAGCGGATGTCAGCCTGAGCGGCGCGAAGGTCCAGCTCGATAGCCTCTCAGCGCTGGTGAACGGCGCTATTGCCTTTGATTCCCCCGATGACTCTGCGCAGGCTCAGCAGAACACGGATTATCACTTATATGAAGACCTGGCGCACAGTCAGCGTGGGGTGGTGGTCAAACTGGATCTTCCCGACGGCGCGGGCTTAAAAGCCGGCTCTACGCCGCTGATGTACCAGGGACTCGAGGTTGGCCAGCTCAGCAAGATGAATCTCAATTCCGACGGGAAAGTGACCGGCGAAATGACCGTCGATCCGAGCGTCGTCAGCCTGCTGCGTGAGAAGACGCTGATTCAGATGAAGAAGCCGAAAATCTCTCTGGATAACCCCAGCGTCAGCGCCCTGCTGACCGGCACCACCTTTGAACTGGTCCCCGGTGAAGGTGAGCCGCGTAACCAGTTTGCGGTGCTGCCTGCCGATAAATCCATTCTGGAAGAACCGGATGTGGCGACCGTCACGCTCACCGCGCCGGAGAGCTACGGTATCGACGCCGGGCAGCCGCTAATTCTGCACGGCGTCCAGATTGGCCAGGTTCTGGAGCGCAAGCTGAATGCCGATGGCGTCACGTTCCAGGTAGCGATTATGCCGGAGTACCGTTCACTGGTTCGCGGCGATAGCAAATTCGTGGTCAACAGCCGGATTGACGTCAAAGTCGGCATCGACGGCGTGCAGTTCCTCGGCGCCAGCGCCAGCGAATGGGTCAACGGCGGGATCCGCATTATTCCGGGCGACAAGGGGGCGATGCAAAGCCGCTATCCGCTGTATGCGAACCAGGAAAAGGCGCTGGAAAACAGCATGAGCGATCTGCCGACCACCACGCTTACGCTCTCAGCCGAGACGCTGCCGGACGTGCAGGCCGGCTCCGTGGTGCTGTACCGTAAATTTGCGGTCGGGGAAATCATCACCGTGCAGCCGCGCAAAAACGCCTTTGAAATCAATATTCATATCAAGCCGGAATATCGCCATCTGCTGACCAGCAACAGCGTGTTCTGGGCCGAAGGCGGCGCCAAAGTGCAGCTTAACGGTAGCGGTCTGACGGTGCAGGCTTCCCCGCTTTCCCGCGCGCTGAAGGGCGCGATTAGCTTTGATAACCTCAGCGGCGCCAGCGCTAGCGCGCGGATCGATAATAAACGCGTGCTGTATGCTTCGGAAACCGCTGCCCGCGCGGTGGGTGGGCAGATAACCCTCCACGCCTTCGACGCCGGTAAAATCGCCGAAGGGATGCCGATTCGCTACCTGGGGATTGATATTGGCCAGATCCAGTCGCTGAATTTAATTACCGCGAAAAACGAAGTGCAGGCGAAAGCGGTGCTCTACCCGGAATACGTCAATACCTTTGCCCGCGCCGGGACGCGTTTCTCGGTGATTACGCCGCAGATTTCCGCGGCGGGCGTTGAACATCTGGATACCCTTTTCCAGGCCTATATCAACGTCGAGCCGGGACGCGGTTCACCGCGCCGTGATTTCGAAATTCAGGAAACCACGATCAGCGATTCACGTTATATCGACGGCCTGAGCATTATCGTCGAAGTACCGGAAGCGGGTTCGCTGGGTATCGGCACGCCGGTGCTGTTCCGCGGGCTCGAAGTCGGCACGGTGACCGGTCTGATGCTCGGTTCGATGTCGGATCGCGTGATGGTACAGCTGCGTATCAGCAAGCGTTATCAGTATCTGGTGCGCAACAACTCGGTGTTCTGGCTGGCTTCCGGCTATAGCCTCGACTTTGGCCTGATTGGCGGGGTGGTGAAAACCGGTACCTTTAATCAGTTCATTCGCGGCGGCATCGCGTTTGCGACGCCTCCGGGTACGCCGCTGGCGCCGAAAGCGCAGGATGGCAAACACTTCCTGCTGCTGGAGAGCGAACCGAAAGAGTGGCGCGAATGGGGCACCGCCCTGCCGCGCTAAGCGTAAAAGGCTCCGGTGTCCGCCGCCGGAGCCTTTGTGGTAAACTACGCCCCCTTTTTTCGTTGTGGTGCGCTCCCCATGGCTCAAAACGCTGTCTATCTTCCTGAAGAATTCCTCGCTCAAATGCGTGCGGCAATGCCGACGCATCTCTCTTTCGACGACTTTATCGCCGCCTGCCAGCGCCCGCTGCGGCGGAGCATTCGCGTCAATACGCTGAAAATCACGGTGGCTGATTTTTTGCAGCTGGTCGCCCCCTATCGCTGGCAGCTCACGCCGGTTCCGTGGTGCGAAGAGGGTTTCTGGATCGAGCGTGAAGACGAAGACGACCTGCCGCTGGGCAGCGCGGCCGAGCATCTTAGCGGGCTGTTTTACATTCAGGAAGCCAGCTCCATGCTGCCCGTCGCCGCGCTGTTTGCCGGCGGTGAAACGCCGCAGCGGGTGATGGATGTCGCCGCCGCGCCGGGATCTAAAACCACGCAAATCGCCACGCGCATGGGCAATGAAGGCGGCATTCTGGCCAATGAATATTCCGCCAGCCGGGTTAAAGTCCTGCACGCCAATATCAGCCGCTGCGGAATTAGCAACGTGGCGTTAACCCATTTCGATGGCCGGGTATTCGGCGCCGCGCTACCGGAATGCTTTGACGCGATCCTGCTCGACGCCCCCTGCTCTGGCGAAGGGGTAGTACGTAAAGACCCCGATGCGTTGAAAAACTGGTCGCCGGAAAGCAACGCGGAGATCGCGCTTACCCAGCGCGAACTTATCGACAGCGCGTTTCACGCCCTTCGCCCCGGCGGAACGCTGGTTTACTCCACCTGCACCCTGAACCGGCAAGAAAACGAAGAGGTGGTCAACGGGCTGCTAGCGCGCTACCCGCAGGCGGTGGAAGTACTGCCGCTCGGCTCGCTGTTCCCCCAGGCCAGCGAAGCGCTGACCGACGAGGGTTTCCTGCACGTCTTCCCGCAGATTTTTGACTGCGAAGGGTTCTTCGTCGCCCGCTTACGCAAAACCGCCGCCATCAAGCCGCTCCCGGCGCCGGGCTATAAAGTCGGGAAATTCCCCTTCACGCCGCTTAAAACCCGCGAATCCGCCGCCGTTATTGCCGCCGCTGCCGCCGTCGGTTTGCAGTGGACCGCCGACCATACGCTCTGGCAGCGTGATAAAGAAATTTGGCTCTTCCCACAGGCGCTCGAAGCGCTCTTCGGTAAAGTGCGTTTTTCACGCATCGGGATCCGGCTCGCCGAAACCCACAACAAAGGCTATCGCTGGCAGCACGAAGCGGTGATTGCGCTTGCCGCCCCGGCCGCGCCCTTTGCGCTGACTCAGGCAGAAGCGGAAGAGTGGTACCGCGGCCGCGACGTCTATCCGGAAACGCTCCCGGAGAAGGATGATGCGATTGTCACCTATCAGGGCGCGCCGCTCGGGCTGGCGAAAAAAGTCGGGTCGCGTTTAAAAAACAGCTATCCCCGCGAACTGGTGCGTGACGGTAAGCTTTTTAGCAAAAAAGCGTGATGGTGCCTCGAAAAACAGCACTTTTTCACTGGCACTTTACGCCCGTTTGTCTACGCTCAAAAATGTCGGCCTCAACTGGTCGTACCACAAATCAGCAGACAAACGGGGTGAATTTATGAGTAAAACTAGCGTACGTATCGGCGCGTTTGAAATAGACGACGCCGAACTGCACGGCGAACAGCAGGGAGAGCGAACGTTAAGTATCCCCTGCAAATCCGATCCGGATTTATGCATGCAGCTTGATGCATGGGACGCGGACACCAGCGTGCCCGCCATACTTGATGGTGAACATTCCGTCCTCTACCGTAAGCACTACGATCGCCAGTCCGATGCCTGGATCATGCGCCTCGCCTGATTCCAATGAACCCGTCGCCTGAGACGGGTTATTTATTTCCCCGCTTTTCTGACATCTCCTACACTTAACAATATGTTTTTCAGGATATGAGGCCAGGATGTTTGCCTTAGTACTGTTTATTTGTTACCTGGACGGCGGCTGTGAAGATATCGTTGTCGATGTTTACGATAACGAGCGGCAGTGCACAACGGCCATGGACGATCAGCGGATACGCCACGGCGGCTGCTTTCCGGTAGAAGATTTTATCGACAGTTTCTGGCTCCCCGCCCGAGAATACAGCGATTTTTAGCCCGCCAGCTGTAGCGCCACCAGGGTTAGCGCTCCACCAAATACGGCCCCTGTATCGATATAATGCTGGTTATCGCTGTCATAGCGCCGTTTGAGCGGCGTATGGCCGAACCAGAAATGATCGGCGCCGGCAATCGCGCCGTGACGCCCGGCGAAATGGTCGGCAAGCCGCTGCCGACGCCACAACACCTGATGCTCATCGACAGCGCGCTGCCAGCAATAAACCGCGGCGGGGTAATCAGCATGGGCAATGACGTGCACCTGCCCACCGCTGTGGAGTTCGATAATCAGCGGTAGGTCGCGGCAGCGGGCGATAAGCTCCGTAAGGCGCCGCCTCTGGTTCTGCGGAGATTGCGTATACCAGTCGCCTCCGTTCATCTCCCAGAGCCGCATATCGCTGCCCGCAAGCGCCTCCAGCGCCATCTGCTCATGGTTTCCACGTACCGCGCAAACCCAGTGATAGCGCAGTAAATCCAGGCATTGCGCGCTTTGTGGTCCACGATCGATCAGATCGCCCACCGAGAGAAGCAGGTCCTGATAAGGGTCAAACCTGTGCTCGCGAAGGGCCGCCATCAGGCGTCCGAAACAGCCGTGCAGATCGCCCACCAGCCAGATATTACGCCAGGCGGAACCGTTAATGCGCTGATACATATTATGTCCTCCTCGCACAATTATAGGAAAAATCCGCCACTTCAACGCCCGTAATATGGACACCTCAATCGACTTTAAACGAAAGGCAAATATAGTCCGGCGGGGCATTAAGCTCTCCACGATATATCCATAGAATAGAGGCTAAATAACTCCGAGGTATTCATCGTGACGGATAACAGCCTGCATTCAGCCAGCGTAGTTGAGCGACGCCCAAATCTTATTGCCGATCTGGTGATGGGTCGGCTCACCCCAGCCCCCATCTGGCAACAACGTCATTACCGGCTTAAGTTTTTACTGCGCACAGCATTATTTTATGCGCCAACGCGCAGCATGCTGGAAAGCCTGGCGGCGCGTGCGGACTTCAATCAGCTGCTGGCCGCTCAGGTGACGCTGCCGGGCAAAGTTCATCGCCAGTATTTGACCCGCGGATTAAACGCCAGCCAGCGCGCGCAGGCCATTATCAGCCACTACCAGTTTGTCGATTCTCTGGGAGGCTCGTGCCTCGCCGGGGCCATGACCGCAGCGAAAGATGTACCGCTGCTTGAGCTGACGGGCAAAGACGACAGCCGGTTTACGCTCTCCGCCTCCTCGGCGGGCAAAGCCGAACGCGAGGGAGAAACGACGCTGTGGCTGCGCGATAGCGATGAGATTGTACTGGCCAGCGCGACCTTTAGCGTCACCCGCCAGCAGGAGCAATGGCAGTTGACCATCGGCGGTCTACAGGGGCCGCGCAGCACTGTTCCGCACGAAGTGATTAAACGAGCGACCCGCGCCTGTTACGGCCTGTTCCCGAAACGCCTGCTGATGGAATTTATCTGGTTAATGGCGGCGCGCAGCAACATTAATCACATTTACGGGGTCAGCGACAACGGCCACGTCTTCCGCGCGCTGCGCTATCGGTTGAGCAAGGGACGTCATTTTCACGCCAGCTATGATGAGTTCTGGCAATCTATCGATGGCGTCGCCGACGGCGCCTGGCGCTGGCGCTTACCGCTCCAGCTGGAAAGAAAGACGCTTGAGAGCATCGCCAGCAAGAAGCGCGCTGAATATCGTCGCCGCTTTCAGCTTCTGGATGATATGGCCGCTAAGATGGAGATACTCATGGAGTAGCTCTCCAGCCGCTTCGCCAACGCCGTTTAGCACGACGGCGTTTGCATCTTCTGCGGCGCTTTAGTTACTATCATAACTTCGTTGTACTCCTTGCGGACGGCTAATGAAGTTATGAGCAAAACTGAAACACTCCTGCTGGCTATCCTGCTGATTATTTTGGCCGCTGCTTTGTGGTTCATTTTTAGCGGACAAATATGGTTCCTGGTGAGCTTTCTGGAAACATGGTTGTATCCCTCCTTCGTCGCGCCGGAATAAATCTTTACCGATTATTTTTATCCCGCAAGTTACGGTTTTCCTTTCATCCGCTAATAACCCGTCAGGCGGTCAGATAAATACCCGCTAAAAAACTTAAAGCCGTATCTTGTCTATTATTTCATTTGTCATACAAATGTGTATACTGAGTCTCTTCCGATGTTGGCCCGTACATTTCACCTGCACTATGGGCCTGATTTCGTGCAGGTGTTTTCTCCTTTCCCTCTCTGAAAGTCACCCAGTGTCTACACCCGGCTTTTTGTCCAGATTTTTTGTTGCAAAGTTTGCACCAGATTGTGATTTTAAAAAAATCCCCTTATTTTTACGCCCCCTTTGAAAAGCAAAAAGAAAACATAAAACCAACAATCAATTAACATAAAGAATCTAACTCCAAATAAAAAGCATGAAAACCGAATAAAAATCCAATAAAAAGATAATAATCAGTCAGAAATATACAATTACACATATTCTGCAGGAGTAGTTATACGTTAACCAACAAAACCGCGGCAGTTACTCGGTGACCAACGTCTATCGCTACATTGTTGTTTATCTTCAGCGGCTTTCCACTGAGAGGTTCTCTATGAACGTCAAAACCATCTCGCGCAGTGTGCTGGGCGGCTTACTGAGCGCCATCGTTATTAGTCAACCGGCTTTCGCAGCGGGAACCTTAAGCGGCCAGATTGGCGTCCAGGTGACGCTCGGCAGCGGGTGCAGCGTATCGAACGTCCGCAATGGCGAGAATAACCGCTGGGGCAACATTAATTTCGGCGCCTATGGCGATTTAGCCAACTCCATTGATGCGGAAGTCACCGGCAGCGGCGGCGGAAGCGCGCTAACAGTGACCTGCACCGAGGACCTTGACTCGACCCTGACACTGGACGGCGGCCAGTCTGGCGATGCAGCGCTGCGCTATATGAAAAACGCCGCCGGCACCCAGCAGATTGCCTATCGACTCTATTCGGATGCCGGCCGCAGTAATGAAATTTTGCCCGGCGGCACGATATCTATCGTTGGCACCGGCAATCCCCAGGCTATTCCAGTTTTTGCCCGAATCCGCCCCGAAGACCAGAGCGTCAATGCGCCGACGGCCGATGTGTATGACGACATCGTCACTGCGACGTTAACCTGGTAATCGCATAAGGAAAATGGGCGTCATGCTTCGACCCGAGTGGCTTACATTAATTCTGTTTTTTACCTCAGGCGCCCATGCCGCCGTTGTCCAGAAGACGTTCAAAGTCTCCGCGCAGATCGCAGCAGGCTGCGCGCTTGGCGCCGGAGATGGCTCCCAAACGACGGATTTCGGTACCCTGAGTTTTGGCACCCTGTCATCGCTTTACAACAACGTTGATGTCGCCAGTACCTCCGGCGCAGGCTCAATCATCGTCACCTGCACGCCCGGCACCGCTATTTCAATCGCCCTCGACTATGGCGTCAACGGCGGCTCAGCCAGCCAGCGCTATATGTCGAACGGCAACAACAACACCCTGGCGTATCAGCTTTATCAGGACGCCAACCGCGCTAACGTTTGGGGCAACAGTACGCAGGCCTTGAGCGTCGCATCATTTCCGAGCACCACGCAAACCTACACGGTTTATGGCCGCCTTTTTGCCACGAATGGCTTCCCGGCGGTGGGCTCCTATACCGACACGGTCACCGTCACGCTGACCTATTAGATAATCCACAGGTTAACTATGATTCGCTGTAGATTTGCGCCGTTTATATTCGCTTTATCTCTTCCCTCATCGGTTCTGGCCGCAAGCTCCGTCCTGGTATGGCCGATCTTTCAAACTATCGAAAGCCACGAAAAAGGTTCTGAACTGTGGCTGGAGAATCGCGGCAGTTCGCCGGTTAATTTGCAGCTGCGCGTTTTTGCCTGGGATCAAAAAGGGTCAGCGGACGTCTACGCCGACCAGCGCGATGTTGTCGCCAGCCCCCCTTTTACCACGGTAGCGCCGGGGCAGCGGCAACTGGTGAGGCTCATGCGCGTTGCCCCTATCGCCAATGGCAAAGAGCAGTCCTACCGCATTGTTATCGATGAGATCCCTGCCGCGCAGCCGGTAACGCAGACGGAACAGAACTCCGCCGGGCTGAAAATGCGCATGCGCTATGTCCTGCCGCTGTTTACCTATGGGCAGGGGCTCACGCCGTTAAAGAACGCGGGTTCAGTCGAATCGGTAAGGACGACGCTGCGCTGGTCGCTCGCGCAGCAAAATAACCGCCAGACGCTATGCATCGATAATAGAGGCAATCAACATGCGCGGCTCAGTACGGTTTACTGGGCGAACGCGAGCGGCAACGGCAAAATTCCCGTGGCTAATGGCCTTCTCGGCTACGTTCTGGCGCAGAAAAAGGCCTGTTTCCCGAACGCCGGAAACGCTTCCGCGCCATCAGGAATACATCTGTTCGCGAAGTTAACGGATAACGGTCAGGCGGTGGAAATTCCGGCGAATCGTTAAAAATGAGAGATCTGAAAAGAACGGCGTCCGGGGGGCTGCTGGCGGTGGCGTCGGTGACGGCCTGCGCCGCGACCTATGATTCCCTGCCTGCGCCTGCGGCATCCTACGGCGAAAGGCAGGAGTATGAGCTGTACCTCAGCTTATCGGTCAATGGCAATATTCTTGCCGGCGCCGTTCCGGTCAAGGTCAATGCTGGTCACTACTGGGTTGCGGCCAGCGTTCTACGGCAAGCGCATATTCCCCTGCAAACCCATGATGCGCTGGTGGATGTCACGGCGCTCCCCTCGGTTAAGGTCGAATATGACCAGCCGGGGCAAGTGCTTAAGCTTCAGGTTCCGGACCAGTGGCTCCCCGAACAGCGCATCGGGGAAACCACGGGACAACAATACCAGGCCGCGATCGGCAGTCCGGGGATTTTATTTAACTACGACGCTTACAGCCTCTTTTCATCAGGCGGCACGCAAACCACCAGCACCTTCACCGAAACGCGTCTTTTTGGCCCGCCGGGCGTCCTTTCCAATAACGCCGCGATCCGGCAAAACTGGTCTTCGTCGGGCTATGAACAACAGGGCTATATGCGCTACGACACCCTGTGGAAATACAGCGATAGCGAACAGATGATAAGCTACCAGGCCGGCGACGTGGTCAGTAACGCTCTGACCTGGAGCAGTTCCGTGCGCATGGGTGGGCTACGCGTAAGCCGTAACTTCAGCGTGCGCCCGGATCTGGTGACATATCCGCTGCTTAACTTATCCGGCAGCGCGGCGGTCCCTTCAAGCGTCGACCTGTTTATTAACGGTTATAAAACCAGCTCGTCGCAGGTTAATGGCGGCCCCTATACGCTGACCAACGTTCCGTGGATCAGCGGCGCCGGCGAAGCGACCGTAGTGACTACCGACGCCCTTGGCCGCCAGGTCTCTACCAGCGTTCCTTTTTATGTCTCTAATACCCTCCTGCGGGAAGGCCTGAGCGATTTTGATTTCACCCTTGGCGCCCTGCGCAACAACTACGGCATCAAGAATGCCGATTATGGCGCCGGGGCGGTGAGCGCGATTTATCGCTATGGATTAACCCACTGGCTTGCGCTCTCGGCGCATACCGAAGACCGCCAGGGATTAGCTAATGCCGGGATAGGCGGCGATATTGGGGTAGGAAATTTGGGCACCCTCAGCCTGTCGGGCAGCGCCAGCCGCGGCGAAGGAGACGGAAACCAGCTCACCTCGGGTTACTCCTACTATGGCAATAGCTGGGGAGTGAACTATCAGCATATCCGCCGCAGCGCCAGCTACGACAACCTCAGCACCTATGGCTCTAGCGCCACGCTCAGCCGTCAGTCAGACCAGGCCACGCTGAGCCTGAGCCCGTGGGGAAGAACCCTCGGTTCTTTTAGCATTGGCTACTTTGATATCCAGGCCGAGGATCGTTCGCGCACCCGCCTGTTGAACCTCTCCTGGAGCCGTAGCCTGTGGCTTAGCAGCAGCCTCAACCTGAGCGTAAACCGCGATCTGCAGGAAGGTAGCTACTCAAGCATGCTGCAGATAATCATCCCTTTCGATTCGCAAAGCTCTATGCAGTTAAGCGGCCAGCGCGCCAGCTCCGGTCAATGGGGCGAAAATATCAGCCTCAACCGCTCCGCCCCGGCAGAAGGCGGGCTTGGCTGGAACCTCGCCCATTCGGTGGGCGGCGATAATTATAGCCAGGCGGATCTGACCTGGATCAACCGCGTGTCGACGTTGAGCGGAGGCTACTACGGCTCACGCAACGATCGTCACAGCTGGTTTGAAGCCACGGGATCGGTGGTGCTGATGGATAACAGTCTGTTCTTCGCCCGGCAGATTAACGACGCGTTTATCGTTGTCTCCACCGGTAACTACCCGAACATTGCGGTGAGCTATGAAAACCGCAAAGTCGGCGTGACGGATAAAAACGGCCATTTGCTGATCCCGTGGGCGACGGCGTGGTATCCGGGAAAAATTACCCTCGATACGCTGCCATTGCCAACGGACACCGAAGCGCTGATGGTGGAGAAACGCATCGCCGTGCGCGAAGGCAGCGGCGCGCTGGTTGAATTCCCGGTTAACCGCGTGCGTTCGGCAACCATTGTCTTCGTCGATGCTCAGGGACAGCCGCTGCCGGTCGGTACGCCCGTCGAGGAAGTGAACAGCAAACAGCGCGGTCTGGTGGGCTACGACGGCGTCGCCTGGTTCTCGCATCTCACGCGCGACAATAAAGTCATAGTCAACACCGGGGAGTTTCAATGCCGCGTGCGCTTTGCGCTCCCGGAAACAACGCCGGTTCCGCAACGGATAGGTCCGGTTAGCTGTCACCCATAACAGTGGAGATCAAGTTGAAAAGTATCCTCCCGATCTGCGCGCTGCTCTTGCTCCTTGGGCTAACAAGCAACGCGCTGGCCGCCTGCAGCATCAAAACCAGCGCGCCGGTTATCGGCCCGGTGGATTCCTTTGCTCTCAACAGCGCGCCTCAGGGCGTGATGGCCGGCGCGGGGTTTTACTGCACCCCGGAGCTGGTGGCGCTGAACTCAACCAACACATTAAGCGCCACCCTGTCGTCGGCCAACAAGAGCAACGGTATTCCGCGGCTGCTTAATGGCGCGGGCGACGCCATCCCTTACAGCGTCTGTTCTGACGCTTCGTGCTCGCCGGCCTATCTGGATGGCGGCGTGATTAGCTGGTCCAGAACAACGCTGCTCGAACTGCTGGGTTTATTTAACTCAAGCGATGGCACCATGCCGCTCTATTTCAGAACCACCCCGGGCGCCAACGTCCCCGCCGGTACCTATACCGATGTGTTAACCATCACCTGGGTGTACCGATTCTGCTACGTCGGGCTCGATCTGCTGGGCATTAAGATATGTATTCCGAATAACGGAACGCTGACCTCTACGGTCAATGTGTCGGTGAAGGTGATCAATGTTTGCTATATCGACAGCGCGCCAGACGTCGAATTTACCTCTGCCGCCCTTCCGTCCGGTTTTAGCAACTACAGCGGCCAGCTTGCCATCCGCTGCACGAAAAACGCGGCCTACACCATCAACCTCACCAGCACTAACGCCAGCGTCGGCGACTGGCGGCAGATGAGCCAACCCATCGCGAACCAGCCTACCGCCTGGCTGCAGTACCAATTTTACCAGCCCAACGGCAGCGCATGGACGGAAAATAACAATCTCAGCGTGGCCGGATCCGGCGCCGCGCAGCCCGCAAACTACACCCTAAAAATAAACCCGACCCAGAGTAACCAGCCTGCCGGAACCTATACCGATACCGTACTGGTGACCGTTAGCTACTAAAACGTTAGCAGACGATTTTTTGTAAAAGAAATGTTTGGGAAATTATTGTTGTGGTATAAGAAAAAAGCCCCGAAAAAAGTGAATGGGGTTTTGCAAGGGAATCTGCGATTTGTGAAAAATAGATAAAAAGAGACCGAACACGATTCCTGTATTCGGTCCAGGGAAATGGCTCTTGGGAGAGAGCCGTGCGCTAAAAGTTGGCATTAATGCAGGCTAAGTCGCCTTGCCTTATAAGAATAGTTTACCGTGTCAGGTTTTCCAGTCCGTGACAAAAGTGGACGAATAATTCGTCTCAAAATTGCTGATATCAACAAAAAACCGCCATGCCCGGTATTGGGGGATGGCGGTTTTTTTTCATGTAAATACAGCGGGATGCAGGCGGCGATCAGCAGAGTTTCTGCGCGCGCTCAATAAAGGGCGCCAGGCTCATTTTTTGTCCCGGCCGTTGCGGATCGTCAATCTGGATCACGGAAATCGGCTGCGCGTTGGTTTTACCGTCTTTCATCTGCTGTTCGGCGATGTCGTTTAGCGGGTACTGCACCAGGGTACTCGGATTAATGGCGAACAGCGCATTGCCCGGACGGCAGGTCAGCATCACCTCTTCACGGTTAAACGCCCAGCTCTCTTTACCCACCTCAAAGCGGCTCACGGTAATCACCTGCGGCGCCGCCAGCGCAGCGCCAGAACTTGCCAATAACAACATTGTCAGAACGATTTTTTTCATGATTTAACCAGTTTATTCAGAAAGGTTCCCAGGTGGCAAACAGGCTGACGGCAAACAGCGCCAGCGCTCCCAACGCAATTTCTATCTGCGTGGTGCGCACGATGAGCTGCTCCGCTCGCGTTCCGCCTGCCGACATGCGTGGCACCAGAACATACCGGTTCACCAGCGCAATTGCCACCATTGCCGCTACCAGCGCACATTTCAACAACAGCATACGCCCCCAGGGCGAGGCGCTGATAAGTTCGCCCTGGATCAGCAGCGCATTTACCACCCCGCTGGCGATGGCGCCGGCAACCGCCAGATGTCCGTAACGCGAAAACCGCATCATGGTGAAAATCGCCGCCTGCCGCCAGCGACCGTGCGCCAGGCGAAGACAGTAGATAAACGGCAGCAGACCGCCAAACCAGCTGGCCACGCAAAACAGATGAAGCGCATGATTGGTTCGCTGCACTATCCCCAGCAAGCCATCGTTCATCGCGGCATGTCCGACGCCCGCCAGCAGCAGCAACTGGGCGCAAAACAGCACCAGCAGTAAACGCCCCGGTCGCCGGGGCTTCAGCCAAACCACTGCCAACGCCACAAAGGCGAGTAAAATTTGCCATACCCACACACCGCCAAATTGCGTCCCGGCCACCGCCTGCCAGATAGCCGGCTGCCAGACATCCGACCAGCCGTTGCCCATCAGGCCGCCCTGCGCCATCAGCATCAGCAGCGCCGACAGCGCGCTAGCCAGTAGTAAATGACGCATTAGCGGATAAAAACGCTGCATCATCAGACGGCGCAAGGCCGCTGGCGCCCACCACGCGCCGTAAAGCAGGCAGCCGAAAGCGACGATCAGCGAAATGAAATGGATAAAGCGTAAGCTGACATAGACGGCACTGAGCATCGGCTTACTTCACGGTAAAGGTGTATTGCCCTTTGGTCTTATGGCCATCTACGGAGACCACGTGCCAGTCAACGGTATATTCGCCCGGCGTCAACGCCTGCTCAACCGGTACCGTCAGTTGAGCCTTATTGCTGTCGCTGCGGACGGGTTTACCGAGGGTGATGGGCTTCTGCTGCGGCCCGGTGAGGGTTACGCCGCTAAACTGCGTTTCGATGCCTTCGGAGAAGTTCAGGGTCAGCGCCTGCGGTGACGCCTCCACCTCACTACCGGCAGCCGGCAGCGGTTGTTGCAAATGGGCGTGGGCAAATGCGCCTGCGGAGGTCAGGCAACCGGCGAGAAACAGAGACAGACGCAGGGCGCGTCCGGCGATGATTGGCATAGTTGTCATTCCTTTTTGTTATGTATGTAGCACAGAGAATAACCCTGTATAATGGCGCAGTCGAGCTAAGCGTCTGAGACTTGCCTTTTTGCCGCGTGCTTAGTACTTTTTGCGGCATTATCAGAGGAGAAACCGATGGAAAACAACCTGGCTAAACTATCCCAGGAGGAGATGGACAAAGTGAATGTCGATCTCGCCGCGGCTGGTGTCGCCTTTAAAGAACGCTACAATATGCCGGTGGTGGCTGATTTAGTCGAAAGAGAACAGCCCGAGCATCTGCGCAGCTGGTTTCGCGAGCGTCTGATTGCCCATCGGCTGGCCTCCGTTTCGCTCTCTCGCCTGCCCTATGAACCGAAACAGAAATAATTCCCGTCCTCTGCGGACATCCGAGTTGGCAAGACCTGCGCATTCCATTACGCTGGTTTCTTTGGCCTGGAGCGAGCCATGCTGCGCGTAATCGATACAGAAACCTGCGGATTGCAGGGAGGCATTGTTGAAATCGCCTCGGTAGATATCATCGACGGACAAATCACCAATCCCATGAGCCATCTGGTTCGCCCCGATCGTCCTATCAGCCCACAGGCGATGGCGATTCACCACATCACCGAAGAGATGGTTGCCGATAAGCCATGGATCGAGGAGATTGTGCCGCTGTATATGGGCAGTCCGTGGTATGTCGCCCATAACGCTAGCTTTGACCGCCGGGTGTTACCGGAAATGCAGGGTGAGTGGATCTGCACGATGAAGCTGGCGCGCCGCCTGTGGCCAGGCATCAAGTACAGCAATATGGGGCTGTATAAATCGCGCAAGCTCAGCGTCGCGACGCCACCGGGACTGCATCATCACCGGGCGCTGTACGATTGCTATATCACCGCGGCCCTGCTGCTCGATATCATCAACACCTCCGGCTGGACGCCTGAGGAGATGGCGACCATTACCGGCCGCCCGGCGCTGCTCTCCACCTTTACCTTCGGCAAATATCGCGGCAAGCCGGTTTCCGAGGTTGCGGAAAACGATCCCGGCTATTTGCGCTGGCTGTTCAATAACCTGGATCGCATGAGCCCCGAGCTGCGCCTGACGCTGAAGCACTATCTCGGGGAGTAATCGGCGCTATACCTCCGCCTGGCCCGGCAGCGTCCCCTGCGCCAGACCAATCAGAAACGCAAACTCCAGCGCCACGCCCTCATAGCTTTTAAAACGGCCGGATTTACCGCCGTGGCCGGAATCCATATCGGTACACAGCAGCAGCAGGTTATCGTCGGTTTTCAGCTCGCGCAGTTTCGCCACCCATTTTGCTGGCTCCCAGTATTGTACCTGCGAATCATGCAGGCCCGTGGTGACCAGCAGATGCGGATAGGCCTGAGCCTCAACGCCGTCATACGGGCTGTAGCTTTTCATATAGCGATAGTATTCTTCATCCTGAGGATTACCCCACTCTTCAAACTCGCCGGTGGTCAGCGGGATCGACTCATCGAGCATGGTGGTGAGGACATCCACAAATGGAACCTGGGCCACCACGCCGTGGAAGAGCTCCGGCCGCTGGTTCACCGCTACGCCCATCAGCATACCGCCGGCGCTGCCGCCCATGCCGTAGCAAAAACGCGGATTGCCGTAACCCTGTGCCAGTAGCGCATCGCAGACGTCGAGATAATCGTTGAAGGTATTTTTCTTGCACAAAAACTTACCGTCTTCGTACCACTGCTGGCCC
This sequence comes from Klebsiella sp. FDAARGOS_511, assembly GCF_003812845.1. Lineage (NCBI taxonomy): Bacteria > Pseudomonadati > Pseudomonadota > Gammaproteobacteria > Enterobacterales > Enterobacteriaceae > Klebsiella > Klebsiella sp. FDAARGOS_511. The sequence goes on along the minus strand of NZ_CP033824.1, from coordinate 5,283,376 downwards.
AGCTCGCCACCGCCGCGAATATGGGCGATAGCGAAGACAAAGCCGCGGTCGAGCAGGCTCAGTCGGCTGGCGCTGAAATCCGCATCCATGCTGGCGCCATAGGAGCCGTAGCCGTACACCAGCAGAGGGCTGGCGCCCTTGCGGAAATATTCATCACGGTAGACCAGCGAGACCGGGACTTCCACGCCGTCGCGGGCGTTGATCCAAAGATGCTCGCTGCGGTAGTGGCTGGCATCAAATCCTTTGACTTCCTGCTGTTTGAGTACCCGCCGCTCGCCGGTATTCATATCCAGCTCGAACAGCGTATCCGGGGTTGTCATGGAGGAGTAGCCATAGCGCAGGCGCGAGGTTTCCGGCTCCGGATTATAGGCAAGCCAGGTTACGTAGGCCGGATCGTCAAACGCGATCCCCTGCGATTCTCTTGTCTTACGGTTGATCTGGCGCAGACTGGTTAGCCCGCGCTGGCGCTCTTCCACAACCAGCCAGTCGGTAAACAGGGTAAAACCTTCCAGCATCACTTCGTGACGCGGCGCTATCAGGGTCTCCCATTCCTGCTCATCGCGCAGGGTGCTGCGATAAAGGCCGAAGTTCTTACCCTCACGATTAGAGCGCAGATAGAAAGTGTGCTGATAGTGATCGAGGCTATATTCATGATCTTTACGCCGGGGTAGAAAACAGACCGGTTCGGCGTCGGTCATTTCCGCATTGAGCAGCAGTACTTCGCTGGTGGTCGCGCTGGCCAGGTAGATCACCACAAACTGCTGGGATGTTGTCTTGTGTACGCTGACGTAAAAAGTGTCGTCCTGCTCTTCATACACCATAACATCCGCACTGGCCGGCGTACCCAGACGGTGGCGCCAGACCTGATACGGCAGCAGCGTGGTGGGGTGTTTACGCACGTACCACAGAGTCTGCGAATCGTTACTCCAGGCAAAATCAGGTGAGACGTTCTCCAGCACTTCCGCAAATTGTCGGTCGTCGTTTAAGGGAAAGAAGCGCAGGCTATACTGGCGTCGGGAGAGATAGTCTTCCGCCACCGCCATCAGGCTGTTGTCGGGCGAAACGCCTAATCCGCCGAGGGTATAAAATTCGCTACCGGCCGCACGCTGGTTGCCGTCAAGCAGGACGTCCCATTCGTCCCACTCCTCTTTGACTACCGGCTGGCGTTGATAAATCGCGTACTCGCAGCCCGGCTCGTAGACCTGACGGTAACGATAGCCATTTTTGCTGTAGGGGGCCGACACTTCGCGCTGCGGAATACGGTCGATAATCTCCTTGAGCACCCTATCCTGCAGGCTACTTTGCGAAGACATCACTTTTTTGCCGTACTCATTTTCCTGGCGCAGATAATCCAGCACTTCCGGCTGCGAGCGATCGTCATCGCGCAGCCAATAGTAATTATCGATTCGCGTGTCGCCATGTAAGGTCATGGCATGGGGGATCCGTTTGGCTTTTGGTGGCATCTGCTTATTCTTCTGCGGCTTGTATTGGGTAGTAAAATTTTCAGGCTGCCTCAAAGCAGCCTGAAGGGTAACGTGACTACACAATATATAAGGGTGGCAAAAGTCGCCAGCGATGCAAGCGAAACGTGCGGATTTAAGCCGTTACGGCCTGTTTTTGCGCCTGAATATCCCGTTCGATATTTTCACGCACTTCCTGCGGGAGCTTCAGCGCTTCGCCGAGGGCATTGAGGTAGCTACGTTCCATAAAGTGGTCAATATCGATGACCGCGCAGCTGATATAGTAAACTTCAAGCGCCTCTTGCTCGCTGCTGATACCCTGCGCCAGGCTCTGCGGGTCAAGCGGCTGCGCCAGCGCCCGGTCAATTAACACTCGGCCCTGGACGTCGACATTTGCCGCACGTAGTTGCTCTTCAATATTTGCCCGCTCGCGATCGTCAATATGTCCATCGCTTTTGGCGGCGAAGACCAGCGCCATAATTAGCCGTTCGCTGCGGGCGTCGAGTTCGGCCGGTGCGGAAGATGGCGCCTGAACGGGCACAGCCTCTGCCGATGCCGGCTGCGCGCTGGCGCGCATTTTCTGCTGGTATTTATTCCACAACACGCTGCCCGCAACCGCGCCGCCGCCCACCAGCAGCGCACCGGTACCGTATTTGGCTAACAGCTTGCGCGATGATTTGCTGGCCACCAGCAGACCTGCCAGCCCGCCGAGAGCGCCCGGCAGCAGTAAATTTTTGCCGCTTGGTTGATCGTCAGATGAAGAAGACCGCCCCTGCTGACCCAGCAGAGACTGCAGTTGATTAAGCCAGTTAGCCATACATTTCCTCGTTGCGCGATAAGCGATACCACCAGCCTAACCGACGCGACGTCAGGAAACGTTATCGACAGCTAAAGATGCGCAAATTCCGCGCCGGGAAGCGCGGGAGCCTGCCGCCAGAACTGCTGGCGGCGGCAGCGTAAAGCGTAACTCAGGCCGCTTTCGCTTTGCGCGGCTTCGCCGGCGCCGGGGCTTCAGATTCGATGACGTCGTCAGTCTTATCGCCCTCTTCTGCTTCTGCGCTATCGGCTGACGCCTCGGCGGCGCCCTCGGCTTCCGGCAGCTTACCGGAACGCAAAATATGGTTGAGGGTATCTTTGCGCTCGGCCAGCCACATCGCCATACTATCGCGCTGCTCTTCGTCAAGCGTTAGCGGGCACTCAACCAGCCAGTCGTTCAGTACTTCCGCCAGATCGAGCATTTTGTCATAAGCATCGGCCTCTTTTTTGCTGGCAAAAGACATTTTTTCCTCACCTTCGCGAATCACTACATATTTAATTTCAACCGCCATGATGCAGCCTCTCAGCACTGTATTTTTATACAGTATATCAAATTTCTTCCCCGAACTCAAATGACGCGCATAAAGACATGCGCAAACGTTTTCGTTTATAATGCGGCGCATGTTTTTTTACTGCGGAAGAGAGTTATGACTGTATTAGGTACGGCGCTGCGCCCTGCGGCAACAAAGGTAATGCTGTTAGGTTCCGGCGAACTGGGTAAAGAGGTGGCCATTGAATGCCAGCGTCTGGGAATTGAGACCATCGCCGTCGATCGTTACCCTGACGCCCCGGCCATGCAGGTCGCACACCGTTCGCACGTCATCAATATGCTGCATGGCGAAGCGCTGCAGGCGCTGATTGAGCAGGAAAAGCCTGACTTTATCGTGCCGGAAATCGAGGCCATCGCCACCGACACCCTGGTCGACCTGGAGCAGGCCGGGCAGAAAGTCGTCCCCACCGCCCGCGCGGCAAAGCTCACCATGAATCGTGAAGGGATCCGCCGCCTGGCCGCTGAAGAGCTGAAGCTGCCGACCTCCGCCTACCATTTTGCCGACAGTGAACCCGCCTTCCGCGAAGCCGTCGCCGAGATAGGCCTGCCGTGCATCGTCAAGCCGGTAATGAGTTCATCGGGTAAAGGCCAGAGCTTTATTCGTTCCAGCGAACAGCTGGCTGACGCCTGGCAATATGCGCAGCAGGGCGGCCGCGCCGGAGCCGGACGCGTTATCGTTGAAGGCGTGGTGAATTTTGATTTCGAGATCACCCTTCTCACCGTCAGCGCCGCGGACGGCGTACACTTCTGCGCGCCGGTCGGTCATCGCCAGGAGGATGGCGACTATCGTGAATCCTGGCAGCCGCAGCGAATGAGCGCGCTGGCGCTGGAAAGCGCGCAGGAGATCGCCCGCCAAGTGGTGCTGGCGCTGGGCGGCTACGGCCTGTTCGGCGTCGAACTGTTCGTCTGCGGCGACGAGGTGATTTTTAGCGAAGTCTCGCCGCGCCCGCACGACACCGGTATGGTCACGCTGATTTCGCAGGATTTATCGGAGTTCGCCCTGCACGTTCGCGCCTTCCTCGGACTGCCGATTGGCGCGATCCGCCAGTACGGCCCGGCGGCCTCTGCGGTGATCCTGCCGCAGCTGACCAGCCAGAACGTCACCTTCAGCAATATTCAGGCCGCGGTCGGCGCGGGACTGCAACTGCGTCTGTTCGGCAAGCCGGAAATCGACGGTTCGCGTCGCCTGGGCGTCACGCTGGCAATAGCCGATAACGTTGAGGACGCGGTTGCACGCGCCAAAGCGGCGGCTTCGGCAGTCATGGTTGCGGGATAAAAAAAAGCCCGGTCGCAGACCGGGCCTCTGGTGAGCGCGCGATAATTACTTCGCGCCTTCTACCGCTTCACGAGCCAGTTTGGTGATACGGTCGTAATCACCGGCTTCCAGCGCATCCGCCGGAACCAGCCAGGAGCCGCCGATGCACAGCACGCTGTTCAGCGCCAGATAATCACGATAGTTCGCCGGAGAGATACCGCCAGTCGGGCAGAAGCGAATATGCGCGAACGGGCCGCCAATCGCCTGCAGCGCTTTCACGCCGCCGTTAGCTTCTGCCGGGAAAAATTTGAACTCTTTCAGACCATACTGCATACCCAGCATCAGCTCGGATACGGTGCTGATCCCCGGGATCAGCGGAATGGTGCCTTCGCCGGTCGCCGCTTTCAGCAGGGATTCGGTCAGGCCCGGGCTGATAGCAAACTGCGCGCCCGCTTCGGTCACTTCTTTCAGCTGCTCAACGTTGGTGACGGTACCGGCACCGACAATCGCTTCCGGGACCTCTTTGGCGATCGCGCGGATAGCGTCCCTCGCGCACTCGGTACGCAGAGTCACTTCCAGCACGCGTACGCCGCCCGCAACCAGCGCTTTCGCCATTGGCACAGCGTGTTCCAGCTTTTTCACCACGATTACCGGTACAACCGGGCCGGAGGTGAGGATTGCTTCTGCAGTTGTTTTCCAGTTTTTCATTAGATTTTCTCTCGCCAGATCTACAAATCGAATCGTCTTAAAAAGTGATGCAGGTTGCGCCCTGTTCTGCTCCGGAGAGTTTCTCACGCAGCGCACCGAACATCTCCCGGCCGGTTCCCACGCGCGAACCGCTCAGGTCAGGAATATGCGGCTGACGGGCAGCCAGCTCGGCGTCATCGACCAGCAGCGTCAGCTCGCCCGTCTGGCCGTTGACGCGAATAATGTCGCCATCGCGTACCTTCGCCAGCAGACCACCATCGTACGCTTCGGGCGTCACATGAATAGCCGACGGCACTTTGCCTGATGCGCCGGAGAGTCGACCATCGGTCACCAGCGCAATTTTGAAACGGTGGTCCAATAATACACCAAGTGGCGGCATAAGTTTATGTAATTCTGGCATGCCGTTCGCTTTTGGTCCCTGATGACGGACCACCACCACGCAATCTTTATCGAGCAGCCCCGCTTCAAAGGCGGGCAGCACGTCATGCTGGCTCTCGAAAACCACCGCCGGCGCTTCGATAATCTGGTTCTCAACCGGCACAGCGGAAGTTTTCATCACCGCGCGACCGAGATTGCCGCTCAGCACTTTGGTGCCGCCGTGGCGAGAGAACGGCTTGTCAAACGTGGCGATAACCGCTTCATCAAGCGGAGCGGCCGCTCCTTCGCGCCAGTCAAGCTCACCGTTATTAAGCCAGGGTTCCATGGTGTAGCGAGAGAGGCCGAAACCGGCAACGGTGTGAACATCTTCATGCAGCAGGCCGCCTTTCAGCAGCTCGCGCACCAGCACCGGTACGCCGCCCGCGGCCTGGAAGTGGTTAATATCCGCCGGGCCGTTCGGGTAGAGGCGCGCCAGCAGCGGCACCACGTCAGAGAGATCGGAGAAATCATCCCAGTTAATGATAATCCCTGCCGCCCGCGCCATGGCCACCAGGTGCATGGTATGGTTGGTGGACCCGCCGGTTGCCAGCAGCGCGACAATCCCGTTGACCACTACTTTTTCATCAAACATTTTACCCAGCGGCATCCACTCGTTACCGTTGCCGGTCAGACGGGTCACCTGGCGGGCGGCGGCGGCGGTCAGCGCTTCGCGCAGCGGCGCATCCGGATGCACGAATGACGATCCGGGCAGCTGCATCCCCATAAACTCAACCACCATCTGGTTGGTATTGGCGGTACCGTAGAAGGTACAGGTGCCGGGCGCATGGTAAGACGCGGCCTCGGACTCCAGCAGCGCCATGCGATCCACCTTTCCTTCCGCATAGAGCTGACGAATGCGCACTTTTTCTTTATTCGCCAGGCCGCTGGCCATCGGGCCGGAAGGAATAAAGATGGACGGCAGATGGCCGAACGACAGCGCAGCCATCGCCAGGCCCGGGACAATTTTATCGCAGACGCCAAGATAGAGCGCGCCGTCAAACATGTTGTGCGACAGGCCAATCGCGGCGGACATGGCAATCACTTCGCGGCTGAGCAGCGACAGCTCCATCCCGTCCTGCCCCTGCGTCACGCCATCGCACATCGCCGGAACGCCGCCGGCGACCTGGCCCACCGCGTTCGCGGAGTGCAGCGCTTTGCGGATAATGTCCGGATAACGCTCATAGGGCTGGTGGGCGGAGAGCATATCGTTGTAGGAGGTAATGATGGCGATGTTATTGCGCAGCATGCTTTTCAGTGAGGCTTTGTCATCCGCCTGGCAGGCGGCGAAGCCGTGGGCCAGGTTACCGCACGCCAGTTGGGCGCGATGCACGGTATCGGTTTTGGCCTGGTTAATCCGGGCGAGGTAGGCTTCGCGGGTATCGCGCGAGCGTTCGATGATGCGATTTGTTACCCGTAACATTTCTGAATTCATAAAGGCTCCTCAAATTTTATCTGTCCGGCCGCAGCGCTTTAACGATACTTTTCGGTGTTTAAGGCACCTGTACTGGGGCTCAGGGGCAAAATATCTGTAGGCAGTGTAATAAAAAAAGCCCCGGGGGTGAATCCTCCGGGGCTTAAAAGATTAAAAATTACACGACTTGCTGCGTCAGATCATGTTACCGGTAAAATAACTCTGACGGAGGAGATGGCGATTACTCAAACTCGTTCCACGAACGACCATCGCGGGTGATCATCGCCACGGAGGCAACCGGCCCCCAGGTGCCCGCCTGGTAAGGTTTCGGCGAATCGCGATCGGCGGCCCAGGCTTCCGTGATGGAGTCGACCCACTTCCACGCCTCTTCCACTTCGTCGCGACGCACGAATAGCGCCTGAATACCGCGCATCGTTTCCAGCAGCAGACGCTCGTAGGCATCCGCCAGATGGGTTTGATTAAAGGTTTCCGAGTAGCTCAGGTCCAGCTTGGTGATCTGCAGGTTATGCTTGTGGTCTAGCCCCGGGACTTTGTTCAGCACCTGGATATCCACCCCTTCATCCGGCTGCAGACGAATGGTCAGCTTATTCTGCGGCAGCTCTTGCCAGGTCTCTTTGAACAGGTTCAGTTCCGGTGTCTTAAAGTAAACCACGACTTCGGAACATTTGGTCGGCAGTCGCTTACCGGTACGCAGGTAGAACGGTACGCCCGCCCAGCGCCAGTTGTCGATATCCACGCGGATCGCCACGAAGGTTTCAGTATGGCTGGACTTGTTGGCCCCCTCTTCTTCGAGGTAGCCCGGCACTTTTTTACCCTGCGCGAAGCCGGCGGTGTACTGGCCGCGCACCGTTTTTTCACGCACGTTGGTGCGGTCAATGCGGCGCAGCGATTTCAGCACCTTCACTTTTTCATCGCGGATGCTATCGGCAGTCAAATCTGACGGCGGAGACATGGCAATCATGCACAGAATTTGCAGCAGGTGGTTCTGGATCATATCGCGCATCTGCCCGGCCTGATCGAAGTAGCCCCAGCGGCCTTCAATGCCCACCTCTTCCGCCACGGTGATCTCAACGTGATCGATGGTACGGCTGTCCCAGTTATTAACGAACAGCGAGTTGGCAAAGCGCAGCGCCAGCAGGTTCAGCACCGTCTCTTTACCCAGATAGTGGTCGATACGGTAGACCTGGCACTCTTCAAAGAACTCGCCTACCCGATCGTTGATCTCGCGGGAGGTTTCCAGGGAAGTCCCCAGCGGTTTTTCCATCACCACGCGCGCCGGTTTCGCGTTCAGCTTCGCTTCGCCCAGACCTTTGCAAATCGCGCCAAAGGTGCTTGGCGGCATGGCGAAATAGTTAATGGTCACCCGCTCTTTCTGATCGAGCATTTTGCCCAGGCGGGTAAACGCTTTGGTATCGTTGACATCAAGGTTACAGAAATCCAGACGCCCGCTCAGGGTCTCCCACAAACCTTCATCGATTTTTTCCTTCATGAAGGTTTCCATCGCTTCACGCACAACTTTGGTGTAAGCGTCTTTATCCCAGTCGGCACGGCCGACGCCGATGATGCGGGTGTCAGGATGGATCTGACCAGCTTTTTCGAGCTGATACAGGGAAGGCAGCAATTTACGTCGCGCCAGGTCACCCTTCGCGCCGAAAATGACCAGATCGCATGCCTGGGCCGTTTGCGTTACCGCCATGTCATTCTCCTTAGTTGATAGACTGGTGCTTGTGCCAGGCTATATTTGTAATTTTCTTTCACTGCATCGTACTGTGTTTACGAATTTCCCGAAACCCTCAGCGCCGGTTCCCGCAGCTAAATCGCACAGGGTGGAAAACAGGCGCTGAGATTTTGGGCATGCGGCTAATATTGTTCGTTGTTTCGACCGATTCTCAGTTAGTAAAATACGACTCTGATCATGTAATGAAAAAAAACAACATATTTTAAGGTCATTCCTCACCGTTTCCGACAACGGAGGGGTATATTCTTGCTAAAACGCCTGATGATTTCACCCATTAATGAAATCGCTTCCATTGATGAGCGCCCGATTACCCATGAACATGCTGGAAAAAATCCAGTCCCGGCTGGAACACCTTAGCAAATCTGAACGCAAAGTGGCGGAAGTCATCCTTGCAACCCCCGCGCAGGCCATCCATTCAAGTATTGCCGCCCTGGCGCTGGAAGCCGGCGTCAGCGAGCCCACGGTTAACCGTTTCTGCCGCAGTCTGGAAACCCGCGGTTTCCCCGATTTTAAACTGCATCTGGCGCAAAGCCTGGCGCACGGTACCCTCTATGTTAACCGCAACGTCGATGAAGACGACAGCGTCGAGTCCTATACGGGAAAGATATTTGAATCCGCCATGGCCAGTTTAGATCAGGTCCATCATTCTCTCGACATGTCGGCGATCAATCGCGCGGTTGACCTGCTCACGCAGGCGAAGAAAATCGCCTTTTTTGGCCTTGGCTCTTCGGCCGCCGTCGCCCACGACGCGATGAACAAATTTTTCCGCTTTAATGTACCGGTGATCTATTCCGACGACATCGTCCTGCAACGCATGAGCTGTATGAACTGTAATGACGATGACGTGGTAGTGATCATCTCGCACACCGGCAGGACTAAAAGCCTGGTGGAGCTGGCGCAGCTGGCACGTGAAAACGATGCGATGGTGATCGCCATTACCTCACCCGGTACGCCGCTTTGCCGAGAGGCAACGCTGGCTATTACCCTGGATGTGCCGGAAGATACCGATATCTATATGCCGATGGTTTCCCGCTTAGCGCAGCTGACGGTGATTGATGTACTGGCGACCGGCTTCACCCTGCGGCGGGGCGCAAAATTCAGAGATAACTTGAAGAGGGTCAAGGAAGCGCTTAAGGAATCGCGGTTTGATAAAGAGCTCATCGTACACAGCAATGACCAATAAAAGTAGAAACAAAGCACTATCCTATTACACCGTCGGTATCGTTCCGGTATAGCGACTTTGCTCATCGGCGCTACCGAATCCATGTTCACGCAACACCAAAGATGTTTCAGTCAACGGAGTATTACATGTCCAGAAGGCTTCGCAGAACCAAAATCGTTACCACCTTAGGCCCGGCTACCGACCGCGATAACAACCTTGAGAAGGTTATCGCCGCAGGCGCTAACGTGGTACGTATGAACTTCTCTCACGGTACCGCGGAAGATCATCAGATCCGTGCGGATAAAGTCCGTGAGATTGCGGCAAAACTGGGCCGTCATGTCGCGATTCTCGGTGACCTACAGGGGCCGAAAATCCGCGTATCCACCTTCAAAGAAGGGAAAATTTTCCTCAATATCGGTGACAAATTCCTCCTCGACGCGAACCTGGGTAAAGGCGAAGGCGACAAAGAGAAAGTGGGCATCGACTATAAAGGACTCCCGGCTGACGTGGTTCCGGGCGATATCCTGCTGCTGGACGACGGCCGCGTGCAGCTGAAGGTCCTCGAAGTTCAGGGCATGAAGGTGTTCACCGAAGTCACCGTCGGCGGCCCGTTGTCTAACAACAAAGGCATCAACAAACTGGGCGGCGGCCTCTCTGCAGAAGCGCTGACGGAAAAAGACAAAGCGGACATCGTCACCGCCGCCAAAATTGGCGTCGACTATCTGGCCGTCTCCTTCCCGCGCTGCGGCGAAGATCTAAACTACGCCCGTCGCCTGGCGCGCGATGCCGGCTGCGACGCCAAAATCGTCGCCAAGGTCGAGCGTGCCGAGGCGGTATGCGATCAGGACGCGATGGATGACGTGATCCTCGCCTCGGACGTTGTTATGGTGGCCCGCGGTGACCTCGGCGTGGAAATCGGCGATCCGGAGCTGGTCGGCATCCAGAAAGCGCTGATCCGCCGCGCCCGTCAGTTGAACCGCTCGGTCATTACCGCGACGCAGATGATGGAGTCGATGATCACCAACCCGATGCCTACCCGCGCCGAAGTCATGGACGTGGCGAACGCCGTGCTGGATGGGACCGATGCCGTAATGCTGTCGGCTGAAACCGCCGCGGGCCAGTATCCGTCTGAGACCGTTGCCGCGATGGCGCGCGTCTGCCTCGGCGCGGAAAAAATCCCGAGCCTCAACGTCTCCAAGCACCGTCTGGACATTCAGTTCGATAACGTGGAAGAAGCCATTGCGATGTCCGCCATGTATGCGGCGAACCACCTCAAGGGCGTCACCGCTATCATTACCATGACCGAATCCGGTCGGACCGCGCTGATGACTTCACGCATCAGCTCCGGCCTGCCGATTTTCGCCCTGTCTCGCCACGAGCGCACGCTGAACCTGACTGCGCTGTATCGCGGCGTGACGCCGGTTCATTTCGATAGCGTAAATGATGGCGTAGCCGCTGCGCACGATGCGGTAACGCTGCTGCGCGACAAAGGCTATCTGGTGACCGGCGACCTGGTTATCGTCACTCAGGGCGATGTCATGAGCACCATCGGTAGCACCAACACCACCCGTATTCTGACCGTAGAGTAAGCCTCTCCGTCTACCTGCCAGCGCCGCAGCTGGCAGGTATATCCGATAAACTACACAAGCCAGCTCAACAATAGCGTAGCGGTAATTACCGTTGATGCGCCGCCGATACGAGTCGCAATCTGAGCAAAAGGCATCAACCCCATTCTGTTCGACGCCGAGAGAATAGCCACATCCCCCGTCCCCCCCAGCCCGCTATGGCAACTGGTTACGATAGCCGCTTCAACAGGGTACATATTCAGACGTGAAGCGATAAGGAAGCCGCTCAGCGCCATTGCCATGACGATGGAGCCGCAAACCACCACGTAGCCCACCGAAAATACCGCAACCACGCTTTCCAGCGGAACATACAGCATTCCCAGACCAATCATCAGCGGCCAAACCAGCGCAGCCGACACGAGCTTGTAGCAGCTGTGCGCCCCCAGCTCCATCGCCGCCGGGATAACTTTAGTGTATTTACAGAACACCGCAGCCAGGATCATCAGTACCGGCCCCGGAATATGCACCACCTTTTCCAACAGACCGCCGACGATGAAAAACGCGCAAATCATTAAAAGCCCGGCCCCCATCAGTTGGAAATCCGTGGGTTGCGCGCTCTGATTTTGCGCAAAGACGCTATTATCTTCATGGCTGCGGATCAGCATCCCGTTGCCGGAAAGCGAAGGGCGTCGCGCGCCCATGCGCGCCAGAAAACCGGCGCAAATAATGGCGAAAATGTTGCCCACCACGGCGGCCGGCGCCAGTTGCGCAACGTAAACATCGGGCGTTTGTCCGAGAATGGCTGAATAGGCCAGCGACAGGGGCAGGATCCCTTCACCGATGCCGCCGCCGATGATCGGCACGATAATAAAGAAAAAGGTGTGGTAGAAACTGTAGCCAAATAAACTGCCCACCAGCAGGCCGGTTAAGATTGCCGCCCCGGTCCCTACGACCAGCGGGACAAACATACGGACCATTCCCTGAATCAGGATAGTTCTGTTCATACCCAGTATGCTGCCGACGACCAGGCAGGCGATAACGAAATAGAGGAGATTGGCCTCCTTCATCAGCAAATGCACGGTATCGAGGGTATGCGCTTCAAACATGCCGAAATAGACCAGCACCGACGGCACCATCAGGCACAAAATGGCCGGGCCGCCTATATCCTTGAGGATCGGCACCATTCGGCCAATTTTAGCCAACGCGAACCCCAGGGTCATAATCACCGCCAGGCCGCCAATCATATTCTTCGGCAGCAGACCTGCGGTTGCAGAGATAGCCACAATCGTCGCTATCCCGATAAAGAGCGTCAACGGTACGGCGCCGACCTCAATATTGGATAAAAGTCGTACCGACGGCCTGCTCGGCAGCGTTTTATCTATCGGGTGGTTCAGAGAATTATTTTCCATATTTTTACCTGAATTATGATGACGTAGGGTATCGACGCAATATTAAAACTGCGTAATAAAATTAAAAAAGAGCACCAGCCACAATGCCAATAAAACAAAAAAACGTTAGCACAGGAATTTAAAATTAAAAACGAGATCCAAATTTCGCTGTTCTACTTTGTGACTAAACCACAAAATTCATTTTAAGTAATTTAATTTATCACCACGAAACTAAAGTTAGCGTCGTCGCAATAATTGAATGCCTGGGATATAAGTTGATGATCCCACCCTCTTTTCCCTATTTGTAAGTAAAGTAGTCAAGGCGAAATTATTTAAAGCCCGGCGACTGTGATGACTATCACCTTTTAAATACCGAGGGATCGTTAGATTAAAAAAATACAACGTCGCCGATAATATATTTTCAGGACATCCTATGCCTTCACTGCTTTTAGAATCCCTTTTTCCCCTGGTGTTTATCATGCTGCTCGGATGGCTAAGCGGCAAGTTGGGCTACAGCCGCCGCGAGGACGCGTCCGTGCTGGCCACGGTGGTTATTCGTTTTGCACTTCCCTTCCATCTGTTTATCGGCGCATTGAATACCCATCCCGATAAGATTAAAAACTTCACCTTTATGGCGGTATTGGTCATCGGTCTTATGGGATCGTATTTCCTCACGCTACTGATCTCACGCTACGTTTTTCGCCATGATATAAAAACCAGCGCAATTCAGTCCCTGGTGTGCGCTTTCCCCGATATGGCCTACTTTGGCGCCCCCGTGCTTGCGGTGCTGATTGGCCCCGAGGGCTTTCTCGGGGTGCTTATCGGCAACCTGGTGACCAGCGTATTGATGATCCCCTTGACCATCATTCTGATTCGCATGGGAGATAAGCGCGCCTACGCTGATCTACAACAGCCTGATGCGCTGCAGCTTATCCTGCAAAACCTGTTTAAAGCCGTCAGAAACCCAATAGTCTGGATCCCGATTTCCGGCGTGCTGCTCAGCCTCGCGGGGGTACAGCTGCCGCATATGCTCAGTATGCCTATTGAGATGGTGGGAAAAGTGGCGGGCGGCCTCTCCCTGTTCGCCCTTGGGCTGCTCTTTTACGGTGAGCGTCCTACGGTCAATATTCAAACCTGTACCAATATCAGTATTAAAAACCTGATCCAACCGGCAATGATGGCCGTGGCTGGTTTAGCCTTTGGCCTCAGCCATAGCCTGATGCAGCAGGTCATTATCATCGGCGCGACGCCTTCCGCCATTGCGGCAGGGATGTTTGCCCTGCGCAGCGATACCTATATCGAGCCCGCCTCATCCTCTATTTTGCTGGGCACCGCCATCGGCGTCGTTACCGAAGGAATTATGATTTATTTAATCTCATAATCACTGAAGTAAAGCCGGAAGAATCCCGGCAATTATTTGATATCATATTCAGGAGTCATCCAATGTTAGCCACAGAAACCTTATACACGCCTTATAACGGTGCCGTCCTGCTGGAAAACCCGTTATTAAATAAAGGTCTCGCTTTTACTCAAGGTGAACGGTCCGCATTTAATCTTCAGGGGCTGCTGCCGCATAATGTTGAAACTATTGAAGAACAAACCGCGCGCGCCTGGGGGCAATTTTGCCAGTTTAAACGGGATATATCGCGGCATATTTATCTTCGAAATATACAGGATACTAACGAGACCCTATTCTATAATCTGCTGCGCAACCATATGAAAGAAACGCTGCCGATCATTTATACCCCAACGGTAGGCGAAGCGTGTGAACACTTCTCAGAAATTTATCGTCGGGGGCGCGGCCTGTTTATTTCATGGCCTAACCGCCACAATATTGACGAGATGCTGCAGGGCTTCTCCCGCAACGATATCAAAGTCATTGTCGTGACCGACGGCGAGCGCATCCTGGGTCTCGGCGATCAGGGGATTGGCGGCATGGGGATCCCGATCGGCAAACTCTCGTTATATACCGCCTGCGGGGGGATTCATCCGGCATCAACGCTGCCCATTATGCTGGATGTGGGCACCAACAACGCCCAGCATCTGGAGGACCCGCTGTATATGGGCTGGCGTCATCCACGTATTAGCGACGAGCAGTACATGGAATTTATGGACATGTTTGTGCATGCCATCAGTCAGCGCTGGCCACAAGTGTTACTGCAGTTCGAAGATTTTGCGCAAAAAAATGCTACCCGGTTACTTAACCGCTATCGTGACCAGCTTTGCTGTTTCAACGATGATATCCAGGGCACGGCGGCCGTGACCTCTGGCACGCTGATTGCCGCCGCCGCTGCGGCCGGTACGCGGATCCGCGACCAGCGCGTGGTGTTTCTCGGCAGCGGTTCCGCCGGATGTGGGATTGCGGAAAAAATCATGGCCCTGATGGTTGATGACGGGCTGTCAGAGCAGGAAGCGCGCAATCGGATCTTTATGGTTGACCGCTTTGGTCTGTTAACCGATGAGATGCCCAATTTGCTGGATTTTCAGCGCAGCCACGTGACGCCGCAGAAACATATTGCCCACTGGGATACCGACGCGGCCCACCTGTCGCTGATGGATGTTGTACGCAACGTCCACCCCACCGTGCTGATCGGCGTATCAGGCCAGCCGGGACTGTTCAGCGAAGAGATCATCAAAGAGATGCATCAGCACTGCCCGCGCCCGATTATTATGCCCTTATCTAACCCGACGTCCCGCGCTGAAGCCCAGCCGAAGGATTTGCTGGAATGGACCCGGGGGAACGCGCTGATTGCCACCGGTAGTCCGTTCGCTCCCGTCTGCTATGACGGTAAGACCTACGATATCGCCCAGTGCAACAACGCCTATATCTTCCCCGGCCTGGGGCTGGGAATTCTGGCCAGTAAAGCGGAACGCGTTACCGAGGCAATGCTTATCACCTGTAGTAAAACCCTCGCCGCCCACTCGCCTTTAGCTACCCGCGAAGCCGGCGGATTGCTGCCGCCGGTCGAAGAGATTGAGATGATTTCCCGGGCGATTGCCGCAGATGTCGCTCGCGCGGCTCAGCAGGACGGTGTCGCGCCGCTTATCAGCGAAGCCCAGTTGGCCGAGAATATCGATCGCACCTTCTGGCGAGCGCGCTACACCGCGTATAAACGCTCGCCATTTTAAACGCCCGCTGCCGGGTGAACACTGCGGGAAGCGCCCTGCTTCCCGCCGAAGCGAGAACCCACGCATGATTAATGTGCTGATTGTCGATGATGATTCGATGGTGGCCGAACTGAACCGGCTGTTTCTCAGCCGGGTGGCTGATTTTCACTGCTGCGGCGTAGCCCCGACGGTCCGCGAAGCCAGGGAGATGCTTAGCCATTTGCCGCAGATCGATCTGGTGCTGCTGGATGTCTATATGCAGCAGGATAATGGGCTGGAACTGCTGCCTGCGCTACGCGCCGATGCGCGCAATATTGATGTCATTATGATTACCTCCGCCGCCGATAGGGTAACGGTTCAGACGGCGCTGCATTACGGCGTGGTCGATTACCTGATAAAACCGTTTCAGTTTCCGCGCTTTGAGGAGGCGCTGCTGTCATGGCGTAAAAAGCGCGATTTGAAAAACGCGAAATCCTGCTACGCTCAAGCCGATGTCGACAGCCTGTTGCGCAGCGGGGTTCAACGACACGAGGGCGCGCGCCGCTTGCCAAAAGGACTTACGCCGCAGACGCTTCGTCTGGTGTGCCAGTGGATTGACGCCTGGCAGGAACGTGATTTTTCGACCAATGAGCTGGCTGCGGCATTGCAGATATCCAGAGTTTCATGCCGTAAATACCTGATTTGGCTTGAGCAGCTACATATTCTCTACACCACCAATCATTACGGCATCACCGGTCGTCCAGAATATCGTTACCGGCTCGTTGTCGACCATTTGGCGCTACTCAAACAATACAGCCAATGAACCCGGAAGCCCACTGGCTGCGATTATTAACCCTGGCGCGACGACTTTCGCGGGTACAGCTCTTTACGCTTATACGGCTCGATTTCACCCGGCTTGCGCGTTTTCAGCAGTTTGAGGATCCAGGTGTACTGCTCGGTATGCGGCTTCACGAACACTTCCACCTCTTCGTTCATCCGCCGGGCGATAGTGGTATCGTCCGCCTCCAGCAGATCGTCCATCGGCAGGCGCACCAGCACCGTCAGGCGATGCGTTTCGCCATCATAGACCGGGAACAGCGGCACGACGCGGGCGCGGCACACTTTCATTAAACGGCCAATCGCCGGCAGCGTCGCTTTATAGGTGGCAAAGAAATCAACGAATTCGCTGTGCTCGGCGCCGTGATCCTGATCCGGTAGATAGTAGCCCCAGTAGCCCTGACGCACCGACTGAATAAACGGTTTGATCCCGTCGTTGCGCGCGTGCATACGTCCGCCGAAACGTCGGCGGACGGTATTCCAGACGTAATCAAAGACCGGGTTGCCCTGATTATGGAACATCGCCGCCATTTTTTGCCCGCCCGACGCCATCAGCATCGCCGGAATGTCCACTCCCCAGGCATGAGGAACCAGAAAGATCACTTTCTCGTTGTTCCTCTGCATCTCATCGATGATCTCTTTGCCCTGCCAGTCGACGCGGGAAAGAATGCGCTGCGGGTCGCGCAGGCCTAGTTCCGCCATCATGACCATCGCCTGCGGCGCGGAGGCGTACATTGCATCAATAATGTCTTCTCGTTCCTGCTCACTCTTTTCCGGGAAACAGTACAGCAGGTTAATCTGCGCCCGACGGCGCGAACTCTTTGCCAGGCGACCCACAAAACGCCCCAGTTTGCCGAGAATCGGATCGCGGAAAGACGCTGGCGTCAGAGCGATACCGGCGAAGGCAAAAACCCCTAACCAAGCGCCCCAGTAGCGCGGCAGTAAAAAGGATTTTTCAAATTTTGGAATAAATTCAATATTATTTTTTTTCGTTTCCATGCCTAATCCGCAGACGTTCCGCTCAATAAAGATAATGAGTTAGTTTAGCGATACGTTGAGTAACGTACAAAAGAAAAAGCCGGCGCACAGCTGGCGCCGGCTTTAACTGACGGAAGGTTAGTCAAACCGCAGCTGCGGAATAACCTGTTTTGCCTGCGCCAGATAATCGGTACGGTCGGAACCGCTGAGCCCTTCCGTACGCGGCAGTTTCGCCGTCAGCGGGTTGACCGCCTGCTGGTTAATCCACACTTCATAATGCAGATGCGGGCCGGTAGAACGGCCGGTGTTGCCCGACAGCGCAATGCGATCGCCGCGTTTGACCTTCTGCCCGGGTTTGACCAGCAGCTTACGCAGGTGCATATAGCGGGTGGTATAGGTGCGGCCATGGCGGACGGCGACGTAATAACCGGCCGCACCGCTACGTTTAGCCACCACCACTTCGCCATCCCCTACCGACAGCACCGGTGTGCCCTGCGGCATTGCAAAATCGACGCCGCGATGCGGCGCTACGCGGCCGGTCACCGGGTTCAAACGACGTGGATTAAAGTTCGAAGAGACGCGGAACTGACGTGCGGTCGGGAAACGCAGGAACCCCTTCGCCAGGCCGGTACCGTTGCGGTCGTAGAATTTGCCATCCTCAGCGCGGATCGCGTAGTAGTCTTTACCATCCGAGCGCAGGCGCACGCCAAGCAGTTGGCTCTGCTCGCGCTTACCGTCGAGCATTTCACGCGACATCAGCACGGAGAATTCATCGCCTTTTTTCAGCTTACGGAAGTCCATCTGCCACTGCATGGCCTTGATCACCGCGCTGATTTCGGTGCTGGTCAGGCCGGCATCACGAGCGCTGGCGACAAAGCTGCCGCCAACGGTACCTTTCAGTACGCTGTTGACCCAGTCGCCTTTTTGCAGCTCGCTGCTCATTTTGAAACCGTTAGCGACTCGATCGTAGGTGCGGGTTTCGCGGCGCGACATTTCCCAGGTCAGGCTTTGCAGGTCGCCGTCCGCCGTCAGGGTCCAGGAGAGCTGTTGACCAATTTTCAGATTACGCAGCTCTTTATCTACCGAGGAGAGCCGGGCAATATCGCCCATATCGATGCCGTACTGATTGAGAATGCTGCTGAGCGTATCGCCGGTCGACACCACATATTCGTGGCCGCCGGAATCGCCATCCGCTTTATCATCCAGCTCATCCTGAGGGATGGCCTCCTCTTCCTGAGGTGCCTGATCGATAGGTTCCGAGGCTTCTGGCAGCAGAGAACGAATTTCGCTTTGCTCAAGCTCGATGGTTCTGCTGATGGGAGCCGTTTCAGGATGGTGGTAAATGTAAGGTCGCCAGACGGCGACCGCTAAGGTAAGAACGCTAAGCGACCCCAGCATAACGCGGTGAGGTCGTGGCAGATTGTTAAATGCCTGAGTGACAGCGCGGGCTATCTGTTGCACGTATTCACTTCCTCGTTATTCTCCTTTCAGGCAGCTTGAATACTGATTCGCCATCTGGCTCAGGAATTGCGGATAACTCTCTTTACCCAGCTTAATTCCGATTCCAAGTGGATCCAGGGTTCCCATGCGCACGGACGTTCCCCTGGCAACAGCTTCTATGACCGCTGGCCTGAACTGTGGCTCAGCAAAAACGCAAGTTGCTTTTTGCTCAACCAGCTGTGTTCTGATTTCGTGTAAACGCTGCGCACCAGGCTGGATTTCAGGGTTAACAGTAAAATGACCCAGTGAGGTCAAACCGTAGTGTTTTTCAAAGTAGCCATAGGCGTCATGAAAAACGAAATATCCCTTCCCTTTCAGCGGTGCCAGCTCGGTCCCAACCTGCTTGTCGGTTGCGGCTAATTTTGCCTCAAAATCCTTCAGGTTGGCGTCAAGTTTGGCTCGACTCTGCGGCATAAGTTCCAATAATTTATCGTGGATTGCAACCGCCGAAAGGCGCGCTATCTCTGGGGAAAGCCACAGATGCATGTTATAGATGCCGTGATGGTGATCGTCGTCACTATTTTCCCCTGCGCCATGGTCGTGACCATGATGGTCATCGTCGTCGTCGGTGCCTTTCATGAGTAACGGTTTCACGCCGTCAAGCTCGGCAATCGTCACCTTTTTGTTTGGCGCAATGCTTTGCGTTGACTTATCCATAAACGCTTCCATTTCGGGTCCAATCCAGACCACTAAGTCTGCGTTCTGTAAGCGTTTTGCATCCGATGGCCGTAGCGAATAATCGTGCTCGGACGCCCCGTCTGGCAGCAGTACCTGGGTCTCCGTGACCCCATCCGCGATAGCGGAAGCGATAAAGCCCAGCGGTTTAAGGGAGGTGACAACGGCGGCGCTAGCCAACGGCGCATGGGCGAACAAAAAAGCGGCGCTAAGTCCAGCGCAAAGAAGCGTATTTTTATGTAACATAATGCGTCTAATCATCGTATAGAATGAGAAAGATGTGATATTATAACATTCACTGGCTTGTGCAACCTCTAATTTGATATGACAAATCTTGTAACGCTGGAAAACGTCGCGGTCGTTTATGGCCAAAGGCGCGTGCTGTCTGACATTTCGCTAACGCTAAAGCCGGGCAAAATTTTAACCTTACTGGGGCCAAACGGCGCCGGTAAATCGACCCTCGTAAGGGTAGTTCTTGGACTGGTAGCACCTTCGGAAGGGGTTATCAAACGCGAGGGACATCTGCGGATCGGCTATGTCCCGCAAAAGCTGCATCTTGATGCCACGATGCCGCTGACCGTCAGCCGCTTTATGCTTTTACGTCCGGGAACCCACAAGCGCGATATTCTGCCGGCGCTGAAGCGCGTACAGGCCGGGCATCTGATCGACGCCCCAATGCAGAAACTTTCCGGCGGCGAGACCCAGCGGGTACTGCTGGCGCGGGCGCTGCTCAATAAGCCGCAGCTGCTGGTGCTCGACGAGCCAACGCAGGGCGTTGACGTCAACGGCCAGGTGGCGCTTTACGATCTGATTAACCAACTGCGCCAGGAGCTTGATTGCGCCGTGCTGATGGTTTCTCATGACCTGCATCTGGTGATGGCCAAAACCGACGAAGTGCTGTGTCTCAATCAGCATATTTGCTGCTCCGGCGCGCCGGAAGTGGTTTCTATGCACCCGGAATTTATCTCGATGTTCGGCCAGCGCGGCGCGGAACAGCTGGGTATTTATCGCCATCATCATAATCACCGCCATGACCTGCAGGGGCGGATTGTACTGCGTCGGGGAAATGACCGTTAATGATTGAATTACTGCTCCCCGGCTGGCTGGCCGGAATGATGCTCGCCTGTGCCGCGGGTCCGCTGGGATCGTTCGTCGTCTGGCGGCGAATGTCCTACTTCGGCGATACCCTCGCCCACGCCTCTCTGCTTGGCGTCGCTTTTGGTTTACTGCTGAACGTTAACCCGTTTTATGCGGTCATCGCGGTGACGCTGTTGCTGGCGGGCGGGCTGGTATGGCTGGAAAAACGTCCCCACCTGGCGGTGGACACGCTACTCGGCATCATGGCGCACAGCGCGCTGTCGCTGGGTCTGGTGGTGGTCAGCCTGATGTCAAACGTGCGCGTCGACCTGATGGCCTATCTGTTCGGCGATCTGCTGGCGGTGACGCCGGAAGACTTGATAGCTATCGCTATTGGCGTGGTTATCGTGCTGGCGATCCTGCTTTGGCAGTGGCGCAACCTGCTGTCGATGACCATTAGCCCAGATCTGGCGTTTGTTGATGGCGTTAAGCTCCAGCGGGTGAAACTGCTTCTGATGCTGGTCACCGCGCTGACGATCGGCGTGGCGATGAAGTTCGTCGGGGCGCTGATTATCACATCGCTGCTGATTATTCCCGCCGCAACGGCCCGTCGCTTTGCCCGTACGCCTGAACAAATGGCGGGGGTAGCGGTTGGAGTGGGAATGATTGCCGTGACCGGCGGTTTGACCTTCTCGGCGTTCTACGACACGCCGGCGGGGCCTTCCGTGGTACTATGCGCCGCGCTGCTGTTTATCATCAGCATGAGCAAGAAATCGGCCGCCTGACGCTATGCTCCGCGTACGTTGTAGCCCGGCTAAGGCGTTCATGCCGTAAGCCGGGACATCCACCGCTCAGCTATTTTCCCGGCTTGCGCTCCGCTTAGCCGGGCTACTGGTTCTTGCGGTCTGCTGTTTTATCGCCGGACAACGTTTAAGGCATCTCCGGCGGTGTAATGCCGAAGTGGGTCCAGGCCCGCACCGTCGCCATTCGCCCGCGCGGGGTACGCTGTAAAAAGCCCTGCTGGATCAGATACGGCTCCAGTACATCTTCAATCGTTTCCCGCTCTTCGCCAATGGCCGCCGCCAGGTTATCCAGCCCGACCGGCCCGCCAAAGAATTTATCGATGACCGCCAGCAGCAGCTTACGGTCCATATAATCAAAGCCTTCCGCATCCACGTTGAGCATATCCAGCGCCTGCGCGGCAATATCCTCAGAGATACGCCCGTCGTAGCGAACCTCGGCAAAATCGCGCACCCTGCGCAGCAGGCGGTTGGCGATTCGCGGCGTGCCGCGCGCGCGACGCGCGACCTCCAGAGCCCCCTCTTCGCTCATCTCCAGCCCCATATAGCGGGCGCTGCGGCTGACAATATGCTGCAGGTCCGGGATCTGGTAGAACTCCAGGCGCTGGACGATGCCAAAACGGTCGCGCAGCGGCGAAGTCAATGAACCTGCGCGAGTCGTCGCGCCAATCAGGGTAAACGGCGGCAGATCGATTTTTATCGAACGCGCCGCGGGCCCTTCGCCAATCATGATATCCAGCTGATAATCTTCCATTGCCGGATAGAGAACTTCTTCAACAACCGGTGACAGGCGATGAATCTCGTCGATAAACAGAACGTCGTGGGGTTCAAGATTGGTCAACATCGCCGCCAGATCGCCCGCCTTTTCCAGCACCGGGCCAGAGGTGGTGCGCAGGTTCACGCCCATCTCGTTGGCGACGATGTTTGCCAGGGTGGTTTTCCCCAGCCCCGGCGGGCCAAAAATCAGCAGGTGATCGAGCGCGTCGCCGCGCAGCTTCGCCGCCTGGATAAAAATCTCCATTTGCGAACGGACGTGTGGCTGGCCCACATACTCTTGCAGCAATTTAGGGCGAATGGCGCGGTCGGCCGCCTCTTCAAAACCGCTGCTGTCCGCCGATACCAGCCTGTCTGCTTCAATCATCCCTTACCTCACAACGCGGCGCGGAGCGCTTCGCGAATTAGCGTTTCACTGTTGGCATCCGGGCGTACGATTTTGCTGACCATCCGGCTGGCCTCCTGAGGTTTATAGCCCAGCGCCACCAGCGCGGCAACCGCTTCCTGTTCAGCATCATCATCAGAAGGACCGGCTGGAGACGTCAGCACCAGATCTGCCGCCGGCGTAAACAGATCGCCGTGCAGCCCTTTAAAGCGGTCTTTCATTTCGACAATCAGGCGTTCCGCGGTTTTCTTACCGATTCCCGGCAGCTTCACCAGCGCCGCCAGCTCCTCGCGCTCAACGGCATTCACAAACTGCTGCGCCGACATGCCGGAAAGGATCGCCAGCGCCAGCTTCGGACCGACGCCGTTGGTTTTAATCAGCTCTTTAAACAGCGTGCGCTCCTGCTTGTTGTTAAAGCCATACAGCAGTTGGGCATCTTCGCGCACGATAAAGTGGGTAAAAATGATCGCCTCTTTGCCCACGTCCGGCAGCTCGTAGAAACAGGTCATCGGCAGATGAACCTCATAACCTACGCCTCCCGTTTCGAGTAAAACCAGCGGGGGTTGTTTTTCGAGAATGATGCCTCTGAGTCTGCCTATCACGTGGAGCTCCTGGATTAAGGGCTGAAAGTCTAATGCGGTATCATAAAAAAAGGCTGGATAGATATCCAGCCTGATTTCAGGTTATCGTAAGCGTCCGCGCGCCAGATTCAGGCGGCTTTCGCTGATCTGGGCGGCGTTCTGGCTGACGTGGCAGTGGGTAATGGCAATCGCTAAGGCATCCGCCGCATCCGCCTGCGGGTTAGCCGGCAGCTTGAGCAAGGTGCGCACCATATGCTGCACCTGACTCTTTTCCGCGCTGCCGATCCCGACAACGGTCTGCTTTACCTGCCTGGCGGCGTACTCAAAGACCGGCAGGTCCTGATTCGTCGCCGCGACAATCGCCACGCCGCGAGCCTGGCCGAGCTTCAGCGCCGAGTCGGCGTTCTTCGCCATAAACACTTGTTCGATGGCGAAATAGTCAGGCTGGAACTGGGTGATAATTTCCGTGACGCCCGCATAGATAAGCTTCAGGCGAGACGGTAAATCATCCACTTTCGTGCGAATACAGCCGCTGCCCAGATAGCTGAGCTGGCGTCCAACCTGGCGGATAACGCCATAACCAGTGACGCGCGACCCCGGGTCAATGCCGAGAATAATGGCCATCACGCGCCTCCGGTCATAACTAGCCCGTGAGACCCTAAAGATTTCAGTTCACAGCCAGGCGGCCACGCAGCGCATCCCCGGGAGCGTAGATTCACTACGTGACCGGGGTAAGCGAGGAGAGCCAACACCGCTGTGGGCTGAAAGATTACGGGTATCACAGGGTTGCGGCGACCTCATCAGAGATCTCGCCGTTGTGATAAACTTCCTGCACGTCGTCGCAATCTTCCAGCATATCGATCAAACGCAGCAGTTTCGGCGCAGTTTCCGCGTCCATATCCGCTTTGGTTGACGGGATCATCGAGACTTCAGCGGCGTCCGCTTTCAGGCCGGCGGCTTCCAGCGCATCGCGTACCGCGCCCATCTCTTCCCACGCGGTATAAACGTCAATCGCGCCGTCGTCATAAGTCACAACGTCTTCCGCGCCCGCTTCCAGCGCCGCTTCCATGATCGCATCTTCGTCGCCTTTCTCGAAGGAGATAACGCCTTTTTTGCTGAACAGGTAGGAAACGGAACCGTCGGTCCCCAGGTTACCGCCGGTTTTGGTGAAGGCATGACGTACTTCAGCAACGGTACGGTTACGGTTGTCTGACAGACATTCAACCATCACCGCCGTGCCGCCAGGACCATAACCTTCATAGATGATGGTTTCCATGTTCGCATCATCATCGCCGCCCACGCCACGCGCGATAGCACGGTTCAGGGTGTCGCGGGTCATGTTGTTGCTCAGCGCTTTGTCGATTGCCGCGCGCAAACGCGGGTTAGAGCCTGCGTCGCCGCCGCCCAGACGCGCGGCGGTGACCAGCTCGCGAATAATTTTCGTAAAGATCTTACCGCGCTTGGCATCCTGTGCCGCTTTGCGGTGTTTGGTGTTGGCCCATTTACTATGACCTGCCATAAAAAACTCTCCAAAAAAGCGCGCCCTTTCAGGCGGCGTTAATTACAAATTCTTCAATCGCCTGCCGGTTGCTCCAGGACTTGGTCAACGTGGCGGCTTCCGCCGCATCAACCCAGCGATAATCCAGATGTTCCGTAAAGACAATCTGGCGTTCATGGGGGAGCGCAAGACGGAACCAAAATTCCGTATTACGCTCAACGCCCGGCGCATAGCGATGACGTAAATGAGAAAATATCTCGAACTCTACCGTGCGCTGACAGTCAACCAACTCCAGCTGCTCGCTGGCGACATCAATGGCGACTTCTTCCATAACTTCACGCGCGGCAGCCTGCGGCGCGGTCTCTCCCTCTTCCAGACTGCCGGTAACCGACTGCCAGAACGCGGGATCGTCGCGCCGCTGCAACATCAGCACCCGCTTCGTATCTTTGGCGTAAATCACCACCAGTACGGAAACGGGGAGCTTGAATGACATCTTACTTATTCTCCAGAGACTCTTTTGCCTCTTTCGCCACCACCTGAATGCCCAGTTCGCTCAGCGATGCCGGGTTAGCGAAGCTTGGCGCTTCGGTCATCAGGCAAGCGGCGGCGGTAGTTTTCGGGAAAGCAATAACGTCACGGATATTATCAGTACCGGTCAGCAGCATGGTCAAACGGTCAAGACCGAAAGCCAGGCCCGCGTGCGGCGGAGTACCGTATTTCAGCGCGTCCAGCAGGAAGCCAAACTTCTCGCGCTGCTCTTGTTCGTTAATCCCGAGAATGCCGAACACGGTCTGCTGCATTTCACCGCTGTGAATACGCACCGAACCGCCGCCGACTTCATAGCCGTTGATGACCATATCGTAGGCGTTGGCCACCGCGTCTTCCGGCGCGGCCTTCAGCTCGGCGGCGGACATATCTTTCGGCGAGGTGAACGGATGGTGCATCGCGGTCAGACCGCCTTCACCGTCGTCTTCAAACATCGGGAAGTCGATAACCCACAGCGGCGCCCATTTGGCTTCGTCGGTGAGGTTCAGGTCTTTGCCCAGCTTCAGACGCAGCGCGCCGAGCGCGTCGGCGACCACTTTTTTGTTATCCGCGCCGAAGAAGATCATGTCGCCATCCTGCGCGCCGGTGCGCTCAAGGATCGCTTCAACGATATCGGCGTTAAGGAATTTAGCTACCGGGCTGTTGATACCTTCAAGGCCTTTCGCCCGCTCGGTGACTTTAATATAGGCCAGGCCTTTTGCGCCGTAGATCTGGACAAACTTTCCGTACTCGTCGATTTGCTTACGGGTCAGCGCAGCGCCGCCCGGTACGCGCAGGGCGGCAACGCGGCCTTTGGCGTCGTTAGCCGGACCTGCGAAGACGGCGAATTCCACCGTTTTCACCAGATCGGCGACATCCACCAGCTCCATCGGGTTGCGCAGGTCTGGTTTATCGGAACCGTAGCGACGCTCGGCTTCGGCGAAGGTCATGATCGGGAAATCGCCCAGATCCACGCCCTTCACTTCCTGCCACAGGTTACGCACCAGCGCTTCCATGACTTCACGCACCTGCTCGGCGGTCATAAAGGAGGTCTCGACGTCGATCTGGGTGAATTCCGGCTGGCGGTCGGCACGCAGGTCTTCGTCGCGGAAACATTTCACAATCTGATAGTAGCGGTCAAAACCGGACATCATCAGCAGCTGTTTGAACAGCTGTGGAGACTGCGGCAGCGCGTAGAATTTACCTTTATGCACGCGTGAAGGCACCAGGTAGTCGCGCGCGCCTTCCGGCGTAGCTTTGGTCAGCATCGGCGTTTCAATATCGAGGAAACCGTGGTCGTCCATAAACCGACGAACGAGGCTGGTAATCTTCGCTCGCGTTTTCAGGCGCTGCGCCATTTCCGGACGACGCAGATCCAGGTAGCGGTATTTCAGACGCGCTTCTTCGGTATTGACGTGGTTGGAGTCCAGCGGCAGCGCTTCCGCGCGGTTGATAATGGTCAGGTCGGATGCCAGCACTTCGATGGCGCCGGTGGCCATATCGCTATTAACGTTTTTTTCGTCACGCGCACGCACGGTGCCGGTGACCTGGATGCAGAACTCATTACGCAGTTCAGAGGCCAGCTTTAATGCGTCGGCGCGATCCGGATCGAAAAACACCTGCACGATGCCTTCGCGGTCACGCATATCGATAAAGATAAGGCTACCAAGATCACGACGACGGTTGACCCAACCACACAGAGTCACTTGCTGCCCTACGTGGGACAGACGAAGCTGCCCGCAATATTCTGTACGCATGAGATATCCCTTAACTTAGCCGCAGGCGGATTGTTGCCTGCCTTGCAGGCGACGAGGTCGCAGCTTTAGCTGATGTCACAACTGAATGAAAAAAGGCGGCTATTATACTGGAAATTATGGCGCACGATAAGCCCGGCGCAGCGCGCTGCGTTGCTTTGCTACGCGCTTATTGCTTGTACTCACAAAAATTAACAAAATTTGTTACCCTCGGGCGAGATCGGCAACGGTATTGTAGCGGCCTGACAACAAAAGAAGATACGGGGATATCATGTTAGAACTCAATGCAAAAAAGACCGCGCTGGTGGTTATTGACCTGCAGGAAGGCATTTTACCGTTTGCCGGCGGCCCGCATCGCGCTGACGAAGTGGTTGAGCGCGCCGCGAGTCTGGCCAAAAAGTGCCGCCAGCAGGGTTCCCCGGTGGTCATGGTTCGCGTTGGCTGGTCGGCGGATTTCGCCGAAGCGCTGAAACAGCCGGTCGATGCCCAGGCAGGCGCGCCAACGCTACCCGAAAACTGGTGGTCCTATCCGCTGGCGCTGGAAAAACAGGCGAGCGATATCGAAGTCACCAAACGCCAGTGGGGGGCCTTTTACGGCACCGACCTGGAGCTGCAGCTTCGCCGTCGCGGTATCGATACGATTATTCTGTGCGGTATCTCCACGAATATCGGCGTCGAATCGACGGCGCGCAACGCCTGGGAGCTGGGCTTTAACCTCATTCTTGTCGAAGACGCCTGCAGCGCGGCGACGGCGGAACAGCATCTTAGCAGCATGACGCACATCTTCCCGCGGATTGCCCGCGTGCGCAGTACCGAGGAGGTGCTTGCCGCATTATGATTTATATAGGGCTTCCCCAGTGGGCGCACCCGAAGTGGGTGCGGCTGGGTATCACCAGCCTTGAAGAGTATGCCCGCCACTTCAACTGCGTGGAGGGCAACACCACCCTGTACGCTTTACCAAAAGCGGAGATTGTCAGCCGCTGGTATGAACAAACCCACGACGATTTTCGCTTCTGCTTCAAATTTCCGGCCACCATTTCGCACCAGGCGGCGCTGCGCAACTGCGACGACTTAAGCCATGAGTTTTTTACCCGTCTGGCGCCGCTGTCTTCGCGCATCGGCCAGTATTGGCTCCAGCTGCCGGCGACGTTCGGCCCTCGGGACCTCACCGCCCTCTGGCCGTTCCTCGACAGCCTGCCGCGCGAATTCCGCTACGGCGTTGAGGTAAGGCATCCGGAATTTTTCGCCAAAGGGGAAGCGGAACAGCAGCTCAATCGCGGCCTGCATCAGCGTAACGTCAATCGCGTGATCCTGGATAGCCGTCCGGTTCATAGCGCCGTCGCCCGCAGCCCGGCGATGATCGAGGCGCAGAAGAAGAAGCCTAAAGTCCCTGTCCATGCACTGGTGACGGCCCATAATCCGATGGTGCGTTTTATCGGCAGCGATGATATGACGCAGAATCGCGAGCTTTTTAGCGTGTGGATTCGCACGCTGCCAAAATGGACGCAGACCGCCACGCCGTACCTGTTTCTCCATACGCCGGATATCGCCCAGGCGCCGGAACTGGTCGATACCCTTTGGAGCGATCTGCGTACCGCCCTACCGGAAATAGGGAATGCGCCGTCAATTCCGCAGCAAACCTCTCTTTTCTGATATCCTGCTATCCTCAATTGAGCCACCGGAAGCGATAAAAGGGAGTTTTGAGTATGGTCAGCGCGCTGTATGCGGTCTTAGGTGCGTTATTGCTTATTAAGTTTTCCTGGGACGTCGTACGCCTGAGAACGCAATATCGCGTTGGCTACGGCGATGGCGGTTTTAGCGAGCTGCAGGTTGCTATTCGCGTGCACGGGAACGCGGTGGAGTATGTTCCCATTGGTCTGATCTTGCTGCTGTTTATGGAGATGAACGGCGCACAGACCTGGATGGTCCACGTCTGCGGTATTTTGCTGATTGCCGGGCGCCTGATGCACTCGTATGGCTTTCATCATCGTCTCTACCGCTGGCGTCGTTCCGGCATGAGCGCGACGTGGTGTTCATTGTTGCTGATGGTGCTGGCGAACTTCTGGTATATGCCCTGGGAGTTGGTTTTCTCCGTCCGTTAGCGCACAATACGCCGTTTTCGATTTTTCGGGTTTAACGTTATGTCTCACCGCGATACGCTTTTTTCCGCGCCGATTGCCAGTCTCGGCGACTGGACCTTTGATGAACGGGTTGCTGAAGTCTTCCCGGATATGATCCAGCGCTCTGTTCCCGGCTATTCCAATATCATTTCGATGATCGGCATGCTGGCGGAACGTTTCGTTCAGCCGGATACCCAGGTTTACGATCTCGGCTGCTCGCTTGGCGCAGCCACGCTGTCCGTGCGCCGCAATATTGCGCATGCAGGCTGCAAAATCATCGCCATCGATAACTCGCCGGCGATGGTCGAACGCTGCCGTCGCCATATTGACGCCTATAAGGCGCCGACGCCGGTCGAGGTGATTGAAGGCGATATTCGCCACATCACGATAGAAAACGCCTCGATGGTGGTGCTGAATTTCACCATTCAGTTTCTCGAACCCGGCGAACGTCAGGCCATTCTGGACAAGGTCTATCAGGGGCTGAACCCGGGCGGCGCGCTGGTGCTGTCGGAAAAATTCAGTTTCGAAGATGACAACGTCGGCGAACTCCTGTTCAACATGCATCACGACTTCAAACGCGCTAACGGCTACAGCGAGCTGGAAATCAGCCAAAAGCGCAGCATGCTGGAAAACGTAATGCTCACCGATTCCGTGGAAACCCATAAAGCGCGCCTGCGTAAGGCCGGTTTCGAACATGCCGAGCTGTGGTTCCAGTGCTTTAACTTCGGATCGTTAATCGCCGTAAAATCCGGGGACCCGGCATGATTGATTTCAGCAACTTTTATCAATTGATTGCCAAAAGCCCGCTTTCGCACTGGCTGGAGACGCTGCCAGCCCAGGTGGCGGCATGGCAGCGCGACGCGCTGCACGGCAAATACCGGGAATGGGAACGGGCCGTCGAGTTTCTGCCCGAGTTTGCGCCCTACCGTCTGGATCTGCTGCATAGCGTCACCGCCGAGAGCGAAACGCCGCTCGGTGACGGCCAGCGCCTGCGGATTGAAAACCTGCTGAAGAATCTGATGCCGTGGCGTAAAGGGCCCTTCTCCCTTTACGGCGTGAATATCGATACCGAATGGCGTTCCGACTGGAAGTGGGAGCGCGTACTGCCGCACCTTTCCGACCTGACCGGGCGTACCATCCTTGATGTCGGCTGCGGCAGCGGATACCACATGTGGCGCATGATTGGCGCCGGCGCTCATCTGGCGGTGGGCATCGACCCTACCCAGCTGTTTCTGTGCCAGTTTGAAGCGGTGCGAAAACTGTTGGGCAACGATCAGCGCGCGCATCTGCTGCCGCTGGGTATTGAGCAGCTTCCCGCGCTCAACGCCTTTGATACCGTCTTTTCGATGGGCGTACTGTATCATCGCCGCTCTCCGCTCGATCACCTGTGGCAGCTCAAAGATCAGCTGGTTCCCGGCGGCGAGCTGGTGCTGGAGACGCTGGTCGTTGAAGGCGACGAAAATACCGTGCTGGTGCCGGGCGACCGCTATGCCCAAATGCGCAACGTCTACTTTATCCCGTCCGCCGCCGCGCTGAAGCAGTGGCTGGAGAAGTGCGGCTTTGTCGATGTGCGTATTGTCGATGCGTGCGTCACTTCGACCGACGAGCAGCGCCGCACCGAGTGGATGACCACCGAGTCGCTGGCCGATTTCCTCGATCCGCACGATAGCAGCAAAACTCTCGAAGGCTATCCTGCCCCGCTACGCGCGGTGATTATTGCCAGTAAACCGGAAACGCAGCAGTCGTTAGCGGCGAAAAAAGCCCGCGGCTAGAGCGAATTCTGGATAAAAAAAGGCCCCTGTTTAATGGGCAGGGGCCTGGTACGGGCAATCATCATATTGGGCGACATGATGTGCAGCAAAAAACGGTTTATCCCCGTCATACTTCAAGTTGCATGTACGTTGGCTTTCCTCGCTCCCTCCAGTCACTACTTGAGTAAGCTCCAGGGGATTCCCTGCATCGCCGCCTTCTCGCAACTCGAATTATTTAGGGTTTTAATCTCTCTGTGCGGAAATAATCTTCTTCATTTCCGCTACCGCTTCGCCATTGACGGCGTAGCGTAAGTATTCATCTGCTTCTGCATCCGTAGACATCGACAATCCGGGATTGCGAAAGCGCATCGGAGACGGTAACCATTGGCCTGCCGAGGTATGCACCTCTTTTACCCCCGCCTGTAAAAACAGCGGCAGGTTGGCGGCGCGCACTCCTGCACCGGCCATAATAATAGGAGTATCGCTTTGGGAAATAAGTTCCCTGATTAATGAAATTCCTTTTTCGGCAGACGCCTGCTGGCCCGAAGTCAGGATACGCTGAACGCCGAGTTCAGCCAGCTCAGCGCTGGCCTGGCGCGGGTTGGCGCACATATCAAAGGCCCGATGAAAGGTGACGGCCAAGGTTCCCGCCGCCGCTATTATTTTTTTCATTCGCCCGCCATCCACCCGCCCATCGGCGTCCAGAATACCGATTACCAGGCCGGGAAAACCGAGATCTTTCACCGCGGCGACATCATCCAGCATCGCGGCAAACTCGCCCGCGGTATAGCAAAAATCACCGCCGCGCGGGCGAATAATCGGATGGACGGGAATGGTCACCGCTCCACGTACCGATTTCAGTACGCCCAGCGAAGGCGTCAGCCCTCCCTCCTGCGGCGCGGCGCATAGTTCGATGCGGTCGGCGCCGCGGCGCTGGGCCTCCAGCGCGCACTCCATGCTGTAACAGCAAACTTCCAGTAAGGTCATTCTTCTCTCCGTAGATTGAGCAGGCACGCCAGAATGGCACGATTTCTCCCGCCAGACGCCGCGTAACGTCACACTGTCATCGTTCAGCGTGTTCGCTGGCGACAATTTGCTCAATCGACCACGGGTGAAATTTAATCGTCACTTTGCCATCGGTTACCGCCAGGGTCGGATTCGGTAAACGCTCACGCTCGCCTTTCGGCGCGCTGGTCTTCACAAAAATGCCCGGTTGGCTCAGCCCGTCATCGGACAGCAGCGCCAGCGCGCGGGTATTGAGCGTTTCAGGCTCGCCCGGCAGTACGATTTCAATATGTTCCCAGCCCTCATGCGGATAGCGCTTTTCGCCCGGCCACGGTAGCTCAACAATGTGAAAACGCCAATGCGCCACGACCACCGGCTCATCCAGCCTGAACAGGCAGATGGGTCGACCGTTAATGACATTTTCCGACAGCAGAGTACCGCATTGTTCAAAGCCGCGACGCCAGCGCTCCGCCGTGGCGTTCTGGTGACAGCGTAGGGAAATATGGTCGGCGTCATGGGGCGTAATATCAAGACCGAGTCGGTGAGCAAGCACGTTTAGCGCCTCGGTAAAGCGCGGCAGGTCCGCGGAAATATCGTTCAGTTCATCAATCTGCTGCCAGTTCGCCATCGTAAGCCTCGGTACTCGCTAAAAAGAGTTAATTTATCGCGTTTCCCGCGCCCTACCAACCGACAATCGTCGGCAGCCCCCAGTGAACGGTTATTCGTTGAGCGCGAGGCTTAGCAACCTCTGCGCGGTGCTGACGCGTGGGCGCAAATGCAGTATACTCCCGCCCTAATTTGTCCACATTCCTGCGCCGCCCCTTCTGGGTGACGGCGTGTTAAACGTAAGGTATTTCGGTGAATATTCAGGCTCTTCTCTCAGAAAAAGTCAGTCAGGCCCTGATCGCGGCAGGCGCGTCTGCCGATTGCGAACCTCAGGTCCGCCAGTCAGCAAAAGTCCAGTTCGGCGACTATCAGGCCAACGGCGTGATGGCCGTAGCCAAAAAACTGGGCATGGCGCCGCGACAACTTGCAGAGCAGGTCCTGACTCATCTCGACCTGAACGGCATTGCCAGTAAGGTCGAAATCGCCGGTCCCGGCTTTATTAATATTTTCCTCGACCCGGCTTTCCTCGCGGAAAACGTCAGCAGCGCGCTGAAATCCGAACGTCTGGGCGTGGCTCAGCCGCAGGCGCAGACGGTGGTGGTTGATTACTCCGCGCCGAACGTGGCGAAAGAGATGCACGTAGGCCACCTGCGCTCCACCATTATTGGCGATGCCGCGGTGCGTACGCTGGAGTTTCTCGGGCATAAAGTGATCCGCGCGAACCACGTGGGTGACTGGGGCACCCAGTTCGGCATGCTGATCGCGTACCTGGAAAAGCAGCAGCAGGAAAACGCCGGCGAGATGGCGCTGGCCGACCTCGAAGGTTTCTATCGCGAAGCGAAAAAACACTACGACGAAGATGAAGCCTTCGCCGAGCGCGCGCGCAGCTACGTCGTTAAGCTGCAGGGCGGCGACGAGTACTTCCGCGAAATGTGGCGCAAGCTGGTCGACATTACCATGTCGCAAAACCAGCTTACCTATAACCGCCTCAACGTCACCCTGACCCGCGACGACGTAATGGGTGAAAGCCTCTATAACCCGATGCTGCCGGGTATCGTTGCCGATCTGAAAGCCAAAGGTCTGGCGGTAGAAAGCGAAGGCGCGACCGTGGTGTTCCTTGATGAGTATAAAAACAAGGAAGGCGAACCGATGGGCGTGATTATCCAGAAGAAGGATGGCGGCTATCTCTACACCACTACCGATATCGCCTGCGCAAAATACCGTTACGAAAACCTGCATGCAGACCGCGTCCTTTACTACATCGACTCTCGCCAGCATCAGCACCTGATGCAAGCGTGGACCATTGTGCGTAAAGCCGGCTACGTACCGGATTCCGTCCCGCTGGAGCACCACATGTTCGGCATGATGCTCGGCAAGGACGGCAAACCATTTAAAACCCGCGCCGGCGGCACCGTGAAGCTCGCCGACCTGCTGGACGAAGCGCTGGAACGCGCCCGTCGTCTGGTGGCGGAGAAAAACCCGGATATGCCCGCCGACGAGCTGGAGAAACTGGCGAACGCGGTCGGAATTGGCGCGGTGAAATACGCCGATTTGTCTAAAAACCGCACCACCGACTACATCTTTGACTGGGACAACATGCTGGCCTTTGAGGGCAATACCGCGCCTTATATGCAGTATGCCTATACCCGCGTGCTCTCCGTGTTCCGCAAAGCGGATACCGATGAAAGCGCGCTGGCGGCGGCGCCGGTGGTCATCACCGAAGACCGTGAAGCCCAGCTGGCAGCCCGTCTGCTGCAGTTTGAAGAAACCCTGACCGTCGTCGCCCGTGAAGGCACGCCGCACGTCATGTGCTCTTATCTGTACGATCTGGCTGGCCTGTTCTCCGGATTCTACGAGCACTGCCCGATCCTGAGCGCCGAAAGCGAAGAGACGCGCAACAGCCGCCTGAAGCTGGCACTGTTGACCGCAAAAACGCTGAAGCTGGGTCTGGATACCCTGGGTATCGAAACCGTAGAACGGATGTAAAAACAAACCCGGCGAAAGCCGGGTTTGTTTTATAACGCCTGATGGCGCCACGCTCATCAGACCTGCAACATCATTGTAGCCCCGGTAAGCGTAAGCGCCACCGGGGAATTCCCCCTTCTCAGAAATACTTCCGCAGATACTCCGTCAGGCACAGGATCGCCATCGCCTGACCATACGGCATCGACGTCAGCGGAATGTCGCGATAAAAATCAAGATTCGAACCCATTCCGGTACCGAACGACGTTTGCAGCAGCTCCCCTTGCGGTGAGATATTCTGCACGATGCCACGAATCGCTTTTTCCGCAACCTCCGCATACGCCTGGCTCACGTAGCGCTTGCGCACAGCTTTGAGGATCCCATAAGCAAAACCGGCGGTCGCCGACGCTTCAAGATAGGAGCCGGGATCGTCAAGCAGCGTATGCCACAGGCCGCTATCGTCCTGACAGCCGGCCAGCGCCGCAATCTGCGCATTCAGCACCTGCACCAGATAACGACGTACCGCGCTGCTCTCGGGTAAATCCACCAGTTCCAGAAAATCCGGAATCACGATAGTCAGCCAGCTATTCCCACGCGCCCAGCGAGCGTGGGCGAAATTATGCCGCCCCTCGTAGCTCCAGCCGTGGAACCACAGGCCGGTCTCGCGGTCCAGCAGATTCTGCACGTGCAGCAGAAACTGATACACCGCCTCCTCTACGTATTCCGGACGATTAAGCAGCTTGCCGATTTTCGCCAGCGGCAGAACCGTCATCATCAACGTGTCGTCCCACATCTGCTGATGATTCTCTTCCGCCAGGGTGATGTGCTGCATGCCGCCAGATTCAGTGCGCGGCATTTCGTTCATTGCCCACTCCGCCCAGCTATCGAGCCAGGGCAGATACGCGGAGTTGCCCGTCTCTTCGTAGCGGTATGCCAGGGTGAGAAACGGCGCCATGGTGTTGACGTTTTTGGTGGTCGCGCCCTCGGCAAAGCGGTCGGTAAACCAGCTATCGATAATGTCGCGCATTGCCGTATCGCCGGTCTGCTGATAATACTGATAAATACCGTACAGGCCGACGCCGTGAGTCCACTCCCAGCCGTTCCATCCTTTGGTGTCGATAACGCGTCCGTCGTCCAGCCGCAGTAAAAATTGCCCGCTTTCGTCCTTAATGTTGACCAGATTGTGCGTCACCTTCTGAATCAGCGCCTGCAGTTCATTGCGGGCGATAAAACGCTCCGGCTGGCGCAGTAGTGGGCTATGTTTGACAGGCCAAACTTTCATATCCTTAACCTCTGTTCTATGTCGAATTCATGGCTGAACGCTGCTTCAGCGCTGGCGCGGCGGGTTTATTCCGATTCAGATAACCAATATTGTTGTTTCCCCACAGGGCGTCGTACGGCATCCCGGCCAGCATCTC
Organism: Klebsiella sp. FDAARGOS_511; assembly: GCF_003812845.1. Classification (NCBI taxonomy): domain Bacteria; kingdom Pseudomonadati; phylum Pseudomonadota; class Gammaproteobacteria; order Enterobacterales; family Enterobacteriaceae; genus Klebsiella; species Klebsiella sp. FDAARGOS_511. Next base: position 5,247,552 of record NZ_CP033824.1, on the reverse strand, counting down.
CACCACTTCACGATCCTCGGCGCTGGCCAGTTCCGGCTGAGCGCGGCCTGATTCACGCATTTTCAGCGTTTCCGCACGCAGGACGCTGTGGGTTTGCAGATTGAGCTTAAAGCGCAGGGACACGAGGAAACCGCAGGCCAGCACCAGTAAGGTACCGACGCTGAGGATCAGCAGAATGGTATGGCTCACTTCATAGGGCTGCGTTTTCTGCCCGGAGACAAAGCCCGACATCTGCATGATGATCCCCACCAGCATCACCGCGCCGGCCTGGGATGCCTTACGCGTCAGGGTCATAATCCCGGCGAAGATGCCTTCGCGGCGCTGGCCGGTGATCACTTCGTCCACGTCGGCAATATAGGTGTAGGTGTTCCACGGAACATAGTTGATGCCGCCGCGCCCCAGGCCCGCCACCGCGGATATCAGCAGCAGCAGCGAATAGACATCGCTGAGGCCAGCGTAGTACAACACCGCGTAGGAGAGCGAACTCAGGCCGAACAGCACCACCACCATGCGGTACGATGGCGCCGGCCCGAAGCGAATGCACAGCGGGATCATGGCGATAACCGCGATAAACTGGAAGATTGCCATGGTACCGAGCAGGTTGGAGGCCATCGACGCTTCCTGCATCAGAACAAATACCACGTAGTAGGTAAAGACCGCATTGAACACGTCCTGGGCGATATAGCCGCCCAGATACATACCCAGATGCTGACGGAATATTTTAATCCGCAGGGTCGAACTTAACTCAATAAACAGGCGGTTAAGACTCTGAGACAGGCTCAGGTTCTGTTTCTCTTCTTCGGCGCGCAGCGCGGCCTCCGTCCACTCTTCACGCGGGCGTTCCCAGGTAAAGAACCAGACGAAGGTCAGCATCATCGCGCACAGCACCGAGAACACCAGGCTCGCGTAAAAGAAAGAAACCGCGTTATCCTTACCGAAGATAGTCAGCAGCACGCCCGGCAGGAACGAAGCCAGAATCGCCGACATCTGCGCCATTGAAATACGCGCGCCGGAGAATTTTGTTTTCTGTTTAAAATCATCGGTCATTTCCGGCACCAGCGTTTCATACGGCACCAGAATCATGGTGTAGACAATATCAAACAGCAGATAGGTCAGCAGGTAGTACCAAAACCCCATATCCCCTACCCACATGATGGAGTAGCTAAATACGCAGGGGATACCGAGCAGGATGAAGAACTTGCGTCTGCCAAAACGTTTCCCCAGCCAGGTCGAGCCAAAGTTATCCGTCAGGAAGCCCATCAGCGGACTGATTACCGCATCCAGAACCCTGGCGGTGGCAAAAATAAGCGTCGCTTCGATAGGGGAAAGACCGCAAAAAGTGGTGTAGAAGTAGAGCAGCCATGCTGCTGTGAGTGCGGTCGTTCCCGCACCAAGGAAATCGCCCGATCCATAGGCAAGGTAGTTAACCAAACCGATTTTACGTGTTTTCATCGCCGTAAATCCTGTGTCTTTTTTTAGAGAACTCCGAACCGCTTTTTGGCCCATTCAGCCAAAAGAGGGTTGATACATGGCTACATTAAGAACATGGGAACGGCGTTACCTTTTCATTTTTGCCAGCCAAAAGCGTTCACTGGCAAAAACACAAAGAGTCGATGAACGCGCCTCACTGATTTATAAAACAGCGTTTCTTTTAATACAAAAGATCGGACCAAAAGTTGCGAAGTGACAATCAAAAAGGCCCTGCAACGGGCAAAACCTGCGCGTTATTTTTCGCCGCGGATAAACCTTGCGAAAGCTAAGGAATCGGAGTAAAGACAATAGAAAAGGGTTATTTCGCGTATCTCAAGGAGGCTTGATGCCCTACTCACATCTACTGGTCGCCGTGGCGCCAACCCCGGAAAGCCGGGTTCTCATTCAGAAAGCCGTCTCTATCGCCCGTCCGGTTAATGCGAAAGTCAGCCTGATCACGCTGGCAACCGATCCGGAGTTGTACAATCAGTTTGCGGCGCCGATGATGGAAAATTTACGCGAAGTCATGCAGGAAGAGACGCGCGGCTTTCTGGCCGAGCTCGCCCGTCACGCCGACTACCCTATCGAAAAAATGACCATCGCCAGCGGCGGGATTGCTCATCACGTGAAGGATTTTTGTCGGCAGCATCGCGTTGACCTGGTGATTTGCGGTAACCACAACCAGAGCCTGTTTTCTCGCGCGACCTGTTCGGCGAAAGATATCGTTGGCAGCAGCGGCGTTGACGTGCTGCTGGTGTGTCTGGAAAAAGGTTAGCGCCGAGGAAGCGCTAACCATCATTGCATCAGGCGAGTTTGGGGAAGGTCGCGACCTTACGCGCTAAGTGGCTCTCCTCACTGCCCGGCTCAATCTCCTTTAGATCGGCAATAAACCGCTCCTGCCAGCGATGGATATCGTTATCCTTAATCACCGCCAGCATGGCCGAATGACGGGCTATACGCTCGGCCAGCGGCATCGTTAGCGCCTGGTCCAGCGCTGCGGCGACCTCGTCGCGATCGTAAGGATTGACGATTAAGGCAGTCGGGAGCTCGTTCGCCGCGCCGGCAAACTGCGACAGCACCAGCACGCCCGGATTTTGCGGGTCCTGCGCGGCAACATACTCTTTCGCCACCAGATTCATCCCATCGCGCAGCGGCGTAACCAGCCCGACGTCCGAGTAGCGGAAGATTTTCATCAGCAGCTTGCGTTCAAAGTGCTGGTTCAGGTAGTAGAGCGGGGTCCAGCCCAGCTGACCATACCGGCCGTTAATGCGTCCGGCTGCGGTTTCGAGCTGGTGACGAATATCCTGATAGGCCTGAACATCGCCGCGCGACGTCGGCGCAATCTGGGTATAACGAATCTTACCGTGATGATGGGGATAGTTTTCAAGCAGCGCCTCGTAGGCGAGAAAACGCTCCGGCAGCCCCTTCGAATAATCCAGTCGCTCGACGGAAAAGATATTCTGCACGCTTTTCAGTTCGCTTTTCAGCTGCGCCAGCTTGGGCGGCAGCGGCCCTTTTGCGCTGCGCGCTATCTCTTCCGGATCGATACCGATTGGGTAGACTTCGGTCTGGAAAGGTTTGCCCCAGGCCACATGTTTTTTTCCGCCGCGCGTCGTCAGGCGGGTCTGCATCGATACGCAGTCAAGAAACGCCAATCGGTCGCTCTCGGTCTGGAAGCCCAGTAAATCGTAATCGCAAAGCTGTTCAAGCAGCTCCGCATGCGGCGGCAGCGCGTTAAAGACTTCCGGCGTCGGGAAAGGAATATGTAAAAAGAAGCCGATGCGGTTATTGACGCCGCGCTGGCGCAGTTCGCTGGCCAACGGCAGCAGGTGGTAATCGTGGATCCAGACAATATCGTCAGGTTCGATCAGCGGCAGTAGCCTATCGGCCAGCTTCGCGTTGACCCGCTGATAGCCCTCCCAGGCTTCACGCTGAAAATCGACCAGGTCAAGACGATAATGGAATGCGGGCCACAGCACGGCGTTGGAAAAGCGGTTGTAATATTCGTCGTGATCCTGCTCGCTAAGGTTGAAAGAGGCCCAGGTTATATTTCCCTGAGTCACTTTCTTTAGCGGCTGCTGGTCATCACCGATTTCACCACTCCAGCCGAACCACAATCCTCCGGCTGCTTTTAATGCCCCCATAATCCCCACGGCAAGGCCACCGGCGCTGGCCTTTTTATCGTCCGGCGGGGCAATACGATTAGATACTACGACTAAGCGACTCATAGCCATCTCTCCTGTCGGTTAGCGCATCTGGTTGTTGCCCATGATTCGCGATGTTACTAATCCAAAGATGAACAGCGGCGACATCCGGCAGGCGCCAGTGCGCCTGAGTCTCGCCGCCGCCCACTTTGACCGATACGCCACTCAGTTGATTGACAACGCTAAAACCCGCTTCATCGGTTAAATCATCACCGACAAATACCGGCTTGCGCCCTCTGAATGGAGCTTCCTGCATAAAAGCGGCTATCGCTTCACCCTTATTCACTCCGCGCGGTTTGATCTCCACCACGCATTTACCCGGCTGTAAAGCCAGAATGGGATGGCGCTGCACGACAGCTTGCGCCAGCGCCAGCACCGCGTGCTGATGCTCAGGCGCCTGACGGTAGTGCAGCGCAAAAGCCATCCCCTTACTTTCCAGTTCGCATCCCGGCAACGCATCCAGCGCCGCGGTCAGCTCCGCCGACAGCGCCTTCAGGAGGGAATCAGGTAAAGAGACAATATGCGTTTTACCATTGATGTCACGGCGTTCAGCCCCGTGTACACCGGCAAGCGGCAGCCGGTAAGGACGGGTAAGCTCATCCAGCTCAACCATTGAGCGCCCTGAAATCAATGCCACCGCGCCGCTATGCTGCTGCACGAGCTGGCGCAGCGTCTGCAGAACATCGGCAGGAATAACCACCTGATCGGGATGGGGTTTGATACCGGCAAGGGTACCGTCGAGGTCAAAGAAAAAAGCGTAGTTTCCGGTTAACGCAGGCGGTACATAAATCTGGTCAGCCACCCTGTTTCCTCCTTATCATGGCCAGCAACATGCTGGGTGTTAATTTATTGTAGCCATGTAAGTATAGACAGTGTGACCAGCCTCGCCATTTTTGATAGTCATTGCCAGCGGAACGAGCGCTGGCAATGGATTAGGATTAAACTGAAAAGTTGGCCGGATTAAACGACGCGCTTCGCTTTCTGTTTGTAGCGGTCAAAGATAACCGCCGCCAGCAAAATCACGCCGCGAACGACGTACTGCGAGAACGGCGAAATGTTCAGCAGGTTCATCGCGTTCTCCACCGTCCCCAGGATCAGGATCCCGGCCACCACGTAGGAGATCTTACCTATCCCGCCCTTCAGCGATACGCCCCCCAGCACGCAGGCCGAGATAACAATCAGCTCATAGCCAATCGAGGTCATCGGCTGACCACTGGTCATACGGGAAGCAAGGATAATGCCTGCCGCGGCAGAAACCAGGCCGGAAAGGACGAAAATAATGATCTTGGTCCGCACCACCGGCACGCCCGCCAGACGCGCAGCTTCTTCGTTGCCGCCAATCGCCAGGGTATTCCGGCCAAAGGTGGTTTTATTAAGCAACAGGCCGAAGACAATCAGGCAGGCTACGGTCAGCCAGATAGGCGCAGGCAGACCAAACCAGTTGGCATATCCGAGGGTAAAGAAGCGCTCGTCTTCAATCCCTACCGCCTTACCGTCAGAGATAATATAAGCCAGACCGCGAAAGATCTGCATGGTCGCCAGGGTGGTGATCAGGGCGTTAATCTTCAGGCGTGCAATCACAAAACCGTTTACCAGACCGCTTAGCGCCCCGAGCAGTAGACCGGCGCCGATGCCAATCCACATGCTCTCTGTCATGTTAATCACCACCGCCGTGGTCACCCCGGCGCAGGCGATAACCGAGGCCACCGACAGGTCAAAATCGCCGGATGCCAGGCAAAACAGCATCCCGCAGGCCACCATTCCGGACATAGAAATAGCCAGCCCCAGGCCTTTCATATTGATAAATGAGGCAAAATTAGGCACAAAAATCACGCAGCCAATAAACAGCACCGCAAAAACAACCAGCATGCCGAACTGATCCCAGACGCGGGAGAAGCTAAAAGCTGACCGGGTAGTACCTGAAGTAGTAACTGATGACATCATAGACTCCTTACTCAGGCGACCGCCTGGCTCACTTTTGGCATCGCAAGGCTCAATGCCTGCTGTTCATTCGCATGTTCATGCAGCAGTTCTCCGGCAATCTCACCCTCGCGCATAACCACGATGCGATCGGCAACGCCGAGAACTTCCGGTAAATCGCTGGAGGCAAAAACCACCGCGACGCCAGATGCCGCTAATGCATAGATAACGTTGTAGATTTCATGCTTAGCGCCTACGTCAATACCGCGCGTTGGCTCATCAAGCAGGATGACTTTCATCTCTTCCGACAGCCAGCGGCCAAGGATCGCCTTCTGCTGATTGCCGCCGGAGAGGTTCATAATCAGCTGTTCTGCGCCGGGCGTTTTGATATTCAGCGATTTAATGTGCTGGTCGGCGTTCTGCGCTTCCCAGGCGTTGTTGATAACGCAGCCGGCGAGAATATGCTTGCGGCGAGCGCTGATATTGATGTTGTCGCGCACCGAATGGACCGGAATAATGCCCTCCGCTTTACGGTCTTCCGGGCAGAGCATCATCCCGGCCTGAATCGCCTGGGCCGGCTTACGAATATCAATGGCCTCGCCGTCGATATAAACCTGACCGCCGGTTATTCTGTTACCGCCGAATAAGCCTTTCATCAGCTCGCTGCGCCCGGCGCCGACCAGCCCAAACAGACCGACGATTTCTCCGCTCCGCACCGACAGACTGACGGGCTGGCGCACGCCGGGCGCCTTCACCTGCTCAAGACGCAAACGCTCTTTGCCATATTCACGCGGCTGCCAGCCGTAGATATCGCCCAGTTCGCGCCCCACCATCGCCTGGACCAGCGCGTCGTGGTTAACCTCCTGCATATTGTCAAAGGTGCGTACGTAGCGGCCATCTTTGAATACCGTAATGGCGTCGCTTAACGCAAAGATCTCCTCCATGCGGTGGGAAACGTAAATAATGACCCGTCCTTCCTGGCGCAGCTCGCGGATCACCCGAAACAGGTTTTCAATTTCTCGCGCCGAAAGGGAGCTGGTCGGCTCATCAAAGGCGATAATTTTGGCGTTACGCGCCAGCGCTTTGGCGATCTCCACCATTTGCCACTGGCCAATAGAGAGATATTTGAGCGGCGTTTCCGGGTCGATATCGAGCCCCAGATGTTTAAGCTGCAGGCCTGCTTCATAATTCAGCAGCGACCGATTCACAATCCCGCCTTTATGCGGCAACTGGCCGAGGTAGATATTTTCCGCCACGGTCATTTCCGGAATCAGATGCAGCTCCTGATAGATAATCGCCACCCCGGCGTTCAGCGCCTCGGTGGTGTGATTGAACGTCATCTGCTGACCGCGGATCTGCAGGCTGCCGGCCGTCGGTATATAGTTGCCGCTGAGAATTTTCAGCAGCGTGGATTTCCCGGCGCCGTTTTCTCCCATCAGGGCGTGAACCTGTCCGGCATAGCAGCCAAAGCTAATGTCGGACAGCGCTTTAACGCCCGGGAAGGTCATGGTAATGCCGTGAAATGAGAGATAAGGGGTAGACTGTTGCATAACGACTCCGCTTTTCTGTACGGAGCCCCTCGCGCACTGCGAGAGGCCCGGTCAACCGGCCTTACAGCCCTTTTTTCGCCAGCTCTTCTTTAAAGTTGTCGCGGGTAATCAGCACCACGTCGGTTACCGCGGTGAATTTCGGCGGTTCAACGTCTTTCGTTACCCAGTTGTAAAGCATCTCGCTGGTTTTATAGCCGTGAATATCCGGGCTTGGTAGCAGAGAGCCGTAGAAACCGGTGGCCTGTGCTTTAGAAAGCTCGTTCACCGCATCAACGCCGTTAATACCGATACCGATAACGTCAGGGGCTTTAAAGCCCTGGCCTTCGGTCGCGCGCACGCCGCCCAGCACGGTATTGTCGTTCATGCCGACGATAAGCCAGTGCTTAACATTAGGATGTTGAACCAGCATGGAGTTACCGGCGTCAAAGGCGCCGGGGATGTCGTTAGATTTGGTTGGTACGCGATAGATTTGTTGCTCCGGGAAACCGGCGGCTTTCAGCGCATCAATAGATCCGGTGGTACGGCGGCGGGCGGTATCCAACTCATCGGCAGTGATAGCCATAACCGCTGTGTCTTTTACATCCCAACCGCGTTTTTGCATCTCTTTATAGAGCTCCTGCCCCTGACGCGCGCCGATTTCGCTGGCCGCCATCATTACCAGCGGTACGCTGTCCATCGGTTTGCCTTTGGCGTTGACGAACTGGTCATCGACGGTAATTACTTTCATATCATAGCCGCGTGCTTTGGCGACAATAGCCGCCCCGAGTTTCGGGTCCGGGGTGCAAATGACGAAGCCCTTGGCTCCGCTGGCTGCCAGGCTATCAATCGCGTTAAGGGTTTTTTCGCCGTCGGGAACCGCGATTTTAATCACATCGAAACCTAAATCTTTACCGGCCTTATCGGCAAATTTCCACTCTGTTTGAAACCATGGCTCTTCAGGCTGTTTCACCAGAAAACCCAGCTTAAGCGTCTCAGCCATAGCTGATTGTGACATAACTGCGGCAAGACCAATCGCCGCCAGCGCTTTAGTAAATTTGTGCATGGTAAACTCCAGCTTTAATTCGCTTTTATGTAGGGAAAAATATGACTTAAAATTTTTATCGGACGAAAAACAAGGCATTAGGAAAATGTCAACCATGAGTGCCGTTGTTTAAATAGTATTAACCGGAAATTATTTCTCCATACGAGAGCCCAATCACATCGCGGAATTACAGTAATTGCGTACATATAAACAGCGAAAAAAGACATAAAAAAAGCGCTAATTGTCAGACAATTAGCGCAGGCCGTAGCAATATTCTCTATATCATCAGCAGAGTTATCCCTGGAGAGATCGCCATTGGCAATAAATGTGCTCCGCATGAAGGCGAACAGGCGCCTCGTCCCCCAATAAACGGGCGGCGACGGTGAACGAAAAATCAAATACGTGCCCTAACCCTTTACCACTGATCAAATTCCCGTCTTCCACCACCGCCTGGTCAACGTACTCGCCGTCGGAGACGTCTTGCCATAACTCTCCCGAACAGACGTAGCGACGCCCCTTCAGCAGACCGTTGCCGCCGAGGACTCTCGCGGCCGCCGAACAGATTGGGCAGATCAGCTTTCCCGCTTTATCGTGGGCCGAGATAAACGTCACGACGTCCCGACTGGCGGCCAGATTCACGCTTCCCTGCGGACCGCCAGGCAGAACCACCGCGTCGTATAGCGTGCCGGCGCGTTCCGTTAGCGTGCTGTCCGCCACCATGGGGATATTATGGTAGCTCACCACCGCGCGCGACTCGGCGCAGGCGAGTAGTTCAACATCGAGGTGCAAGCGACGAAGAATATCAATGACCACAATCGCTTCGCCTTCCTCAAAACCCGGCGCCAGCAGCACCGCAACTTTTTTCATTTCCGTCTCCTTCTGATAGCCTGGTAGCAATAATGTGTTTACAAACACAGCGTTTTTTAAATTAACGTCATCATCTGCTCTTTGTTACATGAGACCAAACGACCCCGCTGATTTTCTTACTCGCAGGCTATCACAAAAAAGAACTATTAATCACTATTTTTAAAACGCAATTTCATTAACATAATTAGCTCTACTATTAATTAATTATCGATCGAGATAAAAATACATATAATCATCCAGATAAATTTAAATATGCTGCTAAAACCTTAGCGTTTTACCTGACAAAAAATCATTATATAAAGATATCTACCGATGCTGTAACTTAATGTAAATATCAGGCATTGAGAGTTTTCTCAATTGAGACATAGCGCTATTCTATATCCCTTGAGATAAGAAATTTAATAGACAGGCATATGCAGGAAGACTGAATATTATTATTCAGAGCTATCTTCATGTGTCCAATAATTTCTACGCAGCCCTGATACAGATGCGTCAGGACATGACGCCAGCCCCTCCAAAGAGAATAAGGATATTTATATGGTCGTTCCAGGAATGGTTCAAAAGCTGAATAACCAGATGAATCTTGAGTTCCATACCTCAAATTTATATCTACATTTGAGCGAATGGTGTACTCAGCACCGGTTGAACGGTACCGCCACTTTTCTCCGTAACCGAGCGCAAGCCAGCATAACGCAGATGATGCGGGTCTTTGATTTTATGAAAAAATCAGGCGCCTGGCCCGTTGTGAAAGCGGAAGGAACCTACAGCACTGAATGTTCGTCCCTGGAAGATCTCTTTAGCAAAACCGTCGAAGATTATCAGCAGCGCAGCAGCATACTCTCCGGCCTGGCTGAGGAGGCGAAGACACAAAGCGATGCGCCAACCCTGCGCTTTCTGACCCTGCTTGCGGAACAACAGAATCAGGATGGCATGCTGCTGGAGACGATTCTTGACGAAGTACGCCATGCGCAAAAAGTCGGGACCAGCGAACAACAAACCGATCGTCACCTGCTCGGTCTGGTCAGCAACCAGCGAGGTTAACCCCATACTGCCGGGGATATGTCACCTGTTCACACCCGCACTCGCTTTATCCTACCTCCCCTGCTCACCATCTTTTTCGGCGCTTCGGCGCCGCTTTTTATTCCTGAAAAGCATTAAAAAGTTTTAACCAGATCTCATTCCCGCTCAGCCGGTGGAATTAGCAAGGCATTGGTGATCTGGATCACGTTTAAAGCTACGAGTTAATAATATAAAAATAGTGTTTCAAAAATTTAAAACACGGAGTTTATTTTAATGGCAAGATATACGGCTTCAGCCCCGCAGGGGCTGCAGGGAAGACCGATTTTGTTACGCCATCAGTTAGCCTACGGCGGCGGGAATTTACTGGGAAGCGGCGCACTGGCGATAAGCGGCGCATGGCTGCTCTATTTTTATACAACCTTCTGCGGGCTGACGCTGATCGAAGCCTCCTTTATCTTTTCCGTCGCCAGTATTATTGACGCGATTAGTAACCCGCTTATGGGTTATCTCACCGATAACTTTGGCAAAACGCGGCTGGGTAAACGCTTCGGTCGTCGCCGCTTCTTTTTATTGATTGGCATTCCGCTGATGATGTTCTACCCGCTGCTGTGGGTAGAAGGCCTCGGTTTCTGGTACTACCTGTGCACCTACGTCGTCTTTGAAATCATATATACATCGATTATGGTCCCCTATGAAACATTGGCGACCGAAATGACTGACGATTTCTCACTGCGTTCGAAACTGACCGGTTACAAAGCGATTTTCGGCAAACTGGCCAACTTTCTCGCGGCATTTATCCCCGGACAATTCATCCTCCTGTATGGTAAAGAATCCGCCACCCCGTTTTTTCTCACCGGGCTGACCTACGGCGTTATTCTTATCGTGGCCATCTCCTGCCTGTGGTGCTGCAGCTGGGAGCGTCCCCGCGAAGAGGAGATAAGCAAGGGAGAGAAAAAGGGGCTGTTCAATACTCTGCTCATGCTGGCGAAAGATATGCGCTCAACATTTTACCTGCGCGTATTCCGCAAACACCTGGGCATGTATCTCTGCGGCTTCGGTGCCGAGTGGCTTTTTGCCTCGATCTTCACTTACTTCGTTATCTTCGTGCTGCAGCACGATCCGGCGATGGTGGCCGGGCTCAACAGTCTGAACTCCATCCTGCAGCTGGTATCAACCGCCCTGTTTATTGGCCTTTGCGTGAAGAAAGGTTTCAGTAAACCGTATATTCTGGCGCTGAGCGTGGTTATTTTTGCCGTTCTGCTCTACACCTCGCTGTGGTTCTTCCATCTGCCGGCACATCTGGCCACCATCCTGATGTTTGGTATTACCGTACTCTTCGGCCTGGGCACCGGCGGCGTATACTATATTCCCTGGACCGTTTACACCTTTTTGGCGGATGTCGATGAAATCTATACCGGCCGTCGCCGCGAAGGGATCTATGCGGGAGCCATGACCTTCTCCGGTAAAATTTTGCGCTCTATCATCGTCTTTTCCATGGGGGCGATCCTCAGCTTCTACGGATTCCAGTCGAAGGCGCATACGCAGCCTGAAAGCGCGGTCACTGCGATTGCGGTGGTGTTCTGCGCGGGCGTGATTCTGCTGGCGCTGGCAGCCATTGTGTTCAGTAAGCAGATGAAACTCGATCGCAAGGCGCACCTGGTGGTATTGCAGGAAGTCGCGCGCATTAAGGCAGGTGGTAAGATTGGCGATATCGCGCCGGACGTTCGCCTTATCGTGGAAGATTTAGTCGGCCATCGCTACGAAGAGTGCTGGGGCAACAGCAAGCTGTTTAAAGACACGCAGGAAGGCGCCATTCAAACCGCAGTATCCCACTAAACCGTTATAACGCCCCGCTATCACAATGATGACGGGGCTGACGCAGCTAGTGCGCTTCTTCCTGCGGGGTGAATTTCAGTTCAATCAGCGCGATGGCCTTTTGTACCGCCCGCAGGGTCACCGGGTCAGCCGACGCCGGGTGGCTGGCAAAATCGATCGCTTTCAGTTGGGTGGTCATTTTTTCGCGCACCTCGACAGGGGCGATAATATCAATGACATCGAGGATCTGTTTGATGACTAACTGGCAGGCAACCACGTCAGAGACCAGCTCGTCGTGTTCGGTAAGATGTTGAGACATTTTTCACTCCTTTTTTCAGGAGCGTAATAGTAACCTAAATCGTGAAATATAAAAAAACCTGCCGCAGCAGGTTTTTTATCAGAACATACCGCCAGGCGGTACGTCTTTGAAGGTTTTACAGTAGTTTTCAAACATGCTTTTCAGGATTTTGCGCAGCTTCATGGTTGACTCCATTTTTTGTTATGCAGGTGTTAATGTCTTTACGGCTATAATATGACTCACATCACAAAAATCAATCAGAACGTGCGATAAATCACCCATTTTTTACAAAAATAATTTAATTATTAAACAACACTGAGCGAAATCGGAGAGTTAAGCACTGAACGCTCCGGACAAGTCTGCGCTCTCTTTGCTATGGCAGCGACACAATAATGAGTACAAACACCTCTTCCAGGGATGAACGTTCTTTTTCAGCACCTGCGCTGCTGGTGGCTGGCGCGTTTTTTATGGAGTTTCTTGACGGCACGGTGATTGCCACCGCCCTGCCCGACATGGCGAAAGATTTTGGCGTGACAGCGGTCGACCTCAATATCGGGATTAGCGCCTATCTTATTACCCTTGCGGTCCTGATACCGGCCAGCGGCTGGATCGCCGATCGTTTCGGCGCGCGGAAAATCTTTACTCTGGCGCTGGCGATATTTACCCTGGCTTCGGTGTTTTGCGGGCTGTCGACCGATGTTGATGTGTTCGTCGCGATGCGCATTCTTCAAGGGGTAGGCGGCGCGCTGATGGTACCCGTTGGCCGGCTGGCGGTGCTGCGTACCACACCGAAGCATCAGCTGATTAAGGCGATTGCTACCCTGACCTGGCCGGCGCTGGTCGCGCCAATTATTGGCCCGCCGCTGGGCGGATTTATTACCCGCTACGCCAGCTGGCACTGGATATTCTTTATTAACGTTCCGCTCGGGCTTATCGCTATCGCCCTGTCGTTGCGCATCATTCCCAATATTCGCGAAGATGAGCGACGCCCTTTCGATCTGTCGGGCTTTCTTGCCACCTCGGTGGCGATGGTTAGCCTGGTTGCCGCCATGGAGCTTCTCGGCGAGCGCCAGCCTCTGGGCTGGCAGACCCTGGCGCTGCTGGCGTTAGGCCTTGGCTGCATGCTCTTCTCGCTGCGGCATTTCCGTCGAACCACGTGGCCAATGGTGCGCCTTGATGCCCTACAGATCCCCACCTTCAGGGTCACCATGTACGGCGGTTCCCTGTTCCGCGCTTCCATTAGCGCCGTGCCGTTTCTGCTGCCGCTGCTGTTCCAGGTCGGATTTGGTATGGACCCTTTCCACTCGGGGCTGCTGGTGCTGGCCGTGTTTGTCGGCAACTTAACCATCAAGCCCCTCACAACGCCGCTGATCCGCTGGTTGGGCTTTCGCCGACTGTTGCTGATTAACGGCGCATTAAACGTTTTGTCGCTGCTGGCCTGCGCCTTTTTAACCCCGCAAACGCCGGTTTGGCTGATCGTTGTGATTCTCTATCTCGGCGGGGTCTTCCGTTCTATCCAGTTTACCGGCATCAGCACGCTCGCGTTTGCCGATGTACCTGCCACGCAAATGAGCTATGCCAATACCCTGTTCAGCACCGCTTCACAGCTGGCCGTTGGGCTTGGGATCACGCTCGGCGCGATTGGTATTCGTCTTGGGGAAGCGTTGAGCGACTGGTTTATGCTTTCTCATCTGCCGGGCATCAGCTTCCGCCTGTCGTTTATTTTTATTGCGCTGATTTGCCTGGTAGGAATGATTGATAGCCTGCATCTGAACAGAGAGGCGGGTAGCAGCGTGTCGAACAAAAAGAAATAACGAAAGAAAAGGCCAGCAGCGCTGGCCTGGCAAATTTCATACTGACCGGATATTAACCGACGATCTGGCGAACGAACGCTTCGATCTCTTTATCCTGGCAGTTCTCAAAGAAACACTGCTGGAAACGAGGGCCAGAAACGGCAGTTTTTACCAGCTCCGGATCGATGGCGCGCAGCGTATCCAGGTAGTTCTCCTTAACAACCGCAGCTTTGACCGTGTTCAGGATCCCGGCGTTACGCACCTGAGGCTCTTTACGCTCCGGCGGATAGCCTTCGCCATTACGGCCGGTGAAGGCTTTTTCAAAGATAAAGCGGACGTTCAGCTCTGCGCCCCAGCCAAACCCTTTCGCAAACGGCAGAGAAAGCGCGTTACCGTTGTTGATCTGCGCAAACAGGAAAGCATCCGCAGGATCGATGCAGTAGCCGCAAACCACGCCCGGGTGAATATTCAGCGACATCAGCGCGCCCTGGCCCGTGCCGCAGCCGGTCACGACAAAGTCGACCGCTTTCGAATTCAGCAAGATGCTGGCCATGATACCCAGATGGATATAGGTCAGGTGATGGTCGTTTTCATCGCTCATCCCGACGTTGTAAACCGGGAAACCTTTCTCGTCAGCAACGGCTTTTAATTCATTGAGGATGATGGCGTTTTTGTTTGCCTGGCTGTTTTCCATCATCAGTGCGATTTTCATGCTTTACTCTCCTGAATGCTGTGCGGATACTCCCGCGATAGTTCGTTAGCGTTGCTAAGAACAATACTACCTTACGAACATACTTTCAAATTTTATGAAAAGTTGTTTTAGAAACTGCATTTCGCCTCACACTTTTGACTTCCATCCCCTGGCGGTAAGGCGCCCCCCTTACTTATCCGCGTCATAGGAATCCGGCCGCGGCCGCCGGGCGCGTCTATTTTTACCGCTAAATTTGGCTCGCCGTTTTTTCACATGAAATATTAAATTAAAACCATTCTCATTATTTTTAAATCGCCAATGCGTGTTATTCCCATTTGCATTATTAATAAATAATTTTATTAATTTACTTTTTGCAAATAAATTAATAACAAATTATAGTGAGCGCACAATAATCCTTAACTCTATTTTCCCGGAGCAGCCTGATGCTAAAAACTGAAATGATCGATAAGCTGAATGCGCAGATGAACCTTGAACTTTATTCTTCTCTGCTTTATCAGCAAATGAGCGCCTGGTGCAGCTACCACAGTTTTGAAGGCGCCGCCGCGTTTCTGCGCCGCCACGCACAGGAAGAGATGACCCATATGCAGCGCCTGTTCGACTACCTGACCGATACCGGTAGCCTGCCCAGCATCACCGCTATCGCTTCGCCGGTTGCAGAATATACCTCTCTGGATGAGCTGTTTCGCGCGACCTATGAACATGAACAGTTGATTACGCAGAAAATTAACGAACTGGCCCATGCGGCGATGACCAGTCAGGATTATCCAACATTTAATTTCCTGCAGTGGTACGTTGCTGAACAGCACGAAGAAGAAAAACTGTTTAAATCCGTTATTGATAAACTGTCCCTCGCCGGCAAAAGCGGCGAAGGTCTGTATTTTATTGATAAAGAGTTGGCAACGCTCGATACGCAAAATTAATAAATACGGCAGCGAGGCTCAGCGCTCGCTGCCAGATTAATGACGGCAAATTTTACTTTCGTGCGTATTAAAGCCTTCATCAGCGGCAATAAACTTGCCTTTTTTCTGCAAAAACGCCACCAGCTCCGCCGCGCTCAGATTTTCCGCCGAGCAGGTATGGAATCGAGCCTCTTTCCCGAAACGGACGATAATCGCCGCTTCCAGCGTTGCAACAGTGTAAGACTCGCCTGATGAAATCATCATTTGCAGCACTTCGTGACCATGTATTGATGGCATAACCCCTCCCGTAAACACCGAAGAGTAAACCAGCCGCAGCGGCAGGTTATTGCGCCAGCGCAGCTTTAGCGCAACCCCTTTGAGATTGTAAATTTATCATTACACCATCTGTAACCCTCATTTGACGAACTCACTGATTTCACATACTCTGCGCGGCATAATTTATTGTGTATTCCGTGATGGATAGAGAAAAGCGTGAAGAACCGCACTCTGGGTAGTATTTTAATCGTTGCCGGCACCACCATCGGCGCCGGGATGTTAGCAATGCCGTTGGCATCGGCGGGCGTCGGTTTCGGCGTCACGTTAGGTTTGCTGATAACGCTGTGGGCGCTGATGTGTTACACCGCTTTACTGCTGCTGGAAGTGTATCAACACGTGCCGGCGGATATGGGGCTGGGTTCGCTGGCGGCTCGCTATCTGGGGCGTTACGGGCAGTGGGCCACCGGTTTTTGCATGCTGTTTCTGCTGTACGCGCTCACCGCTGCCTATATCAGCGGCGCTGGCGAGCTGCTGGCTGCAAGCCTCAATCAGTGGCTGGACTGGCGCCTGCCTCCCGCGGCAGGTGTCCTGATTTTTACCGGGATCGGCGGAACGGTAGTGTGCATCGGGACCTCGCTGGTCGATCTTTTTAACCGCTTTTTATTCAGCGCAAAAATTATCTTTCTCGCCATTATGCTGGCTCTTCTCCTGCCGCATATTCACCAGATAAATCTGCTGACTCTGCCACTACAGCAAGGACTGGCGCTATCGGCCATTCCGGTGATTTTTACTTCCTTTGGTTTTCACGGCAGCATACCCAGTATTGTGAGTTATCTGGGCGGAGATATTCGCAAGCTGCGCCGGGTATTTGTCATCGGGAGCTTTATTCCCCTGGTCGCCTATATTTTCTGGCAGCTAGCGACGCTTGGCAGTATTGACTCCCCGGTATTTACCGCGCTGCTGGCAAAAAATGCCGGGCTTAATGGCCTGCTGGAAGCGATCCGTGAAGTGGTTGCCTCTGCGCACGTTGAACTGGCGGTACATTTGTTTGCCGATCTGGCGCTGGCGACGTCGTTCCTCGGCGTGGCACTTGGGTTGTTCGACTATCTGGCCGATCTGTTTCAACGCCAGAACAGCGCCGCAGGACGGATACAGAGCGGTCTGATTACCTTTTTGCCTCCTCTGGCCTTCGCGCTATTTTATCCACGCGGCTTCGTGATGGCGTTAGGTTACGCGGGCGTCGCGCTGGCCGTGCTCGCGCTCATGCTGCCTTCGCTGCTGGTCATGAAGAGCCGTCAGCAGCACCCCAATGCCGCATGGCGAGTGGCGGGCGGTTCTCCCGCGCTATGGCTTGTTCTACTATGCGGAATCGGTATTGTCGCGATTCAGTTTGCGATAGTCGCAGGCCTGCTGCCCGCGGTGGGGTAAAAAAAGAAGGGGGCCGATTTAGCCCCCTTCTTTTATTTCACTAAACAGCACTGCTTGTATTTCTTACCGCTACCGCACGGGCAAGGATCGTTGCGCCCAATCTTCGCCTCATTTCTGATGGGCTGCTGAACTTCCGCCGGTTGCGCGTGCTCAGTCCAGTAGTTGTATAGCGCCAGGGCCGCAGGACGAATTCGCTCAACGCTGGCAATAAACGCTTCGGCGGATAATTCATCAAGCGCCTCGAATCGCTCCTCGGTACCGTGCAGGGCGATGACGTCCAACTCCGGCTGCAGCGCTGCCGGCAGCGCGGACCAGTCGCTCAATCCTACTCCGCGCATATAGCCGAAGCACCACTCTTCAACAATCGTAAGCTCCTGCCCTTCCTCTTCCCGGCTGCCAAACATCGGCTCGAACTGATCGGGATAATCGCTTAAACGCTCGGCAATATCGCTCATTTGCTGCAGCGTCAGGTTCACAAAACGATCCCGTTCGCGATCGTTGGCCCAGCGCGGCACGTTATCCGCTCCGCCCCAGATAGCCATCAGCCACTGCGCAGGCTCAATCTCCGTCGGCCCGGAGAGAATGGCCGTCAGCAGCCCATCAAGCTCGGCAACGTCCATGATAGTGCCTTCAACCGCGTATTTCGACAGGATATCATCCAGCCATTCAACTTCGCTTTCGTTCAGGGGTCCAGTTTTCATAAACAGGCTCATCGTCGTAAAAAATGGCGCTTACAGTAGCGGAAATAGCGAGAGAAAACCACCCGGCTACTGAAGGTTCAGGCTGCGCAGCGTCTCAGCAATCTCGCTAAAGGCCTCCGGCGAGAGCGGTAACAGCGGGCGCGGTAAGCAATCCTCAGCGCAAATACCGAGGATCGTCGCTGCGGCGGCAATGACCCGCAGGCTTCCGCCATGCTTGCGGAACAGCATCCACAGCGGCTCCAGCCTGGCGCTTATCGCCATCGCCCGCTGGGCCTCGCCCCGCGTCGCGGCTGCCACTATCTCTTGGGCAACGTTCGGAAAAAGTCCGCCGCACACGGAATACCATACTGCACAGCCGGCGTTCAGCCCATCGGCCGCACAGGCGTCTCCGCTAATCCCAATAGACACCCCGTCCGGGAGCTGTCGCCGCAGGCTCTGCACACGTTGCGCGACTTCATGGCTGGCAGGTCCGGGTATTTTAATTGAGGCAATTCCCGGCAGCGCGGCTATCGCGCTTTTGAGCTCATCGGACAGAGAAATATGGGTAGTAACTGGATTGTCGTAAACGCAAACGGGTACTGAGACATGGCGACAAACGGTCTGGTAAAAAGTTAAAATTTCCTCATCTGACAGGGGCTGATAAGCCATCACCGGCAGGAGTAGCGCGTTCGCACCTGCCCGCTGGGCATCGTCTGCCAGACGAAGAACCTGATCGGTTCCCACCGCCCCGATCCCTACCATCAGCGGCACCGAGCCGGCATGCGATTTTGCCTGTCGGACAACCTGCATTCTCTGCTCACGGCTGAGGTATGCGTAGCTTCCCGTCGAGCCGAGCACGCCGAGCGAATCGACAGCAGCGTCAACGAGATGAGTAACAATGCGAGCAAAAGCGGTTTCATCAACGACGTGATGATTGAACGGAGTCAGAGGAAAAGCGCAAAGGCCAGTAAACATTTCATCCCCACTTATTGAGATAATGATCGAGTGCTGGCAAATAGTAGCAACAGAAATTTGTTTTGTCCTATGACAAAATAGAGTGAGGTGACGTTGAGGGACTAAAGGGACATGGTGGAAAAACAAAAAAACCACCCGTAGGTGGTTTCACGACACTGCTTATTGCTTTGATTATTCTGCTTTATCCCAATGGTACCCGGAGCGGGACTTGAACCCGCACAGCGCGAACGCCGAGGGATTTTAAATCCCTTGTGTCTACCGATTCCACCATCCGGGCTCGGGATAGAAATTGGAGGCGCGTTCCGGAGTCGAACCGGACTAGACGGATTTGCAATCCGCTACATAACCGCTTTGCTAACGCGCCTTAATGCTTTAACACCCGCAACTGCCGATGTTCTAAACTGGAGCGGGAAACGAGACTCGAACTCGCGACCCCGACCTTGGCAAGGTCGTGCTCTACCAACTGAGCTATTCCCGCATCATCAAGCTAATTTGCTAATTACTTGATTTTGTTATCGTCTGCCAGACTGTGCTGCCGTTCGATGCGTTGCATTCTACTTACCTGGCGCAATGAGTCAACGATATTTTTTAAAACCTTGTGTTGTTTGCTGAAAATTGCGCCGAAACGATCACTGATCAAGCAAATCGCCGCGCGCCGCGTTCAAATATTGCAGCATAGACCATAGCGTCAGCACTGCCGCCACGAGAAACAGACCAATTCCCGCCCACTCGACCCAGATATTTGGCCGCCACAGCATCCACACCAGCGCCGCCATTTGCGCGGTGGTCTTTACTTTGCCTATCCAGGATACCGCAACGCTGCTGCGCTTGCCCAGTTCAGCCATCCACTCGCGCAGTGCGGAGATAATAATTTCACGAGCGATCATCGTGGCGGCCGGTAACGTCACCCACCAGGTATGATAATGCTCGGCAACCAGGACCATCGCAATGGCAACCATAACTTTATCGGCAACCGGATCGAGAAAGGCACCGAAACGGGTGCTCTGATTCCAGCGACGCGCCAGGTAACCATCGAACCAGTCGGTCACGGCGGCAACAAAGAAAATCAGCGCGCAGGCAAAAGGCGCCCAGGTAAACGGCAGGTAAAACGCCAGTACAAAGAAAGGAATAAGAATGACGCGAAACAGGGTAAGCAATGTAGGGATATTAAATTGCATAGTAACGGGTAACTATCTGTTGTAAGTAAAAATTAGCCCTATGTTGCTACAGAGCCCCTAATGTTTCAACGAGTAGAAGATCTTTTCTGCCAGACCGTGAGATATACCCGGTACTTGCGCAATTTCTTCGACGCTGGCTTTCTGCAACCCCTGCAGACCGCCCATATATTTCAGCAGCATCTGTCGGCGTTTGGGTCCGACGCCCTCAATGGTTTCCAGCGTGCTGGTGCTTTTTACTTTTGCCCGTTTCTTACGGTGGCCGGTAATGGCATGATCGTGCGACTCGTCGCGAATATGCTGAATCACATGCAGCGCGGGAGAATCCGGCGGCAGGCTAAAACCCTCGCCTTCTGGTTCGAAGAATAACGTCTCCAGCCCTGCTTTACGATCGCTGCCTTTTGCCACGCCCAATAGTAGAGGATGATTTTTATCCCACGGCACATCAAGTTCGGCAAAAACCGCTTTCGCCTGCCCAAGCTGGCCTTTACCGCCGTCGATCAGAATGACATCGGGGATTTTATTCTCTTCTATTGCCTTGCCGTAACGACGACGCAGAACCTGGTTCATCGCCGCATAATCATCTCCCGGCGTGATGCCGGTGATATTGTAGCGGCGATACTCCGCTCGTAGCGGTCCGTTGCTATCAAAAACCACGCATGACGCAACCGTTTGTTCACCCATCGTATGGCTGATATCAAAGCATTCCATCCGGTTGACGGCAGGAAGCTTGAGCAATGTCGCCAGCGCCCGCAGGCGTTGGGTAATCGTCGAATGCTGGGAAAGTTTGGTGGTCAGCGCGGTCGCGGCGTTAGTTCGCGCCAGCTTCAGGTAGCGGGCGCGATCGCCGCGGGGTTTAGTCTGTACGTTAACCCGCCGCCCGGCCAGTTCCGAGAGCGAATCCGCCAGCAGGGTTTTGTCGCCGAGGTTAAAATCCAACAGGATTTCGCCCGGTAGCGTACGCATCTGGCTGCCCTGTAAATAGAACTGCCCGACAAACGTTTCCACCACTTCACCCAGCTCGGTGCCATTGGGCACTTTAGGGAAATAGCTGCGGCTACCAAGAACTTTCCCCTGGCGTATAAAAAGCACGTGGACGCACGCCATTCCAGCATCAAACGCCACGCCGATAACGTCCAGATCGTCCCCGGTATTGGAGACGAACTGCTTCTCCGTTACCCGGCGTACGGCCTGAATCTGGTCGCGGATCCGCGCCGCCTCTTCAAACTCCAGCGCCTGACTCGCTTTTTCCATACGGGCAATCAGCTGGGTCAGCACCTGATCGTCTTTACCCGCAAGGAACAGACGCACGTAGTCGACCTGCTGGGCATACTCTTCCTCGCTCACCAGTCCGGCGACGCACGGCCCCAGACAGCGGCCAATTTGGTACTGCAGGCACGGCCGAGAACGGTTGCGATAGACGCTGTTCTCGCATTGGCGGATGGGGAAGATTTTTTGCAGCAACGCTAACGTTTCGCGAACCGCGTAACCGTTAGGGAATGGGCCAAAATATTCACCTTTAGCGTGCTTCGCCCCGCGATGCGTCGCCAGGCGAGGATGCGTATCGCCGCTAAGGAAAATAAAGGGATAGGATTTATCATCGCGCAGCAGCACGTTGTAACGCGGCTGGTATAGTTTGATGTAGTTGTGCTCAAGCAGCAGCGCTTCCGTCTCGGTGTGGGTCACCGTGACGTCTATCTGGGCGATAAGCGCCACCAGCGCTTCGGTTTTACGCGAAGCCAGGTTGCTACGGAAATAGCTGCTAAGCCGCTTTTTCAGGTCTTTCGCTTTGCCTACATAGATGACAGTACCGCCAGCATCATACATCCGATAGACGCCCGGCTGGCTGGTCACTGTTTTCAGGAAAGCTTTTGCGTCAAAAACATCACTCACTGACTTGCTAACGACTCCGCATTGCACAGGCCATGGCGAATTGCCAGGTGCGTCAGCTCCACGTCACCATGAATATTCAATTTACTGAACATGCGGTAACGGTAGCTGTTCACGGTCTTCGGACTCAGATTCAACTGCTCTGAGATCTCGTTGACCTTCTGACCTTTGGTAATCATTAGCATAATCTGCAATTCTCGCTCAGACAAACTGGCAAACGGCGACTCCGCCTTTTCCGGTTCGATCTGGCTGAGAGCCATCTGCTGGGCGATATCAGAGGCGATGTAACGCTGGCCCGATGCCACGCAGCGAATTGCATTCACGACCTCCTGCGGCGCGGCGCCTTTACTAAGGTAGCCAGCAGCACCGGCCTGCATCACTTTTGCCGGCAGCGGGTTTTCCGTATGCACGGTAAGCATAATCACTTTGGCATCAGCAACGGAACGGGCAATTTTTCGCGTAGCCTCGAGGCCGCCGATACCCGGCATGTTCATATCCATCAGGACTACATCTACGGGATTCGCGCGGCACCATTTCACGGCATCTTCACCGCAGCAGGCCTCGCCGGCAACTTTAATCCCTTTTATATCTTCCAGAATGCGTCGTATCCCTGCGCGCACCAGTTCGTGGTCATCAACAAGAAGGACGTTGATCAAAGGAATATTCTCCAGAATTAGGGATAACGCTACTGATAGCTTATCTCCCACATATTACCGGGTTTTAACCTAATTTTAAAAGCCAAAAAATGTTCTGGGAAAGATTTCTTACGCAGCGATGGAAATTTGTCTGCACACCTGCTGGAAAGCCATACATAACATAGAGTTGTGCAATAGTTATTTTTTAACATTCATCATACAGATTACGTAAAAACACAA
Source organism: Klebsiella sp. FDAARGOS_511 (assembly GCF_003812845.1). Lineage (NCBI taxonomy): Bacteria > Pseudomonadati > Pseudomonadota > Gammaproteobacteria > Enterobacterales > Enterobacteriaceae > Klebsiella > Klebsiella sp. FDAARGOS_511. Next base: position 5,224,684 of record NZ_CP033824.1, on the reverse strand, counting down.
CACAATGCGTAGGCCATAAATAAACGCCTGAATATGTAACAATTATTAACACGAAAACAGCGCCATGAAAAAATTAACCCGCTTAGCCCTCATGAATACGTATTATTCAGTCAATTAAATCATTCACCATTCGGATGAAAGAACGGAAATCCAGCACTCCTTTTTTTTCCTTTGCTTGTGGTATACTGCGCCGCCTTCACTTTTAGTCATGCGCATTTGCGCAGAAAGCAACCGAGGATATCGATGAGCACACCAGATTTTTCCACTGCGGAAAATAATCAAGAACTGGCACAGGAAGTTTCGTGTCTGAAAGCAATGATAACGCTGATGCTGCAGGCCATGGGTCAGGCTGATGCAGGCCGCGTGATTATAAAAATGGAAAAGCAAATCGCGCAGATGGAAGATGAGGCTCAGGCTGCCGTATTCTCCAGCACCGTTAAGCAAATTAAACAGGCATATCGTCAGTAATCATTTACCGGCTGAAGGTATTACTAACAGCCGGTCTTACGTCTGGCACGCAGAACACCAATGAGATCAAATTAGGCCCGTCGCCACGGCATAGCAGGCAATTTGGGTTTTGTTTGGCGCATTGAATTTTCGCTGCATATTCTTCTGGTGGAAATTGACGGTATTTTCTGAGATAGACAGAATCATTGCGACCTCAGCCGAGGTTTTCCCTTCTGCTGTCCATTTCAAAATTTCCAGTTCACGTCGACTAAATTTCATTTCCGGCGGCATAACCATCTCGTCCTCCAGACGCAAGAGCGTCAGCAGGCTCAATTCGGTTAGGGTTCTTAAGCGCATCTCCAGTTCGTCTTCCGCAAAGGGGCCCTGGCTATGGCTTGCGCCTGAAACCGACAGGAATCCCTGAGCATGGTTAGGCAGGGTCAGACACTGCGTCACGCCTTTGCGTAATCCATGGTCGCGCGCGCCGTTCCATAATTCAGGCGTATCGTTGAATAGCTTATCGTTCCAGGGCAAATGGCCACGAAGAAAATTCTCCTTACGCAGTACCGGGTCGATCGCAAAATAATTCTCGGCTTGATAATGCGCCATCCAGGCCTGCGGATAAGTTGATTGCAGCGTGACCCTGGGGCGAGTAAAAGGCACAGGATGCCTTACGCAGAGTGCGAAGTAGTCATATTCCAGCCCTTTTGCCTGCTGCTGGAGAAGATGAAAAACCCCCTCACCTACAGAAACTGACTGAAATTGTTGCAGCATTTCCCGCCGCCAGCTGAAAAAATCATTGTCCCTCATAACTGACCAAATAACTCCTGAGTGATAATCATTATTATAAATACATAAAGCTAACACATAAATCCTGCTTATATGTATAAAAAATGGTAGCCACCGCATTTATTAGACTGCGGTTGGCAAAAGCGCCAGACGCGTTAAAAAATTATGCCAATTGATGTGGCACAAAACCTTGACAGAGGTATCGTCGTTGATGAGCGCCAATATCTGGGGAGGCTTTTTTGCTGAACAACCGGAAATTCTTCGCGGTCTGCCGCATCCGCCTGAGCGAATGCGGCCAGCGCAAGGAGATTATTGCATCAGGAATTTTTCGAGGAACTGTCGAGTACGCGCCTGCTGAGGATTAGCAAACAGGGATTTCGCTTCTCCCTGTTCAACGATGCGCCCCTGATCCATAAAAATAGCGCGGTCCGCTACGTCGCGGGCAAAACTCATTTCATGGGTCACGATAACCATCGTGCGCCTCTCCTGCGCCAGTTGACGAATGGTATTGAGAACCTCACCGACCAGCTCCGGGTCTAACGCCGACGTTGGCTCATCAAACAGAATAACATCGGGACGCATCGCCAGCGCGCGAGCAATCGCCACGCGCTGCTGCTGCCCGCCGGACAAACGGCGCGGGTAGCTATTCTCTTTACCAGTAAGCCCAACTTTCGTGAGCAGTTCACGCGCCCGGGCAATGGATTCATTTTTATCCTCCCCCTTGACGATGACCGGCCCTTCGATAATGTTTTCCAACACCGTACGATGGGGAAACAGATTAAAGTTCTGAAACACAAAGCCCACATGCTGACGCAGACGACGAATCGCCGCTTTTTGCTGGTTAATGCTGCGCGCGGCATCAATCGTCACGTCGCCTACGCGAATCGTGCCGCTTTCCGGCTGCTCCAGGAGATTAATGCTGCGCAGCAGCGTCGTTTTCCCCGAACCGCTGGGACCGATGATCGCCACCACTTCACCCTGTTGAACCTCAAGGTCAATACCGTGGAGCACCGTTTGTCCATGGAATTTTTTCACCAGGTTTTTGACTTCAATCGCACTCATTTTGGATCTCGCTCCTGGCGGTTCAGCTGATTTTCAAAATAGTTCTGCAGCGTAGAAAGCACCGTCGCCATTACCCAGTAGATAAGCGAAGCGGCCAGGTACATGGTGAAAACCTCCAGCGTTCGGGAAGTGATCAACTGGGCCTGGCGGAACAGTTCCGGCACCTGGATCGTAGCCGCAAGCGACGTATCTTTCACCAGGCTGATGAAACTGTTGGACAGCGGCGGTAGCGCCACGCGCGCGGCCTGGGGAAGAATAGCGCGGCGCATCGCCTGCCAGCGCGTCATCCCGATACTCGCTGCCGCCTCCCATTGCCCTTTATCAATCGAGGCAATCGCTGCGCGCAGCGTTTCCGCCGCGTAGGCCGCCGTATTAAGCGACAGGCCGATCATCGCCGCGGGAATGGGATCCAGCTCAATACCAAACTGCGGTAAGCCGTAATAGATCATAAACAGCTGCGCTATCAGCGGCGTTCCGCGAAAGATGGAAATATACATCCGCGCCAGCCACTTAATCGGCCAGACGGGCGACATGCGCATCAGCGCCAGAATAAACCCCAGCACCAGGCCAAAAAACATGCCGCCGATGCTGAGCTGTAGGGTAAATACCGCACCTTTCAGCAGAAAAGGCGCAGAATCGATCACCAGTTGGATACTTTCTTGCATTCTATGTGTTCTGCATTAGATATGAGGATGATAGGCGAACAGCGCAGGGGCGCCACCGGTGTGAACAAACAGTATTGGGCCTTCATCCTTAAAGCGTTTCTGGCTAATGCCATCAATCAGTCCAGCCATCGCCTTCCCGGTATAAACCGGATCCAGCAGGATACCTTCCAGCTGCGCCAGTAGCTTCACCGCGGCCATCCCTTCGTCGTTCGGCGTCCCGTAACCCGGCGCAAAGTAGTCATCCCACAGCTGAATCCCGGCCTTTGCCTCAAGCTCCAGGCTATTGGCCACTGCCTGCTGCAACGCAGCCACTTTTGGCAGCTGGTCGGCCACCTTGCGCGACACAGTCACGCCGATAAGTTCGGCATTGGGCATCAGTTGCTCAAGCCCCACGGCGAGACCCGCATGCGTACCGGCGCTGCCGGACGCGACGACCACGGAGGAGAGCTCAACCGCCCCTTCGCACTGCTGAGCAATTTCCAGCGCGCTTTCCACGTAGCCCAGCGCGCCAAGCGCGTTCGAACCGCCAACCGGGATCGTGTACGGACGGTAGCCCTGAGCCTCGATACGGGTCGCCAGCTCTTCCAGCTGCGCATTCGGATCGGTCAGTGCGTCGCACATTTCGACCTGAGTATTAAACAGGTCAAGCAGCAGACGGTTACCGTTAGTCAGGTAGTTCTCGGCCCGGGTGCCGATTGGGTTTTCCAGCAGCGCAACGCAGTGCAGGCCCAGTTTTGCGGCCACGGCCGCCGTCTGGCGCACGTGGTTGGACTGGATAGCCCCTGCGGTAATCAGCGTATCCGCCCCCTCCCGCAGCGCATCAGCCACCAGGAACTCAAGCTTACGCAGTTTATTGCCCCCCATCGCAAGCGGGGTCACATCATCACGCTTGATAAAGATTTCGCGGCCAAGGTAATCGGACAAGCGCGGCAGATATTCAAGCGGCGTCGGCGCGCCAATCAGTTCCAGACGCGGGAAAAGGGTTAAATTTTGCAGTGACATAAGACCTCCTGACTGAGTTATCCTTGATTATGCACGCTATGGCGCTCGAAATAAAAAAAGGCGCTATCAAGAGCGCCTTTTTTCATCGCCAGCCGTTACTTCGTCACGTCAGCGCCAAACCATTTTTCCGACAGCGCCTTCAGGGTGCCGTCTTTTTGCATATCCGCAATGGCGCCATCAACCGCTTTCAGCAGGTCTTCATTACCTTTACGCAGCGCAACGCCGGACTCCTGACGGGAGAAGGCCTCCCCGGTCACAGCCAGGGTATTGCCGGTTTTCTTCACCAAATCCAGCGCCGCCAGGCGGTCAACCAGGATAGCGTCGATACGACCTACGCGCAGATCCTGATATTTCGTCGGGTCATCATCATAGGTACGAATGTCGACGCCCTGTACGTTCTGGCGCAACCACTCTTCATAGTTGGTGCCCAGACCAACGCCAACTTTCTTACCTTTCAGGTCAGCAGCGGTTTTGATCACGCCTTCGTTACCTTTCTTCACCAGCGCCTGAATCCCGGAGATGGTGTACGGCGTTGAGAAGTCATATTTTTTCTTACGCTGATCGGAAATAGTGACCTGGTTAATCACCACATCAATACGTTTTGAGTCCAGCGAAGCCAACATGCCGTCCCACTTGGTAGGTTTAAGGTCAGCTTTCACGCCAAGGTGTTTTGCCAGCTCGTTAGCAAATTCCACCTCGAAACCGGTCAGCTTACCGTCATCTCCCTGGTAGCTGAATGGCGGATAAGTCCCTTCCAGGCCAACGCGTAGCGTGCCGCGCTCTTTAACCTGATTGAGCAGATTTTCAGCCGCAAAGGTTTTTGCGCTGACGCCAGCCATTAATACAACAGCCATTGCGCCCATCAGCGCCTGACGACCCAGAAGTGCTAATTTCATAGATACCCCTAACAGAGTGATATTTTGCAATAGTGTAAGGCGTTTAGCCCTGGTCACCAACATCGATACGCTACATCTTATTCCAAATTATTATATATGATGCCTTTTAGGGCATAGGGAAAACGTAGGCGAAACGTCTGCATTTTGCTGGATATCTCTCATACTGCAATAGTCAGCTTGATGACGTCTGGAGCATGGAAGATGAAAAACCCCACGTTACTGCAGTGCTTTCACTGGTACTACCCCACCGGCGGCGAATTATGGCGTGAAGTCGAGGCCCTGGCGCCGAACCTCAATGAAATCGGTATCAATATGATTTGGTTGCCCCCAGCTTATAAGGGTGCTTCCGGAGGATATTCGGTCGGTTATGACTGCTACGATCTGTTTGATCTCGGCGAGTTCGATCAAAAGGGGTCTGTCGCCACGAAATACGGCGATAAAACCCAGCTACTGGCCGCCATCGCCGCGCTGCGCGAGCACGATATCGCCGTGCTGCTCGACGTGGTGGTCAACCACAAAATGGGGGCGGATGAGAAAGAGCCGGTACGCATTCAGCGTGTTGATCAAAACGACCGCACGCAAATCGCCGATGAGATTATCGAGTGTGAAGCCTGGACACGCTACACCTTTCCGGTACGGGCCGGTCAATACTCTGAATTCATCTGGGATTATAAGTGCTTCAGCGGCATCGATCATATCGAGAATCCCGACGAAGATGGCGTGTTTAAAATCGTCAACGACTACACCGGGGAGGGATGGAACGATCAGGTCGATGATGAAATGGGTAACTTCGACTACCTGATGGGCGAAAATATCGACTTTCGTAATCGGGCGGTGACCGAGGAGATTAAGTACTGGGCGCGTTGGGTGATGGAACAAACCGGCTGCGACGGCTTTCGCCTCGATGCGGTTAAGCATATCCCCGCCTGGTTTTATAAAGAGTGGATCGACCACGTCCAGGAGGTCGCGACAAAACCGCTGTTTATCGTCGCGGAATACTGGTCGCACGAAGTCGATAAACTCCAGCAGTATATCGCCATGGTTGACGGCAAGACGATGCTCTTCGACGCCCCCCTGCAGATGAAATTCCATGAAGCCTCGCGGCAGGGTCGCGACTACGACATGAGCCAGATTTTTAGCGGCACGCTGGTGGAAGCCGACCCGTTCCACGCCGTGACTCTGGTGACTAACCACGACACCCAGCCGCTGCAGGCGCTGGAGGCGCCAGTTGAGGCCTGGTTCAAGCCGCTGGCCTATGCGCTGATTTTGTTACGTGAGAACGGCGTTCCGTCAGTCTTTTATGCCGATCTGTTCGGCGCAAGCTATGAGGACACCGGCGGCGACGGCGAGACCTACGCCATTGAGATGCCGGTGATTGAGCAATTACATGAGCTGATCGATGCCCGTCAGCGTTTTGCTCACGGCGTACAAACGCTGTGGTTCGATCACCCGAACTGTATCGCCTTCAGCCGAAGCGGCACCGAGGACGATCCGGGCTGCGTGGTCGTGCTTTCCAACGGCGACGACGGCGAAAAAACGCTGCCTCTGGGCGAAAACTACCGTAATAAACGCTGGAGGGATTTTCTCGGCAACCGCGAGGAAATCGTTGAAACCGACGATGAAGGAAACGGCATTTTTACCTGTAACGGCGGCAGCGTGAGCGTGTGGGTTATTGAAGAGGTGCTGTAAAATACGGGGGGAAACGCCGCGGGCTGAGAAGGTTTTCAGCCCGCAAAAAGCTTATTGTCCGCTTTTATCCGCTGACGCTTTTTTCCATGCCAGTTCACATTCCGGAGTGAGACGATTCACCCTTTTAAGCGTCATCCGATCGTAGCTCAAGGTATCACCTTCGCGCTCAATCGGATAGACATCCAAAGCGGAGGTGACGTTATAAACCGCGTCATCACGCTTCATTAATTTCCCCGGCAGGACAATGACCCGCTGCCACTGACGACAGTCAAGCGTGTCACCCTCTTTGGTCACAATCAGGCTGGCGATCGCCTCCGGGCTCATCATTTCTCTCTGCGGGCCTGCCGATTGCCAGTATCCTTCCAGCCCTGTCGGCGCTGGCGCTTTAACAACATCGCTGTAGCTATCAACCTGAACGCACCCGGCGAGGGTCAGCAGAGCACCAGCAAACACTATCTTTTTCATCATCCATCCCACAAACCGATAAAAAAACATTGTGGCATTAAAGCGTTAAGCTCGCCACCCTTCCCGGATCGGGGAGCAGCGCAGCAAGACGCCGCCGTCCTCAACCAATATGGCTAAAATTTGCCTTCGAATGTTAAGTTATTCTTACTTATCTTATAAAACCAATAAATGAGAAGATGTTATTTTAACCATTCAATATAAGGATAATCCTATTTTAAAAAACCACAAAAATGACCATCCTGTATATGACGGGTATTGAATGTTTTTATTTCCTCCACATAGCGATTTGTAGCCTTTACTTTGAGAATATTCCTGGCAAATTATGGGGCTTATTACGAAATAGTTCAGGCTGCCTAATGGTTCCATGGCAGCAGTCGTTTTTATTGCTAACAAAATGGACTTCATCGCTTATCGGCGAGGAATAAATTATCGTTACGTGTTGATTGAGGATGGGTCATGTCAACGATTATTATGGATTTGTGCAGCTTCACCCGGCTGGGATTAACCGGGTACCTGACTGGCAGGGGGGTAAGGAAGCGAGATATCACTGAAGTTCACAGTGCTCAAAGCCTGAAAACCCTCTGCGAGGCCAGCCGCCCTTCAGTGGTATTTATCAACGAAGATTGCTTTATTCATCATGAAGACAGCAACCAGCTTATCCGGCAAATCATTAGCCAGTATCCTGCAACGCTATTTGTGATCTTTATGTCGCTGGCGAATATTCATTTCGACCATTACCTGCTGGTACGTAAAAACTTACTTATTTGCTCTAAATCTCTCACCGAAAAAGACCTGGATGACATTCTCGCCATCCGCCTAAAATATGAGAACTATCGCGCTACCCGGCTTAATATCCCCACGCTGACCTTAAGCCAGACCGAGTCAAATATGCTGCAGATGTGGATGGCTGGTCACGGAACCTCGCACATATCAGCGCAGATGAACATTAAGGCGAAGACCGTCTCATCGCACAAGGGCAATATTAAAAAGAAAATTCACACCCACAATAAACAGGTGATTTATCACATAGTACGACTGACTGAAAACATCACGTCCGGAATTCATGTCAACCTGCGTTGAAAGACGCTGGCGGCCGCTGCCGCCAGTTCACTTGCGGCAAGTCACTCGTCCCGCTCAACGAAAATACCGTCAGGATGCCCGTGCTCGTTAAAAAACCATATGCCGAGCGGATAATCTTCCAGCGATACCAGATACATTACCCCTTCGCTAAACGACTCTATCGCCAGCACAACACCCGATCGACGTGGGCCACCATCGGTCTTCACCGTGACACGATCGTTTACCTGCATAACTCATCTCCTCTATTTTTGAGCCAGTGTAGAACAAAACAGCCGATCGCGCAGTGTCCAGCCCGGTAACTGCTGTTTTTCTAGACCGTCTATACTTAAGTGGCCCTATCTGAGTTAAGCGAGGTAGCCGAAATGAAAACCGCCAAAGAAAATAAAGGCGCAGGCGGCGTTGATGTTGACGCCCTGCTGGCGGCGATTAATGAAATCAGCGAAAGTGAAGTGCAGCGTACGCAAGACGATCCCCACCGCGTCAGTATTGATGGCCGGGATTACCATACCTGGCGCGAGCTGGCTGAGGCCTTTGAACTCGATATCCATGACTTCAGCGTCACCGAAGCCAACCGCTGAATTCTGCGCGAAAAAAATCCCGACTCGCAGGAGTCGGGATGAAGCTTGCTAATGCAAGAAGCACTTGAAAATTCGTTACATCAGGATATCCGATGCGCTACAAACATTACCCTCAATTATTTTGCATGACAACAAACATTCATGAGGCAAATTATTGAAAAAAGTGACTTAGCTTCATCGTCACGCTGGCAAAGCTCGCCAGGCAAGGACTCCAACACTTCGTTCTTCCACGAACGTCCGACTGCCGCCAAACGATTTTTAAGAATAATCTCACTAAAATAACCACAGTGGATGATTTCAATTCAATTTATTCACAAAAGAAATTTCTTTCACCCTTCAGCGCAGACCCGATCGCGCCCATCCTGCTTGGCCAGATACAAGCGATGATCGGCAACTGACTGCAAATTTTCGAAGTTATATTCGCCGGTATCATCGCTGGCGCTCACCCCTAGCGAAGCGGTAATGCGCAAAGAGGTGCTGTTTCCCAGCAAAATCTCGCGACTATTGATGCGGATACGAATCCGTTCAGCAATCACCTTCGCTTCTTTTAATGGGGTATTCGGCAGCACAATGCAAAACTCCTCCCCGCCAACCCTCCCCGCCAGATCGCCTTGCCGAATATGGCTGGCGATAGTGCTGGCCACCAGCGACAGTACGCGATCCCCCGCGTGATGACCGAAGCGATCGTTAACGCTTTTAAAATAATCCAGATCGAGCTGAATCACCGCCACAGGTCGCTTCAGACGCTCGCTCAGACGAGTTTCCGCAATAGCGCGTTCAAACAGCGCGCCGCGGTTTAATAAACGGGTCAGCGCATCATGCCAGGCCTGCCATTCCAGCGAGGTCTGCAGCACGCTCATGTTGCGCACCATTCGACGAATGACCAGCCAGGAGATCAGCAGCATAAAAGTAAACATTAACCACATCAGCATCAACGCAATGGTGATGCTGCCAAAATCACCGCGGACCCCTTCCTGGATAGTATGGATACGGATCAGCACTCCATCAAAATTGCGTAAATTTTCCCAGCTAATATAACGCGTTACCAGGCGAATCCCGCCCTGATTCTCATGGGAGGACGCGCGGCTTAGCATCTCCTGTTCACGCGGCGACAGCAGCGTCAGCACGTTGCCCGGCGCAGAAGAGGCAATTAAATTGAGTCGATTATCATAAAGCTGGTACTCGCCTTCCTCGCCCGTTTTTATCGCATTGACCAGAAACGTTTTCATCTCCTGAACCGAGAAATCCATCGCCAGAACGCCGAGCCAGTGGCGCTGGAAATCAAGCGGAATAGATGCCGTTACCACCTGCATTTCGCGCTGCGATTCATCATCGGGGAACGTTTGCCACACAATTCCGCGGGCAGGATTATTCCGCTGCGTTTGTCGGGTAAACCATGCAGCGCCTGTTGCCCGCGAATAGAGGGCCAGCGCCTGCGTTGAATTTTTCGGCAGCTCGGTCGTCGTAAAAAAACCGCTGCGCGACACGTACAGCATGCGTTTCGCAAATCCACGGTTGTTATTGGCCAGACGCAACATATAACCCAACTCCAGTGTGGCCATGAGCTCATTGCCGGAAAAGGGATTATCACGGGAAAGAAGCGCGTCGCCATCGACAAAGGCATCCGCAACGCCGTAGATCGGCAGCGTCCGGCGGTTATGGATCTCAACCGACCATATGGGATCGTGCCGCTTTGTTAAGTAATCCTCTTCGGCCTTACGCAGCGCGGCAAAATCCAACGGCGTACCCAGCGCCGACTGCATACCGTTACGAAAAAAAATCATTCTGTCGATATTAAACTGCAGCAGGCTGTCGAACTCATGGGCCACGTTTTCAAGATTATTGCGCTGGTTTGCGACGTAGGCCTCTTCCAGGACCTTGATCTCACGCCATATCAGCAGCGTGGAGAAGCAGAAGACGATAAAAAAACAGAGATTAACCACATATCCGGGGCTTAAAATCTGACGCAATTTTTCCACCCATATCAGCTTATCCATCGTTTTCTCGCAGCACGGTTAAAGAAGCAAACGTCATCCACGCTCCCTGTTTGTAAAATAATCACTATTATGAAAACGCCCGACGAATGCCGGGCGCTGATAAAGGGTCAGGTGCGATTCGACTTCCCTCCCCCTCCGCGAATAAGTTCATCCTCACGAAACGCCTCGCGCTTAACGCCGTAACCGTCATACCAGCGGCACTCCACCATGCCGCTGGCGAACCCGGTAACGACCATACGAGGGCCGCCGTTTTTTCGCCTCACTTCATCACTGACCAACAAGACCATTTTTGCCTCCGGTATCAGGAAGAAACAGATTTACCTTAGACGAAGCTGAACCACTTTGCATGAGCAGGAGCACATTTACTTCGCCGGACGACGAAGAGCGGCAATCGCTTTCACTCCAGCCAACACGATGGCGCCAATGATGAATCCCAGCACCAGGTTGGCGGCCGTTGGCAACAGCGAGGCAATCACCGCATTCTGCCCATGGGCCAGATTTTCAACGGCATGGTGCAGCGGCGTAATACCGTGGACCACAATACCGCCGCCGACCAGGAACATCGCCAGCGTGCCAACGATGGACAATACTTTCATCAGGCGGGGCGCAATTGCCAACAAAGCTTTACCTGACCACTGCGCCAGCGAGCTGGTTTTCTCCACCAGCCAGTAGCCCATATCATCAAGCTTGACGATGATCCCCACCAGACCGTAAACCCCCACCGTCACCAGCAGCGCAATGCCGGATAAAATCAGGATCTGATTTAATAACGGCGCTTCAGCCACAATCCCCAGCGTAATCGCGACAATTTCAGCTGACAGAATAAAATCGGTGCGTATCGCCCCTTTCACCTTATCCCGTTCAAAAGCCATGGGGTCCTGGTTCGCCAGGGCCTCAAGCCGCTGCCGGCGAACCTGCGGATCCTCTTTATGCTTCCGCGCCTGCAGACTGTGCAGCACCTTCTCGACGCCTTCGAAGCAGAGAAACGCGCCCCCCACCATCAGCAGCGGGGTAATCGCCCACGGGATAAAGGCGCTGATCAACAACGCCAGCGGCACCAGGATCACTTTATTGATCAATGAGCCTTTAGCTACCCCCCAAACGACCGGCAATTCGCGGTTGGCCCGCACGCCGGTGACCTGTTGAGCATTAAGCGATAAATCGTCTCCCAATACGCCTGCCGTTTTTTTTGCTGCCAGTTTCCCCATGACCGAAATATCATCGAGTAACGTGGCAATATCATCCAATAAGGTTAATAGACTACTTCCCGCCAAAATTGCATTCCTTCATTTATGGTTGTTCCTCCTGAAGTATGAAGCAAAAGCGCTTTTTCGCCCACCAGTGTCCATAGTCAACAAAAATTTAACCATAGCAGGCGAATTAAAGCGCTCGCCAGCACGAGAGTTTTCACGTTTACTATATCTCCCCCTTTCTGTCTCTGTACCGTCGTGAGGAAGTATGTCTACCCGTCAGCTGTTACCGCTCATCGGGGCGTTGTTTGCGCTGTATATCATCTGGGGTTCCACCTATTTCGCTATCGCCGTCGGCGTCGCCAGTTGGCCCCCGCTAATGATGGCTGGCGTGCGCTTCCTTTCCGCAGGCGCACTGCTGACCGCCTGGCTACTGGCAACCGGCCATAAGCTCCCTGCGCGAAAGCCGCTGCTCAACGCGGCGCTGATTGGCGTGTTACTGCTGGCCGTGGGTAATGGTTTTGTCACTCTCGCCGAGCACCAGCACGTGCCCTCCGGTATTGCGGCGGTCATGGTCGCAACCGTGCCGCTGTTCACCCTGTGCTTTAGCCGCTTTTTTGGTATTGCGACCCGCAAACTTGAATGGCTGGGTATCGCTATTGGTCTCGCGGGGATCGTACTGCTCAACAGCGGCGGCAACCTGAACGGTAACCCCTGGGGCGCGCTGCTGATACTTATCGGTTCAATGAGCTGGGCGTTTGGTTCCGTCTACGGCTCGCGAATCGAGCTACCGACGGGGATGATGGCGGGCGCCATTGAGATGCTGGCGGCAGGCATCGTACTTATGATCGCCTCCTCGCTAACTGGAGAAAAATTAACCCAGATGCCGTCGTGGTCCGGCATTTTTGCCGTCGCCTATCTGGCGATCTTTGGTTCGCTTATCGCCATCAACGCCTATATGTATCTGATTCGCAACGTAACACCGGCGGTAGCGACCAGCTACGCCTACGTTAACCCGGTGGTCGCCGTGCTATTAGGCACCGGTTTTGCCGGCGAAAGCCTATCCGCCGTAGAGTGGCTGGCGCTGGGAATCATCATCTTCGCCGTCGTTCTGGTCACGCTCGGCAAGTACCTGCTCCCGGCTCGCCGCGATGTCACCTCCTGTAAGGCGGAGAAGTAACGTCTAACAGACCTATACCTTGCGTATCGATCTGCGCGCAGTTCCCACCGCCGCAGATCCACTCTTCCAGCCGTTCCCCCAGCGCTTCGTCGCTAAGCTTCTGGCGCCCGCGCAGCGCGCACTCCCAGACCACCAGCACCCGCCACCCCTGCTCCGCCAGGATGCCGATATCCCGACGATCGCGCGCCACATTTTTGGCTATTTTATCCAGCCAGAACTCAGTTCTCGTCGCGGGGACCTTAAACAGGTAGCAATTATGATGATGCCAGAAGCAACCGTGGGTAAAGATAACGCACTGATACTCGGCCACCACAAAATCCGGGCGGCCGGGCAGCGCGGCATCCTGCACGGTAAAGGAAAATCCCGCACGCGCCAACAGTCCCGCCAGCCGTTTTTCAATCGCCGTATCGCGGGTGCCGATCGCGCGCATGTTTTTACTGCGGGTGGCTTTATCGTGGACGTCGGCCATAGTCAATCTTTTGCTCACGGCAAGCCACCGCTCTTGCAATACGCGGCGCCAGCAGCTTCGCTACCGCCGCAAAGACCGGCACAACAACCGAATTGCCAAACTGGCGATAGGCCTGGGTATCCGATACCGGAATGCGAAAATGATACCCCTGCGGCGCTTCAAATCCCATCAGACGCGCACACTCGCGGGGAGTCAACCGACGCGGCCGCCGAAGCTGGTTTTCAGGATCGTCAAAAGACTTTTCGCCTAAAGGCCGATCCCAACCGCGATCGATAAGGATCTCCGCACCATCTTTGTAGTAGCGGGCAGACAGCGTACGCGCCACGCTGTGCGGATTCGTTGGGTCAACGAGCCCGTAGCCAAAGCCGTTCCCTCGCTCCTGATGCTTGCGCGCATAGCGATAGAGATATTTCCACAGCACTCTGGTGAGGATAAATTTGTCATCAACGGCGGGTTCCAGCAGCTCGCCGAAAGTCGGGCGAACGGAGGGATAGAGAGTGGCGATATCACGCAGGGTGAATCCCTCATGCAGCTTGAGGTCACGCCGAAAACCCACCAGCACAATGCGTTCCCGGTGCTGAGGTAAAAAATGACGCCCGTCGATCACTTTCGGATCATCCGCTCCAGTATGAGCCGCATCAGCAACCTCATAACCCAACTCATCCAGCGTCTGCATAATGATACGAAACGTCCGCCCCTTATCGTGGCTCTTCAGGTTTTTGACGTTCTCCAGAACAAAAATCGGCGGCTGACGGGCGGCGATAATCCTGACCACGTCAAAAAACAGCGTCCCCTGCGTTTCGCAGGCAAAGCCGTGAGCGCGACCAAGGGCATTCTTCTTCGACACGCCGGCGAGTGAAAACGGCTGGCAGGGAAAGCCGGCCAGCAGTACGTCATGCTGCGGGATAGTCTGGCGTATATGCTGCGCCGCGTCTTCATCGCTCACCTCAGGGAGATGGCTTAAAGTCACATCGCGGATATCTTCATTGAAACGATGCTGCTTAGGATCGCAGTACCAGTTGGCTTTATAGGTGCGCACCGCATGTTTATTCCACTCGCTGGTAAACACGCATTGCCCGCCAATCGCTTCAAAACCGTGGCGAATGCCGCCGATACCGGCAAACAGGTCGACGAAGCGGAATCCATAATGCGGATGATGCGCAGGCGGCTGCGGCAGGAGCGTACGCAGGTGGGCCTGCTCCTGGTGGGATATGCGACCTGCCGCGCGCGCTACCGTCGCAACGCGCTTGAGGATAGCCGGGCTCCAGTGCTGCTCGCCGACGGCGACCAGCTGCGCGACCAGCGTTTTGACATCGTATATCGCCATCAGCTGGCGCAATAGCGCCTGCGCGTCTTCTCCGGTATGTTCAACCTTCAAAGACGGGGGATTTTCCTTGGATAAATTTTGCGCCATAACCTCAACCAGCCCGACTATTTTTGCAGAGGTTACCATAAATAGCGCAGCCAGTTTTACGCGAGTGGGTTAAAGCGCTGCAAAACCTCGTCATCAATAGCCATCGGGTCTCCGCGAAGCTCCGCGCTGAGCTTGGCCATAAACTGCACCAGAAAGCGCGCATTGTGTATCGCCATTGCCCTGCCCTTTTCGGTCTGCATCGTTTGCGGTAAACGCAGCAGCTTGCACTGGAAATGATCCAGCGCGTAGGTTTTATCATTTAATTCCCGCCGGTCGGCAAAGGGATCGCTGGCATCAAACAAGATATTGTTCAACGCGCCGGACACGGCAAAAACGCGCGCCAGGCCAATCGCCCCCAACGCCTCAAGTCGATCGGCGTCCTGGACGATTTTCGCTTCTTCGCTTTGCGGAGCAATCGCCGCGCTAAAACTGTGCGCTTCAATAGCGTGTAAAACCGCCGCGTAGCGTTCGACGGGGAAATCAGGGAAAGCTGACTGGAGGATAGCCAGCGTTTTTTCCGCCGCCATCGCAGAAGAGCGGCTACGCTCAGGATGGTTTTTCGCCAGGCTGACGATGTCATGAAAGTAGCAGGCAGTCAGGATCACCAGACGGTCAGCATCCGTATCTTCGGCCAGTCGCTGCGCAGTGGCCCAAACGCGGCGGAAATGCGAAATATCATGAGCCGCATCCCCTTGCGCGTGATGTTCGGTTAGCCAGGTTTCAAATCGTTGCTGCCAGTGAAAAAGGTCCATGCATGTTCCTTAGGTGTCAGGCCAGCAACGAGCATAGCAACTTTATTCGTGATGTTCATAGATCTGCGGATTGGGGCGCGTGTACCACGCAATTGCACCAAGAATGGCCCCCACGATACCTAACACCAGAAACCCCAACAGGGCACCAATCCACTTCCCACTCGTTGAACCAAGTTCACCGTCAATCGTTGCGCCGGGCACGCTTTGAATCTGCCCGACAACCCACCAGTACCGCGCCATCGCCCACAGAAAATAACCACAAAAAGCATAAAATGCCCACAGCGCCAGTTTTCCACCAGGACTTCTTTTCGCTTTATCTTCCATTCATTTGCTCTCCATGTACTCAACAAGCAACATCACTTGCCAGTCAAAAATAGTGATATCCATCACATTATATAGCGAAAATTCTTGCAAGACAGCATTTCTCTCTGCCCGATGCATTTCTGTGCATCAACCGGCTTCATTGTCATAATACCGGCTATATATACTCAATGAATTTATTCCATTTTTAAATAATACAAATTAATGAATGGCATTTAATTTCTGGCCATTTCCCACTCCCCCTCCCCTGCCCCTCATTTCACCATCAACCACTCTTACTCAGACCACTCTCTGAAAGAAAACTCCACGTTTAAACACGTGCAAATAATTATTCATAAAATCAATACTAAATAATGACACATAGAACGCATGAAACCCATCAAAGACAAAATTCAATCGATGAACAACCATAAGCCCATGTTATTAAAAGCTATAAACACGGAAAATAATTTATCACAAAACAATACAATTTTAATATAAAGAATATAACTGAAACATTTTGTAATGTTAGATATAATTTAGTTACATATTTGATTTAAAGAAAAATGAACTTAATCGCTAATATCAAATAGTCACCCCGGAAGGAATGACACAATTCATATTAATTATGATTAAAAGGGAATATATAATGAAAAGAAAAGTATTGGCAATTCTGGTTCCAGCTTTATTAGTCGCTGGCGCGGCTAATGCAGCAGAAATCTATAATAAGAACGGCAACAAACTGGATTTCTACGGCAAAATGGTTGGCGAACACATCATGACCCATGATGGCGACAACAACAATTCTGACGATACCTCCTATGCGCGTTTCGGCGTTAAAGGCGAAACCCAGATTAGCAGCGAACTGACCGGTTATGGCCAGTTTGAATACAACATCAAAGCGGACAAACCGGAAGGTCAGCAGGGCAGCGCTACCCGTTTAGCATTCGCTGGTCTGAAATTCAGCGATTACGGCTCATTCGATTATGGTCGTAACTACGGCGTGGTTTATGACGCGGCGGGTTACACCGATATGCTCGTTGAGTGGGGCGGTGACGGTCTGGTTTACACCGATAACTTCATGACCGGCCGTACCAACGGCGTAGCAACCTATCGTAACACCGACTTCTTCGGCATGGTGGATGGTCTGAATTTTGCTCTGCAGTATCAGGGTAAAAACAACGACACCACCGCGAAAAAATCAAACGGCGACGGTTTCGGTTTCTCCGTTAACTACAACATCGACGGCTTCGGTTTCGTTGGCGCTTACAGCAACTCCGATCGTACTGATGAGCAAGCAGCGGACAAGCGGGGCGAGACAGCTGAAGTCTGGAACCTGGCGGCTAAATACGATGCAAATAATCTGTATGCATCAGTCATGTATGGTGAATCCCGTAACATGACTCCGCTGGAGAAAACGACTTTTGGCAGTTTTGCCAATCACACGCAAAACATCGAAGCCGTTGTGCAATATCAATTTGATTTCGGCCTGCGTCCGTCCCTGGGCTATGTCTACGCGAAAGGTAAAGACCTGGGCGCCAAAGAAGACACCAATGCGGATATCATGAACTACGTTGAATTGGGTACCTGGTACTATTTCAACAAAAACTTCAACGTTTACACCGCATACAAATTCAATCTGATGGATGATGAAGACGCGGCGGTAAGTGGCGCAGCCACCGACGATCAGTTCGCTGTGGGTATCACCTACCAGTTTTAAGATTGTATAGCTACTCTAAAACCCGCCTTGTGCGGGTTTTTTCGTTTTTACCAACGGATAGTCATCCTGTATCGCTACATGGCAGAAAAATAGAGTGTTGCGATCTATATGCAGTAAACTATGAAGAGGAGATTTCCCCCGGATGCGTGGCGCCTACTCCGGTTTTCGAGATTTTAACTTAATCATTTAAACCATGAAATCAACAATAAAAAACAGGGTATTCACAATACTTTTACCTTCCGCCCTATCCGGTAGATTTAACCTGTTTTTCTCCGTAAGCCAAACAAATTACGCGCATAAATATCGTTACCGCTACAGTAGACACTGTTAATCCCGCAGGACTGCCTGGTAATGACCGCACCAGAACTCATGCCCCCGATAGCTTTCCCGCTTTTATAGTCTCTATTCGGCATAATCACGTCCAAACAAACTCGGGTGGAGAAGCGTAAACAACATCCGTCGAGGAATATGTCTACTGTGATAAAAACCCTGGTTGACACAGACCACGAGTTGGCGTCAAATATTTATCATACGGGAGCTTATTGCTTATATCGATCGCGCATTTAATCTCTTAATTTTCCTTTTATAAAATTGATGTAAATCAATAAATGATTAATCATACCTTGAAAAAAAACACATCCAGAGAAGCGGTCAGGTACATTATCGTTGGCCTGGCAAATACAGCAATAACCGCAGTTGTTATATTTGGCCTTATGCATGCCGGTGCGGGTGTCTACCCTTCAAATGCAGCAGGTTATGTCGTTGGCATTATTTTCAGCTTTATAATGAATGCGAAGTTCACTTTCTCAACGACCTTAAACCCCCTGAGATTTATCAAATTCGTATCCACATGTGTTTTTTGTTATATTTTAAATATAATAGCAATGAAAGTTTTTTTCATCGTTATACCTAATGCTATCTATACAGCACAAGTTGTAGGAATGATTATTTACACAACAGCTGGTTTTATTATAAACAAACACTGGTCAATGAAATGAAAGAAATAAATATAAACCGCACGAGGAGTGAAATACCTTCGTTAGCAATCGTTGTTCCTTGTTATAATGAAAAAGACGCCTTTCCATACTGCGTGGAGGGGCTTGCCACTGTATTAAAAAACCTCCTTGCAAAAGAAAAAATCGCTCGAAATAGTTATATCCTCTTTGTCGATGATGGCAGTAAAGACAACACCTGGGAACAAATCAAATCCACATCGCAGGAAAAGTCGTTCGTTCGCGGTTTGAAATTATCACGGAACCGGGGCCATCAGATAGCCCTGCTGGCGGGGTTAGCAAACGCGGATACGGACGTTACTGTAAGTATAGATGCAGACTTACAGGATGATATAAGTTGCATTGAGAAAATGATAGACAAATATAATGAAGGGTTTGAGATTGTTTATGGCGTACGCGACAACAGAAGTAGCGACTCAGTATTCAAAAGGACAACAGCCAATAAATTCTATTCTCTGATGTCAAGGCTGGGTGTCAATCAGGTTCCTAACCATGCGGACTTCAGGCTTCTTAGCCGGACAGCGTTGACAGCATTAAAGGATTTTAAAGAACAAAACTTATACTTAAGGGGGCTAATCCCTTTGTTGGGTTATAAGTCTACCCGCGTTTATTATAGCAGAGATGAAAGGGTTGCAGGCGAGTCAAAATACCCCTTGAAAAAGATGGTAGCACTGGCGTTAGAAGGAATAACGTCTCTGACAATTACCCCATTACGGATGATCGCCGCCACTGGGATTACCACATGCCTTCTATCTACAATAGCTGCAATCTATGCCCTCATTGAGAAGATCCAGGGAAATACCGTTGCGGGTTGGACATCTGTTATGATTGCGATTTTCTTCCTTGGCGGCGTCCAGATGCTTTCTTTAGGGATAATTGGTGAATACGTTGGAAAAATATACATGGAATCCAAAAACCGGCCAAAATATTTTATCGAAGAGGTAGCAAAATACGAAATGAGAGGCGAGCAATGAACACCATGGATGAACGAATGACGCCCTACACTAAAAGAGTTATTGCAATGCTTTACCTCGCGGCAATTTTCTTAGTTTACAGCCCAACCATTATATTTAGTTACGCATTTTCAGATGATTGGTCGACACTTTCTGATGTTTTTTCAGGGAAAGGTTCTCCATTTCAATGGGATATGCAATCCGGCAGGCCCTTGTATGCCATTGCCAGACGACTTGCCTTTACGCTAGTTCACAATATCGATGACCTTGCCTATCTTAGATTTTTCACCATAATAACGGTTTTTATATTTTGTTTGTTCCTCTTTTTATTTATAGAAAAAAGAAACATATTCAAGCGTAACATAACAACGATCACCTTCCCTTTATTAATATGTTTGGCACCCGCCATACAAGTATATAACTCCTGGGCGACATGTTTCCCTTTTGTACTATCTATACTCCTTGCCGGAATAAGTTATGCGACATTAAAGCCCACCAATAAAAAAACGACAATTATAAGATTTGCAGCATCCGTCATTATTTTATGGTTTGCATTTGCCATATATCAACCAACGGCGATGGCATTTTTATTTTTCGTCATGCTTGATAACTGCCTGAAAAAAGACAAACCATTTTCCATCAGCATTGTTTTAATCAGTGGCGCAGTTTTATTTATCGGCATGCTTGCTAGTCTGCTATTTTCAAAATTTATACCTGTATGGTTATATGGCAGTTCAATTGCACGTGCCGAGTTAACGAATAATCCACTTGAGAAATTACGATGGTTTGTCAAAGAACCATTGATTAACGCCATCAACAACTTTAATATAACCCCTGGCACCTTATTCACAACGCTGTCATTAATAATTTGCGCAATAGGTTTATTTTCAATAATAAAAGGCAAATCAGGACCTATTAAGGTGCTCATGTTTATTATCATGGGGATTGGCGCCTACTCTCCAAACTTATTAGTCAAGGAAAACTGGGCTGCATATAGGTCACTGATAGCACTGGAATTTTTCACGTGCGCTCTTATCATTATTGGGGTGGATGCCTTGACTAGCAAACTCAATATTGCAAAAAAAGCGCTCCCCATATTGACGGTATTCGCGATGATCGCTGCCTCATACAATATCTTTAATGGTTTCATTATCCCACAAAAATCAGAGTTAAACGCATTAGCAAGCGCACTTTCCTACAAGGTGGGAAAAACATTTACAGGGGATGTTCTTTTTGACATTCAAGATCCCGCCTATAATGCCTTTACTAAAACACAACGTTATGACGAGTTTGGCAATATTTCACTTGCGGCCCCCTGGGCTATCAAGGGGATGGCGGAGCAAATCTTAATCAGCAAGTCCATGCATTTCAGGCTTCCAGAAAATGTTATTCTGACGGCAAAGGAGCAATGCACCACTGATTGCATCATTATAAAAACGGGCGATGCCATGAGGAGTTCAACCTCCAACTATTGAATCTTTTCGCCCCCCGGCATGCAGAAAGATGATCCCGCGCCAGATCCGCACGGGATCTTTTTATCCCGGCAGCTCAGGTCAGGGTCATAAGTTTCTCTATCACCTCATGCGCTCACTTGACAACAATCCCTGCTCCAGTGCTTTCCTGAGTTCGCTCCTTTCCATCCATCATCCCTTCTCTTTAAGATACTTCTACAGAATCTATGTGTAGCAAGGGCAGTTGACTGCTTTGTTATCAGGGATGCAAGACGGGCTATGTTGTTGTTAAGAATGTGAGCTTGTGAACTAAAGAAGATAAAAGTGGATGCCCAACAAGAGGCAACATGGTAAAAAAGACAGCATTAGGGATGGGAAAACAGAGCGATAGAAAGAAATTTTAATGCGGGGATTTTGCAGAGAAAAATTAAAAGCGACATTCAACTTATTGATTTTTCTAAATAATTGGCGGAGAGAGGGGGATTTGAACCCCCGGTAGAGTTGCCCCTACTCCGGTTTTCGAGACCGGTCCGTTCAGCCGCTCCGGCATCTCTCCGCTGTTGAGGTTGCTATAATGCCAGGTTCTTTGGCATTTTAATAGTTCCTGTCTCTTTAATTCAGTTCAAGTGACGACTTTGCGAGCAATATGATATTTAAATGGCCCTGGAAAGTAGATGAAGAGTCCGGCAACGCGGAAATCCCCTGGGAAAAGGCGCTTGCCATTCCTGTATTAGCCAACCTCTCCGAACATGAGCAGCAGCAGCTGGTGCAGATGGCTTCCCGCTTTTTGCAACAAAAGCGTCTGGTTGCCTTACAGGGGCTTGAGCTTACTCCCCTGCACAGCGCTCGTATCGCGCTATTGTTTTGCCTGCCGGTTCTCGAACTGGGTATCGAATGGTTAGATGGCTTTCACGAAGTGCTTATCTACCCTGCCCCGTTCGTCGTCGACGACGAATGGGAAGATGAAATCGGCCTGGTGCATAACCAGCGAATCGTACAATCAGGTCAAAGCTGGCAGCAGGGGCCGATTGTTCTCAACTGGCTGGATATTCAGGACTCCTTCGATGCGTCCGGTTTCAATCTGATAGTCCATGAAGTAGCGCATAAACTGGATACCCGCAATGGCGATCGCGCAAGCGGCGTGCCCTTCATCCCCCTGCGCGAGGTGGCGGGCTGGGAACACGATCTCCATGCTGCAATGAACAATATTCAGGATGAGATAGACCTGGTCGGTGAAAGCGCCGCGAGTATCGATGCGTATGCAGCCACCGATCCTGCAGAATGTTTCGCCGTGCTCTCTGAATACTTCTTCAGCGCACCAGAGCTATTTGCTCCCCGCTTTCCCGCGCTTTGGCAGCGTTTCTGCCTTTTTTATCGTCAGGATCCGCTCGCGAGATTACGTGAGAATAGCCCGCCAGATGATAGTGATAACCCGGTAGTACACTAAAACAACGACCTGCGCTAAATTTAGCCATTTGAATCAGCAAGTTAAATTTAGTGTTGACACAAAAATCCGAGACCAGTAGTATTCGCCTCGTTCACACGATTCCTCTGTAGTTCAGTCGGTAGAACGGCGGACTGTTAATCCGTATGTCACTGGTTCGAGTCCAGTCAGAGGAGCCAAATTTAAAAAGCCCGCTTAAGGATACTTAAGCGGGCTTTTTGCTGTCCGTCCCGGGATTCGGGCATGCACTACTGTTTATATCTCAATGAAAATATTAACTCATCATCACCGCCTTTAGCGCAACCTGTGACAGCCTCTGCAGCCCATTCAGCACGATAGCGACTTTTCAACCGGTATCCCACTTCTAAGCAAAAAATAACAACACCAGGCATCTTTCCCCGCTAGCGCTGTACGCAACGTCCCTGCGGGACATAAAAACCTTTCTCCAAAAAGTCATCACACTGAACAACTAACAAATTAATAAACTAGCCGCACCACAGAAAAGCATATTAAAGCCATAACACGATATACGCTGGAGATAAATAAAGCCAAAAGCGACAGTCATCATGCTATAACAATACGTCATCATAATAGTCGTTATGGTTTACCAGATCTCATATAAACCGGACTATCAACATCAGCAGTTCTGGCTTTCCCACCAGCAACATAAAACATGCTAAGGGCTACCGCTTCGACAAGACGCACGATCTTCGTCCCTCAAACGTTTTGCTGGAATATTAAATTATCAAATTTATTAATAAATAAATGAGCAGTCGCTTTGATCTGCGAAAACCCATAATCTCAAAAAACACAATCTTCAGCAATTTAAGCTAAGACTTCAGATATCTAACGTAGGACGTTGGCCTAACCCATCCGCAGCAGGTCTTTTTATTGATATTTGAAATTGCAGAATCGCCGCCATGTCTATACTTAAATCGCTTTCCTAATAACGGAGCTCACCCAATGCAATATATAGTGCCTTTCAAAAGGACAATGCTCGCCAGCCTGTTAACCTTAGCAGCCGGCGCAGTGTCCAGCGCTTATGCGGCACCAGCGACAGCCACCGCACCAGAAAATGCCCCCAAACAAAATACCTCAAAACCGAATATTGTCGTTATTTTTGGTGATGATATTGGTTACTGGAACCTGAGCACTTATAACCAGGGCACCATGGGGTATAAAACGCCGAATATTGATAGCATTGCCGCAGAAGGCGCTAAGTTTACCTCCTATTATGCTGAGCAAAGTTCAACGGCCGGCCGTTCTGCGTTTATTACCGGCCAGATGCCGTTCCGTACCGGCATGAGTAAAGTTGGGATGCCTGGCGCGCCGCAGGGTCTGCAAAAAGAAGACATTACGATTGCCACGGCGCTTAAACAGCTCGGTTATGCCACCGGTCAGTTTGGTAAAAACCACCTCGGCGACCGCGATGAATTCCTGCCTACCGCGCACGGTTTTGATGAATTCCTCGGCAACCTCTATCACCTGAACGCCGAAGAAGAACCGGAGAACCCGGACTATCCAAAAGACCCGGCCTTCCGTAAAGAATTCGGTCCGCGCGGCGTAATTAAGAGCACCGCAGACGGCAAGATTGAAGATACCGGTCCGCTGACCGTGAAACGTATGGGCACGGTCGATGAAGAGACGCTGGCTGCCAATAACGACTTTATGGAACGTCAGGTAAAAGCCGGTAAGCCATTCTTTACCTGGTTTAACACCACCCGTATGCACAACAAAACCCACCTGAAAGACGGCAGCATCGGTAAAACCGGTCTGGGGACCTATGCCGACGGTATGGTTGAACACGATGCCATGATCGGTGAAGTGCTGCAGAAAATTAAAGATCTCGGCATCGAAGATAACACCATTCTCGTTTACACCACCGATAACGGCCCGATGACCGCCACCTGGCCTGATGCGGGTGAGACGCCGTTCCGCGGTGAGAAAAACACCGGCTGGGAAGGCGGCTTCCGCGTACCTGCCATGGTTCGCTGGCCGGGGCATATTAAGCCGGGCACCATCATTGACGGCATGTTCGCCAGCTACGACTGGTTCCCAACGCTGGTCGCAGCCGCCGGGGACGCTAACATCAAAGATGAACTGCTGAAAGGCTATAAGACGACCTCGATGACCTACAAGGTACATCTGGATGGTTATAACCAGCTCGACTTCCTGCAGGGTAAAGGCGACAACCAGCGTAAAGAATTCTTCTACTGGAGTGATGACGGCGACCTGCTGGCGATGCGCTATGGCCGCTGGAAAGCGCACTTTATGATTCAGGAGCACACCGGTCTGGATCTGTGGAAATATCCGTTCACCAAACTGCGTACGCCAATGATCTTCGATCTGGAGATCGATCCGCTGGAGAAAGGCAGCGACGGTATGGGCTACAACTCATGGTTCTACGATCGTCTGTTCCTGATGGGCGGTGCGCAGAAATATGCCAAAGAGATGCTGGCCACCTTCAAAGAGTTCCCACCGCGTCAGAAACCAGGTTCGTTCACCATTTCCGATGCTTCAGCCATGCTTGAGCAGGGTTCCGGTATTAATAAATAACGCCACCTCGGACAGGTTGCTAAAGCAGCCTGTCCGCTTTGGATGATAAAAATCAGTTCACCTTTTTGTTATCACTTCTCAGGGGCATACGATGAAGTACAGCACAACACTACCCGTTACCGCATTACCGTCTGCCGAGAAATATAACGGCAAAGGCCCTGAATATAAGCGTCGCTTCCACGTAATGGCCAAGCCTACCGGCTCGACCTGTAACCTTGACTGTTCCTACTGTTTCTATCTGCACAAAGAAGATCTGCTGCACCAGGACAGGCATACCGGCATGAGCGATGAGACGCTTGAACAGTTCGTTCGCCAGTATATTGAAGGGCAAGACGGTGAGCAGGTGGTCTTCTCCTGGCAGGGCGGCGAACCGACCCTGATGGGGCTCGAATTTTTCGAAAAAGTGGTTAAGTTTCAAAAGCAGTACCAAAAATCCGGCCAGCGCATCGAGAACGACTTACAAACAAATGGTGTTTTGCTGAACGATAAATGGGCTGAATTTCTCAAAAAACATCATTTTCTGGTGGGTCTGTCGATTGATGGCCCACGGGAACTTCATGACCGCTACCGCGTCACGCGTAGCGGCAAACCGACCTTTGATAAGGTGATGGCCGGGGTTGGGGCGCTTAAGCGTCACGGCGTACCGTTTAATGCCCTGGTAACCGTCAACCGCACCAATGCCCGCTACCCGCTTGAAGTCTATCGCTTTATGACCCAGGAACTGGGCGCGACCTACGTACAGTTTAACCCGTGCGTGGAACCGGTTGATTTTAAACAGACCGCCCCGCAGTTCTGGCGCGATGACACCATTCCGCTGACCGGTAGCCGCCGCGTTCGCCCCGGCGATCTCGACTCTGT
The DNA here is from genome assembly GCF_003812845.1 of Klebsiella sp. FDAARGOS_511. NCBI lineage: Bacteria > Pseudomonadati > Pseudomonadota > Gammaproteobacteria > Enterobacterales > Enterobacteriaceae > Klebsiella > Klebsiella sp. FDAARGOS_511. Next base: position 5,198,714 of record NZ_CP033824.1, on the reverse strand, counting down.
CGTGACCGATTGGTCGGTTGACCCGGATGACTGGGGCCACTTCCTGATTGCGGTGTTCGAGGAGTGGGTTAACAACGATTTAGGCCGCGTTCAGGTCAATCTGTTTGAAACGGCGGTGGCGCAAACGCTGGGCATGCCCGCGCAAATCTGCACCCACTCCGAATTCTGCGGCAAAGGGCTGGCGATTGAAAAAAACGGTGATATCTACTCCTGCGACCACTACGTTTACCCGGAATACCAGATAGGCAATATCGCTAATACGAAACTGTCACACCTGGCGTTCTCCGAGCGGCAGAAAGCCTTTGGCATGGGCAAGCGCGATACGCTGCCGAAATATTGCCAGGCCTGCCCGTATTTAAAAATGTGCTGGGGCGAGTGTCCGAAAAACCGCATCGTGCGCGCGCCGGACGGCGAAACGGGTCTCAACTATCTGTGCCCGGGCATCAAAGCCTTCTTCAATTACGCCGAGCCGATGCTGGTGGGATTAGCCACCTTAATCAAACGTGACTATTCAGGATTAAAACGATGATGCAGCGCGAGAAGCTATTAGAACTTGAGCAGAAAATGAACCAGCAGGTGCTGGGTCAGGAAGAGCTGGTGCGCATGTTGATAATCGCCCTGCTCTGCGATGGACACGTTCTGCTGGAAGGGCTGCCGGGGCTGGCGAAGACCCGCGCCGTGCGCGAACTCGCCCGCCGCGTGGAGGGCGAGTATCGGCGCATTCAGTTCACCCCCGATCTGCTCCCTTCTGATATCACCGGCAGCGAGATTTATCAGCAAAATGCCACCCGCGAGGAGGATCAGTTTACGTTCCGTCCCGGCCCGGTGTTTGGCAACCTGATTCTGGCCGATGAAATCAACCGCGCCTCCGCCCGCGTTCAGTCTGCCCTGCTGGAAGCGATGGAAGAACGCCATGTGACCGTGGCGGGCAAAACCTGGCCGCTGCCGGGGGTGTTTATGGTTCTCGCCACGCAAAACCCGGTAGATCAGGAAGGCACCTGGCCCCTGCCGGAGGCCCAGCTTGACCGCTTTTTGATGAAAGTACTGGTGAGCTATCCCTCGAAAGAGAATGAACAGAAGGTGATGCAGCTGGTTCGCGCCGAGCAGCAGCAAAAATACCAGCAGTTGAGCCAAAACCAGCCGAGCGCCGCCGCCGAAACCCTGATGCTGACGCAGCAGGAGATTGCCGAGTGCTGGCAGGCGATTGCCCATGTTCACGTCGCGCCAACCATTGAAAACTATATCGTCAATCTGGTGGATCTCAGTCGTCACCCTGATAACGTCAGCGATACCCTGGCAAGCTATCTGACCTTTGGGATAAGTCCACGCGGGACGCTGGCGCTGGAGCGCTGCGGCCGCGCCCAGGCGTGGCTGGAAGGCCGGGACGCCGTTATGCCGGAAGACATCAAAAAGATAGCCCCTGCGGTGCTACGTCACCGTCTGATGCTGAGCTACCAGGCCAATGCCGACAACTGCACCCCGGACGATGCGGTGCAAATGCTGCTCGACGCGGTGGTGGCGTAATGAGCGATGCCGTCCGCGTCTCGCGTGGTAGCCTGCTAAAACTGGCGGCGCAGGCGCGTTCTATTATCAATCCGCCAGGGCAAATCCCGCCCAACGCGCTGGCCGGAGAGCGCATTTCGCGCCAGCAAGGTCGCGGGCTTAATTTTGACAGTCTGCGCCGCTACCAGCCCGGTGATGACGTTCGTCTGATGGACTGGCAGACCACCGCGCGTATGCGTACGCCGTGGATCCGCCTGTACAATGAAGAAAAAGAGCGGCCGGTCTTTTTGCTTGTCGATCAGCGTCGGGATATGTTTTTTTCCACCCGCGTGCAGACCAAATCGGTGGCGGCGGCAAAAATTGCCGCGCTGCTGGCATGGCGCAGCTGGCACGACGGTGACCGTCTGGGCGGCGCGGTGTTTGGCGACAAAGACTACGCGCTGCGCGCCTGTCGTCCACCGAACGCGACCCTGCCCCACTTTCTGGACGACATCGTCGAGTATAACCACGCCGTCGCCGAGGCCTATCCTCATGAAGCGCCAAATCCGCTGTCGCTGGCCGATATGCTGCGCCACAGCCTGCCGCTGATCCCTACCGGGAGCTGGGTTGCGGTGATAAGCGATTTTCACGATCTGGATAGCCAGTGCGATGCCCTGCTGGCCGCGCTGCGCCGCCGGGGGGAGATCAGCGCCTTTGTGACGCTCGACGATCTCCATCTGCGGCTGCCGACCCACGGCCAGCTTGCCGCGCGTTACGAAGGCCAGGAGGCAACCTTCTCCCTTTCCCCCTCCCGCCGCGACGAGATCGTGCATAGCGTCACCGCCCGGCTGGCGCAGCAGGAGACGCGTCTTGCCCGGCTTGGCGTGCGGGTCAATCAAATCGTGGTCACCCGCGATCTCCTGCGACAGCTACAGCGAGGTGTCTGAATGCTGGAGAAAGGTTTTACCGTCCCCCATCTGGCGGAGCCGGCGCTGCCCGGTTCACCCTCCTGGTTTCCGCTGCCGCCGGGCTGGGTTGTGCTCGGCATCCTGGTTCTGCTTGCCGGGCTGACCGTCGCCCTGTTTCGCTACGCCCGCTGGCGGCGGAATGTCTGGCGTCGCCAGGCGCTAAGCGCCCTGTCGCAGCCGCATACCGCCGATAGCTGGCTGCTGCTGATTAAACGCATTTTGCTGGTTCATCACCCGCGCGAAGCGATAAGCGCCGCGTCCAACCCGACGCAATGCCTGCAACAGGTGCCGCTGGACGACGCGCTGCGCGAACAGCTTAGCCTGCGCTATTGCCAGCGTGAAAACCAGTTGAATGACGACGATAACGCGCGTCTGCGTGCGCAGTTACATGCATGGATAGAGCGATTACCCTATGTCTGAATATCTCTCACGCGTGGACTTTGTCTGGCCCTGGGTTTGGCTGCTGCTGCTGCTGCCGTTGGTGGGCCGCTTTTTTATGGCTAAAGCGCGGCCGCTAAAGGAATACGTGCGCGTGCCGTTTTTACCCGCGCTTATCCACGAGATCCAGCCCAACAGCCAGCCTGTGCGCAGCGGTAAGCTTGCCGCCGTGGTGTTCTGGCTGGTGTGGGGGCTGCTGGTTTGCGCCATGGCGCGTCCGGAATGGCTCACCCCGCCGCAGCATATTGAAAAACCGATGCGTAACATCATGCTGATTTTAGACGTCTCTGGTTCGATGGCGAAAAACGATGTCGCCGGAGGCAGTACCCGTCTGGAAGCTGTACAGGCCTCGGTGAAAAAATTTGTCGCCGCCCGCCCGTCCGACCGAATTGGGCTGGTGATTTTTGCTAACGGCGCATGGCCCTTCGCGCCAATTAGCGAAGATAAACAGGCGCTGGAAACCCGAATCAACCAGCTATCGCCGGGCATGGTGGGGCAGCAGACGGCGATCGGCGACGCGCTGGGAGTCACGGTGAAACTGTTCGATTCCGCGCAAAACGCCGACGCCAGTAAGCTGGCGATTATTCTCACCGACGGCAATGATACCGCTTCACAGCTGACGCCGCGTCTTGCCGCCAAACTGGCCGCCGCGCATCACGTACAGGTGCACACCATCGCTTTTGGCGACGTGAACAGCACCGGGGACGATAAAGTCGACCTGCCGCTGCTCGCCGAAATCGCGCAGATGACCGGTGGACGCGCGTGGACTGCCGAAAGCAGCGGCGCGTCGCTGGACGCCGTATGGCAGGAAATTGACGCTATCACGCCGGTGCAGGTTAAAAGTATCGGCTGGTCCTGGCGCGAGCCGCTGTTTGGCTGGCCGCTTGCCGCCGCGCTGTTGCTGCTGCTGGCGTTCGCCCTTTATCGCGTCCTCAGGGAGGAAAGCGCATGAGCGACTTCCACTTTTTACACCCCTGGTTTTTAGTGCTGTTACCGCTGTGCCTCGCGCTGTGGTGGCTGCCGTCCGCCGGACGCAGCGCCTGGGTACGTATGATGGATAAGCCGCTTGCCCGTGCGCTTATCGTCAATCAGCCACGAAAAATAACCCGCGCGCTGCCGTGGCTGATGATGGCAGGGATTATCGGCCTCGCCGGTCCTGCCTGGCAGCGTCAGCTTCCCGCGGCGTTAACCCCGCAAAGTAATGTGATGGTGGTGTTGCAGCAGGATAACGCCATGCTGGCAAGCGATTTGGCGCCAAGCCGTCACCAGCGGATGCAAAGTAAAATCCTGTCGCTGATGGCGCAGATGCCCGGCACCCGCTTTGGCCTGGTGGTGTATCAGTCCGGCGCGTGGCTCACCACGCCGCTGACCGTCGATCAGGATTTTTACGCTCTGTTCCTGCATGCCCAGTCCCCGGCCCTGCTTCCGGCAGGTGAAGGATCAGGGCTACAGGCGGCCCTGACCCTGGCGATGAAAAATATGCCCTCGCCGCCGCGCAGCATCATTCTGGTGGCGGATAATATCGATGAGCGCGATGCGCGCTGGCTGACAAAACAGTCGCTACCGCTGCAAATCTGGGTTCCCGGCACCGCCCACGGCGGGACGCTGCCGGAGAAGTATGCCAGTCGCGGCACCGATACCCGGCTTAACGTCGCGCGCTTTGAGCAGATCCGCGATGGCGGTATTCCGGTCACCCTGGTGACGTCGGACGACAGCGATTTTTCGGCGATCCGCAGCCATATACAGCAGTCCGTCAGCGCGCAAAACAACGCGCGCATCGATCTACACTGGCGCAACAGCGGCTGGCTGGCGGTCATTCCCATGCTGATCATCATACTGCTGTGGCGACGCCAGCTTTTTTGCTGGCTGCTTATCGCGCCGCTGTTGATGTGGCAGCCCGCCGGGCACGCCGCGTCATGGCTGGATGCGTGGATCAGCCCCGATATTCAAGGGCAACAGGCGTTCGCACGCGGGGATTACACCACCGCCGCGCAGCGTTTTACCGACCCGCTGCGGCAGGGGATCGCCTGGTATCGGGCGGAGAACTACCCCGCCGCCACCGCCGCTTTCCATCAGGCGGAACAAACGCCAGAAGCGCTGCTGTGGACCGGTAACAGCTACGCGCAGCAAAAGCTGTGGCAGCAGGCGCTCAACAGCTATGACCGGGCGCTCAGCCTGCGGCCTGACTGGCAGCTGGCGCAGGGCAACCGGGCGAAGATTGCCGCCATCATCATGCAGCTGCGGCAAAAAGAGCGCGACCGCCAGTCGGCGCAGAGCGAGGAGCAGGACTATAAACCGGATGAGATCAAACACGATCTCAAACCCGAGGAAGGCGTTGAGCAAAAAGATATTCAGCCGCAGGTCGGAGGCAACCCGCAGGTGAACCAGTGGTATGAGAATCTCAGCGTTTCGCCTTCCGGCCTGCTGGAAAACCTCTATCGCACCCAGTCAGGAGATCAACAATGAAGCTGCTGTGGTTATTACTGATTGCCACGCTGCCCAGTCAGGCGGCCATGACGGTTTCGCGCGAGCTTATCGCGCCAGAGCACGTTGCTCCCGGTCAGCCGGTGCGCATCGCCGTGACCTTCTGGACCGATAGCTGGTTTAACCCGCCGCCGCAGTGGCCTGATTTCCCTGTTGAAAATGGCGCATTGTTGACCACCACCGAACCCAATCAGCTGCTCACCCGTCATGAGGGCGGCACCAGCTGGAGCGGTATTCGTATGGAACGTCAGGTAACGGCCTGGGATCAGGGGCAGCTGCATATTCCTGCCTTTGAGCTGACGCTTACCGGAGCCGGACAAGCGCCGGTGACGGTAAAACTGCCGGCGTTAGATAAGGCGGTAAGCTGGCCTGACGATGTACAACAGCCGGACCATTTCCTGCCCGCCGCCAGCCTGTCGCTGAGCCAAAAAATTACCCTGTTCCACAGCGGCGATGATGGACAATTGCGCGCCGGAGATGTGATTGAGCGTGTGGTAACGGTGGTCGCCGACGACGCCGTTGCAACGCAGATCCCGCCGCTGCTGTACGCCATTCCCGGCACGCACACCCAACGTTTATCGCCGCAAAATACTCTGGTGACGGCAGGTCGCGGCGATATCCACGGCGCCCAACGCGTCGAAACGCTGCGCTATCTGCCGGTGGAAGCCGGTACCGTTGCCCTTCCGCCGATAAAATTACGCTGGTGGGATACCGCCCATCAGCAGTGGCAAACCGCCGAACTGCCGGGCAGTGAGTACAAGATTGCCCCGGCGCCGAACGCGGGTGCGGAAGCGGCGCTCAAAGGCCAGGCACCAACCTCGTGGGGTCTGCTGTCATTGTGGGTCGCGGTGCTGGCTGCGACGGTCGCGCTGCTGTTTATGTTTCGCCGTACGCTGTCGCAGAGCGCCCGGTATGTTTTTCACCAATGGCACCGTTTCTGGCATCCCACATCGCTGCCGGATCTGGTCCCTGAAAAAAGGAGTTCTCGATGAAGCGTACGTTGATCGGTATGTTATTAGTGAGCCTGTGCGGCGGCGCTGCGGCGGCTCCGCTTTCCGCCTGGAACGACACGGCGGCTAAACGGGCTATAGAAACCTGGGTGCACAATGCCACCGATGCCAACAGCCACTCTTTTATCCCGCCGGAAAAGCGCTACGTGGTGTTTGATAACGACGGCACCCTGTGGCCAGAAGCGCCGATGACCTTCCAGATCCAGTTCGTGCTGGATGAGGTTAAGCGTCTTGCGCCTGAACATCCTGAATGGCAAAACGATCCGCTGGTCAGCGCGGCGCTGAAAAACGATCTGAAAACGGTGGCGGCCGCGGGCGAAAAAGGCTTGCTCAAGCTGCTGGCCTTGACCCACAGCGATATCACCACCGACGAGTTCACTCAACGCGTCGCCAGCTGGGTCGATGCGCACAAAGACCCGCGGTTTGGCTGTCAGTACAACCAGTTGGGCTATCAGCCTATGCGTCAGCTGCTGGACTACCTGCGCGAAAATGGCTTTAAGACGTGGATTATCTCCGGCGGCGGCATCGATTTTATGCGCGTGCTGTCTGAGAAGATGTACGGCATTCCGCCGGAACAGGTCGTCGGTTCGTTCGCCCTGGGCGAGTTCTCGTTGACCAAAGATGGCTCGCAAATACGCAAAACTATGCAGGGTGCCTTTAATGACGATGCGGCGAACAAACCGGTGGCGATCCATCTGTTTATGGGTCAGCGCCCGGTAGCGGCTTTTGGCAACAGCGATGGCGACCTGGCGATGATGCAGTACACCGCCAGCAACCCGGATTACAAAACCTTCGGGCTGCTGGTGCACCATACCGATGCGGCGCGCGAATACGCCTACGACAGCCATCCACCGGCCAGCGGTAAACTGGTGGAAGGCTTAAAAGAGGCCAAAGAGAGAGGCTGGGTGGTGGTCGATATGCAAAAAGACTGGAAAACGGTATTCGACCCGGCGCAGTGCCCGGCGAAAACCGCGCAGTAATCCATCAGGTTTACCCCTCTCCAGGCGGCTGTGCGGGAGCGGTAAACCATTTCTCTTTGGGCACCATCACCGGTTCATTGGGTTGCAGCACAAAGTTTGGCGACATAATTTGCACGTTAAATTCGTTAAATACGTCCTGAATCAGGCTGTGCATCTCGGTGCGCGCCCCAGCCATCAGGCCATCACCCGGACCGTTCTGCTCAACCGGCAGCAGCCTGACCTGCAGCTCGTAGGAGGTGTACCAGTCCATTAAGGCCAGTTGGCGCACCCGCGGCGCGATGGATTGATCGACGCACTTCGCCCGCCGCGCCGCCAGCTCCAGCATGCTGTGCACCTGCCGCCACGGGGTGTCGTAGCCAATCGTCACGTTGAGCGTCAGGTTGACGCTGCCGTCGGGGTTTTGCACGCTAAGGTTGGTAATTTTGCCGCTGACCACTACCGCATTGGGCAGCGTAATAACGTAGTTTTCCCGGGTTACAATTTTGGTCGCCAGCATCCCGACTTCGGTCACCCGCCCTTCGTTTTCGGCAATGCGGATCACATCGCCTTTGCGCAGCGCCCGGGAGTAAATCAGCACCAGCCCGCTCATAGCGTGATTCATTACCCCCGCGGACCCCAGCGTGAGCATCAGACCGAAGAAGACGCTAATGCCTTTAAACGCCAGCGAGTTGGCCCCCGGCAGGAAGGGATACGCAGCGGAGAGCGCAAACAGCCAGACGATTACCGCAATCAGCTTGCGCGTGGCCCCCACCGTTTCCGGATGCAGGCCGGGAATATACAGGCGTCCCGTGGCAACCTGGTTTAGCACCACTTTGAGGATTTTCAGGATGACGGAGGTCATCACAAAGATAATAAGCACCACCAGCAGTCCCGGCAGCGCTGAGACGATGGAGTAAGAGATTTGGCTGACGATACGTATCGACCAGTCGCCCAGGGACTCGCCCCAGACGCGCGTCCAGGGAAACAGGCTGAAGGCCCAGCGGAGCAAAACATAGATCGCGGTGATACCCAGCATTAGCATCAGTAGCGCGTACAGACGGCTTTCAACCTCACCTAAAAAGCGTCGCCAGGTTTGGGGAATAAGCCCTTTATTATCGATTATTTTGCGCCGATAAACCCGGCGCACCCAGCGCCAGGATCGGTACTGAACGAACCAGAGCGCCAGTAACGCCGCCACGCCAACGGTGGTTTTTAGTGCGGAAAGCGCCAGACTGCGGTGATCGTACTGGTCTCTTAGCGCCTTTCGCTGGGCTTCCAGCCGGGTTAAGACACGAGATGCCGCCTGGTCGAGGGTGAGATCGTCGCCTTCGTCGAGATCCGCCTCCACCAGCAGCATCACCGGTTTGCCGTTCATCACGATCAGGCGTCCCGCCTGGTTATATCGAGTCACCGGGACAATAGTCAGGGGCTTTGCCACGTCTTCACGGCTAAAGCCGCGCAGGGTATTGCGAATGCGCAGTACGCGCTCTTCCGGCGTGGTTAAGCCAAACTTCGCCTGAAGCATCACTATCGGCTGGTGGAAAACATAAACCGTTCGGGCCCGTTCTTGCGCTGAAGGTGCCTGACGTGGCTCCGCGGCCTGTAGAGGATAAGCCATCAAAACAAAAAACCACAGAACTACCCGGGAAATTGCCCTGTTCATGACCTTCACCTACAGAGAGATTTATTGTTTTATGCTACAACAACCCGACACGCTTTCGCCTTTTTGAGCTTAGACCAGTGCGGCGTGAATTCAAGAACACGTCACTTTTTTGCGTTTCAGATACGCAACCTGGAAATTAAATAATATATCTCTACCAATATTCATTATCCGTACTTTACGATTTACCTTAACCCAAAAGTCCCGTCAGCAGCCAGACAGACGGTGATTGCCCTGGTTTGATAAAGTACAGATCTTCTGTCCGTTTAACGATGACCTCTTTCGCTTTAAAGGCAAGGGACTCCGTTAAATATGAGAGGTATTAACTCATTTCCACCAAAGTCATAGTGATACTCACGGTAAGCGTTGCAGAATAATCCCCTGTGTGAGGGTAGTTGACGCCGTCATCGTCAGTTAATCAGGATGGCGTGAGTTTTATAATAAAAATATGTTTATTATTGGATTTCAACAACGAACGAGATTCGCCATCCGGGCCATAACTGGTTATATTTATACCCTAAATAATTCGCGTTGCTTAAAGGCGGCATTGAAGTGACAAATTCGTCGGCAACAAATTTGACCAGCGAAGGCTGGAAGTCGGTGAGAGGCAGGAGCCTCTCATTAGTCACCTGGAGCATAGATAACTACGTGCTGGGGCGAATGACAAATCTGTCTGGAACAGATTTGAACGCTGTGTCATGGCGCCCCGTAAGGCCGAGGCTCATGGATAAGCTGAGTAACAAAGCCAACGCACAGGTAATTTGAAGATATGACGGATATAGACATTATTCTCTTCTGCGCCACCGAGATCGGTTCATGATTAATACGACGAATGAAAACCATAAAAACCTGGATATTGTTAACTCATGGAACCTGGTCTGGTTCCTGAGCCTTAACATCGTTTTTTGCTTGTGGTTGATTTTGAACAATTTTATACATACCCCGAATGACTTTTATCGGGAGGTGATGAATATGCTATGTATAGCAACCACGCTTTTTTCAGCGCTGGGATTTACGTTAAAGGCGTTGATCTCCAGAAAATATCTCGCCAGGTTGCTACCGACATACGCGCTACTACAAGGCATCCTCTGGGGCGCCATGTTCTATATGATGGTCAAACATTACAATAACCCTTCATTAACGCTTTCATTGCTCATCAGCACGCTGTTACCCGCCACCATCTCCTTTTATATCTCCGGCACTGTATTGCTATTATTTAGCGTACCGATCAGCATCGCCATGCTGTTAAGCGAAATCACCGCTTATGATAAATTTAACTTTCTGCAACTGTCTGGTTCTGTCATTATTTTCATTGTCGTGATAACCGCTCGCTACATATTGCTTGAATGGTACACCCGAACCCAACAAAGTGAATACGCAAAGAATCTACTCATTAAAAAACTCACCCACCTTGCTCATCGTGACGCCTTAACGGGATTGTTAAATAAAAGCAGCCTGTTAACCCATTTTGAGGAACAGGCACAACGACTGCCGCACTCAGGTGGTAATTTATTCATGATCATAATGGATATCGACTATTTCAAACAATATAACGATTTATATGGGCATATTGCCGGTGATGAATGTTTATTAAGCGTTGCGAAATGCATCAACCAGTCATTACGTAAAACATCTGACACTGCGTTTCGCTTTGGCGGAGAAGAGTTTGTCATATTGACTCATTGCAATGAAATGGCTGAAGCCGTGATGATTGCAGAACGCATTCGTACCAATATTCAAAAAGCGAAGATCCCACATCGGGGTTCTCAACTTTCGCCCTGGCTCAGCGCCAGCTTTGGCGTTGCTCAATGGGTCAAGGGTTATTCATTTGCCGTACTGGCAGAAAAAGCCGATAAGGAGCTCTACAAAGCAAAACAGGCCGGACGTAACCAGGTTTCCGCAGCAAAAAGATGATCATGTCGCGGCAAAAAGTGCCCTGCTGACGCCAGTACATAATTCCAGTATTCATCGCCCTATATCAACCAACGGCGCGTTTAGTGTTCGCAAAAAAATACCGCTACGCGCGGTTTTAAGTATTTAATCACTGCCATTGAATAAGCCCCCCTCTCTCAAATTGAGCACACCAATGACCTAAGTCATATACAAGGGGTAACTGATGTGGCGCATTAACGCAGTCCCCGCAGCATGCCTGACAGGAAGTCATTATTATCTTTATGACATGCTCATAACATACATTGCAAAATAAAATACATTAATATTGCCTTTTAAATATTAACCCGCAAAACATTTAATTTTAAACTAATTGAATTTGCACCCACAATGCGTAGCGTGATAATTAATACATCTCACTCATAACACAGGTAGAATAATGCGGAAGCTCCATCAAATTATACTCTCGGGCGTCGTTGCCCCCTGCAAAACATCACCTCCGGGTATTTTACGCAAACTACATGTAATACAGATACCTATCATCTACAATAAGCACCGGGGGTCACCGGTAGACTCAACGAGCTATGCCTCACTACATGATAAAAATAAGTCTCTGCTCAAAAAGATATATCGCCAGCTAAAAAAAGAACACCTGCAGAAAAGCCATATCGATGAACTGGTCGATACCCAGAGTCAGACCTATCAGGCATACTGTTCTTTGGTCAGGCTTTACAAGATAAACGTCATAAACAATCGTTATCTGAAAGAGAAGAATATTTCGGGACTGCGTACGCTGAGCGAATTACTGAATACCATTATTGAAGACTAAAAAAAGCCTCCTTATGGGAATTTAAGGAGGCTTTTTTAGTCACCTATCTCCAGCGCCGCCGGTACGATAGCGATAGCCGGTGACCATCTGCGCCGTTCTTTTAGCCGGTTGCAGCCACGACTGCCACTGCAGGCCTATCGTCATGCTAGCCAAAACTAAACGCCTGGTTTACAGATCAGAACTGATAGCTGTAGTTTACGCTGGCGAACCATAGCCAGGGTTTATTATATTCTCCAGCGAAGGCTGCGGAATTCACCTGAGATGATTGCATATGCAGATATTCAACCGCAAATCCGATATTACTCGCCGATGTCATTTGATATTGCGCCCCGGTCGCAAAACGCCACTCATCACCGGTAGGTAGAGTCAGAGCGACATCGCTTTGGGTGTTGTATGGCGTGCTGTCAAAAGCGACACCCGCGTTAAGGCGCCATCGCTCGTCAGGCCGGAACTGAACGCCTAATGCCGTATGCCAGGTATCTTTTAACCGGTTGTTTCTATTGCCCGATTGGCCATTAATCGTAATATCCGGGCTACCAAACTGGCTCCAGTCCTGCCAACCAAGATCGCCCATGACCGACCAATATTTATTTACATCATGAACCAGACTCAGCATGACCTGCTGAGGTGCGCGGACTTGAGCCGCCACGGGTAGATCGTACTCGACGTTTGGCAAGTTCGGAAAACGTGCCTTGCCGTCAATACTAAAGTGATAGTCAGTTTTACTTGTCCAGGTTATTCCCGCTCGAGTCTGGTCGGTGAGATCCATCAATATGCCCAGGCGGTAGTTCATTGCCCAATCGTGGTCATTTTGTCGTTCATCACGGCTATCAACATTCCGGGTTAAAGAAAGGTAGCCGTAATTAAGTCCTACAGCGGCGCCGACGGAAACGTTATCACTGAGTTTCCAGGCAATTGCCGGGCTGAGCGTCATCGCTACCATTGTACTTTTTTTGATGAGTCGATCGCCTGCCCAGTTGCCAAAATCAATACCAAGTCCATAGTTACCGTACAGGCCCAGTCCCGCGGACACGGAATCATTCAGCCGTTGCGTATAGAACACGCTGGCATTAGGAAACAGGTTCATGACATTGCCCGGACTTTGACGCCCGCTCGATTCATTATCCAGTTTATAGGATATATCACCTCCCATAGCCTGTACTCCCCCCGTCAGCATATGATCGGGTAATCGCGTCATTCCTGCCGGATTAGTTAAAAGCGTTGACGCATCCTGCGCGCGTGCAGCCTGCCCCGCTCCGGCCAGCGCAGCATCTTCCGTACCCACTTCGTAAAAATAGAGCGCGCTCGCATGACTTACTGCGGAAAAAAATAACCCACAGATAATAATTATACTTTTTCTCATTATGTTACCTACCACTTGAATAAAACGATGAGCTATTTTTTTGCAAAAAAGTCTATTTTCTTGTCCTGTATAATTTTAGAACTTGCTATCTATTTTGCATATAAGCAGACTATTAAATGACCTAATATTATAAACAACCGCGTTACTCAGGTCTCTGTAAGTTTTGTCTAATATTAAATATTGCGACCAGGCGTCCGAATATCCACAGGGACGATAATAAATACCCAGCTTAAGCGGATACGTCTTCTGTGGAATTCAGGAACAGCATGCCAACACAAAATAAAAACAGCAAATAAGTTGAAGAGATTCATGGAGGCCAATTTTAGCCTTTGTGACGCCAGCGCAGCGCGTCGACCACCAGGGTAAACGCCGCCGGAAGATGCTGTCGGCCCGGGTGAATGAATCCTGCGCGATGCGCTCAGGCTATGCGGCAAACGATGGCCACATCATCTGAACGTCATTCACTACCTTCATGCTAGCTTTCGGCGGCATACGAAAGTAACGCTCGGCTACTTGCCCGTTCCCCGCGGATAACCGCTCATCGTCAGCAGCGCGCTTTGCAACGACGCGTTAAACATCTCCCCGTGAGTCAGCCCGGGATAAGGCCACCAGTTGACCGCCACGCCCTTTTTCTTGAGCAGAGAAACCGTCTGCAGGACGTTGCCCCGGGTCTCTTCTTCCTCTGCGGAAGAGACCCGCTGCGTCGCAACCGCCCCTTCCATCAGGTACAGGGACTTCCGGCTAAACGCATCGGCTTTTGCCTCGGCCATTTTATCTAACAACGAGGTATTGCCTCGTCCCAGGGAAGGACTGGCAGAAAAATAGATCCGGAAGCGGGATGATGCCAGCCAGGAATCAATAATAAATAATCCTCCGTAGGAGTGCCCCCAGATCGCCCGTCGCTGCGGGTCAATCTTCATCCCGCGCTCAACGTTTTCCACGATTGTATTCTGTAATAGCAGGCGAAATGCCTCGCTACCGCCGCTTTTGCGCGCGTCCCACCCGCTATCGGCAGGATCCTCCTTGACGGCCGGCCGGTAGTCATAGGCTCTGGCGTTCTGATCAAAGGGCAATGCCGTTTGATAGCCCACGGCCACAATCACGGGCGGCGTTTTTTGCGTAAGCTGCGCAAGCAGCGAGTCGGAGACCCGGTCCATCACCGCGTTGCCATCCAGAGCGTAGAGAATCGGATACCCCTCTGCTGGCGGCGCCGCGTTCGGTATCGCGGTCCAGACCTTATAATGCCGTTCGCCGTCAAGGGAATCGAAATAAGCAACGTTGAAGTGATAATACGCGGAGCCGCGGTCGGCGATATTCGGCCCTAATGGCCTCATATCCGGTTTGGCGTCAGCATTAATACCGTAAAACGCGAAGACCAGCGCGGCGATAAAAATTCGCCCTTTAGGCGGATAAGCAGAACAAAACTTACGGATTAACATCGATTGATTTTTCCAGCACACCATCATTAATGATAATGATTGCCAATATCAATCTCAATTGCAAGCTGAGGGGGGTATCCCAGGGCGGCGCCTTGCACCTGGCCGGCTATCCAATCATCATCTTACGGGTAGCCAGGACAGGTGCGCAGCAGCGCCTCAGGGTAAGGATCAGGCGGTGCGCCATCTCCGGGTCAGCGGTTTCTCAACCTCTACAATAAGGAACATGACAAAACCGATAATAAAGGTGATCACCCAGTAGCGGAACGGCAGCGCTTCGGTACCAAACAGCATCTGCATAAACGGCGCGTAGATAATCAGCAGCTGCAGCACCAGCAGCACCCCGCTGACAATCCAGATCCCGCGATTCGCCAGCAGCCCTTTACTCAATGAGAAGCCATCCGCAACCCGGCAGTTAAGCATATAGAACCACTGGGCGGTGACCAGCGTCTGCAACAGCACCGTGCGAATAAACTCAGGCGAATAGCCGCGCGGCTGCAGCCAGGCCTCAAGCACAAAGGCGCTAACGGCAATCATCGAACCGACAAAAATTACCCGCCAGATAGCAAAGCCGTCCATTACGTGCAGCTTAGGATCGCGGGGCGGACGCCGCATGATGTTCTTCTCTCCGGCTTCAAACGCCAGGCCAAACGACAGCGTGGCGGAGGTCGCCATGTTCATCCACAGGATCAGCACCGGCGTCAGCGGTATTAAATTCCCCGCCAGCAGCGCGATAATAATTAACAGTCCCTGCGCCAGGTTGGTCGGCATGATAAACAGAATGGTTTTCTTCAGGTTATCGTATACCCGACGCCCTTCTCTGACGGCGCTGGCGATGGTGGCGAAGTTATCATCGGTGAGCACCATATCAGCGGCCTCCTTAGTCACTTCGGTGCCCTTAATCCCCATGGCGATCCCGACATCGGCCTGCTTCAGCGCCGGGGCATCGTTCACGCCATCGCCGGTCATCCCGACCACCTCTTTCCTGCTTTGCAGCGCCTGGACCAGGCGGAATTTATCTTCCGGGCTGGTACGCGCGAAAATATCAAATTTCTGCGCCGCTTCACTAAGCTGAATATCATCCATCACCTCCAGCTCGCGTCCGGTAATGGCGTTTTCCGCATTGCCGATCCCCAGCATCTTGCCGATACTCATGGCGGTTTGCGGGTGGTCGCCGGTGATCATCTTCACGCGGATCCCCGCCTGCAGGCAGTCGCCGATCGCCGTAATCGCCTCCGGTCTCGGCGGATCCATCATCCCGGCGATCCCCAGCAGAATGACGCCCTGCTGTAAATCCTGATGGCCAAGCTCCGTTTGTCCGTTGGCTGCCGGTTTCCACGCCGCCGCCACCATCCGCAGCCCTTCCCGCGCGTACTCTTCGATTTTCGCTTCCCAGTAAGGCTGGTCGAGCGGCTCCAGACCATGGTCGGTTTGCTGATGCTGACACAGGCGAAACAGGACATCGGGCGCGCCGGTAAGCAAAATCATCTCTTCATCGCCAATGCGGTACAGCGTCGACATATATTTGTACTGTGAATCGAAAGGTATTTTACTGCGCAGCTCGGTGTTGACCGCCGGGAGCGGGACTTTCGCCGCCAGCACCTTCAGCGCCCCTTCGGTCGGGCCGCCGGTAATTTTCCACAGCCCGCTTTCATCTTTGATAAGCTGGCTGTCATTACACAGATCGATGGTGCGCAGATAGCGTTCCAGCAGCGTGCCTGGAGCAACGGTTATCGGGGCGGGTTCATCGATCGGATGAATATTCCCTACCGGCTCGTAGCTGTCGCCTTCCACCCGATAAACCTTATCGGCGGTGATAACGGCTTTGACCGTCATCTCGTTCATGGTCAGCGTCCCGGTTTTATCCGAGCAGATCACCGTCATCGCGCCGAGGGTTTCCACGGTCGGCAGTTTGCGGATAATCGCCTTCTGCCGGGCCATGGTTTGTACGCCAAGCGAGAGGATAATCGAGATAATCGCCGGTAGCCCTTCCGGCACCGACGCCACCGCGAGGCTAATCAATGACAGCATCAGCTCGGAAACCGGCATATCGCGGAACAGCAGGCTGAAGACAAACAGCGCGGCCATCATCACCAGAATGATGATAAAAATGGCTTTACCGAGCTTATCCATCTGCACCAGCAGCGGAGTACGGTGTTTTTCGATATCCGACATCATCTGGTTAATGTGGCCCAGCTCGGTATCGCCGCCGGTCGCCACCACCAGACCTTTTCCGCCGCCCGAACTCACCGTGGTGCCGGAAAACAGCAAATTCGTGCGATCGCCAAGCGGCAGTTCGCCACTAAGCGCCTCGGTGCTTTTTTCCACCACCGTCGATTCACCGGTCAGAATCGCCTCTTCCACCCGCAGATTATGCGCTTCGATAACCCGCAGGTCGGCAGGTATTCGATCGCCCGCGCGGATCACCACGATATCGCCGGGAACCAGAGCGGTAGTCGGGATCGTTTCATGATTACCCTGACGAATCACCACCGCCTCACTGGAAAGCATGTTGCGAATGCTCTGGAGCGATTTTTCCGCGTTGCTCTCCTGGATATGGCCGATCAGCGCGTTAATCACCGCTACGCCCAGAATCACCAGGGTATCTACCCAGTGGCCCATGACCGCCGTCAGCAGCGCCGCCGCCAGCAGGACGTAAATCAGCACATCATTAAAATGCGCCAGAAAGCGCAGCCACGCCGGCTTCCCGGCCTTTTGCGGCAACGCATTTTCACCATACTGCTGCAAGCGCGCCGATGCCTCGGCACCGCTGATGCCTTCCGGGGTGCTGTTGGTGCTGGTCAGCGTTTCTTCTACGGAGAGCTGATAAAACGGGCCGCCCGGTTTTTCTGTATTCATAGTTATCTCCTCACTCCTGTAACGGAAATCAGGACAGCCTCAGGCCGTCCTCAACGCACCACAAAAACCGGAACATGGGCATAACGAACGATACCTGCCGCCTCTGACCCCAGCAGATGGGTCTGAATATTGGGATTGCGCGAACCAACGATCACCACATCCGCCTTCAGCTCATCGGCCAGTTTGGTCACTTCATCGCGAATGTTGCCGCTGCGTATATGAATCTCGATATCGTTTTCCGCCAGCGAGAGTTTTTTACTGAGCTCATCCAGCTTTTCTTTAGATGTATTAACCAGATAGTCTTCCATTTTCCGTGCATCGGAAATAAAACCGCGCGTCAGTATCGGGGAAAAAGCGGGGATAACGTGCAGGAGATGAATCTTTCCAGCAGAGCTTTGCGCAAGGAATCGGGCGTGAGATATGGCCTTGTCGGCAAGACCGATTTCAAACACATCAACCGGCACGAGGATATTTTTATACATAGAGACAATCCTTTTATTACCTATAAAAAAGGTGGTGACAACAGCCCAGGCAATGGCGCTGAGGAAGCAATCTCAAGAACAAGATCTGTTAGATGCGTGGTTATAATTAAACGTAGCACACCACAGTTAACATTATTAAGCAGCCAATTAATATATTGAAAAATATCACAGAGCCTGGCACCGCCAGACAATTCGACTACAAACCCGGTAAAATCGTCGACATCGCCATAATTTTTGCTCTTTTTAACATTTCCGTTTTACTACGACTATCCTCATTATCAGTGGCTTGCTCGTTTTCTGGCGCCCCACAATAATTATTAAGATAAGAATTTACTTAGCCAGCTATTTAAGCTAAAGGAGGAACGATGTTCGGTTACAGTCTGTTTCGCCTGAGCCTGTTTATTGCCCTGGCAATAATCGCTTGTACGGCTACCGGGTTAATTACCTATTTCGTTGTCTCGGCGCTCGCTGAATAAAACCAGCGATTGTGAACAATATGTAAAACATAGCCTTTAACTCCGAGGGGAATACAGTGAACCGTTATTTTTCTCTCATTCCGCTTGTTATTTTAATAACAACGGCTTGCGATCGGAAAGCACCTCAAATTACCCCGCTACCGCGGATGGTTAAAGTCGCCGAGGTGGTTGCCATCGGTGATTCACAGCAGCGCGTATTCCCCGCCCGCATTGAGTCCGGGGACTCCACCGATTTATCTTTTAAACGCGGCGGGCAGATTGAATCGCTTGATGTGCGTCAGGGAGCCGCTATTACTCAGGGGCAGACCCTTGCCCGCCTCAGCGCACGGGAAGCGCAGCAGCGCGTGAATGAACGGCAGACCGCCGCTACCCTCGCCCAGCGGCAGTTCGATCGTTTCCAGACGCTGGCCGGTCGCCAGGCGATTTCAAAGGCGGAAATGGATATCCAGCGGGCCAACCGCGACGCTGCCAACGCCGCGCTGAAAATCGCCCGCGAAGAGCTGTCGCAAATGGCGTTGACCGCCCCCTTCAGCGGCGTTGCCGCTTACGTCCCGGTACGTAACCATCAGGTGGTTGCCGCCGGGCAGCCAATTGTGACCCTGACGCGAACCGATCTGCTCGACGTGGTGTTTAGCGTTCCGGAAAATCTCTTTACCGCGCTCGATATTCGCAACGCGCAGTATCGTCCGGTCGTCAAAATTAACGCCATGCCGGACCGCCAGTTTACCGCTGAATATAAAGAGCACACCGGCAGCAGCGACAGCAATACGCTCACCTGGCAAATCATCCTGACCATGCCGCGACCGGCCGACTTTCCCGCGGTGGGCGGCGTGAGCGGAACGGTGACAATCAACCTGGCGAACCTGCCCGCCAGCGCCGGTAAAAATGCGGTGGTGGTGCCGGTCGAAGCGGTGTTTAACCCGGATAATCGCCCGCGCAATGACCCCCACGTCTGGGTCGTTCAGGGCAGCGGCGACCAGCTTAAGCTGGAAGAGAGAAAAGTCGGCGTTGGTCAGGTCACCTCTCAGGGCGTGGTGATCACCGAAGGGCTCAGCGTCGGCGAGCGTGTCGTGGCGGCAGGCGTCAGCGAATTGCATGCGCAACAGCCGGTTCGTATCTGGACGCGTGAACGAGGTTTGTAATGGATATCTCCCGCCAGTTTATTAACAACCCGATCCGCGTCTGGCTGACTATTTTGCTGCTGGGCATCGGGGGGATCTTCGCCCTGCTGAATATTGGCCGCCTGGAAGACCCGGCGTTTACTATTAAAACCGCCGTGGTGATCACCCATTATCCCGGCGCGTCGGCGCAGCAGGTTGAAGAAGAAGTCACCCTGCCGCTCGAGAACGCGCTGCAGCAGCTGCCATATCTCGACAACGTCAGTTCAATTTCCTCCAACGGCCTGTCGCAAATCACCGTCAATATCGCCTCGCACTACCACTCCAGCGAGCTGCCGCAAATCTGGGATGAACTGCGCCGCCGTGTGGGCGACGCCGCCCGTCAGTTTCCTCCCGGGGTCTCCTCCCCATTTGTCAATGACGATTTTGGCGATGTCTTTGGCTTCTTCTTTGCTATCTCCGGCGAGAGCTTTACCAATCCTGAACTGGTTCGCTACGCCGAGCAGCTGCGCCGCGAGCTGGTGCTGGTTCCCGGCGTCGGTAAAGTCGCTATCGGCGGGGCGATCCCTCAGCAAATCAACATCGATATCTCGCTGGCGAAAATGGCCGCCCGCGGCATCACGCTCAACCAGCTGGCGGCTATCCTCAGCCGGTTGAACGTGGTCTCTAACGCCGGCGAGATTAAATCCGGCAGCGAGTCGATCCGCCTGCACCCGACGGGGGAATTTGCCAATCTCGATGAGCTCGGCGACCTGTTAATCAGCCCGCACGGTTCGGGAACGGCGACGCGGCTGCGCGATATCGCCACGCTATCGCGCGGGCTGAGCGAAACGCCCGCCAGCATCTACCATGCCAATGGCCGCCAGGCGGTCACCATGGGGGTATCGTTTATTCCCGGGGTTAACGTGATTGATGTTGGCCGCGCGCTGGAGAGCAAGCTGGAGCAAATGTCGGCGGAAAAGCCGGCCGGGATCAGCATTGACCTGTTCTACGATCAGGCGGCGGAAGTCGCCCACTCGGTCAACGGTTTTATCACTAACTTCCTGATGGCGCTGGCGATTGTAGTTGGGGTCCTGCTGATCTTTATGGGCGTGCGCAGCGGCATTATTATCGCCCTGTCGCTGGCGCTCAACGTGCTCGGCACGCTGCTGATCATGTATCTGTGGGGCATCGAGCTGCAGCGCATTTCGCTGGGGGCGCTGATTATCGCCCTCAGTATGCTGGTTGATAACGCCATCGTCATCGTTGAAGGGGTGCTGATCGCCCGCCAGCAGGGGTCTACGCTGCTTACGGCGATAAATTATGTGATCCGCCGTTCGGCGCTGCCGCTGCTGGGGGCCACGGTGATTGCCATTCTCGCCTTTGCGCCGATTGGCCTGTCGCAGGACTCGACCGGGGAATACTGTAAATCGCTGTTCCAGGTGCTGCTGATTTCGCTCATGCTGAGCTGGTTCTCGGCGCTGACCATCACGCCGGTGCTAATCAAATGGTGGCTGTTTAAAAATCAATCGCAGCCGGTAGCGCAGGCCAACGCCAACCCGTACGGCGGGCGCTTTTACCGCCTGTATCAGCAGGCTCTGCGAGCCCTTCTGCTGCGCAAAACCCTCACCCTGACCGTCATGGCGGCGCTGTTGGCCGCCGCTATCTGGGGGTTTGGATCGGTGCGGCAAAACTTTTTCCCCTCGTCAAATACGCCGATTTTCTTTGTCGATCTCTGGCTCCCGTACGGTACCGATATCGCGACCACCGAAAAGATGACCAGCGATATTGAGACCACCATTAACGGCCAGCCCGGGGTGGTCACCACCGTGGCCACCGTTGGCCAGGGCAGCATGCGGTTTATCCTCACCTATAGCGGACAACGGCAGTACAGCAACTATGCGCAAATCATGGTGCGCATGGACGATCAGCGCAATATTGCCGCCCTGACGCAACATGTTGATCGCTATATTGCGCGCAACTACCCGCAGGTAAACGCCAGCACGAAACGCGTAATGTTCGGTCCTTCCGGCGACAGCGCCATTGAGGTGCGGATTAAAGGTCCGGACCCCGACCGCCTGCGCCTGCTCGCCAGCCAGGTTGGCGATATTCTCTCCGCAGATCCGGCTACCGATGGTGTCCGGAATGACTGGCAAAACCGCAGCAAAGTTATCCGCCCGCAGTACTCCACCTCGCTTGGGCGCGAGCTGGGGGTAGATAAACAGGATATTGATAACGCGCTGGAGATGAACTTCTCCGGCAGCCGCGCGGGCTTGTACCGCGAGGGAGCCGACCTGCTGCCAGTGGTCGTCCGCCCCCCGGCCGCTGAGCGCCAGGACGCGAATCACCTGAACAACGTGCTGGTCTGGAGCCAGAGCCGCCAGCAGTATATTCCGCTCAGTAACGTGGTTAGCGGTTTTCACCTCGAATGGGAAGATCCGCTTATCCTGCGCCGCGACCGCAGCCGCGTGCTGACGGTGCAGACCGATCCCGATCCGCTTAGCAACCAGACGTCGGGGGATATCCTGTCCCGCGTGAAGCCGCAGATTGATGCGATCGCTTTGCCGCACGGCTACAGCATTGAGTGGGGCGGCGATGCGGAGAACTCCAGCGAGGCGCAGCAGGGTCTGTTCACTACCCTGCCGCTGGGTTACCTGGTGATGTTTGTGATTACCGTGCTGATGTTCAGCTCACTGAAAAACGCGGTGGCGATCTGGCTGACCGTACCGCTGGCGCTGATTGGCGTAACGCCGGGCTTCTTGCTTACCGGCATCCCCTTTGGCTTTATGGCGTTAATCGGCTTGCTGAGCCTGAGCGGCATGCTGATCCGTAACGGCATCGTGCTGGTAGAAGAGATTGAACAGCAGAAGCAGGAGAAAGGGCAACAGGAGGCCATTATCTATGCCGCCACTTCGCGTCTGCGCCCGATCCTGCTGACGGCGTTTACCACCGTGCTCGGCCTGGCGCCGCTATTACTGGACGTTTTCTTCCAGAGCATGGCGGTTGTTATCATGTTTGGTCTGGGTTTTGCTACTATTCTGACGCTGCTGGTTCTGCCGGTGATTTACGCCTGTTTCCACAATAAGGACATGAAGCGACAACCATGAATAGTACCGGTTTAAATATTATTAAAACGCTGGGATGCATGACGGCGGTGACTTTCTTCACCATTTACAACACCTGGGATAGCTATGATTATGACTATCACTGGATCCTCGGGTTTTTGACGTTTATTTCGACTATCGCCACGCCGCTGTTTTTTGTGGTAGCGGGCTATCTGGATTCGCAGTCTCGCCATGATTCACAATGGCAGTTGGGCAAAATCAAGAGCGTGGTGATCGTCTTTCTGTTCTGGATGACGGTGTACTATCTCTGGGAGCCCTACCAGCGCGGCTATCTTATCCAGCCATGGTTTGTGTTTGCGTTTATCGTCATTTACACCTTTCACCCGGTTATCGAGTGGCTCAGCCAAAGACGCGCAGCGTTCTTTGCCACGGTGTTCTCCCTGCTGCTGTTCTCGTATGGTTACGATCTTTTATCCGCGTTGTACCCTGATATTCATCCGCTAAGCCTGGCGCCGCAGTACCGCCTGTGGACCTGGCTGCTATTTTATCTGACCGGTCAGCTGTTCAGCGACCCGCTGGTCGCCGACTGGCTCAGGCGTGAAAAAGTGGTCAAAGGTGCGATGATCGCCATTCCGTTTATTTATCTTTTCACCTGGTTTTACGAGCGGCATTTCTTTTTCGCCCTGTTTAAGGCCGACAGAAATGCGTTCATTCTGACTGGTTCACAAATTTATATTCTGGTTGTTGCACTGGTTATTGCGGCCAACGGCGTGCGTTTTCGTAAAAACAGCGAGTTTAAAGAGACTCTTCTCGCTACCATTAGCAAAACGATGACCGGCGTTTATATTCTCCACTACTCCGTTTTTCACCTGCTCACTGCGTTTATCCCGATTAACTCGCTGGGGACAAAATTAATGCTGATTGTCCTCACGTTTATTACTTCGGTGCTGATTTCGATGCTGGCGCTCTCCAATTCGGTGGTCAAAAAAGTGATTACGATTTGACGATCTTTGATTTCTGGCCGCGCGGACGCCGCCTTACCGGACCGAGGGGAAGGATTCAACTTCAGGTTGGAGCCGATCTTTGTAGGTCGGGTAAGGCGGCATCCGCCCCCCGACATAAAACCAAACCCCTGCCTGATAAAGGTTCAGGCCACCGCCGCCCACGCATTTAAAAACCGTAGCGCAGCCACGCGAACAGCACGTTACCGTTGTTATAGGTGCCGGGAATATAGGTGAACTGCACGCTCAGACGGCGATAGCTGGCAGAGAAAAGCGGCAAAATAATCGGCAGCGGCACGTAGTTGGCGAAGTCATCACGGGCGGTGATGCCGGCAGTGACGCCAAGACCAAGGCGAAAATCACGGCGGCTATCAAGATACCAGCCCTTCTCCCAGCCGTAGCCGATAATCGGCTGCCACTCGTTGTGCGAATCCTTGAACATCATGGCGTAGAGCGAACTCCAGTTCCCCTCCGGGTTATATCTGGACACGCCAAATCCTCCGCCCCACGGCATTTCATTATAGTTATCGGTCTTCTCTTTATCGTACATAAAGCGGTTGTGCCAGCTGAGAAACGGCAGATAAAGATCGTAGTTTTGCGGCTCATTCCAGGTCTGAGAGACATCGTTTTTTAGCCAGTTCCACCAGCCGCTGACGCGCTGCTCGCCGTATATTTTAGTTTCAGCCTGTACTGAAAAGGCGAAAATAAACACAATTCCCCACGCTACCCGCAGACAACGTTGCATAGTTTTATCCTTAAAGAAAGTCGCCCGGTGTTCATTCAGTTTGGGAACAAAAAACAGGCTTTGCAAATATCGGCAAAGAAATTTTCTGCACCGGCCAGGGGCTAAATGCAAGTCCAGTTAAGCGCCCATTTCAGGACAGTGAGAACCGCCACGGCGATTTCAATTCCTTGCCGCTGGGATTATGATGGCGCTAATTATCCTTTCTGTCCGTAGTGATTGAGAAATAGATGGACTTCATCAGCATTATTATGTCGGCGGGGAAAACCTCCGTCGATGTGGCGCTTTATACGCTGTTGCCAATCATGGTCGTCATGCTCATCGTGATGAAATATCTCGAGGTACGCGGGGTACTGGACGTTATCGTTCGCTGGCTCGCCCCGCTGCTTAAGCCGTTCGGCTTAACCGGGATGAGCGCGTTTGCCCTGATTCAGATGAATTTTGTCAGCTTCGCCGCCCCGCTGGCGACTCTTGCGATTATGGATAAACGCGGCGCTTCGGATCGGCAGATGGCCGCCACGCTGGCGATGCTTTTCGCCATGGGCCAAGGCAACGTGTTTTATCCGTTAACGCCCTTCGGCCTGCACTGGCTGGCCTCTATCGTCATCTCGATTGTCGGCGGACTGTGCGCCGCCGCGGTCACCTGGCATATCACCGGCCGCAGGCTGTCAATGGTTGAAAACGCGCGGGCCGAAGCGCTGCCTGAGGCCGAGCAAAATAACCAGGGGATTATCGCCGTTATCAACAGCGCCGGCGCCGACGCCATTCGCCTGGCCCTCGGCGCGGTGCCCATGCTGATCCTGTCGCTGGCTATCGTCGGTTTCATGCAGGCGGCGGGCCTGATTGAGATGCTCCAGCGCCTGCTGATGCCGCTGCTGCTGTGGCTGAATATTCCGGTTAACTTCGTGCTGCCGGCGCTGGTCAAATGCGTGGCCGGCGGTACGGCCTACTTTGGCGTGGTCTCCGAGCTCGTTCAGCAGGGTAAAGTGACCGTAAGCCAGATCAACGCCTCGGCGGGCCTGTTGGTGCAGACCTTCGACCTCCCCGGCATCGGCATCTTTCTGGGCGTCAGCTCGCGCTTCGTACGCCTGTTCCGCTTCGCCGCGACCGGCGCAATCGCCGGGATCGCCATCCGTACCGTGATGCATCTTACGCTATTCTGACGCTGCCGACTCTGGGCGAAGACAGGCAGCGATATCAGCCCGATCGCTACAGGCGATATGATGGTTAATTCTCACCATCATCCACGGGAAAAAGGGGTTGGACGTGACGCGCATCAGCGTATCCAACCCGACGCTCAGCGTGGCGGTTTCTCCGCGCAACGAGATCGTCCCGATGCTGATCCCGTAGCGATTTTTCTCCGCCGGTTCGCGGCCATAGAGCGAATCGCTCAGCGGGAACGGCACCGCCACATGCGACAGGGAGTACATATCCTGCGGCCAGGCGATATGCAGCGGCGTCACGGTTTCGCTTCGCGTCCCGGCAAGCGTGGTGCGGGCCACCGTCTCGTAGGTGTCGGGCGCGGCGTTGGTGATCACCGTGGTGCCGTAGGGCCGCGGCGCCGGCGGCAATAACGTATTCACCGCCGAATAGAGCGACGGACGGAATAACGCGCGCAAATTCGCCGCCTGGTTAATATCGAAAATTACCAGTTCGCTACCGTTATCCGGTAGATAGCGATAGAGCGAATCCACCACCGCCCGGGTGCTGACCGTAGAATCCATCACCGACTGGAAAGTTAATACCGGCGCCAGTTCAGAAAGCCGCTTACTCTGCGCTTCCTGCACGATTTGCTGCTGCAGCGCCTGCGACAATAGCCACGACTGCCTTGCCGCCTTCACCGGGAACGAATTGTATTTATAGGGGTTAAATTCCGGCACGATGTTCAGCCATGCCGCGCGGGCGAAGGCCGGAAACACAGAGGGTAAACCGGCCAACCCGGCGAAACGGGCAAATGCGGTCACGCCAATCATTGGCGACAGCAGGATGACCTGCTGCGGCCGGCGTAGCGATTTATCCTCAAGGCTATCGAGGGCGTACTTCAGCGCCAGCGCTCCGCCGTTGGAGTAGCCAACCACGTGCAGCGGCGCGTCATCCCCCGCCAGCCGCGTCGCTTCGCGCACCGCAAGCCGGGTCGTCGCTATCCACTCTTCACGGTCCACCGCGGTGAGCGCGCCGGGGGCGGTCCCGTGTCCAGGCAGACGCGGCGCGACGGCGACAAATCCCAGCTGCTGATAGCGCTGCGCCAGATAATGTACGCTGTAGGGCGAATCCGTCAGGCCGTGGAGCAGCACCGCCGCGCCGCGCGGTTTGCCCTGCGGCAGCAGAATAAAGGAGCGGTTCCAGTCGGGATGAAACTTATCCGGATAGACCAGGCTTTGCGCGTAAAAGCGGTTAATGGCCGTTTTTTCATCGTCGCTCAGCGTATCGGTAATTTTGCTTTTCATATCGCGGAAGATCGCCGCTTCCCGCGCCTGGTATTCAGCAAAAGTGGCGTGGTCAATCTCGCTGGCGGTCATTTCATTCGCCGTCCAGGTATGCCAGCGGTGCAGCGCCGGGCCGCGCTGCGACTCGTAAATACGGCCAATAAAAAAGACTATCACGACCACCAGCAGCCCAATGATGGCTTTTTTCGCCACTGAGACCATTCTTAAGCCCGACTTATTCAGCAGGCGGGTAAAACGCATCATTGCCATATTTCTGTCCGAATTATCTCTTTAACTGCCAGGGCGGGTGGTATTACTCAGAGCGAATCCGATCCTGCGATTCACTTATTAAACATAGACTAAACCAACCGCCTGTTCTTATTGTCAGATGAGGAGCAAACATGAATTATCGCCGGAGTGTAACAGGTCAGGAATAAACAAATGGAATGGTGGATTAAGAAACTACGCGAGACCTCGACGTCTACACATGCCCACGCGGTTCTGCAAAGCGGCCAGTTAACGATCATTGCCGAACTCACGCCCTGCGGCCGACGTTTACAGGAAGGCGATAAGCTCACGCCGTTGGCTAACGCGCTGTACTGCATCAATGGCGATAAATCGATCACGATTAAAGTGCTCAACGCCACGCATTTCAGCGCTGAACGCTGGGGGGCCATCATGAATATCACCGCGCATTAAGCAACGTACTCAGCCTCAACCGGTTCTAATTTCAGTACTTTCTCAACTCAGCGGGTGAAATTGTCCTACGCCTGGTTCAGCCTGTGACATACTAAGCAAAACGTCAGCAGAGCAGAAACAAGGAGTAAGTCATGAACCAGCAAGCCGCCAGGCTGACCCCAGAACAGGCGCTTACGCAACTCGAAGCGCTCTATGAAAAATCGGTCAATGCGCTGCGTAAAGCCATCGGCGACTATATCCACCACAATATCCTTCCCGAGAATAGCGCCCGTGCGGAAGGGCTGTTCGTTTACCCGCAGCTGTCGGTATCGTGGGACGGAGCGGAACATAAAGCGTTAAAAACCCGGGCCTGGGGTCGTTTTACCCATAGCGGTTGCTATACCACCACTATTACTAACCCTAAACTGTTTCGCGCCTATCTGCTGGAACAGCTCACCATGCTGTATCAGGATTACGATGCCGCGATTACCGTCGGGCTATCGCAGCATGAGATCCCCTATCCGTACGTCATTGATGGCTCAGAGCTTACGCTCGACCGTTCAATGAGCGCCGGCTTGACGCGTTTTTTCCCCACCACCGAACTGTCGCAAATTGGCGATGAAACCGCCGATGGCCTGTTTCATTCGACGGAATACTATCCGCTTTCGCACTTCGACGCCCGCCGAGTCGATTTCTCGCTGGCGCGCCTGCGTCACTATACCGGCACGCCGGTTGATCATTTCCAGCCGTATATGCTGTTTACCAACTACACCCGCTACGTCGATGAGTTCGTGCGCTGGGGCTGTAGCCAAATTCTCGATCCCGAGAGTCCCTATATCGCCCTCTCCTGCGCGGGGGGGATCTGGATAACAGCGGACACGGAGGCGCCGGAAGAGGCGATTTCCGATCTGGCGTGGAAAAAGCACCAGATGCCCGCCTGGCACCTGATCACCAAAGACGGCCAGGGGATCACGTTGATTAATATTGGCGTCGGCCCGGCGAATGCCAAAAATATCTGCGACCATCTGGCGGTGCTGCGTCCGGACGTCTGGCTGATGATTGGCCACTGCGGCGGCCTGCGTGAAAGCCAGAATATCGGCGACTACGTGCTGGCCCACGCCTATCTGCGCGACGACCATGTGCTGGATGCGGTGCTGCCACCGGATATCCCGATTCCGAGCATTGCCGAAGTTCAGCGCGCGCTCTACGATGCCACGAAGCAGGTCAGCGGCATGCCCGGTGAAGAAGTTAAACAGCGGCTGCGTACCGGAACGGTGGTCACCACCGACGATCGTAACTGGGAGCTGCGCTACTCGGCCTCGGCGCTGCGTTTTAACCTCAGCCGCGCGGTGGCTATCGATATGGAAAGCGCGACTATTGCCGCCCAGGGCTATCGCTTCCGTGTCCCCTACGGCACCCTGCTGTGCGTCTCCGATAAACCGCTGCACGGCGAAATTAAGCTTCCGGGCCAGGCGAACCGCTTCTATGAAGGGGCTATCTCCGAACATTTGCAGATTGGTATCCGGGCGATTGACCTGCTGCGTGCCGAAGGTGACCACATGCATTCGCGCAAGCTGAGAACCTTCAACGAACCGCCGTTCCGCTAAGCGCTAATACGCGCAGAATAAACTCAGTCCGGATGGCGTGAAATATTTACACTTTCCGGACTGAGCGTTAGCCAAGAAGAGTCATTCGGCAGAGGGTCAATAGACACTCTCCTGCCGTTATAAAATAAAGGATTTATTTTCTTTTGTGGTAAAAATTCCGCAGAACACGCCCATATTGCCTACCCGCGAAATATTATTACCAAACTGCCGCAATTAAAAACCCGCTACGCTGATTAAAAAAACAAACATTCAATTAACACTTCGATATCATTTTTCCCGTAGCCATAAAACGCCCAGCCGTGGCCTGCTTAACACTTGTATGGAGTCTCGTAACCCTTTAAATTGATTACAGAAATTTACAGGTTATAAAACAACCATACAAAATAGACAGCACCAAAGAGAGATCAAAATAATCAAAGAGTTATCTATGGGCGCTACTCTACCCTGGAATTATCCTTTAATAGCGACAGGTTACTTGCAACAAACATCTTGTTACGACATTACCAGAGATAAAATTGCGCATGTCGACTGTAAGCAACCATGGATACGCTTATCAATCGCGATCGGCAATGTACTATTTTCGTAAAAGTAGGGAAGACAGCTTTATGAAATTAACCGTAGGGAATATCCGCCTGTTTATTATATTAGCAACTCTTTTTTTCTGGACGGTCGCGATCGGGCTAATTTCCCTTATTGTATCCTGGTTTTAAAAACCTGATGGTACGCAGGGTATGTTCTTCTGTGCCCCGTCGTCGCCACCCTCGTGTCTATGGAATAGAAAGCAAAAAGCCCGCTTAAGTTTCCTTAAGCGGGCTTCTTAAATTTGGCTCCTCTGACTGGACTCGAACCAGTGACATACGGATTAACAGTCCGCCGTTCTACCGACTGAACTACAGAGGAATCGTGTGAACGGGGCGCATATTATCGATGGCGCCCCACCTTGTCAAAGGCTGTTTTCACATTTCAAACCGTTTGCCGAATAATTCTCCACTTTGGGCAAAAAGTCCCGTTTGCCCACCGCATGTTACGTTTCTTCAACCTGCGCGCGGGTCTCATCGGCCCGCACTTTCGTTCGCGGATACTTCCACAGCCAGCGCCCGCTAACCATTCGGCAGTAAAAAAGAACGCCGCGCACCGCCCAGTCAAGCACCATCCCGAGCCAAACGCCGATAACACCCATCCCCAGTACAATCCCCAGCGTATAGCCCGCCACCACGCGACATCCCCACATACCCAGCATGGAGACCCACATGGTGTAGCGCACGTCACGCGCCCCTTTAAAGGCGCACGGCAACGTCCATGCCATCGCCCAAATCGGCATAAAGAAGGCGTTCAGCCACAGCAGCTCTTTTACCACCACTTTGACATCTTCTTCGCTGGTATAGAACGAGGCAATCAGACCGGCAAGTGGCGCGGTTCCCCAGGCAATCACCGTCAAAATGATGGTCGACAGCCAGAAGACATGCCACGCCTGACGCTCCGCCTGGCCAATCTGCCCTTTTCCGAGACGTCGGCCGGTAATAATGGTCGACGCCGAACCGAGGGCATTCCCCGGCAGGTTGATCAGCGCGGCAACCGAGAAGGCGATAAAGTTGCCGGCAATCACGTTGGTCCCCATCCCGGCGACAAACATTTGCGTCAGCAGCTTGCCGCCGTTAAACAAGACCGATTCAATGCTGGCGGGAATACCGATACCCATCACTTCCCAGATAATGGCGAAGTTAAACGGCTTAAAATAGCTCTTCAGCGAAATGCGCAGCGCTGGGTTAAAACCGATCATTAGCACCCAAATGGTGGCCACCGCGCCAATATAGCGGGCAATCGTCAATCCAAGACCGGCGCCGACGAATCCCATGCCGGGCCACGAGAAAATGCCGTAAATCAGGATGCTGCTGATGATAATATTGAGAATATTCATCCCGCCGTTGATCAACAGCGGAATTTTAGTGGTTCCAGCGCCGCGTAGCGCGCCGCTGCCGATCAGGGCGATGGCTGCGGCCGGATAGCTCAATACCGTCAGTTCAAGGTAGGTGAGCGCCAGACCTTTCACCTCTTCTGTCGCATCTCCGGCGACAAAATTAATAATTTCCGCGCCAAAAGCATGGATAACGGCCGCGAGAATAATCGAAAACAGGGTCATTATCGCCAGCGACTGGCGCGCTGCCGCCCTTGCCCGCCGCCGGTCACGTTTTCCCAGGCTAAACGCCACCACCACGGTCGTACCGAGGTCGATGGCGGCAAAAAAGGACATAATCACCATGTTGAAGCTATCGGCCAGGCCAACGCCCGCCATGGCCTCTTTACCGAGCCAACTGACCAGGAAAGTACTCAACACGCCCATCAGCAGTACGCAGGCGTTTTCCAGCAAAATCGGGACCGCAAGCGGGCTGATTTCACGCCAGTAGAGGACGCGATAGCTCTTGCGTTTTTTAAACCAGGACGTGCGTTCGACGGACTGGCGTAAGGCGGCGGTGACGTTCAAGGGAGACCTTAGTGAGAAAAGTTGAAACTACATTTCAAATGATGATAGAGAAAAGCTAATCCTGCAAAGCATTTTTCCCGATAAATTGTCGATAATGGCGACAATTTGTTGATGGATGCGCCAGTTGAACAACAGACGGCGAATAGATGTTTGACAAAAGTTTTTTCGCCGCTAAGATACGACTCCACAACGATTCCTCTGTAGTTCAGTCGGTAGAACGGCGGACTGTTAATCCGTATGTCACTGGTTCGAGTCCAGTCAGAGGAGCCAAATTTGAAAAGCCCGCTTAAGGAAACTTAAGCGGGCTTTTTGTTTACCGCTACGTTGAGCGTTTCGGGAAAATCAGGCTGAAAACGATTTGCGCGCCCGGCTGCTGCGGCAGGCACTGAGCGCGGGCCTCACCGCCGTGCAGAGTCATAATTGCGCGTACGATCGACAATCCCAGCCCGCTGGCGTGGCTACTGCGCGCGGCGTCTGCACGATAGAAACGCTCAAACAGCTTTTCCAGATGTACCTGCGCAATCGGCGGGCCTTGATTAATCACCTGAATAATCTGTCGGTTTTCTTCCATGCCGGCTCGTAAGATGATTTGGCTCGCTTCATCGGCATAGCGAACCGCGTTGGCCACCAGGTTGCTTAATGCCCTCTGAAACAGCATCGCATCGGCCCGCAGTTGCCCTTCACCTTCGCAAATCAGCTGAATATCGCGCTCCTCCGCCAGCCCCTCGAAATAATCCGCGACACGCTGTAGCTCCTGAGCAATATCCAGTTCCCGGCAGTTCAGCACCGACTGCGCATGGCTGGCGCGCGCCAGAAATAGAATATTTTCCACCATGCGTGAAATGCGTTCCAGCTCCTCCATGTTGCTGGAGAGCAACGTTTCATACTCCTCCACGCTGCGAGGCTGATACAGCGCCACCTGACACTGGCCCATTAGCGCCCCCACCGGCGTGCGGATCTCGTGGGCCAGATCGGCGGAAAACCGCGTCAGGCGCTGATAGCCTTCGTTGAGCCTGTCGAGCATGGCGTTGAAGGAGACAATCAGCTGCTGCAGCTCCTGCGGCGCGTCCTGTTCGCTCAGGCGAGTCGCCAGCGTACTGGGCGTGATGACCGCCGCCTCAGCGGCCATACGCCTTAATGGCCGCAGCTCGCGACGCATCACCCAGTAGCCCAGCAGCGCAATCACCAAAAAAGCCGCCGCCACCGCCGCGATGACGCGCCACAGGTAGCGCGCCAGCATTTTCTGTTCATTTACCATCACATGCGCGACAGAAATTTGCAGTACCCTGCCATCTTCCAGCGTCACCAGCCCCGACGCCACACGCAGCGGAACCCCCTGCCCGGTCATCCCGCCCTGTACCTCATTCAGGCGCTGCGGACGATCCGCCGGCGTCGGCGTCACCGACGGTAATTGAATCCTGGCAGGATTCACCTTAATTAACGGAGCCTGTCCCGGAATACGAAAGATTAAAACGTCCTGCTCGTTACCCAACATGTTTTCGAACATCCCGGTGTTCGCCACCAGCCGCTCCAGCGGAAAGCGTTTACTCAGGACGTTTCGGTAATATTCTATGCGCCCGGTCACCTGCAGATCGCTACGATGAATCATCTCCTGACGCATGGCGTGATATAAGTAACCCCCGGCGGCGCTGACCACCAGCGCTGCAACCAGGGCAAACAGAACGGCGCTTCGCAGCGTCAACGATGTCGCCTGCCAGCGCCGGGCCAGCACCTTCATGAACGGACCTCGCAAACGTAGCCGATGCCGCGTACGGTATGAATAAGTTTGATATCGAACGGCCGGTCGATTTTGGCGCGCAGGCGTTTGATCGCCACATCCACCACGTTGGTGTCGCTGTCGAAATTCATATCCCATACCTGCGAGGCGATCATGGTGCGCGACAGCACCTCTCCTTCACGCCGGACCAGCAGATGCAACAACATAAACTCTTTGTTGGTCAGCGGTATTACGGTGTCCTGACGGGTGGCTCTGCGCCGCAGCACATCAATATGCAGGTCGGCAATGTCATAGCGATCGGATTCCCGTACGGTTCCGCGGCGCAACAGCGTACGTAACCTGAGCACCAGTTCGGTAAAGGAGAAAGGTTTGACCAGGTAATCGTCCGCCCCCAGCTCCAGGCCATGAATACGGTCCTGCACCTCGTCGCGGGCGGTAAGAAACAGTATCGGCACATCGCTTTTCTTGCGTAAAACATCAATAATCTGCCAGCCGTCAAGCCCGGGCAGCATGACGTCGAGCACAATCGCATCGTAACCATACTCCAGCGCCCGAAATAAGCCGTCGGTACCGTCGCGCGCCAAATCAACGCCGTATCCGGCCTCCGTTAACCCCTTCTTCAGGTAATTACCGGTTCCGATATCATCTTCCACCACCAATATGCGCATGCTTAACACCTCTTCACGTCTGCGGACAGATTAACAGTTTCTGCGCCGCGTCTTGATGACATTAATGTCATCAAACGGACATGGTGTTGTCCCGATCGCCTGGCCATGCTTAACCGGCAAACCATTACAGGAGAATGTCATGCATACACGCCATCGTATTGCCGGTTTACTGTTGTCCACCCTGATGCTCTGCAGCGGCATCGCCGCTGCAGAGCAGGCGCCGGCTAAAGCTATCGCGCCGCTGCGCGGCACCATCGCCCAGGTCTCGGATACCGATCTGCAAATCAGCAACCGTCAAGGGGAAAAGGTCGACGTAAAGCTCAACGACAAAACGCAGGTTTTTAGCGTCGCCAAAGGTTCGATCGACGATATCAAGCCGGACAGCTTTATCGGCACCGCAGCGGTCCCCCAGGCCGACGGTAGCCTGAAGGCGCTGGAAGTACACGTGTTTGCCGCCAGCCTTCGCGGCACGGGCGAAGGACACTCTCCGTGGGAGTCCGCCGACGGTAAAATCAACACCATGACCAACGGCACCATCGGCAAGCTGGTAAACGCCAACGGCCGCACGCTAACCGTTAAATACGGCGATCGGCAAAAAAACGTCATCGTCCCTGACGATACGCCGGTGGTGACCATCAATCCCGGCGATCGCGGCCTGCTGAAGCCCGGTACGCATATCGTGCTGTTCTCCGCCACTAACGATAAAGGCGAGCGCGTCGCCACCCGCATTTCCGCCGGAAAAGACGGTACCGTACCGCCGATGTAATCCAGGAGACGTGCATGAAAACCAACGCGTCGCGGCCAGTACATCGCTGGCCGATCAGGCTCACCCACTGGGTGAATCTGGTCGCCATGATCGGAATGTTCATGAGCGGCTGGGAAATCTACAACGCTTCGCCGCTGTTCGACTTCCGCTTTCCGCCCTCCCTCACCCTGGGCGGCTGGCTGGGCGGCGCGATTGGCTGGCACCTGGCGGTCATGTGGCTGCTGATCGTTAACGCTGTTTGCTACCTGCTGTGGAGTCTGTTCAGCGGCCATCTACGCCGCGACCTGCTGCCGCTACGTCTGTCCGCGCTCCGGCAGGATATCTGGCTGACCTTAACGCTGCGGCTGAACCATCGCCTCGGCCATTACAATGCGATTCAAAAGCTAATGTACCTCGGCGTTATGGCGCTCGGCCTGCTGCTGGTGCTCTCCGGGCTGGCTATCTGGAAACCGGTACAGCTCTACTGGCTGGTGGCGCTGTTCGGCGGTTTTCCTGTCGCGCGCTATGTCCACTTCTGCGCCATGGCAGGTATCGGACTGTTCGTCGTTATCCATGTGCTGATGGTGTTAATCGTACCTTCCACCCTGTGGGCCATGCTGTCAGGAGGTAAACATGAAGGGTAAAGCGCCAACTCGCCGCGCGCCCGCGCTCGAGCCGGATCAGAAAAAACAGCTGGTAAATGTGCAGCGCCGATTACTTCTGCGATCCGGGCTGACGCTGGGAGGCGTGGCGATGCTGACCGGATGCAACATGCAGGATGGCGATCAAGTCGACAAAGTGCTGTGGGCTATGTCGCGCTGGAACGATCGGGTCCAGTCCTGGCTGTTCAGCGGCCAGCGCCTGGCCCAGACTTACCGTCCGGACCAAATTACCCACCCCTTTCCGTTTAACGCTTTTTATCCGGAATATAACGCGCCGGAAGTCGATCTGTTCGACTATCGTCTGGAAGTCTCCGGTAAAGTGGAGAAAAAAGCGCCGTGGACGCTGGAACAGCTACAGCGTCTGCCGCAACAGAGCCAGATCACCCGGCTGATCTGCATTGAAGGCTGGAGCGCGATTGGTCAATGGGGCGGCGTACCGCTCAAGCTATTCCTGCAACACGTCGGCGCCGACCTCAACGCGCGCTATGTCGGCTTTAAGTGCGCGGATCGCTATTATTCCAGTATTGATATGGCCACCGCGCTGCACCCGCAAACCATTCTGGCGCTGGATTTTGCAGGTCAGCCGCTGCCGGCGGAGTATGGTTTTCCGCTACGACTGCGGGTGCCGACCAAGCTGGGGTTCAAAAACGCTAAGCATATCGCCGCCATTTTCGTCAGCGATACCAACCCTGGAGGCTACTGGGAGGATCAGGGCTATAACTGGTTTAGCGGTATTTAGCGCCCGCGCTGCGCCGGTAAAACGGAATCGGGCAGCGTTAATGGCGCGGGATCGCGACCGGACGACAAACCGAAGAGGCATCCGGAGTACGACAAGACAAAAGAGGGTGATAGGATCGGTTTTAAGCCAGGTTATTTTCACCCGCCTTTTCACATTCTATTGCTGGAGAATATTTTTATTCATCGACATCACCCATGTTATAAATGTTCTCAGCGGCACGGGGATATGTTTGCGGCTCGGATAATAAATAGTAAAACGATCGGCGGGGTAATAATAATCAGAAAGCAGGCGGATAAGACTGCCTTCTTTAATTTGAACCTTAACCAGATTCTCATACACAAAAGCAATCCCTAATCCGGATTCCGCAGCCTGTATCATTGCCGCATCGGAATCAATAACAAGATCGCCTTTAACAGCAACTTCCGTTTTATCGCCCTCAGCGTTGAGAAACTCCCAACGATAAAGCTGCCCGCCAGGAAAGCAACGATTGATGCATCTGAAATTCACGAGGTCCTTCGGTGAGGAGGGTACCCCTGACTTTTTTATAAAATCTGGACTCGCCACTGCAATAAGAGAGAGCTCTTCTCCAAAGGGTACTGCAATCATATCCTTCGGCACATCTTGCGTGTAGCGAATCCCCGCATCAAACCCTGAATCGATAATATTTATTTTCCTGTCGGTGGTGAATAATTCAAGTTTAATATCTGGATAATCTTTTTTGAACTGCACGAAATAGCGTTGAAAGAAGAGATCCAGCACGACTCGCGGCAAATTTACTCTCACCACCCCTTCCGGCTTTGCCCTGTGCTCATTAAGGTTATCAATCACCCGCCTGTAGTCATTGAGCACAGGAGTAACGTCATTCAGAAATTCCTGGCCGATAGCGGTCAGAGAAAGACTGCGCGTAGAACGATTTAGAAGCCTCGCGCCCAGTTTCTCTTCCAGATTATTTATGGCGATGGTTAACGTTGGTGGAGAAATATTCAACTCTTTTGCTGCCTGACGAAAACTTCCATGTTTCACAATAAGAATAAGCATTTCTACATGTTGCAATTCGGGAATATTTTTCATTGTTAACATCCGTAAAATACTGCATTAGAGAGAGATTAATTGTTGTGAATGTAAATTGGAAGTATATATCTAAGCACACTTGGCAAATGAGGAAAATAAGGTGAAAACACGTTATCTGGGAAAGAACAAACTTCAGGTGTCGGCATTAGGTCTGGGCTGTATGGGGATGAGTTTTGCCTATGGTGGCGCCGAAGAGTCGCAGGCAATTAACACCATTCATGCTGCGGTTGATTTGGGGATTACTTTCCTTGATACGGCGGAAGTTTATGGACCATTTGATAATGAAGTGCTGGTCGGGAAAGCCATCAAAGGAATTCGTGACAAGGTACAAATCGCGACCAAATTTGGTTTCCACATTCTTCCTGGCGGCCACGGGCTTGAGCGTATGGCCGGCGTTGACAGCCGCCCTGAACATATCCGCGAAGCGGTAGAAGGCTCGCTTAAACGTCTCAACGTCGACACGATTGATCTCCTTTATCAGCACCGCGTTGATCCCACCGTTCCCGTTGAAGACGTGGTGGGCACAATGGCAGAACTTGTCAAGGAAGGGAAAGTTCTCCACATCGGACTTTCCGAGGTCTCTGCCGATACTTTACGCCGGGCCTGTGAAGTTCATCCGATCGCCGCCGTTCAGACTGAATATTCTCTCTGGACTCGCGAACCGGAAGAAAACATTCTCAAAGCCTGCCGCGAATTAGGGGTAGGATTTGTGCCCTATAGCCCACTGGGGCGCGGATTTTTAACGGGAAAAATCACCGACCGGTCCGGCTTCGCCGATGATGATTTTCGTCGCAATCTCCCTCGCTTCCAGAACGATGCCCTGCAAAAAAACCAGCAGCTGCTCAGTCAACTGCGGGAGATAACCGATAAATATGGCTGTACCCTGGCCCAACTCGCACTCGCATGGGTGATGAGTAAAGGCGATGATATCGTCCCTATTCCCGGCGCGCGGAAAATAGCGCATATGCGGGATAATGCCGGCGCAGTCAGCCTGGACATTTCCGATGCTGATATTAAAGCCATTGATCTTATCTTTACTCCTGACCATGTTCACGGATTAAGATATAACCAGGATGATTTTAATTTAATCGATAAGTAACATCCTACTCTAAATTATCCCGCCTCCGGGCGGGTGCTACGGTTTCCGTCTCGCGCATGTTTCTCTTCCAGCGCGCCAGTTTGTTGACCCCATGCAGCAACCTCCTCATCAAGCCAGGCCTTAAACAGAACGGCTTCGGTTTTCTGTTCAGCGGCCTGCGGCGACACCAGCCAGTAAGGCCAGGGATAAGGGGCGGTGAAAGGCGTAAGCTGTACCAGTTCGCCTCTGGAGAGCGCATCCTGAACTAAAGAGCGGCGTTCCAGCGCGATACCTTTTCCCAGCCGGACGGCCTCCAGAACCAGGTTCGAGTCGTTGATGCACAAACCGCCGGGCACAATCTCTCTTTCAAGCCCCGCATTAATGCACCATGTTTTCCACGACTCCATCGAGAAGATAATTTTATTCTTCGCTATCTCTGACGGTGTTTGGGGAAGCACGCCGTCGTTATAGGATGGCGCGGCCACGACGATAAGCTCATCGGCGAAAAGATAATGGCTTTCCATTCCTTCCCAGTCGCCTTTGCCCATACGGATCGCCATATCAATCCCTTCCTGCTGCATGCTGGCGATCGCCAGGCTTGCCTGTATGCGCAGCGAGATATGGGGATATGTCGCCCGAAACCGCTCCAGTCGCGGCACTAACCAGTGGCTACCAAAGGAGGGTACCATCGCCAGCGTCAGCTCCTGCCTTCGCGGTTTGACCTGCACCAGCCGGGTGGCATCAGCGATATGATGCAATGCCTCGCGGACCTGTAAGGCATAGAGCCGCCCGTCTTCATTAATCTGCACGCCGCGACCGTGACGGATAAACAGCTTTAAACCGACCATCTCCTCCAACACTTTAATCTGCTGGCTGATGGCTGAATGCGTAACGTGAAGTTCTTTCGCCGCCAACGTCACGCTGCCAAGCCGGGCCACGGCTTCAAAACTACGCAAACTGGCAATAGGTGGAAAATCCGACATGCTTCACTCCCGCAGATTAACTCAATATACGTGACCAACAACCTGTCAGTAATACTAACCCGATCCGTTAGATACCGATGATATTCGCTATGCACATTTTATTGTAATGTCTGTTCACTACCGGTGATGAAGCGTTAACCAGCCGCTATTGAGTCGCCATTCGTAGCAATGAATTGAGATGCGTCATTTCACAGAGACAGGAAAACAGGAATCATGATTAAACTTATCGGCATGATGGATTCGCCTTATGTCAGGCGTGTGGCGATTTCTCTTGAACTCTACGGGGTCGAGTTTGAAAGTCACCCGCTGTCGGTATTCAGCAGCTTTGACGCGTTTTCCCGCATCAATCCCGCGGTAAAAGCGCCGACGCTGGTGCTGGATAACGGAATTCGTCTGATGGACTCGTCGCTGATACTGGCCTATTTTGAAGGCCTTGCCTCCCCGGCGCGCAAGCTGCTGCCGGCCGATCCACTGGCGCAGGCAAGCGATCTGCAAACGCTGGGTTTTATTCTCGCCGCGGGTGAAAAGGCGGTGCAGAACGTGTATGAACACAAACTGCGCCCGGCGGAAAAGCAGCATAATCCGTGGATAGAGCGCATCACGATTCAGCTGCTGGCGGCCTGCAGGGAGTGGAATACCCTGCTGGAAAACCGTCCGGCGGCCGCGGTCCCCGATCAGGTGGCAGTAACGAGTACGGTTATCTGGACCTTTATTCAGTCGATGATCCCCCACGTGGTTCATGCGGGAGACTTTACTCATATTCAATCCGCTGCTGAATTATATGAAGCCCATGCAGCATTTAAAAAACATCCCTTTGGTTAAGGCATCACTCAATGAGATGAAGCTAAATACCCAAAATGACTCTCCACGACGACCAATAGCGCCCGGCAACCGCGGGCGCCTTATCGCGATGGCAGAAACCCTTCAGCGTGGCGGAAAAGATTAAAATCCGCTACCTGCCGGCATAGCTGAATGCCCAATGTCCACCGGCATACCGGAGCGGCGCTCAAGCGCCTGCTCGGCGCGATTCACATCCACGCCCTCCCCCTTCACAAAGGCCTGAAGCGCTGGCGTGACCGGGAGCGGCACCTTACGGTCCGATTCATACTCCGCGCGGTTGCGCGATAACGGTTCGTGGACTTCAACCCAGCGGCTGCCGTCCGGCTCGACGGTATATTTCACCGGCTGATCGATGATTTGCACGCGCGTCCCGACCGGAACGGTATCAAACAGGTATTTGATATCGTCGTTACGCAGGCGGATGCAGCCCTGGCTCACGCGCAGGCCAATACCGAAATTGGCGTTGGTGCCATGAATCGCGTAGAGCCGGCCGATGTAAATCGCGTACAACCCCATTGGGTTATCCGGCCCGGCGGGCACAAACGCGGGCAGGCTTTCGCCCCGGCTGGCGTATTCACGACGGGTATTGGCGGTTGGCGTCCAGGTTGGCGCCTCCTGCTTACGCTCCACGGCGGTGACCCAGTTACGCGGAGTTTCGCGTCCTGCCTGACCAATTCCAATTGGCAGAACGTCAACGGTTGTGCCTTCAGGTGGATAATAGTAGAGACGCATTTCAGCCACGTTAATCACAATGCCCTGGCGTACCGTGGCGGGCAGAATAAGCTGCTGCGGCACCACCAGCGTGGAACCCGACTTCGGCAGGTACACATCGACGCCGGGGTTGGCCTCAAGCATGTTGCTCAGACCCTGGCCGTACTGAGCGGCGAAGGCCTCCAGCGGCTGGGTATTTTGTTGCGGAATAGTGATGGTCAGCGGACTGCCCACCAGGCGGCTTCCTTCCGGCGGCAACGGGTAGCTCACCGCCAGAGCGCTCTGGCTGGTGAGGATCATAATAAGAGAACAAAGCAGTTTCACACGCCGCACAATTTCCCTTCCTTTGTGGCGATAATCGTGGATAAATTATAGCTTCGTTTGCTATCTCATATCTGATTTATCATCCTGCTAAATCTGATAATCAATCGCCGCCTCTTCCGGCTCCATCGCCTGGCGTTTAATTTCCTCCAGCGACAGCCCCGCGTTGCACAGTTCAATAAAGCGCCAGACGTAGTTTCGCTGCAGCTGCCCACGCTTCAGGCCCAGCCAGACGGTATTGGCGTCAAACAGATGGCGGGTATCGAGACGCGTAAAGGTATCAGACTCGCGCGCGTCTCCTGACTGTTCCGCTACCAGCCCAACTCCCAGCCCCAGTTCGACATACGTTTTGATGACGTCGGAGTCCTGAGCGCTTAATACGATATCCGGCATCAGTCCTTTACGGTTAAAAGCTTCGTCAATACGCGAGCGGCCGGTAATTCCCTGACGATAGGTAATGAGCGGCCAGCGGGCGATGGCATCGAGGGTTAACGGCGTCACCTGGGTCAGCGGATGATCTTTGGGGACCAGCAGGCTGTGGTGCCAACGGAACCAGGGAAAAGCCACCAGCGTCGGATCGTTGCTCAGGCGCTCGCTGGCGATACCGATATCCGCGCCGCCGTTGTGCAGCAGCGCTTCAATTTCCTGCGGCGTTCCCTGAACTAACTCAAGACGCACGTCGGAAAAGAGTTCACGGAAGGCTTTAATCACCGGCGGCAGGCTATAGCGCGCCTGAGTATGGGTAGTGGCGATGGTTAAGACGCCGGAGGCATCGTTGGTAAACAGGTCAGCCAGGCGGCGAACATTGCTGGCTTCATTAAGAATACGCTCGGCAATCAGCAGTAACGCTTTGCCCGGCTCCGTCATCCCCAGCAGACGTTTGCCACGGCGGATAAAGATTTCGATCCCCAGTTCTTCTTCCAGTTCACGAATATGACGGCTGACGCCCGATTGCGATGTATAGAGCATATTGGCGACTTCCGTCAGGTTGTAATCCTGACGGGCCGCTTCACGAATAATTTTGAGTTGCTGGAAGTTCACCCTTTCCTCCGGGCTATCAGACATAACATAGGCGCTATTGTTAAAGTCTGTTGTCCCTGCTAACAAATAATAAAAACCAGCAACTTATTCCATCCAGGAATATAGCCTAACTGACTAACAATAATTCACGGTTTTCCAGCGACGGGCGACTCACCAGCGACATCAAAATTTCCTTCACCGCCTGCGCCTGCGGTGACAGGCTGCCGCGAGCCGACATATTGAGCGACAGCGACAGGCTCATTGACGGCGTGCTGATGCGCGCCATCCAGCCATTAGCCGCGCTGCATAGCGAACGGGCGGCGGATTCAGGGAGCACGGTGACGCCCATGCCGCTGGCAATGGCCGCCGTCAGGGTGGTGATGGATTCAATTTCGCCGATAATTTTTGCCGACAGGCGACGCAGGGTGAAGGCTTCGGTGACCCGCGCGCGGACGGCGCTATAATCGCGCGGCAGGAACAAATTCATCTCCGCAACCGCCGTCAAATCCACACTCTGCCCCGGACAATCCCGGGTGCCGACCAGGTAGAGATCTTCTTTCAGCAGCGGCTGGCTGACGATCCCGGCAACCGGCGAGCGTTCGTAAAGCACGGCCATATCCAGCTGACCGTCGATAAGCTTGTCGTTAAGGATCGTTCCGCTGCTTTCCTGCAAATAGACCATCACTTCCGGCAGCTCATTACGCACCGTTTGCAGCAGCGGCATGGTAATGGCTGAAGCCGCCGTTCCCGGTGCCAGGCCGATTGATACCTGGCCGCTTAGCGTCTGACCGACGTTGTTGACCGCCAGCTGCGCCTGCTCGCATTGGCGCAGGATAGTGCGGGCGTGGGTGTAAAGGATCTTGCCCGCTTCGGTCGGCGTGACGCCGCGCTTGGTGCGGATCAACAGCTGCTGGTCCAGCTCGCCTTCCAGGGTCGCAACCTGCTGGCTTAACGCCGGTTGTGCGATGTGCAAGACTTCAGCGGCCTGGGTCAGACTGCCGATATCGACGATTTTCACAAAATACTTCAGTCGTCTTAAGTTCATTTTGCCTCCTGTAAGGAACACCAGTACCAACACTGGCCGTTTAGATGCAGAAGGTTTTGCAATTTGCTTGCCAGCTTTTTTTTAGAGACGCAAATGCCGCTGCAGGCCGCGTAATAAGGGATACTGATAGCAAACTGCGATTTTGTTGCCCGGTAAGCGGATTGCGGTATGCCCCATTAGAGGTATAAATGCACTGCAACGGTGCACCAGGCCGGTCAATGCCGGAAAAACAGGCACACTGTTGAAATTGTCAGCAAACGAACAAGCGCAGGTGATTCAGGCTTTGACAAGGGGGATGGTCATCGTTAATATGCGCCCCGTTCACACGATTCCTCTGTAGTTCAGTCGGTAGAACGGCGGACTGTTAATCCGTATGTCACTGGTTCGAGTCCAGTCAGAGGAGCCAAATTTAAGAAGCCTGCTTTCGAGCAGGCTTTTTGCTTTTTACTCTCTCCGGGCAGCTATACCGCCTTCTTTGATAACCCCGCAAGCGTTTTGCAACGGCGTCCCCCCGGGCTATCGTAGACAAAAAACGCCATAGCACATTAATATCAATTCATTACCCAGACAAACGAGGGTGAGCACAGGCTGCGACAGACCCCCCATGCTTTTCAGCCCTTGTATCTTAATATCACGCTCCGAATCCGTAGCCAGGTTAAGAAAGACTTTTTGCATCATTTCCTCAATTATACTGCCGGCCTTCTCTTCAGGGCGGTAGTTTGCGTTCCGAGGTAAATGTTATTAGCTTCCTTTGCACAGATGAAATGATACGATCTTTTGCCGTTGTACTTGACGTTATCAACCATCATCTCCCGGAGATGGCA
Source organism: Klebsiella sp. FDAARGOS_511 (assembly GCF_003812845.1). NCBI lineage: Bacteria > Pseudomonadati > Pseudomonadota > Gammaproteobacteria > Enterobacterales > Enterobacteriaceae > Klebsiella > Klebsiella sp. FDAARGOS_511. The sequence continues at coordinate 5,154,835 of NZ_CP033824.1, read as the reverse complement.
AAATAGCCGCGGTTATGTCCTCCGCCTCAGTAACAATATTTTAAGGTGCGCATCAAGACCAAAAGAGCTAATACAATGCTCAAATTTGCGGAGCAACCGCAATCGCGTTGAAGGTACTGACCACACAAACAGCAATGCTCCCGGGCGACTCACCATCTAGCCATAGCCCTCCGTCATCGCTTCTGAATAAATACGATGCTATTTTCCCCCGCAGAATTAGCGTTCTGATGCGAGCGGAAAAGGTATACTCGGGCCACCTCTATAGGGCTCTTCAGAAGCCCTTAAAAATTTTTTCTGCGCTGAAGATAGAAAATCCAACGCCTTTAACAAGGAATATTCCCTAAGAAAATTCCAATACAAAGAGCAGGGCTATTGTTCAAGCTTTAATGATAACCCTCCCCTATCAATTTTGTTTTATAAAAAACCAAGAATAAATTTAATCACAAAATTTCACACCAATAAAAAATAAAAATACAAATTAAAAAACCACGAACAAACAACTTAGCGGCTGTTATATCTTTTAGAGCGTTAGCGACATGTCTCATTGAGGTGGGCAATGTTAGATTACCCTCAATTCGCTGAATGGTTTTATTAACGCTGAGTTAAAGGTCAACCCAAGGATGAGATCGCGTTCAGATATGAATCAATCAACTAATATTTTATCTAAGGATAAATATTTTACTCTGGGCCTGATTGAATTGCTTGGAGAAGAGTTTATTGACAATTTCTTTTTGATTATAGATTTGGACTCTAACGACCTTCCCGGTTCGGAGTGGATTTATTTTTCGAATAAGAACATTGTCGCCTTTGCATCCAGCGACTTAGCGTTCTATAAGTCCGAGCTATTTGGCAAAGTAACGGTACTTGACAAAAAGAGCAACACCAGAAGTATTCTGAATTTCTTTTTAAAGAAAGAAACCGCAGGAAATTATCATACCAAGTTCCAGCTGAGTCTGCGTGAAAAGCAGATGTTAAGCATGTTGAGCAGAGGGGAAAGCAACCAGGAGATCGCAGAAGAGTTTGGCGTGAAACTTAAGACTATTTATACCCACCGTCGCAACCTGATGAATAAATTAGGCTGTAAAAATAGGATTACGTTTCAAAAATTATTTTTCAACAATAAATGTCTTTTTAAGTGAAGCATCGCTTCAGGATTATTCATAAACAGGAGTTTTACCATGAACAAATTAGCCGTTATCGTTTTTTCAGCACTGTCCCTGAGCGCTACTGCAGCCCTGGCAGCCGATCCCGTTACGGTGAACGGCGGCACGGTACATTTTAAAGGTGAAGTGGTGAATGCGGCCTGCGCAGTGGATGCCGGTTCTCTCGACCAGACCGTTCAGTTAGGCCAGGTTCGTTCAGCGAAACTCGCCGCCGCAGGCAACACCAGTGCTCCCGTGGGCTTCAACATCCAGCTGAATGATTGCGATATCACCGTTTCCGAGAAGGCCGCGATTGCATTTGCTGGCACGGCGATTAACAGCACTAACCCAACCGTTCTGGCCCTGCAGGGTTCTGCCGCGGGCGGCGCGACTAACGTCGGCGTACAGATCCTTGACCGTACCGGTACCCCGCTGGCGCTGGATGGCGCGACTTTCGGCGCGCAAACCACCCTCAGCAATGGTACCAACGTTATTCCGTTCCAGGCTCGCTACTTTGCGACCGGTGTCGCGACGGCCGGTACGGCCAACGCGGACGCGACCTTTAAAGTGCAGTACGAGTAATTTCTTCATCAGGCAAGGAGGCGCATCGGGCCAGGATGGCCCGTTATCCGAATAAGACTGAGGGTGATAACGATGCAAAAGATGAAGTCGGGTCTGTTGATATTTTTGCTACCACCGCTGGCGCTGGCCGGTAACTGGGAGGTGATGTTGCCCGGCGGGAACATGCGCTTCCAGGGGATAGTGATTGCTGAGTCCTGCCGCGTTGAAGCGGGAGACCAGCAAATGACGGTCAAGATGGGGCAAATCAGCAGCAATCGGTTTCATTCGGCCGGGGAAGACACCAATCCCGTCCCTTTCGATATTCATCTGCAGGAGTGCAGTACCGCCGTGAGCCAGCGCGTTGGCGTGGCCTTTCACGGCGTCGCCGATGGTAAAAACCCGGATGTCCTCTCGGTTGGCGAGGGACCGGGGATCGCTACCGGCATTGGCGTTGCCCTGTTTGATAAAACCGGCAGCCAGATCCCACTCAACGCGCCAGCAGGGGCATGGGCGCAGCTGCACACCGGGCCAACCACGCTGCATTTTGTCGCTAAATATCGTTCCACCGGGAGTCAGGTCACCGGAGGAGCCGCGAATGCGCAGGCCTGGTTCTCCCTGACCTACCAGTAATCAGCGCCGGTAACAGGAAATCACCGTGAGAAAGAAAGAGATAAAGATGAAAAATAGACTGGCTACCACGCGCGGGATGCGCGGTTTACTGGCGGGACTTTTACTGATCGCCACCGCCGGTTTTTCGACTCAGTCGCAGGCCGGCGTGGCGCTGGGCGCCACCCGCGTAATTTATCCGGCGGGGCAGAAACAGGCGCAGCTGGCGGTAACGAATAACGATGACAACACCTATCTGATCCAGTCATGGGTAGAGAATGCCGACGGCGCGAAGGACGGAAGCTTTGTTATCACCCCGCCGCTGTTCGCTATGCAGGGGAAGAAAGAGAATACCCTGCGCATCCTCGATGCCACCAATAACCAGCTGCCGCAGGATCGGGAAACGCTGTTCTGGATGAACGTCAAGGCGATCCCGTCGATGGATAAATCAAAGCTCAGCGATAACACTCTCCAACTGGCGATTATCAGCCGCATTAAGCTCTATTACCGCCCGGCTAAACTGGCGCTGCCGCCGGATCAGGCCGCGGAAAAGCTGAAGTTTCGCCGCAGCGGAAATGCGCTCACGCTGATTAACCCAACCCCTTATTACCTGACGGTCACCGAACTCAACGCCGGCACCCGGGTGCTGAAAAATGCGCTGGTCCCGCCGATGGGCGAAACCAGCGTCAGTTTACCGTCCGATGCAGGTCGCGAGATTACATACCGGACGATTAACGACTACGGCGCACTCACCCCGCGAATGAAAGGCGTCATGCAGTAATGAATCGGGGAGCCGCGCTCTCCCCCCTGAACTAAAAAAATAACGATGGCCGGGCGACTTTGGACCGGAGGGACTATGTCACATCTGAAATATGGACTCGACCACGTGAGCTCCCGGCGTATGACTCCAGGATCTGCGCGCGCATTCGCGCAGATCCCCTTAGCTCTTTTACTCGCCTCGCCGGCTTTTTACGCCCAGGCGGAGCTCTATTTCAACCCACGCTTTCTGGCGGACGATCCCGCCGCAGTGGCGGATCTGTCCGGCTTTGAAAAGGGCCAGGAGCTGCCGCCGGGCACCTACCGCGCCGATATCTATCTGAATGACGGATATATGACCACCCGCGATGTCACGTTTAATGCCGGTGAAAAAGGCCACGGTCTGGCCCCCTGCCTGACGCGCGGGCAGCTGGCCGGGATGGGTGTCAACACGTTATCCATTGAAGGGATCGGCGCTCTGGCATCCGATGCCTGCGTACCGTTAACCGAAACCATCAAGGACGCCACTACCCGCTTCGATGTCGGTTTGCAGCGGCTGTATCTGACCGTACCCCAGGCGTTTATGGGCAACCGCGCCCGCGGCTATATTCCCCCCGAACTGTGGGACCACGGGATTAACGCCGGCCTGCTGAACTACAACTTCACCGGCAACAACGTGCACAACGACGTTGGCGGCAGCAGCAATTACGCGTACCTGAACCTGCAGAGCGGGCTCAACCTCGGCGCCTGGCGCCTGCGCGACAACACCACCTGGAGCTACAGCAGCGGCGGCAGCTCGTCGACCAATGAAAACAAGTGGCAGCACATCAATACCTGGCTTGAACGTGATATTACGCTGCTGCGCTCGCGCCTGACCCTCGGCGACAGCTACACCAACGGCGACGTCTTCGACGGCATCAACTTCCGCGGCGCGCAGCTTGCCTCCGATGACAATATGCTGCCGGACAGCCAGAAAGGGTTTGCCCCGGTCATTCACGGCATTGCCCGCGGCACCGCTCAGGTATCGGTGAAACAGAACGGCTATGAGATTTACCAGAGCACGGTACCGCCCGGCCCGTTCACCATCAACGATCTCTACTCCGCCGGCAATGGCGGCGATCTGCAGGTGACCATCAAAGAGGCCGACGGCAGCAGCCAGGTCTTCACCGTCCCTTACTCGTCCGTTCCGGTGCTCCAGCGCGAGGGCCATACCCGCTATGCCGTCACCGCCGGAGAGTACCGCAGCGGCAGCAATCAGCAGGAAAAACCGAAGTTCTTCCAGGGGACTCTGCTGCGCGGTCTCCCGGCGGGCTGGACGCTGTACGGCGGCACCCAGCTGGCGGACCGCTACCGCGCCTTTAACCTCGGCGTCGGCAAAAATATGGGGGAGCTGGGGGCGCTGTCGCTGGATATCACCCAGGCCAACGCCACCCTGCCCGATGACAGCGATCGTCAGGGCCAGTCGGTACGTTTCCTCTATAACAAGTCGCTGACGGATACCGGCACCAACATCCAGCTGGTGGGCTACCGCTACTCGACGCGCGGCTATTTCAGCTTCGCCGACACCACCTACAGCCGGATGAGCGGCTACAACGTCGAGACCCAGGACGGGGTGATTGAGGTAAAGCCGAAGTTCACCGATTACTACAACCTCGCGTACAACAAGCGCGGCAAAGTGCAGCTCAGCGTCACCCAGCAGCTGGGACGCACCGCCACGCTTTACCTGAGCGGCAGCCACCAGACCTATTGGGAGACCAGCAAGTCCGACCGGCAGCTCCAGGCCGGGCTTAATGCCGCCGTGGACGATATCAACTGGACCCTGAGCTACAGCCTGACCAAAAACGCCTGGCAGCAGGGTCGTGACCAGATGCTGGCCGTCAACGTCAATATTCCGTTCAGCCACTGGATGCGCTCCGACAGCAAGTCGGCCTGGCGACACGCCAGCGCCAGCTACAGCATGTCCAACGATCTGAACGGCAGGACCACCAGCCTGGCGGGGCTGTACGGCACGCTGCTGGAGGACAACAACCTGAGCTACAGCATGCAGACCGGCTACGCCGGCGGCGGTGAGGGCAACAGCGGCGGTACCGGCTACGCGGCGCTGAACTACCGCGGCGGCTACGGCAACGCCAACGTCGGCTACAGCCGCAGCGACGGCATCAAACAGCTGTACTACGGCCTGAGCGGCGGCGTACTGGCCCACGCCGACGGCATCACCCTGAGCCAGCCGATGAACGACACGGTGGTGCTGATCAAAGCCCCCGGCGCAGACAATGTAAAAGTAGAAAACCAGACCGGGGTCCAGACCGACTGGCGCGGCTACGCCGTTCTGCCCTACGCCACCGAATACCGGGAAAACCGGGTGGCGCTGAACACCAACAGCCTGGCCGATAACGTCGATCTGGACGACGCGGTGGCCAGCGTAGTGCCGACCCACGGCGCGATAGTTCGCGCGGAGTTTAAGGCCCACGTAGGGCTCAAGCTGCTGATGTCGCTCATCTATAACGGTAAGCCGGTTCCCTTCGGCGCGCTGGTCACCTCTGTCGGTAGCCAGGGCAGCAGCATCGTCGCCGATAACGGCCAGGTTTATCTGAGCGGGATGCCGCTGGTCGGCAAAGTACAGGCGAAATGGGGTGAAGGCCCGAATGCCAGCTGCGAGGCGAACTACAGCCTGCCGCCGGAAAAACAGAGCCAGATGCTGATCTCGCTGTCCGCCGAGTGCCGCTAAGGAAACCATGATGAGAAAAAAACGCTACCTGCTGAGCGCCCTCGTGTCACTGGCGGTCAACAACGCCAGCGCGGCGGACAGCACCATCACCATCAGCGGCTACGTCCGCGATAACGCCTGCGCCGTGGCCGGTGAATCGAAAGATTTTACCGTCGACCTGATGAATAACGCCGCCAGGCAACTCCATGCGGTTGGGGCGACCACGCCGCTGGTGCCGTTTCGCATTGTGCTATCGCCCTGCGGCAGCTCGGTCACCGCCGTCAAGGTCGGCTTTGTTGGCGTTGCAGATAGCAGCAATACCGAACTGTTAAAGCTCGACGGCGGGGCTTCAGCGGCGGCAGGCATGGGCGTGCAGATCCTTGACGCGCGGCAAACGGCGCTGCCGCTCAACGCCGCGTCGTCAGCGATCGCCTGGACCACGCTGACCCCCAGCCAGACCAACACGCTGAACTTTTACGCCCGACTGATGGCCACCCAGGTGCCGGTGACCGCCGGACACGTTAATGCAACCGCAACCTTCACGCTTGAATTTCAGTAACCGGAGGCGCTGATGAACCCGACCTATTTCGGATGGCTGCTGGCCGCGATGCTGGCGGCGTCCTCCTCGACGCTACAGGCCGCCGACGTCACCATTACCGTTAACGGCAAAGTGGTGGCCAAACCCTGTACGGTTTCCACCGTTAACGCCACCGTCGATCTCGGCGATCTCTATACCTTTAGCCTGGTGTCCGCCGGCTCTTCGTCGCCCTGGCACAGCGTGGCGCTCAACCTGAGCAACTGCCCGGTCGGCACGTCGCGGGTTACCGCCAGCTTCAGCGGCACGGCGGATGCCACCGGCTATTACAAAAACCAGGGTACCGCCGGGAATATCCAGCTCGAGCTCCAGGATGCCGAGGGTACCAGGCTGAATACCGGTGCGAGAAAGGAGGTGCAGGTGGATGACGCAAGCCAGTCAGCCAGCTTCCCGCTCCAGGTCAGGGCGCTAACAGTCAACGGCGGCGCGACGCAAGGAACGATCCAGGCGGTGATTAACGTCACCTATACCTACGCCTGAGCCAGGAGAAAAGAGGAATGAAAAAAATAGTCACCCTGTTGTTAACACTGCTGCTGGCGGGCTGGTCGCTCAACGCCTGGTCGTTCGCCTGTAAAACCGCCGCCGGGGTGACAATCCCCATCGGCGGCGGCTCGGCGAACGTTTACGTGAACCTCGCGCCGGCGGTCAGCGTCGGGCAGAACCTGGTGGTGGATCTCTCGACGCAGATTTTTTGCCATAACGATTACCCGGAAACTATGATCGACTATGTGACGCTACAGCGCGGTTCAGCCTACGGCGGCTTACTGTCGAGTTTTTCCGGCACCGTCAGGTATAACGGCGTCAGCTACCCGTTCCCGACCACCAGCGAAACGGCGCGCATGACCTACAATTCCATTGTTGATAGACCCTGGCCCACCGTCCTCTATTTGACCCCCATGAGCAGCGCGGGCGGCGTCGCGATTTCCGCCGGTTCGTTAATCGCGGTCCTGATCCTGCGCCAGACCAACAACAAGGATAACGACGACTTCCAGTTCATATGGAACATTTACGCCAACAACAGCGTCGTGGTGCCAACCGGCGGCTGTGACGTTTCCGCTCGCGATGTGACGGTGACGCTGCCGGAATATCCCGCGTCCGCCGCCATACCGCTGACGGTTTACTGCGCGCAAAACCAGAATCTGGGCTACTACCTCTCCGGCACCACCGAGAACGCCGCCAATTCGATATTTACCAATACCGCCTCGGCCTCCCCTGCCCGGGGGGTGGGCATTCAGCTGACCCGTAACGGCAGCGTCGTTCCCGCCAACACCACGGTGTCGTTAGGCAACGTCGGAACCTCGGCTGTCAGCCTCGGATTAACCGCTAACTACGCGCGCACCAGCGGCCAGGTGACCGCCGGTAACGTGCAGTCAATTATCGGAGTAACCTTTGTTTACGAATAACCCCCTTCCCCCTGGCGGCAAGCGACAGGTCGACTGCATCCTGTCGCCCTGTTCGCTGGCCGCCGAGGGGCTGATGCGGATAATAGAGGAAGGGGGAACCCGGCCCGTCGTGCTACCGTCAGAGTCGTCGGCCCTACCGGCTGGCGTTCGCCGCGTAGTGGTTTTTCTCCCTGAAGCTCCCGCCCGGCTTCTCGCCACCCTGAAGCGGGCCGCCGCGCTGCTGGATCGGTCCGCCACGCCGCTTCCCATGCTGTTTCTCAGCCGCAGCCCGGCGAGCTGGCTGTGGCCCACCCTACTGCATCAGGTCGCCGACCGTCGCCTGCTTTCAGCCGTGCGGGCCGCCGCATCCGATCTGCCGGTCCCCAGCCTGGCGGCGCTACTGCGCGACGCCATACTCGACGGGTATCCTTCCCTTGAACAGCTGGCAGAGGAAGAGATGCGAGCTTTCGGCAAGCGCCCCGCCGGGCTCACCCGGCCGGAGCTGGACGCCATCCTCGGTTTACTCTGCGGCTACAGCGCCAGCGCTCAGGCGAAACGCCGCGGCATCAGCCACAAAACGCTCTACAATCAAAGAACCACAGGATTGAAAAAAATGGTGGAACACCATCCAGAAATGGCCCCCGGCTTTCCCGGCAGCCAGATACGAGAACAGAAAAGCGGGCCCATCGCCGCCCTTTCCGCATTCGAGCGCGAACTCGTCCATGCGATCCACACCCGACATATCTTCCCGGTTTTCCAGGCCATTGCCGATGAACGCCGGCAAATAAAGGGGATAGAGATCCTCTCCCGCTGGAACCGAAACGGCAGCGTGCTGCTTGCCGATGAGTTTTTACCGCAAATAGGCGCGGAATATGCCTGGCTGGCGCTCACCGCTTTTGTGCTTCAGGAAGCGGTACAGAATATCAACCGGCATTCTGGCGAATGCTATTTCGCCGTGAATATTCCCGCCGCCGTCGCCAGTAATGATAACCTGCTTCGCATGATGGAGACCGCGCGCCAGCAGCTGCGTCAGCCTCAGCTGTCGCAGAGGCTGGTGCTCGAGTTCGCTGAAAACAGCGACCTCAACCGCCACGGCAAAATAGCCGACAATATCGCCCGCCTGCAAAAGCGCGGCTTTCGTATCATGCTCGATGGCTGCTTCTCGCAAAGCAGCGTGATGTTTCCGGTACGTACGGTGAGATTCAACGCCTATAAGCTGGATATGAGCATCGTCAATGATATGCAGCGCGATCCGCACGCGATCGCCCTGATTAAAAGCCTCATCCACTACTGCCAGTTGACCGACTGCCGCTGTCTGGCGGAAGGCGTGGACAGCCGGGATAAATTTAACAAACTAAAAGCGCTTGGCGTCGACTCTTTTCAGGGGGACGCCATCGCTGCGCCGGTAGGCAGGGAAAACGTGGCGGAGATGATAGCGGAGCTCTCAGGCGAAACGGAGCCGCAGTCCGGCGTCGCGGTATAGACAGCGCCCGACGGGAGACATCGGGCGCTGACGGCGCTTTAGCGCAGTTCCGGCCAGTAGCCGCGGTTGGCCACAATCAGTTCATCAAGGATCGCTTTTGCCACCGAAGCGCTCGGTACGGTTTTGGACAGGGTCATCGCCTGCCAAAGCTTCTGATAGCTTCCTTCAACCCAGGCATCAACCACCAGTTTTTCAACCGCCACCTGCTGCTCCATCATCCCCTTTTGAAACAGCGGGATCTTACCCATCGCCAGCGGCTCGGGGCCATTAACGCCCACCAGGCAAGGCACTTCGACCATCGCGGTATCGTCAAAATTCGCGATAGCGCCGTTGTTTTCCACAATCAGCAGCATTCTCTCCTGGGTGTTAAAGGCGATGGCGCAGGCGAGGTCGACGATAAAGGTCGCATGCGCCCCGGCATGGAAATGTGCCGCTTTGCCGCTCTGCTGGGCGACGATTTCTCTGGCCATATCAAACACCTCCTTCTCTCTCCCCGCCATAACCTCGTTGGCGCGAGTAAAGTCAGGGTCCGAATGGGCCACCTCATAATCGGCATAAAAATAGTATTTCAGATAGGTGTTGGGCAACGTGTCGGTATCCAGCGCAAAGACGTCCTTCACCTTTTTGAAAGTCTCAATCCAGCTCGGCGCTTTATGCTGAAAATCCTCTTTCGGACTGCAATAGCCCAGTTCGGCAACGTGATTTTTTAAGGCCGGCATGAGATCGTTACCGGCCTTGTCGGTAATGCTGGTCCACCAGCCGAAATGGTTCAGGCCGAAATAACGCACGTTCATCTCTTTACGCGATTTAAGTCCGAGAATATCGGCAAATAACCCTTCGATGGCCACCGGCATATCGCAAATATTGATAATTTTGGCCGTTGGGCGTAGTCGACGCGTGGCCTCGGCAACGATAGCCGCCGGATTAGAATAGTTAAGCATCCACGCACCGGGTGAGTACGTTTCCATATAGTCAACCAGTTCAAGGACGCCGGCGATAGAGCGCATACCATAAGCGATACCGCCCGGTCCGCAGGTTTCCTGGCCAATCACGCCATGCTTAAGCGGGATTTTCTCGTCTTTTTCGCGCATCTCATAAAGGCCTACGCGAATATGGGCCATCACAAAATCGACGCCGGTAAAGGCTTCCTGCGGATCGGTGGTGAAGCTAAATGCGACTTGCGGATAGCGTTCAGCTACCAGAATCGCACAGGCTTCACCGATAACGCTTTGCCGATCGCGATGATTATCATAGAGACGAATTTCGCTCAGTGGAAACCTGTCCATATTTTCCAGCAGCATCATCACAATTCCCGGCGTATAGGTACTGCCGCCGCCTGCAATAGTCACAACAAATTTATTTTTCATCTTCCACCTCATTATTCATGCACATCTAAATAGCGATTCACGGCGTTACGGATTTTATTAACCCCTAAACCATAAATAACCTGAACGTGATGACCTTTAATAATGACGCTGGTACCGCCGCTGGTCTTCAGAATATGTTCCTGAATCAATGCAGGGTCCCGCACGTCAACCCGAAGTCGCGTAAAACAATTATCGACAGAACAGACATTTTCTTTGCCGCCAAGACCGAGGATGACCTGCTCCCCTGAGGCCGCGTCAGGCGAACCTGCGCTTGCCGATTGATTAACCACGGCAGCCTCTTGTTCCTGGCCGGGCGTGCGCATTTTGAAATGGATAATCATAAACTTACCGACATAGTACATCGCCGCTGTTTCCATTAGCCCCAGCGCGACAAACACAGGCCAGCGCGTGAGATGCGCTCCCGCCGGAATGTTGTAAACAATAAAGTCGATAATGCCGTTGGTGGCGCAGACCCGTACATCAAGCAGCCACGCCAGCATCTGGAAAAAACCGTCCAACAGCGAATAAACCAGCCACAGCAGCGGTGCGGTAAAGATAAATAAAAACTCAAAAGGTTCGGTTATGCCCACCAGGAACGAGGTCACAATCAAAGGAATAAGCGTGATTTTCAACTTTTGCTTATTTTCGGGCCGGGCGGTTTTATAAAAGGCCAGCGCCATTCCGGCGGTACCGAATATTTTCACCATACCGTAGGTGAGAAATCGCGCCGAGTCGCTTAACGCCTCCCCGGTGTTATTGGCGATTTCCGCGAGGAAAATGGGTTTTGCCCCCACCACCGTCTGGCCATCAATCAACAGCTGTCCGCCAATGGAGGTAAACACAAACGGCGACCAAATCAGGTGGTGTAATCCGGTCGGAATAAGAAAACGATTGAGAAAACCATATAGAAAAACGCCCGCGGCCCCGAAGGTTTTCATCACCCCGGTCAGCGCCGAAATGCCGTGTTCCACGATCGGCCAGAGATACACCGTGGCGATGGCAAATACGCCGACCAGCGGGATCATGATAATCAGGACCAGCTTGCTGTTGCCATAAATAGAGAATGCGCCGCGGAACTCAATCTCGACAAACCGGTTATGAACAAAAGCGACCGCACAGCCAAGAATGATGCCAAGAAAGACACCCATATCAATGACCTGGAAACCAAAAATATAGGTTTGTCCGCTGCCGTAAAGCTGCGCATTACTGGCGCCGGCGGCGAGGCGCTGGGTCAAAGTTAGCCAACTATTATTCGCCGCCAGGTACATAAACCAGGTCATTGCGGCAACAAAAGCCGCTTCCGCTTTGCGGGTTTTAGCCAGCCCCCCCGCCAGCCCGAGGCAAAAAAAGAAGCCAAGGTTGTTCATGACTGCCCACAGCATGCTGGAAACGTATTTCCCCAGCAGATAAAGCGAGCTGTCTTCCGCTAGCCAAATTTTATTGGTTGTCATACTGAGCAACGCAATCAACAGTCCAATCACCGGCAAATACAACACAGGCCCAATCATGGCCTTCGAAAAATCCTGTAATTTTTTTACCCCGATCATTCTCCCCCCGTACTGCTTATCGACCATCAGCACTCGAAACATGCGATTCAGCCTATGCGTCGACGGAAATAAATCAGAGGAGTTAAATCGTCATCTGTGATGAAAGTCATATATCTCTTGAGGTAATAGATATATAAATAAAATCAAATAAATAGATGACAGCTATAATGAGAAAGCCAATAAAAATAAATAAACTTTTAAAATCAATAATATATAAACAAAATTCACTAAAAAGCACCGCCCGGAGACATCTATAAGTGATATACAAATTAATTGCCGACAGGCTAAAAAGTCGCGTCAATAGCGATGAGTTTGCGGTCGGAGATGCGCTCCCGAGTGAAAAAGCGCTGGCCGGGGAGCTGCAGGTCTCAGTGATGACCATCCGTAAGGCGCTCGCGCTGCTGGAGAGTGAGAAACTGATCGTCAAGCGTCACGGCAGCGGTTCATACGTGGCGCGTAAGAGCAATTATCACGGTGGGGAACTTGACGGGTTCAACTACCAGATGCACATCGGCGGCGTCACCAACTATCGTAACAAGGTCATTGAGTTCACGATGATCGATGCGCCTCTGGCGATAGCACAACAGTTAAAAATTGAGCCGGGTGAAAAGGTCTATTACGTCAGACGCATCCGGATGATTGACGACACGCCTATTCTGATTGAGAACAGCTATATACCGGTGGCGATTTTTCCCTGGTTAAGCATCGGAAATTTGGAAAGATCGAAATTTAACTATTTCAAGAAAGAGTGCAATATCACCATTCTGGAGAGCCACCGCAGCTATACCCCGGTTCTCGCCACCCGCGAACAGGCGGAGCTTTTGCAGGTTCCGCAAAACAGCCTTTTGCTACGGGTGCAGTCGATTAGCTATGCGCATAACAATACCATTGTCGATTTATCCGATATTTACCAAAATACTAATAAATACAATGTCAAACACATCACTCGCCGCTAAAACCGCTGACTACCGCTGACGCCAACGGCGCGCGGGTCAACGCGAGGCGCCCAGCGTCAGCTAACGGTTTTCCTTCGGCATACGGCTACCAGCCGCAGACGTTAGTCTCTTCGTCGGACTCGTAGCCGCGGACAATATTAATCAGGTCTTTTACCGCGTCGGCAGCCATCTGCGGATCCTGCAGCCCGGCCAGGGTAGCAAATTCGCTATCGACCGACACGCCGTTATTATTATTGGTCACCGTTAATATAAATCCTTTTTCTCCGGCGTTATCCGTCGACAGCGTAGAAATAAGTTCAGACACGGCCTGGGCGGCGATATCAGGTACATAAAGAGCCATCGGCTTAAGATAGACTTTTTCTTTTTTCTCTTTATTGTTGCCGTTGATAACCGCTAACGCATAACCTTTATTTTCACTGTTCATCATAATGTCTATCCTTCGATCAGAATTTTGGGGTCAACGTAAAAATCGACATTAAAAACGGTATCCTCCGTTAACGCCTCGATGCGGTGCCATTTCTCAGGGGGAAAGACGCCAAATTCGCCTTCGGCAATGGTCAGGGTTTCCAGCGGATCCGCACTGGTCTCATCAGCATATCCAAAATAGCGGATCGCCCCCCGCATTACCGACAGACGCGGATAGACGCCCTGGCGGGTACCGGCATCCAGGTGCCGCTTCCAGATTGAGGCCGGCGCCGTCTGTTTGGTCCACAGCGGCGTGCTCCGGGTATGCACATAGTGGGTAGGAATAATGATTCGCTGCATGATTTTGCCTCTCTTAACGCACCGCATATACGGTCGGAACCAGGAAAATATGTTGCATATGATATACCCCTTTCGTTCGCTAAGGGTATTATTTTTTAACGACACGAATCTCTACCCCTATTTATACCTATTAGGGATTACAGCAATTTAAAAATAAATACGGGCGATATCCGGTAAATTAATATCGCCCGTATTGAGAGATGAATTACCTGTTCTCGGGTGAATTAAGCGGCCCCGGCTTACCGATCAAATAACCCTGTACCAGGTCACAGCCTAATTTTCGTAACGACTGCAGCTGCGCTTCTGTTTCGACCCCTTCGGCCACGATACGCATATGCAGGCTTTTACCCATGCTGATAATCAGCCTGACGATATCGAGGTCATCTTTCTGGTCAGGAATATTAATGACAAAAGAGCGGTCGATTTTTATCTTATCAAAGGGGAAGTAGCTTAAGCGTGATAACGAAGAATAGCCGGTACCAAAATCATCAATGGAGATCTGTACCCCGAGCTCGCGCAGTTGGCTGAGGATCTCTAAAGAGCGGGTATTTTCGTTAAAGACGTCAGATTCGGTGATCTCCAGATCCAGACGATGCGGGTCAAGCCCGGTGCTTCTTAATATGGCCACCACGGTATCGGTCAGCGAGCTATTAATCAGCTGAATGGGCGATACGTTAACCGACACTTTTAGCGGCGACGACCAGCTGGCGGCCGCTTCGCAGGCGGTTCTCAACACCCATTCGCCCAATTGATTAATCAGCCCAATCTTCTCCGCGACCGGGATAAATTCGGTCGGCGGAACGCTGCCGCGCAGCGGATGGAACCAGCGCACCAGCGCTTCGTAGCCGTAGATTTCACCGTTCATGGTGTCGGCTATCGGCTGGTAGTAAACCCTGAACTCACCTTTGTTCAGCGCCTGGATGAGATCATCTTCGAAGGATTTATTTTCCTGCTGGCGCTGAAGCAACCCAGGGCGGTATACCTGGACTTTACCGGACCCCTCTTTTTTCGCTTCATACAGCGCCAGGTCGGCGCATTTATATAAATAGTCGGTGCGACTTTCCCCGTCAGAGATCACAATCCCGATACAGGCGCCAATCTGGATCAGCGTATCGTAAATCTGATATGGCTGACTGATCTTTTCCCGGATCGCCTCCGCCCGCTCCAGCGCCATTTCCTCGTTGAGATCGTGCGAAACCAGGGCAAACTCGTCCCCTCCCAACCGGTAGAGCGTTTCTGACGATTTGCGAAAAAAGGAGAGACGGCTGGCCAAATCCTGCAGTAGCTTATCCCCGGCATCGTGCCCCTGGGTATCGTTGACGTCCTTAAAATTATCCAGATCAAACAGCATGACGACCGCCGAGCCGTTATAGGGCCGAACCTGATTGACGACCTCCTGCAGACGTTGCCAGAAAGAGAGCCGGTTGGGCATACCCGTCAGCGAATCATGATAGGCATCGTACTGCAGCCGACGGTTCTGCACCTGAAGCTTCTCTTTTGAAGCCTGCAGATCGGTTGCCAGTAATTTCATCCGCACGTGGGCGCGACGCAGGGTGTTATTCTGCTTCAGCATCAACAGCCCAAGAGTGATACACAGGATAATCAGCAGAATAGAAATAGCCGAATAGATGTAATACAGGTTCTGTATTTTATCGTGGGTCAGATTAACAAGATTAAAATCCTGGGCGAGCGAAGTTGACGCAAGTGAGGTCAACGGCCCGTCGAGGGTGCTCATCTCCTGCAGCATCAGCTTCAGCTGCGCTGTCGACATGGTATCCAACTGCTTATCCAGCCGGTCCAAAATATCGATCAGGCGGTCTACTATCGCCTTACGGTGAGGATCTTTGCCGATAAACTTTCCCAAATCACCCTGCTGCAGCAGCGCGATCTGGCTCATCATAATTTCCAGGCGCAGGCGTACCTCGTCGTGATCGCTTCCCTTCACCTCCAGCCCCATCGCGCTTAGCCGCGCCTCGAGGCGCATATACTCGGAGACTATCTGGGAAACTGACCACGAATCGGTATAACGCGTTAATTTTTGCAGCTCAATTTGCCTCTCATGCACCAGATAAGTAATGTAACCGGTCACAAGGAAGAGCAACAAAATAATGGCAGTGAGTATTCGATTCAAGATCAAACCCTTACTCAATTATAATCTTCGAAACCTGCCATGCCGAACGGGAATAATAAATCTGATTCTGCAATTCCGGGCTACTGTCGTAGGGATAAACAATAAATAAAGGCCCTTTATCGCGAATGCGCATATATTCGCCGTTCATTTTTAAAGCCAAAATTACCGGAAATTTATGAAAATCATCAATGGGGACGAGGGTAGTGTAATCGTTCAGCGCCAGCACCCGCGCCGACTTACCTTTGGCGCCAACTAAATCCATGAGTTTACTGAGGGAAATGCCGTCAAAGCGCACCTTTCCCGAGTACCACGGCGTGGTTGTGATCACCGTTTCCATCCCCAGTTTTTCTAATGCCGCGACATCAAAAACGGCGGTATCACCCTCATTCGTATTACTAATCAGGCCGGAAATAGTTAAAACGGGTTTGCCCACCGGCGCTGGCAGTTTTTCTGCAAAAGCGAAAGGGGAAACCATAACACAAAATAAAGCTGCAAAAATTAAACGCATTTAACTCACCCTTCCGAAATTGGAGACTTGTTAATTGTAAACCATTTAAGTCATTTCTTAAAAGGTGTCCCCATTGAGTTCAAAAATTAAAATTTAAAACAATAAGCGGACTCCGAAGCTCACATTCTGAACGCGTCGCAAGGACGTCCCGCGCCTGGTTAAGCAAACCCTTTATGCCTTTAAACGCGCAGAGAAGGTAAAAATCTTTTCTCTTAACCGTCCGCGCGGTAGTCTCAAGTCTGGCGCGGATCCGAAAAGCGTCTCATTCCAATAATTAGAAACTCAGCAACAGACAGGACAGGTATGGACTCAACGTTAATTTCTCAACGCCCCGGCAAGGAGGCATGCTCACTCAACCGCGCCCGCAGAGCGGCCTGGGGCAGCTTCGCCGGGGCCGTGGTCGACTGGTACGACTTTCTTCTCTACGGTATCACCGCCGCGCTGGTATTTAACCGGGAATTTTTCCCGCAAATCAGCCCGGCAATGGGGACCCTCGCCGCGTTTGCCACCTTCGGCGTCGGCTTCCTGTTCCGCCCTCTCGGCGGCATTATCTTTGGCCATTTTGGCGATCGCCTCGGCCGCAAACGCATGCTGATGCTGACGGTGTGGATGATGGGGATCGCCACCGCCTGTATCGGTCTGCTTCCCTCCTTCAGCCAGATTGGCTGGTGGGCGCCGGTTCTGCTGGTCCTGCTGCGCGCCGTCCAGGGGTTTGCGGTGGGCGGTGAATGGGGCGGCGCGGCGCTGCTGGCGGTAGAGAGTGCGCCGAAAAATAAGAAAGCATTTTACAGCAGCGGCGTGCAGGTGGGCTACGGCGTCGGGCTGCTGCTCTCTACCGGGCTGGTATCGCTGATAAGCTCCTGCACCACCGATGAACAGTTCCTCAGTTGGGGCTGGCGTCTGCCGTTCCTGTTTAGCGTCGTGCTGGTGCTGGCGGCGCTCTGGATCCGTAACGGTATGGCGGAATCCGCCGAATTTGAACAGCAGCAGCGCGAACAGCAGCAGCAGCCAAAGAAAAAGCGTCTGCCGGTCGTGGAAGCGCTACTCCGCCATCCGGGCGCGTTCTTAATGATTATCGGTCTGCGCCTGTGCGAACTGCTAACCATGTATATCGTGACCGCCTTTGCGCTCAACTATTCGACGCAAAACCTCGGTCTGCCGCGCGAGCTGTTCCTGAATATTGGCTTGCTCGTCGGCGCCATCAGCTGCCTGACGATCCCCTGCTTCGCCTGGCTGGCGGACCGCTTCGGCCGACGCCGCGTCTATATCACCGGCGCCCTGATCGGTACCCTCAGCGGCTTCCCATTCTTTATGGCGCTCGAAAGCCAGTCTTACTTCTGGATCCTGTTTTTCGCGCTCATGCTGGCGAATATCGCGCACGACATGGTGGTTTGTGTACAGCAGCCGATGTTTACCGAAATGTTCGGCGCCAGCTATCGCTACAGCGGTGCCGGAGTGGGATATCAGGTCGCCAGCGTCGTCGGCGGCGGTTTTACGCCGTTTATCGCCGCCGCCCTGGTCACCTTATCGGGCGGCGCCTGGCATAGCGTCGCTATCTACTTGACCGCGGGCTGCCTGCTCTCCGCCCTCACGGCGATGCTGATGAAACCCAGCCGCCATGACGAAGAACATCTGTAAGGAGAAATGATGACTCAGGATCCCTGCTGGCCGCTGCGTTTTAACCACCAGCAGCTGCCGGTTCGTTACTGCGCAGACCCAACGCTGGCCGAGCAGCCGCTGTTTGATCAGGCTCGCGACGGGGAAGCGGTGGCTCAGCTCTGGGAGGCCCCGCAGGGGTTTGTGGTGCCGGGAAGCTATCGGAAATTTGCTGAACTCCCGGCGACGAGCGAGCAGTTCGCCAGACGGGGATGGCCGGTCTGGCTGCGCCGCTCCGGCGGCGGGCTGGTGCCGCAGGGGCCGGGAATTGTTAATCTCAGCCTGGCCTGGCCGGTTTATCAGTCGCTGGGCGAAGCCGCAGAGCCGATTTATCTTTCCCTCTGCGCGCTGCTGCAGCGCACGCTGGCGGCTTTCGGGGTGACAAGCCACTTTCAGGCGGTCAAGGGTTCATTTTGCGATGGTCGCTACAATCTGGCCTGCGGCGAGGGCGGGGGTGCGCGAAAAATAGCCGGCACGGCACAGTACTGGCGACCGATGGCCGAAGGTCAAGGCCATGTGGTTCTCGCGCACGCGGTGGTGTTGTTGGATGCCGACCTGGCCGAGGCTCACCGGGCAGCCAATGATTTTGAAGCCCGGCTCGGCAGCGGGCGGGTTTACCGCGCCGATAAAACCGTGACCCTGGCGGAGCTGATTTCAGACGGGGCCGATTTGCTGCCGCGCTTTCGCGAGGCGCTGGCGCAGCAGCTGGATAATATCAGCTGAAGGTCGCCTTCAGATAGCGGCTAAAGGTCTCTACCGCCCGCGATACGCGCGGCGTGTAGGGGCGAATGACGTAGAGACTTTCCGCAAACACATCCACCGACCGCCATCCCGGCAGCAGTTCCTGTACCAGCCCGCGTCCAATCGCCTCCCTGGCGCTAAAATCCGGCAGTAAGGCAATGCCCAGCCCCGCCAGCACCGCGTCGCGCAGGGATTCGCTGTTATTGGTGGCAAACGGCCCCTGCACCTTAACGCTCACCCGCTCATCGTTGCGCTCAAAGGTCCAGTGCGGGCTTTGCGGCCCGCGCGGGTAGGTCAGGCATTGATGCTGACGCAACGCGTCAGGCGAATCGGGACGGCCAAAGCGGCGAATATAGTCCGCCGAGGCGACCACCAGAGTGGTCGTACGGCACAGCGGCCAGGCCACGTGGGTCTCCGGCAGCAGCTCGCGACGACAGTGGCGAATGGCGAGGTCGAACCCCTCGCTGGCGAGTGACACCAGCCGATCGGTCACCTCCAGCTGGAGATGAAGTTGCGGATGCTGATGCAGAAAAGGGGTAATGGCCGGGACCAGCTGCTGACGTGAGAATGCCACCGGCGCGGTCAGGCGTAGGGTGCCGCGTAGCGGGCCGCCTTCTTCGTCGCAGGTGCCGGTAAAGATCTCACGGATCTGCCCAAACGGCTCGTTCAGTTCCGCCACCAGCCGCAGGCCATCTTCGCTTAGGGTCACGTTGCGGGTGGTGCGGTGCACCAGCGTTTTCCCGGTGACCCGCTCCAGTTCACTAATTTTCTGGCTGATGGCGGATTTGCTGACCGCCAGCTTTTCCGCAGCGCGGGTGTAGCTTTTTTGCTCCTCCAGCACCGTAAGCCAGTACAGATGGGTCCAGTAAATTTCCGGGCGTAACTCGCGCATATCGATTGTTCACAGAGAAAAACAATGCGTTCAAATATAGCGGTTTTTGCCGTCATCAGCATTGGTTAGCATCACATTCACAGACCGCTAACCCGACAATAAGGATCATCTGCTATGCCATTACTGACGTTTGATATCATTGAAGGACGCAGCGAGAGCGAGATCAAAACCCTGCTGGATGCGGCACATCGCGCCGTGGTGCGGGCGTTCAAGGTGCCAGAGCGCGACCGCTACCAGATTGTTCACGAAAACAAAGCTCACCATATGATTATTGAAGATACCGGGTTGGGGCTGACGCGAAGCCGGGACGTAGTGGTGGTGAGGGTTTATACCAGCCCGCGCAGCGAAGCGCAGAAGCAGCTTTTTTATGCCACCCTGCAGGCTGAGCTTGAGGAGCAGTGCGGGCTGAGCGGCGACGACCTGATGATCTCGCTCATCAGCAACCACAAAGGGGACTGGAGTTTTGGCCGCGGCGTGGCGCAGTACGTTATCGGCGAACTTTAGCCCTGGCGGCGATGCGGCTCGCCGCATCGCCCTGCGGGTGGTGGGAAAATCAGGATCGGCGGGCGCCGGCAATCCGCAGTCTGGCCTGTTGTTCTATATTTTCCAGCAGCTCCTGCACATCGTCTTCATCGATGTCGAGAAACTGGCCGTCCAGCAGGGCCGCGTGAATATCATCGCGGGTCACCGACAGGCCCAGCGGTACCGCTTTATCCTTCACCTCTTCCGCGGCCAGCGGGTGCGGGTAGCGTCGTCCGACCAGGTTGTTGAAGACGATAGCCAGCAGCGCCAGCATCAGGGAATTGAGTAATACCGGGGTCAGAACAAAGTGGTAGCCCTCGCTCTGTACCCCCGCCCCGCCGAGGATCGCCGTTAACGCCACCGCTCCGCCCGGCGGATGCAGGCAGCGCAGGAAGTACATACCGGCGATCGCCAGCCCTGCCGCCACGCCGCAGGCCAGCGCCAGGTTCGGGATCGCTATGCCCACGGTCACGCCGATCAGCGCCGAGAGCACGTTGCCGCCGACTATCGACCACGGCTGGGCCAGCGGGCTACTTGGGACGCCAAACAGCAGTACCGCCGAGGCGCCCATGGGGGCGATAAACCAGATATTAACCTCGCCTAACAGCCAGTGGCTGAACAAACTGGTCACCGCCAGGCCGGTCCCGGCGCCGATCGAGGCCAGAACAATATGTTTTCTGGCGACCGGTAAAGCGTGTGGCTTCAGGCGACCGAGAAAAATGCGGATCCGCGAAAAGAGCGATCCGGGTAATACGCTTAACATCCTGCTGCTCGCTTACGTCATCGTAAAAACTTATGCTTCATTTTCTTTTTTTAACCTTATTTTAACAACCATGTCTTTTTCGTGGCTTTTGGCCATTCATTTTGTGAATATAAAAACGGCGCGCGCTACGTTAAAATCCCCTCACCTCTGGGTATCAGCATTCTATGGATTGAAGGTCAAACACGTTGAATAACAAAATAAAATTAGAGAAAGAAATCGCATGGGCCAGTCAGAATATGCCGCGCACCCTGCGTCAGGTCGCCGCCCTGCCCGATCTCAGCGAGGTGCGTCTGGCCTGCTGTATGCATCTCGATATGAAAATGATCCCGCTGGTGCAGGGGATCCTGGAGAAAGGCGCGAAGGTTTTTCTCACCACCTGTAACCCAACCACGGTACAGGATGAGGTTGTCGCCTGGCTGGTAGAACGCGGCGCGGAGGCCTGCGCATGGCGCGATATGAGCGACGCCGACTGGCAGCAGTCGTGGGAAAAAGCGATTGCCTGGCAGCCGACGCATCTGTGCGAAATGGGCGCGGACATTACTACCCTACTGCATCAGCGCGGGGAGTTTGGCAACGTTGTCGCCGGGCTTGAAGCGACGGGTTCGGGCGTGAGCCGTCTGGGCGATATTCGTCCTGGCTATCCGATTTTTAACTGGGATGATTTGCCGGTTAAGGAAGGCCTGCACAACCGTCATATGGTCGGCCTGACCGCGTGGCATACCTTTTTCCAGACGACCCACCTGACCCTGCATGAGAAAAAAGTGCTGGTCATCGGCTATGGTCTGGTCGGTCAGGGCGTCGCGGCGGCGGCGAAGGCCTTCGGCGGCCAGGTGATGGTAGCGGAAATCGACCCAGCACGGAGATTACAGGCGGCCTATGACGGCTGGCACGTCGTTGAATTACAGGAGGCTATCGCCTCGGCGGACGTGGTGGCCACGGCGACCGGCGGCAAAAAAGTCGTTAACCGCCAGGCGCTGGATAAGTCCAAAGATGGGGTGTTTATTCTCAACGTGGGTCACGTGGCGGAAGAGATTGATTGCGAGTACCTGCGCCAGTTCAGTCATGAAGAGGTCATGCCCTATATCAACGCTTACCGGATGGGCGATAAAACCGTTTATCTGATGGCGAACGGTTCGATGCTCAACCTGACCGCGGGCTTTGGCGATAGCCTGAACGCCTTTGACGTCACCCTGGCGGTGATGGCCAGCGGCATTCAGCATATTGTGACCGACGGCATGACGGCACCGGCGGACGTTTATCTCCTGCCGCAGAGCGTATGGCAAAAAGCGCTATAGGCATAAGTGCCGGATAATATCCCGGCACATTTCCCGCAGGCGGCGCGATGCGCCTGTCCGGGCTACCGGCACGCAGGCTGCTGTTAACCCGTAGCCCGGCTAAGCGCAGCGCGAGCCGGGAGAAGCCACGCCGATCCGTTACCCCGCCATATTCCCCGGAGGCGGCGCGATGCGCCTGTCCGGGCTACCGGCCCGCAGACTGCTGCTAACCCGTAGCCCGGCTAAGCGCAGCGCGAGCCGGGATGAAAACCAATCCTACAGCAGAGCCAGCAGAAATATGACTTCGCCCAGCTCAATCGCCGCGCCTAGTGTGTCGCCGGTTTGCCCGCCCAGGGTACGCTTCAGCGCCTGACCTAACGCCCAGACCAGTACCAGCGTGATAAGCGCCGCCCGCAGACCGTTGACCCCGAGCAGCAGCGTCGCCAGCGCCAGGGCGATCCCCATGGTAATCAGCGACTGACGCAGCGTTATTTTGCCGATAAACAGATTGCCCAGCCCCTCTTCGCGGGCGTAGCGCTGGCGATACATCAGCAGCACCGCCATACCTCGACCGATGGCGCAGGCGGCCGCCAGCGCGGCAAGCGCCGACGTACCGCGCAGCGCCACCTCGCTGACCACCAGCACTTTAGCCATCAGCACGAAAATCAGCGCCAGCCCGCCGTGAGTGCCCAGCCGACTGTCGCGCATAATTTCCAGCATCCGTTCGCGGCGGCGGGCGGAGAAGATGCCATCACAGGTATCCGCCAGCCCATCAAGATGGAAACCGCCGGTCAACAGCGCCAGCGCCAGCACGCCGAGCAGCGCGGCAAGCGGGCCGCCGCACCACGGCTGGAGCAGCATCACGACGGCGCCGGCAATCGCCCCCAGCAGCAGGCCGACAAAGGGAAAAGTAACAATACTGCGTTGATATTGTTCAATTTCCAGCCCCTGGGATAAACGCGCCGGGACCGGCAGGCGGCTGATAAACGATAATGCGGCAAAAAAAGACTTAATCATTGAGAGAGGACTCCTGTCGATAAACCCTGCGGCCAGCGGTTATGCACCTCCGCCGTCGGCCGTAACCTGACTTGTACGAGCGGCTTTAGCGCGGCCGCGTTCTTCCAGCCGCCAGTGGGCAAGCCGGGTATCACGGTGGTGTTGAATGCGCGCAGCGATTTGATTGTCGGATATCCGGGAGGTAGCGATGTAGATCGCCGAAACGAAAGAGTTGAGTAAAGATTCGGCGTCGCGGCGTTGGCCGCTAAGCGCGTCGCCGGTCATCAGTATCATCGCGGCGGCACCTGTTGCAGGGACAGCATGAGATAAACCCTTCCGATATCAATATGTTTACCGCGGAAGTATACCAAATTCCTGGGGAAAGATTCAGCGTTGCAGAGGCTGTTTTGCGAAGGATTTGCGAGATGGCGCAAGAGAAAGAAGAGGAGCTCCGGCAGCGAGCGCCGCCAGAGCGCTTAAACGGGCATTACTCGGCAGATTTATCTTCTACTTTCGCTTCGCCCATTGCTTTCAGCTTTTTAGAGATGTCGCGACGTTCTTTGGAGATCTCGGCGTTTTTGATGATGTAATCGTCAACGCGATCTTCGTAATCGCTCTTCATGCTGGCAATGATGCCCTGAATAGCTTCAACGCTCATGCCCGGCTTAATGTAGTCGCTCAGGTTGTCCAGCAGCAGGACGCGCTTCTGGTTATCACGGATCTTTTTCTCAACGTCCTGAATTTCACGCTGCAGTTTGTTCTTACGACGGTACAGGCGAACAAACTCCAGTACGTCCTGGAAAGAAGGCTTAGTTGTTTCCATTTTTATACCCCTAATATTTGAGATTCGGATTCGCTAAAGCGACTGCTACATAGGGCTAACATAACTGTTAGCAGCCGCTGATGACAATGTTTTTTCCTTTGCCGTTATCATAACCCTAAACGCTGCTGAATCGAAGCAAGCGATGGAAAAACCACGCGAGTCTGGTCTTTATTTACGCAATGCCCGGCAGATTAAATGCGACAGCAGTTCAAGCTGGCGCGCCAGCTCGATAGTTAACCACACATAACCATGAATAGGCGTTTCGGAGAAATTGTCGTCCTGCTGCTCTTTGATGAGCTGGCGCAGTTCGGCAACGATTTCGTTGAGCTTTTCATTGTTGGCCAGGATCGGCTGCGGGTTGCCCTCATACAGGGCGTGGGCGATAGTCAGCAGCGTTTGCTGAGTCATCTGCTGGGTTTCGCGCAGCGTATGGGCATTAAGCATCACGAAGTGGCCGGGACGCGACGCCCAGTAAGCGTTGATTTGCAGCTCCAGCATGCACACCAGGTTACGGCTAACGGTCTGGATCGCCTCAAAGATGGCTTTCTGGATATGCGTCTCTTTGCTGGCGGGCGTAATCAATCCGCGCATTTTCACCACGTCGTTGAGGACCTTTTGCAGGTGCTTTTCCAGACGCGGACGCTCGACCAGGTTCGGCGAGAAGCCGGCCTGATAAAGCCGATTGAAGGCGGTGACGTAGTTGGCCATCTGGATGCGCCAGTGCAGAAAGGCTCGCTGCGGCCAGATACCGGTGAACAGCATCGCCAGCAGGGAACCGAAGATAACATCGCCGCTTCGCCACAGCGCGGTCGTCATATCGCCCGGCGGCGCGCCGACAACCACCGCCAGGGTGATACCAATCAGCAGCGCCTGGTAAGGCTTTTTGCCCAGCGCCAGCCAGCCGCACAGGAACATCGCCACCGCGCACCACAGCAGCATGATAGGCAGCGAGATGAGCTCCAGCTTAAGCGCCACCAGCCCGAGCGCCGAGCCGAGGATCGTGCCGCCGATGCGTTCAAACGCGCGCGGTACGACGTTTCCCCAGAAGGAGATTGGCCCCATCACCACAACCAGGGTGATAAGAGGCCAGGTGCCTTCAGGAACGTTAAGCAGGCGCACCAGCACAAAGGTGAGCACAAAGGCCAATGCTATTCGCACGCCATGGACGATGCGGTAATGGCGATACAGCCGAATTTCAAATGGCTTAAGTGATTTATCCGCGCGCACAACCTACTCCGACACAACGAAAAGGCCAATTGTAACTGCTTTTTCGCCGCAAGCATCACGCGAATGTAATAAACCTTGTCCAGCGAAGGGACAATGTTCGATTTACTTCACCGCAGGCTCAACCGCGATATACATATCAATATCCCAGTAGCCGTCCTGGTTACCATCGTTAAGATAGACTTCAAAGCAGGGTTTCATCGCCATCTGGTGCGTTTTGCTTTGCGTCAGGCTCTCGAAGAACTGATACCACGGCGTTGCAAAGTCATAATTCTCGACTCTGGCACGAGCAACCGCGTACTCTCCGCCGGCGATATCGGTCATCATCACGCCTTCGCTGTTGGCGGGGATTGAGTAGTCTTCCGCCACCGTGACGGCGGTCGCGCAGCGCAGCTTTTCCGCCGGGACCTCATCAGGATTGTCGTAGTAAACGGCCACCCACTCCTGCGCCGGAACCTGGCAGTTATCAACCCACATCATTAGCTGTTCAAACCCCTGTTTAACCGTCTGCTCCCAGGGCCCGACCAGATGAAACCCGGCAATTTTCTTCTTGCCCACGGACTTAACGTTATATTCCATGCTGCCTCCACCGTTGATAAAATACTGTATATATATACACATAAATTAGCAGTACTATCAGCCATAGTATGTGCGGCAATTCACAAATCCGCGCGGCAAGAAGAGTAAAAAACCACCGCCGTCCGGTTATAAACTGAACGGCAGCTCAACGCCGATGCTGGCCCCGACATCGTCGCTGGCGCTGTGGTTAGCGTCGGTGTACCACACGGAGGTATTCAGGCGTACCGTCGGCATGACATCGCCGCTCCAGCCCAGCTGTACGCCCTTCAGCGTATCGGCGCGCGGGAAGGCTTTATTGATTCGCTGGTTCTTCGGATTGACCTCAGCGTAGACCAGACGCGCACTC
Organism: Klebsiella sp. FDAARGOS_511; assembly: GCF_003812845.1. Classification (NCBI taxonomy): domain Bacteria; kingdom Pseudomonadati; phylum Pseudomonadota; class Gammaproteobacteria; order Enterobacterales; family Enterobacteriaceae; genus Klebsiella; species Klebsiella sp. FDAARGOS_511. The sequence goes on along the minus strand of NZ_CP033824.1, from coordinate 5,128,513 downwards.
CAGCGCTGATTCTCTTCGGTTACCAGCTCCACCTTACCGGCATACAGACGCCCATCGCCGCCCATCGCGTCGCCCAGCGGATAGCCCTGCTGGTAGTAGCCGTCTTTATAGATGAAGTGGTTATAGATGTAGTTGGTGCGCCCCATGTTCGAACGAGTATCGTGGGCTTCCAGATACCAGTTAACCGCATTGCTGTTCCACTGGTGATGCCCTTCCACGCCGCCAAGATAGAGATGCGCCGAGGGTAAATATCCGGCTTCGTCCTCGCCGATCATCTGGCCGTAAATGCTCACCGGCCAGCCGAGTGTGGGCGCCAGCTTCAGCTTAAAATCAAAACCGGCCAGCTGGTTGCCGGGATCGTCGGCCGATTCGCCGGTGTTGTCATTACCTGTCAGACCATCCCAGAAGCTGCTGAATGATGAAGGTCGCCCTTCGCCGCCCCACTGCATGATGCGCGAGGCCCCCAGTTCCAGCGAGGAGATTGGCGAAAAAGTCAGGCGACCGCCGAAGATTTTGGTATGCGGTACGGCGGCATACTGGCTCATCTGGCTGGCGGAAAGCTGATACTGCCAGGGGCCAATCCAGCTCAGCCAGGAGGTTTCCGGCGCGCGCTGTTCGGCACGCTGCAGCAGAAAACCGGTCATCGGTCGCGCGGCATCGGAGCGAATCAGGCTGCCCTCGTAGCCCGGCCCCCACCACTGCGGAATTTGCCCGAACGCCAGCCACTGGTTCCACAGCTTTACCGCGCCGTATGCCCCGTTGGCGTTCACGTTCGAACCGTTACTGATACGCTTGTCGCCTTCAACATTGCCCTGTAGGTGCAGATCCCACCATTCGCCGCTGTTGTTCAGGGCGAGAGAAAGCGACTGGTCGGCGGGATAGGACTGCGCAAACCCCTGCGGCGTGCCCGGCTTGTCGGTTGCGCTGTAGCCAGTGATGCGCACATCGGCTTTCAGCGCGCTTAATCGCTGATTCACCCGGTTCAACACGACCCGCTCTGCTGAGGTTGTCGGATGGGCATTGGCCAGCGCGCGGTTAATCTCCTCTTCGCTCAGAGGCCAGGTCGACAGGCTTAACGCGAGGGTTCCACGGTCGGATAACCAGGCTAAATCATTGCGAAATTCGTTATCGGCCAGAACGAGGCCAGAGGCAAAACTGGAGGTGCTAAAAACGGCGATAAGTCCCAGAGAAAGCGCACTACGCGCAAAATATTTCATCTTCCCAGCTCCATTTATGGCGCAGAAACGCCAGGCTTTTTCCTGAAGGGTGACCGGGTAAGGTAATGGAGTGAAAGTAAACGAAGCGCCAACCGAAGCGGCATAATAATCAAACAGCTACGAAATGCCGCTCCGGGCGGAGCGGCGGGACAGTTACAGTTTTTGATGCAGGTAATCGCTAAAGCGCGACAGCATGCCGCCCTTGCCAACGCTTTCCAGCGTCACCAGCGGCCAGTGGGCCACCACTTTATCACCATCGTAAAGGGAGATTTCGCCCACCCGCTGGTGGGCGGCAATCGGCGCTTCCAGCACTTTGTTATCCAGCACGTATTTGGCCTTAATGCGCGCGACTTCCGGCTTCGGCAGCGCTAGCCAGAAGTCCTGATCGGTCCCCAGCTTAATCTGCTCTTTATCGCCATACCAGATTCGCTCAACGCCGACCTGCTTGCCGTCCTGCAGGACCTGGACGGTATCGAAGTTTTGCTGCCCCCAGTGCAGCAGCTTCGCCGCCTGCTGTTCACGCCCTTTCGGGCTGTCGGCGCCCATCACCACCGCAATCAGCCGGCGCTGGCCGTCCACCGCGGAGGCAATCAGGTTGAAGCCGGCGCCCGAGGTGTGGCCGGTCTTCAGACCATCGACGTTCATGGTCTTATCCCACAGTAGACCGTTGCGGTTCTGCTGGGTAATGCCATTCCAGGTCAGGCTCTTCTGGCTGTACATATGGTAGACGTCCGGTTCGCCGTGAATAATCGCCCGCGAGAGCACGGCGAGATCGTAGGCCGAACTGTGCTGACCCGGCGCATCCAGACCGTGGACGGTTTCAAAATGGGTATCCTGCAAATGCAGTTTTTCCACGTAGCTGTTCATCAGCGCGACGAACTGGGGCTGGCCGCCGGCGACGTAGTCCGCCAGCGCCACGCAGGCATCGTTGCCGGAGTCAACGATTAGTCCGCGGCTTAAGTCGCGTACGCTGACCCGATCGCCGGGCTTAAGGAACATCAGCGAAGAACCCTTAAAGACCGGGTTACCCTGCGCCCAGGCGTCTTTACCGACGGTGACGATGTCATCAAAGGTGATGCGGTGGCTGTCGATGGCGCGATCGACCACGTAGCCGGTCATCAGTTTGGTCAGGCTGGCGGGATTGCGCTGCTGATGCTCGTTACCGGCGGTCAGGATCTGACCGGTGGTGTAATCCATCAGCACCCAGGAACCGGCCTGAATAGAAGGAGGCGTCACGTTGACGGGAAAATCATTGGCGGCAAATGCGCAGGAAACGCTCGCAGCGAGCAAAGATACAGCAATAAACAAACGGCCTTTCAACGGCATATCCTCTAAATTGACAGATTCGCCGTCCTTTTTACGGAACTTCTCGTTTCAAATCAGGGTTTAATTGCAAGAAAATATGACATCGCCGACGCAGGACAAAGGGGATACCCTTCTGATGGCCCGGCAAATCGTTTACCATGATGGCTGCTCGCCACCAGGGATAATGAACAGATTATGCAAGATCGCGCCAACCAGCCCGGATTTTTGTTTCACGATTACGAGACCTTCGGCACCAGCCCTTCGCTCGACCGACCGTCGCAGTTTGCCGCCATCCGTACCGATGAAGACCTCAATATCGTCGGTGAACCTGAAGTGTTCTACTGCAGGATCGCCGATGACTATCTGCCGCAGCCGCAGGCGGTCATGGTCACCGGGATAACGCCGCAGGAGGCGAACGCCAAGGGCGACAGCGAAGCCGCCTTTGCCCGTCGCGTTCACGATCTGTTCACGGTGCCAAAAACCTGCATCGTCGGCTACAACAACGTGCGCTTCGATGACGAAGTGACGCGCAATATCTTTTATCGCAATTTTTACGATCCTTACGCCTGGAGCTGGCAACACGACAACTCCCGTTGGGATCTGCTGGATGTGATGCGCGCCTGCTACGCGCTGCGCCCGGAAGGGATCAACTGGCCGGAAAACGAAGAGGGCTTACCGAGCTTCCGCCTCGAGCATCTGACCGTCGCCAACGGCATTGAGCACAGCAACGCCCACGACGCGATGGCCGACGTTTACGCCACCATCGCGATGGCAAAACTGGTGAAAACCCAGCAGCCGCGCCTGTTTGACTATCTATATACCTATCGCAACAAACGCAAGCTGGCGACGCTGATCGATGTGCCGCAAATCAAACCGCTGGTGCATGTTTCCGGCATGTTTGGCGCGGCGCGCGGCAACACCAGCCTGGTGGCCCCGCTGGCGTGGCACCCTGACAACCGTAACGCGGTGATTATGGTCGACCTGGCCGGGGATATCGCTCCCCTGCTGGATCTGGATGCCGACACCCTGCGCGAGCGGCTGTATACGCCGAAAAGCGAGCTGGGCGACCTGCCCGCGGTGCCGATTAAGCTGGTTCACCTCAATAAATGCCCGGTGCTGGCGCAGCAAAACACTCTGCGTCCGCAGGATGCCGACCGGCTGGGCATCAATATCCAGCGCTGTCTGGATAACGCCCAGCTGCTGCGGGCCAATCCGCAGGTGCGCGAAAAAGTGGTGGCGATTTTTGCCGAAGCGGAGCCGTTTGTGCCTTCCGATAACGTCGATGCCCAGCTGTATAACGGCTTTTTCAGCGATGCCGACCGCGCGGCAATGAAAATCGTGCTTGAGACCGAGCCGCATAACCTGCCGGCGCTGGATATTACCTTTGCCGATAAGCGTATTGAGCGTCTGCTTTTCAACTATCGCGCGCGCAACTATCCCGGTACGCTCGATGAAGCCGAGCAGCAGCGCTGGTTAGAACACCGTCGTGAGGTGTTTACGCCAGAGTTTTTACAGGCCTACGCCGATGAGCTGCAGATGCTGTATCAGCAGCATGCGGATGATAAAGAGAAGCTGGCGCAGCTGAAGGCGCTGTGGCAGTACGCGCAGGATATTGTTTGATGGGAGGAAATTCCCGGGTTGCGGCTAACGCCTTACCCGGGCTACAAACGATGGCAGGGCTCGTAGCCCGGGTAAGACAGCTCGCGTCGCACCCGGGAACGTTGCTTAGCCTTTGGCGCGGCTGGCGATAATCGCCTCAGCCACGTTGCGCGGGGCTTCCGCGTAGTGGTGGAACTCCATGCTGTAGGTCGCCCGGCCCTGGGACATTGAACGCAGCGTGGTGGAATAGCCAAACATCTCAGCCAGCGGCACGTCGGCGCGAATAATCTGGCTGCCGAAGCGCTCTTCCATCCCCTGCACCATTCCGCGACGGGAGGAGAGATCGCCCATAATATTCCCGGCATACTCTTCCGGGGTCTCCACTTCCACGTGCATCACCGGTTCAAGAATTACCGGGTCGGCCCTGCGCGCCCCTTCCTTGAAGCCAAATATCGCCGCCATGCGGAAAGCCATCTCCGAGGAGTCGACGTCATGATACGAACCAAACGTCAGTGTCGCCTTGATATCCACTACCGGATAGCCCGCCAGCACGCCAGCGCCCATCGCTTCGCGCAGCCCTTTTTCCACTGAAGGGATGTACTCGCGCGGCACCACGCCGCCTTTGGTCGCGTCTTCAAACACGAAACCGCTTCCAGGCTCCAGCGGTTCAAGGGTCAACACCACATGGCCGTACTGCCCTTTCCCGCCGGACTGGCGGACAAACTTGCCTTCCACCTCTTTGACCGTTTTGCGGATCGTCTCGCGATAGGTCACCTGCGGACGCCCGATATTCGCCTCAACGCCAAACTCGCGCTTCATGCGGTCGACGATAATCTCCAGATGCAGCTCGCCCATCCCGGAAATGATCGTCTGGCCGGACTCCTCGTCAGTATGCAGACGAAACGACGGATCTTCCGCCGCCAGCCGCTGCAGAGCGATACCCATTTTCTCCTGATCGGCTTTGGTTTTCGGTTCAATCGCCAGTGAAATCACCGGCTCCGGAAACTCCATCCGTTCGAGGGTAATCACCGCATCCGGGTCGCACAGCGTGTCGCCGGTAGTGACATCCTTCAGGCCGACGCAGGCGGCAATATCCCCGGCGTGCAGTTCGTCCACCTCATGGCGATCGTTGGCCTGCATCAGCACGATGCGTCCGATGCGTTCTTTCTTACCTTTCACCGGATTCCACACCGCATCGCCTTTTTTCAACGTCCCGGAATAGACGCGGATAAAGGTTAACTGTCCGACATAGGGGTCGGTCATCAGCTTGAAGGCCAGCGCCGAGAACGGTTCGTCGTCGCTCGGGTGACGTTCCGCGGACTGCCCTTTCTCATCCACGCCCTGAATAGCCGGGATATCCAGCGGCGACGGCATCAGCTCAACCACCGCATCAAGCATCCGCTGCACGCCTTTGTTTTTAAACGCGCTACCGCACAGCACCGCCTGGATTTCGCCCTTCACCGTGCGCTGGCGCAGTCCGGCAACGATTTCCGCCTCGCTCAACTCGCTGGTTTCGAGATACTTATCCATCAGTTCGTCGCTGGCTTCGGCCGCCGCCGAGACCATTTTCTCCCGCCACAGCCGGGCGGTTTCCATGAGATCGTCAGGCACAGGGGCATAGCTGAAGGTCATCCCCTGGGTGGCGTCGTCCCACAAAATAGCGCGCATTTTGATGAGATCCACCACCCCGGTAAAGTGCTCTTCGGCGCCAACCGGGATCACAATCGGTACCGGATTGGCCTTCAGGCGATCGGTCATCATCTGCACCACGCGGAAAAAATCCGCGCCGGGGCGGTCCATCTTGTTGACGAAGGCCAGCCGCGGAACGTGGTATTTATTCGCCTGCCGCCAGACGGTTTCCGACTGCGGCTGCACGCCGCCGACGGAGTCGTAAACCATCACCGCGCCGTCCAGTACGCGCATAGAACGTTCCACTTCGATGGTGAAATCCACGTGCCCGGGGGTATCGATGATGTTTATCCGGTGCGGCTCAAAGCTGCGGTCCATGCCGGGCCAGAAGCAGCTCACCGCCGCAGAGGTAATGGTGATCCCGCGCTCCTGTTCCTGCGCCATCCAGTCGGTGGTTGCCGCGCCATCGTGTACTTCCCCCAGCTTGTGGCTCATCCCGGTATAAAACAGGATGCGCTCGGTGGTGGTGGTTTTGCCGGCATCGATATGCGCGGAGATACCGATGTTGCGATAACGTTCGAGGGGGATGGGTCGGGGCATGATGCGTCCTTAGTCATTTTGACTGTCAGCAGGCGGCCGGAATTGGCCGCCGTTCATATAACGGCATCTATTATAGTACAACTGTACGAGTATATTCGAACTATTTTTGCTATCGTTACTATTGGTGAAGCTGCGACGACGCGCGTGGCTTTAGAAAAGCAGTTTGGGTATATTACCGGCCAGCCGCCGATACGGGCCGCTGCTCGTAAGGCAGCGCAACCGCCGACACAGGAATAGTATGATCGCCAATCACCCCGAACGTGAACAAATTCGCCTCGAAAATGTCCTTTTCGCCCTCGGTAACCCGCTACGGCTTGAGATTATCCGCATCCTTGCCGACGGCAGCGAGCAGAGCTGTAACGCCCTGCGTCATGAAGATGTGGCAAAGTCGACTATGACCCACCACTGGCGCGTCCTGCGCGACAGCGGTGTGATCTGGCAGCGGCCACAGGGGCGGGAGAACTTGATTTCGCTGCGCCGGGAAGATTTAGACGCGCGCTTTCCCGGCCTGCTGGAGACGCTGCTTAAGGTCATGCAGCTGGAGAACTAAAGGCCTGCTACTCCTCGCCGGCCAGCCGCCGATACTGGGCAAAGCGGGCCCGAGCGTCCTCCTCGGTTCGGCTAAAGAGCGCATCCGCCAGATGCGGCGTTGTTTTGTGCAGCGAGGCGTAGCGCACTTCGCCAAGCAAAAAGTCGCGGAAACTCTCCTCCGGCTCTTCGGAATCGAGAATAAACGGCGTCTTGCCTTCCGCTTCCCGCTGCGGATGATAGCGCCACAGGTGCCAATATCCCGCCTCAACCGCCCGTTTCGCCTCGCGCTGGCTGCAGCGCATACCAGCTTTCAGCCCGTGGTTAATGCAGGCGGCGTAGGCAATCACCAGCGACGGTCCCGGCCAGGCTTCGGCTTCGGCGATCGCCCGTAGGGTCTGATCTTTATCAGCGCCCATCGCGACCTGGGCCACGTACACATTGCCGTAGCTCATCGCCATCATGCCGAGATCTTTTTTCCGCGTGCGTTTACCCTGCGCGGCAAACTTCGCGATGGCCGCCACCGGGGTCGATTTAGACGACTGGCCGCCGGTATTGGAGTAAACCTCGGTGTCAAACACCAAAATATTGACATCTTCCCCGCTCGCCAGCACGTGGTCGAGGCCGCCGAAGCCGATATCGTAGGCCCAGCCGTCGCCGCCGAAAATCCACTGCGAACGACGAACAAAATAGTCGCGGTTCTGCCACAGCTGCTCCAGCAGCGGCACCCCCTCTTTTTCCGCCGCCAGCCGTTCGCTGAGCCGGTCCGCGCGCTCGCGGGTGCCCTCGCCTTCATCCTGCTTCGCCAGCCACTGGCGCATTGCGTCGCTAAGTTCGTCGCTGACCGGTAGCGCCAGCGCGGCGGTCATATCATCGGCGATTTGTTGACGCACCGCCTGACCGCCGAGCATCATGCCGAGGCCAAACTCCGCGTTATCCTCAAATAGCGAGTTCGCCCATGCCGGGCCGTGGCCGCGGTGGTTGGTGGTATAGGGAATCGACGGCGCGCTGGCCCCCCAGATAGAAGAGCAGCCGGTGGCGTTAGCGATCAACATCCGGTCGCCAAACAGCTGGGTTATCAGGCGGGCATAAGGCGTTTCTCCGCACCCCGCGCAGGCGCCGGAAAACTCCAGCAACGGGGTTTCAAACTGGCTGCCTTTGACCGTCGTCTTACGAAACGGATTGCTCTTCGGCGTCAGCGCCAGCGCATAGTCCCAGACCGGCGCCATCTGACGCTGGCTATCGAGAGACTGCATTTTTAACGCCTTGCCGCGCGCGGGACAGATGTCCACGCAGTTGCCGCAGCCGGAACAATCCAGCGGCGAGATAGCCAGATGGTAGTGATACTCCTTCGCTCCCTGCGCGGGTTTGCTCAGCAGCCCAACCGGCGCGGCGTCATGCTCTTCGCCGTTGAGCAGCGCCGGGCGGATCGCCGCATGTGGGCAGATAAAGGCGCACTGATTACACTGCGTGCAGCCCTCCGGCTGCCAGACCGGCACTTCCAGCGCGATCCCGCGTTTTTCCCAGGCGGCGGTGCCCGAAGGAAACGTCCCGTCCTCCATACCGACAAACGCGCTCACCGGTAGCTGGTCGCCGCACTGGCGGTTCATCGGCTGCAGAATATCGCGGATGAAATCCGGCATCATAGCTGAAGCCTGCGCCACGGGTTCATCCAGCGTCGCCCAGTGCGCCGGAATCGTCACCTGATGCAGCGAGGCCATGCCCAGCTCGATTGCCCGCTGGTTCATCTCAATCACCGCCGCCCCTTTGCTGCCGTAGCTTTTTTCAACCGCCTGCTTGAGGTAATCCGCCGCGGTCTGCGGGTCGATAATCGCGGCCAGCTTAAAGAACGCCGCCTGCATCAGCATATTAAAGCGCCCGCCCAGTCCGAGCTCGCGGGCGATATCCACGGCGTTCAGGGTATAAAAATGGATATTTTCCCGCGCCAGATAGCGTTTGAAGCTAACCGGCAGATGCTGCTCCAGCTCCGCATCGGACCAGCTGCAGTTGAGTAAAAAGGTCCCGCCCGGCTTTAATCCGTCCAGCAGATCGTAGCGCTCAACGTAGGACTGCTGCGAACAGGAGATAAAATCGGCCCGATGGATCAGGTAGGGCGAATTGATCGGCCGGTCGCCGAAGCGCAAATGTGAAACGGTAATGCCGCCGGATTTTTTCGAGTCATAGGAAAAGTAGGCCTGCGCGTAGAGCGGTGTTTTATCGCCGATAATTTTGATCGCGCTTTTATTGGCCCCCACGGTGCCGTCCGAGCCCATGCCCCAAAATTTACAGGCGGTGATGCCGGCATGCGAGACCGCCAGCGTCTGCTGGCGCGGGGGCAACGAAGTAAAGGTCACATCATCGACAATCCCGAGGGTAAACCCGTCCATCGGCAGCGGTTTATTGAGGTTATCAAAGACGGCCGCGATATCGTTGGGCAGAACATCCTTACCGCCAAGCGCATAGCGGCCGCCGACGATTAACGGCGCATCGTCGTGATGATAGAAGGCGTTTTTCACATCCAGGCACAGCGGTTCAGCCTGAGCGCCGGGCTCTTTGGTGCGGTCCAGGACGGCAATACGCTGCACGGTTTTCGGCAGCTGGGCGAAGAAGTGGGCCAGCGAAAAAGGGCGAAACAGATGCACGCTGAGCAGCCCGACCTTCTCTCCCGCCGCGTTCAGCGTATCCACCACTTCCTGAACGGTATCGCAGACCGATCCCATCGCGATAATCACCCGTTCGGCGTCCGCCGCGCCGGTATAGTTAAACAGATGGTACTCCCGGCCGGTGAGCGCGCTGATTTGCGCCATATAGTTTTCGACAATGTCGGGCAGCGCCTGATAAAAACGGTTGCCCGCCTCCCGTTCCTGAAAGTAGATATCCGGGTTCTGCGCCGTTCCGCGGATGACAGGATGATCCGGATGCAGCGCGTTACGGCGGAAGCTGTCGAGCGCAGGCCGGTCCAGCAGCGTCGCCAGCTGCTCATATTCCAGCACCTCGATTTTTTGAATTTCGTGCGAAGTGCGAAAACCGTCGAAGAAGTTAACAAATGGGATGCGTCCCTTAATCGCCGCCAGATGCGCCACCGCCGACAAATCCATCACCTGCTGCACGTTGTTCTCCGCCAGCATCGCGCAGCCGGTCTGGCGAACCGCCATCACGTCCTGGTGATCGCCAAAAATATTCAGCGAGTTGGTCGCCAGCGCCCGGGCGCTGACGTGAAAAACGCCCGGCAGCAGTTCACCGGCGATTTTGTACATGTTGGGGATCATCAGCAGCAGCCCCTGGGAGGCCGTATAGGTGGTGGTGAGCGCCCCGGCCTGCAGCGCGCCGTGTACCGCGCCTGCCGCGCCGGCTTCCGACTGCATCTCCATTAAGCGCACCGGCTGGCCAAAGAGGTTCTTTTTCCCCTGCGCCGCCCACTCGTCGACGTTTTCCGCCATCGGCGTGGAGGGGGTAATGGGGTAAATCGCCGCGACCTCGGTAAAGGCATAAGAGATCCAGGCCGCCGCGGCGTTGCCATCCATTGTTTTCATTTTTCCGGACATTGTTCAATCCTCGAAGGTGAGAGGCATCTTCGCCGCCTCAAATAAGCGGCAAACCCAGTTGTTGCCTCAAGCACAGCCTGTGCCAGCTCGCGGATGACAGAATAGTTGGCGCGAATTCAACGCGTTATGAAGAGCGTCGTCGCGCAGCGCGCAAAGAGATTGCGTGGAATAAGACACAGGGGGCGACAAGCTGTTGAACAGGCGACAAACCGCCACAATGGCCCCGGCAGACGGAATTGTTCTGTTTCCCACATTTGGTCGCCTTATTGTGCCGTTTTGTTTTACGCCCTGCGCGACAATGAATTAATAAATGCATAAAAATCAAACAAATACATAAACAGGCACGGCTGGTATGTTCCCTGCACTTCTCTGCTGGCAAACACTCAACAACAGGAGAAGTCACCATGACCATGCGTCAATGCGCTATTTACGGTAAAGGCGGTATCGGTAAATCCACCACCACGCAGAACCTCGTCGCCGCGCTGGCGGAGATGGGTAAGAAAGTGATGATCGTCGGCTGCGATCCGAAGGCGGACTCCACCCGTCTGATCCTGCACGCCAAAGCACAGAACACCATTATGGAGATGGCCGCGGAAGTCGGCTCGGTCGAGGACCTCGAACTCGAAGACGTTCTGCAAATTGGCTACGGCGACGTGCGCTGCGCGGAATCCGGCGGCCCGGAGCCAGGCGTCGGCTGTGCGGGACGCGGCGTGATCACGGCGATCAACTTTCTTGAAGAAGAAGGCGCCTACGAGGACGATCTCGATTTCGTGTTCTATGACGTGCTCGGCGACGTGGTCTGCGGCGGCTTCGCCATGCCGATCCGCGAAAACAAAGCCCAGGAGATCTACATCGTCTGCTCCGGTGAAATGATGGCGATGTACGCCGCCAACAATATCTCCAAAGGGATCGTTAAATACGCCAAATCCGGCAAGGTGCGCCTCGGCGGCCTGATCTGTAACTCCCGTCAGACCGACCGTGAAGACGAACTGATTATTGCCCTGGCGGAAAAGCTCGGTACCCAGATGATCCACTTTGTGCCCCGCGACAACATCGTGCAGCGCGCGGAGATCCGCCGCATGACGGTTATCGAGTACGACCCCGCCTGCAAACAGGCCAACGAATACCGCACCCTGGCGCAGAAGATCGTCAACAACACCATGAAAGTGGTGCCGACGCCCTGCACCATGGATGAGCTGGAGTCGCTGCTGATGGAGTTCGGCATCATGGAAGAGGAAGACACCAGCATCATTGGTAAAACCGCCGCCGAAGAAAACGCGGCCTGAGCACAGGACAATTATGATGACCAACGCAACGGGCGAACGTAATCTGGCGCTCATCCAGGAAGTCCTGGAAGTGTTCCCGGAAACCGCGCGAAAAGAGCGCAGAAAGCACATGATGGTCAGCGATCCGGAAATGGAGAGCGTCGGCAAGTGCATTATCTCTAACCGCAAGTCACAACCCGGCGTGATGACCGTACGCGGCTGCGCCTACGCCGGTTCCAAAGGGGTGGTATTTGGGCCGATCAAGGATATGGCCCACATTTCGCACGGACCGGTCGGCTGCGGCCAGTATTCCCGCGCCGGACGACGCAATTACTACACCGGGGTCAGCGGCGTCGATAGCTTCGGCACGCTGAACTTCACCTCTGATTTTCAGGAGCGCGACATTGTCTTCGGCGGCGATAAAAAACTCAGCAAGCTGATTGAAGAGATGGAGCTGCTGTTCCCGCTCACCAAAGGGATCACCATTCAATCGGAATGTCCTGTGGGGCTGATCGGCGATGATATTAGCGCGGTGGCCAACACCAGCAGCAAAGCGCTGGATAAACCGGTGATCCCGGTACGCTGCGAAGGCTTTCGCGGCGTGTCGCAGTCGCTGGGGCACCATATCGCCAACGACGTGGTGCGCGACTGGATCCTTAACAATCGCGAAGGGCAGCCGTTTGAAACCACCCCTTACGATGTGGCGATCATCGGCGACTACAACATCGGCGGCGACGCCTGGGCCTCACGCATTCTGCTGGAAGAGATGGGGCTACGGGTGGTCGCGCAGTGGTCCGGCGACGGCACGCTGGTGGAGATGGAGAACACCCCATTCGTCAAGCTGAACCTGGTTCACTGCTACCGTTCGATGAACTATATCGCCCGCCATATGGAGGAGAAACATCAGATTCCGTGGATGGAGTACAACTTCTTCGGGCCGACCAAAATCGCCGAATCGCTGCGCAAAATCGCCGACCAGTTCGACGATACCATTCGCGCGAACGCCGAAGCGGTGATCGCCAGATATGAGGGGCAGATGGCGGCGATTATCGCCAAATATCGCCCGCGCCTGGAGGGGCGTAAGGTGCTGCTCTATATGGGCGGCCTGCGACCACGCCACGTCATCGGCGCCTATGAGGATCTCGGCATGGAGATCATCGCCGCCGGGTACGAGTTTGCCCATAACGATGACTACGACCGCACCCTGCCGGATCTCAAAGAGGGCACACTGCTGTTCGATGACGCCAGCAGCTACGAGCTGGAAGCGTTCGTCAAGGCGCTGAAGCCCGACCTTATCGGCTCCGGCATCAAGGAAAAATATATCTTCCAGAAAATGGGTGTACCGTTCCGCCAGATGCACTCGTGGGACTATTCCGGCCCGTACCACGGCTACGATGGTTTCGCCATTTTCGCCCGCGATATGGATATGACCCTGAACAACCCGGCGTGGAACGAACTGACCGCCCCGTGGCTGAAGTCTGCGTGATTGCCCACTCACTGTCCCGTCTGTTCACCGATTTGTGGCGCGGGAGGAGAACACCATGAGCCAAACGATTGATAAAATTAATAGCTGTTATCCGCTATTCGAACAGGATGAATACCAGGAGCTGTTTCGCAATAAGCGGCAGCTGGAAGAGGCGCACGATGCGCAGCGCGTGCAGGAGGTCTTTGACTGGACCACCACCGCCGAGTATGAAGCGCTGAACTTCCAGCGCGAGGCGCTGACCGTTGACCCGGCGAAAGCCTGCCAGCCGCTTGGCGCGGTGCTTTGCTCGCTGGGATTTGCCAACACCCTGCCGTATGTGCACGGCTCTCAGGGGTGCGTGGCCTACTTTCGCACCTATTTTAACCGCCATTTCAAAGAGCCGATCGCCTGCGTCTCCGACTCGATGACCGAAGACGCGGCAGTCTTCGGCGGCAACAACAATATGAACCTGGGCCTGCAGAACGCCAGCGCACTGTACAAACCGGAGATCATTGCGGTGTCCACCACCTGCATGGCGGAAGTTATCGGCGATGACCTGCAGGCGTTTATCGCCAACGCCAAAAAAGATGGCTTCGTCGACAGCAGCATCGCCGTGCCCCATGCCCATACGCCAAGCTTTATCGGCAGCCACGTCACCGGCTGGGATAACATGTTTGAAGGCTTCGCCAAAACCTTCACCGCGGACTACCAGGGGCAGCCGGGCAAACTGCCGAAGCTCAATCTGGTGACCGGCTTTGAAACCTATCTCGGCAACTTCCGCGTATTAAAGCGGATGATGGAACAGATGGCGGTACCGTGCAGCCTGCTCTCCGATCCGTCGGAAGTTCTCGACACGCCCGCCGACGGCCACTACCGGATGTATTCCGGCGGCACCACGCAGCAGGAGATGAAAGAAGCCCCTGACGCCATCGATACGCTACTCCTGCAGCCGTGGCAGCTGCTGAAGAGCAAAAAAGTGGTGCAGGAGATGTGGAACCAGCCCGCCACCGAGGTCGCCATTCCGCTGGGACTGGCCGCCACCGATGAACTGCTGATGACCGTCAGCCAGCTTAGCGGCAAGCCAATTGCCGACGCCCTCACCATTGAGCGCGGCAGGCTGGTTGACATGATGCTCGACTCCCACACCTGGCTGCACGGCAAGAAGTTTGGCCTGTACGGCGATCCGGACTTCGTGATGGGCCTCACCCGCTTCCTGCTGGAGCTGGGCTGCGAGCCGACGGTGATCCTGAGCCATAACGCCAACAAACGCTGGCAAAAAGCGATGAAGAAAATGCTCGATGCCTCGCCGTACGGGCGAGATAGCGAAGTGTTTATCAACTGCGATTTGTGGCACTTCCGTTCGCTGATGTTCACCCGTCAGCCGGACTTTATGATCGGCAACTCCTACGGCAAGTTTATCCAGCGCGATACCCTGGCGAAGGGCAAAGCCTTTGAAGTGCCGCTTATCCGCCTCGGCTTTCCGCTGTTCGACCGCCACCATCTGCACCGCCAGACAACCTGGGGCTATGAAGGCGCGATGAACATTGTGACGACGCTGGTGAACGCCGTGCTGGAGAAACTGGATAGCGATACCAGCCAGCTGGGCAAAACCGATTACAGCTTCGATCTCGTCCGTTAACCATCAGGTGCCCCGCGTCATGCGGGGCCAGGAGGAAGTATGCCCATCGTGATTTTCCGTGAGCGCGGCGCGGACCTGTACGCCTATATCGCGAAACAGGATCTGGAAGCGCGAGTGATCCAGATTGAGCATAACGACGCTGAACGCTGGGGCGGCGCGATTTCGCTGGAGGGGGGACGCCGCTACTACGTACATCCGCAGCCGGGGCGTCCCGTCTTCCCGATAAGCCTGCGCGCGACGCGCAATACCTTGATATAAGGAGCTGGTGATGTCCGACAACGATACCCTATTCTGGCGTATGCTGGCGCTGTTTCAGTCCCTGCCGGACCTACAGCCGGCGCAAATCGTCGACTGGCTGGCGCAGGAGAGCGGCGAGACGCTGACGCCAGCGCGTCTGGCGACCCTGACCCAGCCGCAGCTGGCCGCCAGCTTTCCCTCCGCGACGGCGGTGATGTCCCCCGCTCGCTGGTCGCGGGTGATGGCGAGCCTGCAGGGCGAGCTGCCCGCCCATTTACGCATCGTTCGCCCTGCCCAGCGCACGCCGCAGCTGCTGGCGGCATTTTGCTCTCAGGATGGGCTGATGATTAACGGCCATTTCGGCCAGGGACGACTGTTTTTTATCTACGCGTTCGATGAGCAAGGCGGCTGGCTGTACGATCTGCGCCGCTACCCCTCCGCGCCCCACCAGCAGGAGGCCAACGAAGTGCGCGCCCGACTTATTGAGGACTGTCAGCTGCTGTTTTGCCAGGAGATCGGCGGGCCCGCCGCCGCGCGGCTGATCCGCCATCGCATCCACCCGATGAAAGCGCAGCCCGGGACGACGATTCAGGCGCAGTGCGAGGCGATCAATACGCTGCTGGCCGGCCGTTTGCCGCCGTGGCTGGCGAAGCGGCTTAACAGGGATAATCCTCTGGAAGAACGCGTTTTTTAATCCCTGTTTTGTGCTTGTTGCCCGCTGACCCCGCGGGCTTTTTTTCGCGTATGGACGCATTCCCCACGTTACGGTCAGGGGAAGATTATTCGCCAAAACAAGACACGCCCCGCCATCCCCTTGTCTGATTGTTGGCTTTGTCGCAAAGCCAACAACCCTTTTTCTTTAAATATCAAGGCACCGCTTATGGAGCGCGAATTGCATCTTCCCCCTCATCCCCCACCGTCAACGAGGTCACTATGAAGGGAAATGAAATTCTGGCGCTGCTGGATGAACCGGCTTGTGAACACAACCATAAACAAAAATCCGGCTGCAGCGCGCCCAAACCCGGCGCCACCGCCGGCGGCTGCGCGTTCGACGGCGCGCAGATAACCCTGCTGCCCATCGCCGACGTGGCGCATCTGGTCCACGGTCCTATCGGCTGCGCCGGAAGCTCATGGGATAACCGCGGCAGCGCCAGCTCCGGCCCCACCCTTAATCGGCTCGGGTTCACCACCGATCTCAACGAACAGGACGTGATTATGGGCCGCGGCGAACGCCGCCTGTTTCACGCCGTGCGCCATATCGTCACCCGCTATCACCCGGCGGCGGTCTTTATCTATAACACCTGCGTACCGGCCATGGAGGGCGATGACCTCGAAGCGGTATGCGAGGCCGCGCAGACCGCCACCGGCGTACCGGTTATCGCCATTGACGCCGCCGGTTTCTACGGCAGTAAAAATCTCGGTAACCGGCTGGCGGGCGACGTCATGGTCAAACGGGTTATCGGCCAGCGCGAGCCCGCGCCCTGGCCGGAGAGCACGCCCTTTGCCCCGGAGCAGCGTCACGATATTGGCCTGATTGGCGAATTCAATATTGCCGGTGAGTTCTGGCATATTCAGCCGCTGCTCGACGAACTGGGGATCCGCGTGCTCGGCAGCCTCTCCGGCGATGGCCGCTTCGCCGAGATCCAGACCATGCACCGGGCGCAGGCCAATATGCTGGTCTGCTCGCGGGCGTTAATCAACGTCGCCCGAGCCCTGGAGCAGCGCTACGGCACGCCGTGGTTCGAAGGCAGCTTTTACGGGATCCGCGCCACCTCTGACGCCCTGCGCCAGCTGGCGGCGCTGCTGGGCGACGACGACCTTCGTCAGCGCACCGAAGCGCTGATTGCGCGGGAGGAACAGGTGGCGGAACTGGCGCTACAGCCGTGGCGCGAACAGCTGCGCGGCCGCAAAGCGCTGCTCTATACCGGCGGGGTGAAATCCTGGTCGGTGGTATCGGCGCTTCAGGATTTGGGCATGACCGTGGTGGCAACCGGCACGCGTAAATCCACCGAAGAGGATAAACAGCGGATCCGCGAGCTGATGGGCGAAGAAGCGGTAATGCTGGAAGAGGGCAACGCCCGCACGCTGCTGGATGTGGTCTATCGCTATCAGGCCGACCTGATGATTGCCGGCGGACGCAATATGTATACCGCCTATAAAGCCAGGCTGCCGTTTCTCGATATCAATCAGGAGCGCGAACACGCCTTCGCTGGCTATCAGGGGATCGTCACCCTCGCCCGCCAGCTGTGTCAGACCATCAATAGCCCCATCTGGCCGCAAACCCATTCTCGCGCCCCGTGGCGCTAAGGAGCTCATCATGGCAGACATTTTCCGCACCGATAAACCGCTGGCGGTCAGCCCTATCAAAACCGGCCAGCCGCTCGGCGCGATCCTCGCGAGCCTTGGGATCGAACACAGCATCCCGCTGGTCCACGGCGCGCAGGGGTGCAGCGCCTTCGCCAAAGTCTTTTTTATTCAACATTTCCACGACCCGGTTCCCCTGCAGTCGACGGCGATGGACCCCACGTCGACGATTATGGGCGCGGACGGCAATATTTTTACCGCCCTGGATACCCTCTGCCAGCGCAACAATCCGCAGGCTATCGTACTGCTCAGCACCGGGCTGTCAGAGGCCCAGGGCAGCGATATTTCCCGCGTGGTTCGCCAGTTTCGCGAAGAGTATCCCCGGCATAAGGGCGTGGCGATATTGACGGTTAACACGCCGGATTTTTATGGCTCCATGGAGAACGGCTTCAGCGCGGTGCTAGAGAGCGTCATTGAGCAGTGGGTGCCGCCGGCGCCGCGACCGGCTCAGCGCAATCGCCGGGTCAATCTGCTGGTCAGCCACCTCTGTTCGCCGGGCGATATCGAGTGGCTGCGCCGATGCGTCGAAGCGTTCAGCCTGCAGCCGGTAATCCTGCCGGACCTGGCGCAGTCGATGGACGGCCACCTGGCGCAGGGCGATTTCTCACCGTTAACCCAGGGCGGGACGCCGCTGCGCCAGATAGAGCAGATGGGGCAAAGCCTGTGTAGCTTCGCCATTGGCGTCTCCCTTCATCGCGCCTCATCGCTGCTGGCCCCGCGCTGCCGCGGCGAGGTTATCGCCCTGCCGCACCTGATGACCCTCGAACGCTGCGACGCCTTTATTCATCAACTGGCGAAAATTTCCGGACGCGCCGTTCCCGAGTGGCTGGAACGCCAGCGCGGACAGCTACAGGATGCGATGATCGACTGCCATATGTGGCTCCAGGGCCAGCGCATGGCGATAGCGGCGGAAGGCGATCTGCTGGCGGCGTGGTGTGACTTCGCCAACAGCCAGGGGATGCAGCCCGGCCCGCTGGTGGCCCCTACCGGTCATCCCAGCCTGCGCCAGCTGCCGGTAGAACAGGTGGTGCCGGGGGATCTGGAGGATCTGCAAACCCTGCTGTGCGCGCATCCCGCCGACCTGCTGGTGGCGAACTCGCACGCCCGCGACCTGGCGGAGCAGTTTGCGCTGCCGCTGGTGCGCGCGGGTTTTCCGCTCTTTGACAAACTCGGCGAATTCCGCCGGGTGCGCCAGGGATATAGCGGAATGCGCGATACGCTGTTTGAGCTGGCAAACCTGATGCGCGAGCGTCACCACCACCTCGCCCACTACCGATCGCCGCTTCGCCAGAACCCCGAATCGTCACTCTCCACAGGAGGCGCTTATGCCGCCGATTAACCGTCAGTTTGATATGGTCCACTCCGATGAGTGGTCTATGAAGGTCGCCTTCGCCAGCTCTGACTATCGTCACGTCGATCAGCACTTCGGCGCCACCCCGCGGCTGGTGGTGTACGGCGTCAAGGCGGACCGGGTCACTCTAATCCGGGTGGTTGATTTCTCGGTCGAGAACGGCCACCAGACGGAGAAGATCGCCAGGCGGATCCACGCTCTGGAGGATTGCGTCACGCTGTTCTGCGTGGCGATTGGCGACGCGGTTTTTCGCCAGCTGTTGCAGGTTGGCGTGCGCGCCGAACGCGTTCCCGCCGACACCACCATCGTCGGCTTACTGCAGGAGATCCAGCTCTACTGGTACGATAAAGGGCAGCGCAAAAATACGCGCCAGCGCGACCCGGAGCGCTTTACCCGTCTGCTGCAGGAACAGGAGTGGCATGGGGATCCGGACCCGCGCCGCTAGCCGTGTCGTTTCTGTGACAAAGCCCACAAAACATCGCGACACTGTCGGACCAACCTTGTCAGGAAAAATACACAACAATTTGAAAAATATTAATTTTATTCTCTGGTATCGCAATTGCTAGTTCGTTATCGCCACCGCGCTTTCGCGGTGAACCGCGCCCCGGCGTTTTCCGTCCTCATCCCTGGAGCTGACAGCATGTGGAATTACTCCGAGAAAGTGAAAGACCATTTTTTTAACCCCCGCAACGCGCGCGTGGTGGACAACGCCAACGCGGTAGGCGACGTCGGTTCGTTAAGCTGCGGCGACGCGCTGCGCCTGATGCTGCGCGTCGACCCGCAAAGCGAAATCATTGAGGAGGCGGGCTTCCAGACCTTCGGCTGCGGCAGCGCCATCGCCTCCTCCTCCGCGCTGACGGAGCTGATTATCGGCCATACCCTCGCCGAAGCCGGGCAGATAACCAATCAGCAGATTGCCGATTATCTCGACGGACTGCCGCCGGAGAAAATGCACTGCTCGGTGATGGGCCAGGAGGCCCTGCGCGCGGCCATCGCCAACTTCCGCGGCGAAAGCCTTGAGGAGGAGCACGACGAAGGCAAGCTGATCTGCAAATGCTTCGGCGTCGATGAAGGGCATATTCGCCGCGCAGTACAGAACAACGGGCTGACCACCCTTGCCGAGGTGATCAACTACACCAAAGCGGGCGGCGGCTGCACCTCTTGCCACGAAAAAATTGAGCTGGCGCTGGCGGAGATCCTCGCCCAGCAGCCGCAGACGACGCCAGCCGTGGCCAGCGGCAAAGATCCGCACTGGCAGAGCGTCGTCGATACCATCGCCGAACTGCGCCCGCATATTCAGGCCGACGGCGGCGACATGGCGCTACTCAGCGTCGCCAACCACCAGGTGACCGTCAGCCTCTCCGGCAGCTGTAGCGGCTGCATGATGACCGATATGACCCTGGCCTGGCTGCAGCAAAAACTGATGGAACGTACCGGCTGTTATATGGAAGTGGTGGCGGCCTGAGCCGCGGTTAACTGACCCAAGGGGGACAAGATGAAACAGGTTTATCTCGATAACAACGCCACCACCCGTCTGGACCCGATGGTCCTGGAAGCGATGATGCCCTTTTTGACCGATTTTTACGGCAACCCCTCGTCGATACACGATTTTGGCATTCCGGCCCAGGCGGCTCTGGAACGCGCGCATCAGCAGGCTGCGGCGCTGCTGGGCGCGGAGTATCCCAGCGAGATCATCTTTACCTCCTGCGCCACCGAAGCCACCGCCACCGCCATCGCCTCGGCGATCGCCCTGCTGCCTGAGCGTCGCGAAATCATCACCAGCGCGGTCGAACATCCGGCGACGCTGGCGGCCTGCGAGCACCTGGAGCGCCAGGGCTACCGGATTCATCGCATCGCGGTGGATAGCGAGGGGGCGCTGGACATGGCGCAGTTCCGCGCGGCGCTCAGCCCGCGCGTGGCGCTCGTCAGCGTGATGTGGGCGAATAACGAAACCGGGGTGCTTTTCCCGATCGGCGAAATGGCGGAGCTGGCCCATGAACAAGGGGCGCTGTTTCACTGCGATGCGGTGCAGGTGGTCGGGAAAATACCGATCGCCGTGGGCCAGACCCGCATCGATATGCTCTCCTGCTCGGCGCATAAGTTCCACGGACCAAAAGGCGTAGGCTGTCTTTATCTGCGGCGGGGAACGCGCTTTCGCCCGCTGCTGCGCGGCGGTCACCAGGAGTACGGCCGGCGAGCCGGAACGGAAAATATCTGCGGAATCGTCGGCATGGGCGCGGCCTGCGAGCTGGCGAATATCCATCTGCCGGGAATGACGCATATCGGCCAATTGCGCGACAGGCTGGAGCATCGCCTGCTGACCAGCGTACCGTCGGTCATGGTGATGGGCGGCGGCCAGCCGCGGGTGCCCGGCACGGTGAATCTGGCCTTTGAGTTTATTGAAGGTGAAGCCATTCTGCTGCTGTTAAACCAGGCCGGGATCGCCGCCTCCAGCGGCAGCGCCTGCACCTCAGGCTCGCTGGAACCCTCCCACGTGATGCGGGCGATGAATATTCCCTATACCGCCGCCCACGGCACCATCCGCTTTTCTCTCTCGCGCTACACCCGGGAGAAAGAGATCGATTACGTCGTCGCCACGCTGCCGCCGATTATCGACCGGCTGCGCGCGCTGTCGCCCTACTGGCAGAACGGTAAGCCGCGCCCGGCGGACGCCGTATTCGCGCCGGTTTACGGCTAAGGCGGAGGTGGCTGATGGAACGCGTGCTGATTAACGATACCACCCTGCGCGACGGCGAGCAGAGCCCCGGCGTCGCCTTTCGCACCAGCGAAAAGGTCGCCATTGCCGAGGCGCTTTACGCCGCAGGAATAACGGCGATGGAGGTCGGCACCCCGGCGATGGGCGACGAGGAGATCGCGCGGATCCAGCTGGTGCGTCGCCAGTTGCCCGACGCAACCCTGATGACCTGGTGTCGGATGAACGCGCTGGAAATCCGCCAGAGCGCCGATCTCGGCATCGACTGGGTGGATATCTCGATTCCGGCTTCGGATAAGCTGCGGCAGTACAAACTGCGCGAGCCGCTGGCGGTGCTGCTGGAACGGCTGGCGATGTTTATCCATCTTGCGCATAGCCTCGGCCTGAAGGTATGCATCGGCTGCGAGGACGCCTCGCGGGCCAGCGGCCAGACCCTGCGCGCTATCGCCGGGGTCGCGCAGCAATGCGCCGCCGCCCGCCTGCGCTATGCCGATACGGTCGGCCTGCTCGACCCTTTTACCACCGCGGCGCAAATCTCGGCCCTGCGCGAAGTCTGGTCCGGCGAGATCGAAATGCATGCCCATAACGATCTGGGCATGGCGACCGCCAATACGCTGGCGGCGGTAAGCGCCGGGGCCACCAGCGTGAATACGACGGTACTCGGTCTCGGCGAGCGGGCGGGCAACGCGGCGCTGGAAACCGTCGCGCTGGGCCTTGAACGCTGTCTGGGCGTGGAGACCGGCGTGCATTTTTCGGCGCTGCCCGCGCTCTGTCAGAGGGTCGCGGAAGCCGCCCAGCGCGCCATCGATCCGCAGCAGCCGCTGGTCGGCGAGCTGGTGTTTACCCATGAGTCAGGTGTCCACGTGGCGGCGCTGCTGCGCGACAGCGAGAGCTACCAGTCCATCGCCCCTTCCCTGATGGGCCGCAGCTACCGGCTGGTGCTGGGCAAACACTCAGGGCGTCAGGCGGTCAACGGCGTTTTTGACCAGATGGGCTATCACCTCAACGCCGCGCAGATTAACCAGCTGCTGCCCGCCATCCGCCGCTTCGCCGAGAACTGGAAGCGCAGCCCGAAAGATTACGAGCTGGTGGCTATCTACGATGAGCTGTGCGGTGAATCCGCCCTGCGGGCGAGGGGGTAATGATGGAGTGGTTTTATCAAATTCCCGGCGTGGACGAACTTCGCTCCGCCGAATCTTTTTTTCAGTTTTTCGCCGTCCCCTATCAGCCCGAGTTGCTTGGCCGCTGCAGCCTGCCGGTGCTGGCAACGTTTCATCGCAAACTCCGCGCGGAGGTGCCGCTGCAAAACCGGCTCGAGGATAACGACCGCGCGCCCTGGCTGCTGGCGCGAAGACTGCTCGCGGAGAGCTATCAGCAACAGTTTCAGGAGAGCGGAACATGAGACCAAAATTCACCTTTAGCGAAGAGGTCCGCGTCGTACGCGCTATTCGTAACGACGGCACCGTGGCGGGCTTCGCGCCCGGCGCGCTGCTGGTCAGGCGCGGCAGCACCGGCTTTGTCCGCGACTGGGGCGTTTTTTTGCAGGATCAGATTATCTACCAGATCCACTTTCCGGAAACCGATCGGATCATCGGCTGCCGCGAACAGGAGCTGATCCCCATCACCCAGCCGTGGCTGGCAGGAAACTTGCAATACGGGGATAGCGTGACCTGCCAGATGGCGCTCGCGGTCAACGGTGATGTGGTCGTGAGCGCCGGCCAGCGGGGACGCATTGAGGCTACCGATCGGGGAGAGCTCGGCGATAGCTACACCGTCGATTTTAGCGGCCGCTGGTTCAGAGTCCCGGCGCAGGCCATCGCCCTTGCAGAGGAGAGAGAAGAATGAACCCATGGCAACGTTTTGCCCGGCAGCGGCTGGCGCGCAGCCGCTGGAATCGCGATCCGGCGGCCCTGGATCCAGCCGATACGCCGGCTTTTGAACAGGCCTGGCAACGCCAGTGCCATATGGAGCAAGCGATCGTCGCGCGGGTCCCTGAAGGCGATGTTCCGGAGGCGTTGCTGGAGAATATCGCCGCCTCCCTTACCATCTGGCTCGACGAGGGGGATTTTACTCAGCCCGAACGCGCTGCCATCGTGCGCCATCACGCCCGGCTGGAACTCGCCTTCGCCGATATTGCCCGCCAGGCGCCGCAGCCGGACCTCTCCACGGTACAGGCGTGGTATCTGCGCCACCAGACGCAGTTTATGCGCCCGGAACAGCGTCTGACCCGCCACCTGCTGCTGACGGTCGATGGCGACCGCGAAGCCGTGCACCAGCGGATCCTCGGTCTGTACCGGCAAATCAACGCCTCGCGGGACGCTTTCGCTCCGCTGGCCCACCGCCATTCCCACTGCCCAAGCGCCCTGGAAGAGGGTCGTTTAGGCTGGATTAGCCGCGGCCTGCTCTATCCGCAGCTCGAGACCGCGCTGTTTTCACTGGCGGAAAACGCGCTAAGCCTTCCCATCGCCAGCGAGCTGGGGTGGCATCTTTTATGGTGCGAAGCGATTCGCCCCGCCGCGCCCATGGAGCCGCAGCAGGCGCTGGAGAGCGCGCGCGATTATCTTTGGCAGCAGAGCCAGCAGCGCCATCAGCGCCAGTGGCTGGAACAGATGATCTCCCGTCAGCCGGGACTGTGCGGGTAGCCTCAGCGGCTACCCGTTAACGCCTACAGCACGGTGCGTTTAATATCCTCAAGCCAGTTCGCCAGACGCGCTTCGGTCTGGTCGAACTGGTTATCCTGATCCAGCACCAGCCCAACAAAACGGTCGCCTTCCAGCGCCGAGGACGCGCTGAATTCATAACCCTCATTTGGCCAGCTGCCAATCATCTGCGCTCCCCGCGCGCTCAGGGCGTCGAACAGCGGGCGCATCCCGCTGACGAAGTTGTCCGGATAGCCTCTCTGATCGCCGAGGCCGAACAGCGCCACGGTTTTTCCTTTCAGGCTGGCGTCGTCGAGGCCGCTGATAAATTCGCTCCATGATTCGCTTTCGCATCCGGCCTCCAGCCCCGGCAGCTGGCCGTCGCCGAGCGTCGGCGTGCCCAGCAGCAGCACCGGATAGGCCATAAAGTCGTCCAGCGTCGTGCGGTTAATGTTGACCGGGGCATCAGCCAGCTCGCCCAGCTGCTTGTGGATCATTTTCGCGATTTTGCGGGTTTTACCGGTATCGGTGCCAAAGAAAATACCAATGTTCGCCATGTTGCGCTCCTGTCAGAAAAGGGGGTTGAAAACACGCGTTCTCACAGGGGTATTGCGAAGGCTGTGCCAGGTTTCTTTGCACTACCGCGGCCCATCCTTGCCCCAAAACGATCGCTTTAGCCCCCTCCCGCCGCACGCAGCGGGGCTGGCGGGGCGCTTGAAATGCAAAAAGCGCCTGCTTTTCCCCTACCGGATCAATGTTTCTGCTTATTACGCCGATAAGGGCGCACGGTTTGCATGGTTATCACCGTTCGGAAAACACCGCGGCGTCCCTGTCACGGTGTCGGACAAATTGTCATAACTGCGACACAGGAGTTTGCGATGACCCTGAATATGATGCTCGATAACGCCGTACCCGAGGCGATTGCCGGTGCGCTGACTCAACAACATCCGGGGCTGTTTTTTACAATGGTCGAACAGGCTTCGGTAGCGATTTCCCTCACCGATGCCCGGGCGAATATCATCTACGCCAACCCGGCGTTTTGCCGCCAGACTGGATACTCGCTGGCGCAATTGCTCAATCAAAATCCGCGTCTGCTGGCCAGCAGCCAGACGCCGCGCGAGATCTACCAGGAGATGTGGCAAACCCTGCTCCAGCGCCAGCCGTGGCGCGGTCAGCTGATTAATCAGCGCCGCGACGGCGGCCTGTATCTGGTGGATATCGATATCACGCCGGTGCTGAATCCGCAGGGCGAGCTGGAGCATTATCTGGCGATGCAGCGGGATATTAGCGTCAGCTATACCCTGGAACAGCGGCTGCGCAATCATATGACGCTAATGGAAGCGGTGCTCAATAACATCCCCGCCGCCGTGGTCGTGGTGGATGAGCAGGATCGGGTGGTGATGGATAATCTCGCCTACAAAACGTTCTGCGCGGACTGCGGTGGGAAAGAGCTGCTGGTCGAGCTCCAGGTTTCACCGCGCAAAATGGGGCCCGGCGCGGAGCAAATCCTGCCGGTGGTGGTTCGCGGCGCGGTCCGCTGGCTATCGGTGACCTGCTGGGCGCTGCCCGGCGTGAGTGAAGAAGCCAGCCGCTACTTCGTCGACAGCGCCCCGGCGCGCACGCTGGTGGTGATCGCCGACTGCACCCAGCAGCGCCAGCAGCAGGAACAGGGCCGGCTCGACCGTCTGAAACAGCAGATGACCGCCGGTAAGCTGTTGGCCGCGATTCGCGAGTCGCTGGACGCGGCGCTGATTCAGCTTAATTGCCCAATCAACATGCTGGCGGCGGCCCGCCGGCTGAACGGCGAAGGCAGCGGCAACGTGGCGCTGGATGCGGCGTGGCGCGAAGGTGAAGAGGCCATGGCGCGCCTGCAGCGCTGCCGTCCTTCGCTTGAGCTGGAAAGCAATGCCGTCTGGCCGCTTCAGCCCTTTTTTGACGACCTGTACGCCCTTTACCGCACCCGCTTTGACGATCGCGCGCGGCTGCAGGTGGACATGGCATCGCCGCATCTGGTCGGCTTCGGCCAGCGTACCCAACTGCTGGCCTGCTTGAGTTTATGGCTCGACCGGACGCTGGCCCTCGCCGCCGAGCTGCCCTCTGTACCGCTGGAGATCGAACTTTACGCCGAAGAGGACGAGGGTTGGCTCTCTTTTTATCTCAACGACAATGTCCCGCTGCTGCAGGTGCGCTACGCCCACTCCCCGGATGCCTTAAACTCTCCCGGCAAAGGGATGGAGCTGCGGCTGATCCAAACGCTGGTCGCCTACCACAGCGGCGCGATTGAACTGGCTTCGCGACCCCAGGGAGGCACCAGCCTGGTTCTGCGTTTCCCGCTGTTTAATACCCTGACCGGAGGTGAGCAATGATCCATAAATCCGATTCGGACACCACCGTCAGACGTTTCGATCTCTCCCAGCAGTTTACCGCCATGCAGCGGATAAGCGTGGTGCTGAGCCGCGCCACCGAAGCGAGCAAAACCCTGCAGGAGGTCCTGAGCGTGCTACATAACGATGCGTTTATGCAGCACGGGATGATTTGCCTGTACGACAGCCAGCAGGAGATCCTGAGCATCGAAGCGCTGCAGCAAACGGAAAACCAGACGCTGCCCGGCAGTACGCAAATTCGCTACCGGCCGGGGGAAGGATTAGTCGGTACCGTACTGGCGCAGGGCCAGTCGCTGGTGCTGCCACGCGTCGCCGACGACCAGCGTTTTCTCGATCGGCTGAGCCTGTACGACTATGACCTGCCGTTTATCGCCGTTCCGCTGATGGGCCCCCACTCCCGGCCCATCGGCGTACTGGCGGCGCAGCCGATGGCGCGTCAGGAAGAGCGGCTGCCCGCCTGCACGCGCTTTCTCGAAACCGTCGCCAATCTGATCGCCCAGACGATTCGCCTGATGATCCTGCCGACCTCCGCCGCGCAGCCGCCGCAGCAGAGCCCTAGAGTAGAGCGCCCGCGGGCGTGTACCTCTTCGCGCGGTTTCGGCCTGGAGAATATGGTCGGTAAAAGCCCGGCGATGCGGCAAATTATGGATATTATTCGTCAGGTTTCCCGCTGGGATACCACGGTGCTGGTACGCGGCGAGAGCGGCACCGGGAAAGAGCTCATCGCCAACGCCATCCACCATAATTCTCCGCGCGCCGCCGCGGCGTTCGTCAAATTTAACTGCGCGGCGCTGCCGGACAACCTGCTGGAGAGCGAGCTGTTTGGTCATGAGAAAGGCGCATTTACCGGCGCGGTGCGCCAGCGGAAAGGCCGCTTTGAGCTGGCGGACGGCGGCACATTATTCCTCGATGAGATCGGCGAAAGCAGCGCCTCGTTTCAGGCTAAGCTGCTGCGTATTCTGCAAGAGGGGGAGATGGAGCGCGTCGGCGGCGACGAAACCCTGCGCGTCAACGTGCGCATTATTGCGGCGACCAACCGCCATCTGGAAGAGGAAGTGCGGCTGGGTCATTTTCGCGAGGATCTATACTACCGCCTGAACGTAATGCCTATCGCGCTGCCGCCGCTGCGCGAACGCCAGGAGGATATCGCCGAGCTGGCGCACTTTCTGGTGCGAAAAATCGCCCACAGCCAGGGGCGAACGCTGCGCATCAGCGATGGGGCGATTCGCCTGCTGATGGAGTACAGCTGGCCGGGGAACGTGCGCGAACTGGAAAACTGTCTCGAACGTTCGGCGGTGCTGTCGGAAAGCGGCCTGATTGACCGGGACGTGATTCTGTTCAACCATCGCGATAACCCGCCGAAAGCGCTCGCCAGCAGCGGTCCGGCGGAGGACGGCTGGCTTGATAACAGCCTCGACGAGCGCCAGCGGCTGATTGCCGCCCTGGAAAAAGCGGGCTGGGTGCAGGCCAAAGCGGCGCGGCTGCTCGGCATGACCCCGCGCCAGGTGGCGTATCGCATTCAGATTATGGATATCACCATGCCGCGACTGTGAAGCCTTATGTGAGATTCAGGACATTGTCGCCAGCGCGGCGGAATTGCGACAATTCAGGGACGCGGGTTGCCGGTTAAAGAGTCTATTTTTCATGCGGTTGCGAAATTGACCTCTGGTACAGCATTTGCAGCAGGAAGGTATCGCCCAACCACGAAGGTACGACCATGACTTCCTGCTCCTCTTTTTCTGGCGGCAAAGCCTGCCGCCCGGCGGATGACAGCGCATTGACGCCGCTTGTGGCCGATAAAGCTGCCGCGCACCCCTGCTACTCTCGCAATGGGCATCACCGTTTCGCGCGGATGCATCTGCCCGTTGCGCCTGCCTGCAATTTGCAGTGCAACTACTGTAACCGCAAATTCGATTGCAGCAACGAGTCCCGCCCCGGGGTATCGTCAACGCTGCTGACGCCTGAACAGGCGGTCGTGAAAGTGCGTCAGGTCGCGCAGGCGATCCCGCAGCTTTCGGTGGTGGGCATCGCCGGGCCCGGCGATCCGCTCGCCAATATCGCCCGCACCTTTCGTACCCTGGAGCTGATCCGCGAACAGCTGCCGGACCTGAAATTATGCCTGTCGACCAACGGACTGATGCTGCCTGACGCGGTGGACCGCCTGCTGGATGTCGGCGTTGACCACGTCACGGTCACCATTAACACCCTCGACGCGGAGATTGCCGCGCAAATCTACGCCTGGCTATGGCTGGACGGCGAACGGTACAGCGGGCGCGAAGCGGGAGAGATCCTGATTGCCCGTCAGCTTGAGGGCGTACGCAGGCTGACCGCCAAAGGCGTGCTGGTGAAAATAAATTCAGTGCTGATCCCCGGCATCAACGATAGCGGCATGGCCGACGTGAGCCGCGCGCTGCGGGCCAGCGGCGCGTTTATCCATAATATTATGCCGCTGATCGCCAGGCCGGAGCACGGCACGGTATTTGGCCTCAACGGCCAGCCGGAGCCGGACGCCGAGACGCTCGCCGCCACCCGCAGCCGGTGCGGCGAAGTGATGCCGCAGATGACCCACTGCCACCAGTGTCGCGCCGACGCCATCGGGATGCTCGGCGAAGACCGCAGCCAGCAGTTTACCCAGCTGCCGGCGCCAGAGAGCCTCCCGGCCTGGCTGCCGATCCTCCACCAGCGCGCGCAGCTGCACGCCAGCATTGCGACCCGCGGCGAATCTGAAGCCGATGACGCCTGCCTGGTCGCCGTGGCGTCAAGCCGCGGGGACGTCATTGATTGTCACTTTGGCCACGCCGACCGGTTCTACATTTACAGCCTCTCGGCCGCCGGCATGGTGCTGGTCAACGAGCGCTTTACGCCCAAATATTGTCAGGGGCGCGATGACTGCGAGCCGCAGGATAACGCAGCCCGGTTTGCGGCGATCCTCGAACTGCTGGCGGACGTTAAAGCCGTATTCTGCGTACGTATCGGCCATACGCCGTGGCAACAGCTGGAACAGGAAGGCATTGAACCGTGCATTGACGGCGCGTGGCGGCCGGTCTCCGAAGTGCTGCCCGCGTGGTGGCAACAGCGTCGGGGGAGCTGGCCTGCCGCGTTACCGCATAAGGGGGTCGCCTGATGCCGCCGCTCGACTGGTTGAGGCGCTTATGGCTGCTGTATCACGCGGGTCAAGGCAGCTTTCCTCTGCGCATGGGTCTTAGCCCGCGCGACTGGCAGGCGCTGCGCCGGCGGTTGGGCGAGGCTGAGACGCCGCTCGACGGCGAGACGCTCACCCGCCGCCGCCTGATGGCGGAGCTCAACGCCACCCGCGAAGAGGAGCGCCAGCAGTTGGGCGCGTGGCTGGCGGGCTGGATGCAGCAGGATGCCGGGCCGATGGCGCAGATTATCGCCGAGGTTTCGCTGGCGTTTAACCATCTCTGGCAGGATCTTGGTCTGGCGTCGCGCGCCGAATTACGCCTGCTGATGAGCGACTGCTTTCCGCAGCTGGTGGTGATGAACGAACACAATATGCGCTGGAAAAAGTTCTTTTATCGTCAGCGCTGTTTGCTGCAGCAGGGAGAAGTTATCTGCCGTTCGCCAAGCTGCGACGAGTGCTGGGAACGCAGCGCCTGTTTTGAGTAGCCGTTTCCCGAAGGGAGACTGCAAACAAAAAAGCCGGAGGTTTCCCTCCGGCTTTTCACATCATCAAACGTGATTACGCGACGTCTTCGTACTGCGGTACCGGGTTGCGGAAGCTTTTAGTCACGCAGGCCAGGTAGACCAGACCAATACCGCCCCAGATCAGGCCGAGAACCATGGAGCTCTCTTCGAGGTTGATCCACAGTGCGCCGACGGTCAGCGCGCCGCACACCGGCAGAATCAGATAGTTGAAGTGGTCTTTCAGCGTTTTGTTGCGCTTTTCACGGATCCAGAACTGGGAGATCACCGACAGGTTAACGAAGGTGAACGCCACCAGCGCGCCGAAGTTAATCAACGCTGTCGCCGTGACGAGGTCGAATTTAATCGCCAGCAGCGCAATCGCGCCAACCAGCAGCACGTTCCACGCCGGAGTACGCCATTTCGGATGCACGTAGCCGAAGAAACGCGTCGGGAACACGCCGTCGCGGCCCATCACGTACATCAGACGGGAAACGCCCGCATGCGCGGCCATGCCGGATGCCAGCACGGTAACGCTGGAGAAAATCAGCACGCCCCACTGGAAGGTTTTGCCCGCTACGTACAGCATGATTTCAGGCTGCGAAGCGTCCGGATCTTTAAAGCGCGAGATGTCCGGGAAGTACAGCTGCAGGAAGTAGGAAGCGCCGATAAAGATCAGGCCGCCAATCAGCGCGGTCAGGAAGATAGCCTTCGGGATCACGCGCTCCGCGTCTTTGGTCTCTTCAGACAGCGAAGAGATGCCGTCGAAGCCGAGGAACGAGAAGCACAGGATGGTCGCGCCGGTAATCATCGGCACCACGTGCGCGCCTTCAGACCAGAACGGACGGGTGCTGGTCAGCGTGCCCGCGCCTTCGCCGTGCATAACGCCGTAGATAATCAGGCCAACAATCACCGCCACGATACCCATCTGCAGGATAACGATCAGGGTATTGAAGTTCGCCACGGTCTTGATGCTGCGCAGGTTGGAGATGGTCATAAAGGCCACCAGCGCGACAACGAAGATCCACGATGGAATAGAAGGCACCAGCGCTTCAAAGTAAATTTTGGCCAGCAGAATGTTGATCATCGGCATGAACAGGTAGTCCAGCAGCGATGACCAGCCCACCATAAAGCCAACGGCCGGGCTAATGGATTTCTGTGCGTAGGTATAAGCGGAACCCGCCGACGGGAAACGGCGAACCAGTTTACCGTAGCTCAGCGCCGTGAAAAGAATGGCGATCAGTGCGAAGGCGTAAGCCGTCGCAACGTGACCATCAGTCAATCCAGAGACGATACCAAACGTATCGAACAGCGTCATCGGCTGCATATAGGCCAGGCCCATCATGACAACCGGAATTAACGTAAGCGTTTTACGTAATTCCACGCGAGAGGTTTTTGGAGTAGCGTTATGCGACATAGTTATCCCCTTTTACGGTGAACGCCAGCGCGTAAGCAAAAAATTGCCCCATTTCTTTGTATTCCTCAGCGACAACCACTGTCGGTTTTTAGTAAATATCTATCCGGTACGAAGCCCGGCCTCTTGGTATTGAATGATGTGTCTTTCAACCAAAAAAATAACCGACACTTTAAAAAAGCGTCGGCCAGTTTCTGATTTTCAGGACGCGTATTTTGCAACAACTGCTGGCCCGATGACAAGATGTTACAAGGCTTAATAATCCCGGTGATTCTCTAACAGATTAATATTCATACGATTTTAGTATTATAGACCTGATGGATAGCACTATTTGCTAATATCTCCTTTCGCCACCACTCTCCCGCCTGCCCGCAAACGTCTTCATTCCAGCCTATCCATGCGCGATTGACCGGTTCGGGGACCGTCGTTTTTATTATGAGTAGCTCGCCGCGGGCAATTAATGCCTGCACCTGAAATAGCGGTAAATAACTCCAGCCCAGTCCGGCGCACAGCAGCATCAGTTGGGCGGGAAGATCGAATACCGTCAGGCTCTCCTGGCCTTCGGCCTGCGGCCACGCGCCGTCAGTGGTAATCGCCCGATGGCGGCGCAGCGTCCGCCATCCCAGCGGACCGGCAATCTGCGCAAGCGGATGCTGGGGCGCAACAACAAACGCCTGCGCCACCTCTCCCAGCAGAATCGAGGCGCAGCCGCTGAGCGCCGGCGGGTCGCCCAGTACGCCCAGCAGAAGATCCGCCCGCCCTTCCATCAGCATCTGCCAGTTTGCGCCTGGGGTATCGCGGCGGAATTCAAGGCGGGTGGCGTGATGCTGGCGATAAAACGCCGCGATCGACGGGGCCAGCAGCGGGAACGGAAAGGTGGCGTCGACGTTGAGTATCAGCGTATTTTCCCAGCCCTGATGCAGCCTGACGGCCTGCTTTTCCAGTTCGCGGGCGGTGTGCAGCACGTCGCGCCCCTTTTCCAGCAGCATCTGCCCGGTACGGGTAAAGCGCGCCCGGTGGCCGCTGCGGTCGAGAAGTTGAATATTGAGATCGCTTTCCAGCTTATGAATGGTATAGCTCAGCGCCGAGGGCGTTTTATAGAGCTTCGCCGAGGCGGCGGCAAAGCTGCCCTCTTTATCGAGGGCATCAAGGATGACGAGCACATCCAGCAGTGGTTTCATCGCTCCCCCTTACGGTACGCGATTCACCGCTGGCGCATTACTCCATCGGCATCACCAGCGGATCGGGGTACTGATACTCAAACCCCAGTTCGTTGCAAATACGGCTGCCATCCACGATCTTGCCGCTACCGTTCTCCGGGTTATCAGAGAATACGGGGACGGGAAGCCCAAGCTCGCGGGCCATCTGCGGATAAAAGACGCCGCGCGCGGGATGCTTAGGCGCACATATATTATAGATGCGCCCGCCTTTCGGAGCCTGCAATAACAGTTCGATCGCGGCGATCACATCCTGGAGATGCACCAGGTTGACGCCGTGCTGGCCGTCCGGCGCGGATTTCCCGGCAAAGAAGCGCCCCGGATGACGGGACGGCCCCACCAGCCCGGCGAGGCGCAGAATGTCCACCGAGGTGCCTGGAAGGTTATGCAGCCAGTCCTCCAGCTCTTTCAGCACCCGTCCGCTGGCGGTTTGCGGATTAAGGGGGGAGTTCTCTTTCAACGTGCCGCTGGCGTTGCCGTAAACCGACGTTGAGCTGGTGAATATGATGCGCGGCACGTGATGCGCCAGCGCGGTATCAACGATTTCCTGTACCGCCTGAAGGTAAAACTCCTCTCCGGGACCGGTCCGCCGCGCCGGTAAAGTAATCACCAGCGCGTCGACGTTCATTAAGGCATCCAGATCCTCGGTGTCGCAGACCAGCTGCGGCTCCAGTCGCAGCGGATAGCTGTCGATGCCGCACATCCGCGCCGCCTCCACGCCATCCTGCGTGGTCTTACTGCCGGTCACCTGCCATCCCCGCGACATCAACGACAGCGCAAGCGGCATACCCAGCCATCCTAAACCTACAATCGCGACCTTTTTCATCCCCTTGCTCCTGACTTTTCGCTGTGCTGACTTAAGGCTACGCCAGCTGGCGGCAACTGACAATTTCTTCGGTCAATATGAAATGAATTAATGATAGAAAAAAGCCCTTGCTTTATGCGAGTAAAGTGGTTTAGGTTAAAAGGCATCAAATGCATAGTCATTCACAGAGAATTTTATGAACAGCGTTCAATTTAAAAACCACCATCATCACCATCATCCTGACTAGTCTTTCAGGCGATGTGTGCTGGAAGACGTTTGGATCTTCCAGTGGTGCATGAACGCAAAGAGAGCCCCCGGAAGATTCGCTTCCGGGGGCTTTTTTTTGGACCGAATTCGGACAGATTCAGACAGGGTTACAGAGGAAAATAAGAATGTTAGACAACAGCCGTTTACGCATAGCTATTCAGAAATCAGGGCGTTTAAGCGAAGATTCACGCGAATTACTCAGCCGCTGCGGCATCAAAGTGAATCTCCACACCCAGCGCCTGATCGCGCTGGCGGAAAATATGCCCATCGATATTCTGCGCGTGCGTGATGACGATATTCCGGGCCTTATCATGGACGGCGTGGTCGATTTGGGGATTATCGGCGAAAACGTGCTGGAGGAAGAGCTGCTGAGCCGCCGCGCTCAGGGCGAAGACCCGCGCTACTTCACCCTGCGTCGTCTCGACTTCGGCGGCTGCCGCCTGTCGCTGGCGACCCCGGCGGATGAACCCTGGGACGGCCCGGCGGCACTGGACGGCAAACGCATCGCCACCTCCTACCCGCATCTGCTGAAGCGCTACCTTGACCAGAAAGGCATCTCGTTCAAATCCTGCCTGCTGAACGGCTCGGTTGAAGTGGCCCCGCGCGCCGGTCTGGCCGACGCGATTTGCGACCTGGTCTCAACCGGGGCGACTCTGGAAGCGAACGGCCTGCGCGAAGTGGAAGTAATGTTCCGCTCCAAAGCCTGCCTGATCCAGCGCGACGGCGAGATGGCCGATAGCAAACAGCAGCTGATCGACCGCCTGCTGACCCGTATTCAGGGGGTGATTCAGGCCCGCGAATCAAAATACATCATGATGCACGCGCCGACCGAACGCCTGGAAGAAGTGATCGCCCTGCTGCCCGGCGCCGAGCGCCCGACCATTCTGCCGCTGGCCGGCGACAAGCAGCGCGTGGCAATGCACATGGTGAGCAGCGAAACCCTGTTCTGGGAAACCATGGAAAAACTGAAAGCGCTGGGCGCCAGCTCCATTCTGGTCCTGCCGATTGAGAAGATGATGGAGTAATCCGGCGGGTCGGTCACGGGATAAACAGGGGAATCAACCATGAGCTTCAACACAATTATCGACTGGAACGGCTGTAGCGCTGAACAACAGCAACAACTCTTAATGCGCCCGGCCATTTCCGCCTCCGAGAGCATCAGCAAGACGGTTTCGGAGATCCTCAATAACGTCAAAGACAATGGCGATGCGGCTCTGCGTGAATATAGCGCGAAGTTCGACAAAACCGACGTCAAGGCGTTGAAGGTCAGCGACGAAGAGATTGCCGCCGCCGGCGCGCGCCTGAGCGACGAGCTCAAGCAGGCGATGGCCGTAGCGGTCAAAAATATCGAAACCTTCCACAACGCGCAGCAGCTGCAGGCCGTGGATGTTGAAACCCTGCCGGGCGTGCGCTGCCAGCAGGTGACCCGCCCTATCGCCTCCGTCGGCTTATATATTCCCGGCGGCTCGGCGCCGCTGTTCTCAACGGTGCTGATGCTCGCAACGCCAGCACGCATCGCCGGCTGCCAGCAGGTGGTGCTGTGCTCGCCGCCGCCGATTGCTGATGAAATCCTCTATGCCGCCCAGCTGTGCGGCGTGCGCAATATCTTTAACGTCGGCGGCGCGCAGGCGATTGCCGCCCTGGCGTTCGGCACCGAATCGGTGGCGAAGGTCGATAAAATCTTTGGCCCGGGCAACGCCTTCGTGACCGAAGCCAAGCGCCAGGTGAGCCAACGTCTTGACGGTGCGGCTATCGATATGCCCGCCGGACCGTCGGAAGTGCTGGTGATCGCCGACAGCGGCGCCACCCCGGATTTCGTCGCGTCCGACCTGCTTTCCCAGGCCGAGCACGGCCCGGATTCGCAGGTGATCCTGCTGACGCCGGATAGCGATATGGCCACCCGCGTCGCGCAAGCCGTTGAGCGCCAGCTGGCCGCGCTGTCCCGGGCGGAAACCGCCCGCGGGGCGCTCTCCGCCAGCCGCATCATCGTGGCGCGCGATATCGCCCAGTGCGTGGCGATTTCCAACCAGTACGGCCCGGAGCACCTGATTATTCAGACCCGTAACGCCCGCGAGCTGGTAGACGGTATCACCAGCGCCGGTTCGGTATTCCTCGGCGACTGGTCGCCGGAATCCGCCGGCGATTACGCCTCCGGCACCAACCACGTGCTGCCGACCTACGGCTACACCGCGACCTGCTCCAGCCTCGGCCTGGCGGATTTCCAGAAACGTATGACCGTGCAGGAGCTGTCGCGTGACGGGTTTGCCGCCCTCGCATCAACGATTGAAATTCTGGCCGCCGCCGAGCGCCTGGACGCCCACAAAAACGCCGTTACGCTGCGCGTTGCAGCCCTTAAGGAGCAAGCATGAGCATTGAAGATTTAGCCCGCGCCAACGTCCGCGCGCTGACGCCGTATCAATCAGCTCGCCGTTTGGGGGGTAAAGGCGACGTCTGGCTGAACGCCAACGAATTCCCTACCGCGGTAGAGTTCCAACTGACCGAGCAGACGATGAACCGTTACCCGGAACCGCAGCCGAAAGCGGTCATTGAACGCTACGCACAGTATGCGGGCGTCAAGCCGGAGCAGGTGCTGGTCAGTCGCGGCGCCGACGAAGGCATTGAACTGCTGATCCGCGCGTTCTGCGAGCCGGGCCAGGACGCGGTGCTCTATTGCCCACCGACCTACGGCATGTACAGCGTCAGCGCCGAAACTATCGGCGTGACCTGCCGTACGGTGCCGACGCTCGCCGACTGGCAGTTAGATCTGCCGGGCATCGCGGCTAATCTCGACGGCGTGAAAGTGGTTTTCGTCTGCAGCCCGAATAACCCGACCGGGCAGATTATCAACCCGAAAGATTTTCGCACCCTGCTGGAGATGACGCGCGGTAAAGCCATCGTGGTCGCGGATGAAGCCTATATCGAATTCTGCCCGCAGGCCACGCTGGCGGCCTGGCTGAACGAGTATCCGCACCTGGTGATTCTGCGTACCCTCTCCAAGGCCTTCGCCCTGGCCGGACTGCGCTGCGGTTTTACCCTCGCCAACGCCGAGGTGATTAACGTGCTGATGAAGGTTATCGCGCCTTATCCGCTCTCCACGCCGGTGGCCGATATCGCCGCCCAGGCGCTCAGCGCGGAAGGCCTTGCCGCCATGCGGGCGCGCGTGGCGCAGATCCTCGCCGAACGCGATTATCTGGTGAGCCAGCTGCGCGGCATCGCCTGCGTTGAAGAGGTGTTCGACTCCGAGAGCAACTACGTTCTGGCGCGGATCACCGCCTCCAGCGCGGTGTTTAAATCTTTGTGGGATCAGGGCATTATCTTACGTGACCAGAATAAACAACCTTCATTAAGCGGCTGTTTGCGTATCACTATCGGTACCCGTGCAGAGAGCCAGCGCGTCATTGACGCTTTGACTGCGGAGAATGTATGACCCAGAAGTTTCTCTTTATTGACCGTGACGGTACGCTGATTTCCGAGCCACCGGTTGATTTTCAGGTAGATCGCTTCGATAAGCTGGCCTTTGAGCCGCAGGTGATCCCGGCCCTGCTCAAGCTGCAGCAGGAAGGGTACAAGCTGGTGATGATCACCAACCAGGATGGGTTGGGAACCGCCAGCCTGCCGCAGGACGAGTTCGACGGCCCGCACAACCTGATGATGCAAATATTCGCCTCCCAGGGCGTCAACTTTGACGAAGTGCTGATTTGCCCGCATCTCCCGGCGGATAACTGCGACTGCCGCAAGCCGAAAACCAGACTGGTGCTGCCGTGGCTGGAACAAGGGGTGATGGACACAGCCCACAGCTACGTGATTGGCGACCGTGCGACCGACATTCAGCTGGCGGATAACATGGGCATTACCGGCCTGCGCTATGACCGCGAAAAGCTGGACTGGCCGACCATTTGCGAACAGCTAACCCGCCGCGACCGCTACGCCCACGTTGAGCGCATCACCAAAGAGACCCAGGTGGATGTGAAAGTGTGGCTGGACCGCGAAGGCGGCAGCAAAATCTCCACCGGCGTCGGCTTCTTCGATCATATGCTGGACCAAATCGCTACCCACGGCGGCTTCCGCCTGGAGGTTAACGTTGGTGGCGATCTGTATATCGACGATCACCACACCGTGGAAGATACCGGGCTGGCGCTCGGCGAAGCGCTGAAGCTGGCGCTCGGCGATAAGCGCGGCATTGGCCGTTTCGGCTTTGTGCTGCCGATGGACGAATGTTTGGCCCGCTGCGCGCTGGATATCTCCGGCCGCCCGCACCTCGAATATAAAGCCGACTTTACCTATCAGCGCGTTGGCGATCTGAGCACCGAAATGGTGGAACACTTCTTCCGCTCGCTCTCCTATACCATGGCGGTCACTCTGCACCTGAAAACCAAGGGCAAAAACGACCACCACCGCGTAGAGAGCCTGTTTAAGGCCTTCGGCCGCACGCTACGCCAGGCGATTCGCGTCCAGGGCGACACGCTGCCGTCTTCGAAAGGGGTACTCTGATGAACGTGGTGATCCTCGATACCGGCTGCGCCAACCTCAATTCGGTGAAATCCGCAGTGAGCCGCCACGGCTATGAGCCGCAGGTCAGCCGCGACCCGGATGTGGTGCTGCGCGCCGATAAGCTGTTTCTGCCGGGGGTGGGGACGGCGCAGGCGGCGATGGACCAGCTGCGCGAGCGCGAGTTAATCGAACTGATTAAAGCCTGTACCCAGCCGGTGCTGGGCATTTGCCTCGGCATGCAGCTGTTGGGAAAACGCAGCGAAGAGAACAACGGCGTCGACCTGCTGGGCATTATCGAGCAGGACGTGCCGAAAATGACCGACCACGGCCTGCCGCTGCCGCATATGGGCTGGAACCAGGTGTATGCCAAAGCGGGCGATCGTCTGTTTCGCGGCATTGAAGACGGGGCGTATTTTTACTTCGTCCACAGCTACGCGATGCCGGTCAACGTCAATACCATCGCCCAGTGCAGCTACGGCGAGGCCTTCACCGCGGCGGTGCAGAAAGATAACTTTTTTGGCGTCCAGTTCCACCCTGAACGCTCCGGCAGCGCCGGGGCGCAGCTGCTGAAAAACTTCCTGGAGATGTGATGATCATTCCTGCTTTAGATTTAATTGACGGTACGGTCGTCCGTCTCCATCAGGGCGATTACGGCCAGCAGCGCGACTACGGCAACGACCCGCTGCCGCGCCTGCAATCCTATGCCGCCCAAGGGGCCGAAGTGCTGCACCTGGTCGACCTGACCGGGGCGAAAGATCCGGCTAAGCGTCAAATCCCGCTGCTAAAAACCCTGGTTGCCGGCGTCAATGTGCCGGTACAGGTTGGCGGCGGCGTGCGGACGGAAGAAGACGTGGCCGCCCTGCTTGAAGCGGGCGTGGCGCGCGTGGTGGTGGGTTCGACGGCGGTGAAGTCGCCGGAAGTGGTGAAAGGCTGGTTTACACGTTTTGGCCCGCAGCATCTGGTGCTGGCGCTTGACGTACGGATCGACGCGGAAGGCCGCAAGCAGGTGGCGGTCAGCGGCTGGCAGGAGAACTCCGGCGTAACCCTGGAAGAACTGGTGGAGAGCTATCAGTCCGTCGGCCTGCAGCACGTGCTGTGTACCGATATTTCCCGCGACGGGACGCTGGCCGGGTCTAACGTCTCACTGTATGAAGAAGTCTGCGCCCGCTATCCGCAGGTCGCGTTTCAGTCCTCCGGCGGCATTGGCGATCTGCATGATATCGCCGCGCTGTGCGGAACCGGAGTGCGCGGGGTAATTGTCGGCCGGGCGCTGCTGGAAGGTAAATTCAACGTAACGGAGGCCATTCAATGCTGGCAAAACGGATAATCCCCTGTCTTGACGTTCGCGACGGCCAGGTAGTGAAAGGCGTGCAGTTCCGTAATCACGAAATCATCGGCGATATCGTCCCGCTGGCTAAACGCTATGCCGACGAAGGCGCGGATGAGCTGGTGTTCTACGATATCACCGCCTCCAGCGACGGCCGCGTGGTGGATAAAAGCTGGGTGTCGCGGGTCGCGGAAGTGATCGACATTCCATTCTGCGTCGCCGGCGGTATTAAGTCGCTGGACGATGCGGCGCAAATCCTCTCCTTCGGCGCGGATAAAATCTCCATCAACTCCCCTGCCCTCGCGGATCCCACGCTGATTACCCGCCTGGCCGATCGGTTCGGCGTGCAGTGTATTGTGGTGGGTATTGATACCTGGTTTGACGCCGCGAGCGGCAAGTATCACGTCAACCAGTATACCGGCGATGAAAGTCGGACGCGGGTGACGCAGTGGGAAACCCTGGACTGGGTGCAGGAAGTGCAAAAGCGCGGAGCCGGCGAGATCGTCCTCAATATGATGAATCAGGATGGCGTGCGTAACGGCTACGATCTGGAGCAGTTAAGCAAGGTGCGCGCCGTGTGCCGCGTGCCGCTGATTGCATCCGGCGGCGCGGGCACCATGGAACACTTCCTGGAAGCCTTCCGCGACGCTAACGTCGACGGCGCGCTGGCCGCCTCGGTGTTCCACAAGCAAATTATCAACATTGGTGAACTGAAAACGTACCTGGCAGCACAGGGCGTGGAGATTAGGGTATGTTAAGTGAACAGCTGGATTGGCAAAAAACCGACGGTCTGATGCCGGTCATCGTGCAGCACGCCGTTTCTGGTGAAGTGCTGATGCTGGGCTATATGAATCAGGATGCGCTGGCGAAAACCGAAGAAACCGGCAAAGTGACCTTTTATTCGCGGACCAAACAGCGTCTGTGGACCAAGGGGGAAACGTCAGGCAATTTCCTTAACGTGGTGAGCATCACCCCGGATTGCGATAACGATACCCTGCTGGCGCTGGTCAATCCGATTGGCCCAACCTGCCATAAAGGCACCTCAAGCTGTTTTGGCGAAACCGGCCATCAGTGGCTGTTCTTATATCAGCTGGAGCAGCTGCTGGCGGAACGTAAGCACGCCGACCCGGAGAGTTCGTATACCGCGAAGCTTTACGCCAGCGGAACCAAGCGTATTGCGCAGAAGGTGGGAGAAGAAGGCGTGGAGACCGCGCTGGCCGCAACGGTGCATGACCAGTTCGAGCTGAAGAATGAGGCGTCGGATTTGATGTATCACCTGCTGGTGCTGCTGCAGGATCAGGGGCTGAATTTGACGGATGTGGTGGAAAACCTGCGGAGCAGGCATAAGTAAGTCATCAAAGGGAGGCGGCATAACGCCTCCCTTGCAATATAACCCTCGCCAGCGCGCTGGTTGATATCACCTGTTTATCGTCGTCATGACTTTTTTCGTGCGGTTATCGCTTTGACTATCCTAAATGGTTTCGTCATTTTCCATGACAAAGATGAAACCAAATCGGTATAGCGCTGAGTCAGCTCCTGGTACGCATTTTCGATGCTGAGCAATTTCTGTTGTTGAGTTTGATACTCGCCCTCTATACGCGTATTCCGCTGTTCGAGCTCGTGGATAATCGTGGTTTTATCGTTAACCTGCGTCTTCAGGACATCAATTTCACTTCGCTGAGATACAGTCGACTGTTTAAGCGAAGTGATTTCTTCCTGCAGCGTTGAATTCAACATATGTGCATGTTCAAGCTCGCGCAACACTCTGTCTTTCAGAGAAAAAATATACTCTTCCGCTGACTGATTAACGATCCGGCCATGCGCAGCTTTGATAAAGTCATCATAAAAGTCATCACGATTGATTTCTAAAGATAAGATGAACGACTTCACATCGTTGAAGAGCAGGTTAAAGGAAGGGCCCGAGATCGTATTTAAGTTCCACTCCAGAAAAACAACGGCGTAATTATTAAAATCCCGACTTCTGGACGCCAGTAAATCATGCGCTTTCATAAACGAACGTAGCGAAGTCAATGCCTCCAGCGCGCAGTGCCATGAGGTTGCCCTGGTGGAAGAAAGCGACTTCGCGCGGTTGATCGTATGAGAGATTAAGATCTCATCCACCAGCGAGATGCGGTTTGCCAACAGCATGAAACTACTCACAAAGTACAGGTCGTTTGTAGTTCTCAGCGGTTGAAACTCCAGACCCAATGCCAGAATAGCTTCGCGTCTGAAGAGCTTATCCCACGGCCACCATATAAAGGCGCGGAAAAAATCGTCAGCAATTTCCTGTGAAGAGAAGACCTCTTTTTCAGGTAGTAAATCCTCACGCGCGGACATAGGCATGGGAGAATGAGTATTGGTTTGCAGATCGATTGACTGGCATCGGCAGATAACAACATCCGTTTGCAGGGCCGTAGCCCGGTCGGACATTCTCTTTAACATCTCTTTATCGGCATAATCATCATCATCGAGGAAAATGATGTATTCGCCGGTCGCTATACGTAAGCCGATATTTCGTGATTCACCCCCGCCGACGTTGCTGGGGTTGGTTATAATCCGGACTCGTGAGTCCTCATCGGCTATTGTAGCGACAATGCCCAGAGTATTATCGGTTGAGTTATCGTTAACAATGATAATCTCAATGTCTTTTAAAGACTGGGCTAATACCGTATTAAGCGTTTCGGAAATATACTCCGCGGCATTATGAACGGGGATGATAACGGAAACAACAACGTTACTTGATTCATCAGACATTCAATCACCTTCAAAATAAGAGGCACGCAATCATTAAACGTAAATAATGCGTTTGCAGAGCAGTTACATTGAATAAATGTAACGCTTCGGAGGTGTTTGATTTACATGAAGCTGTAATCTCTTGCGCTATATCATCCCTGAACCACATCATGATAAGTCTTGAGAGTCTTACTAATGATCATACCGCTAGAAAACTTATCCTGAACGCGTTGCCGTCCTTTGATACCCATCTCAACCCGTGCTTTGGGGTTGGCTAATAAGAATTCAAGCTTATCCGCCAGCTCCTGCGGAGAGTTGCTTTTCACGATAATGCCGTTATCGTTATTAATGATCAGGCT
Organism: Klebsiella sp. FDAARGOS_511; assembly: GCF_003812845.1. Lineage (NCBI taxonomy): Bacteria > Pseudomonadati > Pseudomonadota > Gammaproteobacteria > Enterobacterales > Enterobacteriaceae > Klebsiella > Klebsiella sp. FDAARGOS_511. The sequence continues at coordinate 5,085,778 of NZ_CP033824.1, read as the reverse complement.
ATCGCAGCCGCCAACATCGTAGGCAATGCAGGCCCGGCCAACCGAGGAAGCCTCAAGCAAAATACGCGGGACGCCTTCGGAATAGATCGAAGGCAGGGCCACGATGTTCGATTCCTCGATCAAGTCGCAGACGTTAGAACTGTGACCTAACCAGTTAATCAGCCCTTCTTTATGCCATTGCTGAATGACGGCAAGGGAAATGGCATCCTTATCGTTTTCAACAAGTATTCCAGCAACGTTTAGCGTAAAATGAATATTTCTGGATTCGAGAATTTTCTTGGCTTCGATTAAATCCCCGAGCCCCTTGCTCCACAGCATTCTGCTGGCAAACAGCACGACCGGAACATCACGTTCCTGCTCCAGTGAATATTTATAGATATCCGGGTTGATACCTGCGCCATCGATGACAATAGTCTGCTGGTAGTCAATGCCAACAAAACCCGCGAGTTTTTTACGATCTTTATCATGCTCGAACATAAATATACTGCGCTTATTACTGGCAATATACTTATATGCCATGATAGTGATATTGCGCAATAGCTTAAGCAAGCCCGTATCACAAGAAAATACACGCCCGAGGCCGACAAAACTCACGATGACCGGGCGATTATTTGCCCTCGAAAGAAGCCCACCGATCAGACATGGCTTAATTGTAATACAGTGTAAAAGGTCGGGATTAATCTCTTTGATGATCCTGCGGGACGCAAAAAAGGCCCGAAAGAAAGTTAATGCATTAAATGATTGAGCATCAAGTGGAACGTTATGACACTTAAAACCAAATGTTTTAAATTTATTCAGCACTTTACTATCGACAAAATGACTGATGATGTGAATCTCATAACCAGCATCTCGGGCGGCGATTGCACGATCTATCCAGTGCAAATCAAAATACCAATCCGAATTTATGAAATAACACAGTTTTTTCATTGCTATATCCACTTAATGGTTCTTACCGCTGATTCCTTTTACACCATGGATAATTCCACGACGCAAGTATTTAAAATATAACAATTTATTGCGTTGCCATGGCAATATTGATACATATTTAATCAACCGCAAAAGGATTGAGAGACGGCTAAAAATGGCAACTCGCGGGAAAATTTTCTTCGCCAGAATAAGATTTCGACAAAGGTAATAAACTTTCCATTCGGGAAAGATAGACTTCCCCTGGATACTCACATCGTGCGAGAAGACAACCTCAGGCGAATAACGAATATCTTCGCCATCGAGTGTTAACTGATAGCCAAAGTAAAGATCGTCAAAATATAAAAATAACTCATCGTGAATATTGTGTATATTCTTTCGCAGCAAATCTCGCTGAATAATCATCCCGACAAAGGATACCGTTTGCACCGCGGTCGAACGGGAAAGAGACGGTAGAAACTCAGCCGGATTTTTGATGTAGCGTAATGTGTCGATAAACGATGACGGTACTTTAGCAAAAGGGATGTTCATCGAACAAGGTTGCCCCCGAAGATCTTTTACCAAAGCGGTGAACACCCGACAATTAGCTTTATCCAGCTGGGTAAATTTTTCCAGCGCATCGCTCTCGGGCCAGGCGTCATCATCGTAAAAGAAAACCCAGTCGGTATCGACATTGTCGCATAAATATTGACTTCCGGCCTTAAAGCCCCCCGCTCCACCGGTATTAGAAGGCAGATTGAGGACAATTACCCGAGGGTCGCTAAGGGTGGCTAACCACTCCAGGGTCCCATCCGTGGACCCGTTATTGACAACCATTATCGCTGTAAAATTTAATTTCACAGTGTTGGCAATAGATACTTTTAACTTCTCTAAGCGATTATAAGTGACTATTAATGCAGAGCAATTCATCGCACAGAAACCGTGAATACTGGCATAGCTTCATGATTATCAAGGGAAGATAAGTACTTCTCGGCAGTATTTAATGCTTCTGCGATAGTCACATCCATATCCAGGTATCGATAGGTTCCAAGACGGCCAACAAAAGTAATGTTCTTTTCACTTTCCGCAAGGGACAAATACTTATCGAGTAAAGCCATCTCCCCCATCTGACGAATCGGATAATAAGGAATATCTTTTTCTCCACACTCGCGGCTGTATTCCTTATAGCATACCGACCCTTCATGGGTTTCCCAGGGCGAAAAGTACTTATGTTCAGTGATACGGGTGTAAGGAACATCCAGTGAGCAGTAGTTCATCACCGCGCAGCCCTGATAATCGCCCTGCCAGGTGAATTTTTCAAAATCCAAAGTACGATAGCCCAGGCGGCCATATTGATAGGAATAGAAGGCATCCAGCGGCCCGCTATAGAACACATGATCGTACTTTTCTCTCTCTTCAGCGTTAAACGATTGCTGAAGTTCGATAGTGATATTTTCATGATTGGCAATTGACTCAATCATTTTCGTATAACCCAGTTTCGGCATGCCCTGAAATCTGTGGTTAAAGTAATTATCATCGTAGTTAAAACGAACCGGCAGACGCTTAAGAATCGACGCAGGAAGCTGTGATGGCTCCATCCCCCACTGCTTGATGGTGTAGCCTTTGAAGAACGCCTCATAGAGCTCTTTGCCGATAAAACGCAGAGCCTGTTCTTCAAAGGTCTTCGGTTCCTGGATCGAACTGTCCCCTTTTTCTGCAATAAGCGCCCGGGCCTCATCTGGCGAACAGGTTTTGGCAAAAAACTGGTTAATGGTATGCAGGTTGATCGGCAGAGAGAACACTTGCCCATTAACGGTTGCTTTGACGCGGTTCACATACGGCATCATTTCAGCGTGCTGAGTCACATAGTTCCACACTGTTTCATTATCGGTATGAAAGATATGCGGACCATAGACGTGGACCATAACGTCAGTTTGCGGATCCCGTGCGTCGTAGGAGTTACCGCCAATGTGGTCCCGCTGATCGATAATTCTGATACGATGACCTTGCTCAGCAAGCTGGCGTGCGATAACCGCACCAGAAAAACCAGCGCCGACAATTAAAATATTTTTACTGTTCATAATATTATTCCAGCAGCCTTAACCAAGAATTGAGCGTCTAACTTTATAGTAGTATTTTGTTATCGTATTTCGCCTCGGTGAACCGACAGGAGCATATTTATTAAGGAAAGGCATCAACGCTTTTTTTATCCTGGTCTGAAGCAGAACAGGCGTTTGCCCTGCAGTATGAGCAGGATTTGATGAATTAATCAGGGATAGCTGACGGAAATAGGCTTCTTTTTCCCATGGCGTATTGATGACGTTTTCCAGGAAATCGTCATAAAAGTCAACCTTGTCCGTGTTCCACGGTTTATTCTCCCCGGCATAGTGAATCATATTCGGGTTCATTCTGGCTTCTAAAAAGCGCATGTATGTTGCGAACTGGAGATTGGGGAAAAAGTCATCGGTATTGCCATTACCATGATAGACATTCCACTCCAGCGGTAAAAACTCAACCCGGCCATAGAAAACTTTGTTCATGATGTCCTGATCAAGGAACCAGTACTTTTTCTCTTTAAGGGTTTTAATCAGCTCGGAGAAGGTATCTTCCTGCACCATTTGCGCGACGTTGAAAACGATAATCCCCGCCTGGAAATACTCATCAGGATTGGTCATTTTAAGCGTTTTTTGCAGATACTCGCCGGCCGGCATTACGCCATCAGCAGACTCCGACATCGCGCCAAACTTGACGAAGCCTTCCATCACGATATCTTTAACGGCGGCAACAAGGTTAGTGCCAAGTTCGACATTAAGCAAAGCCGCCAGATCGGCCTTCACCACAGTATCGGAATCGATAAAAATAACCTTCTCATATTCACGGAAAAGCTGCGGAATGAACAAGCGAGCATAGGTTGATGCGCTAAAGTGCGCTCGGGTATGTACACCATTCAATTCGGTAAAGGCATTCACATCAAAAAATCGAAGTGAAAAGTTTGCATGGGCTGAGACCAGCTTGGTTAAGCGCTGCTTGTTAAGATTGCTAACCTTGTTTTCCAGCACAACGATATCGTAATGGGTATTTTTATCAGAATGGCGAACGATAGAGTTGATTAAAGCCCCGCCGCTGATGGCGTAGTTATCATCAAAACTGATGACTATTGGCGCAGCGTCTGAAAAGACCGGCATCAGCTTGCCGTTGAAGGTCTCATTCATCACGAAAGTGCGCTGTAGCTCCTTAACTTTCAGGGCACGGTCTTGCTGCTGTTTAATAATGTAAATATTAAACAGACGCTCTGCGATATGGCCGATAACACGCTTTTCCTGAGCGTTATAATTATTCATCGAGATGCGACTTTCAAGATGAGTCAAAATCGCGAACAGCCATTCAGAATAATCCACGAACATATCTTTGTGCATCACAAACATGTTCGTATAATAGCCATCTGTTGCATTGTTAAACTGCTGAATAGCCGCTTTATAATCCGGATAAAGCTCTTCGACAACGTCCAGGGCAGTCAGATAATCCTTGATGTGTAAAAACTCACCTTTCTCATAATGATCGAGGTTGTTTTTACTGCCAGCAGAGTTTACTGACCACTTCTTCGGTAACAGCAGGTCAAAACCTGAAAGACAATCTTGTATTGCCGTGTCGGTTAAACCAAACTGGTTTTCATACTCTGTATCGATAACCGGAGAATTCACTACGCCCCAGTTATCTTCCGCAAAGCTCTGCTGTGAGGAAAAATTGAGGTGCCGGCGATAATGCATAAAACCGACATAATCAGAAAGAGTCTCATTTTTCCAAACCCAATAATGTGCTGTTAACTCACAGTAGAAAGGGTTTTTAAACGAAATATTATCTCCCGTATCATCGCCAATACAGCCGATATCATTATAGGAGTTGGCTTTACCTACATGCAATGGTTTGATAATAGATGCATTAAGGAATGCGCTCGGCTTATGATGACAGGTATAGATCTTAATACTATTCATTTAATTACCAGATTTAGGCCATTGCTTGTTTATAAAGTTCGATGATTCTTTCAGCAGAACCGATTTCCCGGAGGCGGTGATTTTCGATCCAGACAACCCGATCGCATATTTTTTCCACATCACTCATGTTGTGACTAACGAACAGTATTGTCACACCACGATTTTTGAACTCTTTAATCGTCTTGATACATTTGGCCTGAAATGAAATATCGCCGACGGCAAGCACTTCATCGATAATCAGAATATCAGGCTCAACTTGACTAATAACCGAGAAGCCAAGCTTCGCTAGCATACCGCTAGAGTAGACGCGGATCGGCTCATCAATAAATTCTCCTAATTCGGAAAATTCAATGATGCGATCCATTCGCTGTAAAACCTCTTTACGACGTAATCCAAGAAGAGTGGCATTAAGAAAAATGTTTTCACGGCCAGTCAATTCTGGATGAAAACCACCACCTAGCTCAAGCATTGAGGCCACTCGCCCACGAGTTGTGACTGACCCTTTCGTTGGCTTGATAACACCAGCAACCAACCCTAAAGAGGTGCTTTTGCCTGCGCCGTTTCGGCCAATGAGCGCAACAGCCTCTCCTTTGCCAACCGTAAAAGAGACATCCTGAATAGCAAGATATTTACGGCCCTTCAGTAATTGAAATGCTCTTTTAGGATGAAATATTAAATCTTTAATACCTGAGCCAATATGATGGTAAAGTGGATATTCTTTTGTCACATTATTAAAATCAATTACTGGTTCCATCACAAGATCTCTGCAAATCGATATTTTAATTTATTAAAAATACTTAATCCGATAACTGTCAGCACAATACCAGTTAAATATAGCACTGAAATATGCTCATAGTTTAAAACACCATCCATAAATAAGTTACGCCAGCTTAAAATCATACTAGCCAGAGGGTTATAGTCAATAACCCAGCTATATTTTGCTGGAATCATATCCGATGCGTATAAAATGGGTGTGCAGTAAAACATCAGCATAATACCGAGAGTAACAAATCGTTCTAAGTCTCTGAAAAATAGATTCAAAGTCGAAAAGATAATTGATACACCAAAGGTAAAAATCACCTGTCCGATAGCAATGAGCGGTATTCCCCAAAGCCATGAAAGCGAAGGACGCATACCGTACACAAAAAGAAAAGCGACAATGACAGGAATAGTGCATAAGAAGTGCAAGCCTTCCATCATCACATTACTAAGAGGAATAACCGAACGCGGAAATACGGTTTTTTTGATAATTTGCGCATTAGCAATAAATGAGAAAAGCGAATTCGTCGCTGAGCTTGCAAACCACTGCCAGGGGAAGAGACCCGTTATTAAGAAAAGGGTATAATTAGGTATCTGGACTCGCATGATCAATTTAAAAATAAAATAGTAGATCATCGCAAACAGTAAGGGGTTGGCAATCGACCATAAATAACCAAATACACTGCTCTTGTAGCGTACTTTTAGATCTTTATTGGTGATAACAACAAGCAGGTCAAATAAATACCCTAGATTATACTTCATTTTTATACTCATAAATTATTCTACGAAATTTTAAGCATTGGGTTATGCACTTTAGATTTGCGAGTTGTCGCTGACTAACGAAATCCACTGCGAGAGCGCTAACGCCCTGACAGATACACTGCCGATAGACACCATGTCTTTGGACATACAACCTGAAATCTTAAGCACATAGGTTAAAGCAAGACTTTCCCAAATTTTCTGTACGCTCTAATTCATTGGCAGCAGCCGACCATGGTAGCTCTTCCATACTAAGCAGGGACAAGCGAGAAGCTGGCGTAGAGATGGCCAGTTAACGTGCTGTTTCTGAATGTACAGTAAAAACTGCTATTTTTCAGTCAGATACTCCCCCCCCATAGTCTTACGAGGTCGCTTTCAACCACGCTACCGCCCTTGGCTGTCGCAACCAAACGGCGTAATGATTCAACAACCCTATCTGTAAACATCTCCTGCGGCTGCCTTTGACGGCAGCACTAAACCGACACACCCTCTTCTTACATCAAACGCTCTCGCAGCGGCTGTCGGCCAAGATTATCGCCCGTGACGCTGGGTGCTGCTCGCTAGAGAATTTAAAAGATTCTAGCAGGCCCACACTCTCGCTGTTTGCTTAAGACCCATCCATCAGGAATTTCTCAATTAGCTCGTTTAGCAAGCCTGTTTTTTGAACTCATGACAGGGTTCTTCCCGTTATCTTCCCATCCATCTTCTGAGAATCAGCGCAAACTGTGCGCACTATTGATCGAAATGACGCCAACAATCAGTCTGGTGCCATATTTAATACTGCGCACAGGATAGCTGATTAAACTGACAACACAATGGTCATGCAAATGAGTTGCCGCATTATAGCGCTGGTCTATAGGAATAAAAATGAAAATACGTTGCCAATCAATTCATATTGCAAATGATTCATGTAGTAAACATAATGTAAAACAAATAGAATCCAAAAACTAACTAGCTGATTTTAAAGGATAAAAAATAAATAAGCCATATCGATGTGAAAGAATTGTAAATTCATACATAAAACCAATTTTTATCAACGTTAACTTTCGAAGGTTTAAAGCGCCGTACAGCGAGTTGAAATCGCGAGATTATGACAAGACCTCATGCAATTGTTACCCTGCTAATCATCCAGCATCGATAATGAATCTCATCTCCATCACAAAATGCCTTGCTATGGACGACATCATCTGGCCATCGAAGGCATGAACATAAACAGCAACGGTAAAGCAGGTGATCCACGCAGCAAGCCAGTGTAAAATCGAGGAATATATAGCGGGATACAGTCACCCCAGAGGATGAATATGAAATTTTTAGTAACTGGAGCCGCGGGATTTATCGGCTTTCATACCTGCAAGCGCCTTCTGGAGGCGGGTCATGAAGTTGTCGGCCTCGACAACATGAACGACTATTATGACGTCAATCTTAAGCAGGCCCGTCTGGATTTACTGCAGTCTCCCCTGTTTAGTTTTCACAAAATCGATCTGGCGGATCGCGAGGGTATTGCCCGACTTTTTGCTAATGAGAAATTTAACCGGGTGATCCATCTTGCCGCTCAGGCTGGAGTTCGCTACTCCCTGGAAAACCCGTTCGCTTATGCCGACGCTAACCTGATTGGTTATCTGAACATTCTTGAAGGCTGCAGACACAATAATGTTGAGCATTTGCTCTATGCCTCATCCAGTTCGGTCTATGGCCTTAACCGTAAAATGCCGTTCTCTACCGATGATTCGGTTGATCATCCGGTTTCGCTGTATGCCGCCACCAAGAAGGCAAACGAACTGATGGCGCATACCTACTCTCACCTTTATGGTATTCCGACCACTGGACTCAGATTCTTTACCGTCTATGGTCCTTGGGGACGTCCGGATATGGCGCTGTTTAAATTTACAAAAGCCATGCTGGAAGGAAAGCCCATCGATGTCTACAACTATGGCAAGATGAAGCGCGATTTCACCTACATTGACGATATCGTTGAGGCGATTGTTCGGATGCAGGATATTATCCCGCAGCCCAATCCGGAATGGACCGTTGAGACGGGTTCACCGGCAGATAGCTCGGCGCCATACCGGGTGTATAACATCGGTAATAGTTCACCGGTTGAGCTGATGGATTACATCACGGCGCTTGAGGAAGCTATGGGGATGGTTGCGGAGAAAAATATGATGCCAATACAGCCGGGCGATGTACTGGAAACTAGCGCAGATACCAAGCCGCTGTATGATGCGGTGGGATTCAGACCGCAGACGACGGTCAGGCAGGGAGTGAAGAACTTCGTTGACTGGTATAAGGCCTACTACAAGGTCTAATCAACCCGGCATGGCGCAGGTATTTAGCCGCAGTGAGGTACTACTGCGGCTTTTTTATATCGAGAATTGTCATTCGGCAATCTTATCCATTCAGATGCTCGTAAAAACACGCTGTTTATAACTATCTCAGCGCAAAGCCCGCGGCCCACACAATAACGAAACACTAAGTTAACACAAAACAAACAAATTCATTAACAAACTCTGATATAAGCCACTTTCAATACAATCACTGAAGAGCATTCGCGTACAAAGGAAACTGTGACCAGCGAATCAAGCTGGTGCAAAAGTCGGTTACAGCGCTATTGTTCAAACTACTGGCGCGGAAAAGGGTTTTCCACTTTCCGTAAAAAAACCACAAACGCCATATAGGATTTTTCTTAAATTCAGGATATGTTAAGCAGGCAAAGGCATGCTTTTGCAGAGATATTAGTTCGCAGGCAAATGGATTTATAACATTCCTTTCATTCTGGTACGCATTATGGCAAACATAATTTTCTTAGCAGTTGCTGCCATCCTGTTGATTGTTTCAGTCTATTTTCTGATTTCTTATATCAAAGATCAGAAAAAGACCAAGCTGACTTTTAACAAACGAAAGTGGTGAAAAGAAAACTTAATATAATTATAATACAGGCATAGGAAATAATAATATAAGAATAAACACTGCCAGCGGTGGGGATACATATAGCCTTTCAGCTGGCAATGGATACCATTTAAAAAAGTTATATCAAACTGGTACTTCGCCTTTACTATTCTAATGGCAGTAAATGATTTGTGTTTTCTATGCCTGCGCCCTTCCCTTGAAAGATCCCGTACCATCACCCGTGTAAATTTTAATCAGAGCCTTAGCTCGTCGTAACGAAGCTCGCCTGAGAACCCGGATTCCAGAAACAACAAAAGCCTGCAAGCAGGCTTTGTTTTACCTTCCGGCGCTTATCTCCAGCGTCTACATCACAGTGACGGTAGCTCTTCACAAGGTGAATTTAACATATCCGACCTCAATGGTTGGGACAAGATGATCGATTGAAGAATCTAAGCGAGGTCACGTTTTTTAGGGGGGTTGGTCGGGTATGAGAAGTAAGACGATTTGTCAGGCGAATAACTGAATCATTTAGATTCTAGTCGCCTAAGAATAAAAAGCCTCTTATGATCTTTTAAACATCACTGTAATAAAGCCTTGACATAGCCGAAGGAATATGAATTCATAAATTTACGTTTCTAAAGTCTTATGATATTGTGTCGGATAATCTGTTATTTTTATACCTCATTACAATTTCTTAATAAATGATATAAATGGTCGGACAAATTCATAAATATCTCCATATTAATTCCATACATTTTAAATCTCCAGCCAAGTAAGTTATGCAAAAATCCTTTTCATATCTTCCAGACCAATAAATCCTGAAGTTTTACTTAACGTTAAATATAGGGAATTACCGAAATAAAAGTAAATAAATGCTTCGACAGGAGTAGTGTATACTGATTCTTGCTATCTTAATGATATGTATAGTCCTTAAAAATTGTATACGCCGACTCAATTTCTGCGTTTCATTCTACGGCGGCAGAAGACATCGTAAACCTCCCTATTAGGTAGGGCAGCCAATCACGTCTTCAAATAGGAAAAGGTAGCTTTGGGATTCCTATCTCACTGGAGAACACCTGGTTGTGTTTAACTGTTTGGGCCGATTTCAATGCTAACACAGCATCACAGAACATTCTCAGAACAATGCGCCTTATATATATGAATGAAAGACCTGTGGCTTAAATTTAAATAGGTCTTTCTTCCTAGGAAAATATTACATTTCAACAACAGCAATGCTTCCACCAACAACTACTACATTTAAAATGTCGATAATAAAAAAATCATCCTAACTAATATAGCCTGTCATTGTCTCGTCTTAAATCATTCATGCGTTGATTGATTATTTTGATATCGAACCTTGGATAACATAATTTTCGTCCATGGATATGTAAAATGATTGTTATCAAACATCATGGGATATCCTTCTGGTGAGATATAAGAACAATTTTTCTTATCGTCACAATCTAAATCATAAAGATTTATATAATTAATTTTTTTCCTTTCCATAAATGCCACGAGATAATTATTCAGATTTTTAGGGGGTTTCAATGCATGTTTATCAATTTCATTAAAATCATTACTTTGTGCGATACGATAGAATGCTGTGTCGTAATTTTTTGTTTGCCCCAACACAACTACATCCCTAGCATATTGCTTGAAAAAAGCAACTGTATTTTCTATGTTATTTGCAATTTGCGAATGGGAAAAATACTTCTCACCATCAATCCAGTTAGCAGATATAATCACGGTATCAATCTTATATTCTTTAATGTATTGCTTATATAGCCTTTCCATTAAATCAGTACATCTCTTCTCCCCATAAGTATTATTTACGAAAGGCATACAGCCTGATGAGGTTACTTGCATTACCAAAAAATCTTTGTATAATTCTGTTGATGCCTTGTAATACTCTGCAGCATGACTGTCACCCACCAGAAGCAATCTTTGTACACTAGAATCAGCCTTTTTCGCCAAACATGAGTTCTCGGTAAATTGACTAGCGCTATTATATCCACTCGTCAGGAAGCATATTCGTCCTTGGTTACCAAACTGTTCAATACCTTCTTTAGATCCCGCATAAGAATGAAATTCATCCATTGCCAATACGGAATTAGGTAACCACAACTTAGAAGCATTCAATTTATTACATAAAAAAGCCACAAATGAAATAAATATTGCGCAAAAAGCAAGTTTAAGAATCGCTAGTTGCGCTCTTTTTTCAATGAAGAAATAGGATAAAAAGCCAAGAACTAGAGATATTAATATCCCAGCGAACTGATTGAAGAGACTGAATTCAATATTATTCAAATAAAATAACGACACTACTGGCCAGTGAAATAAATAAATTGAATATGATGCTGACCCAATCAGTTGGAATGGTTTTGCCTTTAACAAAGTTTTATTATTCCCAATGTTCGCATGTAGTAGCAACGCCGTTGCAATCGTGGGGATTAATGTCGTAAAACCAGGCCAACTATAGCTTTCTTTAACTATACCAGTAAATAGCATTAAAGTAACCAACGATATAACTTCTGTAATTCTAGGGTACCTATTCTTGAACGTGATTGATGAAGCCATCGCACCAATTATTAACTCCCATGCACGACTAGGCAACAAATAAAAAGAATACATTTGGCTGTATTTCATTAATAAAACACAAAATATAAAAGAAGTCAAAATGAGACTGAAATAGATAACATATTGTGGGGCTTTTTTAGATAACGCATTAGAAACAATTAAAATTAAAGGGAAAATCAAGTAAAACTGCCATTCAACAGACAATGACCAGGTATGTAAGAAAATAAAACTATCAGCCGCATCTGTAAAATATCCAGAAGTTGCTTTTAGATAATATAGATTAGAAGTAAAACTCAATGATGATATTACTTGCAAAAAAAGACTTCTAAGCATTGATGGTGGTGTGGATGTAATTGCCAATATAAACGAAAACAAAACACACGCTACTAATGCAGGGTAGATCCTTTTAAACCTCTTTTTATAAAAATTACTAACCCAGCCTTTAGTACCTACTTTTTCTTTACAGATTTCATTCATCAGAAATCCAGATATTACAAAGAAAACATCTACTCCAGCATAACCGCCATAAAAATATCCTATTTTGAAATGAAAAAGTACCACCATTGCTACAGCAATGAAACGCAAGCCGTTGATGTCAAGACGAAACATTTAAATACCTTAGGATAATGTATAGATGAAATATATTTTCGTGAAATATAAATATTTAAGTGTTTACAAAAAATATATTAATGCCTAACTTATTTTAAAAAAGATTAATATGAATCGAAAAACCAGCATGAGATAATTTTTCAAGGGTCACTGAAAGCCTCCGCAATCTCAGCCAAATTGTATGCTTCCAAAATATAGAACGCATTTAATAAAAATAAGCAAAAATGCAACATCCTTACGAGTACTTATACCATTTTAAATATGCAAATAATTTTATACTATAGATATTAATAAATAATGATATTGCAATAACAAATATTAGAACATTGGTTTCATATATAGCAAGGCAATATATAAATATGATTCAACCGTTTCTTAGCAATAACTATTTAGGGGGAATCTTCCCCCTCCAGCTTATCTCTGAGATCGATTTAGTCACTACCGAACAAATCACGGGTATACACTTTGTCAGCGACATCCGACAGCTCTTCAGCCATTCGGTTTGAGACAATCACGTCAGCTTCTTGTTTGAATGTGTCGAAATCGCGAACCACGCGGGAATTGAAGAACTCATCTTCCTGCATAACCGGTTCGTAGATAATGACCGGGATACCTTTGGCCTTGATACGCTTCATGATGCCCTGAATAGAAGAAGCGCGGAAGTTATCGGAGCCACTCTTCATGATCAGGCGATAGATACCAACGACTTTAGGTTTGCGCGCCAGGATTGAGTCAGCGATAAAATCTTTGCGCGTGCGGTTAGCATCTACGATGGCACCGATGATGTTATTCGGTACAGATTCGTAGTTTGCCAGCAGCTGCTTGGTATCTTTCGGCAGGCAGTAGCCGCCGTAGCCAAAGGAGGGGTTGTTATAGTGATTACCGATTCGCGGATCGAGGCACACGCCTTCGATGATCTGTTTACTGTTCAGACCCTGGCTTTCAGCATAGCTATCCAGTTCATTAAAGTAGGCTACGCGCAGCGCCAGGTAGGTATTGGCGAATAACTTAATCGCCTCAGCTTCGGTGGAGTCAGTAAACAGCGTCGGGATATCCTGCTTAATCGCGCCTTCTTTCAGCAGATTAGCGAAACGCTCCGCGCGTTCTGAACGTTCGCCAATGACGATACGAGACGGGTGCAGGTTGTCGTAAAGGGCGCGGCCTTCACGCAGAAACTCAGGAGAGAAAATGACGTTATCAATGCCCAGGCGCTCTTTAATATCACGCGTAAAGCCAACGGGAATGGTGGATTTAATAATCATTACCGCGTCTGGGTTAATCTCGGTGACATCACGAATAACGGCTTCAACAGTCGAAGTATTGAAGTAGTTCGTTTTAGGATCGTAGTCAGTCGGCGTAGCGATAATGACATAATCTGCATTACGGTAGGCATCATGCTTGTCCGTTGTCGCGCGAAAATTCAACGGTTTTTCCGCCAGATATTCCTGGATCTCCTTATCGACAATCGGAGAAATCTTTTGGTTAATCATATCAACTTTGGATTGAATGATATCCAGCGCCACCACTTCGTGGTTTTGCGCAATCAAGATGCCATTCGATAAACCAACATAACCGGTACCGGAAATAGTAATTTTCATTCGATCACACTTTAATAAGTTAACTGGACGGCGGCATATTAGCCACCCTGGTAATCAACACTTGCGGCGGTTTTACTCCGTGGCTGGATGTATGTCAAGGAGAGACCTTACCAGTGGCGGGGTAACAGCCTAAACTCTAAAGAGGAAGTACAAATTTGTTACAGAATTGCGAGTGTCTGGAGAAAATGTACAAAAAATCCCGGCTAAAAACCAACCGGGATTTTGCATTGAATTACCGAATGGAAATTAATCCATCCACTCAGTGTGGAACACACCTTCTTTATCGGTACGCTTATAGGTATGCGCGCCAAAATAATCACGCTGCGCCTGAATCAGGTTAGCAGGCAAGACTGCGGAACGATAGCTATCGTAGTAAGCGATGGCCGCAGAGAAAGTTGGAACCGGAATACCATTCTGCACTGCGTATGCAACTACATCGCGCAACGCTTGTTGATAATCATCGGCGATCTGCTTGAAGTATGGAGCCAGCAGCAGGTTGGCAATGCCAACGTTCTGCTCATAGGCATCAGTAATCTTTTGCAAGAACTGAGCACGAATAATACAGCCGGCACGGAAGATTTTCGCGATCTCACCGTAGTTCAGATCCCAGTTGTATTCATCAGAAGCCGCGCGCAACTGGGAGAAGCCTTGAGCGTAAGAGACGATTTTGCCCAGATACAGAGCGCGACGAACTTTCTCAACGAACTCCGCTTTATCGCCTGCACTTTTCGCCTGCGGCCCGGTAAGGACTTTCGAAGCAGCTACACGCTGATCTTTCAGTGAAGAGATGTAGCGAGCGAATACAGATTCAGTGATAAGTGACAGCGGTTCACCGAGATCAAGAGAGCTCTGGCTGGTCCATTTACCGGTACCTTTGTTTGCTGCCTCATCGAGGATCACGTCGACCAGGTATTTACCCTCTTCATCTTTTTTGGTGAAGATGTCTTTAGTTATATCAATGAGATAGCTGCTAAGCTCACCTTCATTCCATTCAGTAAAGATTCGCGCCAGCTCTTCATTAGAAAGCGCCAGACCCCCTTTCAGTAAAGCGTAGGCTTCTGCAATAAGCTGCATATCACCGTATTCAATACCGTTGTGAACCATTTTTACATAATGACCAGCACCATCCGCACCGATATAGGTTACGCATGGCTCACCGTCTTCGGCGATTGCAGCAATCTGCTTGAGAATTGGAGCAACCAGTTCATAAGCTTCTTTCTGACCACCAGGCATGATCGAAGGACCTTTAAGAGCCCCTTCTTCACCACCGGATACGCCGGTGCCAATGAAGTTAAAACCTTCAGCAGAAAGCTCACGATTACGGCGAATCGTATCCTGGAAAAAGGTATTACCACCATCGATGATAATGTCACCCTTATCCAGGTAGGGCTTCAGAGAGGCGATGGCACTATCAGTACCTGCGCCCGCCTTCACCATTAACAGGATACGGCGTGGAGTCTCGAGTGATTCAACAAACTCCTGCACTGTATAATGTGGGACCAGTTTCTTGCCTGGATTCTCGGCAATCACTTCTTCGGTCTTTTCACGGGAGCGGTTGAAAACGGAGACGGTATAACCGCGGCTTTCGATGTTGAGCGCAAGATTACGCCCCATCACTGCCATACCGACAACCCCGATCTGTTGCTTGGACATTACATACTCCTGTCAGGTGTGGTCACTGCGACAAATTCGCAGCTTAATGTGATGATTATGTTAGCGCAAAGCTAGTAATATGGATAGGGCAAAATTATTTTTAATGTAAAAACGATACAATAACACTATGAAATAAATTAATAAGATATTTATCTTTAAAAAAATTACCAAAAAGGATAAACAAAGAAATTAAAATTCTGAATCAATATTACAATAACAATAAACAACAAACAAACCGGCATCCAATTTAGAAGGTAAGAAGAGAAATTTGAATTTACTATTGGCTTAACAAAAAATGGATATACAAGAAAAGTTATTATTATTTGAGTAATCGATAGCACCAGAGAGACATACCATAGAGAGGAATATAAAAATATTGAGCTTGACAAACATAATGCTACAATACCTGCTATTATATTCCACTTGAATTCAACATTGGTTCTTCCGTTGGCTTGAGCTATCGCGCCAGTTAATCCCCCCATTGGTCTCAACATTCCAAAAAGCAACATATAAGGTAATAAAGTCATTATTGTCATACGCTGCTCTCCATACAAAATAAAAATAATTATAGGAGAAAAGATAAAAATTCCGACAAACGATATTGCACTGGCTGATACTATTAACAGAGTCCCTTTTAAGTATACTGTCTCTAGAAGATTAGTATCACGCTGTGCTTCAGCAAAACGAGGTAGTGCTAATCTATTTATAACTGGTGTAATCAGTTTCAAAGGTTGCATAATCAAATCTTTTGCAAGAGAATATAAACCTAAAGAATCACCACCAAGGACTTTGCCAATAATAATTACGTCTAATTGAGTTCTAAGCTGATTGATTATCTGAGAACCGAGCTGGTATATCCCATAACTGAAGACACCTTTACAAATGTTTTTTTCGAAAACAAATTTAGGCCTCCAATCTTTATCTCCAAAATAGCTCATAAAAGCTAACCTGAGACAGGCATTTACAATGAGACCGATAATAACAGCCGAAGTTCTTAACTCTGTATACAATATTGCATATATAACAAATAAAAAAGAGAGAGTCTTTGCGGACATTTCTATTTGGGAAAGAGACACCATCCTCTTTGCTTTGATATAATGAGCTTGATATTGTGAAAGCGAACCTAAAAACAGAAAGTTTATACTTGAAAGCATGACCAATGGAGTAAGCTTATCCATCATATAAAATCTAGCTAAAGGCCAAGCAACTAATAAAACAATCCCCCCTGCCAAAATACTTAAAATAAAATTAACCCAATATATTGTGCTTTGTTCATCTCGACTAAGATCTTGTCTATGAATAATATAACTACTCATACCCATATCTTGCAAAATCATTGCTATCATTAAAATTGAATTAACGATCGCAAGCATACCCAACTCATGTAGTTCCAAATGTCGGGCTAACACACTAATTTGGATAATCTGAAGTATTGCTGCAAATATGTTGGAAAACAAAAGCCAAGAAGCTTGCTTCCTCAATCCACTCATGAAAGCCTCTCCAAGAGATTAGCCATTTGAGAGTATTCTTTTTCCTGATTGAATGATAATTCGATTTTGCGTCTAGCATTATCTTGAATATATTTCAGATCTTTTTGATCCTTTAACAATGAAATTAGGATATTGGCAATAGCCTGAAAATCTCGTTCATCACATAGCCAACCACTAACATCGTTTTCAATTAGTTCAGGAATTCCACTGTGAAAAGTAGAAATAACTGGTAAACCAATTGCCATTGCTTCCATTAAAGCAACGGGAATACCTTCCATATCACCATTATTTGCAGTAACAGAGGGTAGGAGAAAAACATCACTCTTCATCAACAATTTTTTAACCACAGACTGAGGTTGAAAACCGATAATATTTACTTTATCTTCAAGCCCGTATTTGCTGATGAGCTGTTGAAGTTCTGCATTTAACTCTCCATAACCAACAATATCATACTGAAATCTATAACCACTCTTATTCAAGATATCACACGCCTGAATTGCATAGCGCAGGCCTTTTTTCTCTGTCAATCTACATACTGATATAATTTTCAATGGTTCATTTCTAAAGGGGCGCGGATAAAAGCTAAAATTTTCAATCTGGATACCCATTCTAATAACAGAAATTTTACCTTTATCACATCCCATTTCGATTAATTTACTTTCCCACACATGACTCACAGGAAGGAACAAATCACCATCATTAAAGAGTCTCTTATAGAATCCTTTATATCTGTTTAGCAAATTGGTGGCTGAAAGATCGTAACCATGAAAAACAGTAACTATTTTCCCATGTAAAACACCACAACTCCGCAAACAATTTGCTAAAACTCCACACGGCCCAAAATGTGCTATGATATAATCACTTTCAATCCTACTTGCGACACGACCAATTAAAGCGGGAAGAAGAAGCGTATAAGACAAAAATCCATATTTATTAAAATTAAACGAGTTTATGTTCCCCAAGGCAAAAGACTTCAAGCTATATTGTACTCTTTTACTAAACTGAAAATATTTGGATTTTGATGTTATATCTTCATCAAAAATATAATGCACTTTACTTTTTAAATCATATTCCAGATAGTCATCATGTATTTTATCCATATCGCCAGGATAAATTGAGAGCACTTTGACATCATATCCCTTCTTAATAAAAGAGATAATTTGATTTAAAATAAAGGTTTCTGATGCCAAGGGGAATTTAACACAAAAAAATAAAATTTTCATTTCGCACCAATTTCTTTAATAACTTCGGAAATTATATCCCGCCCTTCTTTTTTGACTCTTTTCAATTGAAGAGATAAATCATGATTGATGCCATCATAATTATTATGAAGGTGATTAATTTTATTAACCACTTCATCAGTGAATAGTCCCTGTACACTGACAGAAAGAATATCCATAGATAGTGATTGCATGATGCCTTTCGATTTATGCTCATAATTAATTGCTATTGCTGGCGTCCCAAAATTCATTGATATAATAGCAGAGTGAAGTCTTGTGCCAATTGTAAACTCGCACTTACTTAGAAGAAAACCTAACTGAGCATCATTAATCTCATCCATAACAACACTAATTTTTTCAGTGTTTTTTACTTTATCCTTAACTGAAAGCGCCACAATTCTATCATCATTATTATAACTTTCAATTCCTGTGCATGTTGAAAAAATGATTACTTGATATCCTAAACTAATCACATGGTCAATTACGCGAGCAATTGCAAATTCATATTGTTCCTGAGTTACACCGAGTCGTTTATCAAATGGAGCTAGTTTTCTTACAGTCATGGCAACACATTTGCTGTTTCTTATTTTGGTTAACCAATGCTGACAGATGTAATCGTTGAAAGAAGAATAATTTGTCCCTTCTACTAAAAAAGCAGTATCAACACCATCTGACACGTTGTCCATATCGAATTTATAATCAGCAATAAGCTCCTTACTAATACTTTCTCTCAAAATTAGATTATTTACATTAGAAAAAGCAAATTTTGCAATTTTCTGAATATTTTTGTTATCGAATGGACCTACGCTATGCCCAATTAGATAGATCGGTTTTTTGGCTAATAAAGAACAAAAGATATGTTCAAATTGTGCAGCGCCATACAAATCAACAAAAAAAGAGCCGCCTACTTGAATAATGGCATCATATTCTTTTATGCTTTCAGTAAAGCTAGTAATATGCTTCGGCAGACTAATATACCTAAGAATCCCCTTTTCACGGCAATGTGCAATAAGGACCCATGGTAAAAATATGCTTTTTATTTTTGACCTAACCTTAGCGTATATTCCCCCTTTTGTTTTTTTTGCGTCAGAATATAAAGTATCTTGCTTGATGCTCTCACCCAATAAATATGAAGAGCTTATGGAATATCGGCTTATAATATCTATCTCAATTTCACTATCAATTTCCCTGATGCAATTTAACAATCCTCTAAGAATTGCAGCATCACCACGATTCCCACAAGTGTGATTGCCAACTAATAATAGTTTCATACAAAAACCCTATAATAGATAAAATAATAAATTAACTAAGAAACCATTGCTTATCGAAGTATATTAACTCTTTACTCCAATTATCATTTTTCAAATCAACGTTACCCTTAATAGCCAATTTGGATTCAAATTTTATTTTGTAAGCTCCATCACCAAAAGAAGATAATTTAAGCGTATATCCATCAATCAAGTCATCAGTGTCTGGTAATGTCACTATTATATTCTCATGTGTTAAGAATATATATCTTGCATTATCATCTGTAAGCTTTGCAGATTTAGTAATAGTAGATGTTTTGTAATTTATTTTTTGCAATTGGCCGGTAGGGGATATAGCAGCAGTTACCTTTTCACCATTTAACCATTCAATTGATTGTTTTTTATTATTACCTGAAAACTGCAAACCTATGTCAGAATTGGAGGCATCAAGATAACTGACAAGAGAATTATTTACACTCGTATTTCTACTAACAAAATTGTATTTATTCCCTAATGATAAATATCCCGCATTCCATTGTTGATTAAATCCTGTATTTGCTGATCTTGCAACATAAGCTGAAGCCCCACCAAATTTTGAATATGGTAGAATTACAGTATCAACACCGTTTACAATACCCGACTTTATCTTATTATTAACGACACCATTCTCCTGTACGACGCCTTTGATAGCTCGAGAATCACTCGGAAGAGTAATATTGAAATTAGCAGCCCAAATTTTGGTTAATGGATTTAATATTATTACATTTGTATCTGGTGTACCCATGTGTTTGGTTTTCATGTTAACCCAACCACTTGTGATTATTTTTCCCTTGGTTACAGACACTACATATGTAGTCCATTTAGGGTTACTTTGAGTTTCGATAATCATTCCCGGCTGAACTTTTTGATTGTCGATGTAATCAGAAACAATCGAAGTGGCTGTTATTTTGGCGTCAGATATTATTTCCCATGACTTGAAGTTAGGCGCCGTATTATCTGCATATAAAGCTACTGAATCACGATCCATGTACCGAGTCAGATCATATAGAGAATTTAGTCCTAGGATTGGGAAACTAAATGGATTACCGGAATTCGCTTTAAAAGATGCAACAACAGCATTTTGCCTCATTCCAAAGGTATCCTTAGCGGCATATACTCCTTTAAGATAAATAGGTGAATATCCGTCAAAAGTCGTAATTGGCTTCCCCAGGTAGTTAAATTTTATATCCTGACCGTGCGCAACCAGCGGAGCTTCAGCCAGAAATAAAAATAATAAAAACCATCTTTTAAATTTCATTTACACTCCCATTTACCTGAAAAATAACTTTTATGGATAGGATATAAATATTGAAGGAGTACGCCACATTGTTATGAATGATAGAAACAACAAAAACGATGCTAATACTATCGTATATTTAGTTAATTTTTTTGGATTACTTTTACTTACTGAATCAAGAAACAAAGGATAAATTGCGCATGAAAAAAAGGTATTCCAGTAAAAGTTACGCATAAACCAAGTCATGGAAATTAACAATACGCCATAAACACTCATAATAGCAAAGAGAGATATAATACAAGTGGAGTTCACTTCGGAAAAAAAAGCTTTCCTGTTATCTTTGTTTAAAGTATATAGCACAAATAAAAGCAAAGGGATGATTGTTGTTAATATATTATACAGTCGCCGGGGAATGTTAAAATCATAGAAATTGGCACCTTCAACACCGCCAGCAAGGTATGCGTCGGCCTTAGATGCTATATTTACACCACTAAATAGAAAACCAAGTGAGGACACGTTTTCATAAACAATCCCCATGATATCAATTTTAATAAAAACTGAAAGAAGAAACATCAGTAGTGCAATTCGACCAGTATAAGTAATTATTTTTTCATTAGTAAATAAATAGGAGCACACACAAGCCAATATAACAACAATTGCACCCCAGTGGAATGATAGTGCAACATAAAACAGAGCTGCTGATAATATAAATTTTTTGCGGTAAAACAATACGCACGCTATCCCTGCAATTATAGCCGCGACACCTTGCCTGTAAGCATTCGTTGATAACTCAAGCACATCCCAGCTATAAAAAAAAGCGATAAATACAAATGCCTTATATGCTTTTCCTTTAAAGGCATAGAGCACAAATATCAAGAGACTTAGTGTTAAAAATAAAGACGAAGCGAATATATAAAGATCATGTGACTTACCAAAGTAAGAGATTATCTTCATCAATCCATAGAACCCCCAACCCCAGGAAAAGGAATCGAGATTTGATAAACTATCAAACTCATTCAAATACATTTTTGTATCGGTTGTCCCGGGAAAACGAAGACCATAAAATAGTGTGATTAAAATAAACACCAGTAACAACGTAAAATTATCTAATTTATTATTATTCGAGATGATACTAATCGATGCCAAAAACAATAAAATTATTGAGATAAGCAAATATAACAATATCAACTCATTATCAAAAAAGTGAGGCATAAATTATCCATCTATATTAATTTAAAGCGTTCTACGAAATTTACCCATAAATACTTACTAATTGCATATGGCATGTGCATTTTTTTATATCTAAATGCAAGATCTAAATCATTAATTGCGGAATGATACTTTGCCCAAAAAGGAATCTTTCCTCTAGGTTTATTCCACCCTCTGCAATGATATGCATTTAAGTGATTGATCATCATTACTTTCCAATTATATTTCCTAAACCTGAGACACAATTCTATATCCTCTTTATACATATGATAACTACTTTCAAATCCTATTGAATTAGATTTATCGAGACATACTTTAAGAGCATCATTACGTATAAGCATAAACGCACCACAAACAGCTAAAACTTCAGATGGGTTACTATCTAATTTTTTTAGCGGCTCGCTTGAACCAATATCATACCATCTACCATAAGATGTTGCGGCTATACCTAAAGAATCATAGACATCCATCTCCTTCATTTGATCAATTGAATAACGAATTAAAGGGACCGAAAAAATTCCGATATCGTCATTATCAGTTTCATTGGCCAAAGTTAATAACTTATCTAATTTTGAACCATCAATTGCAGCATCTGGATTCAATAATAAAGTCCATTTACATTGGAATCCCATTTGTAAAACCAGATTATTACCTTTAACAAATCCAATATTATCTTTTTTTATTACTTCTAACTTATGTTTGCACGATAGGTTATCTAAATATGAAGTATCATTCGATCCGGAATCCACAATTTTTATACTTAAGTCTGACTCAGATGTAGCTAACCCATCCAAACACCATTGTATATGTTTCTGGCTATTGTGCGTTACAATTATTACTAAACACTCCGTTGACATATAAACCTCAAACTCATCTTTGGTTATTTTTTGTGAAGAACTGTTGTAAATATTTAATCGAGTATTTTGCATGTTTCCTTTTAATACTCCATATCACACTATCTAATAACTTCCCTTTTTTATTTTCTAAAGACACAAGATAATCAACAAATTTCTTTTCATCATTATTATATAAGTTTAAGTTACGCTGACTGAGTTCATTTAACGCTAATGCAAAAGGATAATTTTTTGAAACACGTTGTTCATGCGGACTATGATCATGATGCATAATATAAGTAATCTCAGGTAAAACTTTGAAAATACCGAAATGATGAGCCAACCTTAACCATGTATCCCAATCTTGTAATCTTTTCACGCTGACGTCGAATCCGTTTATTTCTCGCATACGCTCTGTCAATGTGAATACTTGATTAGATGCAATGTTGTCAAAAAGTAAATCCTTGTAATTATAACAAACCTCTTTGTTTTTCCTCTTATAATGTGATCTCCTTTTTATATTATTATAGCAATCATAAAAATCACATGATAAAAATGAATATTTATCATCCCAATTACTAACAAAAGTACTTAGTCGATTCGGCATAAATTCATCATCATCATCTAAGCCCGTAATAAAATATCCTGACGCATTAAAGATACCTAAATTCCTTGTGGCACATGCACCTTTATTTACATCATTTCTAAAATAACGGACCCGGCTATCTTCACGACAAAGTGACATGATATATTCTTGTGTGCCATCAATTGAAGCATCATCACATATTAAAAGTTCAATATTCTCATAATCTTGCGACAGTACTGATCTTATTGCTCTTTTTAATCGTTCAAGTCGATTATGCGTTGATATATAAACACTCACTTTTGTTTTTTTAGCGATTTCAGAGTCCATTATTTTACCCTAATTATGCGAAATATTATTTCTTATTGATAAAATATAAAACCTTTTGCAGGTTTTTTTCAATACTAGATAGTTCTATACCGTAATGTTTTATTTTATCACAGTTTAAAGTCGAAAATTTCGGCCGCGTCGCTTGTGTTGGATATTCATCAGTTGTAATGGAATGAACCTTGACATTTTTACATATTATATTAATATTCTTTGCCTCCATAATTATCAGGGAAGCAAAGTCCTTCCAGCTCATGTCCTGATTACCACAATAATGATAAATTCCAGGCGTAGCTTTTGCTCTTATTAATGAAATGATCGCAAACGCAATATCACCTGCATATGTAGGACTGCCATACTGATCATCAACAACTTTAATTTCATCGCGCTCTGATGCTAAACGGACCATTGTTTTAACGAAGTTGTTGCCATACTCACTATAAACCCATGCAGTACGTACTATAATAGAGTTTTCGTTTTGTTCGAAAACAACTTTCTCTCCCTCAAGTTTCGTTCTGCCGTAAACACTTAGTGGATTTGTTAAATCATTTTCTATATAAGGTTCTTTTTGCTGGCCATCAAAAACATAATCAGTAGATACATGAATTAAAACTGCTCCGTTTTTTTTAGCAGCCGCAGCTAAATTTTTAGGCCCATCAACGTTAACAAGTTTAGCGATCTCTTTTTCTGTCTCAGCTTTATCTACTGCTGTATATGCTGCAGCATTTACTATGACATCTGGTCTTACCTCATCAACAAATTTTGAAACGTTCGAAAAATTTGTAATATCAAGCTCTTTAGTATCAGTTGCTATCACTTGCCAATCTTCAGGGATCCTATCCATGAAACAATGACCTAATTGGCCATTTGAACCAGTTAATAGTATTCTCATTCAAAAAGCTCCGTCAGTCGCTTACCAGCTTTATCTTTTTCTGATAATAAAGGTTTATCAATAGGCCAATCAATTCCTATATCTGGATCATTCCAGATCAAACATCTCTCATTTTCAGGAGTGTAATAATCAGTACATTTATACTCGAAATCCGCTATATCTGATATAACAACAAATCCGTGCGCTAGCCCGGGCGGAATCCAAAATTGGGTTTTATTATCCTCTGATAAAATTACCCCCTGCCATTCGCCAAACGTAGGAGAATCTTTACGTATATCAACCGCTACATCAAATACAGTGCCGCGTACGACTCGTACAAGTTTCCCTTGCGGATTATGCTTCTGAAAATGTAAACCACGTAATACTCCCTTAGATGAGCGTGAATGATTATCTTGCACAAAATCCAAATCTAAATTAAGCATGTCTCTATAACGATTTTTTTCAAACGTTTCGAGAAAGAAACCGCGAGCATCACCAAAGACTTTTGGCTGAATAATTTTCACATCTTTAATCTTCGTATCAAGAACTTGCATTATTATTTTTCCTCTACCAGCATCTTGAGATACTGTCCATATTGAGTTTTCCCTAGGACCTTGGCCTGAGCTAATACATCGTCAGAGCTTAACCAGCCTTTGCGGTATGCAATCTCTTCAAGGCACGCCACTTTAAATCCCTGTCGCTGTTCAATTGTATGGATGAATTGAGAGGCCTCAAGTAAACTCTCATGAGTACCGGTATCTAACCACGCAAATCCTCGACCTAATTTTTCAACATGCAAATTGCCTAGTTCAAGATACATTTCATTTAGCGTAGTAATCTCTAACTCACCGCGGGCAGATGGTTTAACTTTCTTTGCCATTTCAACAACATTTTTATCGTAGAAATAAAGTCCCGTAACCGCCCAATTAGATTTTGGTTCGGATGGTTTTTCTTCGAGAGACACTGCCCGATTTCTTTCATCAAATTCAACAACACCGAAACGTTCCGGATCCATTACCTGGTAGCCAAATACAGTCGCGCCGTCTGTTCGTTGCACAACAGTTTCTAACTTACGTCCAAAACTTTCACCAAAGTAAATGTTATCCCCCAGAACCAGCGCACAACTGTCCCCATCGATAAACTCTTCACCAATCAAGAATGCTTGTGCAAGGCCATCAGGGCTTGGCTGAATAGCATAACTAAATTTTACACCAAACTGACTGCCATCCCCGAGCAAACGCTTGAATCCAGGCATATCATCAGGAGTCGAAATGATTAAAATATCGCGAATACCAGCAAGCATCAGAACAGAGATTGGATAATAAACCATTGGTTTATCATAAATAGGTAAAAGCTGCTTCGAAGTCCCTTTAGTAATAGGATAAAGACGAGTACCAGAACCACCTGCAAGAACAATACCTTTCATTTTCTTCTTTTCCTAAAAAATTAACGAGACAAACCTAAGCGCTCACCCGCGTAGGAACCATCTTTTACACGACTCCACCATACTTCGTTAGCCAAGTACCATTCAACAGTTTTACGAATTCCACTTTCAAAGGTTTCCTGTGGTTTCCATCCTAACTCTTTATAGATTTTATCGGCATCAATTGCATAGCGCATATCATGGCCAGGACGATCTGTAACATATGTGATGAGATCGGTATATTGTGCAACCCCAGCAGGCTTAACCGGTACAAGTTCTTCAAGTAGATGACATATAGTCTTTACAACATCGATATTTTTACGTTCGTTATGCCCGCCAATATTGTATGTTTCACCTACAATACCTTCGGTAACCACCTTATATAACGCACGAGCATGATCTTCAACATATAGCCAATCACGGATCTGACCACCATCCCCATACACTGGCAGTGGTTTACCGTCTAATGCATTCAGGATGATCAAAGGTATCAATTTTTCCGGGAAATGATATGGCCCGTAGTTATTAGAACAATTAGTCACAATTGTTGGAAGACCATAGGTTCTAAGCCACGCTCGTACTAAATGATCACTTGACGCTTTAGATGCAGAATAGGGACTGCTAGGAGCGTAAGGAGTCGTCTCAGTGAATAGATCATCAGTTCCATGAAGATCTCCATAAACTTCATCAGTCGAGATATGATGAAAACGGAAATTTTGTTTTCCTTCCTCGTCTAACTGATTCCAGTGAGAACGAGCGGCCTCGAGCATCGTATAGGTTCCGATAATATTGGTTTCAATAAACTCGGCTGGACCATCGATTGAGCGATCAACATGACTTTCAGCAGCCAAATGCATTACAGCATCTGGTTGCTGCTCGTTAAAAATCCGATCAAGTTCTGCTCTGTCACAGATACTCACCTGTTCAAATTTAAAACGTGGGCTGTCAGCAACATCTGTCAATGACTCTAGATTACCTGCATAGGTAAGACTATCAACAACGACTACTTCGTCTGGAGTATCGTTAATTATATGACGCACTACGGCCGAACCAATAAATCCCGCACCACCGGTAACAATTATTTTCATGTTGCCCTCTAATATCAAAATAGCTCAATGTGAAAGATACTACCTAAGAATTCAAAAATCCCAATAACGCTTGTGCATACTAAATAATTTAATCAGTTTTCTAGGTAACTTTTCATATTTTTGTCCTAACTTGTACCCTAATATTTTCATAACATTATTTATGCATGCCAAAGGGATCCAATGAGGAGCATTTTTTAGCAGGAACTTAATTTCCGAGAGCAAATATCTCTTCCCCTCTCCTCCAGCGCCTCCGATACTTTGACGAATCCATGGTTCATCTTTATGGAACACACCAATATCAAAATAACGTCTGAACTCTTCTAATGGTGTGTAGTTATGAGAATGTTGTACCTCGGCCTTTGCAGCATAAGCCACCTTATAGCCAGAAAGAACGGCTTTTGCTGTGTAAAACATGTCCTCACACAGAATAGTGTTTGACGGGAACCCCCCTAGTTTTTTGAAGACTGATAGCCTATAAGCTGAGAAGGAATTTGACATAAATACTGTTTTCAATCCCATTTCTGGAATGTTTTCTTTCCCACAAATATATCCTTTTTCCGGATAACTAAATCCTCTAGCGTGTCGTGCAAGCGGATTAGCATCTTTATGAGGTAACTGCCGTCCGTAAGCACATGCAATACTCTCATCAGCAAATACTGATATTATTTCCTCAATAAAATTCTGATGGGGGATAGCATCTTGTGTCAGAAAAATAACTACATCATAATTTTCAATATACTTTTCAACAGCTTGATTTCTTGTACCGCCATGATTGAAATCACTGCCTGCTATAGTGAGCACATCGAAACCCGCTTTTTCCGCGATGGCAACGGTATCATCTTTGCTTGTGGAGTCAATAACGTGTACCAGCAAATTAGCAGGCGCATATTTTTGTATATTAGCGACTGCTGATCTCCATATTTCCCCACCATTATATGTTGGTATTGCAATATAGTATTTCATATTAAAACTCTTTATTAACTAATTTTAAGTGCGGTTTAATATGCACCATCCTTTTTCAATACCACACCAATAGTCTTAAAGAGAATGGCAATATCATTCCACATTGACCAGTTTTTAACATACCATGCGTCTAGATATACCCTTGTTTCATAATCGACATCACTACGCCCACTAACCTGCCATAAACCAGTCATTCCAGGTTTACTGAGAAGATAATAATCAACTTCATCGTTATATCTTTCCAATTCCGCAGTTATTATTGGCCTAGGTCCAACTAAACTCATTTCACCTTTCAGAACATTAAATAACTGTGGTAATTCATCTAAACTTGTTCTACGTAGAAACCCGCCTATTTTTGTAATACGGGGATCATTTTTTAATTTAAAAGTTGCGTCCCATTCTTGTTTTGCTTCTTTGTCAGTTGCCAATAATTCATCTAGGACTTCCTTAGAGTTAATTACCATTGAGCGAAATTTTAAACACTTAAATGGTTTACCGCCTTTACCAATACGTTCATGTCCATAAATAGCAGGTCCTCCATCTATCTTAACTTTCCTACTTATATATAGCAAAACAGGAGAAAGTATGAGAATAATAAATAAAGATCCAAATATATCAAACACACGTTTAAGAATCCGCGATGACATTTTAGCTAAATTTTGTTGCACACGAAATATCATCACTTCATGACTAAAAATGAAGGATACATCAGTGCTGTCGAGCGGCATACCGCGCAAAGTCGGAATTACCGATACGTAGCGATATCCTCTTATCATAAAGTTTCGCAGCCAAGCATTGCGTATTTCACCTTGGTATGACTCAACCGCGACTATAAATTGAGTTTTTTTATCAATCGTTGACAGCCAATTTAGATCGTTCATTAAAACCGGTATGCCATCAATGTCACTAACTCTTTTAGTGTCGCCTTCACATGCAATAAAACCTACAATTACTAACCCCAGATTACGTTCACTATTTATTGCTTTGTAAGCCTCTATCGCATTTGTACTACTACCAATAATCCATGTATCCCTACGCCATAAACCAAAAACATCTAACACTCTTTTCGTTATCATCCTTAGTGTAGGAACTAGAAATAATACGAATATCCAGGTTAATACCCATAAAAAACGTGAAAAAGACCAGGTAGTAAATGCCATGACGGCGATTTCTATTACTGCGAAAATGACTAATGTACGAAGTATTTCTTTTAATTCGAACCAAAATGTTTTTCGGTAAAAATAATGACGTAATCTTATGGTATACCAACCGACACAACAGAAAGCAAGAAGCCAATGAAGCGCAATCCAGCCTTCTATTTGATTACTAGGCACAATTTTTTCGTAATCGCTCATTGTGAGCGATAAAACACCTATAGCCAAATACAAAGAAATTACAAACGAAAAAAAATCAGATACTGCCAAAGCAATACTGACAATAATATTTCTGACGATAAGCGTCATAATGCCCTCTCTTCGATTCGCTTAACCCATTAAATCAATTTTCATAATTATATTTAGGTTTAGAATAAAGTATATGCAGAACCCTTCTTAGTCCCACATATACTTTTTTTTTTAATTTTTATCCTTGTAGGTATAACCGTAATGACTATACCCATAACCATAGTAACTACTGGCTTTTTTCACTACACCATTCAAAATACAACCTTTAACTACAATTCCAGTATTCTCAAATCTCTTAACACTTACTTCTATCTCTTTTACAGTATTTAGTTCAAAGCGCGCAACTAATAGTGTAGTACCCGCATAATGCCCAATCACGGCAGGGTCTGTTACTGCTAAAATAGGAGGAGTGTCTAATACTACAATGTCGTAGTTTTCACTTGCCCAATTTATTAACTCGCCAAAGCGACGATGCATTAGCAACTCAGCAGGATTAGGTGGAACCATTCCTCTTGAGATATAATCAAAACCTGCTGATGTAACTTTTTTGATGGCTGCATAAGGTTCAATTTTTCCGACTAATATATCGGAAAGCCCATTTTCGTTGTTCTCATGAAAGAGCTTGTGCGTATAACCTTTCCTCATATCAGTATCAATGAATAATACTTTTTTACCTGTTTGCGAGATTACTGCGGCTAAATTAGAGCTTACAAATGTTTTCCCTGCGTTTGGACTAGCACCTGAAATCATCAGAACGTTATTTCTTGCTTCCATCATGGCAAAATGTAAGCTTGTACGTAAGCCACGAATTGCCTCGATAGCAAGATCAGCGGGGTTATCTACCGCGAGAAAACCTTGATTTTCATCACTACTCTTTTTACCCCATTTTTTAGCTTGTGAAACGGTGTTAGTGTAGGATTCAGCAACAGGTATACTTGCATAAACATTACAACCCACTTCCTCTAATTGCTCAGGGCTTTCTATACCTCTCCTAAGGTAGACACGTAGTAATACGATACCAATTGAGACCATTCCACCCAATACAATACCGATAAGTACAACTAATACTTTCTTTGGTTTGACTGGCTTTAATTCAGTTACCGCATTGTCAATTATTCTGACGTTACCAATAGCACTTGACTTAGATATACTTAATTCTTGCTGGCGATTAAGTAACTGCATATACACAGCTCGCCCCGATTCAACATCACGACTAAATCTTAGTATTTCTTGTTGAGTTTCTGGCATTGTTGCCACACGTTTATTTAACTTTGTTTTTTCATCTTGTAATGTTTTTCTTTTTTCCATCAAAGCTTTATACGTTGGATGTTCTTTCGTATACAACTGAGATATCTCGGACTCGCGAAATGTTAATTCATTCAACTGGTTATCAACATTAACTATCTGATCAAGAACTGATTTTGCTTCTAATGACAAATCAACGGAATCATTTTGCTGACGGTATTTATTTAATTTATCCTCAGCTAAATCTAGTTCACTTCGAACTTTAGGCAATTGTTCATTTAAAAAATCTAAACTTTTCGCATCCTGAGCAGCCTGCCTTGCAATATTTTGGGCAAGGTAATTATTGCTAACGCTATCAACTATTCTTTCAATAAGTTGTGAGTTATCTCCAGTCAAGGAAATACCCAACATTCCAGTGTCCTTACCTTGATCGGCGACTTCCAAGCCCTCTTGTAAATCTGTTATTGCCTTTAATCTACTAACGTATTTAATTGAGAATTTAGCACCTGGTGTCGCCTTAATTTCATCTACTTTTATTGTTATACCACCTTTGTCTAACAGCTCCCCCACTTTACCATCGTAAGATTCATCACCAATATCAAGTTTAAAATTGTTATTATCGATTACTATTAATTGAATTTCAGGGACATCTTCCCCATTTGATTCAGGTATATATAACCGTGATACTGACAGCGTCCCTGGTTTATCTCCCATTAACCTTGCCATACCTCGCCCAAATATTGGAAAATATTCTTGCTTTACTCGTATTTGCAGATTTAAATCATCTACAGTTTTGCCAAGAATCATACGCGAGCCAAGTAATGTTATTTCCGGTGCAGATTGTGGCTGGCTATTAGGAAGCATCTGGCTAAGATTATTTAATATAGCATTAGCCTGTTTTTGTTCAACTTGTACAAGGGCATTTGCTTGATAAATGGGTGTAGCAAAAATTGCGTATAATAGTGCAATTAATGTAAATAAGGATGTTACTGAAACGATTAGTTTCCTATGATCGATAACTTCCCCAACAAGGCGACCTAAGTCAATTCCTTCATCATCTTTAGATGTAGATTTATTTATTACTGATGACATGCGATTATTCCTGAATTATGCACCTAATTTTTCGGCCCAAAGTTTACCAGCCTGTTCAATAAGCTTATATACAGATAGGAAGGCTTCATCACTCTTGCGATACGGGTCAGGGATTTCCCTTTGATTTAACCAGTGTCCAAACAGCATTATCTTCCCCCTTGCTTCAGGTGCAATATTCCCTATCTGTTCTATATGAGAGCGTTCCATCACTAAAATCAAATCATATTGGCGCGCTAAAGCAGATGTAAACTGGCGTCCTGAATGACCTTCTAGTGAAAGACCATGCTGTTCAGCTACCTTCACCGCACTGGCATCAGCAGCATGATTTACTAATGCCCCAGTACCTGCTGAATTAATTCGTTTAGTAGGCAAAGCAACCTGAAGATAGCGCTCACCTATTGGTGAGCGGCAAATATTTCCGGTACACACAACTAGAATTGAATCAAACATCAGTTCGGCCATCTCTTAATGTAGCGTACAGTTTCAGTCATATCATGTACTCCGGTGATAGTTGGGACTAACTGAGATATGACCCTATTCCAACGCACCAGCGGAGCGGTAGTGACATACACAATGTCGTAAGGCTGTAGCTGAAATTCTGTGCCTAGAACCATTGCAGAAGCATCTTGAGCATTTAATTGATAGATACTAGCGATTTTGCCTTGATTATCACCTTTCAATTGACGAACCACGAAGATACCAGTTGCATCGCTCATCGATTGAGCAATCCCTTCGGAATTCCCTAAGGCCTCTGCAAGTGTCATCCCACTACGATCCATCTTGAGCGTGCTCTGCTTACCGACCTCGCCCATGACAAACACTTTCAGGTCATCGTTCCTAGGAACAAAAAGTATGTCACCAGGGAATAAGAGGTGATTCTGTGTAAGGTCGCCTTTCTGCATAAGTGCATACAGTGAAATCTTCGTATCCTTACCATTATGAGTCAGGACGACATTTCTCCAGTCGGCATCAGCCGCAAGACCACCCGCAGCGTTAATTGCATCCATTACAGTCAGAGGAATGTTTGTAATGGCTTGCTTACCGGAATTTGTTACTTCTCCAGTTACGTAAACTTTCTGCGATCGAAACGCAGCAATACTGACATCAACCTGCGGACTTTCAATATACGTAGTCAGGCGATTCGCAATCTCTTGTCTCACTTGCGTTAACGTTTTACCTGCAACCTGAACTTTGCCAATATATGGATAGAAAATAGTCCCATCAGAGTTTACCCAGTTGCCCGTATCACTTGCGCTACGATATTGACCCGCAGGGGTTGTCAACTCAGGGTGATCCCATACAGTAACCATAAGCACATCGCCAACGCCAATACGATACTCATAGCTTTTTAACAGGCTATCTAATTGAGGATTCGAACGAGCAATGACGGGTTCGGGGCGGAGTTTATCTATC
Source organism: Klebsiella sp. FDAARGOS_511 (assembly GCF_003812845.1). Classification (NCBI taxonomy): domain Bacteria; kingdom Pseudomonadati; phylum Pseudomonadota; class Gammaproteobacteria; order Enterobacterales; family Enterobacteriaceae; genus Klebsiella; species Klebsiella sp. FDAARGOS_511. The sequence goes on along the minus strand of NZ_CP033824.1, from coordinate 5,052,359 downwards.
AGACCCGGCGTCATGGGATAAACATTAACCAGTTTATCCAGATCGTAGTCGCTATCAGGCAGCTCAACAACATTCTTACGAAGGCTATTCAATCCCTGGCCCGGCATGATTGTACAACCCGATAAAAACCCTATAGCTAATGCCAATGCCGAAAATCTAACAATTTTTTTCTTCATAATGTCACATCATCAGTAAACTAAAAGTGTCTAATTCCCAAACTACCGCGCGTTTTTAGCTCTTCACAGACTGCTGAAACCATCGGTCACATAACACCCTGCTGACATCCTAAAGTTGCTGTAGCTGGGCTATAAATTAAATGGTATTTCAATCCCGGCACTGGCACCAACGTCGTCGCTATCACTGTTATCAGCATCGGTGTACCAGAGAGAAGTATTTAAACGCACTGATTTATACACATCACCGCTCCAGCCCAACTGTACTCCTTTCAGAGTATCCGATTGCGGGAAGGCTTTATTTATCGACTGACTTCTAGGATTGACCTTGGCATAGGCCAGGCGTGCGCTCCAGCGTTGATTATCTTCCGTCACCAATTCAACCTTGCCGGCGTATAATTGGCCATCGCCGCCCATTGCGTCACCCAGCGGGTATCCTTGTTGATAATACCCGTCGGTATAAATATGGTGGTTGTAGCTGTAGTTCAGGCGGTCCATGTTCGATCGAGTATCATGCGCTTCCACATACCAGTTGATGGCATCTTTGCCCCAACCGTGGTGTCCCTCAACTCCTCCCAAGAACATATTTGCAGAGGGAAGATAGCCGGCCTCGTCTTCACCAATAAGTTGACCATAGAAACTTATCGGCCAACCAAGCGTAGGCTCTAGCTTAAATTTAAAATCAAAACCGGCTAGCTGGTTACCCGGTTCATTGGCTGTACCGGTGTTATCTTTACCCGTAAAACCATCCCAGAAGCTGCTAAACGACTCCGGTCTCCCCTCCCCGCCCCACTGCATAATGCGCGATGCACCAAGCTCAAGGGACTGGAAAGGAGAAAACGTCAGACGGCCACCGATAATTTTGGTATGCGGTACGGCGGTATATTGATTCATCTGGCTGGCGGAAATCTGATACTGCCAAGGTCCAATCCAGCGCAGCCACCAGGTTTCCGGTGCAGCCTGTTCAGCACGCTGCATTAAAACGCCGGTCATCGGGCGCATCGCATCACCGCGGATTAGACTTCCTTCATAACCCGGTCCCCACCACTGCGGCATCTGGCCGAAGGAGAGCCATTGGTTCCAGAATTTAACCGCGCCGTAGGCGCCGTTAGCATTAAAACGTGAACCGTTGCTGATGCGTTCGTCACCTTCAACGTTGCCCTGCAGGTGCACATCCCACCATTCGCCGCTGTTATTAAAGGCTAATGATAAAGAGCTATCCGCAGGCTGATTCTGCCCAAACCCCTGCGGCGTTCCGGGTTTATCCGTTGAGGTATAGCCACTCACCCGGAAATCAGCTTTTAAGGAATCGAGGCGTTGGTTGATTCGAGCGAGAACAACCTGTTCAGAAGAGTAAGAGGGTTTTGCTTTCTTAAGTGCCCGATTAATCTCTTCCTGGCTCAGAGGCCAGGTCGACAGGCTGAGATGAATAACGCCGCGATCGGAAAGCCACGCCAGATCGTTGCGCAGTTCGTTGTCATTCATCACTAACCCGGAGGCATAGGCAAGTGAGCTGGCAGAAGTTAGCAGCCCTAATGCGAGTGCGATTCGCGCAATTTTTATCATTGTACAAGATCCATTTAAAGCCCCGTTTCCGCAAGCTGGCGCGACAAGGGGAACACTGATAGATGCAGCGCCCTCTGACGCCAACCTTTGCTATTTTTGGTCTACAGGTTTGATCAAAGAAAACGAAAGCATGTTATCGGAATCTCATGCCAATGCTCGCTTTCGGTTCACAGGCTACCTGCAGTACACAATGTATGCGAAATTGTTATTGAAGGCCATTCCTTACGCTTCATACCCGCAGCTTCTCCTGCCCGCCGTCAAACGAACACGTTCTGAGCTGGCGACAACATGCAAGTATATACAGGTTGTAAAGATAATCACCTGTATAGCGTTCACTTTAGGAATTTCAGTCGCATGAAATGAGATGTGATATGGAGAAAACGTTCGTCCGCAGGTACGCTACCGCCCTTGGCTTAACAGCTACCAATGCACTGTACTTCTTTCCCTTTAAATTCAATCGCTGATTTCGATAAATCGGCGATTAATCCATCAAAACAACAATTTCGCGGCCATAAGTTTACGAGATTCTGCCCTCAATTGGGAGCGTAATCTTGAATTATCAGATACGCTGGCAGCACTATGAACGACCCGCCGATAAGGTTATTGTTTTCCGGCTATCACTATCAAATGCCAACAGTATCGAACAACCAGATAATTTCAACCTTATGATTTTATTACTTTTTCACCACAGAAAGTGTATTGACTTAGTTTCAAATTAATTATAGTTAGTCAACTACAAAAATTAATAGTGAAAAGAATTATGCCAGCATGCTGTTATCATTAATAAATTCGATATTTAGCCAGAAAACTTATTTAGGAAACATCCTGGCTGATTATCATTATGCTAATTATTGTGCAGAATGACCCATCACAGATTTATTTCATGGATATGAAATATCGCAACTGCAGACCATTTCACTTTAAATTTCATATTGCATACATTGTGAACAGAACATGAGTCGCTCTGAATCCTTCATCTCTTCCATGCTACCCTGAGTCAGTAAAACCCCTTGTGCAGATCAACTCGGGTAAAAGGTTTTTCCAGTGGGCCAAGCTTTACCGCTATCTCGCCCAGCAGCGATTGGGTTGGCGCTTTCGCCCCGGTATTCAGCAGAAGCGCCGGGATAATGATCATGCTCGCCAGGCCGCCAAACGATAGTTGCGCTGTATGAGTATCGCGAACACGCAACTGGAGTAGCAGAAAGGCTGCGCTCCCTGCGGCACCCAGCAGTAAGCCGGCAATCACTTCCGAAGTTGAATGTGCATGAACCATCAAACGGGAATACCCTACCAGCCCGGCCAGTGCATACCCTAATAAGACGGCAGTAAAACGAAGAGCTGGTGTGGCGCGCGCGCACAGTAGCCATAAGAGGATTGGCCAGAAAGCGGAAGAGAGTGCGGTGTGCCCGCTAAAGCCAGTGAAGTCCAGCTCGCGAATCCCGATACCCCAACCCATAAATGCCAGTTTTGATGCGCAGACAATGGCGCCAGTTATGCCGAACAGCAGAGCCCAGTGCCAGGCCAGCTGCTTTGAATCTTTTCGCAGAAAAAGAACGATAAACAGTACGGCCGCACTGGGTAACAGTACGGTGCTATCGCCAAAAAAAGTGACAACTTGCCAGTTCATTTCTTTTTCATCCTTTGACGATCTCTCCAGTCCGTAACGTCTTTTCCGCGACATTGGTGTGGGCATACACAATCAGTAACTTCACATTATTATGCATGCGTTACCGTTGTTTAATGCGCAAACATGATCTCAGTCAAGTTTTATTTTCGTCTCACGCCTTGACTAAGGGCCACTTACTTAAGAAAAGTCTTAGTAAGTAATTATCAGCAAAGAGTAAATTTAGCTAGTCCGACCATTTCAGCATGTTACGTCTTCTACTACTACCAGAAGTCTCCGAACATTGCCTCATGTTCGCAAATGCTACAATATAACAAGAAAAATGCTAACCCATTGTATTAAAATGGATATTAATCAGCGATATCTGCTGAACTTAACGTTGTGAACGGCCACGAATTGTCTGTTCTTCATCAAAAAGCTCGGGCCGTTCACTCTCATCCGCTAAAAAGCCATAGCGCTGAAACTACGCCAGCAGCTTCTTAATGCTCTCGCGGAATTTTGCCCCTTCTTTATGGTTACGCAGACCGTAGCTTACAAAAGCCTGCATATAACCCATTTTTTTACCGCAGTCATAGCTATCGCCAGTCATTAACATTGCATCAACCGACTGCTTTTTCGCCAGCTCGGCGATGGCATCGGTTAACTGGATACGTCCCCAGGCGCCCGGTTCGGTGCGCTCCAACTCGGACCATACATCGGCAGAGAGCACATAACGCCCCACCGCCATCAGGTCGGAATCCAGGGTTTGCGGTTCATCAGGTTTTTCGATGAATTCAACGATTCGGGCCACCTGCCCAGCCGATTCCAGCGGATCTTTAGTCTGAATAACAGAGTACTCGGAGAGGTCGCCTTCCATCCGTTTGGCCAGAACCTGGCTACGGCCCGTTTCATTGAAACGCGCTACCATCGCGGCAAGGTTATAGCGCAGAGGATCGGCGCTGGCGTCGTCCAGAATGATATCCGGGAGCACCACCACAAACGGGTTATCGCCAATCAGCGGGCGGGCGCAAAGAATGGAGTGGCCTAACCCCAGCTGCTGGCCCTGACGCACGTTCATGATCGTTACGCCAGGCGGACAGATAGCCTGTACCTCCGCCAGAAGCTGACGTTTTACGCGCTGTTCGAGCAATGCTTCCAGTTCGTAGGAGGTGTCGAAATGGTTTTCTACCGCATTCTTGGATGAATGCGTCACCAGCACGATTTCCTTGATTCCCGCAGCTACAATTTCATCAACAATATACTGCACCATAGGCTTGTCGACGATCGGCAACATCTCTTTCGGAATGGCCTTGGTGGCGGGCAACATATGCATCCCTAATCCTGCTACCGGTATAACTGCTTTCAAACTCACCATTTTCATATCCACCCGTATGGTTATAAACCTTTTGATCCTGTCAGTTTGTATGTATCACTGGCATTTATCAGTGATGATACACGGTTGATCTCTGCCATACTGTCCGTCAAATTCTGAAATTACACGCAGAATTTAAGAATACACGCAAAGTCTACATACCAATAGACAGTTTTAAGAAAATTCTTATGCGCATTTTTTAGACGAAAATACCTAATATTTACAATAGGTTATGCAGAAAACCTACCCCATTCAATTCATAAGATAGAGTAATGGAGTTTATCGTTTCTCCATCATTCCTCTTTTAATACCTTGTTATCTTCCACCAAGAGTTGACACAGAACAAGTGACTGCAAAAAAATAAAAATCCAGACCATATAATCGATTATAGTGATAATAAAATTATTTAACGTACAAAACCGTCTGAACTACAGCAAATTACTCGTCACTATTGGCTTCAGCGGCACCGAGGGCTCTTCCGTTAAAATCGGGCGCATTCTCCTTGCTGCAAATTATACCCAGCACCGTTTTGTCGCTCTGCCTCCCCGGTAACGCGCAGCACATCCTCCGGCAAAAATTGATCTCCGACAAGCCACAACATTAAGTAGTATAAATATCTAAATTCCGGAAAATCGTTGTTATATACATCAAATCTATTGATAAACTTTACCGTTGCGGGGCCGCTTCCTGGTATAGCAACTCACCGCCTCCGTAGGATCCAGCTTAAAATCATGTGGACCCTCTCAGTCTATATCGATGGAAATTCGCACGATGACAAATAACAATCAACCGATGTTCTGATGGTTGAATATGGTTATATCCTGCGCAAGTGGCTATTTTATTTACGGGTATTACGAGGCCCGATTTTGTACCTGAGGTAATTAGCAGCAGAAAATATTGCATTTTATCTATGGCTTATCCATGATCGGTACATGGCACTCTTAGGTTGTAAAGGTTTTAACTGAATATGGAATGGATTGCCGACCCCTCGATCTGGGCCGGGCTCATCACGCTTGTCGTTATTGAGCTGGTACTCGGTATTGATAATCTGGTCTTTATCGCCATTCTCGCGGAAAAACTCCCTCCCGCGCAGCGTGACCGGGCGCGCGTGACCGGTCTGCTACTCGCAATGGTGATGCGCCTGCTGCTGCTGGCGTCGATCTCATGGCTGGTTACTCTCACCAGGCCGCTGATTACGTGGCACGATCTAAGCTTTAGCGCCCGCGATCTGATTATGCTGTTTGGCGGGTTGTTCCTCCTCTTTAAAGCCACCGTTGAGCTCAACGAACGGCTGGAAGGCAAAGATAGCGATAACCCGACCCAGCGTAAAGGCGCCAGATTCTGGGGGGTGGTAGCGCAAATCGTGGTGCTTGATGCCATCTTCTCTCTCGACTCGGTGATAACCGCGGTCGGCATGGTTGACCACCTGGCGGTCATGATGGCCGCGGTGATTATTGCTATTAGCCTGATGCTGATGGCCAGCAAGGCCCTCACCCGCTTTGTTAACAGCCATCCGACCATCGTTATTCTCTGTCTGAGCTTCCTGCTGATGATCGGCTTTAGCCTGATTGCCGAAGGCTTTGGCTTCCCCATACCCAAAGGCTACCTGTACGCGGCTATCGGCTTCTCGGTCATGATTGAATCCTTCAACCAGCTGGCGATTTTTAACCGCCATCGCTTTCTGTCGGCCAACCTGACGCTACGCCAGCGAACCACTGAAGCGGTGATGAATCTGTTGAGCGGGCGCAAAGACAGTAGCGAGCTGGATAGCGAGACCGCCTCGCTGGTTGCCGATCGCGACGATAACCCGCTGTTTAATCCGCAAGAGCGGCGGATGATTGAGCGGGTACTGAATCTCAATCAGCGTACCGTCAGCAGCATCATGACCTCGCGTCATGACATTGAACATATTGATCTCAGCGCGCCGGAAGAGGAGATCCGCGCCTTACTCGACAAAAATCAGCATACCCGCCTGGTGGTTACCGGCGGCGATGATGACGAAGATATGCTTGGCGTCGTGCACGTGATCGATCTGCTGCAGCAATCATTACGTCATGAACCGCTCAACCTGCAGGCCCTGATTCGTCAGCCGCTGGTGTTCCCGGAGATGCTGCCGCTGCTTCCGGCGCTGGAGCAGTTCCGCAAAGCCAGAACCCACTTTGCCTTTGTGGTCGATGAGTTTGGATCCGTTGAGGGCATTGTTACGCTCAGTGACGTTATGGAAACCATCGCCGGTAATCTGCCTAATGAAGTGGAAGAGATTGACGCTCGCCACGATATTCATAAAAACGGCGACGGTAGCTGGACGGTTAACGGGCATATGCCGCTGGAAGACCTGGTTCAGTATGTTCCCCTACCGCTGGATGAGAAACGTGAATACCATACGGTCGCCGGTCTGCTGATGGAGTACCTACAGCATGTGCCCCAGGAAGGTGAAGAAGTGAACCTTGACGGCTACGTTCTGCGCACGCTGCAGGTGGAGAGCCATCGGGTGCAAAAAGTACAAATAGTGCCGCCGGCGCATGATGAAGATGAACTGGACTATGAAGTGTAATGATCTCTTCAATGAATTTTCTAAAGCCGCACGAACAATGGCAAACCGATTTTTGAGGAGCCGCTGACATTATTGCCGGGTGGCGGCTAACGCCTAACCCGGCCTACAAACCCACCCTCGCAACACATCACGCCTTACCCGTAGGCCGCGCAAGCGAAGCGCCGCCGGGCAATGCCACATGTCGCACTTTGTCAGCAAAGACGCCGACCCTGGATTATCATCCGCCGACAACAACCGCCAGACTTACAGCTTATCCAGTAGCTTCTTCACATCCTTGCCATCCTGGGTGTTTTTATTGCGTTCAGCCCATTCGCTAAGCCGTTTTTTCGCTTCATCCTGCAGCTGCTTACGGAGTATCTGGTCAACCTGCAGGCTATAGCTCAGCGTCTGCCAGTTACCATAAATTCGCAAAGGGATCGCCGTCTGCTTGAGCCTGTCGATGAGTTTACTTTCGCCCTTCCAGCCACCCAGAACCCGGACGTTGAAGCGCATATCGCAGTCCTCTTTCAGCAGGTTAAGCTCTCCCTGACCGGTTAACGCCATCAGTTCAGATTTCCCCTGCATATCCTTTAAGGTCACCTGTCCATTATCCAGCGTAAACTCGGTGCTGACGGAATCCAGCCGGGTCGCATTGTCATAGTTTTCCTGCGCCTGAACGTTGGTGCTGCGCTCGACGGCCTGCTGGACCAGCTGCTGGAAGTTGAGACCTTCAGTGCGCGTATCCGTCATCTGAATTTGCGCCTGCCCCTGCCAGCTGCGGCGGAACTCGTCGGCATCAATCTTGCCGCCGGAGAACTCACCAGTCAGCGAGAGCTTGCCGGTCAGGTTTATCGAATAATTGAACGCTTTCAGAATCGAGCCGATCTCAACGTTGTCGAGCTGTGGCTCGAAGGAGGCTCGCGGCGTTTCACCTTGCGCGTCCAGCGAGCCGGGAAGCGAGAGTCGCCCACCGTCCAGGTTCCCCTGCATCTGATGAATCGTCAGCAGCCCTTGCAGGTTGCTGATATCGCTTTTCACTTGGGTAAAATGCATGCCCCGCCACTGCAGTTGCTCAGCCGTCAGGCTCAGCCGGGCGTTAAAACCGCGCAGCGAGTTGTAATCCTGCTGAATACCGTTATCCGCAATCACCGGGCGTAGCTGCCTGGCCTGGCTTTGCCCTTGCTGGTTAACGCCATTATTGTCAGATGCAGAGGTATGAGACAGCAGGCTATCGAGGTTGAGCGTGCCCGCCTGAAGATTCAGCGTCCAGTCAGGCTGTTGGCCCAGCACCACGCTGCCGTTGCCGGCAAGGGTACTGCCGTTAGCCGTTAAGTTCAGCTTATCAAAGCTGAGCTTTTTCGCATCCTCGAGCCAGCTGGCCTGCATGCTGGCCTGGCCGCTAATCCCTTCAGGGGGAAGCTCCGCGCCGCGAAGCTGCCAGTTCAGTTGTGAAATATCCGCCTTCAGAGAATGAGGATAATCACCGCCCTGCACCTCGGCGGAAAAGGAAAGCGCCAGATCGCGCTGATCGCGGTTCACCCGGCCAGAGAAATCGACCGTTGCGCGATGGCTGCTGTCCTGCTCCATCTGCAGGCGGATATCGCGCACCGTCACCTGCTCGCCATCTTCATGCTGAAAAAAGAGCACGCTATCGGCAATCTGCAGCTTCTGGACATCGTACGACCAGCCGCGATCCTCGGGGACCTGAGGCAGCGTGTTATCATGCGGGACGACCGGAGCTCCCTTGCTTCGCACGGCTTCGGTTTTGGGGGTCAGCTGAATCACCGCCCCCTTCAACATCACCTGCTTAACCTGCAGCTGATGGGAAAGCAGTGGAAGCAGCCCGACGTCAAGGCGCATATTATCCGCACGAATAACAGGTTCTTCAGCGCCCGGGGCGGTCAGGGTCATGCGGCCTGAGAGAATGCTGAGCTGCGGCCAGACGTGCCAGCGCAGCGGCCCATTGAGTTCAAGCTGATAGCCGCTACGATCCGCCACCTCTTTAACCATATAGGCGCGAAAATCGTTGGGGTTGACCAGCAATACCAGCGCGGTAAGACCGGCGACAACTACCGCCAGTAAGATCATCAGCGTGGTCAGAATTCGTCTCATGGCATCCTCAGCAAACCGCTAAAATTATCAATCCTTGTCGATTCGACTCGCTACCGCGCCCTGCTGGTCGCGATATTTCGCATCTTCGCGGCGGTTATAAGGGCGCACCGCCGGGCCGGATAAAGGTTCAAAACTTAACGCGCCGATCAGCATCCCTGGACGCAGCGCCAGCGGCAGCTTACCCGAATTATAGAATTCCAGTACGATACAGCCGGACCAACCCGGATCGATACGGTGTGCGGTGACGTGCACCATCAGGCCCAGACGCGCCAGCGAAGAACGGCCATCAAGCCAGCCGACGAGGTCCGGCGGCAGGGTAACCGATTCAAAGGTCACCGCCAGCGCCAGCTCGCCCGGATGCAGGAAGAACGCTTCACCATCCGGCAGAACAATCTCTTCGCTCATCACGCGATCCAGCGCCGCGCTGACTTCCGCCTTCGGCCCACTCAGGTCAATAAAGCCCGCCGTGTGCCCGCGGAAAGTCCGAAACTTATTCCCCAGCCGAACATCGACCGTCGCGCCGTTAATGCGCTCAACGGGCGGGCGCGGATTAATGGCCAGACGCCCCTCATCCAACCAGGCTTCTATATCTCGGTCGCACAGACGCATGAACGTTCTCCTTTAAGGCATTGCGCCCCTACGCCTTCCGGGGATAAGGGCAAATTGGCTTCTCTTTGCACGTTACACAATTCGTTCGTGTTATTCAAAGAACTGACTGATCTTGGCCTTCAGAATATCGATGGCGATACGGTTCTTACCGCCGCGAGGCACAATAATATCGGCATACTGTTTGGAAGGGTCGATAAACTGCAGGAACATCGGGCGCACCGTTTTCTGGTACTGCGCCATCACCGAATCCATTGAACGTCCGCGCTCGTTAACGTCTCGCTTGATGCGTCGCATCAGGCAGATATCCAGCGGGGTGTCGACAAAAATGGAAAAGCTGAGTTCATTGCGCAGGCGGGCGTCGGTCAGCAGCAGAATCCCTTCAAGAATGATGACTTTCTTTGGTTCGATATGGATAGTTTCCGGCATACGGGTATGCTCAACGTAGCTATATACCGGCAACTCTATCGGCTGGCCGCTTCTCAGCATCTGCAGATGCTGAAACAGCAGACTATGATCCATGGAGCTCGGATGGTCATAGTTGGTTTTTACACGCTCTTCCATCGACAGATGACCTTGATCCTTGTAATAGCTGTCTTCCGGAATAACGCCGATATGTTCATCGCCGACCTGTTCACGTAATTCACGATATAGCGTACTGGCGATAAGGCTTTTGCCCGAAGCCGATGCGCCGGCGATGCCTATAATGACGCACTGATGAGACGTATCAGTCATAAATTTTTGCGACCTGATTAACCTGGGAATGTAGGAAGGGTGGCGGTTGACCGCCAAACGCCGCAATTATAGGGATTTCAGCGCGTCGATACCAGTGCTAAGCGCCTCTCGGGTCTATTCCTCCTCCGGCGACCAGCCTTGCGTATACCAGATATGCAATAAAGCGTACGAGCGCCAGGGGTGCCAGCGGCTGGCGTAGCGCGCAATCCGCGCCGGCGTCATGCCGGGAAAACGCTGTTTAATCAGATAATCATCCGCCAGAAAGATATCCGGCGCCTGCCAGCCGCGCAGCGCGAAATAGTTCGCCGTCCAGCGGCCTATGCCGGGCAGCGTCTGCAGCTGCTTTATTCCGGCGTCGATATTCTCCGGCGCGGAGAGGGGGAGATCGCCGCGGATAGCCGCCTGCGCCAGATGGATCAGCGCCTCCGCGCGCCGCAGGGGCATGCCCAGCGCCTTTAGCGCCAGCGGATCGGCCTGCGCCAGCCGCTGCGCGCTCGGGAAGAGATAAAAGCCCGGCGCGTCGGTCAACGGTTCCCCGAAGGCGGCCACCACTTTCCCGGTGAGCTTTGCCGCCATGGCCACGCTCACCAGTTGCCCGAGCACCGCGCGTACCGCTTGTTCAAACGCATCCAGGGATCCCGGCAGGCGCAGCCCCGGCCTTGGCAGCGCGAGATTTCCCAGCGTCAGGCCGATCTGCTGCGGGTCGCAGGACAAATCAAATAAGCGCGCAACCCGCGCCAGGCACTCTTCCGCGACCGGCTGTAGCCCGGCGGAAAGCGTCACCCGCATGCCCTGCGCGGCGTCATCCGGCGTCACCGCGATCAGCCCGGCGTGGCCATTGAGGGCAAAGCTGCGGCAGTAGCTGTTGTCGACAAAGGTTTCAATCCCTTGCACCGTACGCGCCTCAAGAAAATGAAACATCCATTGCCAGTCGTAGGGGGGATGCCAGGGTAGCAGCGTCATCTTTTCTCCTTTTTTAGCGCTTCAATCATAGCGGCTCTGCGCCGCGGGCGCTTTGTTTTTAAATTCCAGTTGTCGCAGTCCCGTCAATCCGCTAAAGTCGCCCCCCTTCTTCACCGGCATGGGGATTTTGCAGGCTATGTTTATTGGTTTTGACTACGGTACCGCTAACTGTTCGGTGGCGGTAATGCGCGAGAATACGCCGCAGCTGCTGACGCTGGAAAACGGCAGCTCACTGCTGCCATCAATGCTTTGCGCGCCGACCCGCGAAGCGGTTAGCGAGTGGCTCTACCGCCATCACGATGTCCCGCCCAACGGTGATGAAAACCAGGCGCTGCTGCGTCGCGCCATCAGCTTCAACCGCGAGGAAGATATCGACGTACTCGGCAACAGCGTGCAGTTTGGTCTCGCTTCGCTGCATCAGTACGTTGAAGATCCGGAAGAAGTCTACTTCGTAAAGTCGCCGAAATCCTTTCTCGGCGCCAGCGGGCTCAAGCCGCAGCAGGTGGCGCTGTTTGAAGACTTAGTGTGCGCCATGATGCTGCATATCAAACTCCAGGCGCAAACGCAGCTGCCGGAAACCATCGACCAGGCGGTTATCGGCCGGCCGATTAACTTCCAGGGGCTGGGCGGCGATGACGCCAACACCCAGGCGCAGGGCATTCTCGAACGCGCGGCAAAGCGCGCGGGCTTCCGCGACGTCGTGTTTCAGTTTGAACCGGTCGCCGCCGGTCTGGATTTCGAAGCGACGCTGAGCGAGGAAAAACGCGTGCTGGTCGTCGATATCGGCGGCGGTACCACCGACTGTTCGCTGCTATTGATGGGGCCGCAGTGGCGTGAAAAAGCCGATCGCCAGCAAAGCCTGCTTGGCCACAGCGGCTGCCGGGTCGGCGGTAACGACCTCGATATCGCCCTGGCCTTTAAATGCCTGATGCCGCTGCTGGGCATGGGCGGCGATACCGAAAAAGGCATCGCGCTACCGATTCTGCCGTGGTGGAATGCGGTGGCGATTAACGACGTTCCGGCGCAAACTGATTTTTACAGCGCCGCCAACGGTCGCCTGCTTAACGATTTGCTGCGCAGCGCCCGCGATAGCGAAAAAGTCGCGCTGCTGCTGAAGGTCTGGCGTCAGCGTCTGAGCTATCGCCTGGTGCGGAGCGCGGAAGAGAGCAAAATCGCCCTCTCCGCGCAGCCGAACGTCACTACCGGGCTGCCGTTTATTAGCGACGAGCTGGCGACAGCCATCAGCCAGCAGGGTCTGGAAGCGGCGCTGGATCAGCCGCTGGCCCGCATAATGGAGCAGGTTCAGCTGGCGCTGGATAACAGCAATGACAAGCCGGATGTGATTTACCTGACCGGTGGCAGCGCTCGCTCGCCGTTGATCAAAAAAGCGCTGGCGGCACACCTGCCGGGCATTCCGGTGGCCGGAGGCGATGATTTTGGCTCGGTCACCGCCGGGCTGGCCCGCTGGGCGCAGGTGGTGTTTCGTTAATCACACGGTACGATCCCGGATTGCGGCTGACGCCTTATCCGGGCTACAGGCCGGGGTTTTGTAGGCCGGGCAAGGCGTCAGCCGCCGCCCGGCAACAATACGAACACAACATCAAAACCGCACTCTGTTATTTCCCTTCACGCCGTGAAACGTAATCCCGCCGCTGTTCGCCGGTATAAATCTGCCGGGGACGATAAATCGTCAGCGGCGCTTCGTGCATTTCGTTCCAGTGCGCCACCCAGCCAAGCGTTCTGCCTACGGCGGTAATCACCACAAACATCGATGAAGGCAGTCCCATCGCCTTGAGGATCACCGCAGTATAGAAATCCACGCTCGGCGACAGGCCATTTTCAACAAAGTACGGGTCGGTTAGCGCCACCTCTTCGAGGGCCATCGCCACCTGCAACGGCATGTCGGACATCCCCAGTTCTTCCAGTACCCGATGACAGGTCTCGCGCAAAATAGCGGCGCGCGGGTCAAGATGACGGTAGCGAGAGTTACCGAAGCCCAGACGACGGAACGTCTGCGGATCGCGTTTCGCTTTGCTCAGGAACGCCGGAATTTGATCGACGGTATTGATCTCCTCCAGCATCCGCATACTGGCTTCGTTCGCCCCGCCGTGGGCCGGCCCCCACAGAGACGCAAGCCCGGCGGCGATGCAGGCAAAGAGATTCGCCCCGGAGGAGCCCGCCGCCCGGACGGTGGTCGTCGATGCGCACTGGCCGTGGTCGGCGTGCAGCACCAGGATCTGGTTCATCGCCTGTTCAATCACCGGATTCAGCTGATACTGTTCCGCCGGAATAGCAAACAGCATATGCAGGAAATTCCCCGCATAGGACAGATCGTTGCGCGGATACTGCGCCGGTTGCTCAATTGAAAACTTATAGCTCATCGCCGCGAGCGTTGGCATTTTCGACAGCAGGCGGGTGGCGGCCAGCGCACGGTGCTCAGGATTTTCAACGTCCAGCACATCGTGATAGAACGCCGCCAGGGTGCCCACCAGGGCGCACATTAAGGCCATCGGATGCGAGTCGCGACGAAAGCTGCTGCACATGCGGGCAATCTGCTCATGTACCAGGCTATGGCGGGTAATCGTGTTTTTGAAGTCCTGATAGCTGGCTTCGTCAGGCGCATCGCCGCGCAGCAGAATCCAGGCCACTTCCAGGAAGTCGCACTGGCGTGCCAGCTGATCGACCGGATAGCCGCGGTGCAGCAGAATGCTCTTTTCGGTATCGATCCACGAGATGGCTGACGTACAGCCTGCGGTGTTAGCAAAGCCGGGGTCGAAACTGCATATCCCCGCGGAAGCCAGCGGACGAATATCCATGCCGAGGTAGCCCAGGGTCCCCAAGACCGTACTCAAAGGAATTGACTGTTGTTCATCCAAAGAAAGCGTTAGCGATTTCGTCGTCATCCTGTCAGGCCCCCTTCCACAACGAATGATGAATTAACCCGGGCGTTTCTCCGGGCGCAACGGCCAACATAACCAGAGTCGTCCGGCGATTCTTTGATATGGATAACCAAAACATTCATAAAACAGCGTTATTATCAGCGGTTTTATGTTGATTGCCCTTTAATAATTACCGATAAAAATAGCGCGTAATCGCGTGTTCACCTTGCGGTTTCCCTGCCATTACGCGCGCTCGCTACGATAATATCCGCTGCATGGCAGCGAACTTATCGTATTTGTTTTATCAATCTTTCGTCCGTTTCGCTTTCACTTCACGATACCAGCGCGGGTGATGTTTCTTCGCCCAGGTCTTCGTCACCCAGCCTTCCACCATCGCGGTTATCGTGCCCTTCACCCACAGCGCAGCGTAAATATGCACCATGATCACCACAATCAGCGCCACCGCAGAGAAGGAGTGCAGCATCAGCGCGAAGCGGATAACCGGGATGGAGAAGGCCGGCGCAAAGTACGGACGCCAGATGATCACGCCGCTCACCAGCAGCAGCACCAGGAAGATAATCGCCGCCCAGAACACGCATTTCTGGCCGAAGTTATAGCGCCCGGTGTCGCCCACTTCCTCGTTGACGACAATCTTGCGAATATTTTTCGCCCAGAAAATATCGTCCCGGTTGATCAGGTTGTGGTGCCAGTAGCGGAAGAACATGATGATGAACGAAGCAAACATAATCACGCCCACGAACGGGTGCAGAATACGCGCCAGCTGCGGGGTGCCCATGATGTGCATCAGCCAGTTGAAGGACGGGAAGAAAAAGCCCAGTCCGCTCACTGCCGCCAGCACGAAGCAGAAGGCGGTGACCCAGTGGTTGATTCGCTCCGGCGCGGTGTAGCGCACGATGGTGTCACGTCTTTTCATTTGCGCACCTCGTCTTTCTCTTCATCCAGATTGTCCTCTTCCTCTTCCGCGCGGTTCGGACCGACGCCGACGTAGTGGAAGATGCTGGCGGCGAAGGTGGCCGCAAAGCCGACCGCCGCGAGAGGCTTCCAGATCCCTTTCCAGAACTTAACCGTGGCGCTGATTTCCGGGTTCTCCGGCAGGCCGTGGTACAGATTCGGCTTGTCGGCGTGGTGCAGCACGTACATCACGTGCGTGCCGCCAACGCCGGCCGGATCGTACAGCCCCGCATTGTCGTAGCCGCGGGTTTTCAGCTCGGCGACGCGCTCGTCCGCCAGCGTTTTCATCTCCTCTTTGGAGCCAAAGTGGATAGCGCCGGTCGGGCAGGTTTTCACGCACGCCGGCTCCTGGCCAACGTTAACCCGGTCGACGCACAGCGTGCATTTGTAGACGCGGTTGTCTTCCGGATTCAGGCGCGGCACGTTGAACGGGCAGCCGGCGATGCAGTAACCACAGCCGATGCACTGCTCGGACTGGAAGTCGACGATGCCGTTGGCGTACTGAATGATCGCCCCTTCCGCCGGGCAGGCCTTCAGGCAGCCCGGGTCGGCGCAGTGCATACAGCCATCCTTACGGATGAGCCACTCCAGTTTGTCGTTCTGCTCCACTTCCGAGAAGCGCATCACGGTCCAGGATTTGGCGGTCAGGTCGGCGGGGTTATCGTATACCCCGACGTTGTGACCGACTTCATCCCGGATGTCGTTCCACTCGGAACAGGCCACCTGGCAGGCTTTACAGCCGATACAGGTGGTGACGTCGATAAGCTTCGCCACCTCTTCCTGGTGGTCCCGCGCGCGGGGCGCGGGGGTGAAGCCGTTAGTCGCGGAACGACGGATAATGTCCTGAGATTGATAAGCCATAATTGGTCTCCGTTTACCCTTCATCTTTCAGTTTGCAGGTTCGTTGATTTCCTTATTCATCCCGGTCACGTAGCGTTTCTACGCTCCCGGCATTCACGGCGTCACCGCCTTCCTGCAACCTGAAATCTATTGGGTATCCACCTTTTCCACGTTCACGAGGAAAGCTTTATATTCAGGCGTCTGCGAGTTCGCGTCCCCCACCGATGGCGTCAGCGTATTGGCCAGGAATCCTTTCCGCGTCGCCCCCTCAAAACCCCAGTGGCACGGAATACCGATGGTATTCACCGTACGGCCATCAATAGTCAGCGCCTGTATTCGCTTAGTCACTACCGCTTTGGCTTTAATAAACCCGCGCTTCGACATCACTTTTACCGTGTCCCCCGCGACGATGCCCTTCTCCTTCGCCAACGCCTCGCCAATTTCAACAAACTGCTCGGGCTGAACGATGGCGTTCAGCCGCGCATGCTTGGTCCAGTGACGGAACAGTTCTGTGATCGAGTAGGTTGTCGCCACGTAGGGGAACTCATCCGCCTTGCCCATATTCGCCAGGTCATCGTGAAAGATGCGCGCTACCGGGCTGGAGACCACTTTCGGGTGCAGCGGGTTAGTGCCAATCGGCGATTCGACAGGCTCATAGTGTTCCGGGAACGGGCCATCGTTTAGTTTGTCCAGCGAGAACAGGCGCGCCACGCCTTCCGGATTCATGATAAACGGCCCGACGTTGGTGCCCGGCGCCGCCTGGCTATAGTCGGCGACGTCCATACCGGTCCAGCGTTTGCCGTCCCAGTTCAGCAGCGAGCGCTGCGGATCCCACGGTTTACCCGCCGGGTCCGCGGAGGCGCGGTTGTAGAGGATGCGGCGGTTCGCCGGCCAGGACCATGCCCAGCCGGGTGTACAGCCTAAACCATACGGGTCGCTATTATCGCGGTTCGCCATCTGATTGCCCTGCTCGGTCCAGCAGCCGCAATAAACCCAGCAGTAGCTGCTGGTTGAACCGTCATCTTTTAGCTGCGCGAAGCTGCTCAGCTGCTGGCCTTTTTTGATAACCACCCGGCCCTGCTCGTCAACGATATCGCGCAGCGCCTTGCCGTTGGCCTCCCTGGCGACCTCTTCCGGCTGCGGGTCGAGGGGATCGTGATAATCCCAGGACATATTCAGCACCGGCGCCGGGTTTGCGCCGCCCTCTTGCCGATACAGATCGCGCAGGCGCATAAACAGGCGACCGAGAATTTTGCCATCGTGGAGCGCTTCGCCCGGCGGTTCGGCCGCCGCCCAGTGCCACTGCAGCCAGCGGCCCGAATTAGCGATCGAACCGTTCTCTTCGGCGAAGCAGGAGGACGGGAGGCGGAAGACTTCGGTCTGGATATCTGCAGGACGCACGTCGTTCATTTCGCCGTGGTTCTGCCAGAAATTCGACGACTCGGTCACCAGCGGATCGATCACCACCAGATATTTAAGCTTCGCCAGCGCGCGGGCGGATTTGTTTTTATCCGGGAACGCCGCCAGCGGGTTAAATCCCTGCACCACGTAGCCGTTGATTTTGCCCTGGGCCATCAGCTCGGCCTGGGTCATGACATCGTATAAACGATCCCATTTCGGCAGCCAGTCATAGCCCCAGCTGTTTTCCGCGGTTGCGGCATCGCCCCAGAAGCTTTTCATCATGCTGACGAAAAACTTCGGCGTATTTTGCCAGTAATTCACTTCGTTCACGCCCAGCGCCGCGGGGGTGATTTGTGAAATATAGCTCTGATAATCAACCTGTTTTTCCGACGGTAGCGGCATATATCCCGGCAGATTGGTCGAAAGCAGTCCCAGGTCGGTATAGCCCTGAATATTGGAGTGCCCGCGCAGCGCGTTTACGCCGCCGCCGGCCATGCCGATATTGCCCAACAGCAGCTGTAGCATCGCGGCCGCGCGGATAGTTTGCGCTCCGGTGGTGTGATGGGTCCAACCGAGGGCATACAGGATTGTCGCGGTTCGATTCGCAGCACTGGTGCTGGCTAACAGTTCGCAAATGCGCTGAAAATCGTGTAAAGAGGTGCCGCACAGGCGGTTGACAAGTTCCGGCGTATAGCGCTCAACGTGCTGTTTCAATAGATTCCAGACGCAGCGCGGATGGTTCCACGTATCATCGCGCCTGGCGTAGCCGTTAGCGTCGAGTTCATAGTTCCAGCTGACTTTATCGTACTGACGCTTCTGCGGATCAAAGCCGCTAAACAGCCCCTCGTCGAAATCATAATCTTCCCGCACGATCATGCTGGCGTTGGTGTAGTGACGCACGTACTCATGCTGTATCCGATCGTGTTCGATCAGATAGCGGATCGCGCCGAGCAGGAAAGCGCTGTCGGAGCCGGCGCGAATGGGCGCGTACAGGTCAGCCACCGCCGCGCTGCGGTTAAAGCGCGGATCAACGACGATAACGGTCGCATTATTTTTAATTTTGGCTTCGATAACCCATTTGAACCCTACCGGATGCGCTTCCGCCGCGTTGCCGCCCATAATCAGCACCACATTGGCGTTTTTAATATCCACCCAGTTGTTGGTCATCGCCCCACGACCAAAGGTTGGCGCCAGCGCCGATACCGTCGGGCCGTGGCAAAGGCGCGCCTGGCAGTCAATCGATACCATCCCCAGCGCGCGGGTAAATTTACCGTCAAGGATCCCGGTTTCATTACTCGCCGCCGAAGAGCACAGCATGCTGGTTGAGGTCCAGCGGTTGACGGTGACGCCCTGGGCATTCTTTTCGATAAAGTTGGCGTCGCGGTCATCTTTCATCAATCGCGCGATACGATCGATGGCCTCATCCCAGCTTATACGCGTCCACTTATCCGAGCCCGGCGCGCGGTACTCCGGATAGCGTAATCGGTTATCGCTGTGAATATAGTCCAGTACGCCTGCGCCTTTTGGGCACAGCGACCCGCGGCTCACGGGATGATCGGGGTCGCCTTCGACGTGATAAATGCGTTCACGCACGTTTTTGGCGTTATCTCCGAAGCTGTACATGAGGATCCCGCAGCCGACTGAACAGTAGGTGCAGTTATTACGGGTTTCTTTAGCTTTTAAGAGTTTATATTGACGCGTCTCTGCGTGAGCGGAAAACGAGGGAAGAAAACCAAGCGATGCTACGGTCGTCCCTGCCATACCACCCGCGCAGATGCGAAAGAACTGCCTGCGACTGAGCTCCATTGTGCCTCCAGCTTAAACTTAAGACAGGAAAAGGGACAATGATTATACGGGTATTTTTGGCTTTTGCATCTGCTGTTAACATTTACGACAAATAATAAACAATCAATCCTTTTTATTTCAATTAGTTAACATCAATCGCTTTAAAACAGCGGCCAGGAATGTTAACACCATGCTAATCATTGTTATCCCCTGCCGTCAGCAATCCTTCGAACCGTACCTAACCTCATTCGACGATGCGGGCAATGCGCCGCCTTTATCCGGCCATCAATAACAACGGTAATTAACGTTTAATATAACTATCTGGTTTTATATGCGCTGCTTAAATAATTTATTGTCAATTTTTATATAACTATCGCGTGAATTCATGGCATAACATCATAAAACCGTATGTCGCGACTGAACTTTCCGCTTGCTTATTATCCAACTCCCCCATACGTTAACTTTTATTAAGAATTTTCTTACAGCAGGTCTGGCCAGTTCTCCGGCATGTAGATAACGCTGGAATAATATCTTCGGCACCAGCAGAATGCTGCGTTGTCCAGCCCTACACGTATATTTGCCGAATGGCGGAGGGTTATCTGTGCCAGTAGCAGAGTCCCTGTTCATTTTTACCGTACTGATTTATTAATCCATGCCATAAGGGGGCGTGATTGTATCGTTTGTGCGCTTTTTTTGATCTTATTCGCAGGAGCCACAGCGCGTATTTCTGGGCAATGTGCGGCGTCATCATTTCCCTGCTGTGGTGGGCGCCGGCGCGCGCGGAAGTCCGGCAGTTGGGTATCGATATCCCGGTCTACTGGTACGCCGACGCCAGCGATACAATGTCCCTCGACGCCTTTCTTTCGCTGCCAGAGGAGGCGCTAAAAACGGCGCCGCTTATCCCGTCGTTCGGCTATTCGTCAAAGACCTACTGGCTACGCACTTCGCTCCCGGCGGACTGGTTTGCTGGCGAACAGCGCTGGCTGCAGCTCGGTCCGTCGTTTGTCGATCGCTTGACCGTTTTTTATCGCCCCTACGCTAGCGATGCCCCCTGGAAACAAAAAGAGTTTGGCGACCACGCTTCTGCCCGCGATAACGATCTCGACTACCGCGAAAGCGTGCTAATTTTACCGCCCCCGCCCACGGCGGCTGGCTACGAGATGGTCTTCCGTCTCCAGAGCACCAGCACCCTGATCCTGCTGGCGACGCTCTCGTCACCGCAGGAGTTCGTACGTTCGGCCACCCTCGATACCGCCTTCTGGAGTTTCTATTTTGGCCTGGCGGTGATTGCCAGCGGTATCGCCCTGTGGCTTGCCGTCGCGCTGCGCCGACGCCTGCTGTGGGGGATCTGCCTGTTCTCGCTCAACTATCCGCTCGTCGCGGCCCTTCATGGCTACCCGGAATGGCTCTTTGGCGACGCCCTACTGCCGGTGCAGGATTACATGATTAGCTGCCTGTCGCTGGTGAGCTACGCCACCGCGCTGTGGTTACATAGCGAAGTTTTCGATTTGAAGAAAAACATGCCACGGCTGTATCAACTGCTGCTGGCGGCGATCGCCTTAAACATTGTTCTGCAAATCAGTATCCCGCTAGGGTTTTACGGCCAGGCAATGCAGATTGAAGCGGGGATATTCTTCATCGCCGCGCCAATTCTGTTGATCACCTCATGGATGCTGTGGCGGCGCAAAGCGGTTGATATCAATACCCTGTTGTTGGGGCTGCTGCCGCCGGTATACGTGGTCTCCGCCGGGCTGGCGCTGCTCTCTATCCACGGCGTCATTCCGTTTCATAACATGGTTTATTCCACCTGGCAGTACGCGCTGATTATCCACATCGTCACCGTCCTGATCATTGCGGTGCTGCGGGTGCGGGCGGAAAACCGTACCCTGGTGCGCAAGCAGCAGCTGGCGCGGGAGCTACAGATTGAACGCGAGGCCAGCTTCCACCAGCGCCAGTTTATGGGAATGGTGGCGCATGAGTTCAGAACGCCGCTGGCGATCCTCCAGGCCGCGCTGGAAAATCTGCGCCTGAGTCCCGCAACCGTCACCCAGAGCTTGCGCCTCGATCGCATGCAGCGCGCGACAACCCGCCTGGTGCAGCTCACCGATAACTGCCTGGCCGACGCCCGCCTCTCCTCCCGAGACCTGCACGCCGACAAGCAGGATGCCGAACTGCTGCCGGTCATCCATATGGCGGCGACCGTCGTAGATCTTTCGCTTAATCATTATTTGAATGTCACCCTTGAGGGGCAAACTGTCGGCCCGCAATCCCCTTCACCGGTGCTGTTTATTGATAGCGGGCTGCTGTGTATTGCGATCGCCAACCTGCTCGATAACGCGGTTAAATATGCCGCAGCCGGGGAGATAAGAGTCGAGATTTATCAGCAGGAAAAGCACGTTGAATTACGCATTGGCGATCGCGGTCCCGGCATCCCGCCGGAACAGGTCGAGCATATTTACGAGCGCTATCGACGCGGCGAAACTCACACTACAACGCCGGCCGGGACCGGCCTTGGGCTGTACGTCGCCCGACAAATCATCCAGGCCCACGGCGGGGACCTATGGCTGGCAGAAAATAGCTCAGCCGGATGCGAATTTGCGCTCACTCTCCCGCTGACGGGACAGCAGAAGGACAAACCATGACATTACGCGTAGCTATCATCGAAGATAGCGCAGATCTACTCGACGAGCTGCTGGCTTTTCTGCGCCATCGCGGCTTCGACGCCTGGGGCGTCGGCAGCGCCGAGGCCTTCTGGCGGCAGCTGCATCGCGATCCGGTTGATATCGTACTTATCGATATTGGCCTGCCGGGCGAAGACGGGTTTAGCGTGCTGGACTATCTGCACGAGATTGGCCAGTTCGGCCTGGTCGTCATTACCGCCAGAGGGCATGAGCAGGATCGGCTCCAGGCCTTAAACGCCGGCGCCGACCTCTATCTCATCAAGCCGGTCAACTTTTCCGACCTCGCGGAGAGCATCCACGCGCTGGGCTCCCGGCTTCGCCAGCAACAACCGGCGGAAAGCGTCAATCCGGCGCCATTAGCGGAGCGGTCAGCCCCTTCCCACTGGATACTCCAGAGCGAGCGCCTGGTGGCGCCATCGGGGCGGATCCTGCCGCTAACACAGCAAGAGTACCGGCTGCTGGAAGTCTTAATGCGTAACCGCAATGAAGTGTGCAGCAAAGTTGACCTGCACACTTCTCTGTTTACCGATGAGGGCGAACCGGAACTGCACCGCATCGACGTGGTGATCAGCCGCCTGCGGCACAAGGCCCGCCTGCAGGGCATCACCCTGCCGATTCGCGCGATTTTTGGCAAAGGGCTGGCGTTTCTCTCTTGACCTTTTCCCAGCCGGCAGCGGCGGCGCTGCCGGCTATTGTTCCGCCATCCGCCCGGTGTGATGACTAGTATGTTTTCAGCCTGGTGTTTCTTGTTAATTTTTTTCAGTTTTTGAGAGGATTGAGAGAAATGAGACTGACAGCACATTAAGAATTTTCTTACATTGACAGGGTGTCGTGAGCGTTTTGACCCACAGCGGCTGAGCTAACAGGCTATTGCTGAATTTAGCACAAGCCGAATGCAGGCCGTTTGTCAGGCGCTTTTCGTTCGCGCATCGCGAGCACGGTTTAACGAAGAGTATAAAAATATTCGCGTGCCTGTGAGGTACATTTTTAAAACCAAAAATTAAGTTAAAGGATCTCAATTATGGCCATGCAAACATGGTTAGCCTTATTACTGTGCATATTTTGCCTTTGCGTTTCTGTTTATAGTCTGGTGTCGTATATCCGCGACAGGCGAAAACAGAAATTTCCATTTTCAGCAAAGAACTCTACGCGCAGAAAATAACTAAAGCCACATTAATAATAACGAAATCTGCATAGCAACAATCACCGCATACGCCCGGAGGATTGATCACAACATGGCGTTATGTTGATATATCAGGGAAATAACGCCATGAAAAAAGTAAACATCGCAATCAACACCAGAAATACCTTTCTCAGAGAATCATTGGTTTCCGTCGTCAATGAGCTCATCAGCCGCAGCGGTAATCTCAAAGTCGCTTTTTCTTATAAGCATAATGATTTTTTAGATAAAGATATCATCATCGCTGAAGTTCTCCCCGGCGAAATCTATCTGTGCAATACCAGCATAAAGAACCGTAAACAAAATAGTTCGGTGATTATCCTGCACAGCTATGACAAGTTACCGGAAAAAGAGCTGATCGTTAACTGTCTCAAGGGCGTTATCTTTGTCTCTATCAAATCGGTCAATATCGATAAAATGTTCGAAATTATTGCCCAGGAGCTAAAAAGGAGCGAAATTCCTCCCGACGCGCAGAGAAGCGACTCCACGCTCGTCTGCACCCATTGCCCGCATAAAATGCTCTCCAAATCGCAGGCTGCCGTCGCCACCGGCATCATCGATGGCTTTGATATCATTAAAATTTCTGCCCTCAACAAAGTCACCCCTAAAACCATCACCTGGCACAAAAGCAAAATCATGGAAAAATACAGTCTTAATAACAATCATGACTTTTTCCAGTTCATTAACTTGTTAAAAGAGCGCTGGTAAGCTCGCGCCCGCGCCCGCCGGTGAGCGCATTCTGGACGTTAAAATTAGGAATTTGACGGCTTGTCAGCGACGGGATTCCGAAAAAGATCGGTAACCTCAAAAACATCTACGCAGGGGTAACAGGCTGCGGGTACCATTACCCGGTTCCTCAATGTAAAAATACCGGAGCGTATTTTTATATAATAAGAACAACGTCTTTATCGAGGAATCTGTTACTTCGTCACATTGCCCCTTGCGTGCCTGTTAGGGGCCTCTTTTTCACTGCGGAACGCGCCCCCGTCAGAGAGGGCGCGCGACGATCAGGCTTCGGCCTGCTGAGGCGCGACTTCAGCCTCCGGGACCTCTTCCTGCAGTTGACCTTCATTTTTTGACAGCATCGCCGTCGCAATCCCGTTACCCAGCACGTTAATCGCTGAGCGCCCCATATCGAGGAAATGGTCAATGCCCATCAGCAGCAAAATACCCGCCACCGGAATATTGAAGCTCGGGATGGTGGCGGCCAGCACCACCAGCGCCGAACGCGGTACCCCGGCAATCCCTTTCGAGGCCAGCATCAGCGTCAGCATCATCACGGTAATTTCGCTAAAGCTCAGCTGAACATTATAGGCCTGAGCGATAAACATGGCGGCAAAAGAGCAGTACACCATTGAGCCGACCAGGTTAAAGGAGTAGCCGATGGGCAGCACAAACGATGCGATATTTCGCGAGCAGCCAAATTCCACCAGGCGCTCCAGGGTCTTCGGATAGGCCGCTTCGGAACTGCTGGTGGTGAACGCCACCAGCACCGGGTCTTTCAGCATATTCAGCAGGCGAAAAACCTCTTTCTTGAGCACCATATACCCTACCGCCAGCAGCACCGCGCTGGTCAGCAGGATCGCGACATAGTATCCGCCGATAAACGAGGCATAGTTAAGCAGGATCCCCAGCCCCTGCGAGGCGATAACCGAAGAGATAGCGGCGAAAATCGCCAGCGGCGCGACGTACATCACGTACCCGGTCACCTTCAGCATAATGTGGGAAACCACGTTGAGCGCCGCCACCAGCGGGGCATTGAATTTCTCTCCCAGCGACGCCCCGGCGATACCGAAGAACATTGAGAACACCACGATTTGCAGAATCTCGTTGCTGGCCATCGCTTCGGTAATGCTGGTTGGGATGGTATGGGTCAGAAAGCCTTTCAGGCTCATCCCGCTCACCGCCAGCCCGGTATCCACGGATTCTTTCGGGATCGCCAGGTTCAGGCCGGCGCCGGGATGCTCGAGGGTAACGATCACCAGCCCGACCAGAATGGAGAGAATTGACGAGGTAATAAACCACACCATGGCTTTACCGCCGACCCGGCCAATGGTCGCCGTTTCACCAAGGCGCATAATACCGACCGTCAGGGTACTGAAGACTAACGGCGCAATCACCATTTTAATCAGGCGCAGGAACACATCGGTCAGCAGCGTAATGTTTTCCGACCATGCGGTTATGGTCGTTTGCCCGGCGTAAGCGTGGATGGCCGCACCGGAGAGGATCCCCAGTAGCATGAAGATGACGATGAACAGCGTGAGTTTGTTTGCACTTGCCACAAAAATTAACCCCTGATTTATTTAACGTGTTGTTTTTTAATGTATATATATTTTAATTATTGAAATACATTAAACATTCACCACATAAATTGAATAAAAGCAGGCGGGGTTACAACTCTTTTTTAGTTTTTATAGTAAAAGTTAATGTACTGGTTGATATGCATCAAACCGCGTCGTGCCGCCGGTAAGATGAAAAAGGCGCCGGCGTCAGAGACCAACCGGCGCAAAGAGGCATTAGCGTTTTACGGTATCCTCCAGGAAGAAACGTCCCAGCGGATTCTGATAAAAACCATCGATATTTTTGCGGCTGACGTTACGGTACGGGCTGTAGTAGAGGTCAACCCAGTTCACGTCGGCCTTAGCCATTTTTTGCAGGTCGATATACATCTGCTCGCGCTTTTTACCGTCCATTTCGACGCGCGCGGCAGCCACCAGCGCTTTTACCTGCTCGTTATGATAGCGAGTCATATAGTTCATATTGGCATCGTGACCAAGCACGAAAGTGGTTTTCTGATCGGGGTCGAGAATATCGTTGGTCCAGTACATCACCGAAATATCGTACTCTCCGGCCACCAGCATATCCCAGCTCTGGCTCGGGTCGACTTTTTGCAAATTCACCGTCACCCCGGCTTTCGCCAGCTGCTGTTGCAGCAAAATGGCAATCTGCTCATCGACTTCATCCCCGGCGTTGACCACGTAGTTCAGCTTCAGATCGGCAGCGCCCGCCGCTTTTAGCATCGCTTTGGCCTTCTGCGGATCGTAAGGCCGACGAAGATTATCCTGATAGTGGTAAAGCGCCCCGGCGGGAATATAGGAGTTGGCCACCTGGCCGTAGCCAAAGGTCACGGTCTTCACGATCGCGTCTTTATCAATCGCGAAGTCCAGCGCCTGGCGCACCTCTACCTTGCCCAGCGCGCCGTGAGAATGGTTGATCAGCAGATGGTCCTCGCGCGTGGAGGGGTCCAGCTCCACCTTCAGATTGGCATCCTTTTGTAACGATGCAATGCGCGAGAAAGGCACGGTCAGCGCGGCGTCGAGCTCGCCGGCCTGCACCTTCAGCATGCGGGTATTATCGTCCGGAATGGTTAACCACTCCACGCCATCGAGGCTAACGTTTTTCGCCTGCCAGAAGTGCGGGTTCTTCACCAGCACGATCTTTTCCCCGCGCAGCCACTCTTTCACGCTAAACGCGCCGGAGCCCACGGTTTTTTCGGCAAACGCCTCTTCGCCTTCCGCTTTCATCGCCTTCTGCGAAATCACCGAGGCGTTCGGCAGGGCAAGCTGCGACAAGAACGGCGCTGACGGCGATTTCAGCGTCACTACCAGCGTGCGCGGGTCCGGGGCTTCCGCTTTGGCAATAATGCTATAGGAGTCGCGCCACAGCGAGCCTTCATCATCGCGGATACGAATTAAGCTAAACGCCGCATCGCTGGCGGTCAGCGGTGTGCCGTCAGAGAAGGTCGTGTCGCGAATTTTAAAAGTGTAGACCTTGCCATCCGGAGAAATCGTCCAGCTCTCAGCCACGCCCGGCTCCAGCTTCGTCCCGCTCTTATCTACCCGCACCAGCGGGTCAAAAACGTTGGAAAAGACCCAGTTATCCGCGTTTTGCGCCGATTTTATCGGGTCAAACGTGGTGCTGTCCTCCCGGCGGCCAATGGTCAATACCCCCGCCGCCTGGGCCATTTCGCTCACCACGCTAAGCGCCAGAAAAACGCTCGCCGCCAGTAACTTAACTTGCCTGTGCTTCATCAAAAGATCCCCCTGTTAAAGGAAAAACGGTCTCATCACCCGCGAGGTTGAGCACGCAGGCATAAGCGCGGTCGGCAATCTGCCGGGTTGGTGGTGGTGCGCCGGTGCGGCACTGCACCTGCGCATAAGGGCAGCGCGGATGAAATGCACAGCCTTGTGGAACGGCAACGGGGCTGGGCGGCTCGCCCCCCAGCAAATTCTTCGGTAGGGGTTTATCCGGGTCGATTTCCGGGATCGCCGAGACCAGCGCGGCGGTATAAGGATGCAGCGGACGGGTGAAGACCGCCTCTGCCGGCCCCTCCTCCACAATCCGCCCAAGGTACATTACCGCCACCCGATCGCAGAGCCGCCGCACAATCGCCAGATCGTGGGCGATAAACAGAATCGCCAGCCCCATCTTCTCCCGCAGCTCCATCAGCAGGTTGACGATCTGTCCCTGAATAGAGACGTCCAGCGCCGCGACGCACTCATCGGCCACGATCAGTCGCGGCTCCATGGCCAGCGCTCTGGCAATACCGACGCGCTGGCACTGGCCGCCGCTAAGCTGGGCTGGTTTCGCGCTGGCCTGCTGCGGACGCAGGCCGACCAGGGTGAGCAGTTCTGCTACCCGCAGCGCCTCCTGCCCGCGGGGCACTTTTTGATGCACGCGCAGCACCTCGGCGATGCTCTCTCCCACGGTCTGCCGGGGGTTTAACGAGGCAAAGGGATCCTGGAAAATCATCGCGCTTTGCTGGCGCAGACGGGCGATATCGCTGGTTAAGCCATGGGTAATACGCTGCCCCTCGAACCGCACCTCGCCATCGGCTACCCGTTCAAGCTGTAACAGCGCTCGGCCAAGCGTGCTCTTGCCGCTGCCGGACTCGCCGACCAGACCGAGCGTTTCGCCAGGAAAGATCTGCATCGTGACCTGGTTCACCGCGTGCACGACCCGCTTCGGCTGCCAAAGACCGCCCGATACCGGGAAGGTGACGCAAAGATTATCGGCCTCAAGCAGCGGCCAGTGAGCGTTAACCATTATCCCTCCTGCCGGGTCAGCGTGGGTAACCGGTGATGACAAGCCACCGCGTGGCTATGGCGATCCTGTCCGTAATGCAGCGGCGGCTGCTGCAGGCACGCTTCATCGGCGCGGCGGCAGCGCGGATGAAAGCGACAGCCTGATGGAAAGTGGTCGGCGCTCGGCGGCTGGCCGTCGATGATCGTCAGCCTCCCCCGTCCGCCTTCGCTGGCCGGCTGACAATCAATAAGTCCGCGGGTATAAGGGTGCAGCGGCCCGGCGAGCACTTCGCGTTTGTCGCCCACCTCGCAGAGCCTGCCGCCGTACATCACCGCGATCCGGTCGCAGGTTTGCGCCACCACCCCGAGATCGTGGGTGATCATAATGACCGCCAGCCCCAGCTCGGCACGCAGGTCGCTGAGCAGGCGCAAAATCTGCATCTGCACGGTGACGTCCAGCGCGGTCGTCGGTTCGTCGGCAATCAGCAGCCTCGGTTCCGGCGCGAGGGCGACGGCGATCATCGCCCTCTGGCGCATCCCGCCGGAAAATTCGTGCGGATAGCTATTGAGCCGATTCTGCGGGTCCGGGATGCCGACCTGGCGCAGCAGGGCCAGCGCATCCTCCCGCGCCTGACGGCGGTTTGCCGAAAAATGGAGGCGCCGGCTTTCCGCGATCTGCTCCCCAATGGTCATCACCGGATTGAGATGGCTGGTCGGGTTCTGGAAAATCATACCGATTTCCCGCCCGCGCACCGCCGACATTTGCCCTTCGCTGAGGGGCAAAATATCCCGGCCGTCGAGCACAACCTCACCGCCGCTAATCCGCAGTCCGTCCCCCGGCAGCAGGCGCATCAGCGCCCGGCAGGTCACGGTTTTTCCCGACCCGCTTTCGCCAACCAGCCCCAGCATCTCCCCGGCTTCAAGCGCGAATGAGACGTTATCGACCAGCGCGATATCCTCGCCGCGCGTAACCGTCAGGCGATTCACCTTCAGCAAACTCATCCCCGTCCTCCTAACTTGTCGCCGAGCCCATCGGCCAGCAGGCTAAAGCCCATCGCCAGCAGCACGATGGCGAGCCCAGGAAAGGTGGTTATCCACCATGCGGTAGTGATAAAGCTCTGCCCTTCGGCCACCATAACGCCCCATTCGGCGGTTGGCGGCTGCACGCCGAGCCCGAGATAGCTCACCGCAGCTCCGTTCAGCAGCACCAGTACGCAGTCGGACATCGAAAAAACGATCGCTCCGGTTAGCGCGTTCGGCAGCAGATGGCGGAACAAAATCCGCAGATGGCCGTAGCCCAGACTGCGGGCCGCCAGAATAAAATCGCGCTGTTTCAGCGTCAGTACCTGAGCGCGCACCAGCCGGGCGTAGGAGACCCAGCCCACCATCGCCATCGCGATGTAAAAGCTGCTCAGCCCCGGCCCGAGAATGGCGATGATTGCCAGCATCAGCACCAGAAACGGAAAGGCCAGCACGATATCAATAACCCGCATCACCAGCGCATCGACCACGCCGCCAGAATAGCCGGCAAGCGCCCCCAGCGCGGTGCCGAGCATAAAGGGGAACAGCACCCCCAGCAGGCAGATTTGTAGATCGACCCGCGCTCCCCACAGCACGCGGGAAAAAACGTCGCGGCCAAAGTTGTCGGTACCGAAGAGATGCGCGCCGCCCGGCGACAGCAGGCTGGAAGAGGCGTCCTGGGCAATCGGATCGAACGGCGCGATCCACGGCGCCAGACAGGCGACCAGCAGCCATAGCCCGACGATCGCCAGTCCGGCACAGAGCGCCTGCTGACGCGGGATAGCCCGTTGACGCAGGCGGGAAAACGTCGCTATCGCCTTCATAGTTTTATCCTCGGGTCGAGGGCCACGGTAAGAATATCCGCCAGCAGGCTGACCGCTACGGTCGCGAGAGCAAAGACCATCACCACGCCCTGTACCACCATGTAGTCGCGGCTAAAAATCGCTTTAACCAACAGCTGTCCGACGCCAGGGATGGCAAACACGCTTTCGATCACCACCGTACTGCCGATGAGCCAGCCAATATTCACCGCCAGCAGATTGATGGTCGGCACCAGAGAGTTCGGCAGCACGTGCCGCCAGAAGATACGTCTTTCCTGCTGCCCCCGCGCCCGGGCCGCCACCACATAGTCGCTATTCATCTCCATCAGCAGGCTGGCGCGCAGGTTGCGAATCAATACCGCCGACAGCGCCAGCGCCACGGTCAGGCACGGCAGAACCATATGGTGCAGCTGGTCTAAAAAATCGCTGCCGTAGCCGGAGACCGGAAACCAGCCGAGCACGATACTGAACAGCAGAATCAACATGATACCGAGCCAGAACGCCGGAAACCCGAGCCCGGCGGTCGTAAACAGACGGATCAGCCTATCGGCGAGGCGCCCGCGCTGGCGGGCGGCTATCGCCGCCAGCGGTACCGTCAACGCTATTGCCAGCAGAACGCTGCCGAGCACCAGCCATAGCGTCGGTTCCAGACGCGAAGTAATCAGCTTCAGGGTATCGACCCGGTAAACAATTGACTTACCCAGCTCGCCCTGCAGCAGATTGCGCAGAAAATAGCCGTACTGAACCCACAGCGGTTCATCAAGGCCAAACTGCGCGCGGATGCGGGCCAGCGCCGCCGGCGTGCTGCGCACCCCGAGCAGAATACGCGCCGGATCGCCTGGGATGGCGCGCACCATCATGAAGGTGATCAGGCTGATACCCAGCAGAACCGGCAGCAGCTGTAGCGGGCGAAGAAGCAAAAAGCGGTAACGGTGCATCAACAGCCTCCCGCGTCGCGCTGGCGCGCCAGAAAATCGAGCAGCACCGGGTAGTAAGCCTGCGGCTCTTCGTAAAACGGCATATGGCTGCTGTTGGCAAAAATGGCTATTTCGGCGTTCGCCAGCCCCTGCTTCATTTTCAGGGCGCAGGCGGGCGTCAGTTCATCGTGCTGGCCGCTGGTGATCAGACAGGGCGCGCGGATTGACGCCAGTTCAGCGCTGCGGTTCCAGTTTTTCAAATTGCCGGTATAGAGGAATTCGTTCGGCCCCTGCATGGTGGTATACGGCCCCATATTCCAGTCCCCAAGCGAGCGGATAACCGGCTCTGGCCAGACGTCAAGACGGCACACGTGGCGATAATTCAGCAGAGTAATCGCCGCCTGATAGGCCGGATGATCCAACCAGCCGAGCGCTTCGTAGCGCTGCATCATCGCGACGGTTTCTGGCCCCAGCGCCCCGCGCAGACGGTTTAGCTCCTGCACCAGATGCGGCATATCAGCGACGGTGTTTTCCAGAATCAGCGAGCGAATTGCGCCAGGATGGTGCAACGCCACTTCAATCGCCAGCCATCCGCCCCACGAGTGACCAAGCAGATGCACCTTACCGAGCCCCAGTGCCTGACGC
Organism: Klebsiella sp. FDAARGOS_511; assembly: GCF_003812845.1. Taxonomy (NCBI): domain Bacteria; kingdom Pseudomonadati; phylum Pseudomonadota; class Gammaproteobacteria; order Enterobacterales; family Enterobacteriaceae; genus Klebsiella; species Klebsiella sp. FDAARGOS_511. Next base: position 5,020,531 of record NZ_CP033824.1, on the reverse strand, counting down.
ACGGTCTCCACTTCACGCACGTAGCGCGCCATCGTCCACAGGCTGGCATCATCCGGCCGATCGGACTTGCCGGTACCCAACTGGTCAAACGCGATCACCCGATAACCGTGAAGCTTCAGGCAGGAGTGGGCTTCGCGCAGATAATCGCAGGGCAGCCCCGGCCCGCCGTTGAGGCAGAGAACGGTCTCCTCGCCGTCGCCAAACTGATAGGCCACGACGTTATATCCCTCCACCGCAATGTTATGGCACTGATCGGGCGCTATTTCGCTCCACATGGTGTACTCCTCATCGTCAATAGCGCGGTTCTGGCGTTGCGTTAACGCTAACGGCAACGCCGGAGGCTGAACAGTTAGCAAAAATACTAGTTTTGCGCGGCGCCGGTGCGGCACCGGAATTGCATGCCTTTTGCGCTAACTATTGACGGATTTGCACAAATCGTGCCCGTCGCAGGTCTCGTTTTAGATGAAGGGGGTTATATGCGACTGGAATTTGAACGCCCCGGCAGCGCGCGGGCGGCCAGCCTGGATGAGGCATTCAGCGGACTTTTTCACGCCACCCGGAAGTTAGGATTTGACGCGGTCATTTACGACTACACGCCGGTCCCGCGTTCTCTGGAAGGGGAGCTGATTACGCCTTCGCTGCTGAAAACGTGCAATGTGCCGGAAGATATGCGCCAGCTATGGTGCGAGCGCGGATATTACCAGGTTGATCCGGTGCAGCACTGCGCGCTAGAAAGCTGCGCGCCTTTTGTCTGGTCCTATCAACGACCGGACAACAGCATGCTGCGCGGGAGGTTGAACAATCACGCCACCGCGGTCACCGACTATATGCGCGAACATAATATGCCCTGCGGGGCGACGGTTCCCCTGCATCTCCCCAACGGCAGTTTCGTCACTCTCACCGGCATCCATACCGGCCAGCGTCAGGAACGGGAAATCAGCGCCACCCTGGCGCAGCTGATGCTGCTCGCCCACCAGTTTCAGGAGTCGGCGTTTCCGCTGTTCGACAGCACCCTGCTTACCTGCCGTCATGTGAAGCTAAGCAACCGCGAGCGCGAATGCCTGGCGTGGTCCGCCGAAGGACTTACCGCCAAAGAGATCGCCCGCAAGCTGCACCGCTCGGTGGCGACGGTGACGCTGCATCTTAATACCGCAGCCAAAAAGCTCGGCGCCAGCAACCGCGTACAGGCGGTAGTCCGCGCCCTGCACTACCGTCTGCTCGACAGCTAAGAACTAGCATTTTTGCTAGTGTTCAGCCGCGGTTGTCACCCTTTACCCTGAAAGCCGGTCCACTTAGCAGGGTAAAGATGATTCATGTATACCATCAGCGAAGGTTACGCCCCGTTTCGGCGCTATCAAACCTGGTTTCGCGTTTGCGGCGATATCGATAGCGGGCTCACGCCGCTGGTCATCGCCCACGGCGGGCCGGGGTGCACGCATGATTATGTTGATGCGTTCCGCGATATCGCCCTCAGCGGGCGGGCGGTGATCCACTACGATCAGTTAGGCAACGGGCGCTCAACCCATCTCCCGCAGCAGCCCGCCGACTTCTGGCAACCGGCGCTGTTCCTCGACGAACTGGCTAACCTGCTGCAGCATCTCAATATTGCCGATAATTACGCCCTGCTCGGCCAATCGTGGGGAGGTATGCTCGGCGCGGAGCACGCCGTGACGCGGCCAAAGGGGTTAAAGGCGCTGATTATCGCCAATTCCCCGGCATCGATGGCGCTGTGGCTACAGGGAGCGGCCAGGCTGCGGGCGCAGCTTCCCGCCGACGTCCAGCAGACGCTGCTGGCCCATGAGGCGGCGGGAACGCTGGACAGCGCGGAATATAAGGCGGCAAGCCAGGTATTTTATCAACGCCACGTCTGTCGGCTCGATCCCTGGCCGGCGGAAGTGCGGCGTACCTTCGATGCCATGGATGCCGATCCGACGGTTTATCACGCCATGAATGGCCCAACCGAATTTCACGTCATCGGCAGCATGAAAGCGTGGACGATTATCGACCGCCTCGCGCGCATTACGGTTCCGGTCCTGCTGATTTCGGGGCGCTACGATGAAGCCACCCCGGAGGTGGTACAACCCTTTATGGACCACATCCCCGACGCGGAGTGGGTCATTTTCGAAGCCTCAAGCCATATGCCGCACGTCGAAGAACGCGAGCTGTGCATGAAGACAGTGAACGACTTTTTAACCCGCGCGATAAACGAAAAGCCGCTTACAGCGCCAGCCCGCCTCCGCCGCTGAACGGCCGCTCGCCGGCGATTTTCATCACTTCGGCCCCCAGGGTGACAAACGGCGCCCGACGGCTGGCATAAATCAGCCCGCCCGATGTCGGGCGGACCGCTTTGACCATATCGGTCAGCGGATCGATGATTTCCGCAACCACATCGTCGGCGCTGACCCACTCGCCGGGCTGTTTTAACAGCACCAGGATGCCGGTGGCCGGGGCGGTAACAATCTCCCCAGCGGCAAACGGCAGCATTACCGTTTCCTGCTGCGGAATCTCAGGCCTCGAGCCGGCCAGTACGCCGCGGTACTGCAGGTAGCGATAAAGACGTTCGGCATCGTCGCAAGCGGTGGCGTGATCCACCTCCTGCTGGCCGCGCAGTTCGACGGTCACCGCCATACAGCCGGGCTGCTGCTGCGACTGCAATGAATCAAGCGCCGTCAGGCGCTGCCACGGCAGGCCGCAGGCCTCATCAAAGGAATGACCGCCGCTCTCCTGCGACAGCAGTACCGCGCCGACGCCGAGAAAAGCCGCCAGAACCTTCGCCTCGCGTTGCCAGGCCGGGTCAGCGTAGAGATGTAAAATCGCCTGGTCATCGCAGTGCAGATCGAGCACCAGATCGGCATCGCAGGCGAGGCCCAGCAGATGATGGCGCAGGGCCTGAACTTCGCTGACGACGGGCAGCGCCGCCAGCGCATCCCGCATCGCTGCGCGCACCTGCTGCAGATACTCGCGGCGCGAGCCGGGCGATGGCGGACGCAGATAGGGCTGCGCCAGGGCAGCCAGATCGGGGAAGTCGCGGTTAAAATTACGCCCGCTCGCCAGATCGAAACGACCTACGCCGCCGCTGAGCAGCACCTGGGCCAGCCCCGGCGGGTTAGCCACCGGTACGAGAATGATTTCGCCGCGCAGCTCGCCGCGCCGTTCCGCCTGGCTGAGTAATCTTTTAAGATAATGCAGAACCAGCATGCCCGGAATTTCATCGGCGTGCAGCCCCGCCTGCAGATAGACCTTCTCTCCTGTGCCGGGCGCGCCGAAATGAAAATGGCTTAATTGCCGCTGCCCACCGAGTGCATGTTCAGGTAATGTATAGTGTTTAATTTTCATTGGACGTCCTGGTTGTGGAAAAGAAAATCCGGCTTGACCGTATCGATCACAAGATCCTTGAAATCCTGCGCCGGGATGGCCGCATTTCTTATCAAAAGCTCTCGGAGCAGGTAAACCTTACCGCCCGTCCGTGCCTGGAACGGGTGCGCAGCCTCGAGCGCGACGGCATTATTCGCGGCTACAGCGCCATTGTAGAACTGCCCGAGCCGGAGCACGCGTTTGTGGTGCAGGCGCAAATCGCGCTGGCCGACCACGGGCGATCGCAGCCGGTGTTTGAACAGGAGATGCGCCAGACGCCCGAAGTGCTGGACTGCTGGCTGGTCAGCGGCAGCTTCGACTTTCTGGTGCGTATCGGCTGTCGCAGCATGGCGCACTACTGCCAGCTGGCGGATAGCTGGCTGACCAGTAAAAAGTTTCACGTTGATAAAATCGTCACCCTCACCGAACTGCAGGCCATTAAGCGATCCTGACTAGCCGCGACGGATAAACGCCAGCCAGCGCCGCTCGGCGCGCGCGAAGGTGAAAATCAGCAAAAAGGTGCAGAGCAGATACAGCGCCGCGGCCATCAGAAACGGAATAAACGGCGAATAGGTCATGGCGTAGAACGCGCGGGCCACGCCGGTAATATCCAGCAGGGTCACGGTGCTGGCCAGCGACGTGGCGTGCAGCAAAAAGACCATTTCATTATTCAGCGCCGGGATCCCGCGCCTCAAGGTCGCGGGCAGAACCAGACGGCGAATAATCTGCCATTTCCCCATCCCGTAGGCTTCTCCGGCGACCCACTCCTGGCGCGGGAAAGTCACCATCATCCCCGCCAGCAGCTCCGCGACGTACGCGGCAGTGTTGAGCACCAGCGCCAGGGTGGCGCAGAAGGTCGCATCGCGAAACAGCAGCCAGAACGGCTGGTCGTTCATCCAGCCCGTCTGTACGATATCGAACTGCGACAGGCCGTAGTAAATCAGCATCAGTTGGAGATAGAGCGGCGTGCTGCGAAAAAAATATGTAAACGCGCGAATGGGTAGCGCCAGCCCGCGCGGGCCGTACACCTGCCCCACCGCCATCGCTATCGCCAGCGCCATCCCGGGAACGATGGAGAGTAAAAACAGCTCCGCCGTGACCGCCAGTCCGCTGGCGGCGCCGTTGCCGTCGCTCCACAAAAAGCTCGGGATCGCATCGATAAAGGTTTGCAGATTCATAAGGCCGCCCCCGCCGTGGAAGAGCGCAGCGCGTAACGCTTCGCCAGGCGGCTGAACAGCCAACTGGAGAGCGCGGTAATCACCATGTAAATCAGCGAGACCAGAAAGTAGAAGAGGAACGGCTTTTGCGTGGCGCGCCCGGCCTGTTCGGCCAGCCAGACCATATCCTCAAGGCCGAGGATCGACACCAGCGCCGACGCTTTCATCAGCCCCAGCCAGTTGTTGTTGATGCCCGGGATCGCGAAGCTCAGCATCTGTGGCAGCATCACCCGGCGGAACACCGTCCAGGGTCGCATCCCGTAGGCCTGCGCGGCTTCGGTTTGCCCGCTATCGACAGTCAGAAACGCGCCGCGAAAAGTCTCGGTGTAATAGGCGCCGAAAACAAAACCAATCGCCAGCACGCCGGAGATAAAAGTATTGAAGCGTACCGGCCCCAGCCCCACCAGACCCAGCAGCAGGTTAACCAGCATCTCGCCGCCGAAAAACAGCAGCAGCATAATTACCAGCTCCGGGATCCCGCGTACCAGCGTAGTGTAGGCGGTGGAAAACAGGCGCAGCCACGGCGGGCCGAAGAGCTTAATCAGCGAGTTAATCAGCCCCAGCAGCAGAGCGACCAGTAATGAAGAGAGCATCACGCACAGCGAAAGCGCCGCGCCGCGTAACAACAGGGGTAAATAGTCTGCGACCATATTCAGCCTTCCGCGGAGGTCGTAAAGGGGCGCAGGCCAGCGCCCACGCCCGTACCTTTACGACTTATTTGCCATAAATATCAAAGCTAAAGTATTTTTTCTGAATGGCGTCATAGGTTCCGTCGGCGCGGATTGCCTTAATGGCCCCGTTCAGCGCATCGCGCAGCGCCGGATTGTCCTTATTGACCGCAATCCCGACGTCGGAGGAGATCCCGCCATCCTGGATAACCGGGCCGGCAAAGGCGAATTTCTGCCCGCGCGGCGTATCGATAAAGCCGGTCGCCGCCTGGATATTATCCTGCAACGCGGCGTCGATGCGCCCGGAGAGCAGGTCGAGATAGACATTATCCTGGTTAGCGTAACCGACAATTTTCACGCCGTGGTTGGCCCAGTTGGCCTTCGCAAACGCTTCATGGGTGGAGCCCGTCTGGACGCCGACGGTTTTGCCTTTCAGGCTGGCGGCATCCGGCAGTAGCGGGCTGCCTTTGCGCGCCACCAGTTGCGCCGCGCTGCGGTAGTAGCGGTCGGTGAAATCCACTTCCTTTTTACGTTCATCGGTAATATTGAGCGAGGCGATAATGGCATCGAACTTATGCGCGTTGAGGGCGGCGATCATGCTCTCAAAGGGCTGCTTCACGAAAACGCATTTGGCTTTTAGCTCGGTGCACAGCGCGTTAGCGATATCAATATCAAAGCCGGTGATTTCGCCGCTGGGCGCCAGCACGTCAAAAGGCGGATAGCCGCCATCGACGCCAAAGCTGATGGTGTCAAACTGCTGGGCGGCCAGCGGCGCGCTCAGCGCCATACAGGCCAGTAATGCGGCAAGGCGTATTTTCATTTTGATTCCCCGGTGTTGGCGCGATGATTAAAAACGCAGTGAGAGGCAGGTCAGGCCGCCATCCATTTTCTTAAATTCGCTGGTGTCGAGCTGCACGATAGGCATTCCCAGCTTGCTGATTTCACCGAGGGTATGGGGATAGCCCTGCGGCGTAATTAAGGTATCGTTAATCCACAGCGTATTTCCGGCGTAGGCCTCCTCTTCCGGGATGACGATGCTGTTGAAACCGCTAAACGCCGGATGGTTAACGTAGCCTTCCGTCAGCAGCAGCGTATTGCGGCCAACGTAGTTGACGATTGATTTCAGATGCAGACCGGCGCTGACTTCGATCGCCGCGACCTGATAGCCGTGCGGCTCAACGGCGGCGGCAAACTCGCGGATCCCCTGCTCATCGGTGCGCGCCGTCAGGCCGATAAAAAACTGTTTGTCCACCAGCAGCACGTCGCCGCCGTCCATATGCCCGCGCTCGCTCATCCGCACCAGCGGACGGAAACCCGCCAGCACCGGCGCAATAGTACCGACTTCGCCCTGACGGCTCGGCGCGCCCGGATGGGTAATCACCGCCAGTTCCGGCATGACCACGGCGGTATCTTCAACAAAGTGCGCATCAGGATAATCTGCCGCCGGGGGCAGGACCGTGACCTTCAGGCCAAGCTGCAGTAGGGTTTCCACATAGGCGAGAAACTGGTGGCTGGTCGTGGCGATATCCGGCGCGCCCAGCTGGGCGGTAGTTTGTCCCGCGCCGCAGGTGGCGGCCGGTAGGCGGGCGATAGCCTGGGTAAAATGCATAAAGAACCCTCTGGTATTGGTCGCATTGTTAAGGCAAAACGGTGAGTGAATTTGATTATTAATCAGATGCCGCCGCCAATCAGGCTGAATCACTTCCCCGGGCCGCTTATTCACGCTGTATATCAGTTCAGGTTCGACGTATTCCGCTGTTGGCACCCTGAAAGCGCCGAATGAGGGTAATAAGCATCCCTGTTCGCCAGGCCGGCAGCGGAAAATGACTAAGCGTAAATTGCGCGTAAATATTCACCGTAAACGGCTCAGCGAAAAGCCTTTTTTACAGACATATCTGGACAGTCTTTTCATAATTCCTCCATTTTTAAGCGGCGTTCGCTGGCTAAACTAGTATCATTCCGTGAAACGTTTCAGGATGAGATCGCAAATTAATGAAAGGTAGCAATAAAAGCCGTTGGGCAGCCGTGCTGGTGGTGGCAATCATCGCGGGTGCCGCGTACTGGTTTTGGCAGGGTCGCGAAGCGGCAAGCACGCCGTCGGCAACGTCGGCAGGTCCGGGGCCCGGCGGCGGGCGTCCTGGCCGTTTTGGCGCCGCCCTCGCGCCGGTGCAGGCGGCAACCGCCACCAGCGAAGCGGTGCCCCGCTATCTTTCTGGTCTCGGTACGGTAACGGCGGCGAATACCGTCACCGTTCGCAGCCGCGTCGACGGTCAGCTTCTGGCCATCCATTTTACCGAGGGCCAGCAGGTTAAAGCGGGCGATCTGCTCGCGGAAATCGACCCCAGCCAGTTTAAAGTCGCCCTCGCCCAGGCCGAAGGCCAGCTGGCGAAAGATCGGGCTACCCTGGCCAATGCCCGCCGCGATCTGGCGCGCTACCAGCAGCTGGTGAAAACCAATCTGGTTTCCCGTCAGGAGCTGGATACCCAGCAGTCGCTGGTCAGCGAAACCCAGGGCACGATCAAAGCGGACGAAGCCGCCGTCGCCAGCGCCCAGCTGCAGCTGAACTGGAGCCGCATCACCGCGCCGATCGACGGCCGGGTCGGCTTAAAGCAGGTGGATATCGGCAACCAAATCTCCAGCGGCGATACCACCGGGATCGTGGTGCTGACGCAAACCCACCCGATCGACGTCGTGTTTACGCTGCCGGAAAACCAAATCGCCACGGTGGTACAGGCGCAAAAAGCGGGGAAAAAGCTGGTCGTCGAAGCCTGGGACCGCACCAATAAACAGAAAATCAGCGAAGGCTCACTGCTGAGCCTCGATAATCAGATTGACGTCACCACCGGCACCATCAAGCTGAAAGCGCGCTTTACTAACCAGGACGATGCCCTGTTCCCGAATCAGTTCGTCAACGCCAGGATGCTGGTCGATACCGAGCAGAACGCGGTGGTGATCCCAACCGCCGCGCTGCAAATGGGTAACGAAGGTCATTTTGTCTGGGTTCTGAACGATGAGAACAAAGTCAGCAAGCACACCGTCACGCCGGGTATTCAGGACAGCCTGAAAGTGGTGATTAACGCCGGGCTTTCCGCCGGCGATCGCGTGGTGACCGACGGTATCGACCGTCTGACCGAAGGCGCGAAGGTTGAAGTGGTGGAAGCCCAGGATGCGGCTACCGCCGCCGAGCCGGCGAACGCCACCAGCCGCGAATACGGTAAAAAAGGAGCGCGCTCCTGATGCAAGTGTTACCGCCGAGCAGTACGGGCGGCCCATCCCGTCTGTTTATCATGCGCCCGGTCGCCACCACGCTGTTAATGGTGGCCATTATGCTGGCCGGGATTATCGGCTATCGTTTCCTACCGGTTTCGGCGCTGCCGGAAGTGGACTACCCAACGATTCAGGTGGTGACCCTCTATCCCGGCGCCAGCCCGGACGTGATGACCTCGTCGGTGACCGCCCCGCTGGAGCGGCAGTTTGGCCAGATGTCCGGCCTTAAGCAGATGTCTTCCCAGAGCTCCGGCGGCGCGTCGGTGGTCACGCTCCAGTTCCAGCTCACGCTACCGCTGGACGTCGCTGAGCAGGAAGTGCAGGCGGCCATCAACGCCGCCACCAACCTGCTGCCTTCGGATCTGCCTAACCCGCCGGTCTACAGCAAAGTGAACCCCGCCGATCCGCCGATTATGACCCTCGCGGTCACCTCTTCCGCCGTGCCGATGACCCAGGTCGAAGATATGGTCGAGACCCGCGTGGCGCAGAAAATCTCCCAGGTTTCCGGCGTCGGGCTGGTGACTCTGGCGGGCGGGCAGCGCCCGGCGGTACGCGTCAAGCTCAACGCCCAGGCGATCGCCGCCCTCGGCTTGACCAGCGAAACGGTGCGCACCGCGATTACCAGCGCTAACGTCAATTCGGCGAAGGGTAGCCTCGACGGCCCGTCGCGGGCGGTCACCCTCTCCGCCAACGATCAGATGCAGTCGGCGGAGGATTACCGCCGCCTGATTATCGCGTACCAGAACGGCGCGCCGATTCGCCTCGGCGACGTCGCCACCGTGGAACAGGGCGCGGAAAACAGCTGGCTCGGGGCATGGGCCAACAATCAGCGGGCGATCGTCATGAACGTCCAGCGCCAGCCGGGGGCGAATATTATCTCGACCGCCGACAGCATCCGCCAGATGCTGCCGCAGCTCACCGAAAGCCTGCCGAAATCGGTTAAAGTGCAGGTGCTTTCCGACCGCACCACCAATATCCGCGCGTCGGTCAGCGATACCCAGTTTGAACTCATGCTGGCCATCGCCCTGGTGGTGATGATTATTTACGTCTTTCTGCGCAACGTCCCGGCGACAATTATTCCCGGCATCGCCGTGCCGCTATCGCTGGTCGGCACTTTCGCGGTAATGGTGTTTCTCGATTTCTCGATTAACAACCTGACGCTGATGGCCCTGACCATCGCCACCGGCTTTGTGGTCGATGACGCCATCGTGGTGATTGAAAACATCTCCCGCTATATCGAGAAAGGCGAAAAGCCGCTGGCCGCCGCCCTGAAAGGGGCCGGGGAGATCGGCTTTACCATTATCTCCCTGACTTTCTCGCTGATTGCGGTGCTGATCCCGCTGCTGTTTATGGGCGATATCGTGGGTCGTCTGTTCCGCGAATTCGCCATCACCCTGGCGGTGGCGATTCTGATTTCCGCGGTGGTGTCGCTGACCCTCACGCCGATGATGTGCGCACGCATGCTCAGCCATGAATCGCTGCGCAAGCAGAATCGCTTCTCGCGCGCCAGCGAACGCTTTTTTGAGCGGGTGATCGCCGTCTATGGCCGCTGGCTGAGCCGGGTGCTGAATCATCCGTGGCTGACCCTGAGCGTGGCCCTCAGCACCCTGGCGCTGTCAATTATACTGTGGGTATTTATTCCGAAAGGCTTCTTCCCGATTCAGGACAACGGCATTATCCAGGGCACGCTACAGGCGCCGCAGTCCGCGTCGTTCGCCAATATGGCCGAGCGCCAGCAGCAGGTGTCAGCGGCGATACTTCAAGATCCGGCGGTGGAAAGCCTGACCTCCTACGTCGGCGTCGACGGCACCAACCCGGCGCTGAACAGCGCCCGCCTGCAGATTAACCTCAAGCCGCTCGATGAACGCGACGATCGGGTACAGACGGTGATTGGCCGTCTGCAGAACGCGGTGAGCGGCATCCCCGGCGTCGAGCTCTATCTCCAGCCGACCCAGGATCTGACCATTGACACCACCGTCAGCCGCACCCAGTACCAGTTCACCCTGCAGGCGAACTCGCTGGACGCGCTCAGCAACTGGGTCCCGCAGCTGCTGGCCCGGCTGCAGGCGCTGCCGCAGCTCTCCGACGTCAGCAGCGACTGGCAGGATAAGGGCCTGGCGGCGTATATCAACGTTGATCGCGACAGCGCCAGCCGTCTCGGCATCAGCATGGCGGACGTCGATAACGCCCTGTATAACGCCTTTGGGCAACGTCTGATTTCCACCATCTATACCCAGGCGAACCAGTACCGCGTAGTGCTGGAGCATGATACCCAAGCCACGCCGGGGCTGGCGGCGCTGGACAATATCCGCCTCACCAGCAGCGACGGCGGGATCGTGCCGCTCACCACGATCGCCAAAGTCGAACAGCGTTTTGCTCCGCTATCGATTAACCACCTCGATCAGTTCCCGGTCACCACCATTTCGTTTAACGTCCCGGACAACTATTCGCTGGGCGATGCGGTCGAGGCGATTCTTAGCGCCGAGCAGGCGCTGGAATTCCCGAGCGATATCCGCACCCAGTTCCAGGGCAGCTCGCTGGCCTTCCAGTCGGCGCTCGGCAGTACCGTCTGGCTGGTGGTCGCCGCGGTGGTGGCGATGTATATCGTCCTCGGCGTGCTGTATGAGAGCTTTATTCATCCGATCACCATTCTCTCCACCCTGCCGACGGCCGGCGTCGGCGCGCTGCTGGCGCTATGGCTGGCCGGGAGCGAGCTGGACGTTATCGCCATTATCGGCATCATCCTGCTGATCGGCATCGTCAAGAAAAACGCCATCATGATGATCGACTTCGCGCTGGCCGCCGAACGCGAACAGGGTATGCCGCCGCGCGAGGCGATTTATCAGGCCTGTCTGCTGCGTTTTCGTCCGATCCTGATGACCACCCTCGCCGCCCTGCTCGGCGCGCTGCCGCTGATGCTCAGTACCGGCGTCGGCGCGGAGCTGCGGCGACCGCTGGGGATTGGCATGGTCGGCGGCCTGATGCTCAGCCAGGTGCTGACGCTGTTCACCACGCCGGTTATCTATCTGCTGTTCGACCGCCTGTCGCTGTATATGAAGAGCCGCTTCCCGCGGCGTGAGGAGGAGGCGTAAGTGAAGTTTTTCGCCCTCTTCATTTATCGTCCGGTGGCGACGATTCTGCTTTCGCTCGCCATTACGCTGTGCGGCATCCTCGGCTTCCGCCTGCTGCCGGTGGCGCCGCTGCCGCAGGTGGATTTCCCGGTGATCATGATCAGCGCCTCGCTGCCCGGCGCGTCGCCGGAGACCATGGCCTCGTCGGTGGCGACCCCGCTGGAGCGCTCTTTGGGGCGGATTGCCGGGGTCAATGAGATGACCTCCTCCAGCTCGCTCGGCAGTACGCGAATCATTCTCGAGTTCAACTTTGACCGCGACATCAACGGCGCGGCCCGTGACGTGCAGGCGGCGATTAACGCCGCGCAAAGCCTGCTGCCGAGCGGCATGCCGAGCCGTCCGACCTACCGCAAAGCCAACCCGTCCGACGCGCCGATCATGATCCTCACCCTCACCTCGGATACCTGGTCCCAGGGTGAGCTGTACGACTTCGCCTCTACCCAGCTGGCGCAGACCATTGCCCAGATTGACGGCGTCGGCGACGTTGACGTCGGCGGCAGTTCGCTGCCCGCGGTACGCGTCGACCTCAACCCGCAGGCGCTGTTTAACCAGGGCGTGTCGCTGGACGCGGTGCGAACCGCCATCAGCAACGCCAACGTGCGTAGACCGCAGGGGGCGCTGGAAGACGCAACCCACCGCTGGCAGGTCGCGACCAACGACGAGCTGAAGACCGCCGCCGAATACCAGCCGCTGATCGTGCACTACAATAACGGCGCGGCGGTGCGCCTCGCCGACGTCGCCAACGTCACCGACTCGGTGCAGGACGTGCGCAACGCCGGGATGACCAACGCCAAACCGGCGATTTTGCTGATGATCCGCAAGCTGCCGGAAGCCAATATCATTGAGACGGTGGACAGTATTCGCGCCCGCCTGCCGGAGCTGCAGCGCACCATCCCGGCCTCTGTCGATCTGCAAATCGCCCAGGACCGTTCGCCGACCATCCGCGCCTCGCTGGAGGAAGTCGAGCAAACGCTGGTGATTTCGGTGGCGCTGGTGATCCTCGTGGTCTTCCTGTTCCTGCGCTCGGGCCGCGCGACGCTGATCCCGGCGGTGGCCGTTCCGGTATCGCTGATCGGCACCTTCGCCGCCATGTACCTGTGCGGCTTCAGCCTCAATAACCTGTCGCTGATGGCGCTGACTATCGCCATCGGCTTCGTGGTCGATGACGCCATCGTGGTGCTGGAGAATATTTCCCGTCATCTCGAAGCCGGCATGAAGCCGCTGCAGGCCGCGCTGCAGGGGAGCCGGGAAGTCGGCTTTACCGTCCTGTCGATGAGCCTGTCGCTGGTGGCGGTGTTCCTGCCGCTGCTGCTGATGGGCGGCCTGCCGGGAAGGCTGCTGCGCGAGTTCGCCGTCACTCTGTCGGTGGCGATCGGCATCTCGCTGGCGGTCTCCCTGACCCTGACGCCGATGATGTGCGGCTGGCTGCTGAAAAGCGGCAAGCCCCACGAGCCGACGCGCAAGCGTGGTTTTGGCCGCCTGCTGGTGGCGATTCAGGGCGGTTACGGTAAGTCGCTGAAGTGGGTGCTGAAGCACAGCCGCTTAACCGGCCTGGTGCTGCTCGGCACCATCGCGCTAAGCGTCTGGCTCTATATCTCGATACCCAAAACCTTCTTCCCCGAGCAGGACACCGGGGTGCTGATGGGCGGTATCCAGGCGGACCAGAGCATCTCGTTCCAGGCGATGCGCGGCAAGCTGGAGGACTTTATGAAGATCATTCGTGAAGATCCGGCGGTAGACAACGTCACCGGTTTTACCGGCGGCTCGCGGGTCAACAGCGGGATGATGTTTATCACCCTCAAGCCGCGCGATGAGCGCCATGAGACGGCGCAACAGATTATCGATCGGCTGCGCAAAAAGCTGGCGAAGGAGCCGGGGGCCAACCTGTTCCTGATGGCGGTACAGGATATCCGCGTCGGCGGCCGTCAGGCCAACGCCAGCTACCAGTATACGCTGCTGTCGGACGACCTCGCGGCGCTGCGGGAATGGGAGCCGAAAATCCGCAAAACGCTGGCGGCGCTGCCGGAGCTGGCGGACGTTAACTCCGACAGTCAGAATAACGGCGCGGAGATGGACCTGATCTACGATCGCGATACCATGTCGCGGCTCGGCATCAGCGTGCAGGACGCCAACAATCTGCTGAACAACGCCTTCGGCCAACGGCAGATCTCTACCATCTACCAGCCGCTGAACCAGTATAAAGTGGTGATGCAGGTCGACCCGGCCTACACCCAGGACGTCAGCGCCCTCGATAAGATGTTTGTGATCAACAGCGAAGACAAGCCGATTCCGCTTGCCTATTTCGCTAAATGGCAGCCGGCCAACGCGCCGCTGTCGGTGAACCACCAGGGGCTGTCGGCGGCATCGACCATCTCCTTTAACCTGCCTACCGGCAAGTCGCTGTCGGAAGCCAGCGACGCCATCAACCGGGCGATGACCCAGATTGGCGTGCCGTCCAGCGTCCGCGGGTCGTTCGCCGGGACCGCGCAGGTGTTTCAGCAAACCATGAACTCGCAGGTGATCCTGATACTGGCGGCCATCGCCACGGTCTATATTGTGCTGGGGATCCTCTATGAGAGCTACGTTCATCCGCTGACTATTCTGTCGACCATTCCGTCCGCCGGCGTCGGCGCGCTGCTGGCGCTGGAGCTTTTCGATGCCCCGTTCAGCCTAATCGCGCTTATCGGGATTATGCTATTAATTGGCATCGTGAAGAAAAACGCCATCATGATGGTCGATTTCGCCCTTGAGGCGCAACGCAACGGCAACCTGCCGCCGGAAGAGGCGATCTTCCAGGCCTGTCTGCTGCGCTTCCGGCCGATAATGATGACCACCCTGGCGGCGCTGTTCGGCGCGCTGCCGCTGGTGCTCTCCGGCGGCGACGGCTCCGAGCTGCGCCAGCCGCTGGGGATTACTATTGTCGGCGGTCTGGTGATGAGTCAGCTGTTGACCCTGTACACCACGCCGGTGGTCTATCTGTTCTTCGACCGTCTGCGGCTGCGTTTTTCGCGTAAAGTCCATCAACCGGTAAGCGAATAACATGACAGACCTCCCCTCCAGCGTGCGCTGGCAGCTATGGATAGTGGCCTTCGGCTTCTTTATGCAGGCGCTGGATACCACTATCGTTAACACCGCTCTCCCCTCGATGGCGAAAAGCCTCGGGGAGAGCCCGCTGCATATGCATATGGTTATCGTCTCCTATGTCCTGACGGTTGCGGTGATGCTGCCCGCCAGCGGTTGGCTGGCGGACCGCGTTGGGGTACGCAATATCTTTTTCTGCGCCATCGTGCTGTTTACCGCTGGCTCCCTGTTCTGCGCCCAGGCCGCCACCCTCGATGGGTTAATACTCGCCCGCGTGCTGCAGGGCGTCGGCGGCGCGATGATGGTTCCCGTGGGCCGCCTGACGGTGATGAAAATCGTCCCGCGCAGCCAATATATGGCGGCGATGACCTTCGTCACCCTACCCGGCCAGGTGGGCCCGCTGCTCGGCCCGGCTCTCGGCGGAATGCTGGTGGAGTACGCCTCGTGGCACTGGATCTTTCTGATCAACATTCCGGTCGGCATTGTCGGCGCCATCGCCACGTTGTGCCTGATGCCCAACTACACCCTGCAAACCCGCCGCTTCGATCTCTTCGGCTTTGTTTTGCTGGCCGCCGGTATGGCGACGCTGACCCTGGCGCTGGACGGCAGCAAAGGGCTCGGGATCTCACCCCTGTGGCTGGCGGGGCTGGTGGCGGTCGGCGTGGCGTCCATTCTCTACTATTTGTGGCACGCGCGCGGCAACCGCAATGCGCTGTTTAGCCTTAAGCTATTCAACAACCGCACCTTTTCGCTCGGCCTTGGCGGCAGCTTCGCCGGGCGTATCGGCAGCGGTATGCTGCCGTTTATGACCCCGGTGTTTTTACAGATCGGCCTCGGCTTCACGCCGTTCCACGCCGGTCTGATGATGATCCCGATGGTGCTCGGCAGCATGGGGATGAAGCGCATCGTAGTCCAGGTGGTCAACCGCTTCGGCTACCGTCGGGTGCTGGTGGCCTCGACTATCGGCCTCGCGCTGGTCAGTCTGCTGTTTATGGCCGTCGCCCTCGCGGGCTGGTACTGGCTGCTGCCGGTGGTGCTGTTTATGCAGGGGATGATCAACGCCAGCCGCTTTTCTTCTATGAATACGCTGACCCTGAAAGACCTGCCTGACGATCTGGCCAGCAGCGGCAACAGCCTGCTGTCGATGGTCATGCAACTGTCGATGAGTATCGGCGTGACCATCGCCGGCATGCTGCTGGGTCTCTACGGCCAACAGCATATCAGCGCCGATGCGGCGACCACGCACCAGGTTTTTCTCTATACCTACTTAAGCATGGCGGTGGTTATCGCGCTGCCCGCGCTGATTTTTGCCCGCGTACCGGACGATACCACGGTCAATACCGTGATTCGTCGCCGTAAAAGGAGTGAGTCTTGACGTTCTGGCGTCCCGGCATTACTGGCAAGCTGTTTATCGCGATTCTTACCACCTGCATCGTGCTGTTGATCAGCATGCACTGGGCGGTGCGCATCAGCTTTGAACGCGGATTTATCGACTATATCAAGCGCGGCAATGAACAGCGGCTGACGATGCTCGGCGATGCCCTGAGCGAGCAGTATGCCCAGCACGGCAGCTGGACGTTCCTGCGCAACAACGACCGTTTTATTTTTCAGTTGCTGAGAACCTTTGAACGCGACAACGACGACCGCTCGCCGCCGGGCCGCGGTATGGGTCATGGACCGAGGGATGAGCCGCACGGTGGCACCGGCCCCGAAGAGATGCCGCCGGGTGCCGCGCCGGACCGGCCGCTCGACGGTCCACGCGGCGATCGTGGCGATCGCGGTCCCGGCCCCGATATGCCTCCCCACGGCTGGCGTACCATGTTCTGGGTGGTCGATCAAAAAGGGCGCGTACTGGTGGGTCCGCGCGAGCGCGTGCCGCAGGACGGGACCCGGCGCAGTATTATGGTCGACGGCGTTGAGGTTGGCGCGGTTATCGCCTCGCCGGTTGAACGCCTGACGCGCAACACCGATATCAACTTCGACCGCCAGCAAAAGCGCACCAGCTGGCTGATTGTCGCCCTCGCCACGTTGCTGGCGGCGTTGGCCACTTTCCCGCTGGCGCGCGGCCTGCTCGCGCCGGTCAAAAGGCTGGTTGAGGGGACGCACCGTCTGGCGGCCGGGGATTTCTCCACTCGCGTTGCCGCCACCAGCAGCGATGAGCTGGGGCGTCTGGCCAAAGATTTTAACCAGTTAGCCAGCACCCTTGAGCGCAACCAGCAGATGCGCCGGGACCTGATGGCCGATATCTCCCACGAGCTGCGCACGCCGCTGGCGGTGCTGCGCGGCGAGCTGGAGGCGATTCAGGATGGGATCAGGAAATTCACCCCGGATTCCATCGCCTCCCTGCAGGCGGAGGTCGCCACCCTCACCAAACTGGTCGATGATTTGCACCAGCTGTCGATGTCCGATGAAGGCGCCCTCTCCTACCAGAAAAGCGAGGTGGATATCATCAACCTGCTGGAGGTCGCCGCCGGCGCGTTTCGCGAACGCTTCGCCAGTCGCGGGCTGTCGATCGGCGTTTCGCTGCCGGAAAGCGCGACGGTTTTCGGCGACCGGGATCGCCTGATGCAGCTTTTTAATAACCTGCTGGAAAACAGCCTGCGCTATACCGATAGCGGCGGCGGCCTGCAGATTAGCGCCAGCCAGAGCGGCGATAGGCTGATTCTCGATTTCGCCGATAGCGCCCCCGGCGTCACCGATGAACAGCTGGAGCGGCTGGTTGAGCGTTTTTACCGTACTGAAGGGTCACGCAATCGTGCCAGCGGCGGCTCTGGTTTAGGGCTGGCGATTTGCCTTAACATCGTCGCGGCCCACGGCGGCACTTTGCGTGCCGGCCATTCGCCTTTGGGCGGGGTTAGCATTAAAGTAGAACTACCTCTGGAACGTCATTTATCGAGAGACGTATGACTGAATTACCTGTTGATGAAAACACGCCACGCATTCTTATCGTGGAAGATGAGCCCAAGCTGGGTCAGCTGCTGATCGATTATCTTCAGGCGGCGGGCTATGCGCCGACGCTGATTAATCACGGCGATCGGGTTCTCCCGTACGTTCGCCAGACGCCGCCGCATCTGATCCTGCTGGATCTGATGCTGCCCGGCACCGATGGCCTGACCCTGTGTCGGGAAATCCGCCGTTTTTCTGAGGTTCCGGTGGTGATGGTGACCGCCAAAATCGAAGAGATCGACCGCCTGCTGGGGTTAGAGATCGGCGCCGATGATTATATCTGTAAGCCCTACAGCCCACGCGAGGTGGTGGCCAGGGTCAAGACCATTCTTCGCCGCTGCAAACCGCAGCGCGATCTGCAGGCGCTGGATGCGGAAAGCCCGCTGATTGTTGACGAGGGGCGCTTCCAGGCCTCCTGGCGCGATAAGCTGCTGGACCTCACCCCCGCCGAGTTCCGCCTGCTGAAAACCCTCTCCCAGGAGCCGGGTAAAGTCTTCTCGCGCGAACAGTTGCTGAATCATCTGTACGATGATTACCGGGTGGTCACCGACCGAACGATCGACAGCCATATCAAGAACCTGCGGCGTAAGCTGGAGTCGCTGGACGCCGATCAGTCGTTTATCCGCGCGGTGTACGGCGTTGGATACCGCTGGGAAGCCGACGCCTGCCGGCTGGCGTAATTGGCCATCTGCCCCATATTTTCCCCGGCTTGCGCTGCGCATAGCCGGGCTACAGACTCACTTCAGTCCGGCCTGGCGGCTAAGCCATAATCTGAGAATACCCTCGCTGATAAGAAATGGCCTGACAGTATGTTATATTGCGCATGGATATTTTCTTATACGTTGGATGGTATAAAATAATGATAATAAAAGGAAAAATAGGACTTTCCTGTACTCTTCTTCTGCTCTGCGCCGCTGCCAGAGCAGAAATCACCGAGCAGCAGATCGAGGCCGACTGCGCAAAAATCCCGGTCTGGGCCAGCCAGGGCGAGCAGTACTATAAAGCCAAAAACTACTCTAAAGCGCGCAACGCTTTCGAGCAGCAGGCTGCGTGGAGCGAAAGCTGTGCCCTTGATGACAGCGCCATCGCCACGGCCTACAACAACGTGGCGCTGACCTGGATACGCGAAGGCCAATGGCGTAAAGCCCGCGCCTGGCTGATGATAAGGCCGAACGACAGCAAGTCAGTTTACAATCTGGGGCTTATCAAAGATAAGCTGGCCGCCATGCCGCAGCCTGTTTCAGCAGCGGGAGAGTACTGGCGCTATGCCGGGCGCGCCTCCTGGAACGTCCTTACCTTGAAGCCTTTACCACAATCATCACAGTATTACGTTGATTTTCAAGGCTATTATTTCGGTCTAATGGGAATGTATGCCGGCCCCAACATGGGGGAATTCTCTGAAACGGTTACGCTTAACAACAACCACGCCGTCGTAGCGCTTCGCGAAGGGGATGTTATTCACTGTAATATCTCACTGGCGTTTTCTTCGCAGGCTATCGACGCCAGTACCGATACCCCTGCGGACTGTGGTTTTGGTATGAACGTCAGGGCCGACGGGCGCTATCTGCGCGTTGATTAAACCGGACGGTTTACTCCCCTCTCCCGCAGCGCTACAATGCCCGCCCTTAATGTGGGGGCACTCCCCAACTCGCCGCACCGGGTGCGGCGAATCTGACCTGTCATCAGAACGAGAAAATCATGTTTAAACCGGAACTCCTTTCCCCGGCGGGAACGCTGAAAAATATGCGTTACGCTTTCGCTTATGGCGCAGACGCCGTCTATGCGGGCCAACCGCGCTACTCGCTGCGCGTGCGTAATAACGAATTCAATCACGAAAATCTGCAGCTCGGCATCAACGAAGCCCACGCGTTGGGTAAAAAGTTCTATGTGGTGGTCAATATCGCACCGCATAACGCCAAGCTGAAAACGTTTATTCGCGATCTGAAGCCGGTAGTGGAAATGGGGCCCGATGCGCTGATCATGTCCGATCCGGGGTTAATCATGCTGGTGCGCGAGAATTTTCCCGACATGGATATTCACCTCTCGGTACAGGCTAACGCCGTCAACTGGGCAACGGTCAAGTTCTGGCAGCAAATGGGGCTGACCCGCGTTATTCTCTCCCGCGAGCTGTCGCTGGATGAGATCGCCGAAATTCGTAGCCAGGTGCCGGAGATGGAAATCGAAATTTTCGTTCACGGCGCGCTGTGCATGGCCTACTCCGGCCGCTGCCTGCTCTCGGGCTATATCAACAAACGCGACCCAAACCAGGGGACCTGCACCAACGCCTGCCGCTGGGAGTATAACGTCCAGGAGGGCAAAGAAGACGACGTCGGCAATATCGTTCACAAGCACGAGCCGATCCCGGTGCAGAACGTCGAGCCGACGCTGGGCATCGGCGCGCCCACGGACCAGGTGTTTATGATTGAAGAAGCCAAGCGCCCGGGCGAGTACATGACCGCTTTCGAAGACGAACACGGCACCTACATCATGAACTCGAAAGATCTGCGCGCGATTGCCCATGTTGAGCGCCTGACCCAGATGGGCGTCCACTCGCTGAAAATCGAAGGCCGCACCAAATCACATTACTATTGCGCCCGTACCGCTCAGGTCTACCGCAAGGCCATTGACGACGCTGCCGCTGGCAAACCGTTCGACACCTCCCTGCTGGATACCCTGGAAAACCTCGCCCACCGTGGCTATACCGAAGGCTTTCTGCGCCGCCATACCCACGACGACTACCAGAACTACGAGCACGGCTACTCCGTATCCGAACGCCAGCAGTTTGTCGGCGAATTTACCGGCGAGCGCAAAGGCCAGCTGGCCGCGGTGGCGGTGAAAAACAAATTTTCCGTCGGCGACAGCCTTGAGCTGATGACCCCGCAGGGCAACGTCAACTTTACCCTTGAGCATATGGAAAACGGCAAAGGCGAAATCATGCCGGTCGCGCCGGGCGATGGCCACACGGTATGGCTGCCTGTTCCGGAAGATATGGCGCTGCAGTATGCGCTGCTAATGCGCAATTTTGCGGGCCAGACGACCAGAAACCCGCACGGTAACTAGTTAATCAGGGTTATTTTTTCACGATGTAAAGATATTAGAAACGGATCACATACCGTTTCGTTCAAAGCAGATATCATCCATTTCGCTGAAAAACATAACCCATAAATGCTAGCTGTACCAGGAACCACCTCCTTAGCCTGCGTAATCTCCCTTACGCGGGCTTATTTTTTATCTCCCCCCGTCCTTCCCTTTCTTCATGCGGTACACTTTATGCATTACTGAGCAACAAAGGTCCCCTGATAATGTCCACGTTTCCAGCCAGCTTACTGATTCTGAATGGCAAAGGCGCCAATGAACCGTCGCTACGAGAGGCGGTTAAACTGTTACGCGACGAAGGAATCGATATTCATGTCCGCGTGACCTGGGAAAAAGGCGATGCCGCTCGGTTTATCGATGAGGCCCTGAAGCTGAATGTCGAAACGGTGATTGCCGGCGGCGGCGATGGCACCATCAACGAGGTGGCGACGGCGCTAGTTGAGCGCGATGGCGATATGGCGCTGGGAATTTTACCGCTGGGCACGGCGAACGATTTCGCTACCAGCGTCGGTATCCCCCAGGATCTGGCCAGCGCCTTGAAGCTGGCCATCGTTGGCCGCGACGTGGCGATAGATATTGCGCGGGTTAATGATAAGACCGGTTTTATTAATATGGCCACCGGCGGCTTTGGTACCCGAATCACGACCGAAACCCCGGAGAAACTCAAGGCCGCGCTCGGCGGCGTCTCTTATTTAATCCACGGCCTGATGCGCATGGATACGCTTAAGCCGGACCGCTGCGAAATCCGCGGCGAGAACTTTCACTGGCACGGCGACGCGCTGGTCATCGGTATCGGCAACGGACGCCAGGCCGGAGGCGGCCAGCAGCTGTGCCCGGAAGCGTTAATTAACGACGGTCTGCTGCACCTGCGCATCTTCACCGGCGAAGAGCTGATCCCCACGCTGTTCAGCACCCTCGCCAATCCGGAAAACTCACCGAATATTATCGACGGCGTCTCATCGTGGTTTGAGATAACCGCTCCCCACGAGATGACGTTTAACCTCGACGGCGAACCGCTAACCGGCAAAACCTTCCGGATGGAGCTCTTACCGGCCGCGCTGCGCTGCCGACTGCCGCCCGACTGCCCATTGTTACGCTAATCAAGCCTCGCAAAGTAAAGACGGCGCCCGGCTGGTATACAGCAGCCGGGTACGCTCGTTAAGCCGCTGGATGTTCAGGTAAAACGGCACCTGCGGCTGCAGGAAAAACGAGGGCAGGATGCGCTTTATGTGCTCCTCCTGCTCGGTCTCGCCGATGCTGGCCGAGACGGTTTCCGAACGCAGGAAGTAGTGCTGGCCGTCGCGGGTAAAGCTAAACCAGATGTTCTGATTAATGGTAAACGACTCGCCCTGCGGCGGCGTAATTTCCCCGCGAACAATCACCAGCCCGCGGCTGCTATCAAATACGTAGCGTAACGAAATATCGCCCTGGTAACCCGCGTTAAATAACCGCAGCTCCCCGCTACACTGAAAATGATTGCGCTGCCAGTATTGCCACGATTTTATTGCCACCCCAGTTAATATGCCGATAAATACGATAGTGATTAACCAGTTAATTTCACGCCGGCGCATTGACTACCTCCTTAATGTAATATTTGGTGAGGCATTGATTATCACGCCATTGACTAAATTTTTGCTGACAGCTAATCACCGAAACGCGGGCTTCCCCAGGATAAAGCGTCAAATAAATCCACGAATATTTTTCGCAATCAAATTTGCTACGATTGATAAAAGTCGTATGCCGAACGTGATCTACCACATCGTCATTGGCAAAAAAATGACATTGTTGCGAAAATTTAGCATTAATGGGCACATAAGTTTGCAAATAAGAGTCGAATTCTGTGTGCCACGCAACAAAACCGCCCACCAGACAGCTCAGCAGTGCCGCAAGCCCCCACAGAAGAGAGCTTCGCGGCCTTAACCGCTTTTTTCCAGGCACACTCGCAGCAGCGACCTCCTTATGTACAGGCTCGTCAACATGCGAGCATTGTTCCTCCGCGACCGGCGTCTTTATCGCCTCATCCGGCTGAAATTCCGCCATCGTTAATGTCGCTTCGAGCCTGACCCCCACTCTCGGCACCGTTATAATAATATCTTCCTCGACGCCCAGTTCCTTAAATGCGCGGCGCAGCAGAGAAATATTCTGGTAGAAACCGTTGCTGGTCACCTGAGCACCATGCTTTATCCACACTTCCTCAAAGAAGGTTTCACGGGCTACGGTTTTGCCATCCTGCTGAATAAGCAGCAACAGGCAGCGACTGGCCGGCATATTTAATGATACCGCTTTCGTCTCGTCAGCAATGAGTATTAAAACACTACGTTGCGGAGTAAATTCCACTATTCCATTAATCGTATATTTTTCCATCCTGTTCCCTGAGCGTGGTAATCATGTGGATAAGCGACATGGATACCGTATATTAAATACGATAATCCTCCATGACGGAGATGACAGTTTAAGATTTTTCGCAAGCGAGTTTACTCTATTACTCAGCGGAACTGGAGGCACAATGCGCAGTTTTTCCTTGCTATTAACAAGGTTTAAGTGAATTTACAGAATGGATGATTTTTTACTTTAAACAGAAAATGGTCGTTTATGTCATTAAAAACCATAAATATAAATTATAGTTCCACATAATTTCATTTACACGAAAGATATTATCATTTTAGATCTAAACACCACTTTTACATTAATATACGATATTTATAACTATAAATACATATAGCTTCAATGTTTTATCTAAAAAATGGCGCATACCCCGGTAGAGAATGCGCCATGTTGCCTAGTACATAGACACCGCCCGCGCCATTTCGCGCGTATATTGCTGGCTTGCGTTAACCAGCATCTGCGTATAGGCCGTTTGCGCTTCACCGTTGACCAGCGCGTCCACCGTCAAAGTTTCGAGGATCTTGCCATACTGCATCACCGCCACTTTCTGGCATAAGTGGGCAATAACCCCGAGATCGTGGGTGACCATCAGGTAAGTGAGCTTAGCCTCCTGCTGCAGCTCCGCCAGCAGGTTGAGGATCTCGGCCTGCACCGACACATCCAGCGCCGATGTCGGCTCATCCAACAGCAGCACCTGCGGCTCAAGGATCAGCGCTCTGGCAATTGCCACGCGCTGCCGCTGGCCGCCGGAGAGCTGGTGCGGATAGCGTTCGCGAAAGGCCCGATTGAGGCCCACTTTGTCCAGCAGCATATTCATCCGCCGGTCGCGATCGCGAATGCGATGAATCTGTAGCGGCTCCTCGAGGATGTCGCCAATGGTGTGACGGGGATGCAGCGAACCGTACGGATCCTGAAAAACCATCTGCACCTGCCGGCAGCGCTCGCGGTTAATCTCATGGCCTAAACGCTGACCATCGATTGCCAGCTCCCCCTGCCAGTGGGTAAACAGCCCGGCCAGACACTTCAGCACCGTGGTTTTACCGGAGCCGGACTCGCCCACCAGACCGTAAATCTCGCCGGGCCTGACGTGGAAATTAACGTCGTACAGCACCTGATTGCGCTTCTCCCCTTCGCCGAACGCGAGGTTGAGATGTTTCACTTCAATCATTATCCGCTCCTTATTCCGTTAACCAACTGGCCTGGCGCTGCAGGACCGGCAGAACCGGACGACGCTGCCGAATATCCGGCAGCGAGTTAATCAGCCCCTGCGTATAGGGATGGCGGGCGTTATCGAGATCGCCGGCGGCGATGGACTCCACCACCCGTCCGGCGTACATCACCAGCACGCGGTCGCAGAAGCTGCGCACCAGGTTGATATCGTGGCTGATAAAAATCAGCCCCAGCCCGCGCGACTGAACCAGGTCATCCAACAGGCCCAGCACCTGCAGGCGCACCGACACGTCCAGCGCGGAAGTGGGTTCATCGGCGATCACCAGCTCCGGGTCGGTAATCAGCATCATGGCAATCATGATGCGCTGCCCCTGTCCGCCGGATATTTCATGGGGATAAAGCTGATAAACGCGCTCCGGCTGGCGAATACGCACCACCTCCAGCATCTCCAGCGCCTTTGTTTTGGCCTCATCTTTACGCCCCGGATGATGGGTAAGCCAGGCCTCGGCGATTTGCTTACCCACGCAGACTACCGGATTGAGCGAATATTTCGGGTCCTGCATAATCATCGAGATACGTTTACCGCGTACGTCGCGCATCTGCGCTTCGCTGAGATGCCGCAGGTCGAGGTCGGCAAACTGCATCCGGGCGGCGGTGACGCGGGCTTTTTTCGGATGCAGCTGCAGCAGCGCGCGCCCAACGGTGGACTTACCCGAACCGGACTCGCCGACAATCGCCAGCTTTTCACGCCCCAGCTGGAAGGAGACGCCGCGCACGGCATGGGTCACCGCGCTGCCGTTAACAAAGTCGACGCACAGATCGCGTACGTCGAGCAGCGGAGCATTACTCGCTGCGAGGATCGAGGATGTCACGTAGGCCATCTCCTAAAAAGTTGAACGCTAAGCTGTTGATCAGAATCGCCAGCCCCGGAATCGTAACCACCCACCAGCACTCCATCATGTAAGTGCGCCCGCTGGAGATCATCGCCCCCCACTCCGGCTCCGGCGGCTGCGCGCCGAGGCCGAGAAAGCCCAGACCGGCCGCTGTCAGAATGATCCCCGCCATATTCATGGTGATGCGGATAATCACCGACGGCAGACACAGCGGCACGATATGCCGCCAGAGGACGCGGGCCGATGACGCGCCCTGCAGACGTACGGCGGAGATAAAATCAGCCTGGCGCAGAGAGAGGGTTTCGGCGCGCGCCAGGCGAGCAATCGGCGGCCAGGCGGTAAGCGTGATGGCGATAACCACGTGCTCCAGTCCCGGGCCTAAGGCGGCGACGAACGCCAGCGCCAGAACCAGACTCGGAAAGGAGATGAAAATATCGGTGACGCGCATCAGCACCATATCGACTTTGCCGCCGAAATAGCCGGCGCTGACGCCGAGCAGCAGCCCGAGCGGACCGACGGTCACCGAGACCAGCAGCACGATGTAAAGGGTAATGCGCGAGCCGTACACCAGACGGCTAAAGATATCCCGGCCAAACTCATCGGTGCCGAACCAGTGCTGCGCGTTCGGCGCGACCAGCGCGCTGTTGAGGTCCTGCACCAGCGGGTTGTAAGGCGCAATCAGCGGCGCGAAAATCGCCACCACCAGCAGCAGAAAGATAATTCCGCCGCCGATGGCCGTTAGCGGATTGCGCGCCATTTTGCCAATAAACCCGGCCGCCCGCGACGCCGTGCGCCGCAGCCGCTGGCGGCCTTCGCCCGTGCCGCCGGAAAGCGGCGTATCCAGAGAAACGGTCATGATTTTGTCCTCGGGTCAAAGAATTGATACAGCATGTCGGAGAGCAGGTTGAGCATCACGAAGATCACCCCCACCAGCAGCACGCAGCCCATCACCGCGTTCATATCGCCCAGCAGCAGGCTGCCGGTGAGATAGGAGCCAAAGCCCGGCCAGGAGAAGACGGTTTCAATCAGTACCGCGCCTTCCAGCAGCGCGCCGTAGGCCAGCGCCACCACCGTCAGCAGCTGTACGAGGATATTGCGAAACGCATGGTTCCAGATGACCTGACGCTCGGTCAGCCCTTTCACCCGTGCGGTAATAATGAACTCCTGCGACAGCTGGGCCAGCATAAAGCTGCGGGTCATTCGGCTGATGTAGGCCAGCGAGTGAAAGCCGAGCAGCGAGGCGGGGAGTATCAGGTGGTTAATGGCGTTCCAGAACACCTGCCCGTTGCCCGCCAGCAGCGCATCGACGGTCATCAGACCGGTACGCCGTGGCACAATACCGTCCAGCCCGAGGTCTACCCGACCGGCGCCGCCCACCCAGCCAAGCCAGGCGTAGAACAGCAACAGCCCCATCATCCCCACCCAAAAGATCGGCGTTGAGTAGCCCGCCAGGCTGATAATGCGCACCACATAGTCGGATATACTGTTACGTCGCGCCGCCGCCAGCACGCCGAGCGGGATGCCCAGCCCGGCGCCGACGATAATCGCCATCGTCGCCAGCTCCATGGTGGCCGGGAACACGCGAATAATATCGTCCACCACCGGTTTCCCGGTCAGCAGCGCGTTGCCCAGATCGCCGTGCAGCAGGTTGACGAAATAGATCCCAAACTGGGTGGTCAGCGATTTATCAAACCCCAGCTGCTGGTAAACCTGCTGATAGGTACTCTGATCAGCGTCCGGGCCGACAATCGCCAGCACCGGGTCGATGGGCATAACGCGGCCAATGGTGAAGGTCAGCAGCAGCAGGCCGAACAGGGTAATGACCACCTGCAGCAGCCGTTTTGATAAGCGCCGGCCGCGTGAGCCGGGCGCAAGGATTGCGGTGCTCATCCTTTCTCTCCTTCGCGGGTTTTATAGACGTCACGCAGAAAAGTGGTGGCGGAGGGGTGCGGCTGATAATCCCGCACCTCGTTGCGCACCACCACCGAATCGACCATCTGCGAAAGCGGAATTAACGCTGGGATCAGCTGGTCGTAGCGCGTCTGAATGGCCTGGTAATCGGCGACCTGCTTTTGCGCATCGCGTTCCAGCAGGGCATGGTCAATCATCGAATTGAGCTGCGGGTCGTAAAAGCCGGTGCGCCAGCCCTGGAAGTTGGTCAGGCGCGCCTCATCGCTGTTATCCGGGTTATAGACCAGCGCGCGCAGGCTGGAGTGCGGGTGCGGCTCCATTCCGCTGCCGCCGCGTCCTACCAACAGGTCAAATTTACGCTCGCGCATCGCGCCGTAGATCTGGTTACCGGTGCCGGTGATAATTTTGGCGTTAATCCCCGCCTGCATCAGCGTCGACTGCACGGCGATAGCAATGTTCAGGAACGGCTGATCCGAGAGGACCCGCAGCGTGGTATCAAAGCCGTTGGGATAGCCCGCTTCCGCCAGCAGCTTTTTCGCCCGCGCCACGTCCAGCTTATAGCCCGGGTCGGGCAGCGTTGACGGCATGCCCGCCTTAATCGGCCGCTGGTGCAGCACCCCGTAGCCCGGCATCAGCGCTTTATTGATACCCTGGTAATCAATCAGATAGCGCACCGCTTCGCGCACTTTCGGGTTAGCGAAGTGCGCCTCTTTCATGCTCATCGCCACGTAGTACATGGTGCCGCGCTGCACCGCGTCGACGGTCAGCTGGGGGTCGCCGCGCAGGGCGTTGATGTCGGAAACCGCCATATTGTTGGCAATATCGAGGTCGCCTTTTTCGATCATCAGGCGCAGGGTTTGCGACTCCTGGAAATGGCGCAGCACCACGCGGCTCATTTTCGCCTCGCCGCGCCAGTAGTCAGGATTGCGTTTCATGCGCAGCACATCTTTAGCCTGCCAGGTTTCCAGCGTGAACGGCCCGGAGCCGGCTTCATGGGTGGTCAGCCAGCGGTTACCCCAGTCGTTATCCTGCTGGTGGCTTTGCACCGTTTTGCTGTCGAGCACTCCGAGGTTGCCCAGCGCCGCCAGCGAGTAGATCACCAGCTGCGGGTCGTTATCTTTCGGTAACACGATTTGTACCGTCACGTCGTCCGGGGCGCTCACCTGGTTATCAATATTTTTCTTACTGAAGCCGTAGGATTTCCACACCGAGGCCTGGGCGAGGTTGAGATGCAAAATACGCCGCATCGACCACACCACGTCAGCGGCGGTCAGCGGGTTGCCGGAATGAAACTTCACGTCGTCGCGCAAATGAAAGGTCAGCGTTTTGCCATCCGGGCTGATGTCCCAGGATTTCGCCAGCGCGGGCCTGATGTTGGTGAGCTGCTCAGGATCAAGCTCCACCAGTGAGTCGTAGAGGTTAACCACGATCCCCACCACTTCGTTCCCGGTCATCGCCGCCGGGTCAAGGGTGAGCAGGTTATTCATATTCATGCCGATGATGAGCTGATCCGGCGGCGTTTTCGCCAACGCCGCCCCGCTCCCCATCGACACGGCGAGCGCGAGTAAGCACGCTGCCAGTCGGGAGTTTTTTTTCATATCTCTGTTTGCCTGTACTGTAGGGTACATGTTGCCGGATGACGGCATTTTCGCCTTATCCGGTCTACCGGGCCGCAGACCCGATAAGCGCAGCGCCATCGGGCATTTATTTTTTTGAATCAGTCGTGGCTAACGGTGTTGGCTTCGATATACGCAAAATTAATGTCTTCGCCGAGACCTGGACGCTGTGACAAATGCACAAAACCCTGGTCATCCATGGGGTCGACAATACTGTTGAGATAGGCCGCCGGCTCATCGTAGTCGAGGAATGGATGCAGCAGGCCGCGCTCGTACCAGCGGCAATTGCGGATCGCGCCGACTACCGCCAGGCTTGCCGCGCCGTTGCCGTGGACTTCGCAATCCATACCGAAGGATTCCGCCAGCGCCGCCACCTTCATGGTGGGGGTAATACCGCCCACGCCGTTGGCCCCGGCGCGCAGGATGTCGCAGGCTCCGGCTTTCACCCATTCGGCGCGCATGCGGTGCTTGCCGCCGAAGCTCTCCGGTCCGACGATGGGAATTGACAGGTTTTCCGCCAGCCAGGCGTAGGAGGACATCGAATCCTCCTCCATCGGCTCTTCAAACCAGGCGAAGTTGAGTTTTTCCAGTTCTTTGCCAATCCACAGCGCCTCGGCGCGGCTGTACCAGTGATAACCGTCAATCATCAGGTCGATATCCGGCCCTACCGCTTCGCGCACCGCCGCGCAGGCTTTAATGTCCATCTTCGGATTGGGCGCAAAAGCGATCGGCGGCATCCAGGTGTGCAGCTTGATGGCCTTGTAGCCGCGGGCAACCAGCTTTTCGGCAAAAGCAGCATACTCTTCCGGGGTCGACAGACCGCCAGGCAGATCGTCGCCGCACATGGTGCTGCCGTAGGCGGGAACGGTATCGCGATAGCCGCCGAGCAGCTTATACACTGGCATATTGAGCTTGCGACCAATCAGGTCCCACAGCGCCTGTTCCACAAACGACAGCGCGCGCTCGGTCAACTGATGGGCGCTGCCGCGCTGCCAGTGGTTAAGATCCTGCCAGATACGCTCGCGGTTAAACGGGTCCTGCCCCACCATCACCTTGCGAAAAAAGGTGTTCACCACGAACGGGCGTACCACTTCCGGTGGCGCAAACGAAAAACCCCGGGTGCCATCATCGGCGGTAATGGTCAGCATCGCCATTTTCGCCATGCTTTCCGCTCCAGGATGGGAGTGTCCGGCACTGTCAGAAACCCGACGCGTGGGATACTGGAAAACGGTGACATTTACAGATTCAATTTTCATGCTCGGTCCTTATCACGGCCAAATCCGATCTATAGAGTTAAATCGGTAAAGTGGTTTCACATTATTGAAAATACGTTTCAATATCTAATCTAAGCACAATTACGTAGCAGTGCCTCGGACAAACACCGCTAAGCAAGGCAATAAATTTGGGCATTGGCACAACAGGACGTGACTGTTTTCACAAAAGATGGGCGATATGTGAGAAGGATCGGCATAATGAAAAAGGGGGCGTGAGCGCAGAAAAGAGAGTGACCGACCGGGTACATCCCGAGATGTTCTGCGCCCACGAAAGAGTCAGTTATTCGACCGCTTCCGCCGCTGCGTTGAGGTTTTCCAGCAGCTCAGGTAAAGCCTGATAGCGGCCAGCGGCGGCCTGGAAGCGCGCATGCTGGCTATCTTCGGCAATAATCACCGTGGCGATACCTGCGGCCTGGGCCGCGCTAAAGCCGTTGAAACTATCTTCAATCACCAGGCACCGGCTGGCGTCGAGATTGAGCTTACGCAACGTCGTCAGATACACCGCCGGATGCGGCTTGCCCTGCGCTTCATCATCCGCGCTGGAGATAACGTCAAAATAGTGCCAGAGCGAGAGCTTGTTCAGCACCGCGGAGATAACCTGACGGGATGAAGAAGTAGCGAGCGCAATCTTATAGCCCGCGTGGCGAAAATAGCGTAACGCCTCGCGCACCCCGCGCATCGGCTCGCCTTCGGCGGCGATCAGGCCGGTGATACGCTGCAGTATGGCGTCTTCAAGCCGCTGCGGGGCGAGGTCAAGCTGACAATACTGACACCAGGTACGGGCAATGTCGTCAAGGCGTTTACCTTTGGTCAGCCTTTCGCACTCCTCATCGCTCGCCGTTGCCCCCCAGCGGGCGAGGGCTTCGATCTGCGCCCGCCGCCACAGGGATTCGGAATCAATAATGACGCCATCCATGTCAAAAATTACTGCCTGAATACTCATCATCCACCTCGTTAAGGCTGGCATGCCGGGCATGCCAGCCGCATTATCTTAAGAGAACTCCACCTGCTCGCCGGCCGGCGCTTCCTTGCGGGTAAAACCCGGCTGCTCGACGTGAATAAACGCGCAGAGGAAAAAGGCCGCCACGTACAGCGCGGTATAGGCGATCACCACCCCGATGGTGCTGAAGAACGGCAGCAAAATCACCGCAATGGCCGGTGCGAGAAAGTTCGACATCCCCGCCGACAGGTTGTAAACCGAAATAGCCGCCCCTTTGTGCTGTGGCTCCAGCGCCGGGAAGACCGCTGCCAGCGGTACGAAGGCGGCGACAAAGATCCCCAGGGCAATGGCCGGAATCATCGCCATCGCGAAATTATGTCCGAAGTGCTGCGGAATGTAGTAAAACGCCAGGCTGGAGAGCGCCATGCCGATGCAGCCAAACCAGCGCACCACCTTCATCCAGCCCAGTTTTTCCCCCAGAATGCCCCACAGCACGTTAGAGAAAATGGTGGTGAAGAAGAACACCGCCCACACCTGCAGCCACTCGGAGGTGGTAAAGCCCAGCTCATCGACAAACATCATCGGCATAATTACCGCAAAGCCAAACAGCGAGAGGGTATTGATAATCCGCACCATGCTCGACAGCAGAATATTGCGGTTGGTATAGAGCAACGTCGCCGCCCGCCCCAACTCGGAAAACTTCTCGCGGGTGGTCAGGTTCTGCATATGGCGCGGCGTTTGAATATGGCGCAGGGAAGCCAGCGCGATGATGCCGCCGGTGACGCAAAAAGCCAGCGCCAGCCATAGCGTCCCCAGCTCGCCGATATGCGGTATGGTAAAGCTCGGAATATAGCTGCCGAAAACGCCGATACCGATCGAGTAAACTGCCCAGAACCAGCCGATCGCCGAGCTAGCGTTATCGCTTTTCACGTTGTGGATAATGGCAACGATAAACGAGTAGAGGAACAGCGGATACGCGAAGCCGCGGATACCGTAGAAAACGAGGATCAGCGCATAGTTCGCGTGGCCGAGGCCGAAGACGAGAAACAGTACGTGGAACACGCACCACAGCACGAAGCCAATCATCATGGTTTTCAGCGGGGTAATGATTTCCGCCACCACGCCGGAGATCCACGCCGACAGCGCGGCGGCCAGGCCGTAGAGGGTAAAGGCAAATGAAGCCTGCGCCGGGGAGAAACCGAGCTCTTTGATGTAATGCGAGAGAAATGCCAGTTCAAAACCGTCGCCGGTCATGAATACGGCAATGGCGATGTATCCCCAGAGCAGGTTCAGGGGTAAGCCGAGCCACTGTTTATTATTGATAGACATAATGACCTCGTTTTAGGGTACAGGAGGCCGTTCCGGTAAGTTCACCGGAACGGTTATCGTGATAAAAATTAGTGCTTCCGGTAGTTCAGATCGTTTAAATACAAGGAGTTAAACTGTGCGTAGCGCTGCATCAGGGTCTGATGGCGTGCCGGGTCAGCGCGCCAGGTCTGCCAGACCTCCGGTTTTTCACACACCGCGGCAAGCGGTTTGCCCGCCGCCAGGCAGGCCAGCCGCGCCGCGCCCAGCGCCCCGCCGGTCTCTCCGCCTTTGTGGGTCACCACCGGCATATCGAGAATATCGGCCAACAGCTGCGCCCAGAACGGGCTGCGGGCGCCGCCGCCAACCAGCGAACATTGTTCGATCCGCGTCCCGCTCTCTTTCAGCACCCGCAGGCCGTCATTGATGCCAAAGCTCACCCCTTCCAGCACCGCGTAGCCGAGCTGGGCGCGCAGGCTGGAGTGGGTCATGCCCCAGAACATGCCGCGCGCGTCAGGATCGTTGTGCGGGGTACGTTCGCCGGAGAGATAGGGTAAGAAGAACGGCGCATGGGCC
Organism: Klebsiella sp. FDAARGOS_511; assembly: GCF_003812845.1. NCBI lineage: Bacteria > Pseudomonadati > Pseudomonadota > Gammaproteobacteria > Enterobacterales > Enterobacteriaceae > Klebsiella > Klebsiella sp. FDAARGOS_511. Next base: position 4,987,701 of record NZ_CP033824.1, on the reverse strand, counting down.
TTCTCCTCCTCGCTAAGTTGGGCAATCTCCTCCAGCAGCGCTACCTCCGTAGTGCCGGTCAGGCGGCAGAACCACTGCAAACAGCTGGCGGCGCTGAGCATGACGCTCATCTGATGCCACAGATTCGGCAGAACGTGACAAAAGGCGTGTACCGCCGACTGCGGCGCTGGACGATAGGCGTCGGTCACCACAAACAGCACCCCGGAGGTGCCGAGCGAAATAAACGCGTCTCCCGGCGAGACCGCGCCGACGCCGATGGCGCTGACCGCGTTATCGCCGCCGCCGCCGGCAACCGCTACCGAGGGGTTCAGCCCCCAGCGCTCGGCCACCTGCGGGTCAAGCGTGGCGGACACCTCGCAGCCTTCGACCAGTGTCGGCATCTGGCTGCGCGCCAGGCCGCACTTATCCAACAGAGAGTCGGACCAGTCGCGCTTCGCCACGTCCAGCCACAGCGTCCCGGCGGCGTCCGACATATCGGAGACTTTCTTACCGGTCATCCGATAGCGCAGATAATCCTTCGGCAGTAGCACCGTGGCGGTGCGCTGAAAGTAGTGCGGCTCGTGGCGGCGAACCCACAGCAGCTTCGGTGCAGTAAAGCCCGGCATCGCCAGGTTTCCCGCCACCTGATGCAGCTCCGGCGCCATCTCTTCCAGCTCCGCGCACTCTGCGGCGCAGCGGGTGTCGTTCCACAGAATGGCCGGGCGAATCACCTCCCCCTCGTCATCCAGTAGGACCGCGCCGTGCATCTGCCCGGAAAGGCCGATGGCTTTAATGGCCGGCCAGTGCTGGGCGCATTTTTCCCGCAGCGTGGCCATCAAATACTCCGTCGCCTCCCACCATGACTGCGGCGATTGTTCTGACCAGTGCGGATGGGGACGCTGAATACTCAGCGGTGCGCTATGGCTGGCGATAACCTCATTGTTCTCATCAATGACCAGCGCTTTGACTTCCGATGTGCCGAGATCGATACCCAGATACATAGCCACCTCTTAGTTAATCAGCGTATAGACTGCGGCGATCTTCTCGCGCATCAGCGCCAGGAAATCGACATTGTCGGCAAGCGTGCCAAACAGCGCTGTATTACGGGCGTACAGGGCCACCGGATCCTGAGCTTCAAACATTTCATGTACCGCCTGAGCGTCGAGGATGCCGTCCTGGTACTGATACGGCAGGGTTCCTTTATGCCACTGTTCCATAAAGACGAAGAACAGCGCGGGCAGCATGGCGGTCGCTTCCGGGCGGACGCCGCGCTGGTAGCACTCCTGCAGGGTTGGCGCGATCATCGCCGGAATTTTCGAGAAGCCATCGGCAGCGACGCGCTGGTTGGTGTCCTGGATATACGGGTTGGTAAAGCGCTTGAGCACCACGTCACGATAGATCGGCAGGTCAATGCCGTTATCGCCGAGGCACGGAATCACATCCTCGGTGACGTAGCGGTCGGCAATGGCGTAGATGAAGTCGGTCAGCGTACTTTCATGAATATACTGCTGGCCGATTAACGTCCCCGCCCACGCGATGCAGCTATGCGAAGCGTTCAGTATGCGGATTTTCGCCTCTTCATAAGGGATCACCGATGCAACCATCTCCACGCCGACCGCTTCCAGGTTCGGGCGTTCATCGCGGAAGTTGTTTTCCACTACCCACTGGATAAAGGTCTCGCCCATCACCGGCGCTTTATCGTCAATACCGGTTTGCGCTTTGATGCGCGCGGGCAGGTCAGCCGCCGGACGCGGTGTAATGCGGTCGACCATGGTATTCGGACAGGTGGTGTTGACGGCCATCCAGTCAATCACCGCCTGCTTGCCGGTTAGCTGCAGGAACTCAACCATGCCGTCGTGAAAGCGTTCGCCGTTATGGCGCACGTTATCGCAGTTCAGCAGGGTCAGCGGCCCGGCGTTGTCGGCCATGCGCTTTTCCAGAATCCGCGCAAGGGTGCCGTAAATGGTTTTGCACTCCCCTGCCAGATCCGCCTGCAAATCGGGGTTGCTGGTTTCCAGCTGATGGCGGGTATTCAGGTAGTAGCCCCCTTCCGTCACGGTAAAGGCGATAACTTTGGTCTGCGGGTTTGCCCCTTCGTTAATCAGCGGCTGCAGCCCGGCCTGCCACGGCAGCAATTTTTGAATGGAGGTGATTTCTTCATATTCGCGCTCCCCTTCCGGGCTGACGGTTTCCAGCACGTAGCGTCCACCCTGCGCCGCCAGCGCCTGGACCACCTGCTCGGCGTCGTTGCGAATATTCCCCGCCGCGATATGCCAGCGCTTATCTCCGGAAGCGATCAAACGATGCAGATACCACGCCTGGTGAGCGCGATGAAAAGAACCCAGACCAATGTGAAGCCATGTGAATTTATTGTTCATGTTCTGATCTCCTTGAGTTGATGGGCTCACTGTAATTGATCATTTGACCAAAATAAGAGCCATGGATCACAAAAGAACAATTACCCAAACAAATTACAAATGACCAAAAAAGAGCAAAAGCTTGCCAGTTATCCTGACCACGGCCAGAATGCGGGTATTCGCCGGGTGAAATTACGCCGCGGCCAGCAACTTAGGGCGGGAAACCATGAGCAAAGAAGACGATATCCGGCTGGATCAGAAGGTCCGCGCCGCATGGATGTACTACATCGCCGGGCAGAATCAGAGCGAGATCGCCAGCCAGCTTGGCACCTCGAGGCCGGTGGTGCAGCGGCTGATCGCCGCCGCGAAAGAAGAAGGGATCGTGTCGATTAGCCTGCACCATCCGGTGGCTAACTGCCTCGATTACGCACAATTGCTGCAGGAGAAGTACCGGCTCATCGAGTGCAATGTCGTGCCCGCCTTTAACGAAGAAAGCACCCTCGATAGCGTGTCGTTCGGCTGCTATCAGCTGATGGCCCGCTATCTGCAGGATGATAAAGAGAAAATCATCGGTCTGGGTTCCGGCCTGACCCTAAAAAAAGCGCTGCAGCGCATCGATTTCGATAGCCAGAATACCCGCTGCGTGGCGCTAATCAGCGCCATGGACGCCGACGGACAGTGCAACTATTACGATGACGTCCCGCTGCTGCTGACCAGCAAAATTAAGGCCAAATACTATCAGTGGCCCGCGCCGCGCTACGCGCAAACTCAGGAGGAGTACGACATGTGGTGCACCAGCCGGCTGTTCCGCAGCGTTTCCGCCGTCGCCCGCCAGGCGGACGTTATTTTTGTCGGCATTGGGCCATTAGGTACCCAAAGCCCCATCTTCAAAGACGGCTTTATCAATCAGGCGCAGATGGATGAGCTGACCGCCCGCGGCGGCATCGGCGAGATTATGGGGCGCTTTATTGATGCCGAAGGCGGCGTGGTTGACAGCGAAATCAACAGAATGATTACCAGCTATGACATTCGCCAGAACCAGTGCCCGCGCATCGCGGTGGCGTGCGGCGAGTACAAACGTCCGGCGATTCTGGCGGCGCTTAAAGGCGGCTGGATCAATGGCCTGGTGACCGATGAACATACCGCCCGCTGGCTGCTGACGCGCTAACGTCAACCGCCAGAAAGCGGCTTAGCGGCTGCTCATCAACAGCGGCGGAATTTCAATCCGCTGCTGGCTGGCATCGCCGGAATCGATAATCTGAAACACCGCTTCCAGCATCGCCGGTACGTCCTGCTGCACCATGTCGATATCGTGCCCCAGCAAATAGACAAACGGGTCCCAGTCAAAGCAGCCCATCGGCGGCTGTTCGCTGCCGGTCAGCCCCGCCTGCGATAGCCAGCGCACCACCCCTTCCAGCGATATCGTCGAGTTGACAAATATCCCCGGCAAGTGGGTCTCCGCTGCGCCAAACCGCTCTTGCAGGCAGGCCTCGACTTTACCTTTCGAATAACCGGGCGCCAGGATGTTCTCCTGCGGCACGCTCAACCCCAGCTCCCGATGCGCATCGTGAAAGCCGCGTAAACGCTCGCTGGTATTATGGTCGCCGCTGCGTCCACCAATAAAGGTCAGCGGCGCAAGCGCCCCCCGGCGGCGAGCGCTATTGGCGAGGATTTTTTGGGTCAGCGCCTTCGCGCCGCCGTAGTTATCCGATATTACCGACGGGGCGACAGACCCCGGCAGGTCGAGATTGACCGTGGGCACGCCTGCCTGCTGGCACAGGGCGGTAATTTTGTCCGGATTGGTTGCCCCGGTCGCCACCACCCAGTCAACCTGCCAGGAGAGCATCGCTTTTACCGCTTCAATTTCCAGCTCCGGGCTACGACGCGTACAGGTGATGATCGGCAACAGGCCGCGCTCGCGGGCCATCTCCTCAAAGCGCTCGGCGACCGAACCGAAATAGCGGTTATCGTATTTGGGGACAATCATGCCAATGACGTGCGATTTTTTACTGCGCAGCATGCTGGCCTGGCGGTTAATGGCATATCCCTGCTCCTCGGCAATCCGCGTCACCTTTTCGGCAAGCTTTGCGCTGATACGGCGCTTTTTCCAGTTGCCGTTGAGGATAGCGCTCACCGCGCTCGCCGAAACGCCGGAAAGTTCCGCCAGGTCGTAAATCGTGATTTTCTTCATTTTCCCAACTTGCGTCACAAAATCATTTCGCTGTTAATTTCCCCACTTGCTCAATCGATGAAGCTAGCGCAACATGAGCTTCATCGATTGAGCTTCCATTCGACTTTCCGAAGTATTAACGCATTCAGCATTAATATTCCAGAAAAACTCAAGAAATGACGCTCATATTCAATACCTTAACAAGTTTTTGTCTTTAACGTCGAACGCGATGCCCTCGCGCTCGATAGTGCCAACCAAACTCTGTAAAGGATTATAAAATGAACCACTCTGTCTCCTCTATGAATACTTCCCTCAGCGGTAAAGTTGCCGCTATCACCGGCGCGGCGTCCGGTATCGGCCTCGAATGCGCGAAAACCCTGCTCGGGGCTGGCGCAAAAGTGGTGCTTATCGACCGCGAAGGGGAAAAGCTCAACAAACTTGTCGCCGAACTCGGCGAAAACGCCTTCGCCCTGCAGGTTGACCTGATGCAGGCGGATCAGGTTGATAACCTTCTGCAGGGAATTTTGCAGCTCACCGGGCGTCTTGATATTTTCCACGCCAACGCCGGAGCCTATATCGGCGGGCCGGTGGCCGAGGGCGACCCGGACGTCTGGGATCGCGTGCTGCACCTCAATACCAACGCCGCCTTCCGCTGCGTGCGCAGCGTCCTGCCGCATCTTATCGCGCAAAAGTCCGGGGACATTATCTTCACCAGCTCTATCGCGGGCGTGGTACCGGTGATCTGGGAGCCTATCTATACCGCGTCGAAATTTGCCGTTCAGGCGTTTGTGCATACCACCCGCCGCCAGGTTTCCCAGTACGGCGTGCGCGTCGGCGCCGTGCTGCCGGGCCCGGTAGTCACCGCCCTGCTGGACGACTGGCCGAAAGCCAAAATGGACGAAGCGCTGGCCAACGGCAGCCTGATGCAGCCGATTGAAGTGGCCGAGTCAGTGCTGTTTATGGTGACGCGGTCGAAAAACGTCACCGTACGCGACATCGTGATCCTGCCGAACAGCGTGGATCTCTGACCGTTCAACCAGCCTGTGTGAGAGGATTTTATGCAAAGCGATACGCAACATATTATTGGCGCCGATGTCGGTTCGGGCAGCGTTCGCGCCGGAGTGTTCAATCTGCGGGGAGACCTTGTCGCCCACGCAACCCGGGAAATTACCCTATTTCGCAGTGCCGGAAATGTGGTGGAACAGTCGAGCCGCGAGATCTGGCAGGCGGTGTGCTACTGCATTAAAACGGCGGTGGCCAGCGCCGGCGTCGCGCCGTCCTCGGTTGCCGGTATCGGCTTCGATGCCACCTGCTCGCTGGTGGTGATCGGTGAAAACGATGCGCCGCTGGCGGTCGGTCCTTCGGAAGACCCGGATCGCAATATCATCGTCTGGATGGATCACCGCGCCACCGGGCAGGCGGAAAAAATTAACGCCACGGGCCACGCGGTATTGCGGTACGTCGGCGGTAAAATCTCGCCAGAGATGGAAACGCCGAAAATTCTCTGGCTGAAGGAGAACCGCCCGCACACTTATCAGCAGGCGCGCCACTTCTTCGATCTTGCGGATTATCTGACCTGGCGCTCAAGCGGCGATTTAGCCCGCTCGGCGTGCACCGTGACCTGTAAATGGACCTACCTGGCGCATGAACAACGCTGGGACGCCGGGTACTTCCGCCAGATTGGCCTCGAAGAGCTGGCGGATGAAGATTTTGTCCGCATCGGCCAGCGTATTGTCGATCCGGGAACCCCCTGCGGCGACGGCCTCTGCGCCACGGCGGCAGAGGAGATGGGCCTGCCCGTCGGTACTCCGGTGGCGGTCGGTATGATCGATGCCCACGCGGGTGGTATCGGCACCGTCGGCGTGCTTAACGGCGCGGTCAATAACATGGCCTACGTTTTCGGCACCTCCTCCTGCACCATGACCACCACTCAGGAAGCGGTGTTCGTGCCCGGCGTCTGGGGACCATATTACTCGGCGATGGTGCCAGGGTTCTGGCTGAGCGAAGGCGGACAGAGCGCGGCCGGAGCGGCCATCGACCAGTTGCTGAGCTTCCATCCCGCCGCCGCCGAGGCTAAGGCGCTGGCCAAGGCGCGCGGCGTCCCGCTACCGGTTTATCTTGCCGATAGCGTGCTGGCGAAAGTGGAAAGTTCTTCTGCTGCGGTCACACTCGCCGCCGGGCTGCACGTGGTGCCTGAATTTTTAGGTAATCGGGCGCCGCTGGCCGACCCGCACGCGAAAGCAATTATCGCCGGGCTGGGGATGGAGCGGGACCTGGACAACCTGATGGCGCTCTACGTCGCCGGGCTGTGCGGGATCGGTTACGGCCTGCGGCAGATTATTGACGCGCAGAAGGCGTGCGGCATCCGCAGCGAGAATATCATCATTAGCGGCGGTGCCGGACAGCATCCGCTGGTGCGTCAGCTATTAGCCGATGCCTGCGGCGTTACCGTAGTTAGCACCGCCAGCAGCGAGCCGGTACTGTTAGGTTCGGCCATCCTCGGCGCGGTAGCAGGTAAAGTCGCCCCTTCCCTACCGGAAGCGATGAAGCAGTTTACGCGGGTGGATAAAACCTATCGCTGCGTAGAACAATTTAGCGCCGATCATCAGCGGCGCTATGAAGCATATAAAACGCTACAGCACACGGCGCGGCTAATTCGCGAATAAGCGGGATCCCGGAGGCGGCGCTTGGCGCGCCTGTCCGGGCTACCGGCCTGCAGACAGCGGTGAACCGGTAGCGCGGCCAGGCGCAGCGCCGCCGGGAAAGACAGACGACGCTGCTGCTTTACAGGCTTATATAGCCGTTAAGCAATGGTGACTTTGCCGTCCAGATAGACATCCTGCACGGCATTGATCAGCTTCACGCCGTCGGCCATCGATTTTTTAAACGCCTTACGTCCGAGGATCAGCCCCATGCCGCCCGCGCGCTTATTAATAACCGCCGTGCGCACGGCGTCGGACAGATCGGTTTCGCCGCCCGCCGCGCCGCCGGAGTTAATCAGCCCGGCACGGCCCATATAGCAGTTCGCCAGTTGGTAACGCACCAGATCGATCGGATTATCGCTGGTGAGCTTGCTGTAAACCCGATCGTCGGTATAGCCGAAGTTCACCGCTTTATAGCCGCCGTTATTTTCCGCCATTTTCTGCTTCACGATATCTGCGCCGATGGTCGCCGCCAGGTGGTTGGCCTGACCGGTTAAGTCAGCGGAGACGTGATAGTCGACGCCATCTTTCTTAAACGCCGAATTACGCAGATAGGCCCACAGTACGGTCACCAGACCCAGTTCGTGCGCGCGTTCAAACGCAGCGGAGATTTCTTCGATTTGCCGACGAGACTGTTCGGAACCGAAATAGATCGTCGCCCCGACCGCCACGGCGCCCATATTGAACGCCTGCTCAACGCTGGCGTAAAGCGTCTGATCGTATTCGGTCGGGTAGCTCAGCGTTTCGTTGTGGTTCAGTTTGACCAGGAAGGGGATACGGTGCGCATAGCGGCGCGACACCGAGGCCAGCACGCCATAGGTGGAGGCCACGCAGTTACAACCGGCCTCAATGGCCAGTTCGACGATATTTTTCGGATCAAAGTACAGCGGGTTGGCGGCAAATGAGGCGCCAGCAGAATGCTCTACGCCCTGATCGACCGGCAGGATCGACAAATACCCGGTTCCCGCCAGGCGGCCGGTGTTATACAGGGTTTGCATATTACGCAGCACCGCCGGCGGATGATTGTTATCCACCATCACCCGATCGACATAATCCGCCCCCGGTAAATAGAGCTGGTCGGCTGGAATTGTCATACAGCGGTGCTGTAAAAGCGTGTCGGCATCTTTGCCAAGCAACTGCGTAATATCAGTCATAGCTATCTCCCGTAAGTGCCGGTCGAAACCGGCATGCGTTTTCCCAACCCAATTATTTTGGGCAGCAATAAGTCTGGTATCGAAAGTGGGATTTTTCCATTGCAGAGGGATTTTTAAATGTCATCCACTGACATCATCCATAACCGGGAAAATGTTATATCGGTCAAAGTTCCACCCTAAAGGTATTTAAAAGGTATTATATAATGGTATTGTTATTACGTACCTTACCTATCATGAAGGATTCAAAGATGAAAACTACAGTAAAGCTGTCATTCATGATGTTCATTGAGTGGTTTATCTGGGGCGCGTGGTTTGTCCCTTTATGGTTATGGCTGAATAAAAGCGGATTTACCGCTGGTGAAATTGGCTGGTCCTATGCCTGTACCGCCATTGCGGCGATCCTTTCGCCGATCCTCGTAGGTTCATTGACCGATCGCTTTTTCTCAGCGCAGAAAGTGCTGGCCGTACTGATGTTTGTCGGCGCGGTATTAATGTATTTCGCCGCGCAGCAAACCACCTTCAGCGGCTTCTTCCCGTTGTTGCTGGCCTATTCCCTCACGTATATGCCGACCATTGCACTGACCAACAGCATCGCTTTTGCCAACGTGCCGGATGTCGAACGTGATTTTCCCCGCATTCGCGTGATGGGCACCATTGGCTGGATTGTCTCAGGCCTGGTCTGCGGCTTTCTGCCACAAATGATGGGCTATAGCGATATTTCTCCGACCAATATCCCTTTGTTGATCACTGCTGGCAGCTCGGTGCTGCTGGGTATTTTTGCCTTTATGCTGCCCGATACGCCGCCGAAGAGTACCGGCAAGCTGGATTTAAAAGTGATGCTGGGGTTGGACGCGCTCATCCTGTTACGTGATAAAAACTTCCTTGTGTTTTTCTTCTGCTCATTCCTGTTCGCTATGCCGCTGGCTTTCTACTACATCTTCGCCAACGGCTACCTCACGGAAGTCGGAATGCAAAACGCGACAGGATGGATGACGCTCGGCCAGTTCTCTGAAATTTTCTTCATGCTGGCACTACCGTTCTTCACCACACGCTTTGGCATTAAAAAGGTATTATTACTTGGTCTTATCACCGCGGCGATTCGTTACGGATTTTTCGTCTACGGCGGTGCAGATCAATACTTCACCTATGCCCTGCTGTTTCTTGGAATTTTGCTTCACGGCGTAAGCTACGATTTCTATTACGTTACTGCCTATATCTACGTTGATAAAAAAGCACCGGTACACATGCGTACGGCGGCGCAAGGGCTAATCACGCTCTGCTGCCAGGGGTTTGGCAGTTTACTCGGCTATCGTCTGGGCGGCGTAATGATGGAGAAAATGTTTGCTTATCAAGAGCCGGTAAATGGGTTGACCTTCAACTGGGCAGGAATGTGGGGCTTCGGCGCCGCTATGATCGCCGTTATCGCCGTGTTGTTTATGATTTTCTTTCGCGAATCGGATACAGAGATCACCGCTATTAAGGTGCAAAACGACGATTGCGATGCTGCACTGAAACAAGAGGAAGTTAAATGAAAACGGAACGTATTCTCGGCGCGCTCTACGGGCAGGCATTAGGCGATGCGATGGGCATGCCGTCTGAACTCTGGCCTCGCTCACGCGTTAAAGCTCACTTTGGGTGGATTGATCGCTTTCTACCCGGACCGGCTGAAAACAATGCAGCCTGTTACTTTAATCGTGCCGAATTTACGGATGATACATCGATGGCGCTCTGCCTCGCGGATGCCATCATTGAATGCCATGGCAAAATCTCACCAGAAGTTATCGGGCGCAATATCCTTGCCTGGGCTGAAGGGTTCGATGCGTTCAATAAAAACGTGCTGGGTCCGACTTCTAAAATTGCGCTCAATGCCATTCGCGACGCAGTACCGATCGATGAACTGGAGAACAACGGCGTCACGAATGGGGCGGCGATGCGCGTCTCACCGCTAGGCTGCCTGCTCGCACCAACACAGCTAGACAGCTTTATTGATGAGGTGGCGCTGGCTTCCAGCCCCACGCATAAATCCGACCTCGCGATTGCGGGTGCCGTCGTGGTGGCGTGGGCAATCTCTCGGGCTATCGAAGGAGATAGCTGGCAGGCGATTGTCGACTCGCTGCCTGCTGTGGCACGCCAGGCGCAGGAAAAGCGGATCACCACTTTTAGTGCCTCGCTGGCTGCCAGGCTGGAGTTGGCTTTGTGCGTGGTACGTCAGGCAGATGGTATTGAATCAGCCTGTGAGGGGCTCTATCAGCGCGTTGGCGCAGGCACCAGTACCCTTGAATCCGTTCCCTGCGCAATTGCGATGGTTGAGCTGGCTGGAGGCGACCCTAACCGCTGCGCCATTCTGTGCGCAAATCTCGGTGGCGATACCGACACCATCGGCGCAATGGCAACTGCAATTTGCGGTGCACTGAGGGGGATTTCTTCTATCGACGCCACCCTGAAGCAACAGCTTGATGAAGTGAACCAACTCGACTTTACCCGCTACGCCACGGCGCTTGCACACTACCGAGAGCAACGGGAGGCATCATGAATCTGATGCAACGATTACCCACCTTAGGCAACAAGCGTCCCATCACCATCGTCGGCGCGGCGGTCATCGATGTGATTGCTGACGCTTACGCCCTCCCCTGGCGAGGCTGTGATATTGAACTGCAACAGCAAAGCGTCAATATTGGCGGCTGTGCCCTGAATATTGCGGTTGCCCTGAAACGTCTGGGAATGGAAGCCGATAACGCCCTACCCGTTGGACAAGGCGTATGGGCTGATATCATCCGTAATAACATGGCCCGGGAAGGGCTTTCCAGCCGCATCGACGGCGTCACGGGTGACAACGGCTGGTGTCTTGCGCTGGTTGAGCCGGACGGCGAACGCACGTTTATGTCGTTTAGCGGTGTTGAAAACCAGTGGAATCCCGCCTGGCTGGCGCAACTAACTGTTCCGCCGCAAAGCCTGGTGTCACTTTCTGGTTATCAACTGGCATCACCCTGCGGGGAAGTGCTGGTGCACTGGCTGGAATCTCTGCGCGATATTACGCCGTATATCGATTTCGGCCCGCGTATCGCTGATATCCCCGAGACGTTAATGCAGCGAATCATGGCCTGTAAGCCCATTGTTTCGCTGAATCGTCAGGAGGCGGAGATCGCCGCAGAGCGCTTTAGATTACCCGTGGCAACCGAAGCGGTTGGTCAGGCCTGGCTAAAGAAATTCGCAATGCCGTTGATTGTTCGTCATGACGAAGAGGGTGCATGGTACTTCAGCGCGGAAGAACAGGGGCTGGCAGCACCGTTCCCTGTGGCGGTAGTCGATACAATCGGTGCAGGTGACAGCCACGCCGGAGGGACGCTAGCCGGACTCGCCTCGGGATGGACGCTGGGCGAGTCGGTACTGCTTGGTAATGCGGTTGCGTCCTGGGTGGTAGGACATCGCGGCGGTGATTGTAGCCCAACGCGCGAAGCATTACTCCTCGCACACAAAAACGTATAGATCGCTACGACAGCGGTTGATGCTGTATTCAATCGGCCGCTGTTGTTGATCGAGTGCAACCTGATTGATAACCAGCACCGGTATTTTTTCATCCATATGAATGTGCGACTGAAATTCGGCATCCGGCATACGTGCACTGACACGCGAGCGCGTACGCTGCGGGAAGATATGCTGACTGCGAAAATAGTCATACAGCGATACGCCGATAGCATCAACATCATGAATCAGTTGGGCAGGAACCCAGGACTCTTCTATGGACACGGCCTCATCATCCACATAGCGAATTCGCTTGAGCAAAAATACATCACTTTGCGGGGCAATCGCCAATTGTGTCGCCACCTCATCCGGGCAGCTCACTATCCGTTTGTTGACCCACAGAGTGTCAGGTTTTTTTCCTCTGAGCACCACCTGCTGCGAAAAACCGCGCGCCTCTTTCAATGAATACTCAAAGATATTATTGATTTGCGTACCGTAGCCGCGAGCTCGGGTCACCACCCCTTCGTCTTCCAGCGTCCGCATCGCTTTGCGAACGGTAATGCGCGACACCCCCGTCAACTGGCTCAGGTCGCGCTCGCCGGGGAGAATATTACCGTGCTCCAGCGCACCACTGCGAACAGCATTTTTAACCGTTTCAGCAAACTTCAGGTACAGCGGCGTGTTATCCGGCGCTGCAATACGCTCGTTCAGTTGTGCGATCAACAGGGTATGCGCTTGTTCCATCGTGTTTTTTCCTGGCGAAAGTCAGGAAACAGTATACTTTTCGCCAGGCATGAAGACTACCACCATACGTGAAAATGGTGTACCGGGCCGATGCCGTGCCCCACTTCCAGCGAATCCGCCTGCGCCAGCGCCGCCGAGAGCCAGCCCTTGGCTTCCGCCACGGTTCGCCCCCAATCCTCGTAACGCGGACGCAGGGCCGCCAGCGCCGCCGACAGAGTACAGCCAGTACCGTGGGTGTTTTTGGTCTGGACTCTCGGCGCGGTAAAGCGCTGCTCCCCGTCGCGGGTAAAGAGCCAGTCCGGGCTTTCCGCATCATCGAGATGGCCGCCTTTCATTAATACCGCTCCGCAGCCCATTCCCAGCAGCGCTCTGCCCTGCTCCAGCATCTCTTTTTCCGTTCTGGCATGCGGCGCATCCAGCAGCGCCGCCGCTTCCGGCAGATTCGGGGTGATCAGCGAGACTTGCGGCAGCAGGCGCTGACGTAGCGTCTCCACCGCCGAGGCTGAGAGCAGCGGATCGCCGCTTTTTGCCAGCATGACGGTATCCAGCACCACGTTGGTTATCCGGTAGCGCGCCAGCCGTTCCGCCACCGCCTCGACGATATCGGTTTCCGCCAGCATCCCGATTTTGGTGGTATCGATGCGCACATCGCTGAAAACCGAATCAAGCTGCGCGGCGACAAAATCAGGCTCGATACGGTACACCGACTGGACGCCACGGGTGTTTTGCGCCACCAGCGCGGTGATGACCGAGCAGCCGTAAGCGCCCAGCGCTGAGAAGGTTTTGAGATCCGCCTGGATCCCCGCGCCGCCGCTCGGGTCGGTGCCGGCGATGGTTAACGCATTAATTCGTTTCACAGATCACCTCCCGCATAGAGTGCATCGAGGAAGGCATGAGTAAAGCTGCCGGGGCCGCCCTGTCGCGCCGCTTTTCCCCCCGCGCGCTTCATCAGACCGCAGGCTGCGGCCACGTTTTCCAGCCGATCGCCGGGCATCGCCGCAGCGGCGGCAACCACCGCCGATAGCGCGCAGCCGGTGCCGACTACCCGGGTCATCAGCGGATCGCCGCCGGTGACCGCGCGCGTACGCTGGCCATCGGTGATGTAATCGACCTCACCGGTGACCGCGACCACGGTATTCAGTTGGCGGGCCAGCGCCTGGGCCGCGGGCAGCGCGGCGGCGGCGGTATCGGTGGTATCGACGCCGCGCCCGCCGCCGCTCATTCCGGCCAGGGCCATAATTTCCGAGGCATTACCGCGAACGGCGGCAGGCTGCAGCGCCAGCAGCTCCCGGCAAAACTCTGTCCGTAAGGTCAGCGCGCCGACCGCCACCGGGTCCAGTGCCCAGGGCTTGCCCGCCTGCTGCGCGCTGCGCGCCGCCGCACGCATCGCCGCCGCGCGTTCGACGGTCAGCGTACCGACATTTATCAGCAGAGCATCGGCAATAGCGGCAAACTGGCTGGCTTCGTCCGGGTCGATAACCATCGCCGGGGATGCGCCAATCGCCAACAGGACGTTGGCGGTAAAGGTCTGCACCACGTCGTTCGTCATGCAGTGCACAAGAGGGGAATGGTGGTGAAAAAGGTGCCGCAGATGGGCAATATGCGCGGGGTTCAGCAGGTCAGACATCGTTTGCTCCCGCCAGGCGATGAAGAAGCGACGACCCTGCGGTCTCTGACTTCCCTACGCTGGCATTATCCAGATCAGGTGGTACGGGTTTTTCTCAGCCTTCACAAGGAAGGGCACCCCGAGTCATGTAGATTAAATCTCTATACTTTTTGCCAGCTTATGGGAAGTTGCTCGCTGAAGCAAGCCCGCACTTCCGGTTATCGCTTCTTCACGCTGTACCCCAGTTTGTACCCCACTAAATTCACAACCATTGATCAAATACCGACCAATAAAACCAGTGTTATTGTAAGCACGCCTGTTTTAGTTCCACGCATTTTTTGACCCTGGCCCAAATTCAGTGCAGTGCTAAATCAGAGATCCTCGTCTTTCTGACCCTGGCACAAAGTCAGTATAGTGTTCGCGAGTTATGTTGAGAACTTACCGGGCAAGACCTGCGGGGAGCAGGTTATTGCTGGATTCCCCACGACAACGATGACTCATAATTTGTCTGACCACGATATTTTCGGCCACCATGCCACACGGCACTAGTGCGTCCTGGAGCATGTCCACCCCAAAATTCTTTTCCTCGTAGTGAAAGCTCAACATTCTATCTGTTATGACCCTCCCGCTTCCTTCCTGAAGGGGGAGGGTCAGATGGTCTGGAAAAATCATGGCATGATAGCGATCATCCGGGTACGGCTATTGTCTAGCAAGATGGCCAAGAAGGCTCTCATTGAGCCAGCTATAATAGTAACAGCCGTGAGCCATTCAACTGCATTGGCAGGTAAAGCTTATTATCGAGGGCTCAACATGCTGAACTAGACAACAGTCCATAGCCTTCATCGTTGCCAACTCATGTGTTCGAGGTGACAAGTCATTTTCTCCAGGAAAATATCCGATGCCGAAATACCAGAGATTTTCCTTACCATGACGAATCAAATTTCAATTCGTTCGAAAAAAGGTAATAAGCCGGTTTTGGAATGGCAGTTTATATATTCAAAGTGCTGGCTGCCACGCGGCAATACATAAACTTCGTGCCAGGTACGTAATTGGTTGGCTGCACCGTATTTTCGATAGCGTGCAATGGCTGCATGAAAAATGGCCTCATGCGAGGCATGGCCTTCGGCCCAACGTTCCATATGTTTCAGGCTGAGAAAATATGCATGGGCATGAGTCTCCGGTAAAGATTGGCCATGTTCATTCAGTGTTTGTTGGAAACGCAGCGCGCAGCAGCCACTTTGCGCTGGCTGAGTTCGCAGGTAATCCATACCACGAGCCAATGGATCTCGTAGTTTCTGCTCATAGTCTACGCGCTGCTCCTCATCGCAATTCCCCCAAAAACTGGCAGAGCGAATCATCGCCAAATTGTGTGGTGGCACCACAAAATACCTATGACCGGGTTTCGCTTCCGACGCTGGCGGTAAATCATCGGTCCCATCTAGAGGATCACACGCTGCTAAAGGGATGCGGTCACGCATTGCACCGAAATAACCACTGTAGGGTGCGGGCTCGATCGGCAACGCCTTGCTCAGCGCGGCCATATAATCCGACCAATACAGGTTTTCCAGTCGTTCGAGTGGTACTGTCAACATTTCGCGCCAGTAGCCATAAGGACCGGACAACCGTTCTGGACGATCCCACCAACCTCCTTGTTGCTCGCTTTGCCGCCAGCCTGTAAATGCCATGCTATCCGTCCAGTAAGCTGTCACCACAAAGTTAAACATGCCTGATTCATCTTTAAAACAAGCGTGATCCCGTGCAATGGGTGCATACTTACCCTCGAATGCCGCCTTCAGCCAAGTATCAAATGCTGGATCTGTCTTGCTGCAGCCTTCAGGTATCTGCACTGCAAAGAATCCGAGATGTAATGCGCTGCAGCCTGGAGGAAAACGCGTCGACCAGCGCTGCACCTGCGGCGTAAATCCCTCCGGTTTGCGCAAAGGGTAGACTCTGGGATATACCATGTTCATCATTCCTCTACTGTCGGTTGACCGTTGCCAAAATAGGCCTTGCTGACTTCAGGACTCCTTTGCAGCGCAGCAGCTTCGCCACTGGCTACAACCCTTCCCTGTGCAATAACGTATCCATGGTGAGCGACCTCCAGAGTCTGATGCACGTTTTGCTCTATCAACAGGATGGTGCATTTATTAGCGCAAAGCTCGCTGATAAGACGAAAGTTCTCCTTCACATACAACGGAGACAAACCAAGAGAAGGTTCGTCTATCACCAATAGTTGTGGATTGCTCATCAATCCACGGCCGATAGAGACCATCGAACGTTCTCCACCCGATAGTGTGCCGGCAAACTGCTCCCGCCGTTCGCTTAACCGGGGAAAAAGCGCAAATACGCGCTCCAGTCGCTCCGCGATTTTAGTTCTTGATGGTTCCAGGTACGCACCTACCTTAAGGTTATCAATTACCGTCATTCGTGGAAAAACCTTGTTTCCTTCCGGGATCGCCGCAATCCCTTGGCCCACGATACGATGCGTATCCCAATTACTGATGCTTTGTCCTGCGAAGTGTATTGCCCCTGAACGCAGCGGTAGCAGTCCGAAGATTGCCTTAATCAAGGTACTTTTCCCCGCTCCATTAGCGCCTAGCAAACAGGTAATCTCTCCCGCTCTGACGCGCAGCGATACGCCT
The DNA here is from genome assembly GCF_003812845.1 of Klebsiella sp. FDAARGOS_511. Lineage (NCBI taxonomy): Bacteria > Pseudomonadati > Pseudomonadota > Gammaproteobacteria > Enterobacterales > Enterobacteriaceae > Klebsiella > Klebsiella sp. FDAARGOS_511. Next base: position 4,970,885 of record NZ_CP033824.1, on the reverse strand, counting down.
TCCAATACATTGACGCTGTCGTAACCCGTCACCACATTGTCCACAACCAGCAAATCTTCTCTCATTTGTCGTCTCCCAGATAAGCCTGGCGCACCTGTGGATTACTGATCACATCCCGGTATGGCCCCTCGCATATTTTCTTGCCGAAGTTCAGGACGATGCAGCGATGGGTCATTTTCTCAATGACCTGCATCTCGTGCTCGATCAGGATAATAGCCAGCTGCGGTTCCTCGCGTTGAAATGCAGTGACATCTTCCATTAGCCGGAATGTTTCATCATGCGTCATTCCCGCTGAAGGTTCGTCCAAGAGGAGCAGCCGGGGCTGGCCGAGTAGAGCTCGGCAAAGTTCTATGCGACGCCGATCAATCATGTTGAAACTGCCTGCGGGATCAAATAACCGATCGGCTATTTCCGGATTGAAACGGGCGCAAATATCTCGGGCTCGGCGCTCAAATGCAGAGAGATTCCGGCCAAGAAAGCGCCGCCATAGCAGATTTTTAATTAGACTATGGTCAAACTGATTATGGGCACCCACCATTAGATTATCGAATACGGATAACTCCAGCATCAGTCTGCAACGTTGAAAACTTCGCGCCACCCCTGCCTGGTTAATTTCGCTCGGCGAACGATTGAACAGATTGTTGCCATTAAATGTAATGCTGCCATCCGAGGGTTTATAAAGTCCGGTCAACACATTGAAAAAGGTCGTTTTCCCCGAACCGTTTGGTCCGAGTAAACCGATCACATCGCCACCATGTACATCAATATCGAATGAATCAAGCGCAACCAGCCCCCCGAATTTCATCGTTAGCTCGCGACAGCTTAGCCAGCATCCTTTATTCATGTATCCCCCTTTTGCGCGAGAAATTACGCATTGCACGAGGCACCAGCCCTTTCGGACTGAACATCAGAATAATCACAACCAATACTGAGAAGAGCAGGACGCGATATTCCTGTAAGGCATGCAGCTTTTCCGGCAATAAAATAATGAATGTGGCCGCAATCAGCGTGCCCCAGGTATTGCCTATTCCCCCCAGAACAATAATGGAAATTAGTAGCAGTGATTGTTCGAAAGTTGCCCCAGCAGGGCTTATAAACCCAGTCATGCCGCTATAGAGTGCACCCGCCACGCCGATGACAAAGTTTCCCAGCAAGAAGGCTGTAATTTTCCAGCGCTGTGTACTGATACCAAAGGTCGAGCTCACTAATTCATCATTGCGGGTCGCATCGAGATTAACCCCGATAGCAGACCACTCGATAGCGTGTGCGAGTAAGGACGCCATTAGGAAAACCAGTATCGCCAGCACACAGTAGGCAAAATAAAAAGAAACTTCACCGCCTCCCCATTCAAAGCCTGTACTCATATCCCAGCCAAACAATCTGAGACCTTCTACCTGAAGCCCCTCGCTACCACCCAAATGCTCATTAACTTGAAGAAATGAACTAAACAGAAGACCAAAAGCAATCGTTACCAGAGCCGAATAATATCCACGAGTACGCAGAACCGGCAGTAATAGCAAAATCCCTATAAGTGCCGATATAGCGCCACCGGCCAGAAGAGCCAACTCATGCGGAATAGTTCCTTTTTGCACTAACACCGCCATGGTGTAGCCCCCGCTGGCAAAAAAAGAAGCGCCCGCGAAATTGGCCAACCCCGTTAATCCGGTTTGAATATTGAGGCCGATACCTGCGGTAGTAAAAAGCAGAACCGTCCCGATCATCAGTAATGCGTAATGCTCCTCACGGAAAATCAGAATCAAAATGAAAATACCAAGACAAACCAGCATGTTCGCCGCACCTACTCGGCAGGCCACAGCACTGCCAGCTGCCTGTGCAAGACCCACCCGCCGTACGGTGAACCATAGAACCACCGTCAACAGTAGAAGCAGAAATAGTGCCAGTTGTGATTCCAGCAGCAGTAATAAGCACGCCTCGCCAATACACAGGGCAATAACGATAGCCAGTCCTAACAGACCGTCAGCCCGCATGAATAACAGTTTAAGATTCATACCCGCTCCTGATAACGTTCACGCAGTAAACCGGTCGGGCGTATGGCTATTATTAGGATCATCGCCCCAAAAGCAAAAACATCCTTGTATGCACTGGGGATCGGCAACGCAACGGTCGCTAATACCTGTAGGGCAGAGAATAGAAAGCCGCCCAGTACCGCGCCAAGGAGACTGCCCAGTCCACCAACTACAGCAGAACAAAAACCGATAACCCCAAGCATCAGTCCCATATTGAAAATAATCTGGCGGTAGTATAGGCCGGACATGATGCCTGCCAGGGCCCCCAGGCAAGACCCGATGACAAAAGTGATGATGACAACACGTTTGAAGTTGATTCCAAGAAAGCGAGACGTCTCTTCATCCTGCGCTACGCAGCGGATCGCCATCCCCAAGCGAGTTCGGGTGAGGAGGAGATGTGTTCCTATAATAGCCAGCGCGCCTATCAGCAGCAAAATCAGGCTGCTGACTCGCGCGGAAACGCCGTTAACCACCACTAACGCGTCGGGCAAGACCATAGGAAACGGCGAGGGGTTAGAGCCGCCAGGAACAAAAATCCGCAGCGCTTCGCGAATCGCAGTTCCTGTCATCAAGGTAATCAGCAATACATTGATCGGAGACGATCCTTTTAAAGGTAGTACCAGATAGCGCCCAATCAGGGCACCAACGATACCGACTACGACAAATGCGCTGATCAACATTGCTATCAATGCGAAAGCGTTACCAGTCAATCCCAGCGCGGATACCAGTACTATCCCACCTAATCCTGCGAACCCTCCCAGTGTCATTACATCGGGATGCGAAAACTGCACAACATCCACCACCCCAAAATAAAGGGAAAATCCGACCGCTACTAGCGCGTATATCGTCCCCAGCATCAGGAAGTTAAAAAAATGCTGGAATAAAAAACTATATTCCATAAACCATCCTCTCTTGCCTATAACAACGCTTCTGCTAAAAAATGAGTTATTTCTCTATTGCATGCCCATATTTACTGTCAGGCCAGTACACCCACTTACCATCCTGCACCACATATTGATAGGCGTTAGTTAGATTCTGGCGATGGTCATCAAAGTTAATCGTCCCAACTAAGGATTTATAACCCGCGGTGTGATTGAGCACGTCACGCACCTTCTTGCGGTCAGGCCCCACTTTTTCTACTGCATCCATGATCAACGTTGCCGCACTATAAGCAAACGGGCCGTAGGCATCAGGCTCCTCCTTGAAACCGGCCATATTATAGGCTTTGAGGAAGGCTGCACCTTGCGAGTATTTGTCGATCGGTGCACCGTTGTGGAATGACACCACTCCTTCAGCAGCCTCCTTGCCTACACCGTCAATAAAACCGGAGTTCAAAATGCCAGACACGCCCATCATAGGTTTGCTAATCCCCATACGCTGCATTTGTGCACGAAGCGCTACCCCTTGTGGCGTCAGCCCTCCGAAATAGATAATATCAGGGTTGCTCTTTTGTACCGCTGTTAGCTCAGCGGAAAAGTCCTGCTGACTAATGTCCACGCCAAACGAACTGACTACGCTGGCTTGCGGGTTTTCTTTCAGATATTGCAGAAAGTATTTGCTTTGCCCTTTTCCATAATCAGTGGTGTCATAAATTACAGCTATACGTTTAAAACCGCTGTTTTTTACATATTCTGCAGCCAGTTTGCCTTCGTTAATCATAGTGCCATTGACACGATGAATTTCTTTATAATTATTGCCATAGGTGATTTCCGGCAATACAGCGCCCCAGACGACTAGCGGTAAACCAAAACGATGATAGGTATTTACAGTGACAGCAGCCACCGCAGAACAGTAATGACCAATAGCGGCAATAATGGAATTATTCGTGGCCGCTTTGGTGACCACCTGAACTCCTGTGGCGGGTTTGCACTCGTCGTCAAACTTTATCAGCTCAAAGGTATATTTTGCTGCCGGATCGGCATTATGTTGGTTTACCGCCAGCTGAGCTGAGTTTCGGCCACCTAACCCAGTTGCGCTGGCACCGCCAGTTAGTGGACCGATAAAAGCAATTTTCACCGTTTCTTTAGCAAGCAGAGATGTCGATCCTAATAAGGATAAAGCGATCAATGACGAGCGAAATACTTTTAAGACCATAATATGTTTATTCATTAACAAACCCCTAAGTATTTATGTTATTTAACTCAGCAACTTCAATTTCCCTTTGACTATTTGCAACCCTTTACGATGGTATTCCAAACATCATAATTATTTCCTATACGCATGATTTAAACGTCAGCAATATCGTTCGTTTCAACCTTAAATCCTGACGGCAAGGGGATATTCTCTGCTACGCTTGAGGTTGTAAATGTCGCCGGATTCAAGCGGTTACGATTTACCGTCAGATTAAATACATCGAATCGGTTATAATATCCGACTACATCGTGCAACTGTTTTAACTCGATGATTTTTTTGAGTTGGAATGTCGCATATGCGATCCCTTCTTCATGTTGAAGGATATCGCCAATTGGCGTACCTGTCGGGTCAACAAACATTGTCGCAGCTTGTGGAGTCTGTTCGATGATGTCAGCCACCGAGCTATCCCACTCTGTTAGCATCCGTTTCATTTCTTCGTCCATTAAGGAAGCGCTCATAATACCGAAACATTTAGCTTCGAAAGAATGTGCTCCTGCGCGGATACGGTTTGCTACCTGATTGTCAAAATTTCCACCACAAGATGGTTTCTTGGTCGGCCAGATTGAGGGCCACTGCGAAATATGGATTTGTTCTCCTTGCGCCATCAAAGAATAGCGCGCCAGGGGATTTGTGTTTTCACCGCAGATGAGACTGCCAATGCGACCAATGCGTGTATCAGCCACGAACAAACCAGCCCCATCTCCCGGCGCCCAGACCATTTTTTCATAGAACGTCGGAACAAGCTTTCGGTGATGATTGAGTATTTCGCCCTTTTCACTAATAAGAATGCTTGAATTCCATAAACAGCCCACGCTGACCGCACTTCGTTCACTGAATCCCATGCACACCAGAACATCATATTGGGCAGCGGCGCTGCACAACGCTCGGATTTCCGGCCCGTCGATGAGAAGACTATTTTCGGCCATTTTTTCAAACCACTTGTGATTATGAATAGGTCCCCATAATGCGGCCCATACAGGAAACCCAGGAATAAAAGATTCGGGGAATACGACCAGCTCAGCCCCATTTTTTTTCGCCTCAGCGATATAATCAATGGCTTTCTCAAGAGTGGCTTTGGCATTCATATATACCGGTGCGGCATGAACCGCAGCAACCTTAACTTCGGGTAATTGCATGATTAAAACCTTTTAGCTTTTGATATTTTCGCGAAATGCGCGTCTAACTTCTTTCTTATGTCAAGATACATCTTATATTTGACTATTCATTAGAAAAATGGTTAGAAGATAATTGCTATCACGTAAACAACCTTGATGGTAGTTATTCATGAAGCAGTTAGCGATATTGAAGACGTTCAGTACCTGACAATATTCTTTACATCGTCAAATATAACTATAATCTATGACTGCAATGCTTTTTGTTTATTACCGGTTTAAGGTTAACGCTGGACATTACACTTATCACCTATAAGTAAGCCCACCACTGCAATAACTAATTCATCCCAGGCCTGACGATGAACGGTAATTTGTCTCCCTAGCGTCGGTTGTATTGCAGCATCAACAAAAAATAAAATATGCTCACATAAATTTGATTTCATCCTGCTCACCTCCTGCATACTCACACTACCAAAGCTGATAAGAGGTAAAAACTTGAGATTTTGCATTTGCCCTTGCAAATTTGCAAAGCCAAAAATGCACCTTTATGGTGCGTTCTATTGGTTTTGCAAATAGCTAAAGGGGAAAACGACAGAGAAATTGCTTAACTGGAAATTTCATAACGATGTTTGCATATACCAACATTATTTGGCTTTTTGTGGCGTAGCACTCTTTTAGTGCAATTTTTTTTTCGTCAACAAACTACTCTATTTTGACCCCAACCTGATTGGGGTAATCCGTAGAAAATTGATGAATAAGAAAACTTATAACAGCCTTCATTTTAGGCAGGTAACGCAGATCACGGTGGACGGATAACCACACTACTCTCGAAACGCTAACCGTTTCAGGCAGCACTTTTTGCAATCCAAATTGCTCAGCCTGCATGAATTCGGGCAACAAGACCATGCCTATTCCACCGGTTGCGGCAAACATTTGCGTAACCATGCTGCTTGAACTGAAGGCGATATCAGGCCTTTCGATCACCTCGTACAGCCACCGAACAGTATCCAGTTCGACCAGGTCTTCGATATAGCTAATAAAGCTATGCTGATGCAATTCGGCTCTACTCTCAGGCGTTCCGCACCGGCTAAGGTAGCTCGGTGCAGCATAGAGATACAGGCTAAATTTGCCTATAGGCATTATATCCAGCCCCTTAACTTCATAGGGATAAAAACTCAGGAAAAGATCGGCTTCCCGACGATTGACATGAACCTGATGAGATGATGTCAACAGTTCAACTGATATCTCACTGTATTTTTTACAGAATATGGCAAATTTTTCAGCAAGGTAAAAAGAGGCGATGCCTTCCATTGTACCAATCCTGATTTTCCCTGAAGGCATATTGTTTACTTCTGAAAGATGCGCCCCCATCATCGCCAGGATTTGAGATTCCATGGATTCGACATATTCCAGAATCTCCCGGCCCCGCACTGTTATCTTGAGCCCATTTGAGTGCCTTTCAAAAACAGGCGATGAAAGTGCTCTTTCCAGGCTAGTTATATGTCGACTTGCGGTAGAAACATCTATTTTCAGTTGACGAGATGCAGCAGACAAGCTTCCTGTCCGATACACTTCCAAAAAAATGCGCAAATCATTCCAGTTTGGCGTAGTAGGCAGCATGGTGTTTTCTACACAATTTAAACAGTAATGATAACCTTCATATCGGATATGGCTCAGTGTGTAAAGAGTTGTATAAAGGTTGCCATTCACCGCTTTTGGATTGGCCCCTATATTTCCAGACACTTTTTATCGCTTTACCCATTACTGGTTCGCCGCCGCAGATATTCCCGTGGCGAACGATATCCCAGTGCACTGTGCGGATGCCATTCGTTGTAATGTTCGAAGGCCTCCGCAAGGTTCTTTGCCGCTGTTAACCCGTCAGGTTTTGGCATGATGCTGATGTAGTCGCGCTTCATCGTTTTCACGAAGCTCTCCGCCATTCCGTTGCTTTCTGGACTACGTACCGCCGTATGTTTTGGCTCCAGTCCTACCATTCTGGCGAACTGACGCGTCTGATGAGAACGGTAGGCTGAACCGTTGTCTGTCAGCCACTCAACGGGGGATGTCGGCAGCCTGTTACCGAAGCGACGCTCTACTGCACCCAGCATGACGTCCTGCACGGTTTCACTGTCATATCCACCGGTACTTGCCGCCCAGTGAAGTGCCTCGCGATCGCAACAGTCCAGTGCGAACGTGACCCGCAGTTTTTCACCGTTATCACAGCTGAACTCGAAGCCGTCGGAGCACCACCGCTGGTTACTTTCTCCAACGGCCACTTTCCCTCTATGCGCCCGCTTCGAGGGCGGTATTGCCGGTTTACGCTCAAGCAGCAGCGCATTCTGACGCATGATGCGGTATACGCGTTTGGCATTGATCACCGCCATGTCGTCAGTTTCTGATTGTCTGCGCAGCAGTGCCCATACACGACGATAACCATAGGTGGGCAGATCGTCGATAACGGTATGGATACGAGCCAGCGCTTCAGTATCATCAGGCTTGCGCTTGCACCGACGATCCTGCCAGCCCTTCGACCGACGGGCCATGGCATGCAGTTGCGCACGTGAGACCCGGAGGCAACGACTGACAAGGCTTATTCGCCATCCTCCGGCAACAAGGGCACGTGCGCTATCCACTTTTTTGTCGGCCATATTCAACGGCTTCTTTCAGCAGCTCGTTTTCCATGGTTTTTTTGCCCAGCAGGCGCTGTAACTCTTTAATTTGCTTCATTGCAGATGCCAGCTCCGACGCGGGTACAACCTGTTCACCCGCGGCAACCGCAGTGAGACTGCCTTCCTGATATTGCTTACGCCACAGGAACAGCTGACTGGCAGCAACGCCATGCTGACGGGCGACCAGCGACACGGTCATTCCGGGCTCAAAGCTCTGCTGAACAATGGCGATTTTTTCCTGAACGCTGCGCCGTCTGCGCTTCTCTGGACCTAGAACATCAATCATTCGGACTCCAACGACTAGTCTAAAACTAGTATTAAGACTATCACTAATTTAAGTGATACCAACTGTCTGGAGATTCATGGGGCCAGTCTAGCTTTTTACCTTTAGATGCAACTTGCAGGGCCAGAAATCAATCGCTTCCGCTGTGTATTCAATCACATGGAACATATGCTCAAACTATAGGGCAGGATCGTCTACCGGGGCGGGGTCAGTCCAGCCAGTTATCAATACCGTACTTCCTGCGATGGTCTTAATTCACACATTAAAGAGTTCCTGGCGCTACCCTACGTACGTTGTTTGCAATGCAGATCTATCAAGCAAGGTTCCGGAGCGCAGGGAACAACATCCGGATGTACTGTTTTCCGCCAATGCGTAGAGTACTCCACATAGGTCAGAGATCTGACCTTCTATCTGAAGATAAGAATAATCGAATAGAGGCATAACATTACGCCCCCAACTGCTCTTGGGTAAAGTCAAACAAAGGTTAAACGAAACACTTTCTTCACCCCGTCGCTGCATGAAATCATTAAAGATGTAATCACCAGGGATTATATTCTCGCAAGGGACTGAATGGATTCATGACCTGATACTTTATCTGATTATTCAACTTGGGAATCCATCATCCGGAGTAAATATGGCCCTTTCAAACTTATTGATTTTGGCAATCATTCAGGGGTTAGCTGAGCTGTTGCCCGTTTCCAGTTCGGCTCACGTTATTATGGCAGAAAAGATATTGGGGCTTGATCCAAGTGCTCCAGACATGACATTGCTGTTGGTTATGCTTCACTCGGGGACTATGTTTGCCGTTATCGTTCATTTCTGGAAATCCTGGCGTTCAACCTATTTTAGTTCCGTTGCGGCGTTTAAACATTATGCTCTACGCATTTTTACTGCCACCATGATGACAGGGATTGTAGGCTTAACCCTACAACATATCATCAAGGTTTATTTCGCTGGCAATACGTCGAATTTCGAAATTGAATCACTGTTCAGCAACAGTAAACTGATTGCTTCTGGGCTTTTCGTTTCGGGCATTCTCATCATTGTTTCGTCACGAATAAAAGAAAGTCACACTGAAAACCTCTCCTTAATCCAGTCAGTGCTTGTGGGTATGGTACAGGGGTTATGTCTGCCGTTTCGTGGGCTATCCCGCTCGGGCGCGACCATTTCTGCTGCATTATCCATAGGTGTTGCCCGAAAAACTGCAGAAGAATTCAGCTTCGCCCTGGCGGTTGTGCTGACGCCTGTTGTTATCTTCAAAGAAATGGTTCGTGCTTTCCATAACAGTGCTGCACTGTCTGTTTCTTCTATCGTTTTTCCGAGTTTACTAGGTATGGTTTTCAGTTTTATTGCTGGTTTAGTGGCGCTTCGCTGGTTGGCTGGCTGGCTTGAACATGACAAGTGGCACCTGTTTGGCGGTTACTGCCTTCTTGCTGCCTGCGTCATTCTTTGGATAGGATAATCTAATCATGCTTCCTTAGCGGTCTGAACTGCCAGCCAGATGCATTAATTTTCACTTTGGAATGCTTCATTGAGTACCACTCTTTCATCTGCTTTATTTCACAAAAAGTAATACCCGCGCAGTTTGCGCGGGGCGGCTATTGCGACTAATAGTTTTACCAACCAATAATACGGTGCCAGACCTCAGGGGCGTCTTCCCCAGCTTGAAGCACCTGATATTCTTGATGCATAGATGCTGCAGCACAGGCATGATTAGGCAGAATCCTCACGCGCATACCTACAGGGAAATCATCCGGAGTAAGCCCATTGTCAGCGGGTAGAGCGATGATACCGTGCTCCTGGTTTGTGGTAGTAACACAGACGTTGAGTGGTTTACCGCTGATATCACAGACCAGACCGTAACCGTAATCTACCGGGCCTGCAGCTGTACCACGATCGCGGGAAAGCGCCATCCAGCCAGCATCAATAAACACCCAGTTTTTTTCGCGATTATACCCAATGACTGAGGCCACTACCGAAATGGCAATGTCGTCCGTACTGCAAACGCCAACGTTTTTCATCACCAGGTCAAAGCATGTAAACACGCCCGCGCGCACTTCAGCGATACCTTCCAGTTCTTCGGCAAAGTGTGCCGTTGGTGTTGCACCTACGCTGAGTATCGGACAGGCAATGCCCAGTGCTCGTACACGCTCTGCAGCGGTCCTGATTGCTTCACATTCATTACGTGCTGCCTGACGAATTTGTTCTTCAGTCCGGCAGCTGTATGATTCACCGGCGTGGGCCATCAGACCCGTCAGCACGGCACCGTTGCCTTCTACAAGCGTAGCCAGTTCAGTGAGCGCATTACTCCGTGGTGGAAGGCCACCACGATGGCCATCGCAATCAACCTCAATAAATACTGAGAACGTGACGTTGTGCCGCTGGGCAAATTCGGATACTGCAAGCGCCTGTTCCGGGCTATCCAGCAGAATATGTATGTTTATGCCCTGGTTAATCAGGCAGGCAACGCGTGCAAGTTTTTGCGGGGCAATACCTACCGCGTAGAGAAGGTTCGTATAACCTGCTTTGGCAAAACCTTCTGCTTCTGCAAGGGTAGATACGGTTGCCGGAGAATCATTTGTTCTTAGTAGATATCGAGCTGCTTCAGGAGAACGGAGTGTCTTGAGGTGTGGGCGAACGCTACTGCCAAGCCCTTCCACACGTTTGAACAGACGGTCTACATTTCGTTGATATCTTGCTTCATCGATAAGAAGAAAGGGAGTTTCGGTTTGCTGCAGCCAATGGTTGTCAGACATGATGTTTTTACTCCAGTTAGCGGAAAAACTATATTCTCACTGGATGATTCATTTTAAAATTAACCATATCTAAATATATAATTAAGGTCAGGCTTAATGCTTAACAGTGATGACTTGCGTTTTTTCTATACGATAGCCACGCATCCTACTCTGGCTGCTGCGGCACGTTATCTTGGCGTTACGCCTCCTTCAGTGACGCAGCGCCTTCAGGGAATTGAACAGCGTTTGGGTGTCAGATTAATACAACGCCCCTCCCGATTTATTACGCTTACGGATGAAGGCTGCCTGGTAAAAACCAGAGCTGAACGAATCATTGAAGAGCTGGCAGAGCTACAGGAAATCATCAGAAACCGCCGTCATGAGGTCAGCGGGAAACTAAGCGTCCTGGCCCCGTTGGGATTTGGCACTGACTACGTAGCCCCTCTGCTGGGTGAGTACTCAGCCCGGTACCCGCATCTGGAAGTAGAACTTACGCTTTCCGACGATCCGAGTTGGTCTTCATTTCATCAGTGGGATGTCGTGATCTATATTGGCGAACTGAGGGATTCCTCTATGCACTGCACCCCGCTGGCAACCAACCGGAGGTATGTGTGCGCTTCTCCCGCTTATCTGGAACAAAAAGGCATACCCGATTCACCCTCCGCTCTGAGACTGCATGACTGTATAGCGCTAAGAGAGAATAGTGAGGACGTCACGTTATGGCGTTTCAACCGTGGCAATGAAGAATATCCCATTCGAATACACCCCAAGCTTGCCAGCAACGAAGGCCGGGTTGTGACCGACTGGGCCCTGGCGGGAAGAGGTATAATTGTGCGTTCTGAGTGGGATGTAATGCCTCATCTTAACCGTGGTAAACTGGTTCGTGTGTTGCAGGAATTTAATCTGCCTGATGCGCCAGTCGTCGCGCTGACTGGCAGCGATGCGGCTGGCCGTTCTCCACGTACTCATCAGTTTATTCGCTTCCTGAAAGAGTTTCTTTCCTCCCGTCCCTGGGATTGCGAAACTTAACTGTCAGCCTTATGGAGGTCCCATAGCTCAAGAAGCGCCTTTGCAATATACAGATCCTGCACCGACAGGCCTGAACTGTCGAAGATAGTGATATCATCATTCACTGTGCGTCCCTCAGCTCTGCCGGTCAGCACATCACCAATTGCAATAACTTCTGTATCTCCAGGGGCATGTTGAAACTCGCCAATGCGTCGCGACTGAGACGGCAGATCGCAGAACAGGCGCGACTTAGTCAGCAATTCGACTGGCAATTCTTGCTTACCCGCAGCATCTGATCCCATACTCACTACGTGCGTACCCGGACGAACCCACTCTGCCAGGAAAAGAGGGCTGCGTGAAGGCGTAGCGGTGACAATGATGTCAGCTTCCCGGCAGGCTTTTTCAGCATCACAGCAGTGAACAGTCATTCCCTTCTCCCGGAGCTCATCCGCCATTTCCTGAGCACCTTCAGGACTGCGGCCCACAATAAAAACGCTATGGATTGGGCGGATTCTGAGCAGTGCGGCACATTCATAGCGGGCCTGATGTCCTGCACCAAATACGGCCAGTACGGCTGAATCTGGTCTGGCAAGCACGTCAGCTGCTACGGCATTCGCAGCTGCCGTCCGGAATGCATTTACCTTTCCAGCCTCAATTGCAGCATCTATTTTGCCTGTTTCCTGGTCGAATAACAGGATTAAAGAGTTGTGACGCGGTATCCCAATATCACGGTTCCCCGGCCAGTATGAACCGACTTTAAGTCCGGCAAGCTCCGAGGTTGACGATGCTTTGATGCTGAAAGAGTTCACATTATTTGATCCCTTACCGTGAACTACCGGAAAATTCAGGGTTTCCGACTTGCTGGCAGCGATCAGGGATTCCCTAATCGCGTCATAGGCCATTTCATGGCTGATGAGGGCAGCGCTCTCATGTTCAGAAATAAACTTCACTTACTGCTCCTGCTATATCTGGTGATGCATAAAAATCAATCAGACGCCTGCCGGGGCCAGCGCGATAGCTTCTACTTCGACGGCGGCACCGTAGTGCAGCTCAGAAACGCCGGCGACTGCACGTGAGGGACGGTAATCCTCAATCCATTCTGCATAAATGTTATTGAACTCCGGCCACAGCCCGATATCCGTCACGAAGACTCGTACAGAAACCAGTTCTCTGCGAGTAATACCAGCACCGGCAAGGCAGGCATCCAGATTACGGAGAACCTGACGAACCTGTTCTTCAAACGGTGCGCCGGCAATTTTCTCTCCGTTCGGGGTAACAGGTAATTGCCCCGAGATCCAGACGAAGCCCCCTGCCGAGCAGCTGTGTGAGTAATGACCTGCTGGCGGTGCGCTTTCAGCCCCATTCAGTACGATTTCTCTGCCCATGATTTTTTCTCATGCGTAATATGATTTTGTCAGATTGCCTCGTGACACTTCCAGGGGTTAATCACGCAGAGCTAATGGAGCAGATACGGCATCTGCACGCTCCTTTCGCCACCACGATATAGCCATAGTGGCTACGCCGTTGCCCAGAACATTTACGGTCGTACGCATGGTGTCCATCAGGCGATCAACGCCAAGGATGAAAGCCAGACCTTCTAGCGGAATGTCAGGAAACATCAGTAAAGTTGCTGATAGTGTCACAAAGGATCCGCCCGTGATGCCAGCAACGCCTTTTGACGTCAGAAGGAAAACAAACAGCAGGCTTGCCTGCTCACCAAAGTTGAGATCAAGCCCGCCCGCCTGGGCGATAAACAGCGCAGCCAGAGTCATATAAATAGAGGCGCCATCAAGGTTAAGGGAATAACCGGCCGGTACAACAAACCCAACCGTTGTGCGCTGGCAGCCCGCCTGCTCAAGTTTTTTCATCAGACCCGGCAGGACAGCCTCGGAGGAGCAAGTGGTAAAGCCAATAATCAGCTCTTCGCGAATGTGTTTAATGAACCAGAAAAGGTTGAATCGGGTCAGACGTGCAACGATCATGAAAATAACGAGCACCATGAAAAGTCCCCCGAGATAGGCCAGCCCTACAAGTTTCAGAAGAGGCATTAAGGCATGGAGGCCATATTTACCCAGCATAAATGCTGCTGCGCCGAAAACACCGATTGGAGCCAGTTTAAGGATGACACCAACAACTTTGAAAGTGGCGTCACTGAGCACATTGACAAAATCCACCACCGGTTTCGCCTTTTCACCCAGGGCGAAGAGTGCATATCCAAACAACAGGGAAACCAGTAGCACCTGCAGCATGATGCCGCTGGCAAGGGCATCCACTACCGTTTTCGGAATAATGCTCAGAATGAAATCCGCTGTTCCGGACGCAGCATGAGGTGTACCTACTGCGGCTGAAGCATCGGCATGTATGTGAAGGCCTTTGCCTGGTTCAAATATATTTCCAAGCACCAGCCCGGTCAGGAGAGCTATCGTGCTGACAATTTCAAAATACACCACTGCAATCAGACCCGTTCTGCCTACGCCCGACCCCTCTTTCATTTGCGCAAAACCACTGACAACTGTCAGACAAACGATTAGTCCGGCCACCATTTTGATCAAGCTGACAAAACCCTTTGCAAGCGGATTTAACTGAACGCCAAAGTCTGGCCATAGCAGTCCGGTTATTCCTCCCATTACCAGACCTGCAACAAGCTGAAAAGTAAGGGAATAATAGAACGGTTTTTTGGTTGGATTTAACAAGGTGGATGAGGACATACACTCTCCGTCGAAATGGGCGCCCAGGGCGTTCTGGTATCAATGATCCGCTGTATAACGGATCGTCTGCTGCGTCCACCTCCGTGTAGTTCATTACAAGTAGTACCCTGACCAACGCATAATACACTATGTATTAAATTAGATTTTTTGTGTAATCTCTCTTTCTTATATCTTGCTGATATGAAACTGCCAGCGGGTAGTCATAAAATTTGATCGGTATTGAGATGTGGATCTTGCTGGTTATCTGGATGGCGGCAAATGCGGTTGTATTTCACCTGACATACTGACAATGATGGTAATGTCGGAGAATAAGCGAGATACTAATAACTATTTTTAATCAGTCACTTGCGGGAGAATGATATGAAGGCATCTGAAAACAGTTTCTTATTGTCTCAGCTGGAATCGATTGCGGAAGGATTGAGCGAAACTTTTGCCCCGTTCTGCGAAGTAGTGGTTCATGATCTGAAAACGCCTGAACATGCCGTTATTTCAATCCGCAACAATCTCTCTGGCCGTCAACCTGGCGATCCGGCAACAGAGCTTGGCCTTGCCCGTATCAGCTCTCCTGATTTTCCGAATATCCTCGCGAATTATGCCAATAAATTTTCCGATGGCAGGCCAGCAAAAAGTACCTCTATTGGTATTAAAAATGAAGCAGGCGAATATGTTGCCGCGCTCTGCCTTAATGTTGATATGACGCTGTTCAGAGGCATGCAAAATGCCCTCGCACAGTTCACAAGCCTCAGCAGTAACAGCGTCAGCGAAAATCTGGAATCAGGCGGAACGGAAATGATCAGGCAACGGATAGAGCAGTACGCTGCGAGGCTCGCAACGACCCCGCGCTCACTCAGTGTGCATGACAGAAAGCAACTGGTTGCTGAATTAAAATCAAGTGGCCTGCTCGAGGTCAGGAGGGCGATGGAGACAGTTTCCCAGCATCTGGGGATATCGCGGGCTACTGCCTATCTGTATGCCAGAAGCGACACAACTCAGTAAATCAATCCACTTTAAGCCGGCTCATTCGGGATTTGGTTTTTTCAGGGATTAACCATTCCAGACATTGAGACTTTTTACTTATAACCTACCATTTTAGTTGAGATGATATGCAGCAGAAACTTCCCCTATGGGTGACGAGGGACGTAACATTTAAAATTGATTGAAATGGCTTAAGGTGTTCGATTTCAGAGGATATGACGGTACCGATTTTTGTATAGTATCGATACAAAAGCAGCAATATAGCTTCCCTATAAGCTTATGCTTTCCATGCAAGCGAATAAAAGCAGAGACGGCGCTGGGCCGTCTTGCACATCTGTAATATCCAAATCTAGGACCGTACCAGAGACTCAATATCTTGCAACAGCGGATCGAGCGTTGAGCGCTCTATGAAAGGACTCGGCGCACCTACAGGTGCAGTTAACCCAACTCTATTATGCCAGTACGTGGGCAATCCTACCTTTTGCGTCCCAAACATGTCGTAAGCAGAGCCAGCAACAAATATAGCCTCAGCGGGCACACAGCCTGCATTACGCAACGCAAGAAGGTATGGCTCAGGATGCGGTTTGTAAAAACCAGCCAGTTCGGAAGTCACGACGACATCGAAGGGAACGCCTACAAGGTCTGCAGCAATGCGGCCGAGGCGCTGCGAGCAGTTGGTTACCACGCCTAATTTGTAATGTGGTTCAAGCGCCTTTAGTACACGCGTCACTTCAGGCCAGGCTTGTAATTCGGTCCAGCGGGCTTCCAATTCATGAGCGAGTTTAGCTTCAAGCCCGACACTCACCGCAGCTTCCTCAACCAATGTCTCATAGGGTCGATAAGCTCCACATCCATAGGTTGCTTTTAGATAAGCCCCACGCCAAATCCTGCCTTTTTCTTCGGAGCCAGCAACCGAATTCCATAATGTCCAGGAGTCAAGAAGGGCAGTAAGCAAGTCAAAAAGGATAATTTTGACAGGCTCATGCTTATGGATGATATCAAGTGTTTTCATTTAAAATGCCCTTATTCAGATTGATTGAGTTCAGCTGTCCCTGATATCTCTAACAAGGAAGCGTAATGTAGTGGACCAAAAGTAGTGATCTTTCTGGCCGGCAATATATTCCCCCCTTAGAAGATGTCGGTAAACCCGGTATCCAGGAACAGTCCAACCTCAAGTGACGTGAAAAAAGTGATCGGCCCTCTTCAAACAGCAGCTCTTTGAGCTCAAGTCATTTTTTGTCTAAACATGGGGCACAGCCCGACGCCGAATGCCTTCAGTTTTTATACCATCCTACGGATATTCTTATCGACCTTAAGTCGATCTAACGGTGGGTAGTGATTTCAATTTGTTCAAAAAATTGTAAATGTGACTTCCGAACTTATTGCCATTCTATTGTTCTCAACATAGATTGGAATTTAATAATTTTAATTCTAGGATTCAGAGAATTTTAATGAATGAAGTTATTGACCTCCGTTTTCTGCTCACGATCCGTGAAAGCGACAGTTTGCTGGCTGCCTCGCGTAAGCTCGGGTTAACGCCTTCTGCGGTCACTCAACGGCTACAACAGATAGAGCGGCGGCTATCGATACGACTTCTCGACCGCTCGTCTCGTCAGCTTCGCTTCACTGACGAGGGTGAACTACTATGTCTTCGTGGCGCAGGTCTCGTCGAGCAGTTCGATGCGCTTCTGGAGGATCTGCAGGAACGGCGACGTGGCTTCGTTGGCAAGCTGAAAGTCAACGCCCCATTCGGGTTTGGGCGACATCATGTAGCACCAGCGGCCGCGGAATTTCAGCGATTACATCCGGAGATCGAAATTGCTCTCAGTCTGTCGGAACAGCCGATGGTTGAGGTCAATGACCGGTTTGATGTCGTCGTTCATATTGGCCAACTGCGCTCATCAAATATGGTCGCTCACATCATTGCGCCCAATCGAAGATACGTTTGCGCCTCACCCGATTTTATTGAACATTATGGGTCACCCGAACATCCGGAGGATTTGATTTCCCTTCCGTGTATCGCGCTGCGTGAAAACAACGAGGATGTGACACGTTGGTCATTTAGCCGTACAGGGAATACGCTTAATGTCCGAATTCGCCCTGCGTTAAGTTGTAACGATGGCAGTACGATACGAAAATGGGCATGTGACGGTCACGGTATTATCATGCGCTCAGAGTGGGATGTTGCGGAGTCGCTGGCAAATGGCTCTCTCGTGCGATTACTACCCGGCTGGGAGCTACCAGACGCCGATATTGTCGCACTCACGCACCAGCGCGAAGGATTACCTGCCAGGACGACAAATTTCCTTCGATTTCTTCAAGCTCGTTTCCGTCCGCATCCAACCTGGCGGGGATAAAGAAGTTAAGCTTCTTCAAGGCCGTATAAACTTTAGCGAGCACTCGCTCAAGCTCAGTACAACAACGGCTCGGAGTATTTGGATTATCCGTAGCAATTCACCTGGACTTGATATTGCCGCTGTGATTCACCAAGTTAATTTTTCGATTTCGGTACTGTCGCAAATGTTAGGATGGGTAGGCCTCTAGCGCTGCCTCTACCGGTACACTTGTCAGTCCACTCTTTGGCATAATGGGAAATTTTATCCAGCCGTTAGCCTATCTGCGCAGCAACAGAAACAGCTTCTTTAAACCTTATTGCGGATAGCATTCTGCCAGTTTAGTTACGCCACGATCACCGGTTCGTCACGCCGTATATTGGGCTGATAAAATACGCTGCGCCGCTCCGCAATACAGTCCTGCATTCATGTGGTTGTTCATGGAAAATCGTGTTGTCAGATTGCTGACAAGCCATCTCTTTATCTCAAATTTTAAATTTTTTTTCGAGTACGGCAATGACCTGAAGCTCAGTAAATCAGGCTTTGCGCGTGGCGTTCTCTCCCAGAAATATAGTCAGTATGCTGGAAGACCTCTGAATTGAATAGTTTTTTGTCGGGACACTTACAAGAATACTGGCATGATATTACAACTGTCGTGCTACGCATGCTCACTATATTGAGGCGTTGTTAATTTTTTTTAGATATATCTTGACTTTTAGTGGTTAATTTGAGAACAATAAAAGCGTTTGATTTCTAATGAGGTGATACAGATGCTTTCAATGTTACATAAAGTTAAAACTACAGGGCCATCAGCAGTCAGTCCAAAAATATTAAATAATCCTATCTTACTCTCTCCTTGACTTACTTAGAAAAATGCCGAGGAATATTATTTTTAGCTCAGGAGAGTAACAAATTCATGTATACCATCAAGATATTAGATTGATGTCAATGAGTGCAATTTCACGCTGAAGATAAAATAGTGTTGGTTCAAACGGAAAAAGATCACCATAAGATTATCTTTTATTTCAGGGCATTTATTGATTAGTTAATTATTTTTTAAAGCTTTTATTTTAAGCTGGAGCGTTTATGAAAAATTATTTAATAATAGTAATTGCATTTTTATTATGTTTCATATCAATATATTCACTTTTTCAGTGGCCATTGGCTTTAGGAACGTTAGCAGCATGGGCAACAACGGGATCGTTCTTTTTACAGGTTTTACATATAATTAAAAATAGAGATACAAGTGGCTTATCCATTGGTATGTGGTCAGCGCTATTTTTTGGAGTAAGTTGCTGGTCAGCGTATGGTGTAAAACTAAATGACATGCCAATATTTGTGGCAAATGGAATAACAGCATTAATGGCTTTTATTGTTATTGCGTTAAAATTATGGAATGAAAGACCAAGAAAAAGAGATTTTACCCCTCGAAAAATTAAAAGAATTCCAGGTGTAATACTTCGACCTAGAATACGAAAGGCAAGACCATTAAAATAGTTAACCAGGTATTCATTGGTATGATTTCGTTCTTTATAATATCTTAAATGAATCCAGGGTATCTATCAAACCCGGAGCAATTCAAGGTATAATATTCAAAGAAGATGTAAAAGGAAGTACATTTTTTAACATTCCATCATCAAGTGATACATTACCCGATGAATAGTACATTAGTAATAATTCTGGCATATCTGTGAAAACTGATTTAAGTCTAAAAAATTAAAACTTCAAAGAGAAGGTTATATTCTAACGCTACCATTACAACTCGGCAAAACCCTTTAATTTGTTGCCAAGAGATATAGCATAAATTCAAGATTGTTTTTTGTACTCTTATCATTGAACATTCTACAGGTGCTTACCGTATCAGTATCTGGCAATGGTGCGGGTTGCTAATACCAGGCAAAATCATTTATCACTTGCGGAACCGGTAAGACGACACTGCAATAACGCTTCACATCGTTAAATAACATGACTCCATCCGAATTATACAGTAGTCTTCGTGAAGATGAAATTTCTGATATAGCACAGCACTAAATTTTGTGCCACGTTCAATAATTCATATCAGAACTGGGGCCATGTAGCTGAATTCTGTTTCATCATTTAGCCAATTCATCATGCTGGCAATGAAGCATATTTTTTTTATTCAACTCCAGCGACGAAGTCGTAAGCCAATCAGTCACTTCTTGAAGGTTTAATACGTCAGCATATCGGGCATTTAGATCCAGTAATGTGAAATCGAGCAATGACTGACTACGATCGCCAATCACTTCGCGAGGTATCATGACGTGAAAACCCATCTGGAAGGCCTCAATAGCGGTTGCGCGAATACTGCCGCTGGCAGTAGCCCCGCCCAAGATAATGGTATCAATACCTTGCTGCTTTAACCATATTTCCAAATCACTACCATAAAAATCAGAAACATAACAAGTTGAATAGTTACGCATAAATGACAAACTCGCCAATGCTTCATCGGGTTGATTAAGGTACGCATCTTCTCTCAGCGTGGTGATAAACGGGTATTTCTTCCCCCATAACCAAGAAAATGAATGATCTGGACGATAAATTGTGCGGGTAAACACCGTGGGCAATCCACACTGAGCTGCGAGCGTCAACAACCGATGTAACCCTTCTTTATCAAAAGGGGTATCAATCGCCAGCGTAGAACCCGAATCCATGTAAGCGTAGGTAACATCGCGCACCAAAATGGCAGCTTTTGTGCCAAAGCCTAACTTATGAGCAAAACCAGTCTGTGTGAAGATCCGCTGAATTTCGTCTGCAAGGTAACGGCGTTGGCCCCCCGGGGTGTAAACCACCTTTAGCCCATAGGTTTTGACTTCCCCATTCTCTTCAAGCCGACGTAGCGTGCTAGCTGAGATACCCAGAAGTTTAGCCGCATCAGAAACCGTTAATAATTTATCGTACATCAAATATGTATCCCATTGACTGGAAGAGCATGCTAATACTCCCTCCTGCCATCTAATTGTGTGGAGCCTCCGTGACAGAGACTCCACGCAGTTCTAAACCCTTATCCCTGACAGAGTGGCGGGAGACAGGCATGCCAGTCTGTTATCTGTTGATAAAATATACCTAAGTCCGCAAGCGCCTGCTCATTACCGTGACGAGAAACCCACTGTATACCTATCGGCATACCTGTTAAAGAAATCCCTACCGGTAGCGTCAACGTGGGTACACCAGCATTGGTAAAGGGCATATTGTAAGCAGGGGAACCAGTTTCCGCCAGACCACGTGGCGCTAATGTTGGTGTTGCCGGTGTCATTAATATATCAACTTCATCGAACAACGCCGTCAACATTTGGCGGAAACGCAAGCGCACCTGTTGTGCATGTAAGTATTCCTGAGCAGAAATCGTGAGACCCTGTTGCAGAAATTCCTGTAAATATGCCCCGAACAAGGTCGGATTCTGCAGAAAGGTTTCGTGATGATACGCCGCGCACTCTGCTTGCATCACGGTATGATGTGCGCGGCAAGCTTCGTCAAAACAATCTGGCAACGTGATGCGTTTGAGCTTAACGCCGCGCCCGGCCAGCTCGTCCATTGCCCGAAGACAGGCCGCACCAATTTCTGCATCTACACTGGCATAATAGGGATGATCCACTATCCCAACAATATAATCGTGTTTTTCACGCAGTTTCAGCGACGTGTAGGCTAAGGATTGCGTCGTATCATCACGATGGTCCGGGCCGGACAGCGCATTAAAAACCAGTACCGCATCCTCTACAGTATGAGTAAACGCGCCAACATGATCCAATGACCAACTGGCGGGGATTACTCCCGCCTTGCTGATACGCCCATACGTAGCTTTCAGTGCTGTCACACCGTTGAATGCTGCCGGCCGAGACAACGACCCCGCGGTTTGTGTCCCTAATGCCATCAATGCCATACGAGTTCCAACTGCGGCGGCAGATCCGCTACTGGAGCCTCCGGGGGTATGTGCTGGATTCCATGCATTTCCCGTCAAAGGTGGTGTACCCAGATTCGCAAACTCGGTCGTCGTCAACTTTCCTAACAGTAATGCGCCCATACTATCAAGCTTGTCGATCACACTTGCATTTTCACTGGAGATATAACCCTCCAGCACTCTTGACCCCCCTTCTGTCGGTAAACCGCGGGTATGAAAGATATCCTTGGCGCCGTAGGGAATGCCAAACAATGCAGGCTTGCAGGCTATCGCTCCCATCTGCCGGTCTAATTCCAGTGCGCGCTGACGAGCCCCTTCTTTATCGAGATAACGCCATGCTTTGACTTCACCATCACGCTGCTCAATTCGGGACAGAAAATGGCTCAACAGCTCACTTGGGGAAATCTTGCGCGCTTCCAGCAGTCGCCGTGTGGCGGCAATCGTATTGAAGGGGGAGGTATCTAATATTTTCTTCATACACTTATGTCCTTGTTATGGTCTGGCGACAAACTGACCGTCAACGATTTGTGTATAGGGCATATCCTGCGTAATGTTGCCGACAAATTTCTGAATATTAATTGCGGTAGTAAAAGCTTCTTGAGAAATGGCCGCACTGGAGGGATAAACATTGCTGTCAATCATCCTCTGTACAGCGGCATCTACTACACTGCCGTCCAGTCCGGCAAACTCCTCTCGAGCCACTTGTTTTGCAACATCTGGATGTTGATGGATAAAAGCCAGCGATTCATTAATGGATTTAACAAAGTTCGCAACAAGCCGCGGGTTATCCGCAATCATTTTCTCCGAGGTGTTAATGGTGGAGAATGCATATTCAGGATAGTCATGAGTGAAATCGTAAATAATTTTCAGCCCTTGCCTTACCCCCTGATCAGCTTGTGGTTCATACACTACGGCAGCATCGGCACGGCCCGCCAAAAGCGGCCCCAGTTCTGAACCGTTTTGTACTTCACTAATCGTCACATCGGTCTTAGGATTCAATCCATTCTGGCCTAACAAACGTAAAAGCAGCGTGTTAGAGGTCCCTGGAGCCAGGCTAACAGCGATCCGCTTTCCTTTTAAATCCATAGGTGAAGAGAATTTAAAATCTGGTTTAGCCACAATCCATACTGGCGCGCTGTTAGCCACGGCACTGATTGCTTTAGCCTTCCCCCCTTTTTGCTGAGCAAATCCGACATGCTCAGGGCCATGTACGGAAAATTGGGCTTCGCCAGACAGCACTGCTGCCAAAGCAGTTGGGCCAGAACCAGTGGATCGAATAGACGTAACATCAATTTGATTTTTTTCGAAGAATCCCTGATGTTTGCCAACATAAACAGGTAAATACAATAATGAGTGAAATGCTTCCGTTACCAGCACGCGGTCGGGCTTTGCATCATCTGCCAACACACTAAAAGAACAAGTGACAAATAGCGCAGCGCAAACCCATGAAACGATTTTATTCATCCTGCTTTCCTTCTTAAAGTATTAAGAAACAAAATAATGATATTATTAGCGGTGTGTTTTCTTTTGCTCCCAGGGCAGCAATCTGCGTTGCAATTGAACCACAATCAGATAGAGCACAAGTGCAACAACCAGCAGCGTAAAGACGCCCACCCAAACAACATTTAGATTGAAAAGATTGCCAGCGACGAAAATCATTTTTCCCAAACCGTAATCTGAGGAGATAAATTCACCTCCGATGTCAGCAATTAGGGCAAAACCGATGTTCAGACGAAAAGCAGATATAATCCACGGTAGGGTCGAAGGCACTACAACCTTACGAAAAATCTGATTTCGATTAGCCCCCAAGGAGCGCATCAGGTTCACCTGACTATCATCAATCTGGTGCGTACCTTGCCATGCAGAGATTAATGCCACGACGTAGGTAGCAATAAAGGCCAGCGCAATTTTGGAAAATAGACCGGAACCAAACCAAATAATAATGATGGGCGCCAAAGCGATCTTCGGCAGACTATTAAGCGCAATGAAAAAAGGATCAAGAATGCGGGCCAGTATTGGCGTATGCCATAACAGAAGCCCGGAAAAAGAACCAAGCAAACTGCCCAACACAAATCCGGTTATCGTGGCATATACCGTTACACTGGTGTTTTGTAACAGTTCGCCATTACTAATCAAACGTACAAACTCCAGCCAAATCCCTGCTGGCGATCCCATGAGAAAAGCATTCACTAATCCAATACTCACCCCGAACTGCCAAAAAGCCACGATGACGACGACCAGTAATACCCGCCAGCCATTGTCACGCAGCATCGACAGCCAACGCTTTTTACGCTGACGTCCCT
The DNA here is from genome assembly GCF_003812845.1 of Klebsiella sp. FDAARGOS_511. NCBI lineage: Bacteria > Pseudomonadati > Pseudomonadota > Gammaproteobacteria > Enterobacterales > Enterobacteriaceae > Klebsiella > Klebsiella sp. FDAARGOS_511. The sequence goes on along the minus strand of NZ_CP033824.1, from coordinate 4,946,683 downwards.
GGCGTGAACGATCAACAACAACAGCTGATTTGCTCATACATGTTCTCCTAGTTGAATATCCATATCTGCCCAGATAGCATCAAAAAAGGACTGGAATTCAGGATCCTTACGCGCCCCCATGGCTGATCCGTGCCGCCTGGCAAGACCAATCTCGTAGGTTTTCTTGTTCCACGTTGGTCGCTGTGACATCACGGCAATACGATCAGACATCGCTATCGCTTCGCCAATATCGTGGGTGATCAAGACAACGGTTTTTCCGTATTCTTTGAGTACAGTCAGGATTTCCTCTTCTAATACCAGTCGCGTTTGGTAGTCCAGAGCAGAGAACGGTTCATCGAGCAAAATAATGTCAGGTTCAGTGACAAGCGTGCGGATCAGTGCTGCCCGTTGCCGCATTCCTCCCGACAGCGTAGCGGGATAGGCGTGAGCGAAATCACCTAGTCCGTATTTTTCCAGGTAAGTCATTGCCCGTTCATGACGTTCCTTCTTCGGCATCTCGCTGATTTCCAGACCTAAACAAACGTTGTCCAGAATTGAACGCCAAGGAAACAGCAGATCTTTTTGCAGCATATAACCCACACGTCCTTTACCGGGCAAGGCATAGTACGGATCGAACACTTGAATTTCGCCCGCTGTCGGGGGGAGTAGCCCCGCGATAATGTTAAACATAGTGGTTTTACCGCAGCCACTGGGCCCGACAATGCTGATAAATTCCTGGTGATAAATATCGAGGGAAATATCTTTGATAACGTCTACTTCGTTATCGTCATAATCCAAAAACTGTTTTTTAACACCTTTCATGGCAATAGCTACCGCTGGGGTTGCAGGACTGCCTGAAAGTATTTTTTCTCTTGGTGGTGAAAGGTTCATCATACACTCCGGACTAAAGGTAGATCCGACTGTCAAAAAAGAGGAGCCGGATAACAGGATATCGATTACGCGCTCTTCACCGTGCAATAACTTGTCAAACTTGTCTAATATGACAAACTTATCAAAGTTGTCATTTCTTCCCATACCTTGCAACTGGAGCTCACTGACGAGCGATTGCGTATCCTGCCCTATAGTTTGAGCACACGGGCACACTACAAGTTACACCTGAATTGAAGGAAGAAGCCGTCCGTCAGATAACGGAACGCGGTTATTCCGTTACCGAAGTATCCGACCGTCTGGGCGTTTATGTGCTCAGCATTTACAAGTGGCTATGGGCTATCAGGCGGAATCAGGACCGTGGCGTAATTTCTACCTGACCGGCGCGCAGGAGCTACACAATGGCGTAGTGAAAGGTCCGACGCCGAATACCGCCAGCCCGGATACCGTGCGGGCCATAAACCCGGAAATTTTTTTCGACTATCTTGCGGTCCGTATTAACGGTGAAAAAGCCGGAGCCGCCAAGGCGGTGTTCAATAACGGCCTTGGTAACGATGGCGGTGGAAAACGGCGTGCTCAACCACACCGCTGATGCCGAAGCCAAAGACGCCGACGCTACCATCGCGTTGGATCGCGCCACGCTGAACAAGATCATCCTGGAAGAGGAAACGCTAAAACAGGCGCAGGATAAGGATGAAGTAAAAGTGACCGGCGACGGCGCGAAGCTGGACGAGATGCTCGGCTATATAGATAAATTTGAGTTCTGGTTCAATATCGTGACGCCGTAAATCAGCCCCCGCGGCGGCCAGCTGCGGGATCTAACCCCCTCCGGAGTTTCATTTGCTTTCCCCTCGCCGCAGGCACAAAATTATCAACAGGTATCCCCCTGCGTCGAGGTATCGTTATGTCCGTTTATCACCATGCTCTGGTGCTGATCAACAGCAGCCTTGACGGCGTTCCGCTGCTGGCGCACGCCGCGAAAATGGCGGAAGAAAACGCGATGCGCATTACTATCGCCCATATCAGTACTGACTATCGGGCGCTAAATTACGTCTCAGATAGCCTGATGAATGACGATGTTTCGCAGGAGGTCATTCAGGCCAAAGCGCTGCTCACTGAGCTGGCCACCACGGTCGCCCTACCGGTGCAGACGCTATCGCTGGTAACCACGCGTCGTTTTGCCGATGTCGAAGAGTGCGTGCATAAGCGGGGAATTGATTTGATTATTGCCGGACACCATAATCGGCTGCTGGGCGTTCTCGCGTCACACTCCCTGGAGTATATTAATCATCTTACCGTCGACGTGTTGATTAAGCATCTTCCCTGACCGCCTTTCCCGGAGGCGGCGCGCTGCGTTCGTCGGGCTCCCCTCCCCGCGCCGGTCAGCGCAGCGAACTCAGTAATAATGCGAAACATTCCTCAATCAGCGGTGGTAGAGGCTGCGGTCCGCGCATCAGCGCCACGGTTCGCGTCAGCGCGGGCTGCTGAAGCTGCGCCACCTTTAACGCCGGATCCTGAAGGTGAGTGGTATAAAGCTCAGGCAGAATCGCCACCGCCAGCCGGGAGCGAACCAGGCCGTAAAGCGTTTCAATATAGTCAACCTGATAACGCGTATTCAACGTAAGACGATGGCTCTCCACCAGCGCGCCGACCAGCCGCTGAATATTGCCCTTTGAGAATACCGCGATATCGCGCCCTGCCAGCAGCTTCCACGGCAGATGCGGCTGCCCGGCCAGTGGATCGTCGCAGTGCAGCACCGCGACAAACGGATCTTCGCGCAGAGGATAAACCTGCAGCTCTGGCGGTAACGAACGATCTATTGCGCCAATGGCAAAATCTATCTTTCCCGACTGCAGTTCGCAAAACAGGGCGTCGTTGGTCTGATCGTGGAACTCCACCCTCAGGCGCGGAAACGCCTGGGCCAGCGTTTGCGGCAGCAGCGGAAACAGTAGCGAGCTCACCGAGGGCACCAGCCCGATACGCACCGTACCGTCGCCGCCGGCCTCTACTATCTGCTGCATATCCTGAAACGCCAGCTGCGCCACGCTCAACACCCGCCGGGCGTGGGGCAAAATCGCCGCCCCCAGATCGGTTAAGGTGACCGCCGAGGCGGTACGGTTGACCAGCTTGCCGCCCAGCACCGTCTCGATTTGCCGCAGCGCGCTGCTTAGCGCCGGCTGACTGATAGCCAACCGGTTAGCGGTGTCGGTGAAGTGACGCAGCTGGGCCAGGGTCACAAAGTACTGAATCTGCTTGAGAGAGAGCGCGGGCAGACGCTGCCAGGGTTCGGTCATCATGTTTTCGTCAACGGTGAGCATGCAGAATAACCCGAGGTTATCGGGCGATAAATTTATTCATCTGGGCAAACGTTTGCTCTGCCCCTAGAGTATCCCCATTATCCTTGTGCCGGAGTTGTTATGTCCAGCAGTGCTGAAACCCGTCGCCGCGCCGTTCAGGCCGCACGCGGTGAATCCCCGTTCGATCTCTTATTAACCGACGCGCAGATTGTCGACATGGCCACCGGCGAAATTCGCGAGGCCGACGTCGGGATCGTCGGCGATAGGATCGCCAGCGTACACCCGCGCGGCAGCCGTTCCGATGCCCACGAACGCCGCTCGCTGGCGGGACGCTTTTTATCGCCTGGGCTGATGGATACCCACGTCCATCTTGAAAGCTCTCACCTGCCGCCTGAACGCTATGCCGAAATTGTCCTGGCTCAGGGCACCACGGCGGTATTCTGGGACCCGCACGAACTGGCCAACGTGCTGGGCGTTGAGGGCGTGCGCTACGCCGTCGCCGCCAGCCGCCATTTGCCGCTGCGGGTGATGGTCGCCGCCCCCTCCAGCGTACCGTCAACGCCGGGGCTGGAGATGTCCGGCGCGGATTTCGCCGGCGCGGAAATGGCTACTATGCTGGCCTGGCCGGAAGTTTGCGGCGTCGCCGAAGTGATGGACATGCATGGCGTGCTGCACGGCAGCGAGAGGATGCAGGAGATTATCCAGGCCGGCCTGGACAGCGGCAAGCTGATTGAAGGCCACGCGCGCGGCCTGAGCGGCGCGGATCTGCAGGCCTATCTCGCCGCCGGGGTCTCCTCCGATCACGAACTCACCTCGGCGGAAGATGCGCTGGAAAAGCTGCGCGCCGGGCTGACGATCGAGATCCGCGGTTCGCACCCTTACCTGCTGCCGGATATCGTTAACGCCCTGAAAACGCTGCCGCATCTCTCCTCGCAAATCACCGTCTGCACCGACGATGTGCCGCCGGATATGCTGCTGGAAAAAGGCGGCATTATCGCCCTGCTCAACCTGCTGATTGAGCACGGATTGCCGGCAACAGACGTACTACGTTTCGCCACCTTAAACGCGGCGATCCGGCTGCAACGTAACGATCTGGGGCTGATTGCCGCCGGACGCCGCGCCGATCTGGTGGTTTTCGATTCATTAGAAAAGCTCGCCGCGCGGGAAGTTTACGTCGCCGGGAAGCTGATTGCCCGCGAGGGCGCCCTGCTTGAGTCGATTCCGTCGGCGAGCGGCGTAACCCCGCCGCGCGATACCCTACAGATGCCGCCGCTCAGCCCAGCCGATTTTATCCTCCGCGTCGGCGTGATTCGCCACGGCGTCGCCCGCCTGCGGCATATTCGCGGCGCGCGCTTCACCCAGTGGGGAGACGTTGAGGTACAGGTCCGCGATGGCAAAGTGCAAATACCGGACGGGTTTAGCCTGATTTGGGTTAAGCATCGCCACGGTCGTCACGAAGCAAAACCACAAATTGCGCTATTAGAGGGCTGGGGCGAACTGCGCGGCGCCATCGCCACCAGCTACTCCCACGATTCCCACAACCTGGTGGTGCTCGGCCGCGATCCTGACGATATGGCGCTGGCGGCAAACCGGCTGATCGAATCCGGCGGCGGCATGGCGCTGTCGCAGCAGGGAAAAATCCTCGCCCACGTGGCGATGCCAATTGCCGGGATGCTCTCCGACTTACCCCCCACGGAGCTGGCGCGGCAGTTCCGCGAGCTTCGCGACCTGAGCGCGAAAATTGCCGACTGGGAGCCGCCCTACCGCGTCTTTAAGGCGATTGAAGGTACCTGCCTGGCCTGTAATGCCGGTCCGCATTTGACGGATTTAGGTTTGACCGACGGCGGCACCCGCCAGATAGTCGAGCCGCTGATAGACTGCCGGGAAATTCCGGAACACACAGAACACAACAATAATCTTCAGGGAGCCTGAGCATGGCCGACAATACCCTTCATTCATCCGCGCAAGGAAGCTGGCTGGAGCGCCGTTTTGCCTTGTATTCCCGCGGCAGTACGCTGCGCACCGAATGCCTCGCGGGCATCACCGGCTTTCTCGCCGCCGCCTATCTGCTGGTGGTTATCCCCGGCCTGCTGGCGGTTGGCGGGATGGATAAAGGTGCGGCAACCACCGGCACGATCCTGGTGTTCGTCGGCGGTACGCTGCTGATGGCGTTTTATGCCAACCTGCCGTTTATCGTCGGACCGGGCATCGGCGGCTCGGTGCTGGTCGGCGTCACGCTGGCGGGCAGCGAAGGCATTGGCTGGCAGGTCGGTCTCGGTATCGCCTGCTGGTCGGGAATTCTGTTTTTCCTGCTGACCAAATTCGGCCTGCGTGAGGTGGTGACGCGTTCGGTGCCGCAGTCGATCAAACTCGGGCTAACGGCGTCCATCGGGCTGTTCGTCGCGGTGCTGGGCTTCCGTAACGCCGGGCTGGTGCTGGCCAACGCCAAAACCAACGCCTTGATGCTCGGCGATTTTCTCTCGCCGGGTGCGCTGGTGGCGCTCTGCGGGCTGTTTCTGGCCATCGCCCTGCAGGCGAGAAAAATCCCCGGCTCAATTCTGTGGGCGATTCTCTTTGCCACCCTGGTCGGCATTCCGATGGGCGTCACCAGACTCCCGGGCAGCTTTATCGATATGCCGCATTCGCTGACGCCGGTGCTGGGGCAAATCGACATGCTGGGCGCGCTGAATATCGCCTTTTTGCCGTTCCTGTTTGTGTTCTTCGCTTCAGAGTTCTTTTCCACCATGGGCACCACGCTGGCGGTCGGCGGCGAAGCGGGCCTGCTGGATGAAGAAGGCAATATGCCGCATATCAATCGCCCGTTTATGGTTGACTCGATCGCCGCGGCCGTTGGCCCCTGGCTGGGCATTCCGGCGGCGACCGCGCTGATTGAATCCTCGGCGGCAGCGGAAGCCGGCGGTAAAACCGGGCTGACCGCGCTGTCGGCGGCGGTGATGTTCCTCCTGATGCTGCTGTTTACTCCGGTGGCGCTGATGATTCCGAAAGAGGCGACCGCGCCGGCGCTGATCCTGATTGGGCTGAACATGTTCAGCGGCCTGCGCAAAGTGGATCTGGCAAACTTCACCGACGGCCTGCCGGTGCTGATGATGGTGATGATTACGCTGATTGCGAATAGCTTCGGCACCGGGATTGCCGGCGGGCTGCTGTTTTATGTGGTGATCAAAACCATCGCCGGGAAGTGGCGGGAAATCCCCATCGGGCTGTGGATCCTCGCGATTCCGCTGGTGTACTACTTTGCCACGCTGGTAAAGCATTAAGGTTAGCGCCGAACGTTCTCCCGGAGGAGGCGCTGGCGCGCCTTGTCCGGGCTACCGGCCCGCTGAGGGCGTGCAGGAATTAAACGCTTCGCACGCTTCTTTCACCTCTTCGTACAGCAGCCGTACTGCGGGAGAAAGCTGCTTACGGTGCGGGCAAATCATATTCAGCGGCACCACGTCTCCCTGATAGTGCGGCAACAGCACCCGCAGCCGCCCTTCCCGGATATCATCGCCGACGTCGAGTTCAGATTTGAAGGCAATGCCCTCCCCGGCAATCGCCAGGCGGCGTATCACCTCCGCGTCATCGCTCACGATAGTGCCGGAAACCTGCACGTGATGGACTTTCCCCTCCAGGCTCAACGGCCAGCGGTCAAACGCCCTGCCGCGCAGCACGTAGGTCAGCGCGTTGTACCGGGACAAATCCTCCAGCGTCTGCGGTTCGCCGTTTTCAGCTATCCAGCCGGGCGAGGCCACTAGCACCCGGCGGTTATCCGGCGCGACGGGCAGAGAAATAAACGAAGCATCGTCGTTATCGCCGTAGCGAAACGCGACGTCCACCGGGTCTTTAAACACGTCGGTCCGATGATCGGAAAACAGAATCCGCAGGCGCAGCGCAGGATGGCGCTGACGAAAAGCGCGAAACACGCGCAGAAGCAAATTGCGCCCAAGGTCGGACGGCACGGCGATTTGTAACGTTCCGCGAACTTCGTCATCCGGCGTGTGGATTTTTTGCAGCCCGGCGTGCAGCGTATCGATCATCTGCATGGCATAGGGCAGCCAGGTTTCTCCCTCCGGCGTCAGGCGTAAGCTCCGCGTCGAACGGGCGAATAGACGGATATTTAGCGTCGTTTCCAGACGCTTTATCGCCGCGCTGACCTGCGCGGGCTGCAGCCCGGCCTCCCGCGCCGCATCGCTGAAGCTGCTTAACGCCGCCGCGCGGACAAACAATGCCAGATCTTCCAGCCTGAACATACCCACTCCCCACCCCGGATTATTCTCAAAACAGGCGCGCCACGATGAAAAACGCCGACGCATCACCGTTTGCTTACACTTTTAACCAAACCAACGCTTGCCATTTCCTTGACGTATCAGGAATCATACGAGGCTGCGATTTTGTGTCCAGGATAATAATGGGGAAATTATGCGTAAAACAAAAATGATGCTTCTGGGCGTACTGTTGGCCTGCTCAAGCGGAGCGTGGGCGGCGTCCGGCGAAGGTATACAGAAATATGAGCTGGATGGGGTGACCGCAGACTTCAAACAATTCCATATCGGCGATACCGTCCCGCCGCTGTACCTCACGCCAGAATACAACATCAAGCAGTGGCAGCAGCGCAATTTACCTGCGCCGGATGCCGGGACCCGCTGGACCTATATGGGCGGAAGCTACGTGCTGATTACCGAAACCGAGGGAAAAATCCTCAAAATCTATGATGGCGAGATTTTCTACCATCGCTAAAAGCCGAACGCCAGCGCGCTATCCCTGCCGCTGGCGTTTCCTTTTCCGATGCGATAACGCTATCCGTTAAAGCGGTTTTGTTTATGCATAAATTCCTCGACGGCAATCCCGGAAGCAACCTGCTCATAGAGCATTAAAATACTTAATATCAAATCGCCGCCGCTACGCAGTAAATCATCCGGGGCAGGACGACTCTTCTCATCCGATAAAAAAACAAGCTGTTCAAAAATATCACTGTATTCGCCATAAGCGCCTATCGGAATTTCAACTATCGGGAGATGCTCCTGGCAATAGCGTAACGCGTCTGCGGCTTTCTCCGGCAGCGTGCGCGTATGCATAAAAATAACCAGTAGTTCTCGTAACTTAACGATTAGAGCAATGTTGTTCATCATGCACTCCGGAAATGTATTACAGCGCTACTTTCCTTCCATCGTTTTTATTGACGTCGTACTGATAACTTCCAAATTTCGCCAAATCACACAGCCAAAATTAAACATCGTCACGGCGAATTAAAATACTTCACTTCTATGCTAATTAAGCTCGCATAACCGCCAGAGGAAAACAATGTTAACAATATGTTTTATTGATAAATCTCAACATCGCTAAATGTGAATAAAAACAAGTAATATTTAACGCTAATATTATTTAAGCGGTGATTATTTCAGCGAGAGAAAACGGGCACGGATATAATAAAAAACCGTACGGCGCAACGCGACGTACGGTTCAAAAGAGAGGAGAAATCAGACCGCGCGGAAGGCTATTTCACCGGGGATAACTTCGCCCTGCCAGTACAACTGAGCCGCGACGCGATCTGCCAGCTGGCGGTAGGTTTCGGTAAACTCGCTTTCCGGGCGCGCCACCACCGTCGGCGTCCCTTTGTCGAGATCTTCGCGCAGGGTGATATGCAGCGGCAGCTGGCCCAGCAGCTGGGTATGGTATTTCTCCGCCAGCTTTTGCGCGCCGCCGGTACCGAAGATAGGCTCGTGGTGTCCGCAGTTGCTGCAAATATGCATGCTCATGTTTTCCACAATCCCCAGTACCGGGACCTCGACTTTTTCAAACATCACGATGCCTTTTTTGGCGTCGATCAGGGCGATATCCTGCGGCGTAGTCACCACCACCGCGCCGGTGACCGGAATGTTTTGCGCCAGCGTCAGCTGAATATCACCGGTGCCCGGCGGCATATCCAGAACCAGATAATCGAGATCCGGCCACAAGGTTTCCTGCAGCATCTGCATTAACGCTTTGCTGGCCATCGGGCCGCGCCAGACCATGGCGTTATCGTCGGTGACCAGATAGCCGATGGAGTTGGTGGCGAGACCAAATTTCATAATCGGCGCCATATGGGTGCCGTCCGGCGAGGTTGGACGCTGATCTTCCGCGCCGAGCATGGTCGGAATTGACGGGCCGTAAATATCGGCATCCAGAATGCCGACTTTCGCCCCTTCCGCCGCCAGCGCCAGTGCGAGGTTGACCGCGGTAGACGATTTACCCACCCCACCCTTGCCGGAACTGATAGCGATAATGTTTTTCACGCCGTTGATGCCGGGCTGATTTTTTACCCGCTGCAGCGTGGCGATGCTGTGCGTCAGCTTCCAGTCAATGGCTTTGGCGCCGGTTATGCGCAGAAGCTCGGCGCTGCACTGCTCCTTGAGCACCTCAAACGCGCTATGCCAGACGAACGGCATCTGAATTTCAATGTGTACGGTCTCGTCCAGCCAGGCGACGTGATGCAGCGCCTTCAGCGTAGTGAGGTTATGTTTCAGGGTTGGGTGCTGGAAATTAGCCAGGGTCCCGGCGACCATCGCACGCAGACGCTCGGGGGATTTGGCCTGGGATTGCGAACTCATCCCGACTCCTTTGTTATTGTGAGTTGAATCTTGTGCGTTAAGTTTACCTTAAAGGGAATAATTCCCCCACAATAAGCTTTGGGCTTACCAAATTATTGCCTTTGCGGTAACATCGAAACCCCTTTTTACAATAGAAGATGTAATGCCCACTATGACTCAAGTCGCGAAGAAAATTCTGGTAACGTGCGCGCTGCCGTACGCAAACGGCTCAATCCACCTCGGCCACATGCTGGAGCACATCCAGGCTGATGTCTGGGTCCGTTACCAGCGAATGCGCGGCCATGAGGTCAACTTCATCTGCGCCGACGACGCCCACGGCACCCCGATCATGCTGAAAGCGCAGCAGCTCGGTATCACCCCGGAACAGATGATTGGCGAAATGAGTCAGGAGCATCAGACCGATTTTGCTGGCTTCGACATCAGCTATGACAACTATCACTCCACGCACAGCGACGAGAACCGCGAGCTGTCGGAGCTTATCTATACGCGCCTGAAAGAGAACGGTTTTATCAAAAACCGCACCATCTCTCAGCTCTACGATCCGGAAAAAGGCATGTTCCTGCCGGACCGTTTTGTAAAAGGCACCTGTCCGAAGTGCAAATCACCGGATCAGTACGGCGATAACTGCGAAGTGTGCGGCGCGACCTACAGCCCAACCGAGCTTATCGAGCCGAAATCGGTCGTCTCCGGCGCGACGCCGGTGATGCGCGAGTCTGAACACTTCTTCTTCGACCTGCCGTCGTTCAGCGAAATGCTGCAGGCGTGGACCCGCAGCGGCGCGCTGCAGGAGCAGGTGGCGAATAAAATGCAGGAGTGGTTCGAGTCCGGGCTGCAGCAGTGGGATATCTCCCGCGATGCGCCGTACTTCGGCTTCGAAATCCCGAACGCGCCGGGTAAATATTTTTACGTCTGGCTGGACGCGCCGATCGGCTACATGGGTTCCTTCAAGAACCTGTGCGACAAGCGCGGCGATACCACCAGCTTCGACGAATACTGGAAGAAAGACTCCACCGCCGAGCTGTATCACTTTATCGGTAAAGACATCGTCTACTTCCACAGCCTGTTCTGGCCGGCGATGCTGGAAGGCAGCAGCTTCCGCAAACCGACCAACCTGTTCGTTCACGGCTACGTGACGGTCAACGGCGCCAAGATGTCCAAGTCGCGCGGCACCTTTATTAAGGCCAGCACCTGGCTGAATCATTTTGACGCCGACAGTCTGCGCTACTACTACACCGCCAAGCTCTCGTCGCGTATCGATGACATCGACCTGAACCTGGAAGACTTCGTGCAGCGCGTTAATGCCGATATCGTCAACAAGGTGGTGAACCTCGCCTCGCGCAACGCCGGTTTCATCAACAAGCGTTTCGACGGCATGCTGTCCTCAGAGTTGGCCGATCCTCAGCTGTATAAAACCTTTACCGATGCGGCAACAAGCATTGGCGAAGCGTGGGACAGCCGCGAGTTCGGTAAGGCGATCCGCGAAATCATGGCGCTGGCCGACGTAGCAAACCGCTACGTTGACGAGCAGGCGCCGTGGGTGGTGGCTAAACAGGAAGGGCGCGACGCCGACCTGCAGGCCATCTGCACCATGGGCCTGAATATGTTCCGCGTGCTGATGACCTGGCTGAAGCCGGTCCTGCCGCAGCTGGCCGCCCGCGCCGAAGCGTTCCTCAACGGCGAACTGAGCTGGGATGCTATCCAGCAGCCGCTGCTCGGTCACAAGGTTAACGCTTTTAAAGCGCTCTATAACCGCATCGAGATGAAGCAGGTTGACGCGCTGGTTGAAGCGTCGAAAGAAGAAGTCAAAGCGCTGTCAGCGCCGGTCACCGGCCCGCTGGCGGACGATCCGATTCAGGAAACCATTACCTTTGACGATTTCGCCAAAGTGGATATGCGCATCGCGCTGATTGAAAACGCCGAGTTCGTCGACGGTTCCGACAAACTGCTGCGCTTGACGCTGGATCTCGGCGGCGAGAAGCGCAACGTCTTCTCCGGTATTCGCTCCGCCTACCCGGATCCGCAGGCGCTAATTGGCCGCCTGACGGTGATGGTCGCTAACCTGGCGCCGCGTAAAATGCGCTTCGGCATCTCTGAAGGTATGGTGATGGCCGCGGGTCCTGGCGGGAAAGATATCTTCCTGTTAAGCCCGGACAGCGGCGCTCAGCCGGGCCAGCAGGTCAAGTAATGACGCATAAAGCGCTGCTCCGGCAGCGCTTTTTTTATTTTATGAATTCTGAAAATTGTATTCTTGCTACCCCCACCCTCGGTGTTCCTGTCAATAGCTGTTAGCATCAACGCCAGGCTGGATAAAAACACAGGGACGTTGATGAAAACCTTTATTTATCATGACGAAAAATCACATAAATTCTGGACGATTGAGCAACAGGGCCACGAGCTGCATCTAAGCTGGGGCAAGGTTGGCACAAACGGGCAGAGCCAGATCAAAACCTTTGCCGACGCGGCGGCGGCCAGCAAGACTGAAGTCAAATTGATTAACGAAAAAATCCGCAAAGGCTACGTTGAAGATACTCACACCGAGCGGCCTGCCTTACCTGCATCTCCATCAGCCGCCCCGCAGCCCGAATACGCCTTAACGCCTGCGGACATCACCCGCCCGTGGCTGGCGGACGATGGCGAACTGCTTTTATCCGATGAGCTGCTTGAAAAAGCGCTCCCTTCTCGCCTCTTTCCCGGTAACCCCATCGCGGCCCCGGAAGATAACGAACTAATGGACCTCGGGAAAGCGATTCATCAGCAATCAGGAAAAACCGTCACCTTCAACTGCGCCGACTGCTCGGCCTACTGGCAGCAAACCATCAACGACGCCCTTACCGATGGCCCGCTCTCGCCTGCGGCGCTGGCGATACAGGTTGCCGTTGCGACCCGCCGGGGCTGGCGCAGCGGCGATAATGCCAACCTGATGGACGAAATTGTTTACGTCTACGGTCTGGAATATGCCGTCGACACGTTTATCGCCCTGCAGCACATTGAATTTGAATATAATTATCAAACCGTGCAGGTGACCTTCCATTCAGAGCCTACCGTCGCGAGGGGGCCGAGCTTACTCGACGTTCGTCTGCGCGCCCATCTGGCCCAGGCCGAAGAGCCGCTCTGGCAAAAGTGCGTAGATAAACTGATTGCCGCCCTGGCGGATATGCCCGTTGGGCAGCTGCCTCTGGTCGCCATCTTATTGCCAGAGCGCCAGGATATTGTTGACGACATTGCGCGTCGGGTGCTGGCGCATAAAAATGTCCGCACCGCGGAATGGCTTAAGCTGGTGGTTCGCGACCCGCAGCTGGTAAAAGCGCTGGAGCCTTATCAGGCGGAAAATTTGTTTAACGATTACTACCACGGCAGCATCTGGAACGCGACGGTGATGCGCGAACAGGGCGTTGCCGGCATCGCCCGCTTCGCCCCCTACGTGCACGATGACCTGTGCGGAGAACTGGTCAGCGAGGTAAACCATCCGCAGGCGCTGATGCAACTGATCCGCGTGAGCGAACAAGGAAAACGCTGCCACGAACGGATGTCTCAGGCCAGCCTCCGCTTCCCCCACGCGGCGATGGCGGCACTGGCCGAACTGCTGACGCAAAAAGAAGAGAAACGCTGGCGCATCATGCTGATGACCCTGCTGAGCACCCATCGGCAGCTGGCCGGGCAAATTTTGCCGTGGCTCTCGGCGCGGGCCGTCACGCTGCTGGAATCCTGCCTGCAGCAATTAAACCAGCAGGCCGATTGCGCCAGCGCCGATATGCTGCCAGCGGTACTGGTATCCCCACCATGGATAGCGAAAAAGAAAAAATCCCCTGTTCCCCAGTTGAGCATAACGCCGCTTGCTATAGAACCGGCCTGTATGCTGACGGAAGAAGCAAGCAAGCAGCTCCTCAAACAACATAGCTGGTACGCACATCAGGTGGAGATGGGCACAGGAAAGGGAGAAAAAAAATACCTTAGCCAGTTAGGCTTCCAGCGCTGGAATGGTCACCGTTTTGAAGACATATCCGACGCCATTGTGGATGCCTGGCAGCGGCAGGACTACCCGGCACTGATTACGGAATTTAAAAGTTCCCGTACTTTTCGCCAGGAAGAGTGGAATCTTTATATGCTCGCCGCGCTGCCCGCTGAGCAGGCGCTTCAGGCCTGGAACGCGCTCAGTAAAGAACCGCACACCGGGGCGGAATATGTGATGACGTACCTGCGTCTTGCCGGGCTGCCGGGTTTTATCCATTCTCTTTCACGCTATCCGCAGGAAAATTTACCGGTCGCTATCTGGTTTGCCGCCAGCGAAATCGCCCCGATGATCGCCCGCGCCTTTAACAAGCTCAAAACGCTGCGTGAAGGCGCGCGCGAGTGGCTACTGGCCTATCCGGAACACGCCATTACCGGCCTGCTGCCCGCCGCCTTCGGCAAAGCGGGCGAAGCGCAGGATAGCGCGCGTCTGGCAATCCGTATGCTGGTAGAGAAGGGCCATCAGCCGCTGCTTGAAGAGGTCGCGCGGCGCTATCACCAGCCGGAGGTAGCGGAGGCCGTCGGCGCCCTGCTGGCGCTCGACCCGCTGGATAACTATCCGACCAAAATTCCGCCCCTCCCGGCGTTTTACCAGCCAGGGCTGTGGGCACGGCCGCTGCTGCGGGGAAATGGCCTGGCTCTCCCGGATACGGCGTTAAAATCGCTTGGTGAAATGCTGCGCTTCCCGTTAGAGGAAGGTATTTATCCCGGGCTGCAGCAGGTTAAAGATTTCTGCACCGCGGAATCACTCGCCGCCTTCGCCTGGGATCTGTTCAGCGCCTGGCAAACCGCCGGGGCACCGTCGAAAGAGAGCTGGGCCTTTACCACGCTCGGTATCTTCGGCAACGACGATACCGCCCGGCAGCTGACGCCGCTGATCCGGGCGTGGCCGGGAGAATCTCAACATAAACGCGCCACTGTCGGGCTGGATATTCTCGCCGCCATCGGTAGCGATATCGCCCTGATGCAGCTAAACGGTATCGCCCAAAAGCTGAAATTTAAGGCGCTGCAGGCGCGCGCGGGAGAAAAAATCGGTGAGATCGCCGAAAGCCGCGGGCTCACCGTGGAAGAGCTGGAAGATCGCCTCGCTCCGGATCTGGGGCTCAACGATGATGGAACACTCACCCTCGATTTCGGCCCGCGGCGCTTTATCGTGAGCTTTGATGAAGCGCTTAAACCCTACGTGCGCGATGAAAACGGCAGCCGCCTTAAAGACCTGCCGAAACCGAATAAAAGCGACGATAGCGCGCTGGCCGCCGAGGCCGTTAATCGCTACAAGGCTCTGAAAAAAGACACCCGTACAATTGCCGCCCAGCAAATTGCGCGGATGGAGTCAGCCATGTGCCAGCGTCGTCGCTGGACGGTGGAAAACTTCAACCTGTTCCTGGTTAATCATCCGCTGGTGCGCCATCTCACCCGTCGCCTTATCTGGGGCGTATACGGTGAGGAAAACAACCTGCTGGCCTGCTTCCGCGTGGCGGAGGACAACAGCTACGGTAACGCCGATGACGACCTCTTCACCCTGCCGGAAGGCAACATTCATATCGGCCTTCCGCACCTGCTGGAAATGTCCCCGGAGGATGCAGCCGCCTTTGGCCAGCTGTTTGCCGACTATGAACTGCTGCCGCCGTTCCGTCAGCTCGATCGCAACTGTTATACCCTGACCCCGGACGAGCTGACGGCCAGCGAACTGACCCGCTGGGCCGGGCGCAAGTGCCCGAGCGGCCGGGTGATCGGGCTGGCGAATAAAGGCTGGCTGCGCGGCGACCCGCAGGATGCGGGCTGGATCGGCTGGATGCTAAAACCGTTGGGACAGTGGGCGCTGGTGATGGAGATTGACGAAGGTTTCGCCGTGGGTATGCTGCCTGATGAACTCAGCGCGGAGCAGCAGTTAACGAAAGTCTGGCTTTTTTCCGGAAGCGCCCGGCAGTACGGATGGGGCAGCAACGGCCATCAGCAGGCAACCTTTTCGGTGCTGGATAAAGTCACCATTAGCGAATTGATTAACGATATTGACGGACTGTTTGAGTAACACAAGGAACGTTTATGCACAACACAGCACTCCCGCCATGGCTGGCGGATGACGCGCAGCTGGAGCTGTCCTTTAAAAAGGGCAAACAACCGTTAAGCCATCGCCGCTGGTCTGGCGACCCGGTACCGCCGGTCGAAGAGGGACGCCTGCAACGACTGGCGAACGATATTCCCTCGCGCTATCAACATATTCAGGCCCTTACGTGGGACTATGAAACATGCACTGCCGAATGGCGGCAGGCTATTGCACAGGCGTTCGGCTATGTGGGCGTAGCCAAACCGGCAATGCCCGCCCGCGCGCTGGCGGCGATCTCCAGGCTGGCGCTATATGCGTACCGGGATGACTGCGGCAGCCTGCTGGCGCAAATTAACCATCCGCAGGCTATCCGGCTGCTGCTGGTGGCGGATAAAAACAAATCCAGCCAGCAGCGCGTGTCAACATTCGCTAAGAAATATCCCCACGCCGCTCTGGCCGCTGTAGCGGAATTGCTGGCGCTGCCGGAACCGCCCGCGCGTCCGGGCTATCCTGAGATCGCAGAGAAAAAGTGTGAAGAGAGCTGGAGAACGCTGCTGCGGACGCTGCTCAATACGCATCCTCAGCTGGCTGAGCAGGTTACGCCCTGGCTAAGCACGAAGGCACAGGAACTTCTGGCGGCCAGCCGACCATCGATGCCTTCAGACGTTACGCTGGCAACCGATCGCTCCTGCCTGCCGGAGATCCTGCGCTCGCCGCCGTGGCGCAGCAAAAAGAAAAAAGCCGCGTCCCCGCGTTTTGCGCTAACGTCGCTAACCGTTGCGCCGCAGGAGTACTGGCAGCCAGGAGAGCGGGAAGCGCTGGCTGCCAGCAAACCCGCCTGTTTCTTTAATAACCTTCCACTCGATGAACGTCTCGCCAGCATAGGTAGCACTATCGTCATGCAGGAGCTGGGCTTTCAGAGCATTGAATACCTGTTCCACCAGTACACGTTATGCGGCAAGCGGGACCATTTCGATACGGAGAAATATTTTCATCGATATGTCTGGTGGGGCAACGCCTGCCACGCACTGCAAAACTTCGATATCGCTACGCTACTGGAGGCATGGGGGGATTACCTGGTAAAAGCCTACAACCCCAACGACTGCTGGAATCTTTATCTGCTTATGCAGCTGCCTCGCGAACGGGCGCTGGCGGCCTGGCAGGGCATCAATGACGCGAACTTTAGATTTGTCGGCACCGAATATGCGCTGAGTATTCTCGGGACCGATGCCCTACCCGGCCTGCTGCTGGCGTTGCAGCATCGGCCAAAGGAGATCTTCCCCCTGCTGACGCATCTCGGCGCAACGGAGCTGGCGCTACCGATGGCCCGCGTCTGGCGACGCTTGCAGGCGCACAGCCAACTGGCTCGTCAGTGGCTCCTGCAGTGGCCGGAGCACGCAGCCGCCGCGTTAATCCCACTGGCGTTCGATAAAGCGGGCGATAGCCGCGAGGCGGCTATTAACGCGCTGCGTCTGCTGTACCAGGAAGGCCACCATGAACGGCTGAAAGCGGTAGCACAACGCTGGAACGAACCGGCGCTGTGGGCGGAGCTGGAACAGCTGCTGACGCAGGATCCGCTGGACAACTACCCTGTTCGCATTCCCAAAGCGCCTGACTTCTGGCAACCGACGCTCTGGCGCAGGCCGCGGCTTATCGGCACCGACCAGCCGTTGACCGACGATGCGCTGGAGATCTTCGGCGAAATGCTGCGCTTCGCCCAGGGCGGCCATCATTACGGCGGACTGGATTTAGTCAAAGCCGCCTGCCAGCCCCAATCGCTGGCCGCTTTCGTCTGGGATTTATTTAGCGCATGGCAGACTGCCGGAGCCCCGGCCAAAGAGAACTGGGCGTTTCAGGCGCTGGGGATTTTTGGCGATGAAGCGACGGTGCGTGATTTAACCCAGCTTATCCTGGCCTGGCCGCAGGAAGGGAAATCCGCCCGCGCCGCCAGCGGGCTGCATCTTCTCACCCGCATCGGCAGCGATATGGCGCTGCTGCAGCTGCACCACATCGCGCAGCGCGCCAAATCCCGCCCGCTGCGCGAAAGCGCCGGGCAGTCTCTTAAAGAGGTTGCCGAAGCCCGCGATCTCAGCGAAGAGCAGCTGCAGGATCGGCTAACGCCTACGCTGGGGCTGGACGATCCCCAAACGCTGGCTTTTGATTTTGGTTGCCGCGGCTTTTATGTCCGTTTTGATGAAAATCTGCTGCCGGTGATTTACGACCAGCAGGGAGCGCGGCAAAAGAGCCTTCCGCGCCTGCGCGCCGAAGATGACCAGGTAAAAGCTGCGGAAGCGCTGGCCAGGCTGAAAGGCCTGAAAAAAGACGCAGCCCAGGTAGCCAAACGCCTGCTGCCGCATCTGGAAAACGCCCTGCGGCTGGCGCGGCGCTGGACGCGAACGGAGTTTCAATCGCTGTTTGTCGATCATCCGCTGACCAACAATCTGACCCGGCGCCTGGTATGGGGAATCTACGCCGCCAGTGAACCCCGTCGTCTGCTCAACGCCTTTCGCGTCGCCGCGGAAGGGGAATTCTGCGATGGCCAGGATGACCCTATCGCTCTACCGGAAGAGGCGCTGTTCGGCCTTGCTCATCCGCTGGAAATGGATGACGCAACGCAGGCAGCATTTAGCCAAATTTTTGCCGATTATCAGCTATTGCCACCGTTCCGCCAGCTGACGCGCCAGACGGTGCAGCTGCTGGCGGAAGAAACCGCCCGCAACGAGCTTACGCGCTGGCAGGGAAAATCAACAACCTGCGGGC
Organism: Klebsiella sp. FDAARGOS_511; assembly: GCF_003812845.1. NCBI lineage: Bacteria > Pseudomonadati > Pseudomonadota > Gammaproteobacteria > Enterobacterales > Enterobacteriaceae > Klebsiella > Klebsiella sp. FDAARGOS_511. Next base: position 4,928,117 of record NZ_CP033824.1, on the reverse strand, counting down.
AATTATTGGGCATCCGCAGCCGCGGCTGGTGGCAGGGCGCTGAAAACCGTTTCTGCTACGATGTCGGGCGGCATCGACTGATTCTGGAAGTCACGCCAGGGTTCGTGCACTACAACATGGATGCGAAGGCTCCTCAGCGGTTTGCCGCCATCAGACTCTATGATGGCGAACGGCCCGCTGCGTTCTCACAGCTCGATCCACAGGATCTCAGCGAGGCGCTAAGCACGATTGAGATCATTTTCCGTGGATAAGCAAAGCGCATTTACGCTATTCGCTGCACATAGGATAAAAACGCTCCCATTACCGCGGTCTCTTTAAGGAAGAAACGATGATACAACAGGAACAACATCTTCAGCGTCCCCCAGCCGCCGTCCTGTACGCCGATGAGCTCGCGCGGCTGCAACAGAATGACCCCTTCCCCTGCCCGCCCGGCTGGCAGCTAAGCCTGCCTGCGGCGCGCGCGTTTATTCTTGGCGATAGCGCACGCGACATCAGCCGTAAAGTGGTCATCAGCCCGGCCGCCGTCGAACGCATGCTGGTGACGCTGGCGACCGGGCGGGGTCTGATGCTGGTGGGAGAACCAGGTACGGCAAAATCGCTGCTCTCTGAGTTGCTGGCTACCGCTATCTGCGGCGACGCCGGGCTCACCATTCAGGGCGGTGCGGCGATTACCGAAGATCAAATCAAATATGCCTGGAACTATGCGCTGCTGATAAACCAGGGCCCGTCGACGCAGGCGCTGGTTCCCGCCCCGCTGTATCAGGGCATGCGCGATGGCAAAATCGTCCGCTTTGAAGAGATTACCCGCACGCCGCTGGAGGTTCAGGATTGCCTGCTGGGGATGCTTTCTGACCGCGTGATGGCGATTCCGGAACTCACCGGCGACGATAGCCAGCTGTACGCCCGCGCCGGGTTTAATATTATTGCCACCGCCAATACTCGCGATCGCGGGGTTAACGAAATGAGCGCGGCGCTGAAACGCCGCTTCGACTTCGAAACCGTCTTTCCGATTATGGACTTTCAGCAGGAGCTGGAGCTGGTGGCTAACGCTTCGGCCCGCCTGCTGGAGCATAGCGGCATCCCGCATAAAGTTCCTGATGCGGTACTGGAACTGCTGGTCCAGACCTTCCGCGATCTGCGCGCCGAAGGGAGTAAGAAAACCTCGATGGACACCCTCAACGCCATTATGTCCACCGCCGAAGCGGTCAACGTCGCCCACGCCGTCGGCGTGCGAGCGTGGTTCCTGGCCGGTCGCGCCGGCGAACCCGCCGACCTGGTAGACTGCATCGCCGGTACCATCGTCAAAGATAACGAAGACGATCGCGCCCGCCTGCGCCGCTATTTTGAACAACGCGTCGGCTCGCACAAAGAAGCCCACTGGCAGGCCTACTATCAGGCCCGCCACCGCCTGCCGTGAGGGAACACGCATGCCAGAGCAGCCGTTAATTATCGGCGTTCGCCACCACAGTCCGGCCTGCGCCAGGCTGGTGAAAGAACGCATAGAACATACGCGTCCGGGCTACGTTCTGATTGAAGGTCCGGTGGATTTTAACCAGCGTCTGGATGAGCTGTTTTTATCTCATCAGCTGCCTATCGCCATTTATAGCTACTGTCAGTCTCAGGATGGCGGCGCGGCGGGACGCGGCGCCTGGACGCCGTTCGCCGAATTCTCCCCGGAGTGGCAGGCCCTGCTGGCCGCTCGAGCGGTCGGAGCTCAAATCCGCTTTATCGATTTACCTGCCTGGGCGCAGGAACAAGACGACAGCGATGTCTCCGACGCTCGCCGCGTCGATGAGCAGCAGCGTCTGCTCGAAGCCAGCGGAATGGAGAATAGCGACACGCTGTGGGATCATCTGTTTGAAGATGAAACCCAGAGCGCCGAACTGGAGCAGGCGCTGGAGACGTACTTTATCCAGCTGCGCGGCGACAGCAGCGGCGGCGAAAACAGCCGGCAGCGGGAAGACTATATGGCCCGCTGGCTGGCATGGGCAATGCAGCAAAATAATGGCCCGGTGGTGGCGATCTGCGGCGGCTGGCACGCGCCGGCGCTGAAAGCTCTTTGGCGCAATTGCCTGGCGCAGGAGAGGGAGCCGGAATCTCCGCCCCCTCCAACGCCCGGTAGCGTCACCGGCAGCTATCTGACCCCCTATAGCGAAAAGCGGCTGGACGTGCTGGCGGGCTATCTTTCCGGTATGCCGGCGCCGGTGTGGCAAAACTGGTGCTGGCACTTCGGCCAGCGGCGGGCCGGGGAACAGCTGCTGAAAACCATCCTTACCCGCCTGCGTCAGCATCGTCTTCCGGCCTCAACGGCAGATCTGGCTGCCGCCCACCTGCGCGCTATGGCGCTGGCGCAGATGCGCGGCCATGCCTGGCCGCTGCGCTGCGACTGGCTTGACGCGCTGGCAGGTTCATTGATTAAAGAAGCGCTGAACGCCCCGCTGCCGTGGAGCTACCGCGGCGTGATACATCCGCAAACCGATCCTATTCTGCTGACCATCGTTGACGCGCTGGCGGGAGCCGGTTTCGGCAAGCTCGCTCAGGAAACACCGCTGCCGCCGCTGCCGCAGGACGTCGATCGCGAGCTGACGCGGGTCGGAATTTCCCTACCTTCAAACCTGAATCTCAACCGCTTTGAGCCCGGTGGATTAGCCAAAAGTCAGGTGCTGCACCGCCTGTCTATCCTCGAGATCCCCGGGTTCCAGCAGCGAACGGGCAGCGCTGTGACGCTTTCCGGCGACGGCGAAGAGCGCTGGGCTCTGTTTCGGACCATGGAGCAGCATGCTGTCCTGATTGAAGCCTCCCGCTACGGCGCGTCCCTTGCGGAGGCCGCGCGCCAGCGGCTGGAAGCGGATATTCTCGCCTCTTTTGGCATCAAAAGCCTCGCCGCCAGCCTGAATCAGGCAGCGCTGGCGGGGCTCTCCACCTTTAGCCAGCAGCTGCTGGAACAGCTGGCGCAGCTGATTGCCGAAGAGAGCCGGTTTGCGGAAATGGGTCCGGCGCTGGAGGTGCTTTACGCCCTGTGGCAGCGGGATGACAGCAGCGGCATGCAGAACGCCGAGGTGCTGGAGATCGCGCTCTGCGCGGCCCTTGACCGGACGCTGTGGCTCTGCGAATCCAGCGGCGTTGCCGACGAAAAGCAGTTTCACGCCCATCTGCATAGCTGGCGGGCCCTGTGCCATATCCTGCGCGATATACATAGCGGTACCGTTTTACCCGGGATTTCACTCAACGCCGCCATGGCGCTGTTTGAGCGGCGTATTCACGCGTTTGACGCCGCACCGCTTGACCGCGGGGCGGCGCTCGGCGCGCTGATTCGCCTTGAACATCCCGCCGCCTCCGCCGAAACGGCGCTGACCCTGCTAACGCAACTCCCTCCGGCGTCGTTGGGGGAAGCGGCCCACGGTTTGCTGGCGCTGGCGCGCCACCAGCTTGCCTGTCAGCCCGCCTTTATCGCCGGATTCAGCGAGCTCCTCGCCAGGCTGACGGAGGATGAGTTTATTCTCGCGCTGCCGGATTTACGAGCGGCGATGGGCTGGCTACCGCCCCGGGAACGCGGCGATCTGGCCCGCCTGGTGCTGGATCACTATCACCTGACCATGCTGCCGGCGCATGCACTACAGGCGCCGGTTTCCTGCTCGCCAGGGCAGCTAATCTATCACCAGCAGCGGGAACAGCAGGCGCTGGCAGCGCTAAGCCGCTGGGGAGCACGCTAATGAATACGCTATCCGATATTCTGACCATCCGAGAACTCCAGCGCTGGCGGCTGATTCTGGGCCAGGCCGCCGAGAATAGCCTCGGCGGCCTTGATGAGCACGCCCGCCGGATGGACCAGGCGCTTGAGTGGCTTTATGGCCGCGATCCGCAACGGCTACAGCGGGGCGAGCGTCAGGGCGGACTGGACGAGTCCAGTCTGACGACGCCGGACTGGATCAACGCCATCCATACGCTTTTTCCGCAGCCGGTTATCGAGCGGCTGGAGAGCGATGCGGTGCTGCGCTACGGCATCGACGAAGTGGTGACTAATCTGGAGGTGCTGGAACGCATCGAGCCTTCCGAAAGCCTGCTGCGCGCGGTGCTGCATACAAAGCATCTGATGAATCCTGAAGTGCTTAACGCCGCCCGTAAGCTGGTACGTCAGGTGGTCGAGCAGATTATGGCCAGGCTGGCAAAAGAGGTTCGTCAGGCGTTTTCCGGCACGCGCGACCGGCAAAGACCCTCGCGCATTCCGCTGGCGCGCAATTTCGATTTCAAACAAACCCTGCGCGCCAATCTCAAGCACTGGGATCCGCAGCGCGGCAAGCTGTACATTGAAGCGCCAAAATTTATCAGCCGCGTTAAACGCCACAGCGAAAAATGGCAGCTGATTTTACTGGTCGATCAGAGCGGTTCAATGGTGGATTCGGTTATCCATTCGGCGGTCATGGCCGCCTGCCTGTGGCAGTTGCCCGGCATTCGCACCCACCTTGTGGCATTTGATACCAGCGTGGTGGATCTGACCGATGACATTGCCGACCCGGTTGAACTGCTGATGAAAGTCCAGCTTGGCGGCGGCACCAATATCGCTCAGGCCGTAGAATACGCGCGTCAGCTGATTGAACAACCGCACAAGAGCGTCATTGTACTGGTGAGCGACTTTTTTGAGGGCGGCGCGAACTCGCTGTTGATAAACCAGGTGAAGCAGTGCGCGCAAAGCGGCGTCAAAGTCCTCGGGCTGGCGGCGTTAGACAGCTCGGCGTCTCCCTGCTATGACCACGATATGGCCCAGGCGCTGGTCAACGTCGGGGCGCAAATTGCCGCCATGACTCCCGGTGAGCTGGCCTCCTGGCTGGCGGAGAATTTACAATCATGACTCCTTTACGCCCTGAACTACTGGAACTTACGCCGCAGGCGCTCATGGCGTTGAGCAACGCCGGTTTCGTCAAGCGCGGTCAGAAAGAGCTGGATAACGGCAATATCCCCGAGCTGGAGCAGGATGACGACGGTACGCTTACCGCCGTGTTTAGCGACGGCACCTGTACCCGGCTGGCAAAAGATCAGGCCCTCAAAGAGTCCAGCTGTACCTGCGGCGCCAGCGGAATGTGCCGTCACCGGGTGATGCTCATCCTGAGCTATCAGCGCGCCAACGCCGGCAATGCCCTCGCCGAAGCGGAGCCGGAAAGCGCCGAACGCTGGCATCCCGGACAGTGGCAAGAAGAACTGGCCACCCTGCCCGAATCGATTCTGAAGCGGGCACAACAGCTGGCGGATAAAGGGATAACGGTGGAATTATTCTGCCGACCAAACGAAGCGCCGTCGGCAAAGCTGCCGATGAGCGACGTGCGTTTTTATTCCCGCAGCAGCATCCGTTTTGCCCGCTGCGACTGCGTGGACGGTTCGCTGTGCGAGCACGTGGCGCTGGCGGTGCAGGCCTTTACCGATGCTGAAGCCCAGCAGCCCGGCTTTACGCATCTGGTATGGCAAACGCGCAGTCGTAAAATAGCCGCCCGCGGCGGGCCTTTTGATACGCCCGAGGGCGAGACCTGTCGACTTCGCCTGCGCCAGCTCAGTCAGCTGCTGTGGCATAACGGCGTCAGCCAGCCGCCGATCGGCTTTGAGGCCGCGTTCACCCGCGCGCAGCGCGCAGCCCAGGCGGCTAACTGGCGCTGGGTCGTCTCCGCGCTTGCCGAGCTGCGCGAAGGCGTCACGGCTTTTGAGCAGCGCGCCAGCCATTACCATCCTGAACAACTGCTCGCCCAGCTTGCAGGCCTTAACGCCCGACTTGAGAGCGCCGCCCACATGGCGCAGCTTACCGATACCGGCCAGACCCCGCCTCTGCCGTGGCGTACCGTCGTCGGTCTGGGGATCGCCGGCGAAGCCCAGCTCGACCATCTGCGGCTTATTTCACTGGGCATGCGCTGCTGGCAGGATAACCATCGCTACGGCTTATGCATGTGGTTTAGCGATCCCGATACCGGCAGCGTTATGCATCTGTCGCGCAGCTGGCCGCTGGCTGAAAGAGCGCAAAGTCCGCTATGGCAACGCCGTCTGTTTAGCTTTCAGGCCAGTACGCTGGCGGGCGGGCAAATTATTACGCAATCCGCGAGCCGTAACGCCGGCGGCGAACTGCTGCTGGGCGCGCGCCACCGCCTGAGCAGCAACGTTCCGCTCAGCGAAGATGCCTGGCTTTTGCTCAGCGCGCCGCTGCGCCAGCCGGGCGCCGCAGCGCTGCGCGAGCATCTGCGCCAGCGCGATCCGGCCTGGGTGCGCCCGCTAGACCAGGTTGATAATCTGTTTATTTTACCCGTGGATTCCTGCGTAGCCGTTGGGTGGGACGCCGCCCGACAAACGCTGGATGCGCTAGTGCTCAGCGGCGAAGGACAAGACAACCTTTTGCAGCTGTCTCTCCCCGTCTGCGCCAGCGCGCCGTATGCCGTTGAGCGAATGGCGGCGCTGCTACAACAACAGGACGATCCGGTGGTGATGGTTTCCGGGCTGGTCACCCTTAGCGGCGGGATGCTTTGTCTGGAGCCGCTGGTCATGATGACCCGCAGCCGCGCCTGGGCGCTGAACGCCGAACCGCTTTCCGTCGGGCCACTGCCTGCTGGTAATATATTACCGCCGCCTTCGCTGGCCCAAAGTCTGCTGCAGCGCGCCCGAACGCTGCTGATCCAGATACTGCACAACGGCCTGCGCTATCAGCAAAAGAGTCTGTTTCGCGAGGCTCAAACGCTGAGCGTCGATTTGGCAAACGCTGGTTTTAGCCATCTTGCGCGCCTGCTCCGCCAGCTGGGCGAGAGCGAAACGGCCACCTCCGAGGATACGCTCAGCACCATCGCGCAACTCTGTATACAATTAGAGATGATGATTGATTAACAAGGAATGATAATGAAATTTAACCGCAGGATTATCGCCGCTTTGGGCGCAACGCTATTGATGGCCACGCTTGTCGGCTGCGATAACAACAAAGATGAGGTCAAAACGTTCAACAACACGATCAACGGCGTTGACCTGACCTACACCTATCACTACAAAGGCGATGTCGTCACCCGCCAGGACGCGGATAACATTATCCCCTATCAATCGCTCGGGGTAAGTAACGAAGAGCAGGCGCGTAAGGTCATCGACCCTATCGGCGCGGCCTACAGCAAAATCAAAGGCGTCACCCACAGCGTCGACTATAAAGAGCACGCTGCCCAGGAGCACCTCTCCATCGACTTTAATCAGGCTAAAATCAGCGAGCTGTGTCACCTGCCGGGGGCCAGTTTTACCGACTGTTCACAAAAGTTTATTTCACTGAGCGAGTCGGAGAAATTGCTGAAATCGCAAGGATTTAAAGAAGTGAAATAGCCCTGCCTGGTTTGGAGAATTCCCGGCTAGCGCTACGCGAGCCGGGTGACGGGGCTGTGTCTTCGGGTAGCCCGGCTCAAGCGTTTACGCCGCAAGCTGGGGGGAGGCATATCAGGATTTCGCGTGTTCGCGCTCGGTCAGCCCGCGCAGGAAATAGCGCAGGAACTGATCGCCGCATTCGCGGAAATTTTTATGCTCCGGGGCGCGCATCATGGCGGTGATTTCCGGCATGGAGACGCGGAATTTCTGCTGGGTGAGGATAGCGAGAATATCATCCGTCTTCAGGGAGAAGGCGATTCGCAGCTTTTTCAGCACGATGTTGTTGTTGACCCGGCGCTCGACCGCGAGCGGCGGCGCGGATTCATCTTTACCGCGCTTCGCGTAAATCAGGCCGTTAAGGAAATTGGACAGCACAATATCCGGGCAGCGCGCAAACCCCTCTTCGTCTTCTTTTTTCAGCCAGGGAACCAGCTGTTCCGCGCTCACTGGCGCATCCGCCAGCGCAAAAATACTGACCAGGCCGTTGTTGTTGGTTTTCAGGGTGTAGCGCAGGCTACGTAAGATATCGTTACTGATCATATTGCCTTCATGATGAAAAAATCTGCCGCTCAGTCTATCACGATTCCGCCATTTTACAGCCCAATCGCCTCTTTCAGGCTCTTCAGATAGCGGCGGCTGACCGGTACCGTTTGCCCGGCGCGCATCAGCAGCTCCGCCTGGCCGTTCTCCTCAAAGCGGATCTCCTTGAGATGGGACATGTTCACCAGGTACTGGCGATGGCAGCGCAGCAGCGGCGTACGGCTCTCCAGGGTGCGCAGGGTCAGCTCGGTAAAGCCCTCCTTCCCTTCGCGGTCGGTGACGTAAATCCCGCTCATCCGGCTGCTGACGAAGGCCACATCTTCCATCTGCAGCAGCCAGATCCGGCTGTGTCCGGTACAGGGAATGTACTTCAGCGCCTGCTGAGTATCGTCGAGGACGGTCATATCCTGCAAGCTGCGCTCCTGGCGCAAACGAACCAGCGTTTTTTCCAGCCGGGTGGATTCAATCGGCTTCAGTAAATAATCAAACGCGTGCTCTTCAAAGGCCTTCACTGCGTACTCGTCGAACGCGGTGAGGAAGACAATATAGGGGCGATGCTCGGGATCGAGCATGCCAACCATCTCCAGACCGCTGATGCGCGGCATCTGGATATCCAGGAACAGCACATCGGGATGCAGTTTGTGCACCGCGCCAATCGCTTCGACGGCATTCCCGCATTCGCCGACGATCTCAATATCAGGCTGTGTCTCCAGCAAAATACGCAGATTTTCACGCGCCAGCGGCTCGTCGTCGACAATTAATACTTTTAACATGCGTTGTCCTCCACAGGCAGTCTCAGCGTGACGCGGGTAAAACATTCCGGCTCGCAGGTTACGGTGATCCCGCAGTCGGCGCCGAAGCGCGCCCGCAGCCGGCGGTCGACCAGGTTCATACCCAGCCCGCTGGCGCTGGGTTTGTCCTGGTACAGCCCGGCATTATCTTCAATATCCAGCTGCAGCCAACGTTCGTGTTGACTGGCGCGGATGGTGATCTCGCCCACCCCGAGGTGCTGCGAAGTCCCGTGTTTAATGGCGTTTTCGACGATTGGCTGCAGGGTAAACGCCGGAAGCTGATGCTGTCCCAGCGCTTCGGGCACCAGCATCTGAATCTGTAAATTGGCCTGAAAACGCGCTTTCTCAATCTGCAGATAGGCGTTCACATGCTCAATTTCATCCGCCAGGGTAACAATTTCCGCAGGCCGCTTCAGGTTTTTGCGAAAAAAGGTCGACAGATACTGCACCAGTTGCCCGGCCTGGTCGCTATCGCGGCGAATCACCGCTTTTAGCGTATTCAGCGCGTTGAACAGGAAGTGCGGGTTCACCTGCGCGTGCAGCAGTTTGATTTCCGATTGCGTCAGCAACGCTTTTTGCCGTTCATACTGACCAGCCAGGATCTGCGCCGACAGCAGCTGCGCAATCCCCTCTCCCAGCGTACGGTTGATCGAGCTGAACAGGCGGTTTTTGGCTTCATAGAGCTTAATGGTGCCGATCACCCGCTGATTTTCGCCGCGCAGCGGGATAACCAACGTCGAGCCCAGCTTACAGTTGGGATGAATCGAGCAGCGGTAAGGCACTTCGTTGCCGTCGGCGTAAACGACTTCGCCGGTATCTATCGCCTTTTGGGTATACAGCGAAGAGATGGGTTTCCCGGGAAGGTGGTGATCGTCGCCGATTCCGGTAAACGCCAGCAGCTTGTCGCGATCGGTTATCGCCACCGCGCCAATATCCAGCTCCTGGATCAACACCTGCGCGACCTTCATACTGTTCTCTTCGTTAAATCCCTGACGCAGGATCCCCTCCGTCGACGCGGCAACCTTCAGCGCCGTGGCTGAGAAAGCCGAGGTATATTTTTCAAACATCGCCCGCTTATCCAGCAGGATGCGCATAAACAGCGCCGCCCCGACGGTGTTGGTAACCATCATGGGCGCGGCGATGCTCTGTACCAGATGCAGCGCATCTTCGAACGGGCGAGCGATAAGCAGAATAATCAGCATCTGCACCATTTCGGCGAAAAAGGTAATCGCGCCGGCGGTAAGCGGGCTGAAGACTTTATCCGGCCGCCCGCGTTTGACCAGAATGCTGTGCACCAGGCCGCCAAGTAGCCCCTCAACGATGGTGGACACCATGCAGCTCAGCGCCGTCATGCCGCCCAGCGAATAGCGGTGAAGCCCGCCGGTCAGCCCCACCAGACCGCCGACTACCGGGCCGCCCAGCAGGCCGCCCATCACCGCGCCGATGGCCCGCGTATTGGCGATCGAGTCTTCGATATGCAGGCCGAAGTAGGTGCCGAGGATGCAGAAAATGGAAAAGGTCACGTAGCACAGCAGCTTGTGCGGTAGTCGGACGGTGACCTGCATTAACGGGATGAACAGCCGCGTTTTGCTCATCAGCCACGCGATGACCAAAAACACGCACATCTGCTGAAGCAGCAGCAACACCAGATCGAACTCGTACATACCCGCAGACCACACTTCATTTGAAAGCGCGTAACATACACTGCTTGCTTATAACTTTCTTTGAAGCAATACATGAAAATGATAATTCATGGTTAAGATCACATTTTTCAGCGTCTCGCCGGTTCGTCCCTGTACAAAAAACAGACAAAAATTCCCGCTTCGGCAAACAGCTTCTACAGTTAATAGAGGAGAACACTGCGGGAGGAGAAAATGGCGCTTTATACAATCGGCGAAGTTGCCCAGCTTTGCGATATCAATCCCGTGACGTTACGCGCCTGGCAGCGGCGCTACGGATTACTGAAACCTCAGCGTACCGACGGCGGTCATCGCCTGTTCAACGAATATGAAATAGACCGCATTCGCGAAATTAAACGCTGGATTGATTCCGGCGTGCAGGTCGGGAAAGTGAAAACGCTGCTGATGGATAACGAGCAGGAGGTTGCCGACGGCTGGCGCGCTCAACAGGAGATCCTGCTCGATTATTTACAAACCGGTAGCTATCATCGCCTGCGCATGTGGCTTAAGGAGCGCAACCACAGCGACTCTGCGCACATTCTGGTCAAGCACCTGATTAATCCTTTGCGCCAGCGCCTGCTTAGCCCGCAGCCTACGTTGCTGGCGCTGCGTGGCATCCTTGACGGTATTCTGATTAATCATATCGCCCGCAGTCTCTCATCCACGGCAAAATACCCCGGCAACCATGCGCTGGTTATTGGCTGGAACGTTAGCGATATTACCCGGCTATGGCTGGAGGGATGGATAGCCAGTGAGCAGGGCTGGCGGGTGGATATTCTCGCCCATTCGTTAAACCAACTCCGGCCGGAGCTTTTCCCCGAGAGTACGCTGATGGTCTGGTGTGGAGAAGCGCCCTGTAGCGCTCAGGTCAACCAAATGCGTCTCTGGGAGCAGCAGGGCCAGATTATCTGGCTCAATCACGCCACCGCCACGTCTCCCGGAGGCGGCGCCTGACGCGCCTGTCCGGGCTACGGGTTACCCGCAATCTGTGGCCCGGTAGCCCGGCTAAGCGCAGCGCAAGCCGGGGTTATTGTCGTCGCTAAAAAGCAATTAATGTTTTATTAACACCTGCGCTTCACCGTATAATCCCTGCGTTAACATCAGGAGCCTATTATGAAGCCAGCGAAAATTGCGGTAATTACCCTGTTCTTATTTATGGCCATCAGCGGCATCGGCGGCGTGATGCTGGCCGGTTATTCATTTATTGTTCGCGGTGGTGTCGGCTGACTCGCCGGTTCAGCCGTTCAAACCCCCGGTCGACGATAATCGCCGCCAGCGCCACCAGCAGCGCCCCCTGAATCACATAAGCGGTATTAAATCCGCTGAGGCCGATAACAATCGGCGTACCGAGCGTATTCGCACCAACGGTTGAAGCAATGGTCGCCGTACCGATATTAACGATCGTCGAGGTACGAATTCCGGCCAGCATCACCGGCGCCGCCAGCGGCAGCTCAACCTTCATCAGCCTCTGCCAGCCGCTCATCCCCATCCCCTGCGCGATAGTTAACACCCCGGACGGTACCGCCCCAATCCCGGCCAGCGTGCCCTGCAAAACCGGCAATATGCCATACAGCGCCAGCGCGATAAGCGCGGGCTGCCAGCCAAACCCCATCACCGGAACCGCAATCGCCAGCACCGCGACCGGCGGGAACGTCTGCCCCATTGCGGCGATGGTCTCCACCAGCGGACGAAACTCATCTCCACCCGGACGGGTGACCGCAATCCCGGCCCCGACGCCTACGATCGTCGCCGCGAGGCTGGAGAGCGCCACCAGCCAAAAGTGCGCCAGTGTGAGAGAGACAAAACTCTCCTGCTGATAAACCGGACGCGGCAGCTCGGGAAACAGCGCGCTGAACAGCGGCGCGCTGTAGGGCAACGCCAGCAGCAGCGCGATAAACATGGCGCTGAGCCACAGCAGCGGATCACGCAGCGCCTTCACGCCGGGCCTCCTCGCGCAGCAGGTCGGCAAAATGCAGCGTCCCGCAGGCCTCTCCCTGCTCATCAACCACCGGCAGCACCTCGCGGCGATGGGCAACGAACTGCGACAGCGCCTCGCGCAGGGTCATCGCCACGTTTAACGCATCCCCTGCCAGGCGCTCGTCGCGGCGCAGATAATCACCGACGCCGCGCAGCGATAACAGACGTACGCCCAATTCGCTGCGGCCAAAGAAGGTCTGCACAAACGCATTTTTCGGCTCAAGCAGCATATGCAGCGGCTCCCCCTGCTGTACCACTTCGCCGCCATCCATCAACACCAGATGGTCCGCCAGCCGCAGCGCCTCATCGATATCGTGGGTCACCAGCACTATCGTGCGTCCCAGCAGGCGATGAATACGGATCATCTCCTGCTGCAAGGCTTCGCGCGTCACCGGATCGAGCGCGCCGAAGGGTTCATCCATCAGCAGCACTTCCGGGTTGGCCGCCAGGGCGCGCGCCACGCCGACGCGCTGCTGCTGCCCGCCGGACAGCTGATGCGGGTAGCGTTCGCGCAGGCCGGGCTCCAGCCCCAGCAAGGCCATCAGTTCATCGACCCGCGCCTGAGTTTTCTGTCGCGACCACTTCTGCAACTGCGGAACGGTGGCAATGTTCTGCGCCACCGTCCAGTGGGGAAACAGGCCGATGGACTGGATGGCGTAGCCCATTTTGCGGCGCAGTTCGAGCACCGGCTGCTGGCGGATATCCTGCCCGGCGAAACGGATCGTCCCGCTATCGTGTTCCACCAGACGATTAATCATCTTCAGCGTGGTCGACTTCCCCGAACCGGAGGTGCCGATCAGCACCGAAAATGCCCCCTCACGCAGGTGCAGATTGAGGTTTTTCACCGCAGGCTGTCCGGCAAAGGCTTTATTGACGCCGTCAAACTCAATCACCGGCCGCTCCTTTCAGTAATGCGCCCCACAGCGCGAATAACGCATCCACCACCACCGCCAGCGCGATGGTCGGGATTACCCCCAGCAGCACCAGATCCAGCGCGCTGCTGAGCAGCCCCTGGAAAACCAGCGCGCCGAAACCGCCCGCGCCGATCAGGGCCGCCACCACCGCCATACCGACGGTTTGCACGCTGACCACCCGCAGGCTGCGCAACAGTACGGGCAAGGCCAGCGGTAGCTGTATCTGGCGAAAGCGCTGCCCGCCGCTCATCCCCATCGCCGCCGCGCTCTCCAGCGCTTCACGCGGCACCTGCTGCAGGCCGGTCGTCACCCCGCGCACCAGCGGCAATAGGGCATACAGCACCAGCGCGATCAGCGCTGGCGTCATACCGGTCCCGGAAACGCCGATCTGCGCCAGCGTCGGAAACTGCCGCGCCAGCCCGGCCAGCGGCGCGATAAGCAGGCCAAATAGCGCGACGGAGGGAATGGTTTGAATCACGTTGAGAACCGCAAAAACCGGCGATTGCCAGCGGGGATACCGCCAGAGCCAAACGCCAACAGGTATACCAATCAGCAGCCCCGGCAGCAGTGTGCCGAACAGCAGGATCAGATGCTGAGACAGCGCATCGTCAAAAACATCGCGGCGATTGACATACTCTTTCAGCAAAGAGAGGTCATTGAGCGCGCCGAGCCCCAGCAGCAGCGCGGGCAGCAGCCAGATTTGCGCATTTAGCAGCCAGCGCCACAGGGTGCGGGAGGTCAGGCGACGAACCGCATCGCTGGCGATAAGCAGGCAAAGCGCCAGCGCCAGCCACAGACCGCTGCCCGGCGAGGTGCGGGCCAAAGAAGAACCGTTCTGGGCCAGTTGTACCGCCGCCCTGCCGGCCCCCCACAGCAATAGAGGCAGCAGCAGATCCGCCAGCAGGAAGATAAACAGCAGCGGGAGGCGCCCGGAACGCCAGCTCAGCAGCGCTATCAGCAGCGCGACCGCCGCCTGCCCCCCCGCCAGCCACGGCCAGACCTGCCATAGCCAACGCCCCTCGCCGGATAATAGACGGTTAGGCGCATAACTAATAAACGGCAGCGCCATCGCCAATAGCAATAGCCATGCCAGCAGCAGCGCAACCCGGTTACCGCAACGAATCGTCACGCGCGCGCTACTTCAGCAGCCCTTTTTGTTGCAGATAGTCGGCGGCGACTTTCTTCGCATCCAGCCCCTCTACCGCAATGCTGGCGTTCAGCTTTTGCAGCGTCTTTTCATCCAGACTGGCAAATACCGGCTGTAGCCAGTCGGCTATCTGCGGATACGCTTTTAACACCGCTTCACGCACGACCGGCGTGGGTGCATAAATCGGCTGCACGCCCTTCGGGTCGCTCAGGGTTTGCAGACCCAGCGCGGCGACCGGGCCATCGGTACCGTAGGCCATCGCCGCATTCACGCCGGAGGTTTGCTGCGCCGCCGCTTTGATGGTGACCGCCGTATCGCCGCCCGCCAGCGACAGCAGCTGATTTTGCTTGAGCGTAAAGTCGTAGGCTTTTTCAAACGCCGGCAGCGCGTCCGGCCGTTCAATAAATTCCGCCGAGGCGGCCAGCTTAAAGTCGCCACCCTTTTGCAGATAGCCGGCGAGGTCGCTTAATGAGGCGAGGTGGTTTTTCTCCGCCAGATCCTGACGAACGGCGATAGTCCAGGTATTGTTGGCCGGAGCCGGGGTGAGCCAGATGAGCTTATTCTTTTCCGCGTCCAGCTTTTTGACTTTTTCGTATCCCTGCTGCGCGTTTTTCCACGCCGGGTCGTTCTCCTCTTTGAAGAAGAACGCGCCGTTGCCGGTATATTCCGGGTAAATATCCAGCTCACCGGCGGTTATCGCCCCGCGCACCACCGGGGTGGTGCCAAGCTGGATTTTATTGACGGTTTTTACCCCATGACTTTCCAGCACCTGCAAAATAATATTGCCGAGCAGCGCCCCTTCGGTGTCAATTTTTGAGCCGACCTTAACCGGCTCGGCCGCCTGCAGCGGCAGGCTAATCAGGGCCGCCAGCGCCAGCGCGCCTGACCAAACACTTGCCTTTATCATCCTCGCGTCCCTCTTTAATTTGCGCTCCATTAACAGGAGCTTAAGAGAAAAGCGTAGTTCATTTAGGGCGGAGCGGAAAAAGAAAAGGCCGATTAATCGGCCTTTAGGATAACGGAAAGCGTGTTCCCGGGTGGCGGCTGACGCCTTACCCGGGCGACAAATCGCCATTACAGCAGTTCAAACTCGCTCTGCTGCACGCGGGCGGAATCGACGCCGATAAAGACGTTGAATTTACCCGGCTCGGCATCGTACTTCATCTGCTGGTTCCAGAACTTCAGCGCCTCAACGTCAATCGGGAAGCTGACGGTTTGCGTCTCGCCCGGCTTGAGGGTCACCTTCTTGAAGCCGCGCAGCATTTTCACCGGACGGCTCATGGAAGCGGTGACGTCCTGCAGATAAAGCTGAATCACCGTCGCTCCTTCACGCTTGCCGGTATTGGTCACCTGCACGCTGGCGGTCACTTTGCCGTCACGTTGCAGGGTCGGCGCCGACATTTTTACGTCGGAAACGCTAAAGGTGGTGTAGCTGAGGCCGTAGCCAAACGGATAGAGCGGACCGTTGGCCTCGTCAAAGTAGCGCGAGGTGTACTTGTTCGGCTTATCCGCATTGTACGGACGACCGGTGTTGAGATGGCTGTAGTAGGTAGGGATTTGTCCAACCGAGCGCGGGAAGGACATCGGCAGCTTGCCCGACGGGTTGTAGTCGCCGAACAGCACATCGGCAATCGCGTTGCCGCCTTCGGTACCGGCAAACCAGGTTTCAAGGATCGCATCGGCCTGCTGATCCTCTTTCACCAGCGCCAGCGGACGGCCGTTCATCAGCACCAGCACCAGCGGCTTGCCGGTCGCTTTCAGGGCGCTAATCAGGGCGCGCTGGCTCTGCGGCAGGGTGATGTCGGTACGGCTGGAGGCTTCGTGGGCCATGCCCTGCGCCTCACCCACCACGGCAACCACCACGTCAGACTGCTTCGCTGCCGCCACCGCTTCGTCAATCATCTCCTGCGGCGAGCGCGAGTCAACCTGCACCGCTTTCTCGTACAGATTGAGGAAGTCGACGATGCCTTTATCGTCGGTCACGTTGGCGCCTTTGGCATAGATAATCTTGCCTTTGTCGCCCAGCGCGTTCTGCATACCGGTCAACACGGTCACCGACTGATCGGCCACGCCCGCCGCCGACCAACTGCCCATCATGTCGCGCTTGCTGTCGGCCAGGGCGCCAATCACCGCGATAGTGCCCGATTTTTTCAGCGGCAGCGTATCGAGACGGTTTTTCAGCAGCACCAGGCTTTCGCGCGCAACTTCGCGCGCTTCTTTGCGATGCAGGCGGCTTTCGGCGTTGGTATCCTGCGGGTCGGAATCTTTCGGCCCCAGGTGGCTATACGGGTCATTAAACAGGCCCATATCGTATTTGACGTTCAGCACGTGGCGGGTCGCGTCATCCAGCTCCGCCATCGTCACCTTCCCGGACTTCACCAGGTCGGGCAGATACTTGCTGTAGTACTCGTCGCTCATGCTCATGTTGATGCCGGACTTCAGCGCCACGCGCACCGCGTCTTCCGGGTCCGACGCCACCCCGTGTTTAATCAGCTCTTTGATGGCCCCATGGTCGGAGACGGTAATGCCTTTGAAGCCCCACTGGTCGCGCAGCACGTCCTTGAGCAGCCAGGCATCGGAGGTCGCCGGGGTGCCGTTAAGCGAGTTAAGGGCCACCATGACCGCGCCGCTGCCCGCATCCAACCCCGCTTTGTACGGCGGCATATAGTCGTTGAACAGGCGCTGCGGACTCATATCAACGGTGTTGTACTCTTTTCCGCCTTCAACCGCGCCGTAGGCGGCAAAGTGCTTGACGCTGGTCATCACCGAATAGCGCTCGGCCGGGCTTTTCCCCTGCATCGACTCGACCATCGCCCTGCCCATCTCGGTGGTCAGGTAGGTATCCTCCCCGAAGCCTTCCGAGGCGCGGCCCCAGCGCGGGTCGCGGGAGACGTCGACCATCGGCGCCCAGGTCATGTTCAGGCCATCATCGGCCGCTTCGTACGCCGATACTCGCCCGACGGTATTCACTGCGTCGAGGTTAAAAGAAGAGGCCAGACCAAGGCTAATCGGGAAAACGGTGCGCTGGCCGTGGAGCACGTCATAGGCGAAAAAGAGCGGGATTTTCAGGCGGCTGAGTTCCATCACCTGATCCTGCATAGTGCGGATATCATGGCGGGTCACGGTGTTAAAAATCGCCCCCACCTGACCTTCTTTGATCATTTCGCGGATGGCCTCTTTCGGGTTATCCGGGCCGACGCTAATTAAGCGCAGCTGACCGATTTTTTCATCCACCGTCATTTTCGTCAGCAGTTCCGTCACAAACGCATCCCGCGCCTGCGGCGTTAGGGGATGATTGCCGAACAATTCATCCGCCAGCGCGGGTTGCAGCGCCAGGCTCACAGCGACGCCTACAGTACAAAGCCATTTCATTTTTATCCCTCATTGTTCCAGTCGACCAGATCGGCGAAAAGATAGCAAAAATCGAAGTCTGCCATAAACATAAACGAGACGCCTGAATAAAGCGCGCGTTGTTCTCTGATTTTTCGAAACATTGATGCATCAAATTGTCATACAAAGCGCTATTCTTATTTTTGATAATTTTGTACCACCACAAGGAGTGGAACATGTCATCTGCAACAACCCATAACAACGCTTTTCTGGCTGAACTCACCCGTCTGGTCGGCTCGTCCCATCTGCTCACCGACCCGGCTAAAACCCAGCGCTACCGTAAAGGCTTCCGCTCCGGCCAGGGCGACGCGCTGGCGGTGGTCTTTCCCGGTACGCTGCTGGAGCTGTGGCGCGTACTGAGCGCTTGTGTCAACGCCGACAAAATCATTCTGATGCAGGCGGCGAATACCGGCCTGACCGAAGGCTCAACGCCGAACGGCAACGACTATGACCGCGATATCGTGATTATCAGCACCCTGCGCCTGGATAAACTGCATCTGCTGGGTAAAGGCGAGCAGGTGCTGGCCTATCCCGGCACGACGCTCTATTCGCTGGAGAAAGCGCTGAAGCCGCTGGGCCGCGAGCCGCACTCGGTCATTGGTTCATCCTGCATCGGGGCATCGGTGGTCGGCGGGATCTGCAACAACTCCGGCGGCTCGCTGGTCCAGCGCGGCCCGGCGTACACCGAAATGTCGCTATACGCGCAAATCGATGAAAACGGCAAGCTCAGCCTGGTGAACCACCTCGGCATTGACCTCGGCGCCACGCCGGAGCAAATCCTCAGCCGCCTCGACGACGAGCGGGTTAAAGATGAAGATGTCCGCCACGATGGTCGCCACGCCCACGATCATGATTACGTCACCCGCGTGCGCGACGTAAATGCCGATACCCCGGCGCGCTACAACGCCGACCCGGATCGCCTGTTTGAATCCTCGGGCTGCGCCGGCAAGCTGGCGGTGTTCGCCGTGCGCCTCGATACCTTCCCGGCGGAAAAACGCCAGCAGGTCTTCTATATCGGCACCAACCGCCCGGAAGTGCTGACCGAAATTCGCCGCCATATTCTCGCCGAATTTAACCATCTGCCGGTGGCAGGCGAGTACATGCACCGCGATATTTACGATATCGCCGAGCAGTACGGGAAAGATACCTTCCTGATGATCGACAAGCTCGGCACCGATAAAATGCCGTTCTTCTTTACCATGAAGGGCCGTACCGACGCGATGCTGGAGAAAGTGTCGCTGTTTAAGCCGCACTTCACCGACCGCTTTATGCAAAAACTGGGTCACGTCTTCCCGGCGCATCTGCCGGAGCGAATGAAAACCTGGCGCGATAAATACGAACACCATCTGCTGCTGAAGATGGCGGGTGACGGCATCGAAGAAGCCCAGGCCTGGCTCGGGGAATATTTTAAGAACGCCGAAGGCGATTTCTTCGTCTGCACCGCGGAAGAAGGCAGTAAAGCCTTTCTGCACCGCTTTGCCGCCGCGGGCGCGGCGATCCGCTACCAGGCGGTTCACGCCGATGAGGTGGAAGATATTCTGGCGCTGGACATCGCCCTGCGCCGTAACGACACCGAGTGGTTTGAGCATCTTCCCGCCGATATTGATAGCCAACTGGTGCATAAGCTCTATTACGGCCACTTTATGTGCCACGTTTTCCATCAGGATTACATCGTGAAAAAAGGCGTCGATGCCCACGAACTGAAAGAGAAAATGCTGGTGCTGCTGAAGGAGCGCGGCGCTCAGTATCCGGCCGAGCATAACGTCGGCCATCTGTATGAAGCGCCGGAAAGCTTAAAACGCTTCTATCGCGAAAACGATCCCACCAACAGCATGAATCCGGGGATCGGTAAAACCAGTAAGCAAAAATACTGGGGCGAAGCGCCGGATAAAACGACAGGCGCCGCCGAACGGCAATAATCCGCACGGGGGACTGTTCAGCCCCGGGGCTTCTGTATTACGCTGCACGCCGGAGAATTCTCCTCTCCGGCAAACCCGTTTAAGGAACCCACCCATCATGCCCGCAGTGGATAAGCTACATGACGCTGACATAGAGATCCGCGAAGCGCTGCCCGATGACGCCCACGCCATCGCCGCGCTGTACGTCTGGCACGTACTCAATGGACGCGCCTCGTTTGAAGAGATCCCGCCAACCGTCGATGAGATGCGCAAGCGTATCAAAACCGTGCGCGATAGCGGTCTGCCGTGGCTGGTAGCCCTGTGGCGCGGAACCATCGTCGGCTACTGCTACGCCACTTTTTACCGCCCGCGTCCGGCCTATCGCTACACGCTGGAAGAGTCGATTTACGTTGAAGCGGGAATGGGCGGACGCGGTATCGGCAGCGCCCTACTCTCGCGGTTAATTGCGAAATGCGAACAGGGACCGTGGCGGCAGATGCTGGCGATTATCGGCGACGGGCACAGCAACGCCGGGTCGATCGCGATTCATAAAAAGTTCGGTTTTAGCGTGGCAGGTCAGCTGCGCAGCGTCGGCTATAAGATGGGCGACTGGCGGGATACCTTGATTATGCAGCGCCCGCTCGGCGATGGCGACTGGACGCTGCCGGAGTAACCCCTTAGCGTCGCGGGTAAACGGTAGCCCGGACAGGCGCGCCAGCGCCGCCGCCGGGAAAATTCCCCGGCTCGCACTGCGCTTAGCCGGGCTACAGGTATCCAGCAATCTGCGCGCCGCAAGCCGGGGAAATGGGGTTAATCGTTCTGCGCGGTCTGCGCGCCGCCTTTCAGCATCGCATCGGCCATTTGCGCTTCACGCTGCTTTTTATAGCTGAGCGCGGAAGCCGGAACCGGCATCACTTTTCCCGTTTCAATCCACGTTCTCAGACGGCTGGCGTCGGCAAAGTGGGTATATTTACCAAATGCATCCATCACCACCAGCGCCACCGGGCGCTGATTAATTACCGTCCGCATAATCAGGCAGTGGCCCGCCGCGTTAGTAAAGCCGGTCTTGGTCAGCTGTATATTCCAGTTGTCGCGGTAGACCAAATGGTTGGTATTGCGGAACGGCAGCGTGTAGGCCGGGTGGGCGAATGTCGCCATATCTTCTTTGGTGGTGCTCAGCTGGCCAATCAGCGGATACTGCTCACTGGCGATCAGCAGCTTAGTCAGATCGCGCGCGGTAGAGACGTTATGAATCGACAGGCCGGTGGGCTCGACGTAACGGGTACGGGTCATCCCCAGCGCCTGCGCCTTGGCGTTCATCGCGCGAATAAACGCGTCGTAGCCGCCCGGATAATGGTGCGCCAGGCTGGCGGCGGCGCGGTTTTCCGACGACATCAGCGCCAGTAGCAGCATATTGCGGCGGCTGATTTGGCTGTTCAGGCGAACGCGCGAATAGATCCCTTTCATCTCAGGCGTCTGGCTGATATCAACGGTCAGCATTTCATCAAGAGGCAGATGGGCGTCAAGCACCACCATCGCGGTCATCACTTTGGTGATCGACGCCATCGGGCGAACCAGATCCGGCTGGCTGGCATAGATGATTTTTTTGCTGGCAAGATCGACAATCATCGCGCTGCCGGAAGCGATATCCGGCTGGGAGGCGGTCATCGCCGTGGAAGTTTTAGCCATCGCCTGGGGCGCAAAAGGCACAGCCAGCAGCAACGTCAGGCTGAGCAAAGAAACTCGAAATTTGGTCATCGTGAACATTCTGAAAAGTATTTTTGCACGTTATGAACGTACGCCGCGGCGCTGGGGTGATGACGCCGCTGGCAAAAATCATCATACCCTGTCAGAACGCGAGCTGGCTAATAAGAATCGTGAACAAATGCTGCATTGCCGACATAAAAATCTATTTATGCCGGCAATGAGTTAAATCAGAAGAGTCGGTAGCCGTATCCCCAGAGAATGACGGTGATAGCCAGCAGCACTTCCAGCACCAGCACCCCGATCGCCAGGGTCGAGCTGGCAAAGCTCAGCCCCTCTTCTTTATTGATCCCAAGGAAAGTCGGAATACCGAGATACAGCAGATAGCCGGTATACAGCAGCGCAACGGTTCCCACCAGCGCACACAGCCACACTAGCGGATAGAGCGCCACGAGCCCGCTGAGGAAAAGCGGCGTGGCGACATAGCCGGCGAAAACCATACAGCGCTTAAGCGATGGCCGCTGCGGATAGCTTCGCGCCATCCACCAGATAACCCGCCCCATCACCGCAACCCCGGCGAGCATGACGGCATAAAACAGCACCGCCAGGGCCAGCCCGGTCATCAGCGACAGTTTTACCACCGTGCCGTCGCCGAAGTTCCAGCCCAGCTGCGTGGTGCCGATAAAGGCGCAGATAACCGGAACCGCCGCCATGACCAGCACATGGTGCGTATAGTGATGCGAAACGGTTTCGTTTTCACTTTTAATAACGCTCATCTCTTGATTAGGATGAGAGAAGAGCCCCCAGACATGGTTCATAGCGTCCCCCTTGTCACGGCGTGGTACAGCATTGATCCAAGTATAATTCACCTTGTAGATTATTTTGTGTACAGCGAGAAAAATGCGCTTCCCCCGCATTTTTATCATCAGGGTGTATGATTAAGGGACTGACGTTTTATGGAGTTAATCTTTATATGGATATCAATAACCTGATTTCCCAGTACGGCTACGCGGCGCTGGTCATTGGCAGCATGGCGGAAGGCGAAACCATTACGCTGCTCGGCGGCGTGGCGGCACATCAGGGATTATTGAAGTTCTGGCTGGTGGTTATTTCGGTCGCCCTCGGGGGCATGATTGGCGATCAGCTGCTTTATTTGCTCGGCAGGCGCTTTGGCGGACGGATCCTGCGGCGGTTTGCGCGCCAGAAAAAACGGATCCAGAAAGCCCAGCGCATGATCCAGCGTCGCCCCTACCTGTTTGTCATCGGCACCCGCTTTATGTACGGCTTCCGGGTTATCGGCCCACTGCTGATTGGCGCCAGCCGCCTGCCGCCGAAGGTGTTTCTGCCGCTGAATATTCTCGGCGCGATTATCTGGGCGCTTATCTTTACCACGCTCGGCTATCTCGGCGGCGAAGCGATTGGCCCGTGGCTGCATCATCTGGACGCGCATCTCAAGCACTGGATCTGGCTGATTCTGGCGGTGGCACTGGTGGTTGCGGCGCACTGGTGGCTAAAGCGCCGCGAGGCAAAGAAGAAAGAGTAACGAGAGTTCCCGGATGGCGGCGTAAACGCCTTATCCGGGCTACAAACCCCATGGACTACGCAATCTGTAGCCCGGCTAAGCGCAGCGCGAGCCGGGGAAACAGAACTACTTCGCCGCCTGATGATATCCGCCGCCCAGCGCGGAAGTCAGCTGAATACTGGCATCAAGCCACTGGCCGTGCAGGCGCAGCGCGGCAATCCGCTCCTGCAACGCCGGCAGCTTCGCCAGGCTGACGCGCGAGCCGGAAATGATCCCGGCATTCATTCGCGCCAGGGCCAGCGCGACCATCCGCTGAGCATCTTTTTCAACCTGCTGCTGCTGCTGATTTTTCGCCATCAGCGTTTCCATCTGGCTGGCGGTTTTCGCCACCTGGTTCACCGCATCGACCACCGCTTTGTTGTACTTCGCTATCGACAGGGCGTTTTGCGCGCTGGCGATATCCAGGTTCGCGTTCAGGCGGCCGCTATCAAAGATCGGCAGGGTCAGCCCGGCGGTGACGCCCATCTGCTGGGCAGAGTGGCGGAACAGATCGCTGAGATGCAGAGCATCCTGCTGCAAGAAGGCCATCAGGTTGATATCCGGATAAAACGCGGCTTTCGCGGCATCAACTTCGCTTAATGAAGCCTCGATATACCAGTGCGCGACCTGCAGGTCCGGGCGTCGCGCCAGCAGCTCATAGCCCAGTTGGCTTGGCATTTGCGCGCTGACGGCGGGTAAATCCGCCGGATGAAGATTCAGCGCCTGGCTCTGGCTGTTGGTCAGCGCCATCAGCCGCGCTTCGATCTCTTTCATATTACCCGCTACGTCGGCGAGCTGCTGATCGGTTTTACTGACGTTAATATCGTTCTCCGCCCCTTCGGCCGAGTTGGTGATCCCGCGCTGGTACAGCGCAGTATCCACGGTGACGACATTACTTTGTTCCTGCTTCACCTGCGTCAGCACGTTTTTAATGGCCGCTTCGGTCTGCCACTGCCAGTAAAGGCGGGCGACGCTGCCGGCCAGCAGTTCGCGGGTCTGGGCCTCTTCGGCGACCTGGGCTTTGACTTCACCGATGCGCGCTTTAAGCAGCGCGCGGTTTTTACCCCACAGGTCCAGATCCCATCCGGCGGTCAGTCCGAAGGTGCCGTTGGTATACCACGGCCCGGTGTTGCCATCGGTATCGGTGGCAAACGGCCCCATCAGCCCCTCGGAGGACATTCTCTGCCGTTCGATATCGGCGGAAAAATCCAGGTTCGGTCCCAGGTTAGACTTCGACATCCGCGCCTGCGCTTCCGCCAGCCTGATGCGCTGTTCGGCAATCTGCATATCCGGGGCGTTGGCTAAGGCACGCTGAATCAGGCTATTGAGCTGAGGGTCATGATAATCCTGCCACCAGTTGCTCTGCGGCCAGCCGTTTTTCACGGCGGCGGGCAGTTCCATTGCGACGTGGGATGCCGGGGTTTGCTGCTGGAGCGGCTTGCCAGTATCGTGCGATGGCGCGCAGCCCGCCAGCGCGATAACCAGTGGCAGGCCAGCCAACGCGCGTTTGCTCAAAGTCAGGTTCATGAAATCGGTCAGATGATTAAATAAGGTCGGGTATATTAAGCTACTTGCATCCTTGCCGTTTAGTAAAGCGTGTGCCGTAACTATTAGCAGGCTAAAAATAAACTTCTCATGGAGTGAAAATGAGTCAGAACATCTATGACGATCCCGCTTTTTTTGCCGGATACGCCACCCTCGACCGTTCAGTCAAAGGGTTGGAAGGCGCGCCTGAGTGGCCAACCCTTCAGCAAATGCTTCCACCGTTATCCGGTTTACGCGTCGTCGATCTTGGCTGCGGCTACGGCTGGTTTTGCCGCTGGGCCCGTGACCAGGGCGCCGTGCAGGTGGACGGGCTGGATCTCTCCAGCCGTATGCTAGATCGCGCCCGCGAAATGACCCACGGCGAAGGTATTCGCTATCGCTGCGAAGATCTCCAGACGCTTACCCTGCCCGCCGATAGCTGCGAGCTGGTCTATAGCTCGCTGGCGCTGCACTATCTGCCCGACGTCGCGCCGCTGTTCGCCACCGCTTACCAGGCGCTGACGCCCGGCGGCACGCTGCTGTTTTCCGCTGAACATCCCATCTACACCGCCCCGCCGCAGCAGGGCTGGCAGGTGGATGAGAACGGACAGAAAAGTTGGCCGGTGAGCCACTACCAGCAGGAGGGCGAGCGCATCAGCAACTGGTTTGCCGACGGAGTGAAAAAACAGCACCGCAAGCTATCCACCTGGATAAACCAGTTGATCGCCGCCGGTTTTATCATCGAGCATCTGGATGAGTGGGGACCGACGGCGGAGCAGATTGCCGCTCAGCCGGCGCTGGATGAAGAAAAAGAGCGGCCGATGATTTTCCTCCTGCGCGCGCGCAAGCCGGCGTAATACGCAAAATGGCCCGGAGGTTATCCGGGCCATAAGAATGATGTCAGCTTCCGTGCTCGCATTTTATTAGCTGGCAGCTAACGCTTTACCTGTCCAGAGCAATCACTCTTTTAAGCTGCCGCCGTTGGTGGCAATCACCTCTTTATACCACCAGAAGCTCTTCTTGCGGCTGCGCGCCAGGGTGCCGTTGCCTTCATCGTCGCGATCGACATAGATAAAACCGTAGCGTTTGGACATCTCCGCCTTCGACGCGCTCACCAGGTCGATAGGCCCCCAGCTGGTGTAGCCCATCAGCTCAACGCCGTCCTCTATGGCCTCACGAACCTGCACCAGATGGTCGTTAAGGTAGCTGATCCGGTAATCGTCGTTGATGCTGCCGTCGGCTTCCACCTTATCCTTGGCGCCCAGGCCGTTTTCCACGATAAACAACGGTTTCTGATAGCGATCCCACAGCACGTTCAGCAGCGTGCGCAGACCGAGCGGGTCAATCTGCCAGCCCCATTCCGAGCTTGCCAGGTGCGGGTTCGGCACCATGCTGAGAATATTGCCGCGCGCTTTTTTGTTCAGCTCTTCGTCGGCGGTCACGCAGCCGGTCATATAGTAGCTGAAGGAGATAAAGTCGACGGTCTCTTTCAGGGCGGCGCGATCGGCATCGGTTATTTCGAGATTAATGCCGTTGTCGCGGAAATAGCGCAGCATATAGCCCGGGTAAGCGCCGCGGCACTGGACATCGCCAAAGAACTGCCAGCTGCGGTTCTGCTGCAGGGTTTCAAAAATATCGTCCGGTTTGCAGCTGAGCGGATACATCAGGCCGCCGAGCAGCATATTGCCGATTTTGCCCTCTGGCACGATGTCATGACAGGCCTTTGCCGCCAGCGCGCTCGCCACCAGCTGATGGTGAATAGCCTGGTAGACTTCCGCTTTGCTGCTGCCGGCCGGCAGACCGACGCCGGTCATCGGCGCGTGCAGGGACATATTGATTTCATTGAAGGTCAGCCACAGTTTGACCTTCGCCTGGTAGCGCTCAAACACCGTACGGGCATAGCGCTCGAAGAAGCCAATCACTTTGCGATTGCCCCAGCCGCCGTAGTTTTTTACCAGCGCCCACGGCATCTCATAGTGGGACAGGGTCACCAGCGGAGTAATATTGTGCTTCGCCATTTCATCAAACAGCTTATCGTAAAAGGCCAGCCCGGCTTCGTTTGGCTGCGCCTCATCGCCGTTAGGGAAAATACGTGCCCAGGCAATTGATACGCGCAGGCAGTTAAAGCCCATCTCGGCAAAGAGGCTGATATCTTCCGGATAACGGTGGTAAAAATCGATGGCGATATCCTTAATGCCGCTATCGCCGGGTACGCGCTCTACCACATCGCCAAATACGCCGCGCGGCTGGACGTCAGAAGTGGTTAATCCCTTCCCGTCTTCCAGATAAGCGCCTTCGACCTGATTTGCCGCGGTCGCGCCGCCCCATAAAAACGCCTGCGGGAATCTCTTCATTCATCTCTCTCCTGTGGTTAACGGGTTATAGACAACAGCGGCTGACCGGCTTCCACCGCGCTGGCGGAGACCATGTCGAGAGCACGATAATCATCGCTGTTGCTGATAATAATGGGCGTCGCCAGATCATAGCCGGCGTCCAGGATCGCCTTGCGGTCAAACTCCAGCAGCAGGTCGCCCGCTTTGATTTTGTCGCCCTCTTTTACATGGGCGGTAAACGGCACACCATCGAGCTTAACGGTGTCTATGCCAACGTGGATGAGCAGCTCAATGCCGCTGTCACTCAGCAGACCGATGGCGTGTTTGGTTTGAAAAATGGAAGCGACTTCGCCCGAGAACGGCGCGATAACCTTGCCCACTGAGGGAATAATCGCCACGCCCTTGCCCAACAGACCGCTGGCGAAGGTACTGTCAGGCACCTGATCCAGCGCCAGAACGCTGCCGGTCATCGGCGCCAGGATATCGTTTTCCGAGGCCGGAGCCACGACAACCGCAGCCTGCTCAGCGCTGCTGCGCGGCAGTCCGGCGACGAGGGTGAGTACGCAGGCGATGATTAACGAGGCAAACATCCCCGCCGCGCCGCCCCACACCGTAGCGTCAATGCCCTCCGGCGGGATCATTTGCGCCAGCGTGAAAATGTTACCGAAACCAAAAGAGTAGACGTGGCTGTCGCTAAAACCAACCATCGCGCCGCCGATGGCACCAGCAACGCAGCCGAAGATAAAGGGACGGCGTAAAGGCAGGTTCAGACCATAAATCGCCGGCTCGGTCACGCCGAAGATCCCGGCGGAAACCGCAGAACCCGCCAGCACTTTTTGCCGCGCATCGCGAGTGCGCAGGAAAATCCCCAGCGCGGCGCCCACCTGGCCCATCACCGCAGGCAGCAGCATCGGCATCATCGAATCATGGCCCAGCACGGCGAGGTTGTTAATCATTAACGGTATCAATCCCCAGTGCAGGCCGAAGATAACGCATACCTGCCACAGCGCCCCCATCGCCGCTCCGGCAAGCCAGGGCGCAACCTGATAGATAAGCTGATAACCATTGGCCAGCAGCTGGCTCAGCCAAGTGGCTACGGGGCCGATAATCAGAAACGTGAGCGGTACGACGACGGCGAGGCAAATCGCCGGCGTGAAGAAGTTCTTCATTGAGGAAGGCAGTATCGCGTTGCTGCGTTTTTCAATCCAGCAGCTGACCCACGAAGCGAGGATAATCGGAATGACCGAGGAGCTGTAATTGATAAAGGTCACGGGAATGCCGAGAAAATACTCCGTCGCGGCGCCGGGCGCCATGCTGGCGTCAAACGCTTGAATCATCAGCGGATGGGTTAACGCGCCGCCGATCACCATGGTAATAAAGGGGTTGCCGCCAAATTTCTTGCCTGCGGTATAGCCGAGAAACAGCGGGAAAAAGAAGAACAGCGCATCGCTTGCGGCAAACCAGATTTTGTAGGTTGCCTGCTGCGTCGTTAACCAGCCGCAAACCACCGCCAGCGCCAGCAAGCCTTTGAGGATCCCCGAGGCCGCCAGGACGCCGATAAACGGGGTGAAAATACCGGAAACAATGTCGATAAGCTGGCCGATAATCGACACTTTTTCGCCTTTTACCGCCACCGGCTCACTGTCATCCGTCAGGCCGGCTTCGCCGCGCACCGCCAGCCAGACATCGTGCACGTGATTACCGATAACCACCTGAAACTGGCCGCCGCTTTCGACGACCATAATGACGCCAGGGTTCGCCTTCAGTCCTTCGGCATCCGCCTTCTTGCTATCTTTGAGCTTAAAACGCAGCCGTGTAGCGCAGTGAACCAGACTCACAATATTCTCTCTGCCGCCTACCCGAGTGAGAATATCCTGCGCGAGTGCTTTATATTCCATGCTGTTTTTCCTTACTTCCGCTGCCCGCAGGCATCGTTAACTGAGTATTAAAAATAAAAAAACCCGAGAACAACGCCGTGTAGGCGTTGCGCTCAGGTTTTGCCTGCGTAATGCAGTAACAATCCAGTTGTAGAGTGGGAGTATGCGCCAGGCCCGATCGGCGCTTAGCGTCCCTCTTTTCTCACCCGCTCAATATGAATGGCGAGAAACATAATCTCTTCCGTCGTCAGCGGCCGCTGATAGCTCTTTTGCAGGTGCCGGGCGACGGTTTCCGCACACTTCCACGCTTTAGGGTAGTTATCCTTTACCGCGCTGTGCAGCGTCACATCATCATCTTCAACCACCGTTCGCGTCAGCATACGCTGGGCGAAAAACTTGAGATGGGTGACAAAGCGCTGGTAGCTCAGCGACTCTTCGTCGTAGTTCAGCGTCAGCTGATACTTCACCAGCTGCAGGATCTCCTGCATGACCCGGGTCACGTGCATCACTTCCGGCATTTCGCTGTTGAGCTGCGCCGTGACCAGATGCAGGGCGATAAAACCCGCTTCATCTTCGGCCAGTTCAACCCCGAGCCGTTTGCTGACGATCGCCCGCGCCTCCTGCCCTAACTCAAATTCCTTCGGATACAGCCGCTTTATTTCCCACAGCAGCACATTACGAATGGCGATGCCCTTCTTCTGCCGCTCAATCGCAAAGTGGCAGTGGTCGGTCAGGGTAATGTACAAACTATCCTGTAACTTACCGAGACGACCGCGCGCCAGATCGATGATCCGATCGCAGGTCGTCATCACTTCTAACGGTATTTGACTGAGTAATTCACCTAAACGGCCAACCAGTTCATCGCTCTGTAGCGCGAAGACCTTTTCAATTTTACTTTCATCAAGAGAGTCACCAACGCGTTTTTGAAAGGCAAGCCCTCGGCCCATGACTACCTGTTCGCGCTGCTGCTCATCAACAACCACCACTACATTATTATTAAGTACTTTGGCGATTTGCATATGAACCCCAAAAACAAAAAAACCTGACCCCGACGGATGCCAGGAAATCAGGTTTTGCCTGCCGGAGCAGTAACAATCGGTAGTGAGTATTTCACTGTCCGCCGGGTAATCTCAATGGGACAAGCTAAAAAATGTGATGCCGGTCAGATAGTTTAGCTACGCCAGTCGTTAATCGTGCGCGCAATGCTGGTTGAATCCTGTAGGGTGCGTACCGCGCTGAACAGCTCAGCAGCCTCAAGGTATTCTTTACGCAAATAGCTCAGCCACTGTTTGATACGCGCGACGTGATAAAGGCCGGTGTCGCCCTGCTTTTCCAGACGGGTGTATTTTTGCAGCAGTTCGACCACCTGCGGCCAGGGCATACGCGGTTCGTTATATTTTATCACCCGGCTCAGGTTTGGAACGTTCAGGGCGCCGCGACCAATCATCACCGAGTCGCAGCCGGTCGCGGCCAGGCAATCCTGGGCGCTTTGCCAGTCCCAGATTTCGCCGTTGGCCACCACTGGAATAGTCAGGCGCTGACGGATTTCGCCAATGGCCTGCCAGTCGATGCGCTCCGCTTTATAGCCGTCCTCTTTGGTGCGACCGTGCACCACCAGCTCGCTGGCTCCGGCCTGCTGGACCGCATCGGCAATTTCAAATCGCCGCTCGCCGCTGTCCCAGCCAAGCCGTACTTTTACCGTGACCGGCAGATGGCCGGGAACCGCCTCGCGCATCGCTTTCGCGCCGCGATAGATAAGCTCAGGGTCTTTAAGCAGCGTCGCCCCGCCGCCGCTGCCGTTTACCAGCTTTGACGGGCAGCCGCAGTTGAGGTCAACGCCCCAGGAACCGAGCTCGACCGCGCGAGCGGCGTTTTCCGCCAGCCACTGCGGATACTGCCCGAGCAGCTGCACGCGCACGCGGGTGCCGGACGGCGTCAGGCTGTTGTTATGCAGTTCCGGACACAGTCTGTAGAACGATTTTACCGGCAAGAGCTGATCCACCACGCGCAAGAATTCAGTGATGCAGAGATCGTAATCATTCACTTCGGTCAGCAGCTCGCGCACCAGCGAATCGAGCACGCCTTCCATCGGCGCCAGTAGTACACGCATATTGTTTTTCATTGCCCGGAAAAAAGAGGCGCTATGTTAGCGCCTCTGGATGCGGGTTGAAAGGGGCCAATATCGGTTTTCCCTGCCGCGGCTCTGCTGCTTCCCGGCTTGCACTGCGCTTAGCCGGGCTACAAGGTCACCTCTGTTTGCGACCCGGGAAATGCAAAGCCGCTTAACGTGCTTCCAGGCAGTTATCCTCTTTCCAGCCGTACAGCCACTCGATGCCGCGATAAAACTCGCTCTGGGTTTTGCCTTTCCACAGCAGGTTGCGTACCTGGCGCTCAACGCCGGCGGCGTGATAGACCCGCCCCATTTCACGCGTCGACCAGACGATCCGCGCGGTACGCGGAATACGAACCGACTCATACAGCGCGAAAGCGCGGGCGGCGTCGCCGTCGCACTGCGCCAGCGCTTTACCCAGCGTCACCGCATCTTCCAGCGCCATACAGGCCCCCTGGGCCATATACTGCGCCACCGGATGCGCGGCATCGCCGACCAGCGTAATACGATCGTTGCCCCATTTCTCTACCGGCTCGCGGTCGGCGGTGGACCAGCGGCGCCAGGAGGTCGGCTTATCCAGCATCTGCCGGGGACGCGGGTGGATACCTTTAAAGTAGGAGAGCACCTCTTCTTTACTGCCGTCGCGCACGCCCCACTCTTCTGTTTCCCGGCTGTGAAAGGTCACCACCAGGTTGTACTGCTTGCCGCCGCGCAGCGGGTAATGTACCAGGTGGCAGTGCGGACCGGCCCACAGCACCGGCGCATTGATGCGTAAATCATCCGGCATGTCGGCGGCATCGACGACCGCACGATAGACCACGTGGCCGGTGACCCGCGGCGAATCGCCCAGCAGGCTTTGGCGCACCACAGACTTACCGCCGTCGCAGCCGATCAGAATATCCGCCGTCCAGCTGTTGCCTTTATCATCAAAAACCGTCACGTCATCGGCGGTCTGGCGGATATCCACCACCTGCGTCGAGGTGCGATACTCGACAGCCGGATGGGTCAGCGCGGCTTCCCAGACGGTGGCGTGGATGTCTACCCGGTGGATCACCGCATACGGCCCACCAAAATGGTCGCGGAACGCCTGTCCGGTCTCAATATGAACCACCTCTTCACCGTTGACCGCATCCATCATGGTGATATGATCGGTAAAGACCGCACGCTGACGGGCGACTTCGCCGACGCCGAGGCTGTCCAGCGCCGAGAACGCGTTAGGGCCAAGCTGGATCCCGGCGCCGATTTCGCCGATTTCATGGGCCTTTTCCAGCAGCATGACCTTGATGCCCTGGCGCGCCAGAGAGAGAGCGGTAGCTGCCCCGCCAATCCCACCGCCGACAATGATTGCTCGCATTACTTTTGCCATGTTGCCTCCTAAGCCGGGATCTTATCTTGTTGGTTTTCCGGCGCAGCGGCGATAAACGCCGGCAGCCGGGTGCAGGCGTCATAGACCGCCTGACAGCGTGGATAGTGGCTGAGATCGCAGCCCATCCTCAAGGCGTTGGCCCACTGCGGTACCAGACAGCAGTCCGCCAGGGTGGGCGCATCGCCCACGCAAAAATCGCCGGATTTCGCGTGGCGCAATAGCTGCTCGACGGCGCTGAATCCCTGCTGGATCCAGTGCGCATACCAGCGTTTTTTATCCTCTTCGCTTACCTTCAGTTCGTCGCCAAGGTAGCGTAAAACGCGCATGTTGTTTATTGGGTGAATATCGCAGGCGATGGCGTAAACAATCTCCAGCACCCGCATCCGCGCGCTGTCGTCCTGAGGCAGCAGCAGCGTCTGCGGATAGTGCCGATCCAGCCAGTCGGCAATCGCCAGCGACTGGCCGAGAGATTCGCCATCATCGGTGATCAACGTTGGCACCAGGCCAACCGGATTCAGCCGCCGGTATTCCAGCGCGTTCTGCTGACCAATGCGGATGTTGACCCCCACGCTCTGGTAGTCAATGCCCTTCAGCGCCAGCGCAATCCGCACGCGATATGACGCCGAGCTATTAAAAAAACTGTACAGCTTCATCATTCACCTCACACCACACGCACGGCGATTGGCGTCAGACCCTCTACGTTGCCGGTGATCACATCGCCTTTCACCACCGCGCCGACGCCTTCCGGCGTGCCGGTAAAAATCAGATCGCCTGGCTGCAGCTCAAAGAAGCCGGAAAGATAGCTGATGGTTTCATTGACCGACCAGATCAGGTGTCGAATATCGCTGCGCTGATGATCTTCCCCGTTCACCTGCAGCCAAATTCCGGCCTGGTTCACGTCCGCCGTATCCGCTTTGTGCAGCGGCGCAATCGGCGCGGAAAGGTCAAAAGCTTTACCAATCTCCCACGGACGGCCCATCTGGCGCATCTCCATCTGGCGATCGCGGCGGGTCATATCCAGCCCCGTGGCATAGCCCCAGATATACTCGTGGGCCTGCTCCAGCGGGATATCGCTTCCCTGTTTACCAATCGCCACCACCAGCTCAATTTCATAGTGATAGTTATCGGTTTGCGTCGGATACGGCAGGTTCAGCGTTTCTCCCGCGGCGACGGGCACCACCGCATCGGCTGGCTTACAGAAGAAAAACGGCGGTTCGCGATCCGGGTCAAAGCCCATTTCACGCGCGTGGGCGGCATAGTTGCGGCCCACGCAGTAAACGCGGCGCACCGGAAACTGCTCATCGCTGCCGACAACTGGAACGCTAATCGGGGCCTGGGGGGCAAAAACGTATTGAGTCATGATGGATTCCTTATTCTTCATTTTTAATAACGCGCTTCGCGGAACAGGCCGAGCGCTTCCTGCACGGGACGGTCCGAAAAGCTGAATAACACGGTATCTTCGGCAGAGTTAAAAGAGACGGCGTGCCAGGTCGGCACCACGAAGATATCTTTTGCCTGGAAAGTGAAGGTCTGTTCGCCAATGGTGACCTGGCCGCTACCTTCCACCACATGATAGATAGTGCTGTCGGTGGTTTTCGCCGCGCGTGAGGTAAACCCTTGCGGTAACAGCTGCAGGAAAGCGCCCATCGACGGCATCGGATAGCCGCCGGTAACCGGATTGACGTAGCGCATTTTATAGCCGTCCCACTCGTCGGCATCGCCCATTCGCGTCAGGTCGTGCAGCGCTTCGCGACTGCGGTCGTAACGATAGTTAAAGATGGGCGAAGAGTTACCCACCTGATGGCGCAGCGGCAACATATTGGCGGCGTAGCGCGGCAGGTAGTCTCCCTCTTTGCGG
This sequence comes from Klebsiella sp. FDAARGOS_511, assembly GCF_003812845.1. Taxonomy (NCBI): domain Bacteria; kingdom Pseudomonadati; phylum Pseudomonadota; class Gammaproteobacteria; order Enterobacterales; family Enterobacteriaceae; genus Klebsiella; species Klebsiella sp. FDAARGOS_511. Next base: position 4,894,083 of record NZ_CP033824.1, on the reverse strand, counting down.
GTCACCGGCTGCTGATCTTCCGGGTAATCCTCAGCAAAAGCGCAGCCCAAATAATTCACCAGCGGCAGGTCGAGACCATCGAGCCAGACCACCGGCTCATTGCCGGGGTTGCCGTGATCGTGCCAGCGCCACTGCGGAGTCAGAATAAAATCCCCGGCGCGCATGGCGGTGCGTTCGCCATCAACGGCGGTAAACGCCCCCTCGCCTTCCACGACAAAGCGCAGCGCCGACTGGTTGTGCCGATGGCTCGGCGCTACCTCTCCGGGCATGATCAGCTGTAAACCAGCATACAGCGATGAGGTAATCGATGACTGTCCGCGCAGCGCCGGGTTCTCCAGCACCAGCACGCGGCGTATCGCTTCTTTCGCGCCAATCAGCTCGCCGCTTTTCATCAGCAGCGGACGAATCTCCTGATAATTCCAGTAGGCCGGGGCGCAGGTGGCGTTCGGCGTTTTCGGCACCAGGTGGTGCAGGGATTCCCAAAGCGGCGTCAGGTTTTGCCCGGAAATATGCTGATAGTACTGCTGACGATCTTTATTGATTTCCATTGAAGATTGAGTCATGAGCGTTCTCCTTATTTATTCACGATGCCCGCAGAAGGCAACGCGGCAGGTACAGATGTTGGGTTGCGGACGGCAAGCGTCAGCAGGACAAGCATCACGGCGCTAACGACGGCCGGTACTGCGATAACAAAAAACAGGGTGTCAAAAGAGAAATTCATCGCCATCATCACGCCGCCGGAGAGCGAGCCAACGATGGCGCCGCAGCGGCCGACCGCGTTTGACCAGCTCACACCGGTCGCGCGGCTTTGGGTGGGATACAGAGTGGCGGTTAACGCATTGAGACCGACCTGCGAACCGCTGATGCCAATCCCGGTGCCGAAAATCGCCAGCGCCATCAGCCACAGGCCGTTCTCGCTCAGGCCAATCATGACGATACACACCGCCCCCAGGCCGTAGCTCAGCGCCAGCACCCGATAGGGATTGAAGCGATCCATCAGCACGCCGAGCAGCAAGGCGCCGAAGGTACCGCCAATCTGGAAGGCGGCGGTGACCCACGAAGCGTGCTGTAAATCAATCCCCCGATGGTTAAGCAGCGTCGGCATCCAGCTGGAGAGCAGATAGATAATCAACAGGCTCATAAAGAACACCACCCATAACATTAAGGTGATGGCCAGCTGACGCCCGGCGAACAGCTGGCTGATGCTGCCCTTCGCCGCTGCGGCAGGCTCATCAAGCCAGAAATGGGTATCGGTATAGCGTTCGCCGGTTATTGCGCCAACGTTTTTGGCTATCACCGCTTGCGGGAGCTGGCGACGGATCTGCCAGCGCGGAGACTCGGGAAGCAGCGGTATCAGCGCCACCGCCAGCGTCAACGGTAAAACGCCGCCGAGAACCAGAATGCCGTGCCAGCCAATCAGCGGGACCAGCTGCGCGCTGACCACGCCGCCGAACGCCGAGCCGAGTGTGAATCCACAAAACATCAGGGTCACCAGCGCCCCACGCCGCCGGGCAGGCAGATATTCCGAGGTCATGGTAATGGTATTAGGCATCGCGCCGCCGAGGCCGAGCCCGGTCAGGAAACGCAGGAACACCAGCATCTGTAGATCGGGGGCAAACGCGGAAAGCAGGCTGAACAGGCCGAATAGAGCGACGCAGAACTCAATTACCCGTTTACGGCCAAAGCGGTCGGAGAGCGGACCGCAGAGCAGCGCCCCGGCGGTCAGGCCCAGCAGCCCTGCGCCAAATAACGGCGCGAGGTCACCGGCGGTGAGCTGCCAATGACTACGGATATCCGGGGCGATGAAACCAATCGCCGCCGTATCGAAACCATCGAGCATGACCACCAGGAAACAGCAGATAATCACGCGCCATTGTCGGGCGCCGACCGGCGCGGCATTGAGTAGTTTTTGTAGTTCAAGTCGTTGAGTCATGGTTATGCCTCAGAGCAGGTAGGGAGGTAGATGTTGTATTTATTTCTTTTATGTTGCGATTTTGTAAGCATGGCAATGAAATGTACAATGGTATTTCGGGCATAGACATAACCTGGAGGTTATACCTAATGGTGAACTGGACGCAGAAACTCAAGCTGCATCATTTACAGATGCTGGTGGCGCTGGGGGAGCAAGGCAATCTCACGCAGGTGGCGAAAATGATTAACATTACTCAGCCCGCGCTCTCCAAATGGCTCGGCCAGTTTGAAGAGGAAGTCGGCATGACTTTGTTCGAACGCCATAGCAAAGGCCTGCGCCCGACCGAAGGCGGAAAGCTGCTGCTTCAGCACGCCCAGCGGCTGATTAACGATATGTCGCGTTCGCAGTATGAAATCGAGCGTTTTAAACAGGGCGGACAGGTGGGCAGCCTGATGATTGGCTGTTCGCCGGTGGCGACCGACTGCGTCTCACAGGCAATTCTTGAACTGCTCAAAGAGATGCCGACTCTGCACCTGAATATCGAAGAAAAGGTTATGACGCCGCTGCTTAACGATCTGCTCGCCGGCGTGGTTGATGTCGTTGTCGGACGCGTTGGCGGGCGGGCGCTGGAACTGCCGCTGAGCTACCGGGTGCTCTACACCGAACCGGTCTGCTTTGTCGCCCGCCCCGATCACCCGCTGGCCCAGAAACCGCAATTAAGCTGGGCCGACCTCTCCCCCTGGCGCTGGATTGTCTGGCCCACCGGCACGCCAATTCGCCTGAGCATCGACAACGCGCTGGTGGATAACGGCGTGATGCTGCCGGAGAATACTATCGAATCGGCCTCGATGAACGTGACCAGCAACCTGCTGCAGAGTAGCGATATGGTCTCAATTCTCTCCTTGCGCCTGGCGCAGCGCTACGCGGCCCAGCACCAGCTGGCGATTCTTAATTTGCCGCGCATTGAACAAAAAGGTAGCGTTGGGGTGTTCTGGCGAAAAAGTGAAACACCGTCGTTGGCGCTGAGCCGGTTTCTGCACTGCCTGTCGCTGCAATCTACACTCTGATAGCCGTCCGTTTTGCTGTTCCCCGTCTCTATTGCAGGTATGCGTAGAATTCATGATGTGATCGGTAGCACATTTTTGGCTTTAATTGTATGATGAATGCGGTTCATCAAGGGTTATTACCATGAGTAAATCACTGATTATTGTCTGGCAGTATCTGCGCGCTTTCGTGCTCATCTACGCCTGCCTGTATGCGGGCATTTTTCTCTCTTCGCTACTGCCGATCGCTATTCCCGGCAGCATTATTGGCATGCTGATTCTGTTTTTTCTGCTGGCGCTGCAGATCATGCCGCCACAGTGGGTCAACCCCGGCTGCAACATTCTGATTCGCTATATGGCGCTGCTATTTGTGCCTATCGGCGTCGGCGTCATGCAGTACTGGGATTTACTGCGCGCGCAGTTTGGCCCGGTGGTGGTTTCCTGCGCGATAAGCACGCTGGTCGTCTTTTTAGTCGTCAGCTGGAGTTCACACCTGGTTCACGGTGAGCGCAAAGTGGTTGGACAAAAAGGAAGTGAAGAATGATCCATGAAATCTGGTGGTCGCTGCCGCTAACCCTGGCCGTCTTTTTCCTTGCCCGCAGGCTGGCGGCGCGGTTTAAATTTCCGCTGCTCAACCCGCTGCTGGTGGCGATGGTGGTGCTGATACCTTTTCTGCTGATTACCGGCATCTCCTACGAGCGCTATTTCCTCGGCAGCAAAATTCTTAACGACCTGCTGCAGCCGGCGGTGGTGGCGTTGGCCTTTCCTTTGTATGAGCAGCTGCACCAAATCCGCGCCCGCTGGAAGTCAATCATCACCATCTGCTTTATCGGCAGCGTGGTGGCGATGGTCACCGGCACTACCGTTGCCCTGATGATGGGCGCAACCCCGCAGATTGCCGCCTCTATTTTGCCGAAATCGGTGACGACGCCGATTGCCATGGCGGTGAGCAGCAGCATTGGCGGGATCCCGGCGATCAGCGCGGTGTGCGTGATTTTCGTCGGCATTCTCGGCGCGGTCTTTGGCCACACCCTGCTGAATGTGATGCGCATCCGCACCAAAGCCTCGCGCGGGCTGTCGATGGGCACCGCATCCCACGCCCTGGGGACCGCCCGTTGCGCTGAACTCGACTATCAGGAAGGGGCATTCAGCTCGCTGGCGCTGGTGCTTTGCGGGATCATTACCTCGCTGGTCGCGCCGTTCTTATTTCCGCTTATTTTAGCTGTTGTTGGATAATTGTGATTTGAATCGCATTTTTAAATGCAACACGAATTAGTTGCAATGACAATGAGATGTTTATCACATATACAGGCTGTCACCCCCCGTACACTAGATTTCCATTACATTGTTATGAGGCAACGCCATGCACCCACGTTTTCAAGCTGTTCTTCCCCAACTGGCGGCGGACCTGCAAGCGGCCATCGCCCCGATGCTGGCCGATCGGCATTTCCCGGCCCTGCTGAATGCAGACCAGGTTGCGGCGCTGCAAAGCGCAACGGGGCTGGATGAAGACGCGCTGGCCTTTGCTTTGCTGCCGCTGGCGGCGGCCTGCGCGAGGGCCGATCTGTCGCATTTTAACGTCGGCGCGATTGCCCGCGGCATCAGCGGTACCTGGTACTTCGGCGGAAATATGGAATTTCTCGGCGCCACCATGCAGCAAACCGTGCACGCCGAACAAAGCGCCATCAGCCATGCCTGGCTGCGCGGCGAAAAATCCCTGCGGGCGATTACCGTTAACTACACTCCCTGCGGCCACTGCCGACAGTTTATGAACGAGCTGAACAGCGGCCTGGCGCTGCGCATCCACCTCCCCGGTCGCGAGGCGCATTCGCTGCAGCACTATTTGCCGGACGCTTTCGGCCCGAAAGATCTGGACATTAAAATACTGCTGATGGATGAGCAGGACCACGGCTTCCCGCTCAGTGGCGACGCGCTGGCTCAGGCGGCGATTCAGGCGGCCAACCGTTGCCACATGCCTTACAGCAATTCGCCATCCGGCGTTGCGCTGGAGCTGAAAGACGGTACCCTTTTCACCGGCAGCTATGCCGAGAACGCCGCTTTTAACCCGACGCTGCCTCCGCTACAGGGCGCGCTAAATCTACTGAGCCTCAATGGATACGATTACCCGGATATCCAGCGCGCGATTCTGGCCGAGAAGGCCGATGCGGCGCTAATTCAGTGGGACGCCACCGCGGCGACGCTAAAGGCGCTGGGCTGCCATAATATCGATCGCGTACTGTTAGGTTAGTCACATTCTGCGGGCCAAACGGCCCGCACTGTTGAAAATCCCCGCAATTAAACGACGGTTTCTTGCGCTTGCCCGACGGGTAAAGTAGCCTGAAGCTTCCCTCATCCACTATTGAGCCAGGTTCATGTTAAAGCGTGTGTTATACAGCCTGTTAGTCCTGTTCGGCTTGCTGCTGTTAACCGTGCTGGGTCTCGACCGCTGGATGAGCTGGAAAACCTCTCCCTATATTTACGATGAGCTACAGGACCTGCCCTACCGCCAGGTCGGCGTCGTGCTCGGTACCGCCAAGTACTACCGTACCGGGGTTATCAACCAATATTATCGTTACCGGATTCAGGGCGCGCTGAACGCCTACAACAGCGGCAAAGTGAACTATCTGCTGCTCAGCGGCGATAACGCGCTGCAAAGCTATAACGAGCCGATGACCATGCGCCGCGATTTGATCAAAGCCGGCGTCGATCCGGCGGATATCGTGCTGGACTATGCGGGTTTTCGTACCCTCGATTCGATTGTTCGCACCCGTAAAGTCTTCGATACGAACGACTTTATTATCATTACCCAACGCTTCCATTGCGAGCGGGCGCTGTTTATTGCCCTGCATATGGGGATTCAGGCGCAGTGCTACGCGGTACCGTCGCCAAAAGATATGTGGAGCGTTCGCCTGCGCGAGTTCGGCGCCCGCTTCGGCGCGCTGGCGGATCTCTATATTTTTAAACGCGAGCCGCGCTTTTTAGGCCCGCTGATCCCCATCCCCACGCAGCAGGAAGTTCCCGACGGCGCGCAGTCCTATCCTGCGGTCACGCCCCAGCAGCTGCTGGAGCTGCAGAAAAAAGAGAAGTAGCCTCGTTATCTGGCAAAGACGGCTTCCTGATAAGCAATAAATGGCCGATGCAAAGGCGCGCATCGGCCATCTATTGAGGACACTATTGCAAATCTTTACCGTATTTAGGAGAGCGAGGGCCGTACAACATACCTGCGGGCGCGGCAGGCGTAAGCAGGCGCGCATCGGCAATACCCGCAACCTTATAGCTTCTGTCGGTCATGGTGTTGACTATCTGGTCAACGGCAGCCTGGATAAGCATGCCTAAAAGCGAACCGCCGCTGCTGTCACCTTCGCTGCTTGAAGCTACCGCGCTGCCTTTCCATAATAGTTTCCCGTTACGAATATCCACCAGTTCACCGGAAACGGCGACACGCGTATCGCTATTGATAACCTGATACGATGTCCCATATTCCGTGACCTTAAGATAGAGCACAGCGTCAGCGCCAAAAATTTCTCTTAGCTTTTGATGGCTGACACCGTGCATTTCTTCACCATTCACGACGCCATTTTGTTTAAAGGTGTTCTCAACGACGGCAACAGGGAAAACATAATATCCCGCCTCGGCAAGCGGCAGCGTGACCTGCGAAAGTACCCCATAGCCCGCTTTAACGTCCGGTGATTCGTTTTTCGGCAGCAGGACCAGAATACTCTTCGGTTTACTCTGCCTGAATGCCGTGTAGTCATAGGATTTTTTCGGTGCGCAACCGCTCAACAACAGGGTCACTAATAAACCTGCGCATAATACATATAACTTTTTCATGCTTTGCCTCCCTGCATTTTCTTCAACAGAAAATCCATAAACTGGCTGGATTCAGGAAATAGCCGTTTCTCCTGTTCAAATTCTGTTTTTGCCAATTCCGGATGACCGGTATCGATATATAACATCCCCAGATGCGCATGCAGTCCCGGAGGAACAGGAAGGGCCTGCGCCCGCGCTTTTTCAATATCTTTTTTTAATGCTTCGATTTGCTCTTGTGGCCCCATATCCAGCGCGTAATACTCATAAACCACAGGCTGATATTCATTCCAGCTATAGAGAGGTTTGGGGCTTGTCGCACAACCGCTTATCACCGCCACGGCGAGCAGAATGAAAACAGAACGAATAATATTCATTTTTAACATCCATATTATGATTTAACGCGACATTTCACCGTGCGCACACGGGAAATGTCGAAATCAGAACGATTATTTAGCCGGTGTCCACGCACCGCTTTCGATACCTGCAACCAGATTATTTACGGCTTCGCGGATAGCGAGATCCAACACTTTTCCGTTTAGCGTGGAGTCATAGCTGGCGGTACCGCCGAATCCGATCACTTCGCGGTTAGAAAGCTCAAACTCCCCGGCACCCTGCGATGAAAAAACGACTTCGGATGTCTGGACATTTACGATATTCAGATTCACTTTGGCATAGGCAATTTGGCTCTTCCCTCTTCCCAGGATGCCAAATAACTGATGGTCCCCGACTTCCTTGCGCCCAAATTCGGTCACGTCGCCCGTCACCACGTAATCAGCGCCCTTTAGCGTCTGGCTGGTTCCTTTTATACTGGCTTCATTCTGCAACTCGGCCATATTACTCCGGTCGAGAACGTTGAATCGCCCGGTTTGTTGCAAATGTGTTATGAGAATTGTTTTTGACTGATTACCCAAACGATCGACGCCATCAGAAAATACGCCGTTCATATAGCTGGAGCGGTTATCAAACTTACCCACTGAAATTGGGCTGCGAGCGCCGTGGTAAGGCGTATTCCAGGTCGTCACCTTGGCGACTTCAAGAGAGCGGGATGATTCTTTTGCGCAGCCGCTCAATAAAAAGAGGCTTGCGAAGCCTATCGCGGCAATGATTTTCTTTAACATTGTATGGTTCCTTTCCATCATCAAAAAGCAAATGAGCATAATATCCGTAGTTGGCGGAAAGATATATAAATATATGTTTACATCTTGACAAACTCATTAATTCATTCGTGATATGAAAAGACTAATAGCTATTTATTCAGCAATATCGATTTTCGTGAGCCAGACCCGCGCAAAATAAAAAAGCTGCCCGAAGGCAGCTTTTATCAACAGAGGAACTTACTTCTTCCGCGCATACTTCAGCGAATCCAGCGCCACGGCGAAGATGATAATCGCCCCTTTGATAATGTACTGCCAGTACGGGTTCACGCCGATATAGGTCAGACCGTAGTTGATGACGGTGAAGATAATCACCCCAGTCACCACGCCGAACACGGTGCCGACCCCGCCGCTGAACGATACGCCGCCGACCACGCAGGCGGCAATGGCATCCAGTTCATACATAAAGCCAAGGTTATTGGTCGCCGAACCGATGCGTCCGGCTTCCAGCAGGCCGCCGAAGGCGTAGAACACGCCGGAGAGCGCATAAATCATCAGCAGGTTCAGAGCGACGTTGACGCCGGAAACCTTCGCCGCTTCCGGGTTACCGCCGATAGCAAAAATGTTTTTACCAAAGCGGGTTTTGTTCCACAGGATCCATACGAAGAACACCGCAATCAGCGCATAGAAGGTAATATACGACAGGCGGAATGAGCCCAGCGCCACGAACCCCTGGGCAAACTGCGAGAAGTGGCTATCGAAGCCGGAAATCGGCGACGCGCCAACAAAGTCGTAATACAGGGAGTTGATACCGTAAACGATGATCATCGTGCCGAGAGTGGTGATAAACGGCGTCACGTTCAGGTAAGCGATAATAATACCGTTGATAAGACCAATGACCGCGCCGATCGCGCACACCAGCAGGATAACCAGCGGGATCGGCATCGTAGCCATCTCCGGGAACACCTTATTGGCATTGTCCACCGCCTGCAGCATCGTGGCGGCGATAACCGCCGCGAGACCGACCTGACGTCCGGCTGAAAGGTCGGTACCCTGAGTGACAATAAGTCCGGCCACGCCGAGCGCGATAATAATACGCACCGAAGACTGGGTCAGAATATTACTTAAGTTCAGCAAACTTAAGAATGTCGGATCCTGGAAAATAATAATAGCCAGCAATACTAAAAGAACCACGTAAATCCCACCTTCTTTCAAATAGGTGAGAAAACTCTTTTTATTTAACGCACTCATGAGGAGCCCCTGATCTTAAAGGTGCAACGACGCAAGACGGAGAATTTCGTTTTGCGTGGTGGTTTTAGTCTCAACAATTCCGGCAACAAGACCATTGCTCATTACCAGAATACGGTCAGTAATACCCAGCAGCTCCGGCATCTCGGAGGAAATAATAATGATCCCTTTGTCTTTTTTTGCCAGCTCGGCGATCAGCTGATAAATTTCGAACTTCGCCCCAACGTCAATCCCACGCGTGGGTTCATCGAGCATCAGAATTTCCGGCTGGGTTAATAGCCAGCGACCGATAATCACTTTTTGTTGGTTACCACCGGACAACGAACCAATTTGCGTGTGCTGCCCTGGGGTTTTCACGCGCATCGAATCAATCACCCATTGGGTATCGCTTTTCATGCGTGAATTATCCAGCAATCCGACCTTATTCTTGTATTTCTTAATATTGGAGATCAGCGAGTTAAAACCGATATCCAGGTAGGCATAAATTCCCGTCGAGCGTCGCTCTTCGGTCACCAGGGCAAAGCCGTGGTTGATGGCTTCATTGGCGCTATGATTATTAATCTTCTTACCGTGCAACCTGATCGTCCCACCGGCCTTCTCGCGAATACCAAATAACGTCTCGACGATATCGGTACGTTTCGCGCCAACCAGTCCGGCAATACCCAGGATTTCGCCTTTGTGCAGATCGAAAGAGACATCGCGAATCGACGGCTGGCGCAATGAGGTTAAATTGCGCACCTCGAGAATCACCTCACCCGGCTTATTTTCCTTGTTCGGAAAGCGCTGATTGAGGGAGCGACCGACCATCATCGCGATAATCTTATCCATATCAAGCCCTTCCAACGGCTGAGTGGCGATCCACTGGCCGTCGCGCAGGATGGTAATTTCATCGCACAGCTGGAAGATCTCTTCCATTTTGTGGGAAATATAGACTATACCGCAGCCGCGCTCTTTTAGCTTACGGATAATTTTAAACAGATGGTTGACCTCTTTTTCGGTTAACGAAGAGGTCGGCTCATCCATAATGACAATTTTGGCGTTATAGGAAAATGCCTTCGCAATTTCAATCATCTGCATTTGCGATACCGATAGCGTACCGACGCGAGCGCGCGGGTCGATATCAATATCCAGCTCATCGAAAATCGCTTTGGTATCACGATACATTTTGTCCTGATCGACAAACACGCCTTTGGTGGGATAACGTCCCAACCACATGTTGTCCATCACCGAACGTTGTAAGACCAGGTTTAATTCCTGATGAACCATTGAAATACCGTTTTCCAGGGCTTCTTTAGCCGAATGGAAATCGATCTCTTGCCCCTGAAAAAGAATACTGCCGGAATCTTTTTGGTAGATCCCAAATAGGCATTTTAATAATGTTGATTTGCCCGCGCCGTTCTCCCCCATTAAGGCGTGAATAGAGTGGGGACGAACCTTGAGGTTCACATTATCGAGAGCCTTGACGCCAGGAAACGATTTGTTGATGTTGGTCATTTCCAACAAATATTCGCCTGACCGTTCGCTATTATTGCTGACCATAGTTATACCTGGCTGCGTGCGTGCATACCCCAGCCGACGAATTAACGACGAACAGGGACGGGTTCTGTATCAGGAATAATCGGGCGTACAGCGCGCACGCCCGCAGCTTATTAAGCTATTACTTACCGATAAATTCACTCAGATTGTCTTTATCAACGCCCACGTACGGTACGCGGACAATCTTATTTTCAATTTTCCAGTTAGTGCCGGCAGCCGGTTCTTTGCCATCGGCGAGATTTTTCGCCAGATCGAAGGTGGCTTTCGCCTGGTTGTTGGCATCGTTCAGTACTGTACCCGCCATAGCGCCGGATTTAACCAACGCTAACGCTTCCGGCAGCGCATCGACGCCGAATACCGGGATACTGCTCTTATTGTGGGCCTTCAGCGCTTCTACCGCGCCCATCGCCATCGCATCGTTGTTAGCGATAACGACTTCAATTTTGTTGGCGTTCGGGCCAGACAGCCAGGCATCCATCTTATCTTTCGCCTGAGCGGTGTCCCACATGGCGGTGTCTAACGCCAGCTGCTGGGTTTTGAAGCCCTTGTCGTTAAGCTCTTTAATCACATAGGTAGTACGCGCTTCCGCATCTGGATGGCCCGGCTCGCCTTTCAGCAGGACAAACTGAATCTGGCCATCTTTATTCAGATCCCAGTTCGGGTTCGCTTTCCAGTGCTTGGCAATCAGGTCACCCTGAATCACGCCGGACTCTTTTGAATCGGTACCGACGTAGTACGCTTTATCGTAGCTATCCAGCGCCTTACGGGATGGCTCTTTGTTAAAGAATACTACCGGCACGTTCTGGCTACGGGCTTTATCGATGACCGTCCCCGCCGCCGCCGGGTCAACCAGGTTAATCGCCAGCGCCTTCACGCCTTTTGCCAGCAGGACGTCAATCTGATCGTTCTGCTTGGACTGATCGTTTTGCGAGTCATTCATGAGCAGCTGAACATCCGGCGCCGATTTGCCGTCTTTCTCAATTGCCTTACGCACCACCGACATAAAGTTGTCGTCGTATTTATAGATCGTCACGCCGATACGCGTATCTGCTGCGTGCGCCGCGGCGCCGAATAACATGCTGGCCATTACAGCAGACAGGGTTAACACCTTCTTATTCATGGAATCTCCGGTTTTATTATGCAGGGTCTTTGGTGTGAAAATGGCTGGCGAGCGTTACATTAATGTTACTGCACAGCGACATTCACGACTGTAATTCTGTCTTCCGTGTAGGGTACCGCTCCTGAAAAACGGCTTTATTCATCGTTTAACGCCGATTACTGCTGTAAAAGTGATTAATCACCGTGACATAGTATGTTCAGACTTGTAAACGCAGCAATCATAGTCAGCTTAATGTTAACAAACTGTGAAATCACTCACATATTGAAAGCGGTTACATCAGGCAGATAATTAGTTAGTGATCGGCCCCACAATTTGCCTCTGCGCCACCGAATGCCGGCGCACCAGCGTCGGCATAAAGCAGTGGCTGGCTTCACGATCCAGCTTCCCCGCCGCGCCCTGTAGCGCCAGCTCGGTCGCCAGTTTCGCCATCGACATAATCGGGTAGCGCACCGTCGTCAGCTGCGGGTCGGTGTAACGGGAAATGGGGATATCATCAAAACCGATCAGCGAGAGATGCTGCGGTACGGCAATGCCGTTATCTTTAAGCGTCGTGAGCGCGCCGGCCGCCATGCTGTCGTTATAGGCGAAGACCGCGGTCAGACCGAGGTTGCGCCCCAGCAGTTCGACCATCGCCGCCTCGCCGCCCTGCATATCCGGAGATCCGGATCCCACCCAGCTTTCGGGAGCGACGATGCCGTGTTCATGTAACGCCCTGAACCATCCTTCCCGCCGTAATTCATCATCTTCGATGCCGTGATTGGAAGAGAGGTAGCCGATGCGCTGGTGACCATGATTGAGCAGCATGCGGGTCGCCATCAGCGCGCCGCTGACGTTATCCAGCCCAACGCAGCGGTGGGCGTACCCCGGCACGATGCGGTTAATCAGCACCATTCCCGGCATATGCTCCATAAAATCCCCCAGCTCTGCGTCGCTCAGCGCCTTGGAATGGACGATCAGCGCTGAACAGCGCTGGCGAATCAGCACCTCAATGGCGTTACGCTCTTTTTCCGCTTCATGATAGCTATTGCCGATAAGCACATATTTCTGATGCTGCTGGGCGACGGTATCAACCGCTTTGACCAGCGCGCCAAAAAAGGCGTCCGACACGTCCATCACGACCACGCCGATGGTATCGCTGACCTGCGTCGCCAGCGCCTGCGCGTTGGCGTTCGGCCGATAGCCCAATAGCGTTACCGCCTTCATTACCGCTTCTCGCGTATCCGGGCTCACCAGCGCGCTGTTATTCAGCACGCGCGAAACCGTCGCAACGGAAACCCCCGCCTGGCGGGCGACATCACGAATGGTGATCATACTCACCAACCTGTAGAGCATTGCAGTACGTCACACTCACCTCCTGTGTTCAGCAAGGAGGCTATTCTGGCAGCGACGTGCCGTACGCTACGTGAGTGAGGTCACAGGGATGGAAACGGTTACATCCATTTTGTTAATGATTGTGATCCAGATCGTTATCTGGATGTATCTTTTAATGATGTCCCCGACGCACGCAGGGTGAATTGGCGCCATAGCCACTCAACGGGCCCCTGGCGGAAATGACGTAGCCAAAACCACGAGAAGAGAAGATTCACCGCCCATACGGGCGGCACGAAGGCTAACAGCTGTAAGCGGTCATACTTCATAAACTGGCCGAAGCGGTAAAATAGGGTGGTGCAAATGAGGGTCTGCAGCAGATAGTTGGTCAGCGCCATGCGCCCGACGCAGGCAATCGCCCCCACCAGACGAAACTTACACAGCTGCGGCCAGAAGCCCCAGGCCAGCGCCGCGTAGCCGATGGTTTGCAGCGGCGCGCTCAGTTCGCGCGGCGCCTGTAGCAAAAATGCGCACCAACGATAATCCCAGCCCAGATGCCACTGGGCGACGATAGAGGGCAAATTGACCGCCATTCCGGCGATAATCAGCAGCCCGCCGGTACGCCGGTAGTGGTGAAGGCTGAACTGCCCTTTGAGCCAGCCGCTGCGCATTAGCGCGGCGCCCATCAGCATCATACCGGCCAGCTGCCAACCGTACTGCGCGCCCAGCGCCAGCAGATTATCCGACAGCATATCCGCGCGATTGCTCACCGCCTCAAAGCCGCCTTTTAGCTTCCAGTACTGCTCGTACTGCAAATTGGCCGCGTCCGGCACCCACGAACGATTGGGCGTATTGCCGGAAATCAATCCCAGCAGTAGCAGGACCGCCACGCCAATGACGTACAGCACCACGCCGGTATTAAACAGCGATTTGACATCGTGGGCGTCGCGCACCATTCGCCATCCCACCAGCCCTACCAGCGCATAAGCCAGCAGAATATCGCCGTCCCAGAAAAACAGACCGTGTATAAAGCCCAACAGCGCCAGCAGCGTCAGGCGCGACTGGATCCAACGCTTGCCGCGCGGCAGTAAAAGCTGAAGCCCGGCGCCAAACAGCAGGGCGAACAGGGTCAGGAATTTGACCTGCGCCAGCAGATCGAGAATCGCCCAGGTCCAGGCGTCGCTATCGGAGATGCTCCCGGACCACGCCGGGTTTAGGTAAGCGGCCTTCGGTAAACCGAAGGCGCTGATATTCAGTAGCAGGATACCGAGGATGGCGACGCCGCGGACAAAGTCCAGCGTGACATTTCTCTCCATGTACCCTGCTCCGTTTTAGTTGTGGTGACGTACGGCGCGCAGGAACTCCTGGCGGGTATTCTGGCTGGATTTAAACAGGCCGCCCAACGACGTGGTGGTGGTGGCGCTGGTCGCATCGCGAATGCCGCGCGCTTTCACACAGTAGTGCACCGCATCGATGGAAACCGCGACGTTGCTGGTTCCCAATAGCGTTTGCAGCGCGGTGAGGATCTGCTGCGTCAGTCGCTCCTGCACCTGCGGGCGCTGGGAGAAGAACTGCACGATGCGGTTAATTTTCGACAGGCCAATTACCGAATCTTTCGGGATATAGGCCACCGTCGCTTTGCCGTCGATCGTGACAAAATGGTGTTCGCAGGTGCTGGTCAGAGTGATATCGCGTACGGTCACCATTTCATCAACCTGCATCTTATTTTCGATGACGGTGATTTTAGGGAACCGGGCGTAGTCCAGGCCGGAGAAAATCTCATCGACGTACATTTTGGCGATGCGATGCGGAGTCTCCATCAGGCTGTCATCACTTAGATCAAGGTTTAACAGCTGCATAATCTCGGTCATGTGTCCGGCGATCAGACGCTTGCGAGTTTCATTATCAATTTCTTGTACTGGCGGACGCAGCGGCGTCTCCAGCCCACGAGCGACCAGCGCTTCATGAACGAGTATGGCTTCTTTACTCAGTGATGACATTTTTGTTCTCCTGCAGGTGTGGCGCTCTTTGCTCTTCTGAGGGCAAAGTTTGTATTCATTGTGCGTGAGGTGACGCACAGAATCCAGTAGCCGCATCGATAATTGTTGAAATTGGCGTCACCTCTCGTTCCACGCCGCCAGACCAGCGCACTACGATGCGTCACGCAACGCCCTGCTCACCTTGCCGCAACCAACCCAATCGCCGCCCCATAGCGCGACTCCTGCCGCTACGGCAAGGTCAGCATGTTGGTTAAAAGTTGCATTAATGATGCAATACGTTCCGAAAAGGAGGAAGTGAAAGTTACTCACGAGGCCATGAAATATCTGTATTATGGAAAATTACGCCTGAGACACTTAAGGAGCCCTGCATGGAACTGCTCGAAGAGCACCGCTGTTTTGAAGGTCGGCAGCAACGCTGGCGGCACGACTCCGCAACGCTGAACTGCTCAATGACCTTCAGCATCTTTTTACCGCCCGCCAACGCGGACGCGCCGCCGCCGGTTCTCTACTGGCTCTCCGGCCTGACCTGCAATGATGAAAACTTCACTACCAAAGCGGGCGCTCAGCGCGTCGCCGCCGAACTGGGCATTGCGCTGGTGATGCCGGACACCAGCCCGCGCGGTGATAATGTTGCCGACGATAGCGCTTACGATCTGGGTAAAGGCGCGGGCTTTTACCTCAATGCCACCCAGGCGCCGTGGTCAGCGCATTTCCGCATGTACGATTACCTTCGCGACGAGCTGCCGCAGCTGATTGCCCGCGAGTTCACTCTCAGCGATCGCTGCGCCATCAGCGGACACTCCATGGGCGGCCACGGCGCGCTGGTGATGGCGCTGAAGAATCCGGGCCGCTTCGTCAGCGTTTCCGCGTTCGCGCCTATCGTTAACCCGACCCAGGTTCCCTGGGGCAAAAAAGCCTTTACCGCCTATCTGGGAGCGGATGAAGCGGCCTGGCAGGCCTGGGACAGCTGCGCGTTAATGCAGGCCAGCAGCGAATCTGACGCGATTCCAACCCTGATTGATCAGGGTGACAGCGATGCATTTCTTGCCGAGCAGCTGCAGCCGGCAGTACTGGCGGAAACCGCGCGGCAGAAAAGCTGGCCGTTAACCCTGCGCATTCAGCCCGGTTACGATCACAGCTACTACTTTATCGCCTCATTTATTGAGGACCACCTGCGCTTCCACGCCCGGTACCTCTTCGCCTGATCATCTCAATGCGTCGTGAAGCTCCTTCCCGGCGCATTGATGCTTTTCCGTCTGGCTTCACCCTGAGCGCCTTTAGCGAGGGCTGGCAGGGAAATCTGCCAGCCCTCTTTTATCGCCCGGTTAGAAGCGGTAATCGACGGCCATAAAGTAGCGGCGGCCTTCTTCTGTATAGCTATAGTCGTCGCGGCTCAGATCCTTATCGCCAACGTTGAGTACCCCGGAGCGCAGCTTGACGTTTTTGGTGACGTTCCAGGCCGCGCCGATATCAAACATGGTGTAGCCGCCGGGCGTTTTGCCCGTCGCGCTGACCGAACGCTGTTCGCCGGTATAGTTGGCGGTGACGTAGAAGGACCAGTCGTCCAGAGGTTTCCAGTCGAGGGTACCGTTAGCGGTATGGAACGGCAGCGTTTGCAGCGGTTTATCGCCGCCGTTGCTCAGGTCGCGGCCATCGTTATAGGTGTAGTTAACCGTCAGCTTCCATTCGTCGCCGAACGGCACCTTCAATTCCGTTTCTACCCCTTTGATACGCGCCTTATTGACGTTGAAGTAGCGGAAGATCGGCACGCGTTTACCGTTCACCGTTTTCCAGCCGACAAAGTTCGGGTAGCCCGGCGCTTCGCTGGCGCTGGAGGTACGCAGGATATCGATCATATCGTCAACGTTATTCTGGAAGGTGGTGACGCTTCCTTCCACGCCGTCAAACCAGCCCTCTTCGCCGCGATAGTACAGGCCCAGCTCGAAGCTTTCGCTGGTTTCCGGTTTCAGATCCGGGTTACCGATAATGCTGCACGAGCCGCGGCAGGAGTTGGTGGTCCAGTCCGGGTTCAGCTGCAGCAGGGATGGCGCTTTAAATGCCGTCGCCCAGCCGCCCTTCACGGTCACGGTATCGGTGGCGTTATACACCAGATAAGCGCGCGGGCTCCAGTGATCGCCATAGGTCTGGTGATCGTCCATACGAATGCCGGTGGTCAAGGCCAGAGGTTCGATGATCCGCCATTCATCTTCGAGGAACAGCGCGTACTGGCTGGCGGAGGTGGATTGGCTGCCGCTGCTCAGATTGACCGGGTCTTTCAGCTTATCGTGACGCCATTCGCCGCCGAAGGTCAGCAGCTGGTTAATCATTCCCAACGGCAGAACGTATTTGCCGTCAACCGAGTTACTCTCAGAAGTGATGGTCCCGGCCTGACCCGGATTTTTATTATCCACTTTCTCGCCGTAGAATTTCAGCTCGCTATTGCCGACATCCCAGCGGCCGTTGTGGCTCAGGGAGTAGTTCTGGCGCTCGAGGCGGTTGCGGTCAAGAGAGTCGGAATCCCGATCCTGGCGATCAAACCCGTAGCCTGCGGTCATGTCCTGATTATCGGTTGGCGTCCAGGCGAATTCGACGTTGCCGTCGCGGCTGGTGAAGCCTTCAATACGCGGCGTTTCGCCCGCTGCGTTGCTGGAAGCCTGCTGATCGTCCTTGGCGCGCTTCGCCAGGCTGCCGTAGGCTTTCATCCCCAGCACGCCGTCAATCAGCGGGCCGCTGGTAAAGAACTGACCGTTGTACGTATCGCCGCGATCGCGGTGTTCCTGAAGAGTGGTGTCCGCGCTGAGGGTGCCGGTCCACTGCTGGCCGACTTTTTTGGTGATGATATTCACCACGCCGCCGAGGGCGTCGGAACCATAGAGTGAGGACATCGGCCCGCGCACGACTTCGATACGTTCGATGGCATCAACCGGGATCCAGTTGAGATCAAAATCGTTGTGGCGGAAAACGGCGTTGCGCGAGTTAACGCGTTTGCCGTCAACGAGGATCAGCGTATAGCCGCTGCTGAGGCCGCGAATGCTCACCCCTTTGCGGTTATCCCCTTCGTTGGTGAGCTGCACGCCCGGCACTTCCCGCAGGACATCCTTCAGGTTTTGTACCGGTCTACGCTGCAGATCCTGCTGGGTGATAACGCTAATACTGGCGGGCGCATCTTTGACGCTCTGTTCAGTTGCCGCAGCGGTGACGACCAGCGTTTCTTCATTGACGTCGGCGAGCGCCGGAAACGCCAGGGATACGACGGACGCGCATAATCCGGCCCGGACAAAAGGGTTTAGCCTGAACATTCCATATCTCCATGAGGTGTACAACAAAACAAACAAAAAGGTCCTGCTCACAGGTACTGTCGGCATAGCGCTCTAACGGCGTATGCGCGCAATTTTTTACAGTAGATGTGGCTGGTCGCCCCTTGTCAGTCTGACCCTCTGCAAGATACGGGGATTGGCTTCATCCTGAATTTGGCGGAAATGATAAAGATAATGATTACAGTTATCAATAAAATTATGGAGAAATGTGTCAATTTGTAAGGGCTGGGGACATAAAAAAACCCTCTTCATGAGAGGGTTTTATCTGACTATGCGAGCGCGGTTTAGCCTTTAAAGCGCTCCGGGAACTTCATTTCGCTGTAGCGTACAAAACGCGTCCCTTTCGCCAGCTTGTAACCGAACCAGATCACCAGGAACAGCGGAATACCGATATAGGTTGCCGCCACGCCGCCCCAGTCGATGGTATCTTTGAGGAACGCTTCGTAGTTCTGGCCCAGGGTAATGATCAGGCACAGCACGAAAGCGAAGATCGGCCCCAGTGGGAAGAAGCCTGAACGATACGGCAGGTCGTTGAGATCGTTCCCCTGCAGCACGTAGCCGCGACGGAAGCGATAGTGGCTGATAGCAATCCCCAGCCAGGCGATAAAACCGGTCATGCCGGAGGTATTCAGCAGCCACAGGTAAACGGTCTGATTACCGAACATCGAGCTCAGGAAGCACAGCCCTGCAATCACCGTGGTGGCATACAGCGCATTACGCGGCACGCCGCCTTTGGACAGCTTAGAGAAAATACGCGGCGCTTTGCCATCGCAGGCCAGAGTGTAGAGCATGCGGGTGGACGCGTACATCCCAGAGTTACCCGCCGACAGTACCGCCGTCAGGATAACCGCGTTCATAATCGCCGCTGCCGACAGCAGCCCCGCGTGCTGGAAGACCAGCGTGAACGGGCTAACGGAAATATCTTTAACGTCGTTACGCAGCAGGCTCGGATCGGTATACGGAATGATCAGGCTGATAATCAGAATCGCGAACACATAGAACAACAGGATACGCCAGAACACCTGCCGTACGGCGCGCGGAATATTCTTCTCCGGGTTTTCCGACTCGCCGGCCGCGATGCCGATAAGCTCGGTTCCCTGGAACGAAAAGCCGACAATCATCGCTACGCCAATCATCGCCGCAAAGCCGCCGGCAAACGGCGCATCGTCGACGACCCAGTTGCTCCAGCCCGCAGGCTGTGCGCCGTTGAAGATGCCAAAGATCATCATCACGCCGACAATAATAAAGATGATGACGGTGGCGACTTTGATCAGCGAAAACCAGTATTCCGCTTCACCAAAGCCTTTTACCGAGATCCAGTTCAGCAGGAACATGATGCCGAGGAACAGCGCGCTCCAGACCCAGCCGGGCGCATCGGGGAACCAGTAGGTCATCACCAGCTGAGCGGCAACGAGGTCAACGGCGATGGTTACCGCCCAGTTGTACCAGTAGTTCCAGCCCAGGGCAAAACCAAAGCCTTCCTCAACGTAATTTTGCCCGTAGGTCGCAAAAGAGCCGGACACCGGCATAAACGCCGCCAGCTCGCCGAGGCTGGTCATCAGGAAATAAACCATCAGGCCGATGAGAATATAAGAGAGCAGCGCCCCGCCAGGGCCCGCCTGAGAAATCGTTGCGCCAGAGGCAACAAAAAGACCTGTACCTATGGAACCGCCAATCGCGATCATGGTCAAGTGGCGCGCCTTCAGTTCACGACGTAAACCGGGCGCTTCTGTGGTTTTAGTATCCGAAACCATGTGAAAATGCTATCCATCCAAAAAACGAGGCGAGATTGTAGCAGAGTGTCTGTGATCCATCCGATACAATTGCAAAGTTATAAGAGAGCTTCATGATCGAGCATGGATTATTAGTAAAGCATGAAATCCCGGAAACGCCAGCGCGCATTGTGTCGCTTTTACACGTCGCAATAATGCAGAAATCGCTGTAATGCCTTGGAAATATGTTTCTGCCGGTGATGAATGCGCCACAAGGTGCGGGTTAAACGCGGCAGCGGGATCGCCAGCTCTACCAAAGACCCCACTTCAAGCTGCTCCGCCACCACGCGTCGCGACAGGCAGCTAATGCCTAAGCCATGGCGCACAGCGTGCTTGATGGCTTCCGAGTTGCCCAGCTCCATCCCCAGATGAAACGCCGGTAAATGCGAGAGTAATAAATAGTCGACGATTTCCCGGGTCCCGGAGCCATGCTCGCGTAAAATCCACGGCGCTTCCGCCAGCCGTTGCAGCGTCACCTCCCCTTCGAGGAGCGGCGAATCTGGCGCGGCAAAGACAACCAGTTCATCTTCCAGCCAGGGTTCGGCAATAATATCCGCGGCGTGACAGGGACCTTCAATCAGCCCGATATCCACGCGCAGATCGGCCACCGCATTGATCACGTCCTGGCTATTGCCTACGCTCAGCTCCAGCGGTAAATCCGGCAGATCGCGTCGATAGCGCGCAATAATTTCCGGCAGAATATAGTTGCCGATGGTGCTGCTGGCGTAGACGCGGATCGCGCCGTTGTCGCCGCGAAACAGCTGTTCTATCTCCAGCGCCCGCTCCAGAAGCGCCAGCGCCCGCGGATAAAGCAGCCTGCCGTGCTCGTTGACCACCAGCCTTTTCCCTACGCGGTCAAATAGCTGCACGCCCAGCTGCCCTTCGAGATCGGTCAGCGCCGCGCTAACCGCCGATTGGGAAAGCGCCAGCATTTGCGATGCCTGCGTCGTCGAACCGCTTTTTAATA
Organism: Klebsiella sp. FDAARGOS_511; assembly: GCF_003812845.1. NCBI lineage: Bacteria > Pseudomonadati > Pseudomonadota > Gammaproteobacteria > Enterobacterales > Enterobacteriaceae > Klebsiella > Klebsiella sp. FDAARGOS_511. The sequence goes on along the minus strand of NZ_CP033824.1, from coordinate 4,872,956 downwards.
CTTCAGCAAAAACTTCCAGCTGCCTTAGCGTGATATGCATGATTTTTCCTGCCTTTATATACAACTCGCGATCCGCGGCGTGAGGCTGAGGTCCATCGATCTCAAACCGCGAAATCGCGCATTTACCACTTATTTCGATTAATTATAAATATATAATCAATTTTATATTTAAACCAGCGGGTCGTATGCTTTTCCCAGACAAAGGAGAAGGTTATGACAGCACTCACTTTACCGACTAAACATCGCCCATTGCGGCACTTTGCACCTGGACTGGCGCTGACCGCCGTTCTCACCGGCGCAGCGCTGTGGGCCGGTAGTTATCCGGCTATCGCCGGCGCGGGCTTCAGCGCCCTCACGCTGGCTATCTTATTCGGCATGGTCATCGGTAACACGGTTTACCCGAAAATCTGGCAGCCCTGCGACGGCGGCGTGATCTTTGCCAAGCAGCACCTGCTGCGTCTCGGCATCATTTTATACGGCTTTCGCCTGACGTTCGCCCAGATTGCCGACGTCGGCATAGGCGGTATCGTCATTGACGCGCTGACACTTTCCAGCACCTTTTTTATCGCCTGCTTTCTTGGGCAAAAGGTTTTCGGCCTGGATAAACATACCAGTTGGCTGATTGGCGCCGGCAGCAGCATCTGCGGCGCCGCAGCGGTGCTGGCGACCGAACCGGTCGTCAAAGCGGAAGCCAGCAAAGTGACGGTTGCCGTCGCCACGGTGGTCATTTTCGGCACCATTGCCATTTTCCTGTACCCGGCTATTTACCCCTTCCTGGCGCACTGGTTTACGCCGGAAGCCTACGGCATTTATATGGGGTCGACGATGCATGAGGTTGCTCAGGTTGTCGCTGCGGGCCACGCGGTGGGTCCGGACGCGGAAAACGCGGCGGTGATTGCAAAAATGCTGCGCGTGATGATGCTGGCTCCGTTCCTGCTGTTCCTCGCCGCGCGCGTGAAACAATTAGCCCCGGCCAACGGCGGGGAAAAAAGCAAAATCACCATTCCGTGGTTTGCGATCCTGTTTATTCTGGTGGCGGTGTTTAACTCCTTCCACCTGCTGCCGAAAGCGGTTGTCGATATGCTGGTCACGCTGGATACCGTACTGCTGGCGATGGCGATGGCCGCCCTCGGCCTGACCACCCACGTCAGCGCGCTGAAAAAAGCCGGCGCCAAACCGCTGCTGATGGCGCTGATGCTCTTCGCCTGGCTGATTGTCGGCGGCGGCGCGATTAACCTGGCCATTCATAGCCTGATGGCCTGAAGCCCCTCGCGATTCAGGTTGTATTAAGGATGATGTAACTCTCCGGCTAAGCCGCTATCATTACCCTCCCCCCAGCGGCTTATCTGGAGTTTTTTTATGAAATATATTGGAGCGCACGTCAGCGCCTCCGGCGGTGTAGCCAACGCCGCCATTCGCGCAGCCGAAATCGGCGCGACCGCATTTGCCCTCTTTACCAAAAACCAGCGCCAGTGGCGCGCCGCGCCTCTGAGCGACGAAACCATTGCTGAATTTAAAGCCGCCTGCGAAAAGCACCATTTCGGTCCGGGGCAAATTCTGCCGCACGACAGCTATCTGATAAACCTCGGCCATCCGGTTGAGGATGCGCTGGAAAAATCCCGCGATGCGTTTATTGATGAACTCTCCCGCTGCCAGCAGCTCGGCCTGACGCTGCTGAATTTCCATCCGGGTAGCCATCTGCAGCAAATCCCGGAAGACGAATGTCTGGCGCGAATCGCCGAATCGATCAATATCGCGTTGGCAAAAACCGAAGGCGTTACGGCGGTGATTGAAAACACCGCTGGCCAGGGCAGTAACCTGGGCTTTAAATTTGAGCATCTGGCGGCCATCATCGACGGCGTAGAAGATAAATCACGCGTCGGCGTATGCATTGATACCTGCCATGCCTTCGCCGCCGGCTACGATCTGCGCAGCGCCGAAGAGTGTGAAAAAACCTTCGCTGATTTCGAACGGATTGTCGGTTTTCAGTATCTGCGCGGTATGCATCTGAACGATGCGAAAAGCGCGTTCGCCAGCCGCGTTGACCGTCACCACAGCCTGGGTGAAGGCAATATCGGCCATGATGCTTTCCGCTGGATTATGCAGGACAGCCGCTTTGACGGTATCCCGCTGATTCTGGAAACGATCAATCCTGATATCTGGGCGGAAGAGATCGCCTGGCTGCGGGCTCAGCAAACGGAAGAGGCTACGGTCTGATATGAACGACAGGGAAAAGCAGATCCTCAAAATTTTGCGGCGCAACCCGCTGATTCAGCAGCATGAGATTGCCGATATTCTGCAGATTAGCCGCTCCCGCGTAGCCGCGCATATTATGGACCTCACGCGTAAGGGGGCCATCAAGGGCAAAGGCTACATCCTTACCGAGCAGGAGTATTGCGTCTCGCTGGGCGCGGTGAATATGGATATCCGCGGAATTGCCGATATCCATTATCCTCAACCGGTGTCAAATCCGGGTAATATCCAGTGCTCCGCTGGCGGCGTGGCGCGAAATATCGCGCATAACCTGGCGCTGCTGGGCCGCGATGTGCATTTGATTTCCGCCGTCGGCAGCGATTTTTATGGCGAAACGCTGCTGGAGCAGACCCGACAGGCCGGGGTTAACGTGCAAAGCTGTATCCGCCTGCACGGTCACAATACCGCCACCTACCTCTCCATCGCCAATCCGCAGGAAGAGACGGTGCTGGCGATTAACGATACGCATATTTTACAGTCGCTCACGCCGCAGCTGCTGAATCAGTATCGGGATCTACTGACGCATGCAGGCGTCGTTCTGGTCGATTGTAATTTAACGGAACAGTCGCTGGAGTGGGTGTTTACTCTGACCAACGCTATTCCGGTGTTTGTTGATACCGTGTCAGAGTTTAAAGCGCACCGCATTCGCCCGTGGCTGGGAAAGATCCACACGCTGAAACCCACGCTGCGCGAACTGCAGATTCTCTGGGGCGAGCCCATTGAAAACGAGGCCGATCGCGATCGGGCGCTAGCATGGCTACACGAAAAAGGCACCCAGCGGGTGGTGATTTGCTCGGAAGATGATTCGATTTTCTGTAGCGAAGCCGGCGGCGAACGCTTCCGGATGAGTTTGCCGGGCCATACGACGATTGACAGCTTCGGCGCCGACGATGGGCTGATGGCCGGGCTACTTTATAGCTACCTCGACGGCAGCGACTTTAAAGAGAGCGCCGCTTTCGCCATGGCCTGCACCGCCATCACCCGAGCCAGCGACAGCATCAACAACCCCTCTTTGTCCGTTGATAACGCGCTCAATTTACTTCCCAACGGATAGCAGCGCACCGCAGACGCGGCGCGCGCATCACATTATGCCAGCCCAATAAAGAACCCGGCGATGGTGGCGCTCATCAGGTTAGAGAGCGTGGCCGCCGCCAGGGCGCGCAGTCCAAGCTGGGCAATTTCCGGCGCGCGCTGCGGTGAAATAGCCGAAAACGCCCCGACAACCACGCCGATCGAGCCAAAGTTGGCGAAACCGCACAGCGCAAACGAAATAATCGCAACGGTTTTCACGTCCAGGTTTCCGCCGCTTTGCAGGTAGGGCGAGAAGTTGAGATAGGCAACGAATTCGTTGATCGCCAGCTTTTGGCCAATCAGGCTGCCTGCCAGCGTCGCATCGCTCCAGTCAACGCCCATGATCCACGCCAGCGGTGCGAGCAGAAAGCCGAAAATCCCCTCCAGCGTCGCGTGACCGTAGCCAAACCAGCCGCCAATGCCGCCGATAATACCGTTCAGCAGCGCGATAATCGCCACAAATGCCATCACCACGGTGGCCACCCCGGCGGCAATTTTCAGGCCGGTCATCGCCCCTGACGCCGCTGCCTCGATCACGCTTTTCGGCGGCGTCTCGGTGAAAGAGAGATTGTCGAAAGTGACCTGGGATGCTTCCGTTGCCGGACTCAGCATACGGGCAAACAGAATCCCGCCGGGGATGGCCATTAGCGAAGCGGCCAGCAGATAATCAATCGGCACGCCCATACCGGCATAGCCGATCATCATCGACCCGGCGATCGACGCCATCCCGCTGCAAATCGCGGTAAACAGCTCATTGCGGTTGAGCTTGTTGATAAACGGTTTGACGATCGCCGGGATCTCGTTTTGCCCAAGGAAAATGGTGGTCACGGCGACGAAAGACTCGATCTTGCTGATATTCAGCGCTTTCTGGAAGATCCCCCCGAGGATACGGATCAGCAGCCCCATCACGCCGAGGTAGTAAAGCAGACTGATCAACGCGGTAACAAAAATGATGGCGGGCAGAACGCGAAAGGCGAAGATAAAGCCGGCGCCGTCAAACAGCACGTCCATCTTCGGGCCGACCAGTGAACCAAAAATGAACGCACTTCCGGCGTCGCTATAGGACATGACTTTGTGTACCCCAAGCGCGGCCTGCTCGACCAGCCACTTGCCAGGGGGAAAATAGAGCATCACCCCGCCAATCACGATTTGCAGCAGCAGCGCTGCCCCTACCGTTCTGATGCTGATGCGTTTTTTATTAACTGACAGCGCAAAGGCAATGGCCAGCAACACCACCATCCCCAGAAGACTTCTCATGATGTCCATAATGATATCCTTACCTGGTGGAAAACCCGGCGCAGGCCAGGCTTTCGGTATCGTTGATATCGGGGCGGGCAACCGCAAACGGCCCGCGACTGTCGTCAGGCGATCTGCTGATACTCTTTGGCAATCTCGCAGGCCAGAACGGCGTTGTTGAAGACCAGCTGAATGTTGGATTTCAGGCTATCGCCGCCGGTCAGTTCCGCGACGCGCGCCAGCAGGAACGGCGTGCTCGCTTTACCCACTACGCCCTGCTCTTCCGCCTCCTTCACCGCCTGGTTGATGGCGGCATTGATTTTCTCTTCCGGCATCGCGAACGCTTCAGGAATAGGATTTGCCACCACCATGCCGCCATTCAGACCCGACTGCCATTTCACCGCCATCGCTTTGGCGATGTCTTTGGCGCTATTGAGGCGAATGCTGACGTCAAACGGGCTGGTTCGGCAGAAGAATGCCGGCAGCGCCGAAGTTTGATAACCAATAAGCGGGACGCCAAACGTTTCTAAATACTCGGTGGTTAAACCGAGATCGAGAATAGATTTCGCACCGGCACAGACCACGGTAACGTTGGTATTAGCGAGCTCCTGTAAATCGGCAGAAATATCAAATGTGTGCTCGGCGCCACGATGTACCCCGCCAATACCGCCGGTCGCAAAGACTTTAATTCCGGCCATCGCCGCAATAATCATGGTAGACGCCACGGTGGTCGCGCCATTTAATCCTGCGGCGACAACAAAGGGTAAATCACGACGACTGACTTTGGCGACGTTATGACCTTCGCGACCCAGAAGTTCAATTTCTTCACGGCTTAAGCCAACTTTCATTACGCCATGAATAATTGCGATGGTTGCCGGCACCGCCCCCTGGCGACGAATGGTTTCTTCTACTTCCAGCGCCGTTTGCGCATTTTCCGGAAACGGCATGCCGTGAGAAATAATCGTCGATTCCAGCGCCACTATCGGCTGGTTATTTTTTAACGCCTGCTGAACTTCCGCAGAAATCTGTAATAATTCAGAGGAAATATTTAATTCAGACATATTCTTTCTCCACTAACTTTTTTACGTTGGCGTAAGATAATTCAGGGTTATTGGTGAATTCCGATGAAAGCGCCAGAGAAGAGCATCCCTGAGCAAACTTCACCGCTTGCGAAAATGAGCAGCCGTCGAGCCAGCAGCAGGCCAGACCGGCCATCATCGCGTCACCGGCGCCGGTGACATTGACAACCTGGGTTTTCAGCGGCGCGGACCAGCCGCGTTCCCCATCTTTCTCGCTGTAGTAAACGCCGTCGCCGCCCATGCTCAACACCAGGCGTTTCAGGCCATGATGGTGAAACCAGTCGGCTACGCGAGCCACATCTTCAGTGCCGGACAGCGCGATGCCGCTCAGCGTTTCAGCCTCAATCCGGTTCGGTTTCAGGGTGTGAATACGCCCCAGGTGCTGGCTGATTTTCACGCATTTCCAGGCAGAAACCGGGTCAACAAAAATGGGCGTCGAGCCGCTATTTTCCATTAGCCAGGCCAGCGCCGACTCGCTAATATTGCAGTCAACAACAATCAACGCGGCGCCGCAGATAAAGTCTTGATGCTGCCTTAAAAAGGCCGGCGTAATATGCTCAGTGATGCTCATATCATTAATCGCCACCAGCATTTCACCGGTATTATCAAGCAGCGACAAATAGCTTGATGTGCCTTCACCCGGGATTATCTTACATTTATCGACGTGAACCCCGGACTGGGCCGTTTGATTTAATAATGAATGACCATAAAAATCGTCACCAACAACGGATAATAGCCACGCCGTTTTATTCAATAAGGCAATATTTTGCGCAATGTTGCGCCCCACGCCGCCGGGAGTATATTTTATTTTCCCAGGATTAGAATCAGCGTAGTTTAGCGACACATTGGAATAACCAGCCACATCCATGTTTGCCGATCCAATAATCACAACGTAATCATTTTCAGGCATAAAAATACCCTCCAGCATAAAAAACGCTATGGCAGTAAAATTATTTAATATCAGTAAATAAACACCTCACGATTCACAGCCCCTCATTTAAACACATGTTTGAATGTGAACATGTGTTTATGGTAAGCGGAATAATTTTAAAGTAAAGAGAGGTAAAATAGGATTTTCATATGAACATGAACAAAATCACAAAATTTGGCCAGTATGGTTTTTAAACAGTTTAAAAATGCGAAGAAGAGCACATACGGCGGGAGGGCGGAGGAAGAATGCGGCATAAAAAAAGAGCAGAGAAGACTCTGCCCTTGAGAAGCGTTTGCTACGTCTATCAGGCGGCTTGAACTTCAGGACGTTTCAGCACCGCGTAGGAGAGACCTGCGACCAGCGTACCGACCACAATCGCCATCAGGTAGCCAAGCACCGGCGTAATCGCACCAGGGATCAGCAGGACGAACAGACCACCGTGCGGCGCCATCAGCTTCGCGCCAACCCACATGGACATCGCGCCGGTCACCGCGCCGCCAACGATACAGCAAGGCAGGACGCGCATCGGGTCACGTGCGGCGAACGGAATCGCCCCTTCGGTGATAAAGCACAGGCCGAGAACCAGCGCGGCCTTGCCGCCTTCCTGCTGCGCTTTGTCGAACTTTTTACGCGCAATCAGCGTCGCCAGGCCCAGGGCCAGCGGTGGAACCATACCCGCCGCCATGATAGCCGCCATCGGCGCATAGGTCTGGGTACTCAGCAGGCCAACACCAAACGCGTAGGCCGCTTTGTTCACCGGACCGCCCATATCGGTACACATCATACCGCCGAGGATAGCACCGAGCAGAACCGCGTTCGCCGTCCCCATCGTTTGCAGCCAGTGGGTCAGGCCTTCGAGGATCCCGGCAACGGGTTTACCAATCAGGTAAATCATCGCCAGACCGACGATCAGGCTGGAAACCAGCGGAATGATCAGGATCGGTTTCAGCGCTTCCATACTTTGCGGCAGCTTCAGCTTCGTACTGATCGCTTTCGCCACGTAGCCGGCAAGGAAACCGGCGATAATACCGCCGATAAAGCCAGAACCAGTGCTCACCGCCAGCATACCGCCGATAAGACCCGGCGTCAGGCCAGGACGGTCAGCGATAGAGAAGGCAATAAAGCCCGCCAGGACCGGTACCATTAGCGCGAAGGCTGAGCCACCGCCGATTTGCATCAGCGCCGCGGCCAGGGTGTCTTTCACTTCAAAAGCTTTAATACCAAAAGCGAAGGAGAGCGCGATACACAGACCGCCCGCCACCACCATCGGCAGCATGTATGACACGCCGGTCAGCAGGTGGCGATAGGCGCCCGCGGACTCTTTTTTGCCTTCCGCCGCGGCCTGGGATTTACCCGCAGGCTGATACGGTTTCGCTTCAACCACGGCTTTATCCAGCTCCTGCGCGGTTTTCTTCAGCGCCAGGCCGGTGGTGGTGCGATACATCGGCTTACCGGCGAATTTCGCCAGATCCACTTCGATATCGGCAGCGACGACCACCAGATCCGCCTGTTCAACCTCTTCCGGGGTGATTGCATTGCCCGCGCCTACGGAGCCGCGCGTTTCAACCTTCACCCACCAGCCGCGTTTTTTAGCTTCGGTTTCAATCGCTTCCGCCGCCATAAAGGTGTGCGCGACGCCGGTCGGGCAAGCGGTGACCGCCACAATACGTTTTGGACCGTTAGCTGCAGCCGGCAACGCAGCAGCGGCCGGAGCGGCGTAAGGCGTCGCATGGCTTTTGGCTTCCCCGAGGAACAGCTCCGGGTGAGCCACGGCGCGGTTGATATCGCCGAGATAGACCTTTTTGCCATTCAGCGCGCTGTCGGCCGGCAGCGCCGTCCCCAGCACAATCGCCAGCTCAGCGTCATTTGGGTTTTCAATCAGTTCGAGTTGCGCTTTTTGCGCCGCGGTGCTTAACAGGGTCTTCGCCACATAGGCGCGAGCCTGTCCAAGCCCGGCATCAATAATCAGCAGCGTTTTCATTATGCCTCTCCTGCTGTTAATTAAAGGGTTGTAAGTCGACGCGCGCCATCATTGCGGCCAACTGGGTACGATCGGTAATACCGACATTGCTCTGACTCACCGCCAGCGCGGCGACTGCCGTTGCCAGGCGCAGCGTATGCTCGCTGGACTCACGCATCAGCAGGCCATAAATCAGGCCGCCAACCATTGAATCGCCGGCGCCAACGGTGCTAACCACTTCTACTGAAGGCGGTTTGGCAATCCATTCTCCGGATGCGTTAACCCACAGGGCGCCTTCTTCGCCCAGGGAGATAACCACGTGAGCGATACCCTGCTCACGCAGCGCATGAGCAGCTTCAATGACATCTTTCATCTCAGGCAGCTTGCGGCCAGCCCAGATTTCCAGCTCGCGACGGTTAGGTTTAACCAGCCACGGAGCCGCTTTCAGCCCCGCAACCAGCGCTTCGCGGCTGCTATCAAAAATGATGCACGGGCACTGGCTACGCAGACGGGTCATCCAGTCGGTGAACGCTTCCGGGCTAACGCCGGACGGCAGGCTACCGCTTACGCAGACCATATCGAACTGGCCCAGCCAGCTAAGAGAATCATTAACAAAACGCTCCCAGTCGCCCGGCGTCACTTCAAAGCCGGAGAAGTTGAAGTCAGTAACTTCGCCATCTTTCTCAGTCAGCTTGACGTTGATACGGGTACGGCCCTGAACGACCTGAAAACGGTTTGCGATGCCCAGCTCGCTGAACAGCTGCTGAAAACCATCCTGATTGTCTTTACCGAGGAAACCGCCAACGGTGACGTCAATACCGAGATCTTTTAGCACTTTTGCAACGTTGATCCCCTTCCCTGCGGCGTGCAAACCGGTGGTGCGAACGAGGTTAACCTCACCGCGTTCAATTTCCGGGGTAAAACCCACCAGGTCATAGGCCGGGTTTAAAGTAATCGTTGCGACACGTCTGCTCATTTATGCGCCCTCCCCAAGGCCTGCGGCGATCGCTTCGCCAATCGCATCCAGCGCCTGCTGCGCATCTTCACCCTGCGCGGTAAAGCGCAAGCGGTGACCTTTCTTAACGCCCAGCGCCACGACTTTCATCAGGCTGCGGCCGTTTGCCGGCTTGCCCGAACCATCAAGGTTGGTGACGGTAATGTCGCTGGAGAATTGTTTAATGGTATTAACCAGCATCGTGCCGGGACGCGCGTGCAGCCCGTGCTCGTTGCGGATAACGTATTCCGCGCTGAGAACATCTTCGGCAATCGCATCGTCGCTGGTCAGAAGAGCCAGCAGCGTGGCGCCATCAGCCTTCAGCAAGCGGTCAGCTTTTTTATCAAGGAGCAGATTGCTCAGGCGATTAAGCACCGCCGTCGGCTGGTCATCGGCCATCGCGACGGTGATCAGCAGAGAAACCGGCTGCTCATCGCTGGTGAAGGCGCTGGCCGCGCGGCTGACGGCAACGGCGCTGCGCAGGTTACCTTCGGTGCTGTCGTTCAGCCAGATGCCCTGACCGAGGTTCAGCGGTTTATCATTAATCGTACGGCTAACAAAGGAAGCATCGACGGCGCCGGCTTCTTTCAGCCGCGCGGCGTTCAGCGCCTGCAGGGTCAGCAGATCGCTGGCCGCAACGTCCAGGGTTAGCGTCTCATTATCCAGCTTCAGCGCTTCGCTCTGCTTTTCGCCCATCAGCAGGGCGCGCAGCTCTTCGGCGGTCGTCGCGGACTTAAGCTGTTCAGCAACGGCGTCGTCGCTCAGCACGTGGGTCAGTTGACGCAGCAGCCCAAGGTGTTCATCCGAGCTGGCGGCGATACCGATGGCGACGTAGGCGGTTTGCCCTTCGCCCCAGGTCACGCCCTGCGGAAACTGATAAACCTGAACGCCGGTTTTCAGCACCTGGTCGCGGGTGTCGGTGGTACCGTGCGGAATCGCAATACCGTTGCCAAGGAAAGTGGAGGTTTGCTGCTCGCGAGCCAGCATCCCGTTGACGTAGCCGTCTGCCACGTTGCCCGCGCTGACCAGCGCGGAGGCAACCTGACGAATAGCCTCTTCTTTATTACCGGCCTGCTGACCGGGATGAATATCCTGCACAGATAACTGGAACATGGTTCTCCTCTCCTGCTGAATTGAATCGTTTCAGCTACTTTGAGAAAAAATGCGTCATCTACCTGCTGGAGAATCTCCCGATGACGCTGAAACGTTTCAAGAAGTCTGTACCTTTATTAGCCGCCAGGCAAGAAAAGTTCGTTTCCTGATAACAGAAGTTAGAGATACAGCACACTTTTGCTGAAGCAGGAGCTACGATGCAGGGAAAACTTCAGCTTTCTGCTGAAGTTTGATTTTGAAACGTCTTTTTGATTTATTCGTGCCCTGGTACTGTTCATTTTCTGAGTGACGGCGTAAACTCCGCGACTCCTGAAAACCGATGAACGCCGACATGCAAAACAGTAGCGCCGCCCTGCCACGACGCGGGTTTGATTTCACCTCTTCCGCCTTTCTGATCGTCGCCTTCCTGACGGGTATCGCCGGGGCACTCCAGACGCCGACGCTGAGTCTGTTTCTGACTAACGAGGTTCACGTCCGACCGGCGATGGTCGGCTTCTTTTTTACCGGCAGCGCGGTGATCGGCATTCTGGTAAGCCAGTTCCTCGCCGGGCGTTCGGATCGCAAAGGCGACCGCAAGCGGCTGATCGTCTTCTGCTGCCTGATGGGCGTGCTGGCCTGCGTGCTTTTCGCCTGGAACCGTAACTACTTTATTTTGCTGTTTATCGGCGTATTCCTCAGCAGCTTCGGCTCCACCGCGAACCCGCAGATGTTTGCCCTCGCCCGCGAGCATGCGGACAAAACGGGCCGCGAGGCGGTCATGTTCAGCTCGATTCTGCGCGCTCAGGTGTCTCTGGCATGGGTTATCGGGCCGCCGCTGGCCTACGCGCTGGCGATGGGTTTCGGCTTTACCGTGATGTATCTCAGCGCGGCGGTCGCCTTTGTGATCTGCGGCGCAATGGTCTGGTTTTTTCTTCCCAGCATGCGTAAAGAGCCGAAGATCGCTACGGGACACCTCGAAACGCCGCGCACCAACCGCCGCGACGCGCTGCTGCTGTTTATCATCTGTACGCTGATGTGGGGAATCAACAGCCTGTACATCATTAATATGCCGCTGTTTATCATCAATGAGCTGCATTTACCGGAGAAGCTGGCCGGAGTCATGATGGGCACCGCCGCCGGGCTGGAAATCCCAACCATGCTAATTGCGGGCTATTATGCCAAACGCTTCGGCAAACGCTTCCTGATGCGCATCTCAGCGGTGGCCGGCGTGCTGTTTTACGTTGGCATGCTAACCGTACATACCCCCGGACTGCTGCTGGCCCTGCAGGCGCTGAACGCCATATTTATCGGCATTCTCGCCGGTATCGGCATGCTCTATTTTCAGGATCTGATGCCCGGACAGGCGGGCGCGGCCACTACGCTTTATACCAATACCACGCGCGTTGGCTGGATTATCGCCGGTTCGCTGGCGGGCGTCGTCGCGGAAATCTGGAGCTATCACGCCGTCTTCTGGATTGCGCTGGTCATGGGCGTAGCTACCCAGGCCTGCTTGTGGCGTATTAAAGACGTATAAAGCAGCGGTGTGCCGCATCAGCGGCACACCAGAGTATTACGCCAGGCCAATAAAAAACCCGGCAATTGTTGCGCTCATTAAGTTTGACAGCGTTGCCGCAGCCAGCGCCCTCATCCCCAATTGGGCAATTTCAGACGCGCGCTGGGGTGCAATTGCCGAGAATGCGCCAACCACCACGCCAATAGAACCAAAGTTGGCGAAACCGCATAGCGCAAAAGAAATAATGGCGATAGTTTTCACATCCAGCGCTCCCGGCGTTTGCAGGAACGGCGAAAAGTTGAGGTAGGCTACGAACTCGTTAATCGCCAGCTTCTGGCCAATCAGGCTGCCCGCCAGCGTCGCATCACTCCAGTCAACGCCCATTAACCAGGCCAGCGGTGCAAGGATATAACCGAAAATCCCCTCCAGAGTCGCGTGACCAAAACCGAACCAACCGCCGATACCGCCAATCACGCCGTTGATCAGAGCGATAATTGCCACAAACGCCATCACTACCGTCGCCACGCCCACGGCAATTTTTACCCCAGCCATCGCGCCGCTAGCCGCGGCTTCAATAAAACTTTTCGGCGGAGTTTCGGTGAAGGAGAGGTTTTCGAAAGTCACCTGCGATACTTCAGTCGCCGGGCTGAGAAGGCGGGCAAACAGAATACCGCCGGGAATCGCCATCAGCGATGCCGCCAGCAGATAATCAATCGGCACGCCCAGCCCGGCATAGCCAATCATCGTCGACCCGGCGATTGAAGCCATCCCGCTGCAAATCGCGGTAAATAGCTCATTACGATTTAGCTTATTAATAAAGGGCTTAACGATCGCCGGGATCTCATTTTGCCCAAGGAAAATGGTGGTCACGGCAACAAACGACTCAATCTTGCTAATATTCAGCGCTTTCTGGAAAATTCCGCCAAGAGTTCGGATCAGTATTCCCATTACGCCAATATAATAAAGCAGGCTTACCAATGCGGTGATAAAAATAATGGCTGGCAATACCCGAAAAGCAAAAATAAAACCAGAACCATCGAATAAGAGATCCATTTTCGGCCCGACCAGCGAACCAAAAATAAATGCGCTACCGGCATCGCTGTAGGTCATCACTTTATGTACGCCGAAAGCCGCCTGCTCCGCCAACCATTTTCCTGGCGGAAAATAGAGCATAATACCACCAATAGCAATTTGCAGTACCAGCGCCGCGCCAGTCGTACGCAGACTAATTCTTTTTTTATTTACTGACAGCAGAAAAGCGATTGCCAGTAATACCACCATACCCAGAACACTTCTCATTATATCCATAATGATTATCTCTTGATGCCAGCAAACCCGGCATTACGCCAGGTTTTGGTATGTCTGATTTTATTACGGGCGACAGCTTACTGCCCGCCTGTTTCTATACCCAATGGATTTCAAGTTGCTTAGAGGCGGCAAGAGAGACAAATTCGTCTGGTACGAATTTGAACAGCCAAAGGCTGCCTTTGGTAAGGGACACGGATGTCCCTCATTAAAGCCCCAGGAGCTTACTCAAGTAAGTGTCTGGGGTGAACGAACGTAGCCAACAAAGAAGCCGCTTGAAAGACGACGGGTATATCAGGCGATGAGGGATATTCCGCACGCCTGGTACAAAACGAATTAGCGGTACATCCGCACGCACTCTTCGACTAAACCCCAAAACCAATCGGTATCAATAGTGATGCCGACTTTGGTATTCGGCGCTTTACCGAGTACGCCCAGTTCGTCGCAGACCGTACGGCCATAGCAGGGGCCGCTGTTAACATCTACCTCAACATACATGTCCTGTGTTTTGATGCCCTGAGGATTAATCAGATAGCCGATGCAGGTGGCATCATGCACCGGACCACCCGCTAAGCCGTAGTTTTCAAACTGCGTTTTGAGGGTGAAATTCATGATATCGCTAAACAACTGTCCCGCCGGACCGCCGGCTTTTTCCATGCGTGCAATAACATCAGCGGTGCAGACCGTCTGATTAGTCAAATCGAGACCCATCATGACCAGAGGGACACCCGAGCTGAATATCACGCGAGCGGCTTCAGGGTCGGCATAAATATTAAACTCTGCCGATGGCGTAAAGTTTCCGGTACCATAAGCACCGCCCATTAATACAATCTCGCGAATTTTCGGCAGGATTTTCGGCTGCATTCGCATGGCGACGGCTATATTGGTCAGTGGGCCAACGGGCACCAGCGTGATGTCACCCTCACTAGCCATGAGGGTGTCAATAATATATTTAACTGCATGCGTTTCTTCTGCCTGACGAGTTAACGATGAAAATACCGGCCCATCCAATCCGGTTTCACCATGAATATTATCAGCGACAATTTGCTGACGCATAATTGGCTGTGGCATCCCGGCATAAATCGGCACATTGACATCTAAATGTTGGCAAACATTTAATCCATTGACTAACGTTTTATCCAGCGTTTGGTTACCCGCAACAATCGTTATTCCTAATAAATCAATTGCCGGATGTCTGGCCGCCATCATTATCGCAATAGCATCATCGTGACCTGGATCGCAGTCGAGTATAATTTTTCTTTTTTCCATTTTTATTCCCTCTTTTCGCTTTTACGCCATTTTTATGTTATTACAGCAGGATTAAACAGGTATCGGATTAACGTTTGCAGCATACCAGGCGAAAACTGATACTGAATATGAGAAATCTCATACCGGGAAGCGACCGTGAAAGAAATCCAAAATGAAAATCTCAAGCAGCAATTGATAAGCGACTCGGGGTACCTGGAAAAATTTTCCGTCGATGTTGTGCGGGATACACGATTGTTCCACGCTGTGGCAGGGGATTATATTGTTAAAGAGGGGGCTCAACCCGCGCACCTTTTTTACCTCGCACGCGGCCGGGCTAAGCTTTACACCACATCAGCTAATGGTCGGGTCTCGCTGATCGACTTCTTTGGCGCACCCTGCTTTATCGGCGAGATAGAACTCATTGATAAACATCACGATCCGCGTGGCGTTCAGGCCATCGAAGCGTGCTGGTGCCTGGCGCTGCCCATCGCTTCATTCCGCCCTTTGTTGCTGAATGACGTCATTTTCCTGCGTAATCTCTGTATCGCGTTAAGCCAAAAAAACTACCGTAACATCGTGTCGCTCACCCAAAATCAATCTTTTCCACTGGTGAATCGTCTGGCAGCATTTATTTTATTAACTCAGCATTGTGATATTTATCACGAAAAACATACCCCGGCGGCGGAATATATGGGAGTGTCGTATCGTCATTTATTATATGTGATCGCACAATTCTGTCAGGAAGGCCTGCTGGTTAAACAGAAATCCGGCTACGCTCTTGGTAATAAGAAGAAACTGATCGCCCTCGCGCGGGAGATGGATCCTGAGCATAATTTTTCTGATTTATTGCATTAAGCTTTTACAAAATTTATAACCTAAATAATTCAAGTTTAAGGAGGCGTGAGCGAGTGAAGCCAACGCACATGCCACTTGAAGTATGACGGGTAAATGCACTACGCAGAGGTGCTCTGTTCAAGATGAAGCAGCCAGGTCATGGCGTCTTCGCGATTGGAGGCGCACATTTCCGCTTCCGGCTTCAGGCTGGCGCACACTTTCGGCCTAAACGGCGAGCCAAAAATAGCGCAGAGATTATTTTGCGATAGCTGCACGCAGCGGGTGTTTGCCGGCTTGCCTTGCGGCATGCCCGGGATAGGGCTGGAGATAGAAGGAGCGATACAGCAAGCTCCGCATTCAGGGCGGCATTCCATAATCGACTCTTCCGATAACGCTTTTAGCAGTCCAGCCTAAACGTTTTACCTGAAGATAGCAAAACAGACGAATTCCACTTGCCTGAAAGGCCCGGCGCGAGTAGTTTTACGCGATATTTTCGACCCTTTAAGTGACAGGATTACTGCAATGCCAAGAGCGAATGAAATTAAAAAAGGTATGGTGCTGAATTACAACGGCAAACTGCTGATTGTTAAAAACATTGATATTCAGTCACCCAGCGCCCGCGGCGCAGCGACGCTGTACAAAATGCGTTTCTCCGATGTACGCACCGGCCTGAAAGTGGAAGAACGCTTCAAAGGCGACGATATCGTTGATACCGTCACCCTGACCCGCCGCTTCGTTGACTTCTCCTATATCGATGGCAACGAATACGTCTTTATGGATAAAGAAGATTACACCCCGTATATCTTTACCAAAGAGCAAATCGAAGAAGAGCTGCTGTTTATGCCGGAAGGCGGCATGCCGGATATGCAGGTTCTGACCTGGGACGGCCAGCTGCTGGCGCTAGAGCTGCCGCAGACCGTGGATCTGGAAATCGTTGAGACGGCGCCAGGTATTAAAGGCGCATCCGCTAGCGCCCGTAACAAACCGGCGACGCTGAGCACCGGCCTTGTTGTTCAGGTGCCTGAATACCTGAGCGCGGGCGAGCGCATTCGTATCCATATCGAAGAGAGCCGCTATATGGGCCGCGCGGACTAAACTCTGCGTTTGCAACATCATAAAGGGCAGCCAGCGGCTGTCCTTTTTTTCGCACCTTTTCCGCAGCGCCTGGCCCTCTCTCTGCTGGCAACGTTGCTCTCCCTTCACTCGCTGCAAAGTTGTTATACCAAAAGTAATTAAACTATCGCTCCTCTCCTCCATTAAGCGCGCCCACTTTTCAGAACAGCCGGGTATGCAGCTAACAATTGATGATCGAGCTCACATTAAGCGGATAAATAAGGCTCACCAATTTAATTTGTTGTCATATAACTTTACACTGGGAATGTTAATTATCCGTTAATCAGGTGTGTTAAGAATGACTACCATTGCTACGGCTACGCTGCCGGAAGGCGTACAGCTCCCTCAATATGACCGCAGCCAGCTGCGTTCGCGTATTGTGCATTTTGGTTTCGGCGCGTTTCATCGCGCGCACCAGGCGCTCCTCACCGATCGGGTGCTTAACGCCGGCGGCGGGGACTGGGGGATTTGTGAGATCAGTCTGTTCAGCGGCGATCGGCTGATGAGCCAGCTTCGCCAGCAGAACCACCTGTTTACCGTGCTGGAAAAAGGCGCCGAGGGCAATCAGCCAATCGTGGTCGGCGCCGTCCATGAATGCCTGAACGCAAAACTGGATTCGCTGGCCGCGATTATTGAGAAATTTTGCGAACCACAGGTCGCCATCGTCTCTCTGACCATCACCGAGAAAGGCTACTGCATCGATCCGGCCAGCGGCCTGCTGGACATGACGCAGCCGCGCATTATCCACGATCTGCAAAACCCGACGCTGCCGCAATCGGTTCCCGGCATTCTGGTCGAAGCGTTATCGCGCCGCCGTCAGCGTGAACTACCGCCGTTTACCGTCCTCTCCTGCGATAACATCCCCAACAACGGGCATGTGGTGAAAAACGCCGTGCTGGGAATGGCAGAAAAACGGAGCCCGGAGCTGGCGCAGTGGATCGCCGAGCGCGTCAGTTTTCCCGGCACCATGGTTGACCGTATTGTGCCAGCCGCCACCGATGAATCGCTGGCGGAAATTAGCGCCGCGTTGGGCGTAGAAGACCCCTGCGCTATCAGCTGCGAACCCTTCATTCAATGGGTCATCGAAGATAACTTCGTTGCCGGACGCCCGGCCTGGGAAACCGCGGGCGTCCAGATGACCGATGACGTCCTGCCGTGGGAACAGATGAAACTGCGGATGCTCAACGGCAGCCACTCGTTCCTCGCCTGGCTTGGCTATCTGACAGGTCATGCGCATATTAGCGACTGCATGCAGGATCCGATTTTCCGCAGCGCCGCATACCGCCTGATGCTTGACGAACAGGCGCCGACCTTATCTATTCAGGACGTGGATCTGACGGCGTATGCTGACAGCCTGATCGAACGCTTCAGCAACCCGGCGCTGAAGCATCGCACCTGGCAAATCGCCATGGACGGCAGCCAGAAGCTGCCGCAACGTATGCTTGACGGTATTCGCGTCCACCTTACGCAAGGCAGCCGCTGGCCGCTCCTGGCGCTCGGCGTCGCGGGCTGGATGCGCTACGTCAGCGGTATTGATGATGGCGGAAATGCCATTGATATTCGCGATCCGCTGGCCGATAAGATACAGAAACTGGTCTCCGCCAGCGATGAACACCAGCGCGTAGCGGCCCTGCTTACGCTTGAGGAGATCTTCGGTCACGACCTGCCGCAGGATCCGCAGTTTGTTGCTCACATCACCGCCGCATGGCATCAGCTTGCCGCCTTTGGTGCGCGTCAGGCGATTGCCGCCACGCTGAACGCTTAACAATAACTGCCTTTTAGCGGACAGAGTCCCCTTCTGTCCGCGCTAAGACTTCTCTTTTTCGCTTTTTTTCGTCAGGATAGGCGTAACTGTTACAACATTACATTTATCCTGGAGAAAAAGTGACCAAAACCAACATGATCACGGGGTTTCTCGGCAGCGGTAAAACCACGACGATTTTGCATCTGCTGGCCAATAAGCCCGCGGATGAAAAATGGGCCGTGCTGGTCAACGAGTTTGGTGAAGTGGGTATTGACGGCGCGCTGCTGGCGGAAAGCGGCGCGCTGCTCAAAGAGATCCCCGGCGGCTGCATGTGCTGTGTAAACGGCCTGCCGATGCAAGTCGGGCTTAATACCCTGCTACGCCAGGGCAAACCCGATCGCCTGCTGATAGAACCCACCGGGCTGGGCCATCCTAAACAGATCCTCGATATGCTGACCGCCGCGGTATACGAGCCGTGGATCGACCTGCGCGCCACCTTGTGCGTGCTGGACCCGCGCCAGTTGCTTGACGAAAAAGCGGTGACCAACGACAACTTTCGCGACCAGCTGGCGGCCGCTGACGTTATTATCAGCAATAAAGCCGACCGCTCGACGGAGGAAAGTCAACGCGCCTTTGCCGCATGGTGGCAGGCCTACGCGGGCGATCGCCGGTTCGTCAGCGCCACGCGGGGCAATATCGACCCGATGCTGCTTGATTTACCGCGCCGCAATATTGCGCCGCTCCCCGCCAGCGCCGAACACGCGCACGGCCACGGGCAGAAACAAGGCCTTGCGGCATTTAGCCTCCCCGCCCATCAGCGCTGGCGTCGCAGCCTGAATAGCGGTCAGGGCTATCACGCCTGCGGCTGGATTTTTGACGCTGAAACCGTTTTCGACACCGTTGCCCTGCTCGAATGGGCGCGCCTGGCGCCGGTCGGGCGCGTCAAAGGCGTGATGCGCATTGCGGAGGGGCTGGTAAGGATCAATCGCCAACAGCTTGATCTGCATATTGAGACGCAGAACGTCTCCCCTCCCGACAGCCGCATCGAGCTGATTGCCGATACCGAGACCGACTGGAATGCACTGCAGGCCTCCTTGTTGAGGATTCGTTTAAGTTAAGACGGCTATGGTTGCCGTCGTTTACCCAATACACGATAGTTATGATTAAAAATCGAATTCCCCTTATTCTGCTGCTGAACGCGGCGGGTATAGCGCTTTTTTGTTCATGGTACCTTCCCGTTAACCATGGTTTCTGGAATCCGCTGGACTCGGCGATCTTCTATTTCTTTAATCACCTGGTTGGCGTGAGCACCGCCTATACCTGGCTGCTGGCGATTATCAATAACCGTGCCTTTGACGCCTGCTCGCTACTGGCGATGGGCAGCCTGATGCTGAGCTTCTGGTTTAAAGAGCAGAGCGCCGGACGCCGGCGGGTGATTATCATCGGCCTGGTGATGCTGCTGGCTGCCGTCATTATCAATCAGCTGGCCCAGCACCTGATGCCGGTTAAGCGCGCCAGCCCTTCGCTCTCTTTTACCGACATCACCAAAGTGAGCGATGTGATCTCATTCCCCACCAAAGATGCTTCAAAAGACAGTTTCCCGGGCGATCACGGGATGATGCTGCTGATATTTGCGTCATTTATGTGGCGTTATTTTGGCCGCCGGGCGTTTGCTATCGCGCTGGTAATATTCGTGGTGTTCGCTTTCCCACGCGTGATGATTGGCGCCCACTGGTTTACCGATATTGCCGTCGGCTCATTAACGGCAGTGCTCATAGGCGCCCCCTGGGTATTGATGACCTCATTGAGCGATAATGTTATTGCCTTATTTGAGCGCCACCTTCCGGGTAGAAAAGCAAAAATTTAAATCTATCTTTACAATTAATTAATATCATTCATAAGGGATCGTTCTGGGTCCCTTTTTTTGCCCTCGCCTGTTTTCTCATCCTGCATCATCTTTCTGTCATATTAATCATCTTAAAAATGAGTAAATTGCGTATTTTTTACCCATCACTGCCGCTATTTTGTCCTTTGCCGATGATTCACTTTTTGTCGCAAAAATACTTATAAGAAAATGCGTAAAACCGCTCGCCATCCCCCGGTTGATCGGGTAACCTCAATCTCGTTTTGCCTCGTCAGCGACATCAATTCAAAGAATGAATAAATTTGTGCGTGACTCCACAGTTTTATGCTTACGGAATTGTCTCATTGCGACCAGGTAATTAGGCTCTAACACGTTTGGCATTTTTTATAACGACATTGTCGTTAAGGACAACAAGGGATAACACACAGCATGGTCAAATCTCAGCCGATTTTGAGATATATCTTGCGGGTCGCCCCCGCGATTGCAGTTGCGGTTCTGCTTTCCGCGTGTAGTTCAAATAGTACCGCCAGAAATATGCATTCTGAGACGCTTGCTGTGGGTAGTGGCGATTTATCATCACTGCAAGCCTCTCAGGATGAATTTGAAACGATGGTCCGCAACCTGGACGTCAAGTCCCGCTTGATGGATCAGTATGCCAGCTGGAAGGGCGTGCGTTACCGCCTCGGCGGCAGCACCCGTAAAGGCATCGATTGTTCCGCCTTTGTGCAACGGACTTTTCGTGAACAGTTTGGCCTGGAACTGCCCCGCTCCACTTCAGAGCAGCAGGATTCTGGAAAATCGATCAGCCGCGCCCAGCTGCGTACCGGTGATTTAGTCCTGTTCCGCGCCGGCTCCACGGGCCGCCACGTTGGCATCTATATCGGCAACAATCAGTTTGTTCATGCATCCACCAGCAGCGGTGTGACCATTTCAAGCATGGATGAACCGTACTGGAAAAAGCGCTATAACGAAGCGCGACGCGTTCTGAGTCGTTCGTAATCGTCTTCTACCGTTGGTTAATCCCTTGGCCAACGGTAGAAACAAAAAAACACTGCCGAGGCGGTGTTTTTTTTTGCTCGCCAGCCAATAAACTTCGTAAAATAAGCTATGTCTTTAAGCAGGGATAGAAAAAACGTTTTCTATCAGCCCTTTGGCGCACATCAACAATACGGACTGACTATATAGCCTATGCCTACCCGTCACCTCGCTCCCCGGCGAAAAATCTGGCTGACAAGTATATGTATTGGAATAGCCGTCGCCCTGCTGGCCGGTAGCATCCAGTTTATGGTGATTTATCACAACCGGGCGGAGCGTTTCGACGCCATTATTAACAACGTCCATACCTATCTGCAGGACTATTTTCACGATTTAAATCAGACTATCCACGACCTGCAGCCGCTGGTCGATGAGCCATGTGAGAACGTCGCCTCAGGCTTAACCGCCCATGCGGCCTTCAGCCCAAACGTCCGCGCTGTCCTGCTGGTCAAAAATGGCCTCGCGTTTTGTTCCTCCGCTACAGGCGTCATGAGTACGCCCTTAACCCAGCTCATACCGCAGCTTGATGTAACGCAAGCGGTCGATATGGCGATTCTGCCCGGGACGCCAATGATGCCCAAAAGCGCAGCGCTGGCGTTGTGGGTCCGTAGCCCCCACGGTGGGAAAGACGGTATTTTTGTCTCGATTAATGCCAACCTGACGCCCTATATCCTCTATTCAGCGCGACAGAATGATTTCAGCGGCCTGGCGCTGGCTATTAAGGACGTCGCCATTTCCACCTTCAGTAACCAACTCATCGACCCGCAGACCCTGATCTCGCCACCCATTCGCCAGACGCAAATTGACGGCCTGCCGCTGAAAGTCTATCTCTACGCCAACAGCTGGCTGGCGGAGAATACGCAGTTTGCTCTGCTGTTGGGCGTCGTTTGCGGACTGTTGGCCGGGCTTTTAAGCTACTACGTCCTCACCATTAAGTCGGACCCGCGCAAAGAGCTTCTACTGGCCATCAAAAACGATCAGTTCTACGTGGTCTATCAACCGGTGGTGAGGTCAGAGACGCTACAAATTAGCGGCATTGAGGTGTTGATGCGCTGGCGGCATCCGGTGGCCGGCGAGATCCCTCCCGATGTCTTTATCAACCTTGCGGAAACCCAGCAGATCATCATTCCGCTTACCCGCCATCTCTTAACCTTGATTGCGCAGGATGCGCCTGTTCTGCAAACGCTCCTGCCCGCCGGGAGCAAGCTGGGGATCAATATTTCCCCCATGCATCTACACGCCGGGAGCTTTCAGCAGGATCTGCAGCGATTCACCGCCGCCATGCCGGCCGACCATTTTAGCGTGGTGCTGGAAATCACCGAGCGCGCGATGATCGATAAAAATCGTTCCTTAGAAAACTTCGACTGGCTGCACGAGCAGGGTTTTGAAATCGCGATTGATGATTTCGGTACCGGCCATAGCGCGCTAATTTATCTGGAACGCTATAACTTTGATTACCTGAAAATAGACCGCGGCTTCGTACAGGCTATCGGCACGGAGACCGTGACCTCGCCGGTGCTGGACGCCGTTATCACCCTAAGCCGCCGGCTGAAGCTCACCACCGTCGCCGAAGGCGTGGAAACGCAGGAGCAGGCGGAATGGCTGCGCGATCATGGGGTAAATTATTTGCAGGGATACTGGTTAAGCCGACCGCTGACGCTGGAAGCGCTGATCGCCGCCCATGATGAACCGGCGAAATATTTCACAACCCGCTAAGTGTCCTTTATTATTTGCTATCAGAGGTCAGGCCGTTTCAGGCCCGGCATGGGAGGACGATATCCTGGTTATTTTTGCGCGCATCAGCCTGATACTGCTGACCTTATTTAGCCTGCACAGCCAGGCGCAAACCATTAAAGAGAGCGACAGGTTCGCGATTATCGGCGAGCCGAAATACGCCGCAGGCTTCACCCATTACGATTATGCCAATCCCGCCGCGCCTAAAGGCGGCGCAATTACCCTCGCCGCCATCGGCACCTTTGATAATTTCAACCGCTACGCCATGCGCGGCAACCCGGGTATTCGTACCGAAAGTTTATACGATACGCTCTTCACCACCTCTGACGATGAGCCCGGCAGCTACTATCCGCTGATTGCCGAGCATGCGCGCTATGCCGATGATTTTTCATGGATGGAGATTACGCTCAATCCGCGCGCCCGCTATCACGACGGCAGCCCCATCACCGCCGCCGATGTTGCGTTTACCTTCCAGAAGTTTATGACCGAAGGGGTACCGCAGTTTCGCCTCTATTATAAAGGCACCACGGTAAAAGCCATCGCTCCACTCACCGTCCGCATTGATTTAGCCAAACCGGGCAAAGAGAACATGCTTAGCCTGATGACGCTGCCCGTTATGCCGGAAAAATACTGGCAGCACCATAAGCTTAGCGATCCACTCTCTGCGCCACCGCTGGCCAGTGGTCCGTATCGCATCACTGCCTGGCGCATGGGCCAGTACATTACCTACTCGCGGGTAAAGGACTACTGGGCCGCCGACTTACCGGTCAACCGCGGACGCTGGAATTTCGATACGCTGCGCTACGACTATTACCTGGACGACAACGTTGCTTTCGAAGCCTTTAAGGCCGGCGCCGTTGACCGTCGCGAAGAGAACGTTGCCAAAAACTGGGCTACTCGTTACGTCGGGCGCAATTTTACCCACGGCTATATCGTAAAAGACGAATACACCAACACCTCGGCGCAGAACACGCAATGGCTGGCGTTTAATATTCAGCGCCCGGTATTTTCCGACCGCCGGGTACGCGAAGCCATTACCCTCGCTTTTGATTTTGAATGGATGAATAAGGCGCTGTTTTATCGCTCCTACAGCCGCGCCAACAGCTTCTTTCAGAATACCGAATATGCGGCGCGCGATTATCCAGATGCCGACGAGCTCGCCCTGCTGACGCCGCTGAAAAAAGAGATCCCGGCTGAAGTCTTCACGCAGATATACCGGCCGCCGGTTTCCAGCGGCGACGGTTTTGCGCGAGAGAATTTACTCAAAGCCGATGCCATCCTCAACCAGGCGGGATGGATAGTGAAAAACCAGCAGCGGGTAAACGCGCAGAGCGGCAAACCGTTACGCTTTGAGCTGCTGCTCCCCTCTGGCAGTAGCGATCGCTGGGTCCTGCCCTTCCAGCACAACCTCCAGCGGCTCGGCATCGTCATGGATATTCGCCAGGTCGACAACTCCCAATACAGTAACCGCAAGCGCAGCCGGGATTACGACATGATGCCTAACGTCTGGCGCGCCACCCCCTGGCCCGGCACCGACCTGCAAGTCTCCTGGGACTCCGAATATATAAACTCCAGCTACAACGCCTCAGGAGTACAAAACCCGGCCGTCGACCGGCTCATCGCGCAGATTATTCGCTGGCAGGGTAATAAAGAAAAGCTGCTGCCGCTGGGCCGGGCTCTCGACCGCGTGCTGACCTGGAACTATTACATGCTGCCGATGTGGTATATGGCGCAGGACCGAACCGCTTACTGGGACAAATTCTCCTTCCCGCAGACCCGCGCGGTCTACTCCTCCGGTTTCGAAAACTGGTGGTACGACGCAAGCAAAGCGGCCAGACTCCCCGCGGACAGACGCTAAGGAATTAAGATGGGTGCATATCTGCTCCGCCGACTACTGCTCATCATCCCCACCCTGTGGGCGATTATCACCATTAACTTTTTTATTGTGCAGATCGCGCCCGGCGGTCCGGTCGATCAGGCGATTGCGGCGATTGAGTTCGGCGACCGCGGCGGCTTGCCCGGCGCCGGAGACGGCGGCATGGCCGCCAGTCATGCGCGTACCGGGGTCAGCAACATCAGCGATGGGCACTATCGCGGCGGGCGCGGGCTGGACCCGGAGGTGATTGCAGAGATAACCCACCGCTACGGCTTTGATAAGCCTCTGCACGAGCGCTATTTTAAAATGCTCGGAGATTACCTGCGCTTTGATTTTGGCGATAGCCTGTTTCGTAGCTCATCGGTACTACAGCTGATTAAAGACAGCCTGCCGGTCTCTATCACCCTGGGTTTATGGAGTACGCTCATTATCTATCTGGTGTCGATTCCGCTGGGGATCCGTAAAGCGGTCAGCAACGGCAGCCATTTTGACGTCTGGAGCAGTACGCTGATTATTATCGGCTATGCAATCCCGGCATTCCTGTTCGCCATTTTGCTGATCGTTATCTTTGCTGGCGGCAGCTATTTCGATCTCTTTCCGCTGCGCGGGCTGGTGTCAGCCAACTTCGACAGCCTGCCCTGGTACCAAAAAATCCTCGACTATCTCTGGCATATCACCCTACCAGTGCTGGCAACGGTGATCGGCGGTTTTGCCGCCCTCACTATGCTGACCAAAAACAGCTTTCTTGATGAAATCCGCAAGCAGTACGTGGTTACCGCCCGCGCCAAGGGGGTCAGCGAAAAGCAGATCCTCTGGGGACACGTATTTCGCAACGCCATGCTGCTGGTAATCGCCGGTTTCCCGGCCACCTTTATCAGTATGTTTTTTACCGGCTCGCTGCTGATTGAAGTGATGTTCTCGCTAAACGGACTGGGGCTACTGGGCTATGAGGCCACCGTATCTCGCGATTACCCGGTCATGTTCGGCACGCTGTATATTTTTACCCTGATTGGCCTGCTGCTGAATATCATCAGCGATATCAGCTATACGCTGGTCGATCCGCGTATCGATTTTGAGGGCCGCTAATGTCATTTTTTAGTCCCGTCAACCAGGCGCGCTGGGCGCGTTTTCGCCACAACCGCCGCGGCTACTGGTCGCTATGGATCTTTTTAGCGCTTTTCGCCTGTAGCCTGTGCGCTGAGCTGATTGCTAACGATAAGCCGCTGCTCGTCCAGTACCGGGGCAGCCTCTACGTCCCGCTCCTGAAAAACTACAGCGAGACCACTTTCGGCGGCAGCTTTGCCACCGCCGCCGACTATCAGGACCCGTGGCTGCAAAAGCGGCTGGACGATAACGGCTGGGCCCTGTGGGCGCCGGTTCGGTTCGGCGCGACGACCATAAATTTCGCCACCGACGCGCCCTTCCCTTCGCCGCCGTCAGCCCAGAACTGGCTGGGCACCGATGCCAACGGTGGAGACGTGCTGGCGCGAATTCTCTACGGTACGCGCATTTCCATTCTCTTTGGTCTGCTGCTGACCTTCTTCTCCAGCGTGCTGGGGGTGATGGCCGGCGCCGTTCAGGGGTATTACGGTGGAAAAATTGACCTCTGGGGACAGCGGTTTATCGAAGTATGGTCGGGAATGCCGACGCTGTTTCTGATTATCCTGCTCTCAAGCGTTGTGCAGGCCAACTTCTGGTGGCTGCTGGCCATTACCGTGCTGTTCGGCTGGATGACGCTGGTCGGCGTCGTCCGTGCCGAGTTCCTGCGCACCCGTAACTATGATTATATCCGCGCCGCGCAGGCGCTTGGCGTCAGCGATCGCGCGATTATTCTACGCCATATGCTGCCTAACGCCATGGTCGCCACCCTGACCTTTCTGCCGTTCATTCTGTGTAGTTCAATAACCACCCTGACCTCGCTCGATTTTCTCGGCTTTGGCCTGCCGCTGGGCTCCCCTTCGCTGGGTGAGCTGCTGTTGCAGGGTAAAAACAACCTTCAGGCGCCCTGGTTGGGCATCGCCGCCTTTCTATCGGTGGCGGTGCTGCTGACGTTATTGATTTTTATTGGTGAGGCGGTTCGCGATGCCTTTGATCCAAGCAAGGCGGTGTAGCATGACGCAACCTCTGTTAGATATCGATAATCTCTCCATCGCCTTTCGTCAGCAGGGAGAAACCACTTCGGTCGTCAGCGAACTGTCGCTGCAGATTGCCGTCGGCGAGACCCTTGCGCTGGTCGGCGAGTCCGGCTCCGGTAAGAGCGTGACCGCGCTATCGGTGCTGCGGCTGCTCCCGTCGCCGCCGGTCAGCTATCCCACCGGCGATATCCGCTTTCACGGTCAGTCGCTACTGCATGCCGATGAACGCACCCTGCGCGGCGTGCGCGGTAACCGCATCGCGATGATCTTCCAGGAACCGATGGTTTCGCTTAATCCGCTGCATACCCTGGAAAAACAGCTGTACGAAGTGCTCTCCTTGCATCGCGGGATGCGTAAAGAAGCGGCGCGCGGAGAAATCCTCGACTGCCTGGAGCGCGTCGGGATCCGCAATGCGCCCCGGCGGCTGGCTGACTATCCGCATCAGCTCTCCGGCGGCGAGCGCCAGCGGGTGATGATCGCCATGGCGCTATTGACCCGCCCGGAGCTGCTTATCGCCGACGAACCCACAACCGCGCTGGACGTCTCGGTGCAGGCGCAAATCCTCACGCTGCTGCGCGAGCTGAAGCAAGAGTTAAATATGGGGCTGCTGTTTATCACCCATAATCTGAGCATCGTTCGTCAGCTCGCCGATCGCGTCGCGGTGATGCAGAATGGCCGCTGCGTTGAACAAAACGGCTGCCAGGCGCTGTTCTCCGCACCCGAACACCCTTATACCCGCCGCCTGCTGGACAGCGAGCCGTCGGGCGATCCCGTCCCGCTCGCGCCCGATGCGCCGGTATTACTGCGGGCGGAAAACTTGAGTATCGCCTTTCCGATACGTAAAGGTCTGCTGCGACGGGTTGTCGATCATAACCGCGTCGTTAATGCCGTCAGCTTTCATTTGCGCGCGGGAGAAACGCTGGGGCTGGTCGGCGAGTCAGGATCGGGCAAAAGCACCACCGGGCTGGCGCTTCTGCGTCTGATTCATTCCGCTGGCGCGATCGCCTTTGACGGTGAGGCGCTTCAGGGACGCAACCGTCGGCAGATGCTGCCGCTACGTCGCCGCATGCAGGTGGTGTTTCAGGACCCTAACTCATCGCTAAACCCGCGGCTCAACGTGCTGCAAATTATTGAAGAGGGACTGCGCGTTCATCAGCCGACGCTTACGCCCGCCGAACGGGAACAGGCGGTGATTCAGGTGATGCAGGAGGTAGGGCTCGATCCGCAATCCCGGCATCGCTACCCTGCCGCCTTCTCCGGCGGCCAGCGTCAGCGCATCGCTATCGCCAGGGCGCTGGTCGTCAAACCACAGCTTATTGTGTTGGATGAGCCAACCTCATCGCTGGATAAAACCGTGCAGGCGCAAATCCTCACTCTGCTGAAGGCGTTGCAGCAAAAGCATCAGCTGGCCTATATTTTTATCAGCCATGATTTACGCGTCGTGCGGGCGCTGTGTCATCAGGTAATGGTGCTGCGGCAGGGAGAAGTCGTCGAGCAGGGTGAGTGCGAGCGCGTATTTACCGCTCCGCAGCAGGAGTATACCCGTCAGCTGCTGGCGTTGAGCTGACGGTCAGAAGGGGTTGTTGCCGGAGAAGGGTTCTGCAATCGCCACGCCGAAATTTTTCAGGCGACAGGTTGCGGCAAATTCGTCCTGACGGTTAACAAACAGGCACGGTTCCCCTTCGCATTCAACGACAGAGCTATCGACCTCGATGTCGCTAAGCGCCTGGCTGAGCTTATGCATGACCGGCCACGCGCTTTCGCCATCGGGGCTGAGTAATTTCAACGCCACGAGGCTATTTTCGCTCTGGGCGCCGTTTTGCGGAATCGGTTCAACTCTTGAACCTGCAAAACCGGCCAGCCAGCGATAGCTCTGCGGCAGACGGTGTACGATAGAGAGTTGCAGTGTATTCACGTGTTTACCCCGGAAGCAAAATACTTCACAATAATTTTACATCAATACTAACACATTATTGACAACTAGTCCTGATCCTGCACAGAAAACGCTTACACCAGTGGCATAGCCGTGTTATTGGTTTGTAATGTAAAAGTTTATAATTGTGCAGGTGGAACATCTTCGGGCTATATGTACCCGTTTCTGTGATCTAAAACAACTTTTTTATCGCAATCATGCGACTTTTAGAGCGATTTGATTTTACATAAAATAAACAAATTACTGAACTGAGAAGCCGGATTCGGTTGACATGCATCAAAAAAAGGGGCGATATCGCCCCCTGAAAGTCGCTTAGCGCGCGGCTTTGCGCCGTCGGCTGGCGTAGAGATAAAAGAGGATGGAGCTGCTGGCGCAGAAGGCGATCGAAATCAGCATTGGCCAGGCGGTGGTAAACGTTGCCATCGATAGCAGCGCGCCGACAATGGCGCCAATGCCGAAACGGAAAGTGCCTGCCAGCGAGGAAGCCGTCCCGGCCATATGCGGAAACTCATCGAGAATCACCGCCATCGCGTTGGAAGAGACCATCGAAACGCAGCCGATGAAAGCCGCTACGCCAAACACCAGCGCCCAAAAACCCACGTCAAACAGCGCGCATACCACCATCCATACCGCCATGGCAAACTGGATCCACAGCCCGGCGCGGAACATATTTAGCGCCCCAACCCGCCGCACAAACCGGCTGTTGATCATAGTCATGACAAACAGGAACACGACGTTCAGCGCAAAATAGTAGCCAAAGTGCTGCGGCGAAACGTGGTTAATATTGATATACACAAACGGGCCGGCGCTCAGAAACGAGAACATCCCGGCGAAGCTAAAGCCGCTTGCCAGCATATAGCTAAGCACTCGCTTATGGCGAAACAGGGTCGCGAAGTTACCTAACGTAGTACGAATGTGAAACTTCTGCCGGCGTTCCGGCGGCAGGGTCTCGCTAATAAAGAACGCGATCATCGCCGAGGCTAAGAGTGCAGCAAGCGCGAGGATCCAGAATATCGCATGCCAGCTAAACCACACCAGCACAGCGCCGCCGACCATCGGCGCCACCAGCGGCGCGACGGTCGTCACCAGCATGACGAACGACATCATCCGCGAAAACTCTTCTTTGGGATAGATATCGCGCATCAGGGCGTTAATCACCACGCTCGCCGCTGCGGCCGCCAGACCGTGGAAAAAGCGCATGGTAATCAACATATCGATAGTCTGCGACAGCGCGCAGGCCACCGCCGCCGCGGCAAAAACCAGCGTACCGCCAAGAATAACCGGCTTACGCCCTAAGCTGTCCGCCATCGGGCCATACAACAGCTGGCCGAGGGCAAAGCCCAGAATATAGGTGCTCAGCGTCATCTGCGCGCTGCCGTCCGGCACGTTAAACTGCGCCGCGATCACCGGCAGCGCCGGAAGATACATATCAATCGACAGCGGCATTAACATCGCCAGCAGCCCTAGAATAAACACAATCCCTAACGAAGAATTCTGCTTTGCCGTCACGTTTTACTCCGCGCATGTTGGCCGCCGACGCTGGCAATTTCAGCTTCTGTCAGCGGACGATATTCACCGGGCGCCAGCGCCGCATCAAGCGCAATGTCGCCAATACGTTCGCGATGCAGGCCCACCACATGGTTACCCACCGCAGCAAACATTCGCTTAACCTGATGATAGCGCCCTTCGCTAATGGTCAGGCGGACCTCGGTCGGGGTCACGACTTCCAGCACCGCCGGTTTGGTCAGCTCTTTCTCATTATGCAGCTGAACGCCTTTGGCAAACTGCTCGGCGGTCGTCTCGTCAACCGGGTTTTCCAGCGTCACCAGATAGGTTTTTTCACAATGATGGCGAGGAGAAGTAATGCGGTGGGACCACTGGCCGTCGTCGGTCATCAGCACCAGCCCGGTCGTGTCGATATCCAGGCGACCCGCGGCATGCAGCTTGTGCGCCACCGGCACGTCGAGGAAATAAAGGACCGTTGGATGATCCGGATCGTCGGTGGAACACACGTAACCCTGCGGCTTGTTGAGCATAAAGTAGCGCGGGCCAGTCTGCTGAACCAGCGTATTGCCGTCATACTCGACGTCATGCTCCGGCAGAAGCTTGAAGGAGGAGTCTTTTACAATGTCGCCGTCCACGGTAACGCGGCTGCCGCGGATTTCACGCCCGGCAATAGCCCGGCTAACGCCAAGTTGCTGAGCGATAAACTTATCAAGTCGCATGAGATTTTTTAGCCTGTAAGAGTGCTGGAGCGGGCAACGCGCCCGAAAAAGAAGAATTTCATAGGTAGTATAACGAGCTATTAACACCACTCAAGGGAAAAGATTCGTGGCATACTATTCGCGAGTTAATTAACCGCTATAAATTCATGACCTTTACACTACGTCCCTACCAAAAAGAAGCGGTCGACGCCACGCTCGCTTGGTTTCGCCGCCACCATGAACCCGCCGCGATTGTCCTGCCGACCGGCGCAGGTAAAAGCCTGGTCATCGCCGAACTGGCGCGCCTGGCGCGCGGTCGGGTACTGGTGCTGGCGCACGTTAAAGAGCTGGTGGCACAGAACCACGCCAAGTATTGCGCGCTCGGTCTGGAGGCGGATATTTTCGCCGCGGGCCTTAAGCGCAAAGAGAGCCACGGTAAAGTGGTCTTTGGCAGCGTGCAGTCGGTCGCCCGCAACCTTGACCAGTTTCAGGGCGAGTTTTCGCTGCTGATCGTCGACGAGTGCCACCGCATCAGCGACGATGATGACAGCCAGTACCAGCAGATCATCAGCCACCTTCAGCAGGTCAATCCGCATCTGCGTCTGCTGGGGCTGACCGCCACGCCTTTTCGCCTCGGCAAGGGATGGATTTACCAATTCCACTACCACGGCATGGTGCGCGGCGATGAAAAAGCGCTGTTTCGCGACTGCATCTACGAGCTGCCGCTGCGCTATATGATTAAGAACGGCTATTTGACGCCGCCGGAGCGGCTGGATATGCCGGTGGTTCAGTATGACTTCAGCCGTCTCCAGGCGCAAAGCAATGGCTTGTTCAGCGAGTCCGACCTGAACCATGAGCTGAAAAAACAGCAGCGCGTCACGCCGCATATCGTTAGCCAAATCGTCGAGTTCGCCCACACGCGCAAAGGAGTGATGATTTTCGCCGCCACCGTTGAACACGCCCGCGAAGTGACCGGGTTACTTCCGCAGGGCGAAGCGGCTTTAATCACCGGTGAAACGCCGGGTCCAGAGCGCGATCGCATCATTGAAGCGTTTAAAGCCCAGCAGTATCGCTATCTGGTCAACGTCGCGGTGCTGACCACCGGATTTGATGCGCCGCATGTCGATCTGATCGCCATCCTGCGCCCGACCGAGTCGGTGAGTCTTTACCAACAGATCGTCGGCCGCGGCCTGCGCCTGGCGCCGGGTAAAACCGACTGCCTGATCCTTGATTACGCCGGGAATCCGCACGATCTCTATGCCCCGGAAGTGGGGACGCCGAAAGGAAAAAGCGACAACGTGCCGGTCCAGGTGTTTTGCCCGGCATGCGGTTTCGCCAATACTTTCTGGGGGAAAACCACCGCCGACGGCACGCTGATTGAACACTTTGGCCGCCGCTGCCAGGGCTGGTTTGAAGATGACGAAGGCCATCGCGAGCAGTGTGATTTTCGCTTTCGCTTCAAAAACTGCCCGCAGTGTAACGCGGAAAACGATATCGCCGCCCGCCGCTGCCGCGAGTGCGATACCATTCTGGTCGACCCCGATGACATGCTGAAAGCCGCGCTGAAGCTAAAAGACGCGCTGGTGCTGCGCTGTAGCGGAATGGATCTGCAGCACGGCGCGGATGATAAAGGCAACTGGCTGAAAATCACCTATTACGACGAAGATGGCGCGGAGGTCAGCGAGCGCTTCCGCCTGCATACCCCCGCCCAGCGCACCGCCTTTGAGCAGCTCTTTATCCGCCCACACACCCGAACGCCGGGCGTGCCGCTGCGCTGGATAACGCCCGCCGATATCCTCGCCCAGCAGGCGCTGCTGCGCCATCCGGACTTTGTCGTGGCGCGCATGAAGGGGCAATACTGGCAGGTGCGGGAGAAAGTATTTGATTATCAGGGCCGATTCCGCCGGGCCAATGAACTGCGTTAATCCTCCGTACGCCTGAGGTTTTGGTTGCCGCAAAAACGTATGGCGGCTATAATGCCGCCCGCTTTTGCATTCGCAAAGCAGATAATCTGCCTGCTGCTGGGTCGCCTGTAGCAGGATTTATATATAGAGAGACATCAATGTTTACTATCAATGCAGAATTACGTAAAGAGCAGGGTAAGGGTGCGAGCCGCCGCCTGCGTGCAGCTAACAAATTCCCGGCCATCATCTATGGCGGCGAAGCTGCGCCAGTAGCAATCGAACTGGATCACGACAAAGTGTGGAACATGCAGAACAACGCTGAGTTCTACAACGAAGTTCTGACCCTCGTTGTTGATGGCAAAGAAGAGAAAGTTAAAGCTCAGGCTGTTCAGCGTCACCCGTTCAAGCCGAAGCTGACTCACATCGACTTCGTTCGCGCTTAATCGCCGACTGAAAGTTGTATGGCAAACGCCCCGCTCCGCAAGGTTCGGGGCGTTTTGTTTATCGGGCTAACAACGTTGCCGCATTCAGTGCCAGATGCTGCAGCAGCATAATCGTTTTCGCATCGACGATTTCCCCTTCACCAATAGCCTGTAGCGCTTTTTCCAGCGGCCACTCCAGCACCTCGATATCTTCCCCTTCCGTCGCCAGACCGCCACCGTCGCCGCGCCGATCGTCGGCAGAGTATTCGGCGATGAAAAAGTAAAGCTTCTCCGTCACCGAACCGGGGCTCATGTAAGCGGTGAATACCGGCTCAATCCGCGTGACGCGAAAACCGGTCTCCTCTTCGGCTTCGGCAACGATGCGCGCCTCCGGAGAAGCGTTATCCAGCAGTCCGGCTGCGGCTTCGATCAAAAAGCCATCATGACCGTTAATCCACACCGGAAAGCGAAACTGGCGAACCAGCACTACCGTTTGCTTTTCACGATTGTAGAGCAGGATCACCGCGCCGTTGCCGCGGTCGTAAGCTTCCCGACTCAGCTCCTGCCAGCGCCCGTCCCGGCGTAATAATTCGAAGGTATATTTCTTGAGTGTGTACCAGTTGTCCGATAATAGCGTTTCGCGAATATGGCGAACGCGCGGTGCATCATCGTGCATGTTTTTCCCCTTTTAGGTGACAGAGAGCAACATAACATGCATAATCGTGCACAAACAAGATCACTCATGAAGGTATTTTGATGCTTGCCAGCCAGAGAAAACAGCAGATTTTGCAGATCCTCGCCGAGGAAAAAC
Source organism: Klebsiella sp. FDAARGOS_511 (assembly GCF_003812845.1). Classification (NCBI taxonomy): domain Bacteria; kingdom Pseudomonadati; phylum Pseudomonadota; class Gammaproteobacteria; order Enterobacterales; family Enterobacteriaceae; genus Klebsiella; species Klebsiella sp. FDAARGOS_511. The sequence goes on along the minus strand of NZ_CP033824.1, from coordinate 4,838,665 downwards.
AGGTAATGTCAGGGGATCTCAGCCAGCGCTTTAGCGTCTCAGAAGACTCCATTCGCCGGGATCTGCGGGAGCTGGCCGCGGAAGGCAAACTGCAGCGCGTCCACGGCGGCGCGCTGCCGGTTTCCGAAGCCATCGCGCCCATTGAAACAAGAAAGAGCGTGCAAATCGCCTCAAAGCAGACCATTGCCCAGCGCGCGGTAGAGCTCATTCAACCCGGCCAGGTAGTGATTATCGACGGCGGCACCACCACCGGAGAGATGGTACGTCTGCTACCGGCTACCCTCGCGTGTACAGTTGTCACCCATAGCCCGGGGATCGCCGTCGCGCTGGTGGATAAACCGTTGATCGAGGTGATTTTGATTGGCGGCCGGTTGTTTAAACATTCGGTGGTCAGCGTCGGGTCCGCCGCCCTGGAAAGTATCTCCCGCATCAATGCCGATCTGTTTTTTATGGGCGTCACCGGCGTTCACCCGCGGGCGGGATTCACCACCGGCGATTATGAAGAAGCGGGAATCAAGCGCGCGCTGGCGACGCGGGCTGCCGAAACGGTGGTGATGGCGTCACAAGAGAAGCTGAACTCCGCGTCGGCCTTTGCTATCGGCGAGCTGGGTCTGGTCAGTACGCTGATCGTGGATACGACATTAGATGAGGCGCTGCGCCAGCAGTTAGCCATCGATGGCGTAGAGATCGTCTGCGCCGGATAGCTCAGGCCTAAGGCTAAAAAAATCCCGACTCGGCGTCGGGATTTCGCGTTTTAATTTCCGCCGGAGGTGCGGCGCTGCAGCTGATCGCGCAGGTTAGGCGGCGTGCCTTTAATGGTTAGGGTATCCGTGGCCGGATCCCAGAACACCCGCTCGCCCAGCAGCATCGCGTCAAAGTTGATGGTTAACCCGCCGCCGCTGCCGGCAAACTTGGTTAATTGACGCAAAGTGCTGCGATCCGCCGGGAAACTCTCTTCCAGCTCGTAGCCCTGTTCCGCGGTAAATTCCTGAAACGTCTTCTCGCTGACGCCCGCCAGCTCTTTTGATAGCGACTCCAGCTCGATTTCCTCACCGGCCTGCAGCTGTTCGTTGCAGTAGCTGTATACCTGCTGGCGCACGTTTTGACGCTCAGATTTATCCAGCTGCGCATCGGCGGCGAAATCATCCAGCGCCTGCAGCAGGCCGCGGTTCTGCGCTTTCGCGTTCAGCCCTTCGCTAGCGCCGAGGAAGTCCATAAAGAAATCCGCCACCTTGCGCCCTACCCGGCCTTTCAGGAAGGTCAGGTAGCGCGTTGACTCCGGGTTGGTTTCCCACTCGGTTAAATCAATACGGGCGACGATATCCGCGTGATTGATATCCAGATAATGGGTGGAGCTGATATCCAACTCTTCATTAACACGCATGCTGCTTAAGTTGTTCAGCACCGCCACCATCAGATATTCCACCGCCAGATAGCGATACTGGCAAAACAGCACGATTCCGCCTTCAGCAAAGGGATATTTTGCCAGTTCGTCGCGCAGGCGACCGGTAGCGGCGCGGCTAAATGGCAGGAACGCTTCTTCGCCCTTACGCTGCCCGCGCAGCGCCTGCGCCAGCTCGCTCTCTTCATTAAACAGGCCGTAGGCTTTATTTTTCGCGCTGTAGACACGATGCAGTTCGGCCATCATCTCCACCACCGTCGCCGTCGGCTCCAGCAGTGACTCGCGCAGCACCAGCTCCAGATTTTGTTCATCACGTTTGATTAACTGATGCAGGGCAATCTGGTCGATATCCAGACTCATGTTAAACTCTCCTTTTAGACCGGGCGGTATTCAACCACCGGCGGGGCGACGACGCAACCGCCGCGTGACTCTTTGCGAGCGAAGCCGCGCGCTTTTGCGTCGCGGCGAAAAAATGCGGAAAAAAAGCTGCTGCTACGGTAATATGTTGCCCTTTCACGAACAAACAGATTTTGAGTTTATGCCGCAATTATCCCGCTATAGCGATGAACACGTCGAACAGCTGCTCAGCGAGCTGACGAGCGTTCTGGAAACACATAAAGCGCCCGTTGACCTGTCACTGATGGTACTGGGCAATATGGTGACTAACCTGATCAATAGTAGCGTCGCGCCGGCGCAGCGTCAGGCCATCGCCCGTTCTTTTGCCCAGGCGCTGCAGTCATCTATCAACGACGATCCGGCGCACTAAGGATAACGAACAACAGTATATGGTGACTCTTCGTCAGCCCTACCGAGAAAAAGTCTCCCAGATGGTCAGTTGGGGGCACTGGTTCGCCCTTTTCAACATGTTGTTGGCTATGGTGCTCGGCAGTCGCTATCTGTTTGTCGCCGACTGGCCAACGACGCTTGCCGGACGCCTCTTTTCGTACGTCAGTCTCGTTGGTCACTTCAGCTTCCTGGTCTTTACCAGCTACGTGCTGATTCTTTTCCCGCTGACTTTTATCGTCGTCTCTCAGCGCTTAATGCGCTTTATCTCGGTTGTTCTGGCGACCGTGGGCATGACGCTGCTGCTGATCGATAGTGAAGTTTTCACCCGTTTTCACCTGCATCTTAATCCCTTTGTCTGGGAACTGGTGATTAACCCTGACCAGAACGAGATGGCGCGCGACTGGCAGCTGATGTTTATCAGCGTGCCGATCATTTTCCTGCTGGAGATGCTGTTTGCGACCTGGAGCTGGCAGAAGCTGCGCAGCCTGACGCGTCGCCGCCACTATGCGCGTCCCGTTGCCTGGTTCTTCTTTATTTCTTTTATCAGTAGCCACCTGGTCTATATCTGGGCGGACGCCAATTTCTATCGCCCAATAACCATGCAGCGGGCCAACCTGCCGCTTTCCTATCCGATGACGGCGCGCCGTTTCCTCGAAAAACACGGTCTGCTCGACGCGCAGGACTACCAGCGCCGCCTGGTGGAACAAGGCGCGCCGGAAGCCGTCTCGGTGCAATACCCGCTGAGCGATCTGCGTTATCGCGATCTCGGTACCGGCTATAATGTGCTGCTGATTACCGTTGATAATCTTAATTATTCACGCTTTGAGAAAAACATGCCGGCGCTGGCCGGGTTCGCGAAAGAGAACGTTAACTTTACCCAGCATATGAGCTCCGGCAACACCGCTGACAGCGGCATGTTTGGCCTGTTCTACGGTATTTCGCCGAGCTATATGGACGGCGTCCTCTCAGCGCGTATTCCCGCAGCGCTGATTACTTCGCTGAACCAACAGGGCTACCAGCTGGGCCTGTTCTCGTCCGACGGTTTTAGCAGCCCGCTCTACCGCCAGGCGCTGCTGTCCGATTTTTCACTGCCAGCCGCGAAAGCGCAAAGCGATGAGCAGACGGCTAACCAGTGGATTAACTGGCTGGACCGCTACGCCCAGGATGAAAACCGCTGGTTCTCATGGGTTTCGCTCAACGGCACCACCCTTGACGACGGTCAGCAGCAAAACTTTGTCCGTCGCTACAGCAGCGCTGCCGGTGCGGTCGATACGCAAATTGGTCGCGTGCTGAACGCGCTGCGCGAAGCGGGCAAGCTCGACAACACGGTGGTGATCGTGACGGCGGGCCGCGGAATGCCGCTGAACCCGCAGCATGAGCAGTTTGGCTGGTCGCGTGAGCAGCTGCAGGTTCCCTTAGTGATCCATTGGCCAGGTACGCCGGCTCAGGAAATCGCGACACTGACGGATAACAAAGACGTGATGACGACGCTGATGCAGCGTTTGCTCCACGTTTCGACCCCGGCAAACGAGTATTCGCAAGGCGAAGATCTGTTTAGCGCCGCCCGTCGCCGTGCCTGGGTCACCGCAGCGAATAGCGATACGTTGGCCATTACCACGCCGAAGGTCACCGTCGTGCTTAATCACAACGGTACTTACCGAACATGGAACAGCGACGGCGAGAAAATTAACGATCAAAAACCGCAGCTCAGCCTGTTGCTGCAGGTGCTGACCGATGAAAAACGCTTTATCGCTAACTGATTGATTATTTATAAATCAATCAGTCATTTCCCGGCTTGCATTCGCTTGGGGAACGGGTAATATTGTTCCCCACGAATCGGCACGTAGCGCAGCCTGGTAGCGCACCGTCATGGGGTGTCGGGGGTCGGAGGTTCAAATCCTCTCGTGCCGACCAAAAATCCCATTTAAACCAGCCTTTTAAGGCTGGTTTTTTTATGCCTGTTTTTCAAGCGGGGAGCTTCTGGGGTGAAAATGGGGAGAAACCCTGACAAAATTACATGACTGGGCAATCATCAAACTCCCCTAATCGCGCATCATTGATTATGTACGTAATCACACCGAAGACAGGTGGTGGACAATTATCCTCTTGGCTCGGCAGTCGCTCTTTTCTACCTGATGTCAGGTCCTCAAGATGAGGTTTTGGAGCCAGCCGGTAGCGCTTGACTCTGAATTCCCCATCAATTGCACATACAAGCAGAGTACCATCACATGGCTTAAGTGAAGCATCAATGACCAGAAGAGCCCCTTGTAAAATACCCGCACGATAACAGGTGTTTGCCGCCCGCATAAAATACGTTGCAGCTGGATGCTTAATGAATTTTTCGTCAAGCGAAATACGCATTTCTTCATAATCTGCTGCTGGAGATGGAAAGCCCACGGTTTTACTCCTCTTTCTTGACACTGTACATAATCACAGTATATATACTGTATATAAACACAGTAAAGAGGATCGAAAAAATGTTTGTTGAACTCGTATATGACAAGCGCAATGTTGAAGGTTTGGCTAATGCTCGTTCTATCATTCTCAATGAGTTAACAAAGCGGGTGCACAGAATTTTTCCTGATGCAGAAGTTAAGGTAAAACCTATGCAGGCAAATGCTCTTAACTCAGACGCCAGCAAACATGATAAAGAACGGCTAAACCGCATGCTTGAGGAGATGTTTGAAGAAGCAGATCTATGGCTGGTAAAAGAATGATCAGTTGCAACAGCGCCATACTTTCAGGGGTAAGGATCTACTTCCCCGAGGAGAGGAAGTTACCACTCCCTGATTTCGAGTTACGGTCCTTCGCTATTATAAAAGTTCGAGAAGATGGCTATATGCTTCTTGAATCAACGAAAAGTGGCTGGTTTCCAGCCACAACAATAATTTATAAGGACTATGGTCCTGCCATATCTCATGCAGTAGAGTTAAGCAGCGATATCTGGGGTTGGGCTGATTCGTTCATGACTTCTCAGGTACGCCACTTTCTGATGGGAAATATTTATATACAGTCTTCTCACTGATCCCTATCACATCCGCGACCTGCTGCCGGGTAGCCCCTTTCTCCAACATGTGTCGGCAACGATCCACAACTTCTGTGGTCATTATCCGGCGGCGGCCACCGATGCGCCCCTGCTCCCTGGCCGCTGCTAAACCGGCGCGGGTACGCTCGACGATCAGCTCTCTTTCCATTTCCGCCAGAGCGCTCATTACGTGGAAGAAAAAACGGCCTGCTGGCGTGCTGGTATCGATGCTGTCAGTCAGACTTCGGAAATTAACCCCGCGCGCCTGCAGCTCCGATACCAGAGTGATCAAGTCACGCACGCTTCGCCCCAGCCGATCCAGTTTCCAGACCACCAGCACATCACCCGGTCGCAGCCGCCGCAGCGCACGCTTTAACCCTGGTCGTCTGGCATTCTTTCCGCTGGCCGTATCTTCGAAAACCTGTTCACATTCTGCGCGTAACAGCGCGTTTTTCTGTAAATCGAGGTTTTGATCCCCCGTTGATACCCTCGCATAACCAATCAGCATGATGTAACCCTTTGAAATAGCTGATTGTAAAAAGCTCCGGTCTTTCGCTCAAACCCTCGTTTGCGCGAACGCCTTTTTTGGAGCAAAAAACATGGCCTTTAACCCGGAGCTGGGGAGCACGTCTCCCGCAGTGCTGCTCGATAACGCCGAGCGCCTGGATAAGCTGGTGAATGGTGATGCGCCGACCGAACCGGATCGCGCTGGCGTTGATCTGGATACCTGGCGCGGAATGATGGCGAAAAATGATGAAGTCCGGCAAAACATCATCCCGCTGAGTCGCCAGTACATGACGCTGGCAGCGGCGCAGGCTGATATTGCGAATATTCCGGCGGGCTCCACAACCTATGTGCGCAGCCAGGACGGCAGCGCGCTGGCTGATGAGTACCTGAGTGATGGTGCGACGCTGACGGCAACCGGCCGCAGGATGCCCTCTCAGGGCTCTGTCGATGCACTTATCCAGTTTATCGATAAATTTATTGCCACCGGCACCGTCAGCGGTGACTTCTTCCCCTTCTTTGTTGATGGGGCCGGAAACGTGCCTGTGTACTGGGATAATGGTTTTGCGGCTTCCCGTATTGCCACATCGTTGTATCAGATGATCTATGAGGATGTTCATGCGCGGCTTGGGGATGCGCTGAATGCACAAGTGACAGGGGTTTCCCCAGGCTTTTTTCCGTTATTCATGGACAGCGCGGGAAATGTACCGGTGTACTGGAATGGCGGGCTGGATGCGTCGGCGGTAGCGACGGGGTTGCTGGAAAAAATATGGGCTTATATCAATGGTATCATCGCCAGCGCGCTTAACCAGAATGTCCCTCTGATTTCCCCTGGCTTTGTACCGGGGATGATGGATGCCGCCGGGAACGTCCCGTTCTGGTTCCATGATGGAAAGCTTGATGCCAGTGGGATCGGGCCGAACATTCGCGGGGATATGGACAACTGGTTTCAGGGGCGGATGTACACCGCCGCTTATAACATTCCTCTGCATACCGACGGACGCACACTGTGGCGATGGAAAGCGAAGAAAGCGCAGCTTAAAGCGGGTCTTTCTGTCCGCCCCCACTTCATGCTGACGGGGGACAGCTGGACGCAGAATAACGAACTGGCGACCGCTATTGCGAGCCTTTTACACGCTGATTACGGTGATGCAGGTCTGGGCTGGCGAACCGTCAACTATGGTGCTGCGCGGGACGGTTCGAATATTTACCGCTCCGCTGGCTGGGATTTATACGATTCGTCCCCTACGAGCGGGGCGCCGCTTTATGGCTGCGGTATTGATGGCCAGTCCATCAATACTACGTTGGCAACGGCCTATTTTAATGTGACTAACGTGCGCTGTACTGACTGCCGTATTTACTACCAGGACCTGAACGGTAAGTTTCAGTACGGCTACGACGTTGGCGGGGTCACTCAGTGGACTGAGGTTGTCTGCGGGAATACCGGCGCGACAAAATCGGTGTTGCTGACAGGCATGGCCGACGAGGCCAGGACGATTTACGTCAAAACTGATGGCAATACCGGGCGTGTGGCCATCCACGGTTTTTACCTCTGGCGCGCCGGTGTGGCTGGTTGCGTGATGAGTAAGGCGGGTAACTCCGGGATTCTTGCGGACCAGTTTCTGCTGTTCTCCGACAAAATCTCTGAGTACCTCAGCACGATGCAGCCGGACGTCATTTGTATCGTCATCGGCAACAATGATTACCGAAATTCTGACGGGACGCAGGTATTTAAAACCGCATTACAGACGTACATCGCCGCCTGCCGCGCGGTGTTACCAGATGTTGGTTTTATCCTGATGGCACCACCCCGCACGAACGGAACGGCGGTAACGCCGCTCGTTAATTTCCGTGACGTGATGCACGATCTCTCGCAGACGCTGAATGTCGAGTTCTTCAGCATCTATGACCTGTTTGACACCTGGACTGAAATGAACAGCCTGGGCTGTTTCCTCGATAATCTTCATCCGAATGCTACAGGCAGTAATCTGGTCGCATCATCACTTAATAACGCACTGATTAAAGGCTAATTTATTATGAACACTGTTTATATCCCAAAACTCGGTGATGTCGTGATCCCCGGAACACATCCGAAAAAAGGTCATTTCATGCAGCCAGACCTTCCTGTAACAGCGGGGCTTAAAGGATTGTACATTCAGGGAGGAACAGCAGACCTCAGCATGAGGAATCGCGCCGACAATTCCGCCCCGCTGACAAAAATCGGAACCCCGACAATCCTCTCCGAATTTGGGGCGATCTGTAGTTTTGGAAACTGTTTTGATACCGGGAAGGTCTCAACCAAAAACCAGACGCATATCGTGATCTGTAAGCCGGTAAAGCCGACAGCGGCAACCGAAACGCAGCAGGCATTCATGATGGGGAACTACAGCTATTCCGGCGCACCGGCAGTCTACCGCGGCGACGGGCTTGCATTTCTGTTTTCCGGGCAAAGCCTTTACGGAGCGTTTGTTGAGGATAACGGTGCTACGCCGTTGAACATGATCAACTATTACAGCGCAGCGTACGACAGCGCCAGATGGGCCGCGTTTGTTGAGCTGGTTGATGGTGATAATAATGTGGCGAGGATTGCAGCCCGGCAGGGAGGCGCCCTGAACTGGCAGAACTCCAAAACCCTGACCAGCCGCACAGCTTATACCGACCGTACGATCCGCATCGGGTCGCATCATGCGCCAGGTGCTTATCCAGCAGGGGCAAATATCACGATGGGGATGGAATTGATTTTTGAAACAGCGCTGACTCAGGCTCAGGTCGCATCAGTCCTCGATAGTGTAAGCGCCTACCTCAGCGCAGCATGGGGAATTACTGATTTAGGTTAATACAGTAATGGCAGAAACTCGCGGCTGCTGGGTAAATTGACAGCCGCCTGTTATTTTTTATTTTGTTCTTAGCAAAGAAATCAGAGCAGACAGAGTGGTGAACTCCTCATCACTGGTGTAATTCTCAGGAACAACCAGGCGATACATGGCGCGAGGCGTTGTATACGGCGTGGTCATTATCAGCAGGTCGCCACCGTTGATTTTCTCATTACGCAGACGCAGCAGGCGACGGTAAGATGACGCCGTGAGTGCTGAATATTTCCACTGTCCGTTAACGTTACGCGCCATCACTGGCCACGCTTTATTCTGGTAAGGATCCGCAGTGTTATTGCCGATCTCTACAGAGAAAAACAGACGAGTCTCACCTCTGGTGTATGCGGCTGACAGCGCCGCACCGGTCTGAATATCACTGAATTGCTGTATATCCACAATGGTTTCGTGCTGCCACTGACCATCACTGAAGGTTGAAAAAACGACATTAAACCCACCAAACGTCCCGCCATCCACCCCCTGTGCCCGGTGACGGTACAGTGCCCCGATGAAGTTCTCCCCGTCCATGCAGAGCTTGGCTGCCTGCACGCCGCCAGTGATATTGATGTTGGCGGTATCGCTGTTTTCGACAAAAAACTCTCCCGGCTCCAGTTCCCTGATGTGAAAGTTAAACCCGGCGGTTGTATCCTGGGGCATGGGCAGCGTTTCCCCGGAAATGCTGTGCAGCTGCCCGGATTGTTTATCGTAACGGGCATACGATGGCAGGTGTCTCAGGGTACCCGCGCCGAGCGGCCCCCACTCCCACAGAATATGCACATAATCGCGGGTCGCGATAAGGTCGTCAGGATAGAAGGTGCGCTCAAACTCATAGCCGAGCTGCGCCACCCTTCGCCACATACGCTCTGTCAGCGAGAATTTATACAGTTGCCCTGACTGTGTAACGTTGGTGATCGGGAAGTCGCGGACCATCGCATAAACATCGCCGTTGTTATCCTGGGCCAGCACCGGGTAAGAGTTCCCCCATGTGGTATCCGGCAGCAGGTTAAACTGCGCCATCGTGCTGACATCAAACGGGCGCGCCGATCGGAATACCCGCCACATATCGATATGCATCGATGTGAATACCCAGATGTGACCCAGCCCGTCAACTGCCACAGATGGCTGGTTATGTCCGGTGTCGTTGGCATAGATGGCGTCAGTGCCATCAGAAAGTTTGCAATACCCGAGTCTGAATGAGCCGTCGGCGTTACGCAGCGCAACCTTGACTTTATGCGTCCCGACATCGCTGCCCGTCGCCGCCGTCTCAGTCACGATATAGGCGAACACTTCCCGCCCGAACTTCACCGCCAGCGGCTTCCACCAGGCCGACTGCATGGTGGTTTCGATCTCGTCCGGGAAGGCTCCAATGGTGACATTATTCATACATCACCGCTCCCATGTCTGCTGCGTAGCCATTCATGAAGTCAGCCATCTGCATCAGCTCGTCATCAGTAAGCAAACGAGGAAACGACGCAGCTGCATAAATCGTTGGTGCCGCTATTGCGCCTCCGGTGGGTTGTGCTGACGACCCGCCAATGCGAGTTCGGCCAGTAGTAGTCGACAGCTGATAAGTTGTGTCTTTCGCCAGAGCCTTCATGATGCCATTATAAATCACACCCCAACGGGTGCCGGTGCTGTCGCCGCTGATAAACAGCGTTAAAGCTCCGTCAGGCTCATTGTCGAGAACAAGCTGTTTCCCTGCAATGCCGCTGGCTGCTCCTGCCCATACCGGGATGAAGTTTTTTGACGGGAATCCCGACCCGGAGACACCGCTCCCTCTTTCAATAAGCAGGGCTTTGAGGTTTTCCGGGTTATCAAAGCCAATACCCGCAAATCGTCCACCTTTGTTAATTGTCCCTGTAACCATCAGCGTGCGGGGAACCTGCTGCGTCACATCCACGTCAAAATAAGCCAGCGCGGTACCATCCGCTTTAAATCCTGGCTGGTTTGCAGACCACGGACCGTTCAGCGTGACCTGGCTCAGAGTGTTGCCGTAGCGCCGGAGGCGAAAAGCCGTTTCCAGCGACGGATTACCTGCCATGATGAGCGAGGTATACGGCATGACTGGTGCCACAACCGTATCCACAGTTTCCGGCGTGTTCAGGATCATGGAATTGTCTTTCAGATAGATGCTCATAATGTCTCCCTCAGAAAACGCGAATACCGCGTGCGGCCATCGCCTGTTTGCGGCGTTCGTAGAGCGCCTGAAGTTCAGCCGGGCTGAGAGCAATGTCGTAAATCACGCTCTCAGCAACCGCCAGTGGGTTGGTTTTGTAGTTGGTGTTATCGGAGAATGCGTTACCCACCGCGAGGGGGAGTGTGGATAATGGCCGGATTTTATTGTCCGGCTCGCGAATATCCAGCGGCGCCTGGCCGCCGATAAATATGCTTCTCGTGCAACTGGCCCCGGTATCAGACAGCCTTTCGGTCAGGGCAATAAAAACCCAGTCCCCGATGGCGGCGGGAATATACCAGCCCTGGGTATCCAGGCCCTTCTCGACACAAACAACTTTCAGCGCATCGCCGGTTTTTGTTTCGCTGGTTATGACAAAACGCCCACCGCCGATACTGAGTGCATAGTCAGAGTTATTGAAGACGGAAACGCCCTTCACGCCGTCATACCGTACGACTGCGCAGCGGGTATATTCCAGTGAGTCAGGTACATCTGAAACCAGTGCACCGCCCCACGCGGGGATCTCAACGTAATTTTTAGACCAGGCATGTGTGACGTTCTGCGGGGAGAGCGTGTGGTTGCCGTTCCTGCCTGTCAGGGCAGCATCTCCGGTGCCGAAAATCCAGTGTTCAAGAGCATCGGATTCGACGTTTTCAGCCGCACTGAGGGTGGAAAACGGAATTTTTTTAGCGAAGCCATGCTGGCCGACCAGCAGCAACTCCCCGCCGGGTAACTGGCTCATCTCAATGCCTCCGGCACGTAACAGATTCTGGCGGATATCAATAATCTCGTTCTTCAGCGCTTCCTGGCTGAGCTGGATTGATTTCCAGTAAAGGCCGCTTTCTCGCAGCAGGTGCCAGGAGAAACCGTGCGCTCCCCCGAGCGTCAGCACCGGAGTATCGCTGTCGGCAGCGCTGATGTTATCGATGTATTTATTCACCGCTTTTTCAGCAAATGACACCCCGGCGCTGGCCCATGCAGAACCATCCCATAACCACGTATCCCCGGTGGAAACGACAATCCCTACGGCGTGCGCCTGTTGCGGCGTATAAGCCAGTAAATCTGCTTCAGTTTCAAAACCCAGAATGCCGCCACTCTGTGCGAGTACAGCAAGCGCATCGAGAAACTTTTGCTGTAACCCCGCCCAGGAATCCCGCTCAATATCACTGCGGTCATTCCAGGTCAGGTCGCTGCTGTTCATAGCCTTATCCAGATTCTGAACGTTCAGCAGAAATACCGGCGGCGAAGTTGTTCCCAAGGGCGGGTTAAGTTCGGCCATGTTTTTTGCTCCAAAAAAGGCGTTCGCACAAACGAGGGTTTGTGCGAAAAGAGTTAATAAGGGGTTTTTATGGGGTATTACGCGACGTCGCCGGGGTATGTGGCGTCGTCGTATGCGTAGAATGATTCGAGATATTCGTTGGCGGTCACCTGGCAGGTTCCGTCAGACTGTGGGGCAATTTCTGCCACCAGCGCATCATAGACATGCCGCGTTGAGCCGCAGAACACCAGCCGGATCGGCTCGATGGTTGCAGACGATAAATTGATTTTCAGCAGGTCATCAAACTCACTCAGATGCGGGACCGAAAGTTGATAATCCCCTGCTCTGGTCGCCACCATCAGACCGGAGGCCGAGCCATCCTGGTAACGGATCAGCGCGCGAGGGTTTTCAAAAGACCAGTCCAGCGGCTCCGTGACGGTGAAGGTCGTTACACCGCCAGCCGTTGTCATCTCCTCAACAAGACAGGAAATCGTGTTATTCCCCGGTATATCGTCGGTCAGCACAATACGATCGCCAACGTTGTAGCAGAGTGCGTCCAGTTCGGTCGTCGTCTGGAACGTTACGCGCTCCTGCAGGTATTTCATCAGGCGCCGCATCCCAATCTGGTAGGCATGATCCTGACTCAGTACCCCGTCGAGCTTGTAATCCTCGATTTTCACCGGTGTAGGGTTATCGGGAGTACGGCATTTAACCGTCTCTTCCGCCCAGGTGGTCCCGTTAATGTACGTCACGTCAACGCCGTCGTAATCATCGTCAGATGGCGCAGTGAAACCACTCTGCAGCTCTTCGACCATCTCATGCGGGGTGATCACACCTGTCCAGGGCTTAATCCCTTCCCTGTTTACGGTCGCCAGGCCATCACTCAGCAGAAAACGAGACTTCCCGGCGTTGGCGATCTTTTGCAGCATTTCCAGTGCCGAGATACTGTCGCCAGTAGCGAAATCAAAATACTCGCTACGCGGCGTCCAGTACGCAGACTCCAGCGCGTTAATGGTATCGACATCCATCTCCAGTCCCAGCGAGTTCCCGACATGCAGCAGCGCCCCCGAAATGGTTCTGGCCGTTCCGGTTTCATAGGCACGCGTCCCCACAACGTTTACGCGGCGGTCAGACTGCGCCGCCAGTTTACCGCCCGTCTCGACGGTCGCCGCCATCAGCGACACACCGGGATAGGATGCTGGGCGAGTCAGTAGTCGTCCGCGCAGTGCCTGCCAGTACATCGAATCCCTGGCATTATTGGAGCCCTGCTCGTTGCGACGTCGGCAGCGAACCTCTACAAGCCCCGGAGAACCGAGAGAGATCCGCTCAGTAAAGCCCAGACCGTTAACGTTCTTCAGCGCGTACTCGCCCTGTTTACTGACCCACCCAGAGCCGGATCCGTAAATCCGATACTGAATTTCCCACTCAACATGCCGGAGTCGTTTTTTGCCCTTGCTGTCAAAACCGCAGATGCCGTTCGGAAAGGAAAAATTCACTTCGAACATATCCACCACTTCATTCTCTGGGCATACCAGGAACGGTCCCAGCCAGCTCAGCGTGTCGTTAAGGCCAGTGGCCTCATAGTCGATCATCGTCCTGGTGGTGAATCCCGGCCATGACTCATCAACTGCACCGTTAACCAGACGCGCCACCGTCGCCGTCGTGCCGTCAGCGGACACAATCCTGTACTCATTCCCGCGGTGAGCAAGTGAAAGCCGTTGCACGCCCTCCGGCATTCCGGAAAATGCGGTTCCCGTGGCGCTGTTATAGGCAAGCGTCAAATTTTCCGTTACCGCCGGGCTGCCGCCGGTTGACGCCGTGCCGGCGGTGTAAACAGGGGCATCACCGAAAACGGCAGCAGGAAGCGAAGATGATGTGATCGCCCCTCCCGCGAACGGGCTGGCCGCCTCAGTTATCACTACAGTCCCGCCGTTATCCTGCGCGACCAGGCCGGAGCCAGTGAGCCCCTCGGTGATGGCCGCCAGAAGTCCAGACATCGACACATAGTTCGCCACCAGCGATACCGCGTAAGCGATCCCCTGCCACGTGATCGTGAACGTGCTGGAGCTGGTCGAAAAGTCGTAGGTGGTAGGTGCTGCGCTGGCCTGAACTTTTGCCGCACTTCCCCCGGTGCCCGGCACCGCAGCCTGGCCAGGGGTATATGACGCGATAAACAAATCGTAATCGACTGAGTTAAACCCCAGCGTCACCGGCATACCAACCACCGGCGCGATTTCCGTCAGCAGCGGACTCGCGATAACGCTGTACCCGGTCGCCGTAGTGATCTGGTAGTTGGCGGGAGCCTTTATCTCAACAATCGCGCCTTCTACCCAACTATCCGGCAGAGAATTGTCGTTCTCGTCGTCATCATCGCCATCATCCGTGTCCAGCCCGGTAAACGTTACGTCTGCTCCGGCTACGGTCATGCTGTCTGCGATAACATCGTCAGCGTCCGGCGACGTCTGGGCCATATCAAGACCGGTACCGGATGACGTCCCGCCCACCTCGGTAGAATTGAACCAGTTTTCACTGCGCTCATCGCCGGAAACGTCCGCACCAGGGGGGTAATGCGTACTGCTGAATCCCGGCAGCGTCGATGCAGGCGTACTGCCAACGCGGATATCGCCATTGGTATAATCCAGAGCTCCGACACCAAGGCACAGCAGCATTTGTACGCGCATTTTCGTGGGATCGGCAGCATCGAACCGGGTAACGGGCTGCACAACATAATCCGGATAAATACGTACGCGCCCAAAAACTTCACGAATCGCATCACCCAGTTTCGCGCTGTTTGCTTTCGCGGGGTTCAGGTCGAGGCTTCGTCCGGTGGATGACGTATAGCCACCAGCATCAATATTACCCATCATGAACAGTGAATAAGCCGCCGTTGCCACGGCGATACCTACCCCTATCCATGCGATCGTTGCTACTTCAAGCCCGAAAGGCACCGGATATATGCGAACGTCGCTCTCCGGCCGGATGATGCAAAACGCCCATTCGCCAGGTGGTACCGGCTGGCCATCGAGTTCAATAGCCAGTGGTGGAACATCCCGATCCTCATAGTCTTCGACATTGGCAACCAGCCAGCTGCGAATGCTGGTAACGCCATGCTCATGCGTTTCGAGTGGTTCACCGGGCAGCCGCGACGGGTAAAAACGAATGGTCATTGCCAGAACTCCACTTTGACAAATCGCCGCTTAAATCGCGGCAACGGCAGAAAGGTGACGTTCGTTCCCGGATTGCATTCCGCCACGTGCAGCAGGCCACCGATACTGACGACGATACCGACGTGGGTGACGGTTGAACCGGAATAGCAGGCCACCCCGGCACCTTCGCACGGTTCGCAGCGCTCCAGAGAAAGCATCATCCGGCGCGCTTCTCGATCGAGCCCACCGCCGTCTTTGGTCACCCCGGCGAACTCAGGCCAGAGAGGCAGTCCAAGGTCCGCCCGGATTTCGTTCACAATGCCGAAGCAGTCAAGTTCTGGGTACGTGCGACCGCCCTTCAGCCAGGTGACTGAAAGGTATTTTTCAGGGTTAAACATTGGGATTCCTTAGCTGATGTAACGCAGACCGGGGAATAAAGGGAGCGTATAACGGTATCGCGGCCAGGCTGTATCTAGGACATTCATATAGCCCGCGGTGATCTGTACCTCTGTCGCCGTCCAGTAGCCAGATTTGACCTGCAGCGTATACGGCACCGCCGCGGGCGCCACTAAATCTGTGGAGATATAACTCCGGTAAGTCAGCGACGCCGGAAGACGGTTCGCCAGCGCATTGCGGATCGCCGTGGACACAACGCCGTCGATATTGCACAGAGCGAATCTCAGGTCCTGCGTGCCGTCCTCGTTACGCGCCGGCAGCGCAATATCCATCGCGCAGGCGGTAAACGTTACGGTCTCGCCGTTCTCCGTCGTCGCGGTAATATCCTCATAACCCTGGCAGAGGTAGTGAACATCAGAACCGATTGTTATCTGCAGCGTTTCAATGATCACCTCTGGCCCACTGCTAGCGTAGAGGCGGTTAATCTGCGTCATGCTTCGGCCACTCCTTATTCAGCGCAATATCGAGCAGCGAGCTGCCGACTATCCATTCCGGATAATGTCCCCATCCAGCCGGAGGTAATGGGCGCTCCCATAGCTCAACAGGAGCCGTATATCTCCAGTAAAACCCACCCTCTGGAGTGGGTCCCTTATAAATGTCCGTGAAGCGACATACATAATTTTTAAGCCCTACAGGAGTTAATAACGGTATGTTGAACCAGGCCGCCCCGTCAGATAGCACATCGCGAAACCACGCCTCAAAGGCCTGGGCTTGCGCATCATTAAATATCCAAGCCAGATCTGTTTGGGTTGGTGTCGAGGTATAAGCACGCCTCTGCCGCGCGCGGCCGGTTACCATCGAGGTCCGTTTCAGCGGAGAAACTGGAGTTAAACCAAAACTATCTTTAAGAGGGCCTGGCAGGTAATCGGAGGGATAGTAAAGCGTTGAGGTGATAGCCATCAGCCGATTTTCCTCCCTGAGTTAGTTTTGCTGGTTAATGCTCTGTGCAAATCACCCTTCCCACTTGCAACTGAGTTCACCGCCTTTCGATATCCCCGTTCAGCCCCTTCATCTGCTGCTTTACGCACCAGCGCCAAAGTTGCATCGGATGGGTTCCCATTTATTGGGATGTTGATAGTAGGCGAATAAATAGCGCCGCTTCCGGTTGACTGAGTCGCGACCCTATCCAGAGTGGCATCCAGCTTTGCGCTGGTTTTAGCAGTAGTAACTCGCTCGCCTTTTTGCAGTAGCCATGTTCCGGTTTCAGGTACTGAGTCGATACCGTCGTGAGCCTGTCCCTGAAGGGCTGCACCAACACCGATCGCCAGTACACCAGCAGCCGCCGCTGCGGCTATTGCGGCCGGACCAGCTATTTCGGGGCCAACGAACGGCACGCCGATCATTGCTGTAAAAGCCTGCAACCCCGCCATTGCAACCTGGGCAGCAGCATAAGAAAGAAGTGTGCTACCGACAGATTGCAGAAATGTCGAAGCAAAATCTTTAACGTTTAACTTTCCGGTTTCTGCCCAGTCAATAATCATATCCGTTAAGCTACTAAATGCTTGTGCACCAACCTGCTGCATGTTGGTGTATAAATCCATTGATGCTTCTATTTGCGTTGCCAGCCCGGACATAAAACCAGCAGCACCATCATTTTGTAACTCATCCTGCTTCTTATAATATTCCTCCTGTATTTTAAGTCTCTCATCAAGAGAATTTTGCAATGCCTCTTTCTTTTTGTCGTAAAGACTTTGGTCTATATCTCCAGATTGGAGCTGATTTAAAAGGTCATCTTGTCGAGAAGCAAAATCCTGCTGGATATCATTATTATCCTGCATGCGTGAACGCTCACGGCTTCCAGAATAACGGCCAACAATTTGGTTGTCGAAACCTTGCCGAACTAGTTTATTCTGTTTTTCTAATCCGGAAACATATTCTGCAACCTTTGCGTTCTCCTGGTTAAGTCTCAGCTCTTGTTTTTTGGAATCCAGGACCTTTGCAGCAGTGCGAAGCTGTTCTTTTTGGTCTTCTGATAATTTTTTCAGGTTACCGCTGGTAATATCAAAGTTTAATTTTTCAAGCTCTGTGACTTCGGCTGTTTTTTTACCAGTTGTTTCAATAAGTGCGGCTTGTTTCTGTAGGTCCAGAAATCTACTTTTAAAGGCATTGTCAGTTTTATTTACAGGTGTTTTAACCGGTTTGCCATTTGTACCACCGGGGGGCAAAGCAAAAGGATTATTCGAACCTACAGTAGCAGCCTGAAGAGGTAACACCGAATTACTCGCTTTAGAGAATTTATCTCTTGTTTCTAAAAGAGACAGCAACTCATCATTAAGGGCTTTTGCGCTATCATCTACCCCAGTAATCCAGCCAAACATTGATTCACTTTGAGAGTAAAAACCTTTCTTCCCTTCAAGGCTTTTTTGCAGATATGCAATACGTTCATTAACCTGATCTATATTCGAGAGGTCTATCTTACCACTAAGCGCCGCAAAACGATTTCCGGTGCTGGCTGCTAATTGACCCGCCCCAGCAGCAGCCTTTACAAGCCATCCGGCTAGTTGAGCAACTTCCGATACTAGATCAGAAATACCTTGAAGAACTACAGGATCAGTCAGTACATCATGGAGCTTATCTAGTGAGCTCTGTAAAGGAGTTAGATCTACTTTTGCTAATCCTGCAGCAATCTCAATTTTGAGCCCTGCAACTTGAGCCTCCATATCTTCAAAAAGCTGATTTATCTTTACTAAATCTTCAATAGAGGATGGATCCGGAGCAACACCATAATCTTTAGCAAGGTCAATAAACTGTTTAAGCTTTTGGTTATTGTTATCAAACAAAGGAAGCAATTTTGAAAGGTCGTTCCCCAAACTTTCAAGAATTGTTGTCTTCTCGGCATTGGTGCTAATTTTTCCTAGAGATTCACCTATAGCAAGCAATTGTTTATCTGGACTGACCTTTGATAGTTTTTCGGCAGATAATCCAAGGGCGTTGAGCGCATCAACGGCTTCACCAGATTTATTCAACACCGCATCGCCAATCTTATCGCCAATATCCTTGAAGATATCAGCCATTTGGTCACCGGATACACCAGCTTTTTCAGCGGCAAACTGCCAAGCGAGAAGCTCTTGGGTTGATAATTGTAATGATTTCGCCCAGCGATCAGTTTCTGTTATTTGCTTGGACGTTGATTTCAGTAATTGAAATCCGGAGGCGCCAACAGCTAGTCCAGCAGCAATAGCTGCTGCCCCTATACCTGCGAGTGCAGCGCTGGACTTTGCTACATCATCTTGAACCTGCTTACTCCACTTGGCTGATGCGCGCTCAGCTTTATCCATCCCTGAAACAAATCCACCAACTTTTGCAACCAAGTCGATAGTCAGAGTTCCCAGTGACTTGCCAGCCATATATTCTCCAAGTGAAAAAAAACCCGCTTTTAGCGGGAATTATTTTAACAATTGTCCTTTAACCTCCTTTCAAGGTTAGTTTTAAAATCTTTCCTTATTGATTCAGGGAGACCTTGTTCTAACCTATCGATTAAAGGCATATTCATGAAAAGGATATCATTAACGCTTCTTGAACCATGTTTTTTTAAAAACATCATTGCTAGATTGTCTACAGCCAACATATTCAGGAATGGTTCACCATCCTTCAAAGATACAAAGTCATCTGCCGAGCATGATTCTATTTTTGTAAAATCCACGTCTGGCAATGACTTCTTTCTACCTGAGAAGGAAATAACGACCCCAGCAAGAAAAAGAACAATCGCAATTAATAAATAATTTTGCTGTTGAGCAATTAGCCCAATGTTATTAACTCTTGTTCCATCGCCAACTTCAACACTCACATCCATAAAGAACAATGAGTAAACCGCAAGAATTACACCTGCCAACGATAACAACTGCCCTGAACTCTTCATATCATTCCCTCGTGATAATAGTTACCAAAAGGGTAGCAGGATTTTTAAAAGACAAAAACAATAATCAGTCCCAGGCTTTCATGGCTTCCTCAAGCGATAATGTGGGCTCGTTGATGTGCGGCGCAAAGTCGCTAATCTTGAACGGCGGCGAATTCTTTGACTTATTGATGTTCGCCAGCACGGAGGCCACCAGTGAAGCCCCCCACTCGGTACGCATCATGCTGTTAAGCTGACCATACTTATTGCGGTACTTTACCCATATCTGAAACTCACGGAGACTCATTCGCTCCTGAGCCTCCGCAATTGTGCGCCCACCGATGCCGTTCATGACTAACTCACACCAGAACTCGTCTTCTCCTGTGAGTTCGTAGTCTTTCCCAGATCGTTGACCTCCTGAATCACAGCCAGTAAGGCAATAACAATTGGCCCGTCGAGCGCGCCACGGTCTTCAGATGCAGTTCCGAGAATATCTGCCTCAGTAAAGATTTGCTTGCCTTCCTCATCACAGATATGGGCGGCAATACGGCCAGCCACCGGATCTGATTTGCCCTTATAAGCCAGCAGGTCGGCTTTTGTGGTGTGGTAACCCATCGGGCGCACATAGACGGTTGCGATATGCTCTTTCCCGTCACGACCTTTCCATTTGATTTCTTTCTCTACCGGGCGGCCGGTAAAGGCCCCAGTTTCTTTTAACGTATCGAGAGTAAGTTGCATGTTGTCTCCTGTTAATGAAAGCCCACCTGAGTGGGCTATTCCAAATTTATGCGATACCTGGCAAATACAACTGCACTTCATCGGCGGCCCGATCTCGCGCCGCATGGAGTAACTGCTTGCGGCCGCCAACGCCCCATTTAGCCATCTGGCTGGCGCACTGGCTAATCGCTTTGGTTTCGGTGTTGATGATATGGTCGATTTTGTTCAGGCGGGACATGGCGCCGATCCCCATGCGGACAACCGTTCGAAACACCTCGTAAACTTCAATTTCGAACTCCGGCTTAATCCATGCAGCGTAGCGAATGGCAAGCAGTTCAACTCCCCACGCTCCTGATTCTGAGCCGCCTTTCATTACCTTAAGCGGTTGATTTTGTTCCGAAGCACTTTTTAGTGCTTTGGATTGTAGCGCCTTAATAAAGCGTTTTATTTGGGCGCTTCTGAGGAATACGCTTGGTCGCTGTGACTCTGTAGCCTCCCCATTTGCCACGGCGGCCGCATGGAGATCATTAAGGCTATAGCGCCCTTCATCGTCGACACGAACGGATACGCCGTTTACTGATACGGTTGGATATTTCATCGTATTTACCTTTCTGTGGTGCGAGCCTGTTCGCGTAGACATGGGCAGCCAAGAGCGGAACGATGAAATCCACCGCCCTGTCTCAGACTCACACTACGGAAAGCTCTTGCTGGAAGAAGCGCACGCGAATGCGCGATTTGTTGCGGGTATAAAAAAGCCCCGGACTATGCCGAGGCTCTGTCTTAACTACCTGGCTGGACTTTGCGGACCCAGAGTCCAGGACCACTGCGTTGCATTGTGGCCGCGGTAGCCACTACTGCATTAGCCTGGAAGTCGAACGGGAAATCGCTGACATAGGCGCGGAAAGTATACCAGGTGCGATCTGTCGGTAGTTCCATTTCACCAGCTGAAAGTGTCGGGATAGACTCGCCATCAGACCAGCCAATCGCCCACTGAATAAGCTCATCCTGGTATTCGTCCAGTTCTGCAAGTTGCCACATCAGGTAATGCGATTCGTTATCAGGATCGGCATTGATGGTTACCGACGCCTGGCCAGGGGTGCGGAGTCCTTTTTTGTACGTTCGGCTGTTACGTTCACTCAGGCAGGTATCTTCGATTTGATCTGCCGGGTTCGCGCCGGGGTTAAAATTAGTTATGCATTCAATCTCATGAATAACACCGCGGATCAGCGCGTACAGCTGGGTACCCTGCGTTAACACAGACATAGTTATCTCCGAAAATAAAAAACCGGCTCAGGGCCGGCGTTTGGAAGGTTTGTTGATTAACGTTTAACTATCCAGTCAACGTCGAATGAATAACGGTAGCGTTTTGTTTCCGGGTCACGGCTCTGTGCACCCCATCGGGTGATGTAGGCGTGTGGTTCTATGGCATTACGCAGCGCCATTGCTACTGCCTGTGCCGATAAAGCAGTAACCGAATAGACGTCTACCTGGAGGGTGTAGCTATCTGCGTCGGGGCGCCTGTCCAGGTAATTCTCTGGCTCTCCACTGACGTTTTGCCAGACGACATAGGGATAGACGATATTGTCATCTTGCAGACCGAATGGGTAAAGTCGGAGTGGATTTGAACCGATTAGCGCGGTTACCTCCTGGCTGGCAGCGCAAACGTTAAAGATAGGTGCGATCATCCTCTACCTCCTTTCTTGGCAGCTCTGGCTATAGCTCGATCGATGGACTTCCCATATTCCTCAACGAAAGTGTTCATAGCCTCCTCGGCACCGTTTTCAGCAGCTGGCCGCATAATTGGTTGAGCGCGAATATTTTCCGTTCCAAATTCCAGAAGGCGCCAGTGAGGGGTGGGGGCGTTTTTTGCTTTATCAGGATGCCTTTTCAGTACGGCGCCATGCAGAACACCGATTCTGAATCCAAGATTGCCGTTACGCTTAAATTCGCGTCCATTCCAGCGTACTGCAATGTTATCAGCTATGCTTCGCCCTGTTTCGGGATCATCAAGCCTTCTGGCGTTTGCCTTTGCCCTGTTAGCAATAACATTGGCCGCTTTCCTTAAAGCCGCTCGCCCTCCCTTACGCTTCATATCATCGGTGATTGAATCAAGCTTACCCAGTAATTCATCAACCCCGGTCAGCTTATATTCAACACCGTCAGCCATCGTTTAATCCTTCTGAACAGGGCAGCGTTAAATATTCCAGCCCACTAACCGGATCAGGGAGTACGCCCTCAACGTTATATATTTTACCGCGATATAAGATGCGGCATTTAGGGGTAATATCGTCGAGCCGACGGATTGTGATCCTGGTGGTTATCTCGTTCTGGGTTGCCTGGGCGGCAGTAAATTCCCTTGCAGAAGATGGATAAACTTCAGCCCAAATGCCATTATCATCTGTAAATTGAACCAGATTTACCCATTTTTTCACAATCTCGCCGGTCTGTGGGTCTTGCACCGAAATAAACTTTTGGGGAACGACACGATGTCGAAGTTTTCCAGCCTGCATATTACCCCCTGCTTTTTCCACTCAGATAGGTGATTGCCTCCGCAGGCTCTTCCGGTTCATCGGCCAGAGACTGGATAATGATGTCACACAGCGCCGTATTTGATTCAGCCAGTCGGTTTATCGCGGCCGTTTGCTCTCTCTGTGCTGCGGTTTGTTCTCTCAGCGCCGCTATCAGCGCGTTTACCTGTTGCTCGTTCATAGGCTATTTTCGTCCACTTTATTATCCACTCGCGCCGCCGGGCGCAACCTGAGCAAGCCATATACCACCTCAAATAATCGTTGGCCGACGCAAATCGTAGATCAGCATCGTTACTGAGAAAGGCAGCTCACCCTGCTGTAGTTTTTCTTCTTCTTCGCCGTTGCGGTTGCGATCGAGATAGCCAAGCAGTCTGAGAAGGGATTCCTGCATTCGCAATAAAGGCTCACCCTGAATCAGGTTCCCATCCCCATCAACCACCTTGTCCCGACTTCCCTGAATGTAGGAAAGCAGCACAGCACTACCGGCCTGAATTTTCAGGAGCAAATCGGCATCACCTGCGTCATCGTCAATGCGCAGATGCTCTTTTGCCTGGGGTAAAGTTACAAGCTCAATCACGCTTTATCCCTCCCGTCCCGTCCGCGCTTGGCGGCCAGAGTCCAGCCTTTAGAGCCTGTTTCACCTGGCTTATCCTGCGTCTGATCGTCACAGTGCCAGAGTGAACCACCCCATGTAACCGTATCGCCAGGCAGGTACTCATCGCCCGATTTGAATACGCCGCGGTACACCATAGCCGGTATATCGAAAGCTTTTTTATCGCTCGTTCCACTTGCTCGGTTGACCGTAACAGTGAAATTGCGTTGACTATTCATGCTGATATCAACATCTGATACACCATCAACGATGCATTCCCAGCCACGCATACCATGGGTTTTCTCATACGAACGCCAGAGGCCTCCGTTGTGAGTGGCATAAGATCCGCGCGGATAACTTTTACCTTCATCAATGAAAGGCTGTATTTCCAGTTGCAAAGCATCACGTCCGTCCTGCGCCGGCGGCAACGCGGCGACTGCATCGTCCACCGCCTGTTTCAGCACCGCCGGATCGTAATCTTTGCCGTCGCGCGGGGCCGGGATTTCCCCCACTGCCGCCGTGACTAACTCTTGCAGCAGCGGACGCACGTCCTCCGGCGTCACGCTTTTACCGTCCTGCGGCAGGGGTATTTCCGCTACAGCTTCACTGACGGCATCGTCCACCGCCTGTTTCAGCGCCGCAGGATCGTAGTCTTTGCCGTCCCGCGGGGCCGGGATTTCGCCCACTGCCGCCGTGACTAACTCTTGCAGCAGCGGACGCACGTCCTCCGGCGTCACGCTTTTACCGTCCTGCGGCAGGGGTATTTCCGCTAAAGCTTCACTGACGGCATCGTCCACCGCCTGTTTCAGCGCCGCAGGATCGTAGTCTTTGCCGTCCCGCGGGGCCGGGATTTCGCCCACTGCCGCGGTAACTAGCTCCTGCAGCAGCGGCCGCACGTCTTCCGGCGTCACGCTTTTACCGTCCTGCGGTACAGGCATGGCGGCCACTGCCTCGCTGACCATAGCGCCGATATCCGGCAACTGGGGAATATCGGGAGCCGGTAATGATGCCACTGCTTCCGCCAGCAGTGCTGTAAAGTCAGGCGCCGGAGAGTCCTTGAGGGTCGCAACTTCAAGAGAGAGCCGGGTCAGTTGTTCGTTCGTTGCCCGCTGATAGTCACTGAGGCTTCTTTCGAAAGACTGACGAAGTTCGCCAAGCGCCAGGGAAAATTCTTCCCCAAGAGCCCTGATAAGGGAAAGTTCACGTTCATTCATTTTGCTAACAATCCTCTCAGCATAGCTTTTGCCGCCGTCAGTTCATGCTCAGACATAGCCTTTGCGTCGTCAGTTGCGGGTGGCGATGAGGCAGTTTTAGCGAATGGATTTTCAGAGGCATCACGTCGCGCCAGCGCTTCAAGGCTAAAGTTTTGCTGCTGAAGATAAAGCGCATCACCGCCAGGTAAAGGAGGTAGATTTTCACTCCTGCGCGCCTCATTTGGTGTCAGGATGGTATTTTTTACGCCTTCGCCGAGAGACTTGATACGGCGCTCACTGTCCATGCGCAGCAGAGCATTAACATCAAACTCCGTACCCGTTTCGCCATCAAGATTAAAGGCTTCATCCAGAAGCAACTCTATCGACTCAATGAGCGACTGAAGGCACTGCGAATAATATTGCTGATCCTGCGCTTCGATATTGTCATGAGTGGGCAGTTCGCCAACACCAACTTTATAGGCCGGAACGTGAAACACAGAACAGATGATCTGTGCCGTCATACTCAGTTGTTCGACGGTCTGCGCATCAGCAGCAGATACCGTTGTGGGATTGTACTTAGCCCCGTTACTCAGAATGGCGGTCTTGCCGGCATTCTTGCCAGAATATCCGGAGTCCCAGTTTTCCTTTATTGTTTTGGCGTTTTCTTCAGTGAGGGAACCAGGCACCTCAATCACGCCGCTGGGCTTTCCACCGTTACGAAAAAAAAAGGCGGAGTTTTCCTGAATATGGTGGCCCTGCATTGCCGCCAACCCAGCTGCGTAAATGGGTGACAAACCGATGAGAGGATGAAAGAGGCAGTTGAAGCGATCGTGAATCACCTCGCGCGCCGGAACAGTAACTGACGATTCAATACCGGTCATGTTATCAGGGTTTATCTGATAGAAGACAGATCCATCATCCGCCACCAATGGGGTAACCTTGTTCCAGTCAAGTAGCCTGAGTTCAGTAATTTTTCCGGCGTTATTGCGGATTTTTAACGCCACCGTATTTCCGTGACACAGTTTAGAGTTCAGCCAGTTCTCGAAGAACTGGATCCGGTTTTGAAAGGCATTTGGCCTTTTGTATAACGCCGGAATGTCCCCTGATTTTACCTCCTGCATGACTCCCTTTGAGTCGCGCCGCATCAGCCGCGGCGGCATTTTGGCAATATCACTCGCAATCAGCGATATGCAGGCAAAGACAGCATAATAAGAAAGAACGGTATCCTGCCTGATTTCAAGGTTACGCTGCCATGCCCCAGCAAACGGCTCATGGATAAAGCTGAATAACGGGTTCCAGCCTCCACGACTGGCAGGCTGCTGCAGGGCTTTTTCATTTCCCTGTTTTCTCCGGAAAGGATTCCACATTAGCCATTCTCCGCTTTTCGCTTATTCTTTTTGCCATCGGTACGCACGACGGTGCAATATTCAGCCTTACCAAGCAGCACCAGCACCTTTGCGCACCGATCGTCCACGGCTTTCACGTCGCCCGGTATCGAGTCATGGGTACGTTGCAGATATCTGATTTTTGCCATCCAATACGGCGGGGTTTCCCCCGCCCTCCTTCCGCCGTTTAGCTGCCCTGGCTTGAGCTGTAGTTCACACCAGAGATAACCGCGACCGCTGCTGTACGGCGGCGCTTCCAGTTGATCCAGCGCTCAGCGCGAATAGCGACGCTGTTGGTCTGGAACATGGATACCAGTTCGGTGCCGGTCGGGGTGATGCTATCGCCGGTGGGTTCGCTTTCCATTTCCAGCGATGCTTCACGCGACATATCCACTGCAACACCACCATCATCTGCCAGGTAAATATCCGGTGCGTTCACCAGCACAAGCTGGTTACCAACATACTGGGATACAATGACCGGAAGACCCTGGAAGGTACCGCCAAGAAGCGTCATATCAGGGTATTCTTTCTGACCCAGCGCATTCTTACGCATGGACAATGCCAGAGCAGTAGTGCTGGACATCAACCAGACAGCGCCATTCGGCTGCAGGTTAGCTGCAACGAAAACCCCAAAGGCGGCTGCAGCATCGTCATCCGGGCTGCCAGTGGACGGGATCGCAGCAATACCATTAGTGACAGATGCAGGAGAAACGTTAGCGACTTCAGCTTTCGCCGGGTTGATAAAGTCCGTATCCAGACGGGCAATGACCGCTTCGGCGAGCGCGTTACGCACCAGTGCATCTGCGGCCGGGTTGGAGAAGCGGATCAGTTCGTCAGTCAGTACCGCGATAGCTGCCACTTTGGCAAAGCTGAACGTGATCGACTCAAAGTCAAATTTGGTCAGGGGCTTGGCCTTACCTTGCCCTACCCAGTTCGCTGAACCGCCGGAGGTCTGTGCCGGAATGCGGATATTGAAAGGCACCTGGCGCAGGGCCGGAATGCCGCCCTGACCAAATCGACCGATAATGGTTTGAGGACGGAGGAATTCAACGAAATCCTGCGCATAGTCCTGATATTCCACCAGCGCACCCGCCCAGGTAGGATCGGTTGTGGTACCTGCCCCAACGGCGGCCTTCAGTACATGGTGAAGCTTCGCATCATCAGGATACTGTTTACGGGCAATCTCCAGCGCTTCGGAGCGGCTGCCGTTAGCCGCGGCCAGCGCTTTCGCGAAGCGGGCAAAGGCGATACCTTTTTCCAGCTTCTGTTCGACACGGATAATGCCTGGCACACCCGTCTTAACCGTGGTGATTTCGCCATTGGCGGCTTTTGATACCGGTTTAGCGGTCGATGCCATATTGCTTTCCATGTCGTGGAGGCGTTTCAGATGCTCATCAACCGCCTTAATTTCGGTAGATGTGTTGTCGTAGCTTTCGGTTTCTTCTGCGTCAAGCGTACGGCCTTCATCTGCTGCCTTGCTCATGATGTCGCTCAGTGAGGCTGCCAGCGCTGAACGCTTCGCTTCGAAGCTCTTAATTTGTTCTGAAATATTCATCGAATTGATTCCTTTTTTGGTATTGGTTGCTGTAGCGCCAGCGGTTTTAGAGGTTTTCACTACCGGCTTCTCAATGCCAGACGCGGCAAGAAGCTGGCGATCGAAAGATTTAACGGTCTGGATGGAACATTCTGCGTTTGCAGGAATAGTCACCGCCGAGACTTCAAGCAGGTCCCAGGACAAAAAGCGGATACCGCCTTCATCCAGGAATGAGTACTCGATAGGCCGAAAGCAAATAGACAGCCCCCGAACCAAACCCGCCTTTATTGATGCCCATGCTTCATCAAGACGGGCAACCAACTGCGACGGCATGTCAGAGGTTGGTTTCACCAGCTTTGCGGTGATCTGCAATCCTTCTTTCACCATTTTTGGTGTGCATGTGCCGATAGGTTGCGAGCGGTCGTGCTGCCAGAGGAACGGCGTGTCACTACGGAATTTCGCCCCCTCTGGCTCCATGATGTCACCGTCACGATCTGGTGACGGTGTGGAGGCGATGCCGGTAATAATCCGATCATCCTCGTTTACCGACTTCACCGTCATGAGGGTACAGGCGCGCTTAAGCGTCATTTACTGTCCTCCAGAAATGAAAAAACCCGCCTGAGCGGGTCATTAGCTGACATGTTTGTTATACGAAAAATACCTGGTAATCTTTTTTAGCCGGTTCAGGATTAAGGGCCATGAGAGAAACGGCGTTAAACAATGCCATCAGCGGATCAATCTTCCCCTTACCACTGGCCTGTTTGGTAATCAGAATGGCATTGCCTTTCGGCTCAACTCTGGCGTTTCCAACACACCACGCCATCATTGGTTGACCACCATGTATCAATATGCCTTCAGCTAGTTTTCTCTCGGTGGTTTTAATCGCTCCACCAAGGCGCCAGCCCTGACTGACCCCAACTACCGCATCGGCGGGAATTCCCGCCTCAATCAGCGCATCGAGTATTTGCCCGACACCGGATGGGTCAATACCGATCTTGTCGAGCAACTCGGCCTCGTAGATACGGCTGACGTATTCAGCCACCTCCTCCGTGTCCTGTCCAACGCGCTTCACAATGGTCAGGTCTCCAGCTTTCACGAAGTCGTTAAATCGGGACTCTTCACTTTTACGCCGGCGGATCGCTATCTCATGTGCCCACGCATGACACCAGCAGAGCCACTCTCTTGTCTTGGCATCACGCCCAACAGCAGAGGCACCCAGCAGGTCATCAAGGCCGCCGCCGTCTATACCAACGGTGATCACCTCTGAGCGTCGTAATAAATCTTCAAAACTGACACGCTGCGCCTGCTGTTCCCAGAAATCGACGCCTGCCCAGCGGTCGCTGCGCAGGTTAAGGCCAATCTCGATGTTGAGATGCTTTGCCAGAAACTGCTGCAGCGTGCCGTCAGTTTTCGCCTGGTTCTTTCGCAGGTTATCGGCAATCCACTCCGGACTGACGGAAAGCCCGATGTTCGGGTTGGTGATATAGAAGTTCTCAGGCTGCAGATAGGCCTTGCTCTGGATCATGCTGTCCGGGAATTCGTAGAGGATGCCCAGCGTTTTAGGATCGCTGATTTTGCCGTCGCGCACATCACGCCAGTAATCGAGACGCTCCTTAAACACGCCCGCTGGCGGGTCATCGCTCTGCGTGGTAAGGTAAATAACCCAGCCCTCATTACGCGATACCTGGCCGCCAAGAGCCTCCATAAACATCGCCTCTGCGTTGGCACGCTTGCCGAAAAGCCAGAGTTCGTCGACGAGGATCCGGCCTGATTTCTTCCCGGAGACCGTGTCGGTATCAGCGGCCACCACTTTCAGCGTATTTCGCGTCACCCGGTGGGTGATAGTGCGGATATGATCCTGAATCTGGAACATATCCGTCAGTTCTTCATCCGCGCGTATCATGCCGGCGGCGGGTTTGAAGCTGTTGTCGGCCACCTCTTTCGTCGGTGCCAGAATGAGATGCTCCTCATCCTCACGCCAGCAGAGAATGAGCGCGGTCAGCATGATGCCAGCGGCAATCGTCGACTTGGTGTTCTTCTTCGATATCAGCAGGCCGTATTCACGGATCAGCTGATTACCGGTCTCGGCGTCGTACCCGCCGAAGATAACTTTTACAAAATCGAACACCCACGCCTCTGAACACTCACCGAAGGTGGGCTTGCCCGGCAGGTCTGACACACGAAGTTCTCGGAATATACTCAGCGCCTGTTCAGCCTGGTCAGCAAATATTGGCGGCGGAATAATGGACTCGCCGTCGATGAGGCGATTCTCCCAGTCGGTGCAGGCCGTGGACCACTGCGCCATGGATTACCCCTTTTTGTTGTTTACCACCAGCTTTGGCGGTGCCATGGACCCGAACTTGCTCACGCCTGCGGCTGCTTTTGCCGCAGCGTTACGCGCTTCTTTTTTGCCCGTCTCCCCTTTTTTGGGGTGAACGTAAGGCAGCATGGCTTTGGCCGCATCCTTCCTGGTGTCGATGTCTTCAGTGGAGTCGTTCATCACAGCCATTAGAAACTGAAGCGGATCGTCAAACTCGCCGACAACCGCAGGGAACACTGGTGACGCTACCACCCCCTCTTTTTTTTGGGGCGAGTTTACTGGTGGGGTGTAAACCTTTTTACCGTAGGTAGGTACGGCGTCTGTCTCGATGACTTCCTGTTTTTTTCGACTTATAAACGCGATGACTTCCGGGTCTTTTGCAAGCTGCGACCCCTTGGACCGTGCGGATTTCTCCGAATACCCCGCCTTTATTGCCGCATCTTTTTGAGACATACCGGACATCAGCGCGACAGCGAATTTCCGCTTTTGCGCTGTTAACATGTTTACACCCTCCAAAAGGGAATTTTTTCTGTGCGTGAGAGGGGGCGCGGTGTCCAGGGCGATCGAGGTTAACACCCTCCCCTCCCCCCCCTATCTGAAATGATAATCGATATCATTTGAATTGAAATAATTTCAAATTCAATCAACATTGAGCAATATTGAGAAACATTATCAATTGACGTCAGATCACCACGATGTCAGGCTCCTGGTCGTCATCATTGATGGAATGGTTCAGGGCCTCCCCATCTGGTTGTCCCGTCGAGGCTTCACGCGATGACTTACCTGAGTGACATTCAATGCAGAGCGTCCAGAGGTTGCGCTCTCCATTATCGCCGCCGAACTGCAACGCGACCCGGTGATCCAGTTCGCTATCGTGAAGGTCTACGACACGGCCGCACATGCAGCAACGCCCGCGGTCACGCGCATAAATGCGCCGCTTCAGGCTTACCCTTGCGCTGCCGCTTACACGTCTCTGCTCGCCAAATACCGGCTTTATCCTACGGGTGTCGATGGCTTTCAGCCTGGGCTGCAATGTCTTCAATCTAGCCATGCAACCTCCAGGCTCTGCGGCGTTCAGTCCGGGATGAACCATCAGGGTGGCGCTCTACCGGCTCAGCATCGGCATGGTCAACCAACGAGTAACATGGGTAGATGACGCTGCCGCCGTATGCATCACCTACTGCATAATCAGCAGGCTTATTGTTGTCCCAGCGGGATAGCACCCGACCGATATGCTGCGGCGGTACGGTATAACAGACGCCGTGAATCAGTCGCGGCAGTGTGATGTAATCGGCGCGGATCTTGTCAGCCATTATCAACCGCTCGACAATCTGCAACTGGTACTGCGGCGGGCGTCCAGTGCCAAGATAGAAAGAGCATAAAGCGTCAGGAAAGCGCTCTAACCATCCAGCAATCAGGGCCACAAAGCGCGGTACTGGTATCGCATCATCCTCAATGATTACCACACGGCAATCCTGTTCAGCAGCCCACTCCAGAGCACGCCGATGATTCCATGCTGCACCATGATTACCGGGGTCAATCATAACGTGGGCGGTCGGTCCAATTTGGTAAGCCAGCGCTCGTGCCTGAGGTTCTCTTGAGTGATGCCCTACCACCGCAAACTTCACTTGTGTTTCCAAAAGGCGCACTCCTTACCGATACCATCCGACTTAAACACCGTGTGGATGCGCGGGCCGGTTACTATCCGATCGCCAAATGATTTAGCGACGATGCCAAAGGCAATCATGTCCCCTACAGCGGCATTCGCCTGTTCTTTCTTCCAGAAACGATAACTCTCGATCCGGTAGTAAAGACGGATAATGCCGTGAGCGAACGACATTACATCAGCGCGGGAACCACCCAGAAGACCAGCATTAAGCATCACATCGTTGCTGTGCGCGTCGATGAACTTCTGATAGATACTCTCTGGATGATTCTGCTTTGCCCAGATGTCGGCATAGGTCTTAGGTTCTGAACCAACATAGACCTTACCGGAAATCATTTCTTCCCACGGCGCGCTGAGCATTTCGACATCGGTACCATCGGTACACCAGACGAACCGATATTCAGGATGCTCACGAAGATGCTGCCAGATGTGCAGCCAGCGCCGGAAATAGACATTCATTGCAACATCCGTGACCGTCACCAGCTGAGCGCCATCAGGAGCGGAGGTTAGCTGGTCGGCCAGCACTACGGCATCAGCACCCCGGATTGATTTAGCCCAGGTGGTCAACGCCGCCGGGTCAGGCCGCATTCGGCTACCGCGCTGCGGGTCAGGCTGACTGGTCAGCAACGTTGTGATTACCGCGTCGCGCTGCTGCCGGAACTCAACGTAACCAGTAAACCCGGCATCTCGCCGTTCGTTGTGGATCTTCACGTTACGTTCCACCAGCGCCTGTCGGTCTGGACGCGGTACCGAACGCTCTACAGCTTCATGCTCATCGAGAGAGTGAATCAACTTTTCGGAGCCAGTTACATCGGCATAAGCCCAGGTAGTCAGCCCGGCGTTATGGATGCGCAGGGCAAGGTCGCTGTGTTCGTACATGCCGCGGCCGTAAACCGGATCGAATCCACCTACTTTCTCAATGGCGCTGCGGTGGTAGTAAAGCATCACGCCACGCTGCCCGGTATATGCCACATGCTGTTCGTCACAGTAAAGCGCCGCAATGTCATTCAGCTTATTGCGGCCAGCCAGATCAAGAAACTGGTAAGCCAGGTGAGGCTCTGGTGATTCGATGTAGGGAAGATGCCAGCCATCGGCTATGGGCCAGGCATCATCATCCCACAGAAAAAGATGTTCACACCCGGCATCCATCAGCGCAGATAAGCTGGCGTTCTTCGAGGCAACAATGCCCAGAGATGTTTCATGCCGGAGCAGCTGCACGCCATCGGGGACGACAGCGGCAGGTTTGGAACCATCATCGATGACAACCACCAGCGCGCCGGAGGGCAGATACTTCATGTGCTGCTCAATAGCTCGCTTCAATACCTCTGGGCGCTGGTGGGTGCTTATGGCAATTCCGACACTTAAGTTTCCATTTGCCGCGGGCATATACTCAATGCCGTCAATAATGACCCGCATCATTCACCCCTTGATAACTGAGTTAACCACCGTTCGGTAGTTGCAAGCGGCGGCTTCAGCTACAGCCTTTTTGATCAAATCAACCTTTTGTGAATCTACTTCGTCGTCTAAGCGGATGGTGATTTGGTTTTCGGCATGCTCGTTATTCATATTAAAAACTGCAGTTATTAAGGGAATGCCTTTCGCATCGGTATCAACTGTCGTTGATACCTGCCCATCAATAAGATTACCGTCTACTGCAATTCCGTAACCCATAAACCGACCATAGCGATAGACCTTTGCGACCTGGAATTTCATGAGCGTTACCTTTTAGACGTGAGCCTGTCGCACGGCAAGGCCGCCGAAAGTTAACGGTTTGCCCAGGCTCACAGCTGAAAGACTCTCTTCATATGCGCGTGCGAAGCGCTTAATTTATCGTGCGACTGCCGGAGGCGGCGGTGGTGGCTTTGGTCTCACGAAATTCTTTGGCGGTGGATTAGGTAATTTTCTACTCATTTGAAAATTCCCATGAAAAGGCCGCCTGAGCGACCTTAATAATGTCTTAGCTCGCTTGCTCAGCGCTGGTATCGAAGAGCGGCAGCGCTTCAGTTGCTTCCTGCACAGCTTTCATCGTCTTTGCTACCACTTCAGTCTCTGATGTGACACGGCTGTATTGCTGGATGAAAAGCTGATACTTAAGCGGATCATCCTGAACAAATTCTACGGCGACTTTTGCGGCGGCAGTGTCATAGTTCAGGGTTGAAAGCAGGTTCAGGCGAATCTGCTGGGCGTCGGTAATTTCGACCATGTCATACCTCTGTGCGATGTGGGGAGCATTATCGAAGCCACTCGGCAGAATGGCTCCTGTAATACCTACTGCTCTTTGGTAAATGACGTTACACCGAGTTCAGCAAGCTGATGCTTTACCGCACCAATGCGTCGGCTAAGCTCACCAGTGACGCTACTGCGTACTGCATTAACAAAGGCATCATCCTGATAACGACTCTGAATCGTGACACCTAGCCCTTCCCCACGGACGACGATTGCGCGTTGTGCTTCGAGTTCCCTAAGCTGTTCGCATAAGATTGAAGCGGCGTTAACATTATTGATGTTCATTTGCTTGCACCTTGCGGGCAGTTCGCCAGCACTGATTTGTTATGCGCCAGAATGTCGCGCTTCGTTTGCCTGTCCAGCGCGTCGATATCGTGATCAGTCAGGTAGATGATCCGCACCCAACTGCACGCGGTATCAACCACCACCGGGGCGGGTAAAGTTTTCGCGCAGCTCGCGATCAACATCGTCATCAGGCATACGCTTAACGCTCTCTTCAACATCGCTGGCCCCTTTAATGGCTTCTGCTTTACGTTCTGCCGCGGCGACGCTGGCGGCCGCCTTCTCTTCGGTGCGCTGCCGGCTGGCTTTCGATTCTGCTTTACTGGTGCCTCGCGCATGGCCAATGCCGAACGCGCCAGCGATAGCGCCCAGAATGACAACCACCAGCCCCGCGATAGCTTCTATTCCCATGATCATCCCACCAGTACCGATTTTGCTTTCAGGAAGCGGGCGCGTCGGTCATCAATGCCGTTTTGCCCGCCGTTGATAATCTGGGTCACCCGCAATAAATCTCCGGGGTATTTCAAACACCCATTTGATGTGTAAAACCAAGCTGCGCTGCGTGCCGCATTAATATCTTTCTCCAACAACTCAGGGTTGCTGACTAAATCCAGTTTCAGTGCATTACCGCACTTCATATAATTTTCGAGGAAGGTGATCCCGATAATTCCGCGCCCGCGGTATTTCCAGCCATCGCCCGCAGCCTTATTGCCAAAACGATTGTTGTAGACGAGATTAGCGATCGCTCGTTGACGTTCGATCGGTAAAACCTTTTCGTAAGTTTTACGCCCTAAGGTGTTTGCCTGGTCTTGCGTGATGCGCTTCACCTTCACAAAACCAGCCAGGCCGGCAACGCTATAGTTAAAACTTTCAACCAGTTGGGTAAATGACGTGCTTTCGTGTCCACACTGCGCTATGAACATCGCCCGATCGAGTGGACTAGTGATGCTGAATTCGTTCATTGCTGTATCAATGTGCGGAAACCAGCGCGCAGCTAACCCGGCGCTAATACCAGCCGCCTTCTGGAATTGTGATTTATTCATCAGTGCCTCAGTGCATCAACCAGTCGCGCCACATTCCCCCTGAACCAGAGAACCGCGCCGCAGATAAGAATGTTCGCCAGCACAACCAGCCAGTGGGATGACTCGTACAGGCCAAACAGGAAACGGAAAGGGATGCTGGCATAAACCAGCACCATGAGATAAGCCAGAACGGATATGCCCGGACGGTGTCTCGCACTACCTCGTTGGTAGAACATCAATGCCAGCACAATGACGGCGCAAATGACTGCATTAGCCAGCGCTGAAGGATCATTTACCACTTGAACCTCCTCCCCGGAACCGGGTCAGCATATTGAACAAGCTATTTAGATCCTGGCTGTTGAGAAACGTCAGAACTTTGATGATAAGCGCTGATATTAATACGGCTCCCAACGCATCAAGCGGACGGTCGCTGTAGCCAGTCCAGCTTGAAAGCTTGGAACCCACCAGACCGGCGCCCAGAACACCAACAATGAATGACGTCATAAAGTATGCCACCAGCTTACCGCGGGATATGTTAGCTGCCGTGGCCACGTAAAAAACAGCCCCAGCGAACGCACCAAAAACAACGCCGTAATCTATTCCGGTAGCCAGACCGAACATGCTAGCCCCCATCAGGCCGCCGGCCGCAACTGAAGTACCAGAGACAGGATCGGACATTTAGCCCCCTCTATTGCTGTGAGTCCTCTCATGAACGAGGGGAATAAAAAAAGCCCGCTTTGAGAGCGGGCTGAAAAAGTTGGCTTTCGAGGAGTAACGATAAAGAAAGGTTCCTGATAGTCCGAGCTACCGATTTACCAGAAAAACATTCCCTTTAATGTCGTTACTGTAATTAACCATAGTCTGCCAAAGAGAATGAGTAAACCCAACAAGATGTTCGGTTTACTTACTTGCGATTAGATGTGGTGCCGGGTGCCTCCCGGTGAGCATGCCCCAACAGACATCACTCGCGTGGTATTCACAGGGCTTTCGCTCTATTAGTTGGACGCCCCTCCGCATAGGGGGATTCACCACACGGATAATTTAGGATGTAGTCATAGGCGGCGTCAATAACTGACACTCTGTCAAAGGCACCATTACGATGCCTTTTGCACAGTGCTAATCACTGGCTCTAATAAGGGGCCAGAGCAAAGCGATTACCCCGGCTACCAGCACGCCATCAGCCAGGATTGACATCATTTTGCTGGTGAAGTCGATAGCAACCACCAGAAACAAAAGCACCCCGGCTGCGGCCCAGCGAAGTTTACCGATCACAGGTACTGGTCCAGAGGAAGTTGCAGAGCTTGGGCAATTTTCTTCAGCTGTTTCTCTTCTTCTTCCCCGATACCGTCATTATCTGCTACATCAAGACACAGGCAAAGAACATCGACAGCGTCATCCGTCCCGGCAACATCAGCCAGTTCGCGCAACGCCTGAGCGTTGGCTGAACGCGGCGATGCTTCGTAACGAGCGCGAATATTCGAACTCATCTGGGCAATTTCACCAGCAAATGGCGCGAATGCCGGCAGGGCCGAAATAGTCTTCTCCAGCACTGCAATCTCTTTTGCATCGCAGGTACCATCGGCGTATGCAATCGAGTACGCTCCCCAGACCGTGGCTTCTACAGCATCGCGGTTTTCCATTTTTTTCACTTCAACAACGGCTTTACGGGCTTTCTTTTTAAAAATACCAAACATAGTGACTTTCCTTTTAGCGGGTGAGCCAGCGCTCAGGAATGATCAGCCCACAGAGACAGTCACACTGACTATTCCCTATGGCTCACCCCTGAAAGGCTCTGTGGTTATATAACGCCGAGCGTGGCGCAGATACGAAAAAGGCCCGCAAATGCGAGCCTAGTGGATCCGCTTACTGATACGGAGCGACCAACCTAAGTTGTCGCAGATTCAAATTGTGGCCCTGCCTTTTAGTCACTTTGCGTGCAGCTGGGACATGTAGTTTTCGCATCGTGATCGGGATTAGCTTCAGACGCTGGCCCCGCTGCCATTTAAGTGCCGGTTACGTTTATCCGGCGGCTTCCGCCCGGTTTAGCCCTAAGGTAAGGGATAGCGCTCATGATATTAGTAAAACGATCTTTATCAATGGGTTACGCTTGTGATTAAATATCACTCATTTCTCTTTTGTAAGCGACTTAAGCGTATGGCTGAGCAAAATAACCCTGGTCGAGTAATTTGGCATGTTGCCTGTGATGAATCGGGTATTGATGGGCAACGTTTTTATGGCTTTGGTAGTCTATGGATGAAATACCAACGCCGTGGTGATTTTGCGAAATTAATCCGTGACGTCCGTGAGAAACATGGGTATTTTCAGGAAATTAAGTGGCAAAAAGCCAATTCTAAAAAATATCTTCCGTTTCACATAGATTTGATCGAGCTTTTTTTTAAACATCAATGGCTCGCTTTTCACTGTATTATTGTTGAAAAATCAATAGTTAATAAAAGCTTCCATAATGGCGATTATGATCTGGCCATGCGAAAGCATTTTACCAAATTAGTGACAAGTAAAATTTCAAGTATCTTACGAGCTCACCCAGAACGAGATTGCAGCTTTCGTGTAGAGGTTGATCCGATTGCCTCTCGGTATAAGAAGGCCGATGAAGCGTTTCATGTGATTGCCAATAACATGCTGTTCCTTCAACATGGAACAAAGAATCTCATCACCTCTGTCGTTACCAAAGATTCAAAATCATCTGAAAATATTCAAATATCTGACTTCTTCCTGGGCGCAATCATGAGCGCATACCAAGGAAAGATATCTTCTGAAGCCAAAGTCACTTTAGCTGCAAAAATTGCTGAAAACCTTGGGTGGGATGCTCTTACTTATGACACGTGGCCTAGGGAAAGGAAATTCAATATCTGGTTATTTTATGACAAAACAAGAGGTATCCGAGATATTGAAACCAAGCGAGTTGAACTCAAAGATCCGTTACCTATGAGGACTGGATCTAAATGAGTGCCGACCTCTCAGCCGACGTGGTTGGAGTCCCAGGCCTAAGCCGAAGTGACCAACTTGGCGGTTATTTTTTGGGAGCCGCCTCTTCATTCCCAAAACTGAACATGAATTTAATTTACATTCGAAAAAGAAACCAGTCAACGATAGAGTAAGTCAAAGCTTCATCCATGTACTCTTACCTGTTGTGCGCTCCGTTTCGTGGAGCCGACGGCCAGGTGATCAATCTGGCACCGGGGAGGACTTATTTTAGGCGATAATGCCCGCGCTCCATATCTGGCGGCCTGTTGCGTTGTTGGCGCAACGCCCTGATGGATTGGATTATGAGCCCGTCATCAGGTCAGGCCATTATCTGGCGCACCATTCAGGACTCGAACCTGAAACCGATAGCTTAGAAGGCTATTGCTCTCTCCGGTTGAGCTAATGGCGCTGAATTGGTGCTGGTTGACGGAATCGAACCGCCGACATCCTGCTTACAAGGCAGGCGCTCTACCAACTGAGCTAAACCAGCAAATTGCGCATTTCGCTGACCGTTTGTTCAAATCGCTCGGTTTCCAGTTCAACACCGATTCCACTCCGCCCGAGCAGAGCAGCTTGCTTTAGTGTGGACCCCGAACCAGCAAAGAAATCAGCGACGACATCCCCTGGCCGAGTGCTTGCAGAAATGATCTGCTGAAGCATATCGGCAGGTTTTTCGCATGGGTGCTTACCTGGATAAAACTGAACCGGCTTATGTGTCCAAACGTCGGTATATGGCACCGTGACCGACACGCTAAATGGGCGC